>NZ_QAJI01000004.1:0-4007 GCF_003852495.1 Taibaiella sp. KBW10 | reverse complement strand
ATTATTTGAAGTAGTCGGTAAGCCGGACAAAGTTCCACCGGCACAAATTGCAGCGACTTGTGTAAACGTTGGGGTGATACTGGGATTCACCGTAATCGTCATGGCAGCCGTATTCGCGCATTGTCCAACCGTTGGCGTGAAGGTATAGGTCGTCGTAGCGGTATTATTCAAAACCGGTGACCAGGTTCCTGTAATACTATTATTGGAAGTCGTTGGTAAAGCCACTAAAGTAGCACCAGAGCAAATTGCCGCTACTTGTGTAAACGTTGGTAAGGTATTATTATTTACCGCGATGGTCATCGTTGCAACACTAGCGCACTGACCAGCTGTTGGGGTAAACGTATAAGTAGTCGTCGCTGTATTATTCAATGCAGGTGACCAAGTACCCGTTATACTGTTATTAGACGTCGTTGGTAAAGCAGCTAAAGTAGCGCCGGAACAGATAGCCGCAACTTGTGTAAACGTTGGCAGCGTATTATTATTAACCGCAATAGTCATCGTTGTCGTACTTGCACACTGACCAGCTGTTGGTGTAAACGTATAAGTAGTAGTCGCTGTATTGTTCAAAGCCGGTGACCAAGTACCGGTGATATTATTTGTAGAACTAGTTGGTAAGGCAGCTAAAGTAGCACCAGAACAGATTGCAGCGACTTGTGTAAACGTTGGTAAGGTATTATTATTTACCGCGATGGTCATCGTTGCAACACTAGCGCACTGACCGGCCGTTGGCGTGAAGGTATACGTTGTCGTAGCGGTATTATTCAATGCAGGCGACCAAGTACCCGTTATACTATTAGTAGAAGTCGTTGGTAAAGCAGCTAAAGTAGCGCCGGAACAGATAGCCGCAACTTGTGTAAACGTTGGCAGCGTATTATTATTAACGGCAATAGTCATCGTTGTCGTGCTTGCGCACTGACCAACCGTTGGGGTAAACGTATAAGTAGTAGTCGCCGTGTTGTTCAATGCCGGTGACCAGGTACCTGTAATACTATTATTGGAAGTTGTTGGTAAAGCAGCTAAAGTCCCACCCGTACAAATTGCCGCGACTTGTGTAAATGTTGGCGTAACACTTGGATTCACCGTAATCGTCATCGTAGCGGTACTTGCACACTGACCAGCCGTTGGGGTAAAGGTATAAGTAGTCGTCGCCGTATTATTCAAAGCAGGTGACCAAGTACCGGTAATATTGTTAGTAGAAGTCGTAGGTAAAGCTGCCAAAGTTCCACCGGCACAAATTGCAGCGACTTGTGTAAACGTTGGGGTGATACTGGGATTCACCGTAATCGTCATGGTAGCGGTACTCGCACACTGACCGGCCGTTGGCGTGAAGGTATAGGTCGTCGTAGCGGTATTATTCAAAGCCGGTGACCAGGTTCCTGTAATACTATTATTGGAAGTCGTTGGTAAAGCCACTAAAGTAGCACCAGAGCAAATTGCCGCTACTTGTGTAAACGTTGGTAAGGTATTATTATTAACAGCAATGGTCATTGTAGCGGTACTCGCGCACTGACCGGCCGTTGGCGTGAAGGTATACGTTGTCGTAGCGGTATTATTCAATGCAGGCGACCAAGTTCCCGTTATACTGTTATTAGACGTCGTTGGTAAAGCAGCTAAAGTAGCACCAGAGCAAATTGCCGCTACTTGTGTAAACGTAGGCAGCGTATTATTATTAACCGCAATAGTCATCGTAGCAACACTTGCACATTGACCGGCCGTTGGCGTAAACGTATAAGTAGTCGTCGCCGTATTATTCAAAGCAGGAGACCAGGTACCTGTAATACTATTAGTAGAGGTTGTTGGTAAAGCCGCTAAAGTAGCACCAGAACAGATTGCAGCGACTTGTGTAAACGTTGGCGTTACACTTGGATTTACAGTAATGGTCATCGTTGCAACAATCGCACATTGACCAGCAGTTGGGGTAAACGTATAAGTAGTCGTAGCCGTGTTGTTTAAAGCTGGCGACCAAGTGCCGGTAATATTGTTAGTAGAAGTCGTAGGCAATGCACTTAGGTTGCCGCCACTACAAATCGGATCTACACTCGTAAAGGTTGGTAAGGTATTATTATTTACGGCGATGGTCATCGTTGCCGTACTCGCGCACTGACCGGCCGTTGGCGTGAAGGTATAAGTAGTCGTTGTCGTGTTGTTTATAGCTGGTGACCAGGTACCCGTTATATTATTTGTAGAACTAGTTGGTAAAGCCGCTAAAGTAGCGCCCGAACAGATAGCCGCAACTTGTGTAAACGTTGGCGTCACGCTTGGATTTACCGTAATGGTCATCGTTGCAACACTCGCACATTGACCAGCAGTTGGGGTAAAGGTATAGGTCGTGGTGGTGGTGTTATCTATTGCCGGAGACCAGGTTCCCGTTATGTTATTTGTAGACGTCGTAGGCAAAGCATTTAAGTTGCCACCGCTACAAATCGGATCTACACTTGTAAAGGTTGGTAAGGTATTATTATTTACGGCGATGGTCATCGTTGCCGTACTCGCACACTGACCGGCTGTTGGGGTAAAGGTATAAGTGGTAGTCGTAGTATTATTCAAAGCCGGTGACCAAGTACCGGTTACATTATTAATGGACGTCGTAGGTAAAGCAGCTAAAGTAGCACCGGAACAGATAGCCGCAACTTGTGTAAACGTTGGGTCTACACTCGGATTTACCGTAATCGTCATCGTTGCGGTGCTTGCACACTGACCAGCTGTTGGGGTAAAGGTATAAGTGGTCGTTACCGCGTTGTTCAATGCCGGTGACCAGGTTCCCGTTATACTATTAGTAGAGGTAGTTGGTAAAGCCGCTAAAGTAGCGCCCGAACAGATTGCAGCAACTTGTGTAAATGTTGGTAAGGTATTATTATTAACCGCAATAGTCATCGTAGCTGTACTCGCACATTGACCGGCTGTTGGTGTGAAGGTATAAGTAGTCGTCGCTGTATTGTTCAATGCAGGCGACCAGGTTCCTGTTATACTGTTATTAGAAGTCGTTGGTAAAGCAGCCAAAGTAGCACCAGAGCAAATTGCCGCTACTTGTGTAAACGTTGGGTCTACACTCGGATTTACCGTAATGGTCATAGTTGCAACACTCGCACATTGACCGGCTGTTGGGGTAAACGTATAAGTAGTCGTAGCGGTATTATTCAATGCAGGAGACCAGGTACCTGTAATACTATTATTGGAAGTAGTCGGTAAGGCGGACAAAGTTCCACCGGCACAAATTGCCGCGACTTGTGTGAATGTTGGTAAGGTATTATTATTTACCGCGATGGTCATCGTTGCAGTACTCGCACACTGACCGGCTGTTGGGGTAAAGGTATAAGTAGTCGTCGTGGTATTATTCAAAGCTGGTGACCAGATTCCTGTAATACTATTATTTGAAGTTGTTGGTAAAGCAGCTAAAGTAGCACCAGAGCAAATTGCCGCTACTTGTGTAAATGTTGGCAGCGTATTATTATTAACCGCGATGGTCATCGTTGCAGTACTTGCACATTGACCGACTGTTGGCGTGAAGATATAGGTGGTCGTTACAGTGTTGTTTAAAGCTGGTGACCAGGTACCCGTTATATTATTAATAGAAGTCGTAGGTAAAGCAGCTAAAGTAGCACCAGAGCAAATTGCCGCTACTTGTGTAAACGTTGGCAGTGTATTATTATTAACGGCAATCGTCATTGTTGCCGTACTTGCACATTGACCGGCTGTTGGGGTAAATGTATAAGTAGTAGTTGCCGTGTTGTTTAAAGCTGGCGACCAGGTACCCGTTATATTATTTGTAGAACTGGTCGGTAAAGCTGCTAAAGTAGCACCGGAACAGATTGCAGCAACTTGTGTAAACGTTGGCAGTATATTATTATTAACGGCAATCGTCATTGTTGCCGTACTTGCACATTGACCGGCTGTTGGGGTAAACGTATAAGTAGTCGTTCCCGTGTTGTTTAAAGCTGGCGACCAAGTGCCGGTTACATTATTAATGGACGACGTAGGTAAAGCTGCTAAAGTAGCACCGGACCAGA
>NZ_QAJI01000003.1:385670-791221 GCF_003852495.1 Taibaiella sp. KBW10 | reverse complement strand
ATATTACGATTCTTATTAAAATGGCTTTGTCCATAGATCTAGGGACAAGGCCATTTTAATATACGGATACCATGTGTATTGTATTCATGGATTTTATGAGAGAAAGGGAAAGGTTAGCGCTGAACGGATGCATAAGGTATATGCTCCTTTATTGCTGTCTCGCCTTATCTAATCTTTATAGAAGGGCATTCCTTTTTCAGATGCATATCCTTTGAACTCCATTTGCTCATTGTATAAACCGATGAGTTTATACCCTTTTACGCCGAAATAATCGGGATAATAGAATGCCGGTATGTATTCAAATGCCGGTGCCGCAATAAAGGATAGTTCCTGCCGCTTCTGTTCGCTGCTGTATTTTAGGCTGGCTATCCCATAAAAACCATTTTGCTTCAACAATAAAAAATCATCCACTTTTGGTTTGCTGTGGGCTAAATCGTTTTGAGCAATCAAATCATATCGGATAGGGATAATCGTATCACCCTTGATTGTAATTACACCACACTTGCCCCCTTTAAAAACGGTTAAGGTGTTGGTCGGTGTTCTTTTATAAGGATAGGTATTGCCATAATCATATTTTGAATCCGCTTCTCTCAATACAATCTGGTAATTTGGTTTGCCCGCGGGATTCTTATCTTTCAGGTTGAACAATTTTATGCCGGCATAAATCGAATCATATTGCAGCGGCACAAGGACGGAATCATTTGCGTTGATAAGACCGGCTTTGGTTTGCCCGTTTATCGTTTTCCATGCTAAGAAATCAGTACCAAAATAAACGAGCGAGTCGTAAGCGACAGCACCCGGCTTATCCTCCTTCACAATGTAAAAGCGATTTTCATTTTTTACGATTACCGGTTGGTATTGTGTCATCCCGCGGGGCACAGTGAGTATTACGGTACCTCCTTTAGACAATCGTACAGGATACTTCTTGTCATGATTCTTTAAATAATATAAGGTGTCTTTGATCAGGATATGATAAGGTATAAATTCAGGTGCTTTGCCCGAGCCTTTCTCATCTATCATATTGGGAGCAGCCACTTCTGCATATACACCGGCATCCACTTCACTGATCTCTACTCTTTCGATGCGCTTTTCCTTTTCCGGAGGAGGGTTGAGGGTCCCACCGGAGTGTAGTATAAATTTACCGGTACTGTAATCCAGTATTTTTGCACTGCGCATACCTTGTTTATCCGTTACGATAAACGGAAGCGTTTTTCCGGAAGGTTGCTTTACATCTGACGCAATTTTTAAGGCATTCTTCACTAGCCAGTCACTTATTTTTTGTTGGTCCGTATCAAATACAAACATGCTATAGCTATTGTCAAAATGCATGGCGACAAACAAAAGATAGCGGGCCGCTTTTTTATCTTTACTGCTCACTCCGGCGGTATCTACATTTTCTATACGCTTAAAACTTTCGGGATATAAATTTTTACCCTCCAGGTTAAAAAGGCTGAACGATTTTCTTTGCTGGCCATATTTTTTGAATTGCTCGCCTGTCAGCGGCTTGCCGGTGCCCTTGAAGACTGCTACAATACATTTCTGAGCGACGATTTCGTAATAATCAAAGGGTTCTTCCTTTAGGATTTCTTCCCCATTATGAATAAGCCCGGTTTGGGTGACCGTTATATTTCGAACGAAAAATTTTCCGGAAGAAGCTTCGACCGAGTCCCTCACTGCTATTTGTTTACTGCTGAGAAACCAACTCCCCTGCATCCATTGCAGCCATTCATATTGAGGGCTAAGGATCATTTTTCCTTGCTCATCGCTAAGGCCAAACAGTTGCCCCGACCGGTAAGGGATCATTATTTTTTGCGCGCTGCAGATATGTACAATCGTCAATAAAAGAAAAGTGAGTACGGGTTTCATAAAGCGAAGATAAGAAAATGCAGTATTGCTGCCGAGGCAACTGTTTATAGTATACCAAGGGGCCTAATGCACTTTTAGCCTCCCCTGAGCGAAACAAGAAAAGGGCTTGCTTTTTTAATAGAAGGTAAGGAACAAGCTTATCACGATATTATAAAAAATGGGACTTGGGCAATCTACCATCCCGGTTCCCGATTTATTATAATGTACTGTACTGAAATGAAAAATATATTGTATAAAATATGATATTATCGGCTATCTTGCACCAAATTATGGTATAATGAGCTTATAACCAGCGATTCATGCCTTTTTAAATGATAATTTATGAACCTTTTTTCTACTATTACTACCATACTCCGAGCTCCATTAAAATTTGTATTCGGCCTGCTCTTGCTTCTTATCCCCGGTATACTGAAGGCACAGTGCCCCGGCGTAGCGGTGGGCTATGCAAATCCGGCAGTGGGACTTAATCTGGCCACAACAGGAGCAGAGGCCTGGAGTAATCCTGGCAATGCCCTTACCGATAACAATAGTTATGCGACCATGTCCAACGCCGCACTCCTGATCGGTGGTACGGTACGGAACTCAAACTTCCTGGTCTTGCGTAACCTGGGTTTTGATTTGCCGCGCAATGCACAGATATGCGGGGTGCAGGTGGAGATTCGAAAAGCGTCTTCAGACAACAGTGGCTCCAACTATACACGTGATCTTGATATCCGCTTACTAAAGAATAATCAGGTAGTGGGTACGAACCATGCCAATGCAGGCGTAAACTGGCCTACCTCCGAAACTGCATTTACCTATGGCACAAATTCGGATCTCTGGGGAACGACCCTTAGCGGCTTTGAAGTAAGTAATAATGGTTTTGGCGTTGCGATAGGCATACAGTCCCGTGCAGCCGGCTTATTATTACCTACTGTTGTCTCCTATATTGACCAGGTAAGAATAAGGGTCTATTATTATACACCTGTTATAGATATAGACGGGGATGGTGTTGTAGATGAATCAGACAACGATATGGATGGCGATGGTTTACCCAATAGTAAAGAACTAATACTCTGCAATAGTCCGGAATCAGTAAGTCTGAGCGCGATCGCAGATGCCTCCCTAAGCATACCAGTTACCGCTGGTGTAACGATGTCCCTTTCTAGCCAGAGCACTTCCGGAGCAGGTGTTGCCGATTTTGGGATTGCTGAAAACTTTGATGCAGTGGCCGGACCGGAAATCAAAATAAGCCAGGATGTAAATACCGCTTCCGATTCTTCAATTGTAAGCTTGAAATTCAGTTCGCCGGTACATAACCTTCGCTTTAAACTACAGGATATTGACTTAGGTGCCGGTCAATTTCAGGATAATGTCCGGGTAAATGCGTATTACTGTAAACAAATCTATCCTATAACAGCAGCGAATCTGACGATCGGATCGGGCAATTTTAATATGTATGCCGGCAATAATACTTTTGTAGGCTTGCTCCCCATGAACAATAACGAAATGAATGGAACCATATCTGTGCACCTGCCTGATATGGTAGACTCCATACAGTTTATTTATAAAAATGCAGATGTCGTCAACCTGGGTACACAAGATTTGGGGATCGGCGAAATTTCTTATTGTAATGCCTACAGTGCCTTACAGGACATAGATGGTGATGGTCATCCGGGATTCCGGGATGCCGATAGCGATAATGACGGGATACCGGATCTTCGTGAGATACAGGCTTCTGTAGGTTTTATTGCTCCTTTGGGCCTGGATAACAATAATGATGGCCTCGACAATGCTTTTGATTTGAGTACCGGAGGTATCGCACTGATTGCAGTAGATACGGATAATGATGGTACACCCGATTATCGCGACCTTGATTCGGACAATGACGGCAATAGCGACCAGATTGAGGGTAATGATGCTAACCGTGATTGTATCGCAGACTTTGCGCTATCCGGCATCGATGCAGATGGTAATGGGCTTGATAACAGCTATGATACAAATAATGGCGGTACGGCTGCCCCGCTGCAGGATAGCGACGCTAATGGCATTCCGGATTATCGGGAAAATGTTGTTCCGACCTTATCTGTCGCCGGTACCGATCAGTCGGTTACGGTCGATAGCTTTAATCTTGCAGCTAATATGCCGATCAATGGATTGGGTTATTGGACCACGATTATGGGTACCGGAACGTTTGCGCATATAAACAGCCCGACTACAATAGTGCATAACCTGAGTATGGGGACCAACAGCTATGTCTGGACGATTTTTACAGATGCCTGTCATGCTACTCGGGATACAGTAACTATTATGCGGAGCATACCGCTTCCGGTTCATATGAGCGGATTAAGTGTCCGGGCAGAAGGGGCTAGAGCGGTGTTGAACTGGCATACCTTATCAGAGCAAAACAATAAAGGTTTTGGTGTCCTGCATAGTGTTGATGGCCGGCAGTGGCAACAGCTGCAATTTGTACCTAGCCTGGCCTTCGGCGGTAACAGTCAAAATACTTTACAGTATGAGGTTTATGATATGCAAGCCCTTAAAGGCCGTAATTATTATCAGATCTTCCAGCAGGATATGGATGGTGCAAAAGCCTATAGCGCGGTACAATCCCTGTGGCTTGAAGGGAATAATGAGTTGGTCATCTATCCGAATCCCGTACAGACTAGCATAACCCTCGCGGATGTCGATGGTCAAAATATAAAAAGGGTACAACTACTGGATGCTGGCGGGAAAATTATTTTTCTGTCGAAAGCTGCGACAATAAAGTATATCGATATGACCGATATTGCCGCAGGTGTATACCTCTTAAAGATATATTATCAGAATGGAACAGAGAAAGGGAGCACCATTGTCAAACAATAAACGTGCTGTATAGTTGGTAACAATAGACAGGAGTCGCGATACTATTCGGGACTCCTTTTTATTTAATTCCATTTAGGTGTAAAATAAAGTGAAAGAAACTGCCGTTATTCGTTAAGTATTCCACAATTCTACGATTTAAAGCATATCTATCATTTATGAAAAGCATCATGACAACCCTGTCTATTATGGGGATGGCTGCGCTATCGGGCGATCTTGCAGCACAAAATAAACTTACCCTAAGTGGCTTTGTAAAAGAAAAGAATTCTCAGGAAACCCTTCCGGGAGCAATTGTTACGGTAAAAGGCAGCGAAACATTTGTCAATACCAATGAGTACGGATTTTATTCGCTAAGCCTGCCGCCAGGCAATTATGAGTTACAGGTTTATTTTCCCGGCTATATCAATGATAAAACCTTTAGCCTGAATTTGAAAGCAGATCAAAAACTTGATTTCAGCATCGCACCCCAAAATACTTTAGAAGAGGTGCTGGTAACGGGCCAGTCCGGAAATGTGGAAAGTATACGGATGGGCAGCCATCAGCTCGGTATAGAGCAAATCAAAAATACACCTGCACTACTCGGTGAAAAAGATGTTTTTAAAGTCATTAAATTATTACCCGGCGTACAAAAAGGCCAGGAGGGTAGTAGCGGCTTTAATGTGAGAGGCGGTGGTACCGACCAAAACCTGATTATCCTTGATGATGCCGTTGTGTATAATGCCAGTCATCTCTTTGGCTTCTTCTCGGTATTTAATGGAGATGCCTTGAAAGGAGTGGAACTGATTAAGGGTGGTTATCCGGCCAAGTATGGCGAACGCCTGTCTTCGGTGCTCAATATCACCATGAAGGAAGGAGATAAACAACATGTAAAAGGAGAGTATGGCATCGGCCTTTTATCTTCAAGAGCAACGCTGGAAGGGCCTATCATAAAAAACAAGGCTTCTTTCTTAATATCGGGTCGCAGGACATATGCAGATATTATCGCCCAGCCCTTTCTCAGAAATAAAAATCAGGGCGCTACCGGATATTATTTCTATGACCTGAATGCTAAAGTCAATTATCAGATCGATGATAATAACAGCCTTTATCTCAGCGGCTACTTCGGGAGAGATAAATTTTACACAAATGAATCCTACGGCGGGAGCAAAAGCAAAATGAATTTTAGCTGGGGCAATGCCACGGGAACCTTGCGCTGGAACAGGGTTATCTCTCCTAAACTATTTGCCAACCTGACTATTAACTACAGCAATTTTAATATGTCGGTATATCTAAAAGAAAAATACAGTAGTACCGAAACGTACATCATGGAGTATCTTTCCTCGATAGATGATATCGGAGCCAAGTATGACCTTAGCTATTACCATAGTGCAAAGCACACGATAAAAACAGGGTATAAACTAACCCGGCATGTTTTTAAACCAAGTGTAATGACGACACTTGAAAATAAAACCAAGCAGGTAAATAGCGCCACCAATTACATCAGTTGGGAAAATAATGTGTATATAGACGACGAATGGAAGATCAACAATAAACTGGCGGCTAATATTGGACTGAGGGGCTCTTCCTTTACTTCCGGTAAGAACACTTATTTTAATCTTGAACCGAGATCTTCCGTTCGCTATTTGCTTCAGGGTAATACTTCTGTAAAAGCAAGTTATACCATCATGAACCAGTACATGCACCTGATCAGTTCTACCGGAATCAATCTGCCGACAGACCTTTGGGTGCCGGCAACGGCACGTGTTGCACCGCAAAGAGCACAACAATATAGCCTGGGTCTTTTCCATGACCTCAAAGTGCACGATCAGGCCCTGAATATATCTTTGGAAGGCTACTACAAGGATATGAAAAATATCATTACTTATAAAGAAGGTGCTTCTTTTATGAATATTGAAGACCCTACGAATAACAGTACTGTAAAAACCTTCGAGGACAATGTGACTTCCGGTATCGGAAAAAGTTATGGTGCGGAATTAATGATCCAAAAACAAAAAGGGAAATTTACCGGATGGCTTTCTTATACCCTTTCCTGGACCAAATTTAAATTTGAAGAGATCAATAACGGGGCCTGGTTTTATCCAAGATATGACCGGAGGCATGACCTCAATCTTGTAGGTTTTTATGAGATCAGTAAAGGAATACGGCTGAATGCATTATTTACTTTTGCCACCGGCAATCCGGTAGCGCTGCCACGGCATGAAGCAAGGGTACTCGGCTCTATTCCAACAAATGGCAACCTGAGCAACGGATCAGAATACATCCTTAATTTGTATAGCAATAAAAATGATTACCGAACCGAAGCCTATCATAGAATGGATATCGGAATCCAGTTTATGAAACAAAAGAAAAAAGGTACCCGCACCTGGGAGATTAGTTTCTATAATATTTATAACCGGCAAAACCCATTCTTCTATGCAATAGAACAGGCAGATTTTAGCACGGATAAAAACCTATATAAGTACACTATTTTTCCTTTTATTCCCTCTATTACTTATTCATTCAAATTCAGCTAATCCATGCCGATACAATCCTATCTTTCAAAACTGACCTTAGCCCTCCTTTGTATATTTACAATCAGTAGTTGCAGAAAAGAAGTGCATAATATCCCATTGGCAAAAACAGATGATATAGCGATCATGCAAGGTTTTTTAAATCCTGATGCAGATACGGTCACTATTAGCCTGTCTGTTGCCTCCGGTATTTCCAAAAATAAAAAAGAGATCAGCATCGACGCCTTGAAAAATGCCCAGATCACAATCGAGTCAAATGGCATTGTGAAATCCTTACGTTTTCTTAGCGAAACACCTACTATGGTCATCTTCTTCCTTCCCCGGACTGAAATGCCCGTACAGCAGGGGAAAACCTATACCGTACGTGCAAAAAATGGGGATCATTTTTCTCTGGAAGCCACCACTACCGTGCCGGAAAGCCCAGCCGATTTTACCTTTACCGCAGATGGCCCGTACAGTTCCTCACAAAATAATGCCTTTTACAAAATCAAAACTACCATCGTTGATTTCAAAGGGCAAAACAATTTTTACAGGACCAGTATCCTGGCATCTTCAGATCCTAATTATGATCCGTATTCCCGGTATTTTACAACCGATGAAAAAGACCAACTGGCAAAAATAACCCTTACAATGCAACTCGATGAAGAGACTTACCGGGCCGGAGGCAATACAATAGCCGTCTCCCATATTAGTGAGTCTTACTATCGCTTTTTCAAGTCTGTTCAAACACTGGAAGATACGGGGGGCAATCCTTTTGCAGAGCCCACGGCACTCTATACCAATGTAAGCGGCGGTATCGGTGTATTGGGTGCGATGACCGTAAGTTATAAAGATCTGTGATAAAATAAACCGCGCACTGTAAGGATATAGAATCCTTTTAGTGAAACGGAGTTGTATCATGCAAAAAGGGAGACGCTGCAATTGTGTATAGCAGCGTTTCCCTTTTATAAAGATGTACAATACAGTAGGTTTATTAATCTTGGCGAATCACTTTGTAGATCGCAGATCGTGTATCATTCTGTATTTTGAGCCAATAGATGCCGGCAGATAAATCTTTTACATACACTTTGTTTTTACCTGATTGGAGCGATCCTTTATTTAATATTCTTCCCTGCACATCACTGATGGTGTACGATGCATGGTTCATATTGCGCTTAATGTTTATGGTCAGGTAGGTTAAAACCGGATTAGGAAATATATCAACCTCATCTGCTCCTATTGATTCTTTAATGCCTGTAGCACTGTATAGGAAGCCTGTCGACATATTAAAGCAACCTGCTGCATTACTTACTTTTACTTTATAAGTCCCGGAAGCGGTCGGGGCATAGGTCTGGCCCGTAGCACCAGGAAGGAGGGCATTGTCTTTGTACCATTGATAAGTATAACCGGTAAGCGAACAAGATAGCAGACCTGCAGCCTGGGTGATTACCGGAACGGGAGGTAAGGAGGCAATCGTTACCGTCGTATCATAAGGCAGCGTAGTGGCATTTGGCAGCGCCGCTTTTATCCGCAATTTATAAGTACTTCCTGCAGCCAGCGACGAGGGTAATACAAATTTAAAAGTGTCCAATCCAGTATTGGAAAAAGGAAGCGTAGTGACAAATGATGGCGTACTGAAACTACCCGTAACCGAGGACAATTCTAAGGCGAAGTTAGTAGCGGAAGAGAACAGCGTGTTGTTATAACGGAAGGGTACCTTAACAGAGTCTGAGGGGCACCATACCGTTTTGCTTATCGTATCAAAAGATACCAGAGGCGCCACCTTCAGTTTCGCAATAAAGGCATCCTGTGCCTCAATAGCATGAAAAGAGCTGTTCCCGATATTAAATGTAGTGAGTGGGTTAGTTGGTTCCGTACGGAATTCACCGCCGGTATATACATTTCCGGCCAGATCAACGGCGGTAGTAAAAGACCTTGAAGAGGCCGATATCGTGTACCCTGTATTTTTATGGCCCGCTATTGCACCTGAAGAATCCAGTTTTAGGACACAGACCATAGGTGTATGGATCGTATTGACGGGAATAGTATCATTTCCGGTGTATACTGTACCATAGTTCTCCATGGTAACATAACTGTTCAGGTTCTCGTCAACTGCAATCGCCGAAGAAGCATCTGCAACACCCATTGCATAAAACACCCTGCTCCATCTCAAAATACCCGCTGGCGTATAGCTGAGTATAAAGCCCGCATTAGGACTGGAGCTGCTGTAATGGTTGTTGATAATATAATCGTTTGGTGACGACACCTTCAGTGTATCATAAAAATTGCCCGTTATATAAACATTGCCCGATTTGTCGTTTGTGATGTCTCTAAACCGCGGTCCCGCATTCATGCCCTTCACCCATACAAAGCTGCCGGAGGCATTAAGCTTTAATAATATTCTCCCTGCAACACCGCTCACATTGGGTATGGTATAGAAGGTACCGTTAAGGTCCAATCCACTTCCGCGCATCGCGAGATACAGATTTTTATCCTTGTCTACAGAGAGCCCCTCTACAGAGGTCGTGCTGCCGGTAAATCCGTTTTTTAACCATTGCGTCTGGCCGTTCTGGCTGCTGAATTTAGCAATATAGAAGTTGCTGCCGCTTTGCTCTGTTGCCTGTAAATAAAAATTATCAAAGCCATACATCGTGCCTCCGTATCCCGAAAACTGGGAGAAAATGTAGACATCACCATCTTTATCTACCGAAAGGTGTGTCGCTGCGGGGCTGCCCTGGCTGCCGGCAATACCGGTAACCTGCCCATATTTTTTCCAAACGACGGTACCGGCACTATTAAGCTTTACAATAAACTGCTTATAAAAATTTGCCTGGCTTACGGGAACTACAATAGAGTCATTTTGGCCTATTTTTAAGGTAGGTCCGGTAAACATACCAGTAACATAAATATTTTCATTGCCGTCGACAGCCATGTCTCCGGCATAGAGCGGATAAGTCGAAACGGCGTTTTGTAGTGTGCCTAATACGATTCTTTTTGAAAAAAGTAATTGCCCGTTTCTATTATGCTTCAGCAAGGCAAATCCGCCGCCACTCATGTATGGTCCTGCAGTAAGGGTATCGTTTTGAGCAATGACCTGAGCATTGCTGGTTTGCAGGAAAGAATATACATTTCCGGAGGCATCTGCCTTGATCCTATGGGTGATCTGCTCTTCAGCACCACCATAGTGTTTTGCCCATACCCATTCTGCGGTATTTATAGATTGTGCAGAGGCATTGAAGCCCGGCGAGAAGAGGAGCAAAAATACTAAAAATTGTACTGCCTTTTGTTTCACTATATGCATAGATTGTTGCATTTAATTTATATTAAGAATGTTAAAGTTAGAAAAAAATTATCATTCATAATTTTGAAACGCATTCTTCATTATTGAGACGTACGCAAAAAGAAAGGCTGCACATGGCAACCTTTCTTCCCTTAACGCGGCTGTTGTTGCGTCACACAATGTATCATGCCCCCATTTGCAAACAAATCGCGGCAATCAATGCCCACAACCTTTTTGTCCGGATATAATCGTTGTATCATGGCATTCGCAATAGCATCGTTGGGATCATTGTAATTCGGTACCAGAACACGGTTATTCGCAATATAATAATTGATATAAGACCCTTTTCCGAGATTCTTTCCATAAGTGGTGTGTACCTCGTTTCGGCTTAAAGGGAGGGTAACGAATTGATACGCTTCTCCTTTCCCATTTGTGGCGGCATATAAGGTTTCAATATCTTTTTGGGGTACCTCCCAATACGCTAAATCAACTGCACTCATAGTGATAATAGTTGCCGCATTAGCGAATCTTGCAAAGCCGTCTATATGCATATCTGTGATCTCCAGCCCGGCCCGGCCTTCAAGCCAGATGAATTTGGTAACTCCTAAATATTTCGTGAATACGCCTTCTGCCTGTTGCTGTGTCATGCCCGGATTTCTGTTCTTGTTTAAAACAGAACTTTTACAGGCCATTAAAGTACCCTGTCCATCTATCTCAATACTTCCGCCTTCATTAATCATAACATCATTAAGGTCTACCTTTTGCAACTGCATATCTGCCGCGATTTTTGCCGGTATTGCATTACAATGATCATAAGCGGCCTTGTCGCCCCAGGCATTAAAACCCCAATCCTGAATAAAGAGCTGTCCGTTTTTATCTTTTACATAAATGGGGCCATTGTCTCTTATCCATACATCATCGGTCGGATACACCTTAAAATCCACATTGGTCAAAGGAATGGCAGCCCCTTGCAGCAAATTAATGATCCGGGTCTTTTCTGCTTCATTATAGGCAATCAGGTGCACCCGTTCACTGTGTACCAATGCGCCCGTCATGGCAATCCAAGTGGCATCCAGACGGTTTCGATATTGCAGGCCATATTGGTATTGATGTGGCCATTGCAGCCATGTTCCTTCATGTGGAGCAGATTCTTCCGGCATGGTATAAACGATGCCTTCCGCGGAAGGGTCAGGGATTTGTTGCGGTGTATCTTTGGTACAAGATAAAAGGGTAGCAGATAAGAGCATGAAGATTATATTCATTTTGTACATGATTGAAATGTCTTTTTCAAGACAAAATTAAATGGATACAAACGCATAAACTTGTCCGGAATGGACAAGTTTACTTCAGTGGCAGTAAGATGGCGGTTAGTTGATCTTCTTCGTTGTCGGTGTTGTCCGCATGCCTGATATATTGTTCAATAATGGGGCTATGGCTAAATTCGAGATCTGTATCCAAAATCCAGCCGGCGTAAATTTTCTTATAGGTATCCTCTATCGTCTCGTAAGTACCCGTATGCATAAATTGGGCGTATCGTCCACCCATTATGGTTTTTGAAGGAAGTTGCCGATGCTTCGGAGCTTGGGTAGCGCAGGCATCATAACGGCATGTCAGGGCTTCCCTAATCAAAGGTTCATCGGCAATCAAACCGAAATAAGCGGTTTCGGTAAGTGGAAATTCATAAGACATGAATTTTTGCCATAATAATTCTATCTCCTCATTCGCATAATAGGTATCGGCGCTTTCATAGTAAACGGTGGTGGTTTCGCGGTAGATGATCTTTGGCTTGAGGATTTGCTCCGCCTGTATCGGGAGCAGTCCGGCTTTGGCATATAAAAGTGCTTTTTGGACTTTTGCCTGTTTGGGTGATATATGGAAGTGTTGCTTAAATGCTTTGGAGAAAGAAGCCAGGTTGGCAAACCCGACTTCAAGGGCAATTGCGCTGAGGCTTTCTTTAGTGTAGAGCATCAATTTATAAGCATGCTCCAGCCGAAGTCTTTTTTGGTAAGCGCCTATTGTTTCTCCGCAACTATATTTAAAAATCCGCTGTATATTCCGGTAGGAGTAATGCGAAACCGCTTCCAGCTCCTTTATGGAAAGGAGTTGGTCATACTTACGTTCAATAAGGTTTATGGTATCATAAACACAATACAGGTTTTCAGGCACCTGTGCTTTCATAAAAGAGTATTCATTACCTAATAAAATTACGTAAACCCCGGCATAAATGGCCTATACACTGGTTTGATACGGGTTGCGGATGGATGTTTATGATCGCTTTTGCGCCTATGTGCAGGGCTTTAATTATCGGCAGCACTTTATAGCACCTCCCCCTTATGTTTTTTTATCATTTCTAATAATAAGCAAAAATAGTTCAATATAAATGTGTTAAATATCAAATATTATTTAATACATTTGCGCTCAATAACAAATGAATAACAAGGACTACGGGTAACTATGGACTGCTGTCATTTCTCGAATTGTAGCCATAGGCTTTGTCTGCCTCATTAAATTCTGGATATTTTGAAGTTCATTCTAGATCATTAATTATAAAAACCAACACCCCTTAACCCTTATCTATAAAACCATAAAACAAAATGACAAAAACACGATTGAAATGGGCAGGCGCCACATTGATAACCGGATTATTTATGGCAAACACTACGGAGTTGCAGGCACAAGCCTTATCTGCCGGAGACATTGCGATCATAGGTGTCAATTCTGATTTGAATACAGTGGTCCCTGCCGATCCGGATGAGTTGGCATTGGTCGCCCTTAAAACCATTCCCAGCGGAACAAGAATTTATATATCAGATTACTTCTGGGATGCGAATAACAGCAGATGGGGTAATGATGGCAATAATGGAACCACCATCAATGCTTCGGAAGGTGTTATTACCTGGACCACTACGACTTCTATAGCAGCGGGTACGGTATTTAAAGTCGGGATTGCAGTCTCAGGTGGATTGACAACCATAACGGGTTTACCGGGTACAGTATCCGCAACCGGATGGAGTTTACCTGCGATAGCACAAGGCGGTGATAACTGGTTTATTTACCAGGGTGCTAATGCCGGTACACCCTCAACATGGATTTTTGGCTTTGCTAACTGGGCCGCTCCTTCTAGTCCAACCTACACTTGGTTGCCTTTAACGACAACTGCGGCAACTGCTGCCGGCTCTCATTTACCTGTTGGGCTGACAAACGGGGTAAATGCGATTGCATTGACGGGTGTGACATCATCTGTACCAACCCCCAGTAATCCACATTACGACAATATGGTTTATAATGGCGTCCGTACTGGTTCTAAGTCTGTCCTGTTAGGTGAGATTGTGGCTACGGGCAATTGGCTGGGTGATGAGACGACTACCTATAATTTAAGTCCGGGAGGAACGCAGTTTCCCGGAGCCAATCCCGTTTTTACAATTGCGGCGCCACTACCAGTGAGCCTATCGTCTTTTACGGCAACACCCCTCAACAATGCGGTTGTTCTGAACTGGATTACAGCGACAGAAAAAAACAATGCCGGTTTTGAGGTCGAAAGGTCTACAGACGGAAAGGAATGGACTGCCCTCGATTTTGTAAAAGGTATGGGCGCTAGTACCCAAAGTACCCCTTATGCTTACACAGACATATCACCACTTAAGGGGCAAAACCTGTATCGCCTAAATCAAAAAGACTTTGATGGCAAACAGGAATATAGTAAGGTCGTTAAAGTACAAATGGAATGGTCTGCCACACCTGTTTATGTATACCCTAATCCGGGAAAAGAAGCGATCCATATCCGGTTGAATGACCTGTCTTTACTACACAGTGAGGTCAGCTTATACACTAGCTATGGAGAGCAGATAAAAAATATGACCCTAAGTGCGGCACAAACGAAACTGGATATCAGTAACCTGAGTGCAGGTACTTATTTACTCAAATTTGCCGATGGTACGGTACATAAAGTAATTAAAGATTAATCATCTAATAAAGAATATAATAAAGGGTTGTCATGATTGACAGCCCTTTATTATATCTGTTTTGATTGATTTTTATACAGTCCTCTGGATGCATCAAAAGTTCTTTTTTTACTTTAAAAGAGGAGTGAAAATATGATGCAGGAAAGCGGAGTCGATCAGCCATTCAACTGATTTACAGAACAGGACAGCCTAATAATTGCATCAGGATTTTGTAAAATAATACACAACAACGGGCTTAAATCGTAAAAAAGGCTTAATTTGATCCTCAAAATTGTACCCATGATAAAATATTAATATCCATTCCTCATCCATAAATACATCTATATGAAAAAACTAATGCTGGTGCTGAGTGCCGTTTCTCTACTCACCATTACCTCTTGTTCTTTATTTAGCAACAAGCGTGAAAAAGGAACACCTATTGAATCTACCAAAACGGCTGTAGATGCGCTAAAGGCAGATAAAAGTAAAGAAGGCAAGCGCTATACCATAACAGGCTATTTGACGTATACACCGCCATTAACCGTTTATACCAATAGACCGCAAACCGTTTATGTCTATACAACACCCGGCGATCCGAATAGCCAAATTGCAATCTTGGATATGTCTTGGGGAGAACATGCTAATGCGGTTTTTCTTCCGGGTAAAGAAAGAGATCTGGATAAAGTAATCTTCTATGATAACGAGAACAAGCCGTTTACAAGCGCGGATAAAGTGGATATTTCATTTGAAACGGATGTCAATGTTTATTTACAAAAAATCCGTATCGACAGAGCACAATAAACTAAGCGGGTACCACATTTTTCCGTGTTACCAAGGGGAGTAAGATGCTTTCCTGAGACAACCCCGGCCTGAAAGCCGGGGTTGTCCTATTTTTCTGTTTAACCTCCTCATTATCCTATCGTGAAAAGATCGGTTTTTACAACTTTAACGCTTACCTTTCGGGAAATATGTCTCCATGAAACCTGAGATAAAAGAACTGCATAATGTCTGGTCGACCAACAGGGCGGTACACGGAACGGATCGTCATCAAATATCTTTTAATGAATTGACGAATTCGATTGTTTCTACCGGTCCGTTTTCTTTTTTTATCATCGACTTCTATGACATGTCTCTTTCTAATATCAGTGATTCGATATATGAACTGCATGACTTCGATCGGGAAAATATTTCGCTTAACGATATACTCAGTGCAATCCATCCGGATGATATTGGTTTTGTGATTAAAGCAGAAGATTTTTTAACCAAGTTCTTCTTTGAAAAAGTAGGCCGGGAGAAGCTCCTGAGCTATAAAATCAGCTATAATTACAGAGCAAGGTTAAAAAACGGAACCTATGTTTTGTTTAACCATCAGGCGCTCATGCTAACTCAAGATGAACATAATGGCTATGGAAAATCGCTGATCATTAACACCCGAATAGATCATCTGAGTAATACCTGCAATTATAAGGTTTCTTTGATCGGTTTACACGGCGAGCCCTCATACATGAATTTAAGTATTGACGAGCCTGATCATGTACCCGCTCTGTTTTCGAAAAGAGAAATAGATATTATCAAAAATATTGCAGAAGGCTTAAGTAGCATGGAAATAGCGGAAAAGCTTTTTATCAGTGATCTGACAGTAAAGAAACATCGTAAAAATATTCTTAGCAAAACGGATTGTAAAAATACCGCCCAACTCATTAAAACCTGCGTTCTGCAAGGTTTGATTTAATGTCTCCTTTATTGGTGCCTGCTGACCGGCATAATATTATTCCGATTTATCGGATGAATAATGTTGCGCACTTTCCAATAGTATTTTTCAGAAAAATACTCCTTTTGGGGTATTGCATCGCGCGCGGGCTCATGCTACCTTTGTTAAAAGGTTGTACCAAAGCTTCATTGGGCTATGAGAGTTTATATAAAATACCTAAGTTATGCAAGTGCCTTGTCCGGGGCTTTTTCCCCTGAATTGTATGCGCAAATTTCTGCGGGAAGGGTACGGTACCAAAGTGTACAATCCACATCTCATTCAGCTAAAGATACAGTATCCCCGGAAGCGCAGGCCAGAGCAAAAGCGATTGCAGCTATGCAACGAGATATGGGTTGTGTACAACCGGATACGGTAAAGATAAATGCGGCAAAAAAGGCTGCTATGGATTATAACAAAAAGCCATAGCAATAGAGGATTCATCGGCCAATAACCCTATCTCTCCATAAAATAAACCACGAACTAATATGATACATCGATACAAAAAAATAGGGCAGCAATTCCTTTTGATCCTTGTCTTCTGCAGTGCAAGTATTAATTGCTTTGCACAAATGGGCCTCGAAAATTCCGTTTTGAACGTATTCGAGAATATGGCATTCCAGTCCGATTATGACAACATCGTTGCCCTAATGAAGACTAGTGGCATGACCCTAAAGTCAAATGTAAAAGACGAAAAGGGCAATCATATGTTGGCTTTCGATACGCCTCAGGAAGTAGCATTCGGCTTCTGTTATGCTGCAAACAAAAAATTAGTATATATCAGGATGGATCTTCCGGTGCGCTATGCGGCAAACCTCGAACCGGTCATCAAGGAATTGCGCGAAAAAGGATTTAAAGACAGCATACTACATACCAATACTTTTACAGATGAACCAATGATGGTAACGTATCATCATCAAGAATACCCTTATGAGTTTGTCTTGTATAATGTATATCCTGATGTACTGAATTTATTCTTTTTCAATACCGCCTTTGGCAATATTGAGCAGTATAAACATGAATATAACTTTGGGAGCTCTTACAATAAATGAAAACGCAAATACTATACCCATGTATAAATCTATCCTACAACAGATTTTTTTAGTCCTCCTTTTTTTGTCTACCGGCTTAAGCGGCTTTAGCCAAAACAAATTTGACGACGACCGGCTCGAAACGATAGCACATATGTCGGAAAGCCTAACAACCGAAAATGTCGAAAGCGTGATGACGCGTTTTGGTGCGGTAGCCATGGAGCATACGAATGAATTGGGGCTGAAAACATATATGTTCAAATGGCGTACAGACAAAATATTCTTCTTTGTATTTGAGGGCAAAGAGCGTACACCAATTGCAGTTAAACTCTATAAACCACATGTCACAGGTGAAGTAGAAACGTGTATTGATGAGTTGAAGAAAAAAGGCTTTACAATTTCGAACTATAAAAGCAAAGGGACTAAATATAAAATCTGTAAGAAAGATACCTATCAGTTCGTTTTGTCCGATGAAAAGGAATCCGGGAAATATTTTTTTATGATCGTGCATCCGAAATACGATGCTCGTATAATGCTGTAAGCCGCATCTCTCTTGGCTGCTGCAAACAAAAACCCGGCTCAATGGAGCCGGGCTGGTCATTCAAAAGTTTTCCTGCTACGTAGTTTTCATAGGTGTAGGCAGTATGGCTTCTGAACCCTCATGTACAATACAAAGGTGCAACATAAATACATACTCGACAATAACCCTAAAGGGTGAATTTGTGATTATGGCCGCCTATATCTTGCCATATTCAACCGAATCAGGGCAAAGACCTTTAACGCATAGCTTAGGGTTTTAATATGGCAATATGGAATCTTTATCATTCAGCATAGTTTGGTAATTTAATCTGCTCCTTTGGTTCCTTTTTTTCTTTTGCGCTGAAGCGCTTCGTAATCTTTTTCACGAGCTTACTGGATGCGATGCCAATAACCGTATTGAAGAGCGCGATGCCAAACTTTGTTTTCGGATGCGCTATCCAAGGCACACCTGGAGGCAGATTCTGAATGTCCTCAACAAAAGGGCGCAGCAGCTTTTCATAAGCTGTAAATGCTTCTTCATGATTTGCATTTCTCGACAATTCCCCCGCAAGTATATATGCGCCAATGATGGAAAGGCTTGTACCCATTCCGGTCATCGGCGTGGGGCAATAGGCCGCATCGCCAACCATGGCACACCTTCCCTTTGTCCAATGTGGCGCGTTTACCTGGCTAATACCATCTAAGTATACATCTTTGCTGTCTTCCAAAGCCGCTAAAATCCGGGGTGCTTGCCAACCGGCATCAGCAAATTTCTGTTTCAACATTGCTTTCTGCTCCGTTACATCAAGCTTTTCATATCCATTGTCCGGCGACAGAAAAGAAAAGGAAGCCCTTGTTGTGCCCTGGTTGTCCGGTCGCAGGTTAATGACCCTGGATCCGGGAGCATTATACCAGTAGGCCCAATCCGTATCTGATTCTATTCGGGGAATCGTGAGATAAGAACAGTATACACCGATATATTTGATTTTGGGTTCGGTTCCAAACATCAATGTCCTGGTTGTAGACCGTATGCCATCAGCGGCAATCACAAGATCGAATGAGCGAGGGGCAGCCTTTTTAAAGGTAACCGTAACCTGGCTATCCTGATCATCCAAATCCGTAATCTGGTCTCCAAAAATATATGCTACATTTTCATGGGTGGCTTCATAGAGAATCTTTGCAAGGTCGCCACGCAGGATTTCGAGTTCTGCCGTGCCAAAATCAACATCCCCTTTTGGAAATTCCCCTTTAATTTGGTTCGCTGCATCTACAAAACGGACGCCCTGCTCACCTGTATTGGCCGCCCGTATTTTATGCTCCAAGCCCATTAATTGTACTATTTTCTGAGCCTCGTTTCTAACATCTATATTTTGGCCGCCCAGCCTTAATTCTTCGGCACGTTCCACAACAGTGACTTCAAAGCCAAACCGATGCAACCAAAAGGCGAGGGTAGGGCCGGCAATACTGGCGCCTGATACGAGTACTTTTTTCTTATTCATGTCGCTATTTTATAAAAATGGGTTTCCCCGAGATCATTAAAGATCTATTTCGGTTTAATGATTTGATGATGCTGCGTTCATTTTCACTTTACTTTTTAGTGAAGTCGTTATTTATTTTCCTGTTTATCATTGGCGCTTCCATCGCGATTACTTACCCAGTAATATTATCTGTTGCATTCTGGTTTCGATTCAAATGCATGTAAATCAGTATTGGTAAAAATAATAGGAAAAGCCTTCAAATGTATCATTTGCAGGCTTTTATAATTTTTAACTGATCGTTTCAGCAGAGAGAATGTGTCAAAGTTCGAACCGATTGATGAATGATTTGGTTGAAATTCAAAATGCCATATGATAGAAATCATGTCATTCGATAATCTATAATTATCAAGCTTCCAGCCAATTGGAAATAGTATCCTTGGGTTCGTGCTCTAAATGATAACGCAGCACTTAAATAGCTTTTTTACCAATCAATCTTTCTACATGAAGCATAGCTTTTTAAGGTTCATTACATTGAGGGATAAACTGCCCGAATGTTTTTAATATTTTCATCCGGTATATAAAAAAGAAAGCCATTTTGGTGGCTTTCCTTCGAGAAGTGGCAAGATATTGATACATGGTTGACGTAAATAATATTCAACAAACCTACCGTTTAGCTTGACGCAGATAATGGGATTTTATTTGGGTATGAGATTATAATTTATTAATTTTTCCCTCTTCCAGTATAACTCCTGTGTTTGCATCGCTCAATTTGTAGTAATAAATGCTGTTTTGCAAAGATCCGATGCTTAGACTATTGGCTTGAGCAGAGCATTTAGCATTAAATACCATTCTGCCAGTTACATCAGTTATTTGAAGATTCCAGACAGCTGCTCCCGGAACTTTTGCATATAATATACCTGTTGTCGGATTCGGATAAATCAGATTGTTAGCCTTTTCTTTGGCAGACACAAATATGCGTTTAACCTCAGAATAGGCCACATTGCCATCTTTTGACGTAATAGCCAATCTATAAAAATTATCACCGGTAAGTGGATTTAAATCTGGAAATTGATAGTTGCCCGAATTATTCACTGACATATTGCCCAAACGAGAAAATGACGTGCCGTCAGCACTTCTTTCAATTTGATAATCCATAATAGCTGCATCTGAAGATGTATTCCAATTTAAATAGACTGCACTACCGTTTTTCTTCAGGTCAAATGACAAAAGTCCTAATGGCAAAGGAATGCTTGCGCCCCATTTAAAATTATCTAGAGCCACGTAGTTCGCATTGGGGCTTTGGATGAGTAATTGATCGATATTAGCATTGCTGTAATTAGTGCCTGACGAAAAGTCGATAAATGTAAAGCCGCTATTGTTGGTGAAATCAGTTGCAAAACCTGTAGTCTTTATATAGGTAAATACGGTATTACCTGCACGCTTCCCTGTAATAGTTAAACCTCCGGCGCCAGATGGATTGTTACCATTATCAGTAGACAGGTAGATGAAAATAGATTTAACAGTAAACAGAGCGCCATTAGTTGTTTGCAAGCCGTACACATGACCCGCTGTTGCCACCGCAGGGGGTACCAAACCGTTGTCGATAAATTTAGCAGAATAGTCTGTACAGTTGCCCGTTCCGGTGCAAGTTGTTCCTACTCCATAATAACTATTTGTAGAATTCGTGGAGTTTGTGCCATTGCAATTAGCATATTGTTGTCCCGGAAGCCACACCCCCGAAAATGCCTCCTGTCGCACAATTATCAGATGTGGTTGTAAATGATTGTCCATTACTGGTAAATGTTGTGGGTCTTACATTAACAGTAGTCTGAGTTACCGACTCAAATGTTTCCAAAATTTGTCCAGATGATAGCTGGGGTAAAACAACAAGCAGAACGAAAGGAAATAAATTTAGTTTCATATTTATCTTTTAATCCCAAATGTAAAATAATTACCATTATTAACATCTTAAAATCAACTTTTTGCAACAACTAAAGTCGGCAATCGTGGTAACACTTATTTAGCAGTCGCAACAAAGCTATACCATTTAAACCCGCAACTTCAAAAGTCAGGGGATTCGAACCTTGAAAGACTTATAATGAATGAGTAAGAAAAACGCTCAAATGTGTTAAAACAAAAAAAACCGCTAATATAGCGGGTTTTTCTTTCTTGCAGAGAGGAAGGGATTCGAACCCTCGATACAGTCTCCCGTATACACACTTTCCAGGCGTGCTCCTTCAACCACTCGGACACCTCTCTTTCTTAATGGGATGCAAATATAGCAGTTTTTTATGAACAGCAATACATTAATGCAAAAAAATACATACATTTTAGCTATTTTTGCCCTCAATTGTCATTATGCAACTCCCCCAAGGAAAAAAAATATTCTTTGCATCCGATTTTCATCTAGGTATTCCTGATAAGGCCAGCAGCCTGCTCAGAGAAAAACGTATATGCAAATGGCTCGACAGCATCCGCGACGAGGCAGCAAAGATATATCTGGTGGGCGACCTTTTTGACGTTTGGTTTGAATACAAAAACGTCGTGCCTAAAGGCTATACCCGTTTTTTAGGGAAGCTTGCAGAACTGGCCGATGCGGGTATCCCTATCGAAATCTTTACCGGCAACCATGACCTTTGGATGCACAACTATTTTCCTGAAGAGCTCAATATCCCGGTGCATTTCGACAGTATCACCTTTGAAGTCAATGGCAAGAAATTTTTTGTGGCGCATGGAGATGGGTTAGGCCCCGGTGATAAGAAATATAAAATGCTGAAAAGCCTCATGAACAGCCCGCTTTCGCAATGGCTGTACCGCAGAATACATCCCGATACGGGTGTTGGCATTGCCAACTATTTCAGCCGTAGGGGTGCCAAGCATCAGGGTACGCAGGACGGAGCTTTTAAAGGAGAAGACCGGGAGTGGCTTATCCTGTTCGCCAAAGCCTACCTGCAAAAAGAACATATAGATTACTTTGTCTTCGGACATCGTCATCTGGCACTGACCCTGCCGATAAAAGACAGCCTGTATGTCAATCTGGGCGACTGGATCAGTTATAATACGTATGGAGTATTTGACGGCAACAACTTTTCCCTAAAAACCTTTGAAGCACATGCATAAACAAGTCGTCATCATCAGACATGCCAAATCCAGCTGGGCCAATCCGGGTCAGACCGATTTTGACCGGCCACTCAATGAGCGGGGCAAAACAGATGCACCCGTAATGGGTAAGCGATTGCAAACATATGGCCTGCAACCCGACGCGATTTTCGCCAGTACAGCGAAGAGAACGCGGCAGACGGCCGATGCGATTGCCAAAGCAATGCAGTATACCGATGCAATACATTGGGAGGATAAGTTGTATCATGCACCACCGGAAACCATAGAAGATATGATCTGCGCGGCCGACGATGCTTTACAAACCATATATATCATCGCGCATAACCCAGGTATTACCGAATTTGTCAACGAGGCTATTCCCGGTTTCTGTACTCCGAATGTGCCGACTTGTGGCATCATCGCCTTTTCCGTAGCTTGCAGCCATTGGGTGGACTACCATCAGGCCCAAAAAACATTAATTACATACGATTATCCTAAAAACAACAGTTTAGATGTCTAATACCATAGCGTACCTGGAACGATTAAGCGAATTATTCACACAACATTTTAACGAACCCGTAGAACAGGTAGAAGCCATTCCTCCTTCCGGATCCGATCGGATGTATGTGCGGCTGATCGGCAAGAAAAACCGGGCCATAGGTGCGTACAGTAAAAACAAAAGAGAAAACAATACCTATTTCTATTTTACCAAAATATTTTTAAAACACGGTTTAGCCGTACCGGAAATTTACCATCAGACCAGCGACAGTATCTGTTATCTGATGGAAGATAAAGGGGCGCAATCGCTCCTCGAAATGCTCCTGAAAGATGGGAAGACCGATGCCGTAAAAGCCTTTTATGAAAAAGCAGTAGCCGATTTGGTCAAGTTCCAGTGGGTAGCGGGCCGGGAGATTGATTACTCCATGTGTTACAATACCTCCTCCTTCGATCAGAAAGCCATCCTCGCCGACCTGAACTATTTTAAATACTACTTTGCAGATGTCTTAAAGATCAACTACGACAAAGCCACCCTGCAAAGTGAATTGGAACAATGGAGTAAAGATCTGGATGCGGAAAGTGTAAAAACCTTTATGTACCGGGATTTTCAAAGCCGCAACGTCATGATAAATGATGGTGTGCTGGGCTATATCGATTTCCAGGGAGGCATGAAAGGTTTGCCCCATTACGATTTGGTATCCTTATTATGGCAGGCCAAAGCGCAACTACCAAAAGAATGGAAAACCCATCTGGAAAAACATTATATCCGTACCATTCAGCAAGCCAAAGAAATCGCTGATTTTGACGAGATGCACTTTATGAAAGTGTACCTTGAATGTGTACTGTTGCGCATCCTGCAAACCTTGGGTGCTTACGGGCTTAGAGGATTAATTGAGCGGAAACCCCATTTTATTTCCAGCATCTACCCGGCCTTACAACAATTACAGGAATACGTAAACGATTACGCTTACCTGATCAAATATCCCGAGCTGATCAAAGTGTTGCAGCAATTGGTAAAACCTGAAGTGATTGCACAGTTCTTTCTGCCCGTACAAAATCCGGACAAACCTTTGCAGGTGCAGATTTATTCCTTCTCTTATAAGAAAGGAATGCCCAAAGACACCACCGGGCATGGCGGCGGATTTGTATTTGATTGTAGAGGAATCTTAAACCCCGGAAGATTTGAAGAATATAAAACCCTTACGGGGCGCGACTATCCGGTGCAGGAATTTTTACAGACCAAAACCGAGATGCCTTTATTCCTAGAAAATATATTCGGTACCGTAGATATTACCATCAACGATTATCTGCGACGGGAATTTGACTACCTCACCATCAGCTTCGGTTGTACCGGGGGGCAGCATCGTTCTGTATTTGCCGCAGAACAAATGAAAAAACATTTAAAAGAAATTTATAATATCGATGCGAGCATCCTGCATTTAGAACAGGATGAACACCAGCAGGAAAGAAGATAAGTGCCGTACTCTTTTATCATAACTACCTAATTGTATAAAGTAAAACAGACTATGGAAACAATAGGCCATAAAATACTAAAACTGGAAGCCCTGGAGCAAATCGTCTTGCAAAAAGATCATATTGAGCTGGACGCTACTGCAGTCGCAGAAGTAGAAGCTTCTCATGCCTTCCTGACCGATTTTTCTAAAGATAAATTGATCTACGGTATCAATACCGGTTTTGGTCCGATGGCGCAGTACCGTATCGAAGATGAAGACTGCCGCCAGTTACAACTAAACCTGATCCGGAGCCATAGCTCAGGTATGGGCTTGTTGCTTACCCCCGATCAGAGCAGGGCGCTGATGCTCGCAAGGCTCAATACGGTCATGCGCGCCTATTCCGGTGTGAATCCCGAATTAGTGGTGTTGATGAAAGAGCTGATCAATAACGAAGCCTATCCCTGTGTGTACCAACATGGTGGCGTAGGAGCCAGTGGTGATCTGGTACAGTTGGCGCATCTGGCACTGGGATTGATCGGAGAAGGATATTTTCAGTTTAAAGGAGCGGTTGTCAAAGCGGCAACTGTATTTGCAGAGCTGAACCTACAACCACTGGCCATACATATCAGAGAAGGCCTTTCTTTATTGAACGGTACCTCGGCCATGACCGGTATCGGAGCCATTAATGTATTGCATGCCCGTAAACTATTGGCCGGAGAAATGTTATTCTCCCTGATGGTAAATGAAATTATGGAAGCCTACGACGATCATTTCTCCGAAGAATTGAATGGTGTAAAACTGCATAAGGGACAACAAACCGTGGCCGCGGCGATGCGTGCGATCACGAAGAACAGTGGTTTGATGCGCAAGCGCCATGAACACCTGTACGATAAAAAAGTAACCGAGAGCGTTATTGAGGATAAGGTACAAGAGTATTATTCCTTACGTTGCGTGCCGCAGATCCTGGGGCCTATTTACGACACTATAGAATACACCGCACAAATCATAGAACAGGAACTCAATTCTGTGAATGATAATCCTGTAGTGGATTACAGAACAAAAAATATCTATCACGGCGGCAATTTTCACGGCGATTATGTAGCCCTGGAGATGGATAAACTTAAGATAGCCATTACCAAATTATCAATGCTGGCCGAGCGCCAATTGAACTTCCTTTTAAATCCTGCTTTGAATAAACGCTTAACTCCCTTTATCAATCAGGGTGTATTAGGCCTTAATTTTGGTATACAAGGTATGCAATACCCTGCAGTAAGCAATGTGGCCGAAAACCAGATGCTGAGCAACCCAATGTATGTACACAGTATTCCCAACAATAATGATAACCAAGATATTGTAAGTATGGGGACCAATGCAGCCCTGATCTGTGCCAAAGTCATCGAAAACTCATTTGAAACCTTGGCCGTGCACGCCTGCACCATTGTACAGGCTGTAGATGCCAAAGGATTTAAAGACCGCCTGTCACCCGCCACCCGCTGGATGTATGACGAGTTGAGCGTATTAGCGCCGCCATTTAAAGAAGATGTTCCGGCATTTGAAAACCTGGCGAAAGTCAAAGAATGGTTGATGAAGACTGAAGTAGGCGCCAAAATGAAAAAGCTTTTAGGCTGGTAGAAACTACCATTTTTTCTTAATAAAACGCAATACAGGCGGACATCTTTGATGCCCGCCTGTATTGCGTTTATAAGCCTTTGCAAATGATGCTGTAGTTTAAAATGCAATTTTTATAATCAGTGATTTACGTATGTCAGTAGTGTTAATATCAAAACATAATGTTTACAAAGCCTAAAATACCTGTTAAAATGAATATCGCACAACATATCATTAACAATCATATGGCTGATCTTATGGCAAAAGAACGTTTCTTTGAAATGCATAACGAGAATAAAAATAAACGATATACAAAATAAAATAAACATGTAGCAAAATTTACTTTTTTTCAAATACACCCGATTTATTGTATTTTTTTAACCAATAGTCTCATTTTAAAAAGAAATCTGTACCGCTTTTTTTTAGGTGTATTTTTAGTAGGACAGATACCAAAATTTAAGGATTATGAAAAAAGTAATTTTGTCAGCAGTAATGCTCAGTTTTGTAGGGTTATTTAGTGCAAGTGCGCAGGAAAATAATCAAGACGTAAAGAAACAAGAACCGGCACAGACGGCAGATACGATTGTACCGCCTACGCCACCACCGCCGCCAGATGCCAGCACCGTTATTCAGGAAGCTCCTGTTCCCGTACCTGCAGTAGATGCAACCACCGCAGAGCCGGAAAAGAAAAAAGCGAAATCAGGGAAACAAAAAGCGCGCGATAAAAATGCAGCAGCTCCAAAAGAAGGACAATAATGATTATAGGGTATTCAGACCCTGGTTCTGGATGATGTAGATTTTGTAAACAATATAAAAGCACGCTTAGGTATATATCTAAGCGTGCTTTTCCTTTTTTGGATAAAAGCGGATACTCAATTTAGTTTATTGAAAAATGAAGATCGGCGGTATATAGAAAATCGACCGGGTTTCCTTTAAGATCCTTTGCCGGTACCCATTTGGGCATAGCCCTGATCACCCGTAACACTTCCTCAGGGATACCATTGCCTAATGCCTTGCCTTTGATAATGGTGGGGGAGGTAACAGTACCGTCCTTTGCGATCAAAAAGGAGACGATAATCCGGCCTTGCACTTCATTTTCTCTGGCTAGATTAGGGTACCGGATGCGATTTTTGATATATTGATCGACTACGATAGCGCCATCGGTGAATTTAGGGAGTGTTTTGATCCCTTTGGGCAGTACCTTAGGTTTCACATCCTGTGCATACATACCGGATGTAGACAAAAATGAGATGAAACCGATACAGAAATATTGGCGTATCCGGTGCATCAATTAGGTTTCTTTTTAAAAGGTTTACTTACGGCATACCAGCTGCGCCGGAATATATTCGTTTTGCTTGGCCTGATTTCTCTCGTGATCGAAACAGCACCTCTGTACTGTGGTCGGATTGGCTGTGTAATAATCTCCATCTGTTCTAAAGTATCGCCCGGATATCGCTTCAGTACCACGTTAGTATCCGTACCGATAATAGGAACGGGTATTGATACGGGTAAAATGCTCGTTGCAGGTAACGCTTTAGAAGACGTTTCGGTATATTTAGCTTCTATTAAGATTTCTTTATAGGGAAAGTTGTCAGGTATACTAAAATGAAATTCCCCTTTAGCATTACTATATTTCATCCCCAGGCCGGTAGCATGAATCTCCATTCCATACAGCGGTTTGCCGCTCATATTATCCAGAACGAGGCCAGAGATCCGGGCCTGTTTTCCGGTAGTCTGAGTTTGCTCTATATTCACTTTGTGTTGTGCCTTCGCTATAAAAGGAGCTACAGGAATTAAGAGTAGTGCCGCAGCCCGATACAACCAACTATTGCGGGGTGCCGGGTGGGCAAGCGGTAATGCGCGGTTCAATTGAGTCGCATCAAAATTGCCGCAAACAGGCTCTTTCGCCAAAAGAATTTTGCTAATCACGGTATCGCTCATCTCCGAAAAATCAAGCACGTTTTTTTGACAGGCAGTGCAAAAACGACCCCGTGCGCAAGGGCTCATCTTTGCCCAGTCTTCGTGGCAGGGTTCAGGTATGGATACGATCACGTTTTTACGGTTCATGCATTAAAGTTACCGATTTTTAGATAAAATAAAAGCTGCCCCTAGGGGCAGCTTTTGTACATAAATATATAAGATATAGCTTAATGCAATTTGACATCACTGTAGCCACCCTCTTTCTGGATCAGCTCAAAAGCCTTATCACCGGAAGCTTTCGTACCTCTGAAAATCAGTAAGGTCTTGCCATCCTGTAATTCTTTTTCATACATATCCGCGATCTCACTTTTCTCACCGTCAAGCAACAGGTTTGCAATAATACCACCGCCTATAATACCGAAATCAAAGCCCATAATAGCACCTGCTAAAGCACCGGCACCATAAATAAAACCTAAACCCGGAATCGCAATAATACCCACACCGGCCAAAGCACCGATTACAGGGCCTACTACTGCTGCAGTACCTACCGTTGCAACTGCGGTCGTGCTGATCTTGGACTGCAATGCATCATCAGCATCCACCTTACCCAAGATGGTCATATGTCTTTTTCCGAAACCATTTTGTTTTAACGCTTCAACAGTAGCGACTGCTTTTTCTTGTTGGTCGTACACTGCGATTATTGTAGCATGCATAGTATTTTGATTTTATAAGTTTTAAAAAAGATAAATAATTGACTGCACTTTATTTAGGGCAACATAAAGTTACACAAACTTACTTTACCAAATTCATCTCCTTAAATAACCAGGGCGCATTACCGTATTTTTCTATAATAAATAACACGTAACGTACATCTACCGCAATATTGCGGCACAGGTTAGGATCATAGTAAAGATCACTCATTGTGCCATCCCAGATGCGGTCAAAGTTAATCCCGATCAATTCTCCTTTGGCATTCAACACCGGGCTGCCAGAGTTTCCTCCGCTGGTGTGATTCGTGGCAATAAAAGTTACCGGTACCGTTCCGTTTACATTCCATCGGCCATAATCCTTGCGTAAATAAAGGTCGCGTAATTTTGAAGGAACATTAAATTCTTCCACATCAGGATTATGTTTTGCGATCACATCTTCCAGCGTGCTTCTGTAAGAATACAAGGAGGTACCTTGTGGCGTGATGCCTTTTACATGTCCGTAGGTTAACCTCAGGGTCTGGTTAGCATCGGGATAAAAATTCCGCTCACCACTCATATACTGCAATTGTTGTTGCATATAGATACGGTTCAGGAGATCCGTGCGTTTGGCATACGCAATCATACCGGGTCTCACCGACTGGTCCTGCCAATCGATAACTGCATGATAAATCTGGTAAGCCGGATCATTTTTAATATCCACCGTATCGCTGGCTTTGGGTGCATCAAAATAGTGCATGGCCATTTCCTTGATCGCTAAAGCGCTTTGCCCATATACATTTGAAGACCATTTTCCAAAATCGCTTCCGTTTTCGGTATATAATGATTTTACTTTGGGCGCAACGGCTAGTCCCGGTTGCATATAATAAAAAGGCATCAGGTTTTCAAACAGCTGTTTGTCCAGTACTGCATCATAATTTTTATAAAATCCTTCCAGGCCTTTCTTCACTTTCGCCAAAGTATCTGTGAGCGCTTTATCCTTAACGCCTGATCTGTAAATATTCAAAACCCTTTGCAGGTAAGCTGCCTGGCCAATGATTTCAATACCCAGTACCGTTTCATTCGTGCTTTCGTAAGCCCTTAAATAATTATTGTTGTGCTCCACAGCAGCATTAATCTGACTTAAAGTACTTTTAGGACTATTGATGCCGGTATCGCTAAGGCTTTTTTGCATCAAACGGGTTTCATAAGCCAGTTTTTTGCCTTTTACATCATTGAGTTCCAGTCCTCTGATCTCACCCTGCCATTTTTTATACCCATTACTTACCGAAGATTGCTTAGAGGCATATTTCAAAAACGTTTTCGGGTCTTTGCGCATTGCCTCATCCCAAACGCCCAGTTTAATCTTACGGGCCGCAATACGGATCGGATCAATGATGTCCTGCGTTTGTGCCAATTGCGCACTAGTTAAATATTCTTTGGTTACATAAGGAAAACCATAAACCATTGTATAGTCGCCTTCTTTTACACCAGAAGTATTAATCGGGAAATATTGTTCTGCCTTGTAGGGCTTATTGTTGATATTGTAGGCAGCAGGTTTATTACCCGGTCCTGCATATACCCGGAAGATGCCGAAATCGCCCGTTTGTCTTGGCCACATCCAGTTGTCCGTATCGCCGCCAAATTTGCCAATGCCATTTGGCGGAAACCCCACCAGGCGTACATCGTCATACTTTTCCAAAAGGGTTACCCAATATTCATTGCCATTATAAAAAGGTTTTACCTCAGCGGTATAGCCCAGTAATTTGCGGTAACCGGTTTCCAGGAACTTTATATTTTCAGCAATGATCTGTGCCCGTTCAGCTTCAGATGTTTCTTCCGTAATGCCTTTTAAGATCTGCTTCGTTACCTCTTCTATTTTTTTTATGAATGTAACCGAAAGCCCCGGGCAGGGAACCTCATCTGCATTATTTTTAGCCCAAAAGCCATTGATCAGATAGTTCTTGGCATCGGTACTCACACCTTGTACGGCACCATAGCCACAGTGATGGTTAGTGAACACCAATCCCTGGGCAGAGACCACCTCTCCGGTACAACCACCGCCAAATATCACTACTGCATCATTTAGCGCAGCCTTGCCGTCTTCATAAAGTTTACTCACCGGGATTTGCAAACCCGCCTTTTTCATTTCATCGGCTTGTTTCTTGAGGTCTGCCGGACGCCACATGCCTTCTTTGGCCTGGCTGTTATAGATAGTTGTCGAAAATAAAAGGGTAGAAAATAGAGAAAGCGGTAAAAGTCTGTTACGCATGAGATAATTGGAAAATAATGAAAAATAAAATTAGCAATATTTTATGAAAATATGCGATAATATTATTACATTAGCCAAAATTTTCAGATTTTACGAGAGTACTCTCATAATTCATTTTTGCTTTTTTCTTTAGAATTGATATGAATAGAAAACTACAGTTATTGTTAACTATCCTGAGTTTGGGTTGCTTTATACCAAAAGCAGAGGCACAATTGGAAACACCCTTGTTTTCTTTTAATTACGATACGATATGTTTAGGATCAGAGTTTACCCCCAATGTACTGGTAAACGATGCAAAGACATATAACTGGTCTTTTTGTCCCCCGCTATTGGGCGGTACGCCAGCGGCAACCAGTATGGGTATCGGTAATTATCAAATTAATGTGAACTCCTGTATCACTACTTTAAAAGTAGATACTTTTTATTACAGCTTTACAGCGAGCCAGGATGGTAAAGTATTTCGTTATCAATACGAAGACGGTATCGAACAGGCACCGATTGTAACCGATTTAGGACACTATCAGGACCGTGTACCGGATAATCCTACCGGGATTTCGACTTTAAAAGATGCTTCCGGATGGCACGTTTTTGTAATCGGGTCTGCCGTAAGTGGCGGTCCCAGATTTGTGCGTATCGATTTTGCCAACGGTTTGAATTATGCCCCTACAGGCTTTGTGGCCTATAACACAACGGCTTTTTTAACACAACCAAGAGAGCTGTTTACAGTTATCGAAAACGATTCTATAAGAGCATTCACCTTTAATAATGGTAATGCATTATCCCGTATCGATCTTAAAGCCAATATTGATAGTATCCAAGGGTTCACCAATTTTGGTAATATCAGCAATGCCTTTAGTGGCGTGAGCGGATTGGCCAACATGACTGAATTGGGCAACCATCACTTTATCGTGACCAACGAGACCACCAGTAAATTATCACAAGTTACTTTTGGTAATTCTTATTTGAATGTTCCTTTTGCGGTAGATATGGGTTCTTTAAGCGGAAAGCTAAAAGTTCCTACCGGTATTGCCATTGTGAAAAACTGTAATGATTATTATGGGTATGTCACTAATAAAAATACTGGAGAATGGGTGAGCTTGTATTGGCCGGCTTCTATTGCCGGAGTACCTACAGCAAGCGTAGCAACCATGAATACCTTATTATTACCGACAAGCTTGTCTAATGCTGTAAGAGATTCCAATGGTGTGTATATGCATGTCATCAATTCCGACAATACGCTTTTAAGAGTGAAATACGGTAATTGTACAAATGCATCTATTTCCGGTTCTGATAAAAGAGTACCAAACCCGGTAAAATATAACAGAACAGGTACCTATTCCGTTTTCTTAACGGTAGATGAAGGTCTGGCTACAGAAAGACATTTCTGTAAACCAATTTATGTAAAAGATCACCCTTCTTATAACTTAACCGTACAGGATACCCTGATCTGTAGCGGTGATACCATCAACATGCACGTTCTTACTTTCGGAACAGATTCTTTCGTATGGTCTCCAAACTATAATATTGATACTTTAGCAGGACGTTTTGTAAGAGTATGGCCACAGTATTCAACCTTGTATACTGTTGCGATTGATTACGCACCGAATTGTATTGTAAAAGAAACCTTTAATGTAAGAGTAGATAACATCAAATCTGATGCCGGTGAAGATCGCGTAATCACAGACGGTTCTATCACGCAAATCGGTGGGCCACAGACTACGGTAAGACCGACTTATACGTATAAATGGACGCCAAATGTATTCTTTGAATCGACCCTGAACGAACCTATTGCAAGGGTAAAACCTGCTCAAAACATGACGTATTACCTTACGGTTACAGCGCCAAGCGGTTGTACGGCTATTGATTCTGTGAAGATCGGAGTACCTTGTGAAGACATCAGATTGCCTAATGCATTTGCACCAAAAGACAATAGCTTCGGATTGCTGAATCTTCAGTTGACGCAGGTTAACTACTTTAGAATATTTGATCGTTGGGGCAGAGAAGTGTTCAGCACAACAAACCCTAATGTGAAATGGACTGGTAGAGATATGCAGGGCGTAGAATGTATGATGGGTGTTTATGTGTGGGAAATTGATGCTTATTGTAAAGACACCAACCAAAGATTCAGAAAATCAGGTAATGTAACCCTGATTCGATAATAAAAGCCATTTTGGATAAAAAGCCGGTAAAAGTGAACACTTTTACCGGCTTTTTTCTTTTTTTTATAAATATCGTAGAAAAATTATTTTAGCACTCCGCTCTTTTCTATATTTGTATATATTCCAATATACTATTTCCGTTAATGATCAATTTTAATAATAATCCGAGGGCATGGATTGTCAGATTGTTGTTTGCCGCAATGGCAGTAGCATTGATTTTCCGTTTGTTCAACTTGCAGGTGTGGGACGATAAATATAAGGTATTGGCAGATGATCAGGCCATATTCCGTAAAGTAATTTATCCCGCCAGGGGTAGTATAGTAGACCGTAACGGGAAGGCGATGTTATACAACAACGTCACTTTTGACCTTGTGGTAACCCCAAGCCGGGTAACGAAAGATATGGATACGGCTGCTTTTTGTTCTATATTAGGCATTACTGAGCAAGACTTCGAAAAGGAACTCAACAAAGTATTGTTTAAAAATGGGAAGCAAAAACCGGGTGTCTACAAAGCACAAATTTCAAAAGAATTAAATGCCCGCTTGCAGGAGAATATGTATTTATTCCCGGGCTTTGAGCTGGCAGAGCGCAGTATGCGTTCTTATCCGGAATCCTCCGGAGCCTTACTCTTAGGCTATTTAAGTGAGGTGTCTCCGGCCATGTTAGAGAATCCCCGTTTTGCCAGTTACAGGCAGGGCGATTATGTAGGGATGAGTGGCCTCGAAAATGTATATGAAGAAGAATTGAGAGGAACGCGTGGTGTACAATACCTGGTAAGAGATGTAATGAACCGCCCTAGAGATGCCTATAAGGATGGGGCAATGGATACGGTTGCTTCAGGAGGAAAAGAACTGCAACTTTATATAGATGCGGAATTGCAGGCCTATGGAGAAAAACTGATGTCCGGGAAGATCGGGAGCGCTGTTGCTATTGATCCACAAACAGGCGGCATTCTGGCAATGGTTTCGGCACCTAGTTTTGATCCGAACCTGCTTACCGGAGAGGATAAGGGAAGGCATTTCGCAGATCTTAATAAAATGGCTACCAAGCCTTTGTTTAACTATGCGACACAGGCTTTCTATCCGCCGGGCTCTACGTTTAAGCCAATTACAGGTCTTGTAGGACTTGATGTAGGCGCTATTACGCCTTCGTTCGGCTATCCTTGTGCCGGAGGTTATTATGCCTGCGGTAAGCGTATTGGTTGTACCCATAGTGGTCACGGCCATGCGGCCAATCTGAAAGTTGCTTTGGCCAATTCCTGTAATGCTTATTTCTGTGATGTATTTCGTAAGATTGTAGATATGCCTAAATTCGGAGGCGTGCACAAAGGGCTGGAAACCTGGTATGAATACATGAACCATTTTGGATTCGGGCATCCTTTAGGCGTAGATATTACTTCTGAAGGGGGCGGGCTTATTCCCGATTCATCCTTTTATAATAATATGTATCGTGGAGGCAGCTGGAACTCCTGTAACATGGCCATTGTAGGCATGGGACAGGGAGAGGTAACGGTAAGCCCAATGCAGCTGGCCAATTCTATGTGTATGATTGCCAATAAAGGTTTTTTCTACACACCACATCTGGTGAAAAGTATTGGCGGAGATGCCAAACACCCTAAATTGAAAAAATACCTGGAAAAACACCAGACCACAAATATTTCTGCTACCGATTATCAGGCGGTAATCGATGGTATGGAAATGGTGGTTACTAACGGTACCGGTAGGGTAGCGCAACTACCCGGTATTGCCGTTTCGGCCAAAACGGGTACTGTAGAAAACTATGCCTTGCTTTTTGGAAAGAAAACAAAGCTGGATAACCACTCTGTATTTGTCTGTTTTGCCCCTAAAGATAATCCCAGGATCGCGATTGCCGTGGTCGTACAAAATGCGGGATATGGCGCTACCTGGGCAGGACCGGTAGCTAGTCTGATGATGGAGAAATACCTGACCGACTCCGTGAAACGGAAACCCCTTGAAGAAAAAATGTTCCATGCCAATCTGGTAAAGAAATACACCTATACCATTGATTCGCTGCAAAGGATCAAAGATAAACTGAGATGGGAAATGAAGATGGCGGATAAAGAAGGCCAGATTGCCATGACCAAACGGGGAGATACTCTTCTGGTGAACACCATGCTAGAGAAATTTTACCACCTGAAAAAATAATCATCAAAAATTCAACCCTTAGATACATCATTGCATGGCAACACATAGAAAACCGGTATTGGCTCGAATAGACTGGCTCTCCTTATTCCTGGTGCTTTCTCTTATTTCGATAGGGATCATGGCGGTATACACTTCTGAGTATACAAGCTTTTCCGAGCCTTTTTTTAATACGGAGAAAAGCCATATGAAACAGATCATTTGGTTAGGTATTTCCTGTTTTCTGGGATTGATCATCTTATTTACCGACAGTAAGGTTTTTTATTCCCTGTCTAATTTATCCTATGTATTCGGAATCTTCCTGCTACTCATCACCTTTGTGATTGGGGGCGAAGTAAAAGGGTCCCACAGTTTTATCAAATTCGGCTCCTTTACCTTTCAACCTGGAGAGATGTGTAAGATCTTCACGGCACTGGCTTTATCCAGGTTTCTTTCTGCACCCGAAACGCGCTTTAATACCCTAAAAGACCGTTTGATCGCAGCGACGATTGTTTTGATTCCTTGTTTCCTGATTATCCTTCAGAATGAGACCGGTTTGGCTTTGGTTTATTTTGCCTTCTTCTTACCCATGTATAGAGAAGGGCTTCCTAATAGTATCTTACTTGTTGGTTTAGGGAGTGTAGCCTTATTCCTATCCTCTTTGTTGATCGAACGTTTGCCCCTGTTCATTGCCATTACCGTTATTGCTTTATTGAGTGTATGGATCTTATGGAAACAGATTAAAAGACAAAAATTGGTCATACTCTTTATTGTGGGCGGATGGCTTATTGCCGTTACGTTTTCACAATTGGTCGTACCCTATATCTTCAAAAATGTATTTAAAGGCTATCAGGTAGAGCGTATTTACTCAATGCTGGGGCAGGATGTACCCCTGGAGTTTCAAAAACCCGGAGAAGCGGCAAAAAAAGATGCCGATTATAACGTAAGGCAATCCAAGATCGCCATCGGCTCCGGAGGTGTGATCGGAAAAGGGATTATGAACGGTACCCAGACAAAGTATTCCTTTGTTCCGGAGCAGCATACTGATTTTGTATTTTGTGGCATCGGAGAGCAATTCGGCTTTGTGGGCAGTGCACTGTTGGTCATACTCTATCTGTCGCTTCTCTTACGGATTGTGTTTCTGGCAGAGCGGCAACGATCCTTATTCAGCCGGGTATATTGTTATTGTGTCGCCTCTATCCTGTTCTTCCACTTTGCTATTAACCTTTCCATGACGATGGGACTGGCTCCGGTAATCGGTATTACCCTGCCCATGTTAAGTTATGGAGGTACTTCACTCTTGTCTTTCTCCATCCTAATCTTTATCATGTTGAGATTAGATGCAGACCGGCATATTTTAATCAGATAAACATTATGCAAACACAGATATTTCCTTTGTCCGAAGGGACCTTTACCGTTGGTAGAGATAAAGTATTCTTTCCTTTTGACGAAGCCAAAGATGAATTAAACGATAGAAGTATCGGTTCTATTTTAGTAGAAGTACAACCTTTTTTAATCGTAAATGAGAAAGATGTAATCTTATGTGATACCGGCCTGGGCTTTTCGGGAAGCGATGGTGTGGCACAGTTGGTCACTAATTTGGCAAAACATAATATCCACCCGGAAGATGTAACTAAGATTCTGATGAGCCACCTGCATAAAGACCATGCCGGCGGTATCCCGGCGATAATGGATAATCCTGCTTTTGCTCAGGCAAAAATCTATGTATATTTTCCCGAAATTGAATTTGCTTACGAAAAAGGAGCGCCTTCTTACTTTACCGAAGACTTGGATGATCTTAAGATGAGCCCAAATGTCGTGTGGTTAGATCAGCCTTCCGGCACCATAGACGGATATATCCATTATGAGCATAGCGGTGGACATAGTCCGCAACATGTGGTATATTGGATCGATACTGCAGAAGGTAAGGTCTTTTTCGGAGGCGATGAAGCACCCCAGGCGCGGCAGATGAAGATCAAATATGTGGCCAAATATGATTATAACGGTAAGCTGGCCATGGAGCTGCGCGAACAATGGGCTGCACAGGGACAGCAGGAAGGATGGCAATTTTTATTTTATCATGATGTAAAATTACCCACGGTAAAGCTGTAATTTTGCGCTAATTAAATACGATTTTTATGGAAGATAATATGATTCATGTGCATGTGGAAAATGCAGATGGCTCTGTAGATACGATGGAGTGCCCGACCGATATGGGCTTGAGCTTGATGGAAATGCTAAAAGCCAGCGAATATCCGGTACTCGCTACCTGTGGTGGGATGGCTTTATGTGCGACCTGTTGTGTTGATGTATTGGAAGGCTTGGATAAGTTGGGCGAAATCAGTGACGATGAATATGCCATGCTGGATACTTTACCCGATTTGTTACCCAATTCCAGACTAGCTTGCCAGCTCCGGTTAAACCCCGATATGCACGGGCTGAAATTCAAAATTCATGACCCGCAGGAGGGATAGAAAGAATATAAAGTTAGTACGAGCAGCAGTGAATAACTGCTGCTTTTTTTATATTTATAGCTGATATAAAAAAATAAGATTTTTATATGATAAAAATTGCTACTATTTCTTTATTGTCCTGTATGCTGCTAACGCACATGCAATTATCTGCCCAAACACAAAAGCGTAAATGGGAGGTCGGTTTCGACGGGAATATCTATAAAAGTCAAATGACCGATATCGGAGATACCTATGTATCTGAAAGAGATGGTTCTAATGCCATCAGGATCGCTGGTGAGACAAAGTTTAACCGATCTGAAAAACGTCCTGCTCTTGCGCTTTATGTACGTACACCTTTGTCGCGCAAAAATGACCGTTTGTGGGTACAGGCTGGTTTTGGCCTGTGGAAGCACAATGGCCTGGTGTATTTTGATGAATGGAGCCAATCGGGGCCATTCCCTTATTCCAGCTGGCAAAGACCTTTATCCGTAAACGTACAATATTGGCATATACCCTTAAGCATTCAATACCGGCAGAGGCTGTTGAAGAACCTGTCTGCGCTGTTTAGTGCAGGTATAGATATCAACTGGCAAAAGACGTCGTCGGATAGTTACAGGCTAGTGGCGGCAGAGGGTATTGTGTACATGGTTTATATTGTAAATTCATACAGCTCCAGGGTATTCCTTAGTCCCAAGTGCTCCGCAGCGCTTCAATATAGTGTACAGCGGCATTCCATATCTGCAGCGCCTTTTGTCCAATTAGGAAATTCACTGGTAGTAGCTGGAGAACCTAACTCAATTAAAAATTTCGATAAGGCAAAATGGAAAACCCCTTATGGGCTCAATCTTCAATATTTTTATCGTTTGTTTTAAAGGCAGCCCAGTTAAGGGTAGTAGAAAACCCTTAACTGATGAGTCTGTCCAACCAATAGATCAGTACAATACCGACAGTATAAGCCAGCAGATCTGTCCATAGGAAACCCTGGCCCAGGATCAGTCTTCCGGGTAACGTATGCCTTAGGCTAAGCAGGACCGGATGCTGCCATAACTGCAGGAATTCAATGCCAAAGCAGAACAGCAAGGCAGCGGTCATGCTGAACGTTAAAGAACGACCGGTGAACAGAAAGCGAAAGCCCAGGTAACACATCACGGCATAAAGAAGATCTCCTGTCCATAGGGGAACGAAAGACAGCTGCCTGGACCATAATCCAAGTATGACGGTGACGATAACAGCAATAAAATAGTAGGTTTTTTTCGGTTTCATAAGACCTCTTGAAATAGCTAAGACCACTGCAGGCAGTGGTCTTAGCGAAATATATTTTAATAAGGTATGCGTTACATTATGCTTTATGAGACATCTCTTCTACAATCATTTCCTCCACATAGCTACGTAAAGCAGGAATCTTGATTTTCTCAGCCACATCAAAAGCAAAAGCTTTCACCATAATCTTTTTAGCCGATTCTGCGCCGATACCCCTGCTTTGTAAATAGAATAAAGCCTCTTTATTCAATTGTCCAATCGTTGTACCATGGCTACATTTCACATCATCTGCAAAGATTTCCAACTGAGGTTTGGCATGAATGGTAGCCTGCTCGCTAAACAACACATTATTACTCTGCTGGAACGCATTTGTTTTTTGGGCATCTTCATAAACGAAGATCTTACCATTAAACACCGCTTTACTTTTATCCATCAGAATCCCCTTGTACAATTGATTGCTTTCCCCATTAGGTTTCTTATGATGTACTTCTGTATGGTTATCGACCAATTGATCTTCAGCAGTCAGGTATAGGCCGTATAAATGGCTTTCCACCAACTCGTCATTCAGGTGAATGGCCAGGTTATTACGGGTAAAGCTGCTGCCCGGGAAGGTAAAAGTATAGTTACTGTAATTGCTGTGCTTGTATTGCACTGCTTCATTACGTTGAATCTTACGAATGTTTTTATGTCCCTTTTGGATATCGTAATGATAGAAATGTGCATTTTCTTCCAAAGCAATTTCACTCACCGAGTTGATCAGGACTTTTGCTTCGCTGCCGGCATCAGAAATATACGTTTCAATAACCTGCAATTCGGCACTTTTATGCAGTACAAAAAGATTACGAGGCTGGAATAAAGCATTATCTGCAGCCAACTTAACCTTAATGATATGCAAAGGCATATCCAGCGTGGTATTGGCTTTTACTTCCATGAAAATACCATCCGTATATAATGCGGAGTTCAGGCAGGCAAAAGCATTGTTCTCCAGGGTAAGGATTTTGCCAAAATATTGCTGAAATCCAGGCTGGTCGATCGCATCGGTAATGGCACAGATGGTAACACCTTCCATTTCCGGTAAGAAAGACAACTCTTTAGACAAAACACCATTTACCGTTACCAAACGGTAGGCACCTTTTTGCTCCCCTTTTAATTTGGGTAAAATATCTTCATTGTGCGCATTGATCAATGTTCTTGCTTGTGCAAAAGCCTCTTCCGAAATCTGTGCATTTTTATTCGCGCTAACTTCGTAAGATGTTTTTACAATAGGCAATACATTGGCAAAACGCCATTCTTCATTTTTTATAGAAGGGAATCCTAAAGTACTGAATTGCTGCATCGCCTGTTCACGATAACCTTTGGTTTGCGCATTTTGATCTTGTAAAGACACAATCTCAAATTGCGCCTGCAGACTTTCATATAAAGGAGATTCCAATTGTTTTGTAGTCATTTTTTGTATTGTATTATTACTTCAACCAATCATAGCCTTTCTCTTCCAGTTCCAAGGCCAATTCTTTACCACCTGTTTTTACAATTTTACCGTCGCTTAATACATGCACAAAATCGGGTACGATATGATCCAGCAAACGCTGATAGTGCGTGATTAAGATAAAGGCATTGTTTTCACTGCGCAATTTGTTTACCCCGCGGCTTACAATACGCAAAGCATCAATATCCAAACCGGAATCCGTTTCGTCCAGAATAGACAATTTAGGATCCAGCATCGCTAATTGAAAAATCTCATTACGTTTTTTCTCTCCGCCGGAAAATCCTTCATTCAAAGAGCGGTTTACCAGCTTGGCATCAAACTCAACCAATGCTTGCTTTTCTCTGCTCATTTGTAAGAATTCCTTAGCCGTTAGTGGCGACAAACCGCGATAATCACGAATCTCGTTCATTGCGGTTTTCAGAAAGTTGATATTCGATACACCCGGAATTTCAATAGGGTATTGGAAAGCAAGGAAAACCCCTTCTCTGGCGCGGTCTTCAGGAGACAGTTCCAGAATGTCTTTACCATCTAATGTTACAGAACCTTCTGTTACTTCATAGTTGGCTCTTCCCGCCAATACCGAAGCCAGACTGCTCTTTCCGGCACCGTTAGGTCCCATGATGGCGTGTACTTCACCCGCTTTTACTTCTAAATTTAATCCCTTTAAGATTTCTTTATCTTCTACACTTGCGTGTAAATTCTTTATAGATAACACTGTTATGTAATTTTATTGTTGTTTATAAATGTTTGGATTATCCTACACTTCCTTCTAAAGATACTGCCAGTAATTTTTGTGCTTCTACTGCAAATTCCATCGGCAATTTGTTCAGTACTTCCTTCGCGAAACCATTTACGATCATTTCCACCGCTTTTTCCGTGTCGATACCTCTGGCATTCAGATAGAAGATCTGGTCTTCTCCGATTTTGGAAGTCGTCGCTTCGTGTTCTAAAGTAGCGGTTGGATTTTTGGCATCAATATACGGGAAAGTATGTGCCCCGCAACGGTCACCGATCAACATAGAATCACATTGGGTAAAGTTACGGGCATTAGCTGCTTTAGGTCCGATGCTCACCAAACCACGATAAGAATTTTGTCCGTTACCGGCAGAAATCCCTTTAGAGATAATGCGGCTACGGGTATTCTTACCCAGATGGATCATTTTGGTACCGGTATCGGCAATTTGCTTGCCCTTGGCTACGGCTACACTATAGAATTCACCATAGCTGTTGTCGCCTTGCAGGATTACACTGGGATATTTCCAGGTAATCGCGCTGCCGGTTTCTACTTGTGTCCAGGAAATGATAGAATTTTCACCCTTACAAATCCCTCTTTTGGTTACAAAGTTATAAACACCGCCTTTCCCTTCCTTATCGCCGGGGTACCAGTTTTGTACGGTACTGTATTTTACTTCTGCATTTTTATGGGCTACGATCTCTACGATGGCGGCATGTAATTGATGCTCGTCACGTTGAGGAGCTGTACAGCCTTCCAGGTAACTTACATAAGCATCGTCATCAGCAATAATCAGCGTACGCTCAAACTGTCCGGTGTTTTCTGCATTTATACGGAAGTATGTAGACAATTCCATAGGGCAACGAACGCCTTTAGGAATGTATACAAAAGACCCGTCAGAAAATACAGCAGAGTTTAAAGCTGCAAAAATATTATCCGTTTGCGGTACTACCGAACCGATATAGGCTTTTACCAATTCAGGATGATCTTGTATGGCTTCTGAAATAGAACAGAAAATAATACCATGTTTTTTCAATTCGTCCTTATAAGTAGTTGCCACAGATACAGAGTCAAAAACCGCATCTACTGCTACTAAAGGACGTTCGACCATTTCGCCGTTTTCATTTTCTATCGGGCCATCTTCTCTTACGCCCAAAAGTTTTTTGCGTTCATTCAAAGGAATGCCTAACTTTTCAAAGGTGGCCAGCAATTCCGGGTCTACCTCATCAAGGCTATTATACTTTGGCGTATTTTTTGGTGCAGCGTAATAAGAAATGCCATCGAAATTCATGTCCGGCATCTTGAAATTTTGCCAGCTGGGTAATTCCATTTTCAGGAAAGCCTGGTAGGCTTTTAAGCGCCATTCCAGCATCCATTCAGGTTCATTTTTCTTTGCGGATATGAATCTAACGGTCTCTTCATTCAAGCCGGGAGGAAGGATGTCCATTTCGATGTCGGTAATAAAACCATGTTCATATTCCTTATCCGCCAGCGATTCCAGAAATTCCGTATCTGTATTGTTTTCCATCACAAAATCTGATTTTCACAATGCCCTAAAAGAGAGGGCATTTTTGTTTTAAAGTTGAAGTGCAAAGATACACGCTAGAATGTTTATAATCTAAGAATTCGTTATAAAAGTATTCTTTTGTTATATAAATAAAAAAACTGCTTTGGTTAAAAGCAGTTTTTAAATTAATTCTATAAAATATTATAAGGTATTATCGTCAACCATATCTCCAGTGGTTTGCGCAAATATTTTCCTTTTGCCTTCATCATCATTAACCACTTCGATTTTAACGTTGGTTAGGCCGCTGTTTACATACTTCAGGTCCGATGCTGCACGCTGTGTAAGATCTATTATTCTTTGTGGATGCCCAATGCGATCATTTACTTTAACATATACAACCTTTCCGTTTTTGGTATTCGTTACCCTCAGATAAGTACCGAGCGGATATTGATTACAGGCGGCTGTGTATTTGTTGTTGCTGAATACTTCTCCGGTTGCCGTTTTGCGGCCTACAAATTTCGGATGGTAATAGCTGGCTTTACCCGTTTTTGCGTTGCTTCCGTTACCTTGTGCTTTTAGGTCGAAAGTAACCACGCTGATGGACAAAATTGCCAGTAATGAACAAATTAATTTCCTCAAAATCATATTCACAATAAATTTGGTTCGGGAGCAAAGGTAACTTAGTAAAATATAAAAATGGCATCTTTTTAGTTAAAAAAATACAAACAAAAACACAAACAATTGGAATTCAAATGTTTACGATTTTTAAATTATTGTGTTTTATGTTTATTTAAGCTGCTTTTTACTTTAATAATGAGAATTATTGTTCCTTGAGGGGATTAAAAAAGAAGGGAAATAAGAGTCAAACAGCAGGGGAGGATTATTTTTAGAGAATAGTTTTGTTTTTCAATTCTTAAAAATTATATTTGTAACTTGGTTTGTTAAAGTAGTTGTAACAGCAGCACTTATAACTTTGGATAATTGAGAAAATATTTCTGATGAAAAAAATTATACTTCCCGTATTAGTGGCACTCCCATTATTAGTTACTGCACAAAGGCATCATGAAATTGGTTTAACTGCAGGCGCTAGTTCGTTTTACGGAGATTTACAACCTAATATTTTGCCGGATAATAATAAAATGTTCCAGCCGACAGTAGGGTTGTTATATAAGTATTTCGTATCTCCAAGACTGGGTTTCCGTTTTGGTGCTAACTATATAAGACTGACTGCTGCAGACAGTTTATCCTTAAATAAGACATACGAGAAAAGGAATTTAAGCTTTAGCAATAATGTTGGAGAGATTTATGGAGCCATAGAGTTTAATTTTTTGGCCGTAGATCAATACAGATTTAAAGTAAGTCCCTATATCTTTGCGGGTGTAGGTGCTTTTTACAGCAATCCTTTCGCTTATGATGAGAAAGGTGAAAAGCAAGTATTAAGAGATTTGAGTACTGAGGGTCAAGGTATTGCACAATATCCGGATCGTAAAGCCTATCCTTTGATTAATGCCGCTTTCCCTATTGGTGGTGGGGTTAAATTTTTCATTGGTAAGACAATCATGCTGGCCGCTGAGGTAAATATGCGCTACACGTCTACCGATTATATAGATGATGTAAGCCGTAGCTATGTGAATTTAGATACTTTAAGGGCATATAAAGGGACTAAAGCCGTGGATATGAGTTACAGAGGTAACCAATCGGGCAAATGGGACGGCAATTATCCTAATTACAAATTTCAGCGTGGTGATTTCAAAGGAAATGACTGGTACTGGACAGCCGGTATTACCGCAACCGTTTATTTCGATGCCTTTGGTAACGCTAAAAAATATTTACAATCCAGGTGTCCAAAAGTATTTGGCAGAGGTAGATAAGTCATTAATATTATTATATTAGCGTTGTTTCAACGTTAAATGCCATAAGGGAAGAAGCAAAATGTTTCTTCCCTTATAAAATTATAGCGGATACAGAAAGCGAGCATATCCGGGCGATTTGGTCTGTATTCTATATAACAATAGATATAAATCCTTAAAATGAATTATCTTTGTATTTAAGAAAATCATTTAACCTGATTTTATGACAAACGAACAACAAGAATTGCATTTTCAGCAAAAAATAGATAATGAATTAAGGATCGAGCCGAAAGACTGGATGCCGGAGAAATACCGTCAGACTTTAATCAGGCAGATTTCACAACATGCACATAGCGAGATCGTAGGCATGTTGCCGGAAGGCAACTGGATCACCCGAGCGCCCTCTTTAAGAAGAAAGGCAGTTTTGCTGGCGAAGGTTCAGGATGAAGCCGGGCATGGTTTATACCTATATAGTGCAGCGGAAACCTTAGGTATCTCCCGCGATCAGATGCTGGAGCAATTACACGATGGAACAGCTAAATATTCTTCTATATTTAACTACCCGACCTTAACTTGGGCCGATATGGGTGCTATTGGCTGGTTGGTCGATGGTGCTGCAATCATGAATCAGGTGCCTTTATGCAGATGCTCTTACGGACCTTACAGCCGCGCGATGGTGCGGGTATGTAAAGAAGAGAGCTTTCACCAACGTCAGGGTTATGAAATTATGCTGACCCTTTCTAAAGGTAGTGCCGTACAGAAAAAAATGGCACAGGATGCTTTGAACCGCTTTTGGTGGCCTTCGATTATGATGTTTGGTCCTAATGATGACAGCAGTCCGAATTCGGTACAAAGTATGAAATGGAAGATCAAACGTTTTAGTAATGATGATCTGCGTCAGAAATTTATTGACGTCACTGTAGAACAGGCGAATATTTTAGGATTAACCATTCCTGATAAAGATTTGAAATGGAATGAAGAACGCGGTCACTATGACTTTGGCGAGATTAACTGGGATGAATTCTGGAATGTCGTGAAAGGCAACGGGCCATGTAATAAAGAGCGTTTGGAAACAAGAAAAAATGCCTGGGATAATGGTGCCTGGGTAAGAGATGCGGCAACCGCTTATGCCGAGAAAAGAGCTGCTAAAAAGACAGCCCTAAGCGCATAATAAACGAAATTACAAGAGTAAACCGAAGCAACAAAGTGTTACGCTTAATGTAACGCTTTGTTGCTTTATATATGTGTGGTAAAATTTATCAATTTCGTATTGATTTTTTAGTGTTCAAGTAATAACTTTGCGAAACTTAAAAGTTTTGATATGTCTCATTCTGGAAGCGATGCCTCGTACGATATCGTGTTAATTGGTGCAGGAATAATGAGTGCCACGCTAGGCGCAATGTTGAAAATCTTACAGCCCAATGCTTCTATTGCTATTTATGAACGACTGGGCGCCATTGCGGCCGAAAGTTCCGATGCCTGGAATAATGCCGGTACCGGACATGCCGCCTTATGCGAGCTGAATTATACACCTGAAAGACCAGACGGATCGGTAGAAACGGTTAAGGCTTTTGGGATTAATGAGCAATTTGAATTGTCAAAACAGTTTTGGGCATATCTGCTGGAAAAAGGAAAGATCAAAGGACCGGAAGCATTTTTAGCACAAACACCTCATATGAGTTTTGTGATAGGAGAGAAGAATATTGCCTACCTAAAACAGCGATACGAATTGTTGAAACCCCATCATGCTTTTGCTGCAATGGAGTATTCAGAAGATAAAGAGGTAATTCGGAAGTGGGCACCGTTAATAATGGAAGGGAGAGCGGCTGATGAAAAAGTAGCCGCAACGCGTGTGGCGACGGGTACAGACGTAAATTTTGGCGCTTTATCGACCTTTCTTTTTGAAGCGATAGGCAAAGAAGAAAATGTCGCTTTTCACTATCACCACGAGGTGAAAAACCTGTCCAGAAATGCAGATCAGAGCTGGAGCGTAAAAGTAGCAGATCTTGATCAGGGCAAAACCTTTAAAGTGAATGCGAAATTTGTTTTTGTCGGTGCAGGTGGCAGAGCCTTATCCTTAATCCAAAAATCGGGCATTCCCGAAGGAAAAGGTTTTGGCGGATTCCCGGTAAGCGGCCAGTGGCTGCGTTGTGTGAATCCCGATATTATTGCCCAACATAAAGCGAAAGTGTATGGTAAAGCAGCGGTGGGTGCACCACCAATGTCTGTTCCCCATTTAGATACGCGGGTCATTAATGGTAAAAAAGAATTATTATTCGGCCCTTATGCCGGATTCTCTACCAAATTCCTAAAGCAAGGTTCCTATTGGGACCTACCTTGTTCTATTAAAGGGAACAATATATACCCTATGGTAAGGGCAGGGTTGGCCAATGTCTCGCTCACGAAATACCTTATTGAGCAAGTGATGCAAAAGCCGAAAGACCGTTTAGAAGCATTAAGGGAATATTTTCCTAATGCAAAAGCCGAAGATTGGGCCTTAGAAGTGGCTGGCCAAAGGGTGCAGGTAATTAAGAAAGATAAGGAGAAAGGTGGCGTCTTACAATTTGGTACAGAGGTGATTACCGCTGCTGATGGATCTATCTCCGGCCTATTAGGAGCCTCTCCCGGTGCCTCTACCGCAGTGCCGATCATGATCAAGTTAATCGAAAGGTGTTTTCCTAAAGAAATGAAGGAGAACGGATGGGCAATTCGGATGAAGGAGCTGATTCCGTCTTATGGGCAATCTCTTGAAAAAGATGCAGCCTTGTATGCCACTATAGTGAAGCGCAGCAACGATTTACTACATATCAAAGAAGAAATATAAATATACTAAAGCTTGTATTATTAAGATATATTTTAGATATTTAGGCTTTTTTAGAAGAATTTTAGGATTTTCTTTAAATTTTAGTAAAAAAATTATACTTTCATAGCTTAAAATAAATAACCAACTATGCGGAATTTATTACGTAATACGTTCAATATCGGACTTTTGGCTGCAGGCTTACTGTGGGCAAATTCTGGTACTGCTCAAAAAACAAAACGTGATTGGCTACAACCCGATATAAAATACATTGATCAGCGTGGATTTTCTTTAGGTGTAAATCTCGGTATGTCAGATATGTGGGGAGATGTAGGAGCAAAGTCCGCACTTGATCATTACGGTAATTCTGATTATTGGAAAAATATGAAGGTGATGGGTGGTATTTATGGCCGTTATACACATATTCCGGGTTTATCTTTCCGCTTAAGCATTGCCAATGGTACCTTATATGCTAATGATGTTTGGAACAAAAGCGGAGCAGAAAAAGCCTCGTCTATCAGTGATGATTATGTGCAACGTTACTATCGTAATTTAGATGTAAAAACGAATATCTGGGAATCTTCTTTAATGGTAGAAATCAGTCCTATGGAACTGTTTACCAACTGGGAAAACAGCCGCTTGGCCAAATCCAGGTTCCAACCGTACCTTATGGTCGGTGTTGGAGGTATCTATTTCAATCCAAGAGGTTCCATTACCGTAGATTATACTACTCAATATAAGAAATGGGTCGATTTGAGACCATTACATACCGAAGGACAAAACTTTGATAAACCCGGCTATCCTGCTGCTTATAATCAATACGCCATCGTGATACCGGCCGGTATCGGTTTCCGCGTAGATTTAGGAAAAGGTTTAGGACTGGGATTGGAATATGTAATGCGCTATGCACTTACCGATTATTTAGACGATGTGAGTGGGAAATATGTAGATCCTTTGCGTTTTGATATCGGATTCTTAAATGAAGGATACAAGGCTGGTCAGGCAAAGGTTATGGCTGATAAAACCTTTGAAATCGCACCGGGTATAAAGCATGCAGCCGGTGAATACAGAGGAGATCCAAACACTAAAGATATGTATTCCACTATTTCGCTCAACTTCTTTTGGAAAATTAATAAGAGAGCGAATGCATGGTGGAGATAAAGTATAGTAATTAAATTTAATACGGATAAAAATTAATTAGAAAACGCTGTACTTTTTAACAGCGTTTTTTCGTTTGGATATAGTGATATAATATCATATAATAAGTATAAATGATCGGATATTTAGAAGGAAAGTTGGTAGACCTAAGCCCCTCTCAAACATTTATTGACATAAATGGCCTGGGCTATGAAGTGCATATCACCCTTAATACCTATGAAGCCATCAAAGACAAGAAGCTTGCAAAGCTCTACACACACTTGCAAGTACGTGAAGATGCCTGGGTATTGTATGGTTTTTCAAGCACGCTTGAAAAAGAAGCCTTTCAAAAATTATTGAGTGTTTCGGGAGTAGGAGCTGCTACTTCCCGTATTTTGCTGTCTTCATTAACGGCAAATGATCTTTCCCGAATTATCATGAACGGGGATAGTAAGGCTTTGGAAAAGGTAAAAGGGATTGGTGCCAAAACAGCGCAACGCATTATTTTGGAGCTAAAAGGAAAACTTCCCGAAGATACCACTGACCTGGAAAATATAAGTTCAGGGCGCAATACTTTAGAGCAAGATGCGTTAAATGCATTGTTAGGTTTAGGTATTCCTAAAGCGGGTGCAGAAGCAGCCATTCAAAAATCAAAACCATTATTGACTGATGAGCATTCAGTAGAAGAACTCATCAAAACGGCATTGAAAAATTTATAATTAATAGTAAGCGTATTTATATAAACAAACGGAGAAAGAGCACTTGAAGCGTAAAAAGAACATAGCATTCGGACTGAAGATATTGTCATTTTTTGTGGCCACATTTTTTGTGGTGCAAATAGCGACGGGCGGCCTCGACCCTATGGGTGCTGCCACCGAGATTGACGCTGATGAACCTTTGGATGAACCAGAGGATATTAGTCCGTCGGATACCTTAAAATTTCCTACTCCGGACAAGAAAACTGCAGGCCCGGATACAAGTGCGGCCAGCCGGTTTGGGCTTTCTGATCCCAAAAATCTTAAGAAAGAGGTCGAGTACGATCCCGACTCTAACAAATACATCTTTACCGAAAAAATTGGCGGTGAAAACGTGAAAGATCCATATGTCATGGATTTTAACGAGTATTATAAATACCAAACCCGCAAAGACGAAAATGAGTATTTCGGTGAGCGGCTTTCCGCTTTGGGTATGTTTAATAAGAAACCGGATTTACCGGTTTTATACAAAGACGGGGTTTTTGACCGCTTGTTTGGTAATACTAAGCTCGATATAAAGCCACAGGGAAACCTGACGATACTGGCGGGGTTTTATTCTCAAAACCTGAAGAACCCAAATATCCCATTACGCTCTCAGAAATATACGGTTCCTGACTTTGACATGATGATGAATGTGCAGTTGGTGGCCAAAATCGGAGATAAGATGAAGCTGAACATCAGCAATAACACCTTGTCCAATTTTGGAGATATGCAGGAAATGCGTAAGCTCGAATACAGCGGAAAAGATGATGAGATCATTAAGAAAATCGAATTGGGTAATGTAAGCTTCCCTTTACGAAGCAGCCTTATATCCGGGGTATCTTCTTTATTCGGTGCCAAAGCACAATTACAGTTTGGTAAGTTATGGGTGACCGGTGTTGTGTCGCAGCAAAAATCACAGCGTAGAAGCATGACCGTTAAAGGGGGCGCTCAAACACTTGATTTTGAGATAATGGCTAATGATTATGAGGAGAATAAACACTTCCTTTTAGGACAATACTTTTATAACAATTACGATAAAGCATTACAGAATTTCCCGATTATTAATTCTCAGGCTGTGATCAGCAAAGTAGAGGTATGGGTAACCAACAGAACCGGAAGTACACAAGGCATTAGAGATGCACTTGCGTTTATGGATTTAGGAGAGGCAAATCCCTATAATACGAGTCTGGTTACGGGTTCAACAACAGCATTGCCCGACAACAGAGCAAATGCATTGTACAACAACCTGCAGCAGAACCCGATCGTAAGAATGCAAAGTACCGCCAGTCAAGGCGCCATTTCTTTGGGGCTGAAAGAAGGTAATGAATTTCAGCGCGTGACGCTGAGAAAGCTAAATGATAATGAATATAATTTTCAACCGCAGTTAGGCTATGTGTCTATCAACACAACGCCCAATGCCGATGACGTTATCGCGGTGGCTTACCGCTATACGTATAATGGAAAAGTGTATCAGGTGGGTGAGTTTTCCGAAGAATTACCCCCGGACAGCACATCACAAAAAGTAATTTTCCTTAAATTATTAAAAGGGACCTCAGCAAGAGTCACTTTACCTATATGGAATCTGATGATGAAGAATGTATACGCGCTACAAGGCGTAAACATATCTAAAGATAAGTTCCGCTTGAATGTCGTCTACCAGGATCCTGGTGGAGGGAATAAACGATTTTTACCCGAAGGCCCTCAGGCAGGTGTACCCCTGATTAGTCTCTTGAATCTTGATCGTCTGAACCCTCAAAATGATCCGGGACCGGACGGGGTGTTTGACTATGTAGAGGGCATTACGATAAATTCCCAACAGGGGAAAGTAATGTTCCCGACCTTGCAGCCTTTCGGAAGTTCCTTAAAGCCGGCATTAGGCGGTAATCCCGCTTTGGAAAATAAATACCTGTATCAAATATTGTATGATTCTACAAAAACAGTAGCCATACAGCAACAACAGAACAATCGTTTCCTGATCACAGGAGAATATCAGTCTTCTGGCGGTGGCGCTGAGATCAGGTTGAATGGCTTTAATATTCCCCAGGGCTCTGTAACCGTTTCGGCTGGTGGCCAGAAATTAATGGAAGGCACCGATTACCAGATTGATTACAGTATGGGTGTCGTAAAAATGCTGAATCAGGGCATCCTTAATTCCGGTGTGCCGATCAATATCTCTTACGAAGACAATGCGGCCTTTGGGCAAAACGTACAGAACTTTATGGGTACCCGACTGGATTATTATGCCAGTGATAAGCTCACTTTAGGGGCTACTTATATGCGTCTTACAGAAAGACCGTATACGCAAAAAGTGATCTCTGGCTATGACCCTATCAAGAATACGGTATTAGGGGCAGACATGAATTACCAGTCTGAACTACCGGGATTAACCAGGGCATTAGATAAGATTCTGCCTTTTTATAGTACATCGGCACCTTCTTTGATCTCTGCCAGTGCAGAAGTAGCCGGGATCTTCCCCGGGCACTCTAAATTTATCAATGGTATTGCGGGCGATGAAGGCGGTACCGTATATGTCGATGACTTTGAAGGTGCAGCAAACTCTTACGATTTACGGTATCCCGTAAATAGCTGGACTTTATCCAGTATCCCTTTTGATGCAACTGGACCTACGAATAATATTCTGTTTCCGGAAGCCAATGCTTCTAATGACTTGAAAATAGGGTATAACCGTGCAAATCTGGCATGGTATAATATTGAGCCGGTACTTAATGGTGGTGGAACATCGGCACCGCAAAGTGTACGCGATGATACGGTACAGCAGGATTATTGGAGACAAGTACCCCAGGTGGAAGTTTTTCCCAAAAAATCAGTTATTTCTACACAAAGTATCCTGACCACTTTTGACCTGAACTACAATCCGAAAATACGCGGTCCTTATAACTTCGATCCGACTAATGTCAATCCTGCAACCGGAGAACTCCTGAATCCTTCGGGAAGATGGGGTGGTATTCAACGTGCAATTGAACAAAGTGATTTCGAACAAACGAATGTAGAATATATTACCTTTTGGATGTTGGATCCTTTTATGTACAACGGGACTAGCCGTGGGGGTTACCTTTATTTCAATTTGGGTAATGTATCTGAAGATGTATTGAAAGATTCCCGTTTGTCCTTTGAAAATGGTGTTCCCTATCCTAAAGATCCCACTAAATTGGATGAAACAGTATGGGGAAGGGTGCCAAAGTTTCAGCAGCAAATTGTAAGGGCCTTTGATCAACAACCCAATGCCAGAGAGGTGCAGGATGTTGGATATGATGAGCTTGATGATCAGGATGAGCGTCAATTTTTTGAATCTTCCTTTTTGGGTAAGATGCGTACGTTATTAGGGCCGACTTCCGATGCCTATTTAAAATTACAGGAGGACCCTGCTTCAGATAACTTTAAGCACTTCTATGCTACAAGTTATGATACTGAAAAGGCTTCTATCTTAAAAAGATACCGTTATTTTAATAATCCTCAGGGGAATGCGCCCATTTTATCTGGCAATAATGCAACGACCACTGCAGGAAGTTCTATTCCTGAATCTGAAGACATTAACAGAGACAATACCTTAAATGAAATAGAAGCTTATTACCAGTATCGGGTAAAAATTGAACCCAATATGGTGGTGGGAACTACGCCTTATCTGGTAGATAAAAATGTGGCGACTAATGTGAAACTGCCCGATGGCAGGGTCACCGAAAATACCTGGTATCAGTTCAAAATTCCGATCAGAAGTTATTCTGCTGCGGTAGGTGGTATTAGTGATTTTCGTTCTATCCGTTTCATGAGAATGTTCCTTAACGGATTTGAGGACAGTGTCGTGATGCGTTTTGCCCAATTACAATTAGACAGAAGTATCTGGAGAAAATACAATTTCTCCCTGACTAATCCGGGCGAACCTTTAACACCAGCAGATATCGCAAGTACACCATATGGCTTAACAACGGTAAGTGTAGATCAGAATAGTTTTAGAACACCGGTTAAATATGTGAGCCCGCCAGGTATTTTGAAGCAGCAACAGCTGTCTACAACAGGTCAGCAATTTAATGCCGATGAGCAATCGCTTTCCTTGCAGGTATGTGGTTTGAAAGACGGAGATTCAAGAGCGGTGTTTAAAGAGGTTGGTACTGATATGCGTCAGTACAAAGAACTGAAAATGTTTATCCATGCAGAGTCCGTAGAAGACCAGCAGGCCTTGAGGGATGGTGATGTGACAGCCTTTATCCGTATAGGTTCTGACTATGTGCGTAACTACTACGAATATCAGGTTCCTTTGAAAATAACAGAACCGGGTGCTGCTTCTGCCGAAGCGATATGGCCGCTGCAAAATAATTTACATATCATACTTCAGGATCTGGTCGATTTAAAGTCTAAGCGGAATAGTGATAATTTTCCTGTGGCCAATAATTACGATGGCTTAGACCGAAACGGAAGAGTAATAAGAGTAATCGGAAATCCGAATATAGGCGAAGTTAAAAATATAATGCTTGGGGTGCTCAATCCTAAGAAAACACCACAGACTCCTGCGGATGACGGGTTGCCCAAATGTACGGAAGTTTGGTTTGATGAATTGCGTAATGTGGGGCTGGATGAAAAGGCAGGATATGCCGCTTCAGGGCAGGTGAATGTGCAGCTGGCCGATTTTGGCTCTGTACATGTTGCCGGAACAATGCACACAAAAGGTTATGGAAGCATCGATCAAAGAGTGAACGACCGTTTCCGGGACGATTATTATCAATATCAGGGAAATGCGAATTTGAATCTTGGCAAGATCATGCCTAAAAACTGGGGGGTACAATTACCGGTATTTATCGGGTATAACCAGTCTACCAGCAATCCGGAATATGATCCTTATGATGTTGACATCAGTTTGACCGATAAATTAAGAACGTTATCGGGTCAGGCACGCACCAATGCCTTACAGGCAGCACAGGATTATAATTCGATTACCAGTTTTAATATCACCAATATGCGTATTTTGGGTAATCCTGCGAAGCAGAAAAAACCAATGCCTTGGAGTGCTAAAAACTTTGATCTCAGTTATTCCTATTTGCGCCAGTTCAACCGCAATCCTTTAATACAAAGCAACGAATTTACAGACCAAAAGATGAGTCTGGGGTATACCTATGCGCTTACGGTAAAACCTTTTGAGCCTTTTAAGAAAAGAATCAAATCGAAGTCTGTATGGTTACAATTTATTAAAGATTTTAATATTAATTACCTCCCCAATACCTTTACGTTCCGGAGCAATCTGGACCGGACATTTAGTGAAACGATACTTAGAGATGTAGATGACGGTGGCTATCCGATGCCTGCTTATTACTACAAGAATTTTGTTTGGAATAGGAACTATAACTTGCGTTGGGACCTAACCCGTAGTTTATCGGTGAACTATCAGGCGGCTAATATTTCCAGGATAGATGAGCCCTACGGAAGAATCAATACCGGAGAAAAAAGAGACAGTCTTTATAATAAAATACTGGGTCTTGGGCGAAATACTTATTTCAGTCAGAAGTTTGATGTAGCTTATACCTTGCCCACGAAGAAATTCCCATTCCTGGATTGGACGTCTGCGAATATTGTATATAATGCGACTTATGACTGGACCGCAGCATCATTGCTGGCGCACAGTCAGGGTAATGTGATTACAAATACACAGTTAAAGCAGATTAACGGAGAACTGAATTTTGGACAGTTATATAATAAGAACAGATATTTAAAAGCTGTAAATAGAAATGCGCCTACCGTTTTGAAAAATGGAAATTCAAAGCTGAAAGGAAAGATGATGAACGATATGGAAATTGGGGTTGATAAAGTAGATCCCAATAAGCCGCCAGTGCCGAAAGGTGATAAAAACCTTGCTGTAGACAAAAATAAATCTAAAGTACCCCCTAGGCCGGAGCGGAAAACGATAACGGTAAAAGATGTGAAAGGTAGTGATACCATGAAGCTCGCCGATATAGGCCAAGCACTGAAGCAATTGCGTAAAGCAGAGCGTATACGGTACAGGAAGGCTATGATTGCATGGCGCAAGGCCAAACAAAACATTTTACCGGAGATTGGTAATGGTGAAAAATTCTTGGTGCGCTTAGCGACAATGGTTAAGCGGGTAAATGTAGACTATACCGAAAATATGGGTACTATTTTGCCGGGCTATATGGATAGTACTAATTATCTGGGCGCGAATTTTAGAAATAGAGGTAATGGTCTTGATTTTGCCTTAGGCTATCAACCGTCAAGATACTGGCTGGATCAGCAGATGAAGAAAGGAAATCTGTCTTCAGATAGTTTGTTTAACGGTATGTATCAGCAAACCTATACACAAACCTATAATATTCGCGCGGTATTAGAGCCTGTGCAGGATTTTAGGATCGATCTGAACTGGTCGAGCAATTTTACGCGTAATCAATCGGAGATCAATAAATATAACGAGGTAAATGGTGTTTATGAACGCTTGAATCCATATTATACAGGGTCTTTCAGTGCGACTTATATTGGGGTGAGCACATTATTCCAAAATGCAAAAGCAGGAGAGCTGACCAGTAGTTATCGTGAATTTATGGCCAACAGGCAGACTATTTCAAATAGGTTAGGAAACACCAATCCTTATACTAATGGTATAGCAGATCCGAATGATCCTAATTATAAGAAAGGATATACAGGCTTTTCTCAAGATGTATTGATTCCTGCCTTCATTGCAGCATACTCCGGTAAAAGCGCGACGAATATACCGCTGATGAAGTATGATTATGATAACATAAAAAGTAATCCGTTCAAGTTTTATATTCCGATGCCTAACTGGAAGATCAGCTATACCGGCTTATCGAATGTAGCACCGTTTAGCGATATCCTCAATACGTTTACCTTAAATCATAATTATTCGGGTAAGATGAGTATGAACTCTTTTGCGAATTCTCTATATTATAGTGATTTGCTTGGTGTAGGATTCCCTTCGTTTATTGATTCGAATTCCAACAACTACGTTCCGTTCTTCCAGGTACCTAATATGACCATAACAGAGAACTTTGGGCCGCTTCTTGGATTCAACGCCTCATTTAAAAACGATCTTTCTATCCGCCTTGATTATGGCAGATCGCGTACCGTGAGCTTAAGCCTTATCGATTACCAGGTAAGTGAGACCCGGTCTACAGAATGGATTATTGGTATGGGTTACCGTATTAAAGGACTTGTATTGCCTTTCAGCCTGTTTGGCGTAAAAAAATTGAAAAACGATTTGAACATCAAATTTGATTTTTCATACAGAGATGATATCACATCCAATACGTATATGGCACTGAATGAAAACAGGGCTACAATGGGTCAAAAAGTAATCGCGATTACACCAACAATAGATTATATTATTAACGATAACTTACAGTTGCAATTTTATTTTGACAGAAGACAGAGTTTCCCTCACGTCTACACTTCATTCCCACTGACCAGTACCAAAGGAGGGTTAAAACTGACCTTTACCTTTGCCGGTCAATAAGATTTGAATAAGATATGTCCTTTACAGAACAAGATATTAATAATAAGGATTGGAATGCTTCAAATCGGCTTATTGTCGATGCATTTGAAATGGAGTCGCTTCCAGAGATTACCTTAGCAGACTTCCTTGCATTACTGACGCAAAAAGTAGCGTATATGTTGTCGCATAATACAGAAGAACTATTCTCTAAACTCTATCGCTTAGATGTTTTAGAACATAAAATAAAGGAAGCATTTAACACAGAAGATATACCAAAGCAAATTGCCACTCTGATTATAGAGCGGCAATTTGAAAAATTTGAAACCAGAAGGCAATTTAAAAAAACGACTAAGCCCGATGAAGATCTGGCCTGGTAGTTTTTTATTTATTTATATACCCTTACTGCGCAGACAAAATCACGAAGTGTTTTAATTTGCTCCGGTCTGCTCGTATTCAGGCGGTTTTTAGTATTTAAATTAATTTTTTGATCTTTCGATAGCCCATTTATCATACTTAAAAGCTCATTAGCATGCACCGCAAAAGTTGTACCATTGGTATTGGTTTGCTTGCCGGTTATGATCCCCACAACATTCCCATTATTGTCCAGAATGGGTGCACCACTTTGGCCGGGATTAGAAGTAATTTCTAACTGATAGGCAGTCGTGTCACCGTTAAAGCCCCGTTCACTGCTGATATATCCTTCATTATAAACAATATTGTCCTGAGGGTAACCAATAGTGAAAATCTTTTGTCCTAAAGAAGATGGACTTTTAGAAATCATATAAGGTAGTGCTTTCCCAAAAGTAAAATCCTTATTGATAACCTTCAGAATGGCCAGATCAGATTGCGGATTAGCAGTGATGATATTCGCTTTATAATAATTACCATCATTCAATTGGATGAAAACAGAATCTGCCCCCTCAACCACATGATAATTTGTCGCCACCAGACCATCATTAGTAATGGCAAAGCCAGAACCGCTATAATCACCGGGATAACTTACTACAGGCGTACTGCTCGGTTTGTTTAGATTATTAATAATCTGGTTTTGTGAATGCTTTAAAGTCGCAATATCTTTTTGAAGCTGTGTATATTGATGGTTCTTTTGGCTGTTATCCTTCGTAAATGTATAAGTCAGTAGCGAAGAAAACAGCGCTATTGTTGCCGCAGCAGATATGGGTTTCCAGTATCGGCGCATACCCATCAGCGGCTTTTTAACACTTGTTATAATAGAAGTAGCCGGATCCTGACTGGCCTTATGAGCCGTCGCGACTTCCTGTAAGGTATTTCTAAGTTGCTGCGTAGATTTCTTTTCAGACAATAAGAACTGTAATTGTAATGCCTGTTGGAAAGAAGTGTTTAATACCTTATCCTCATCCAGAGCAGTATGCAAAGATTTAAGTTCAGCAGTGCTGAGATCTCCTGCTTTGTAGCGTTCTGCCCACTCCTCAATGTTTAATAAATGAATCATTCTTATATAATTAGTTTGCCTTTTTAGAAGAAAAGAATAATTTTTTTAATCTGTTCAGGCATTTATACTTTTGTGTTTTCGCATTTTCTGCATTCGTATAGCCAAATTGCTTTGCTATCTCCTGCATGTTTTTCTCTTCTATGTAAAATGCTTTTAATAAACTGCTGCATGGCTCTCCCAATTGATCCATGGAAGCATCTAATAGATTGAAATTGAACTCTTTTTCCAGATGTTGTTCTACATCATCACTGTATTGTGCTTCCGAAATGGTGTCATCTTCTTCCTGCTCCATTTCCTGGAGATAGGAAGTTTGACTAGATACATCCATTTTCTTAAACCATAATCTCTTACAAACAGCAAATAGGTAAGTGCTTAATTTACAAGTTAATATGAAATCAGGATTTTTAGCTTTCTCGTACAAAACCATTAAGCCCTCCTGGAAAATGTCATAAGCATCATTTTCGGCGCCTCCTCTTGTGGTAATCCACTTCGTCAACATCGATTGGTAAAGCCGATAGATTTCCCGGATAGCATGGCTATTGTTCCGCGACAATCCTTCTATAAGTTCACTATCGGTATAAATAGTAGTTCTACTCAAAGCGTTATTCTTTTAAATCTATAATTTGGTCTTTCAATCCTATTTCATCCTAAGTCACAAAGCATACATATATATTGTGTGTCAAAATGATGAGATAAGCGTCTGCTAAGTTAGCTAATACTATTCACTTACTTAATGCCCGAAAATGCAAAAAGTAACCCAAAAAAAATATTTTAAAAAATTTTTCGAATACTGGGTTACCTTTTTTACTTTTGCGCATTAATATTCAAAATCACAATTTTAAAATTAAAAAAATCAAACAAATGAAATCATTGAAATTAGGCGTTTTCGCTATCGCTATGGGTTTATTCGCTGCATCTTGCGGTAACACTGAAACTGCAACTGACGCTGCTGCAACTGCTGACTCTGCTGCTGCTGCTGCAACTGCTGCTGCTGCTGTAACTGAGCAAGCTGCTGCAACTACTGATTCTGCTGCTGCTGCAACTGCTGCTGCTGCTGCAACTGCAACTAACGCTGCTGCAACAACTGCAACTGAAGCTGGTAAAGCTGCTGTAGAAGAAACTAAAGCTGCTGCAAAAGACGTTAAAGAAGCTGCTAAAGAAGTAAAAGCAGGTGCTGAAAAAGCTGCTGAAGCTGCTAAAGCTGCTAAATAATTTAGTACTAAACTAAAAACAAAAAAAGGTTGCTTTTTTATAAAGCAGCCTTTTTTTGTTTTATATTTGGGACTCAAAAAACGATTCTCTTAAAAATGTTATATAGAAGTAAAGCTCCTTTACGGATTGGTTTGGCAGGTGGTGGTACGGATGTAAGCCCTTATAGTGATCTATATGGGGGAGCTATCTTAAATGCGACTATTTCTTTATATGCTTATGCTTCTATAGAAACTATTGAAAAACCGGAGATTATTATTGAGGCGGTAGATCGAGATGAATATCGGTCCTATACATTGATACCGGAACTTCCGATTGATGGCTACCTAGACCTGGCAAAAGGTATTTACAACCGAATCGTAAAAGATTACGGGCCTATTACCAGCGGGTTTAAGCTGACCACTTCTGTAGATGTCCCTGCCGGCTCCGGATTAGGAACGTCCTCTACTTTGGTCGTTGCAATATTAGGTGCTTTCGTAGAGTGGTTAAAACTTCCTTTAGGAGAATATGATATCGCTAGACTCGCTTATAAAATAGAAAGAGAAGACCTCAAGATGTCCGGTGGAAAGCAAGATCAATATGCGGCTACCTTCGGAGGGTTTAACTATATGGAGTTTTTTGCCGATCATAAGGTAATCGTGAATCCGCTGCGCGTTAGATCCAGCCATATCCATGAATTAGAAAACAACTTATTGTTGTTCTACACCTCAACCAGCCGTGTTTCTGCAAAAATAATTGATGCCCAAAGTAAAAATATTACCGATAAAAATCAGGACTCTATAGAAGCCATGTCGCACCTTAAAGAGCAATCGGTGATGATGAAAGAGGCCTTACTGGTAGGTGAAATCGATGAAATCGGTCAAATACTCAATTTCGGCTTCAAACATAAAAAGCAGACCGCTAAAGATATTTCGAATCCGCTAATTGATGAAATCTACGAAACCGCGCTTCAGGCGGGCGTAACGGGTGGGAAGATCAGCGGTGCCGGAGGAGGAGGATTTATGATTTTCTATTGTCCGAACAATACCAAGTACGCGGTGCAAAAAGCCCTATCTCATTTTGGTGGTCAGTTTTATCCTTACCAATTTGTGAAGAATGGTTTGGTGACCTGGACGAAATCTAAATAAGCCTGTCGGCACTATCCGACACTATTTCCCCGTCCTTCATACTTAATACGCGATTGGCCAATGCGGCTAATTGTTCATTATGCGTGACCACGACAAAGGTGAGCTGATATTGCTCCTTTAATTCCAGAAATAATTTATTGACTGCATCTGCCGTTGCCGTATCCAGGTTTCCGGTAGGCTCATCCGCAAAAATGATTACCGGTTTTTGTACCAGTGCTCTGGCTATAGCAACCCGTTGCTGCTCGCCTCCCGAAAGTGCGGAAGGTTTATGATCAATACGATGAGCGAGTCCGACCTGGGTTAGTACTTTTGTCGCTTCCTGTTGTGCTGTTTCCTTATCTGTACCGGCGATCCAAAGCGGCATACATACATTTTCTAATGCCGTAAACTCCGGAAGCAAATGGTGAGATTGGAATACAAAACCTATATTTTTATTACGGAATGCCGCTTGCTTTTTTGAGGAAAGATTTTCCAAAGGAGTACTCAGAATCTGTACACTACCTTTATTAGGGCTGTCCAATAAGCCCAGAATCTGTAAGAGCGTACTTTTCCCGGCTCCGGAAGGGCCTACAATGGCGACAAAAGAACCTTTATCTATTTGCAGGGAAACATTTTTCAGAACCTGCAGGTTTCCGTAGCTTTTAGATAAATGAGTCGCTTGTAATAGCATGTAAAAATCTTAAATTTATGGGTGAAATAATGACATTGTAAATGTAAAACAAATCTTCTTTTAGTTTGTGATAAATAAGAGAATGGTTTATAACTAAAATTTAATATTTCCTGAAAAAAAACTTGCTTTTTTTAATAAACTATATCTTACATTTGCCGAAATCAAAAATTAAAAGAAAATATTTATAATATGTTTTGGACTTTAGAATTAGCGTCACATTTAGAAGATGCACCTTGGCCGGCCACAAAAGATGAATTAATTGATTATGCCATTCGTTCCGGTGCGCCATTAGAGGTCGTAGAAAACCTTCAGGAATTGGAAGATGAAGGAGAAATGTATGAAGGTGTAGAAGATATCTGGCCTGATTATCCTACTCAGGATGACTTCTTTTTCAATGAGGAAGAATATTAATATCAATTAGTAGATATAAGAAAGCCGGCTAAAAGCCGGCTTTCTTATATCTACTAATTGAAAAATTTTCTTTTTTCGGTACCATACTTTCTTAGCAATGCACTCGCTCTATATCGGTCATCATGATACGTTTTGTATAAAGCATCCATACCCGCCAAAACATAGTCGGCACCCAGTTCATCACACCATTGCAATAAGCCTTTAGGATAGTTGACGCCCTTGGTCATTGCTAAATCCAAATCTGCCGCACTGGCGATGTTCAGGTACAATGCTTCCACCGCTTCATTGATCAGCATAAACAAGATCCTTTCTACAATCGTTTTTTGTTCTACCTCGTTCAGCGCTGTAGTTAAAACAGGCTCCCCATTTTCGTAATTATAAAAACCTTTACCGGATTTTCGCCCTAACCAGCCGGCTTCTAACAAGCGCTTTTGTGCAAAGGCCGGTCTGTATTTCGGGTCATAGTAGAACGATTGAAATACCGTTTCCGTAACGACATAATTCACATCATGCCCGATATAGTCCGTCAGGGTAAAAGGCCCCATTTTAAAGCCACCCAATTGCGTTAAAGCCAGATCAATGTCTTCCTTACCGGCCAAGCCTTCCTCCATAATCCGAATCGCTTCTCCATAAAAAGGACGGGCTACACGATTAACGATAAACCCGGGAGTATCTTTGGTCAATACCGGTACTTTTTTCCAGGCAAGCATCAACTCTTTGATTTCCTGGGCCAATCCTTCCCGTGTTTGAATAGCCGGAATAATTTCGACCAAAGCCATAACAGGCGCAGGATTGAAGAAATGAATGCCGATCACGCGATCTGCTTTCTTACAAGCAGCGGCGATGGAGGCAATCGATAAAGAAGATGTATTGCTTGCCAGAATACAAGCTTCAGAAACAATCGTTTCCAGCTGAGCGAAAACGCTCTTCTTTATATCCAGTTGTTCAATGATCGCTTCAATAACTAATCCACTATCCTTTAATTCCTCTAAATTATTGACATAAGTATATCTGGCGAATAGCTCAGCAGCATCCGTTATTTTTCCTTTCTCGGCTAGTTTTTGTAAAGCCTTTTCCGTAGCGGCTTTTGCTTTGTCTAAGGCCGCAGTATTGTTGTCATATACCACCACTTTGTGCCCAGCCATAGCGGCTACCTGCGCGATACCATTACCCATGGCACCGGAACCTATAATCCCTATATTCATTTATTGTTGATTGAAAATTAAAACCTGTTTTTCCACATCATGCTTTCTACCGGGCGAATGGTACGCGTGGTATATTTTGCATCTTGTTTGGTGTTGTAACTATTTTCTACTTCACCATCTACAGGGAAATAGATCAGTTGACCGATAGGCATGCCGGCATAAATCCTCACCGGGTGTACACAGGAGATTTCCAGTGTCCAGGTATTACAAAACCCTACATCTCCTTTACCTGCTGTTGCATGAATGTCAATGCCTAAACGGCCGGTAGAGGACTTCCCTTCCAGAAAGGGGACATGTGTATGGGTCTCGGTATATTCTGCAGTAACACCTAAATAAAGGGTTCCGGGCTGCAGTACATAACCTTCTTCCGGAATGTCGAAGTGGCTGATCTCATTATGTTTTTTGGCATCCAAGATTGCCGATTGGTATACCGCCAGGTGCTTGCCTAAATGTACATCATACGAATTACTACCCAAATAACTTCTGTCAAAAGGTTCAATGACAATAGTGCCGTTTTCTATTTCTGCTAGTATTTTTTTATCTGATAATATCATGGCTTATAAAGTGTTGGGTTGTGCCGAAAAATTTAGACGAGGAGCCAGCCAGCTCTCATTTAACGCTTGTAACCAATGGGAACACATCTCTTTTTTGGTGGACACCAGGTTGTTAAATAATAAAGTGTCGGCTTGAATATATCCTTTGTCCAAGGCATATTGCACCTGATTCATGGGTAATACTTCTGCCTTGCCCTTTACCAAAAAAGTGATTGATAAGCGGTCAAACAGGTTACAATCATATTGCTTTTCTATACTTTTGATTACCCGTACAGAGCTATCCGTACTGCATCCACTTACCGCCTCCTGTGTTTCATCTGCCATCAGCACCACGAAACGTCCGAAGAGCAATTTGCCCCATCCCTTCACTGGTGCGCCATGCGCGTTCCATTGACTGGTAAACTGTAACAGTTGTTCGTCAATTTCCTTTTCCTGTTGTTCATTAAAAGGGCGGGAGCTTTGATAAATCCAAACGCGGGAATGATCATCGAAATGCGCGGGAAGCAGTGATGTAATATCATTTTGATTCATGATGCAAAGGTACTGTTTTGAATGAAATTATTTGTTATAGGTATTCATGGTACGGGCCAGGCCCATCGCGGCAAAACTTTCGATCATATCAATCGAAATCATAATTTTTTCCTGCACCGCCGGAAGCTCATCTTTTTTCCATTTACCCAAAACAAATTCTACTTGTCTTCCTTTGGGGAAATTATTGCCGATACCGAACCGTAAGCGCGGATAATTGGTGGTACCTAAAGTAGCCTGGATATCCCGCAAGCCGTTATGGCCGGCATCGCTACCACTTGGGCGTAGACGCAGGGCCTCGATCGGGAGTGCCAGGTCATCAACAATAACCAGGATATTTTCCAAGGTTATTTTTTCTTTATCCATCCAGTATTTTAAGGCTTTACCACTAAGGTTCATATAAGTGGTCGGTTTGATCACGATAAAATGCTTGCCTTTCCATTTGATATTAGATACAAAAGCCAGGCGATCCTGTTCAAAATTACCACCATGCTTGATTACAAAGGCATCTGCAACATCAAAACCAATATTATGACGGGTCGCATCGTATTCGAGTCCTATATTACCTAAGCCTACGATTAAGTATTTCATGCCGGCAAAATTAGGGAATAGTGGCTAATGATTACCGTTTCCTTCCGAATTGTTGCCTGAAATATCAATAGATGCGTTTAAGAAAGCAATGCGAAATATATTAACAAATAAAAGGCGACCAGATGGTCGCCTTTTACTTGTTAATATATCGAATAATATACTTGTTTATCGCTTGTTCCCGAATACTTGCTGTAACAGACTAGTTACCTGTGCGGCCGGGTTTGTACGGATCTTAGCTTCTTCCTGCGAAATGCTATAAAACATGCCATCCATTGCTTTTTCCACAACATAACCGCTTAGGTCAGGATTCACCTTCTTAGCAACTAAAGGAAGTTGGTTATAGGTGGTGAATACCGTTTTCCACAAATTAGTGGCTCCCACTTTTTGAAGTGAACTTTGTATAATCGGCCTGAATGCTTGTGTTAATGCATCCGTTGTTTTTAATTTTAAATAGTTGGTAGCTGCGGTATTGCCACCGGTTAATATTCCTACGCCATCTTGTAAAGACATTGTGGTGATGGCATTCACGAAGATAGGAGCAGCTTGCTTAGAAGCGTCTTCAGCAGCACGGTTCATGGCCAGGATCGCTTTATCTACTACAGAGCCCATACCCACAGAACGCAGGGTTTTCTCTACCTGTTGTACTTCTGCAGGCATCAGAATTTTTATCGCGGTATTTTTGAAAAAACCATCTGTTAAAGACAATTTTCCCGCAGCATTATTGGCGCCGATACGTAAGGCTTCTTTTAAGCCACTGACGATCTGCGTATTACTTAAGTTACCACTTGTAGTATTGTTGCCGGAAGTAGTGCTATTGTTTGTTCCGTTCGTGCTTCCCGGTCTGCCATTGTTTTGCGTTGTGGTACTTTTCTTTCCACCCAGTACAGAGTTCAATAAATCATTAGCTGATTGCGCCTGCACGTCTTGAGCCATCACAACCATGGAAACCAGTATAAAACTGCGATAAAATATATTTTTCATGTACGATTTCTTTAAATTTTGAATATAAAATACTTTCTTATGATTGAAAGGGCAATGCTCCTTTACACAAAGTATACTACTAAGATACGAATAACTGTAAAAAGTTTAATGTACTAAGTCCAGAGCGCTAATATTTGTTGTACGTGGTCTTTCGTTTTTACCTTATTGATGATGTGTTCAATCATACCCTGCTCGTTAATGAGAAAAGTGGTACGTACCGTTCCCATAAATTCTTTACCCATAAATTTTTTCAACTGCCATACCTGATATGCCGATACCATACTATGATCTTCATCAACAAGAATTGGGAAATTCAATTGAAATTTCTCGGTAAACTTTTGATGGCTTTTGGCAGTGTCTATGCTTACCCCCAATATGCTAATACCATGAGTTTCCAATAAGGCATAATGATCCCGGACATTGCAAGCCTGCACGGTACAGCCCGGAGTGTTATCTTTTGGATAAAAATACAAGGCGAGTTTTTTGCCTTTATAATCCTTGAGTTGATGGCTAATGCCATTTTGGTCTATTGCTTTAAAATCGGGAGCCTGATTGCCTAGTGCTAACATGAATAATATTTTGATGAGATAGGTTAGCCTTTACAAAGGATACATGTACCTGATTTATCCGGAAGGGGAACGAAATTGACCTTTGCCTCTTCACAAAACTTTTCCACGGCTTTACGTACTCCCTTATAGCTATCATTATTGAAGTCGTGAACCATAATATACCCTCCGGAAACGAGTTTGGGATAGAAGAAATGCAGCCCTAAATAAATTGGATCATAAAGGTCGGCATCCAGGCTTACAAAGCAAAACTGATCGGTCAGTCCTTCGGCAGTATCTGGGAAAAAGCCTTTTTTAATAATACACTGTTCTTTATGCGGCATTCGGGCCAGTACTGAATCAGTAGATGTACTACTGAAATCCTGGCCTGCATCGGAATATCGATTTTCCAGTTCCGTGGTTTTATCCTTTTTATTGAAGCCCTCAAATGTATCAAATAAATAAAATGATTTATTTGGTAAGTAAGCATTAATATGAGCAGCGAACTTACCTTTATATACCCCAACTTCGGCAATGTTACCCTCTAATTGATTCCGTTTGATTTCGTCACAAATTAGCTCGAGTGTTGCTAAACGTATGTAGTCAAAGTAAGTTGTTTCGACCTTTCGCTCTCTGGTTAAGTAAATCAGGGAGGGAGACATCATTACACGATTTCGTGTTCCCATTACATAGTTCCAGGCTTTCCCTAAAAATGACTTCATAAATTGAATTGTATAAAAAACTGATAATATCTTAATTGTATAACGAAAAGAAGGTTCCTTATTTACCCGGCATCTTTATATAATATTCAGACTTTCCACGTTTTGGAAATCTTCTTCACTACAAAGTTACATAGGGCCTATGCTGAATAAAGCTGTAAATATACTATTTTCTCTAATGGTTCTTTTTCTAATTTATGCTTGTAAAGACAACGGGAGTATTTTGGTAATATATAGGAAAGGGCAAGCACTTCTTTAGTATAAGAAATACTTGCCCCTTTATATGGTTCCTGCTTTAGAAGGGAAGATCATGATCTTCTGTGAGCCGTTCTTCAGGTGTCTCCACAAGATTTAAGGATTCTTTTTTATCCAACAGCATAAAATTGTTGGCTCGAACCTCTGTAACATACTTTTTCTGTCCGGTGGCATCTGTATAGCTTCGACTGCTTAATTTCCCTTCGATCAATACATGACTGCCTTTGTGCAGGTTTTGTGCTGTCCGTTCTGCCAGTTGCTCCCATAGCACCACACTATGCCAGGTTGTTTCCTCCATCCACTCTCCATTTTTATTTTTATACCGCTCTGTGGTGGCAATTCTGATCCGGGCTACTTTTGCACCCTTATCTAAAATTTTTACTTCCGGGTCGATGCCCAGATGACCGATTAGCTGTACGCTGTTTTTTACACTACTCATGACATAAAATTTAAAGAATAAATAATAAAATTTGTTTTTAACTTGTGGAAGCAAACGCCCTTTTTGTTTTAAGGATAATCATTCTCTGTTTCCTGTTGCAAAGATGTGGGCGGCAAAACACGGCAGTCGGTATTTAATTAATTACATTCGTATTTAATTAATTACATTCGTATGTAATTGATTGTTGTCGTTTGTTGTCGACTAAGAAAGAAGACTATAACCAATACTTATACCTATGGAACCTAATCTCAGATTGTGTTTAGGCTGTGCTAAGCCTATAAGGGGTCGCGTAGACAAGAAATTCTGTGATGATTATTGTCGTAACAATTTTAATAACCGACAGAATAGTGATCAAAACAGTTTTGTCCGAAATATTAACAATATACTGCGTAAGAATAGGCGAATTTTGGCCGGAATGTTACCCGAAACGGAAGAAACGGTAAAGGTAAAACGAGAGAAGCTATCCAATGAAGGCTTTAATTATGGGTATCATACCCATCTTTACCTGACCCAAAAAGGTCAGACTTATAGTTTCTGCTATGAATTCGGATATTTGCAATTGGAGCACGATTGGGTGCTGATTGTAAAAAGAAAAGGGGAGTAAACCATTAGCTGTAACAGAAGAAAAAAGATAAATAATTGAAAGTGAATAACATAGATCATATTTTAGCGAAAAGACCCTTAATCATATCCGGTCCTTGCAGTGCAGAAACAAAAGAGCAGGTCTTACAGACAGCTATAGACCTTAAAGAGACCGGCAAAGTAGATGTTTTCAGAGCAGGTATCTGGAAACCGCGTACCCGCCCCGGCAGTTTTGAAGGTGTAGGTACAGTGGGTTTAGCCTGGTTACAGGAAGCAAAAGCCCTAACCGGACTGCCTATGGCAGTTGAAATTGCGAATGCCAAGCAGGCGGAAGAAGCCTTAAAGCATGATATTGATGTACTCTGGATTGGTGCGCGTACTACAGTGAATCCCTTTAGTGTTCAGGAAGTGGCAGACGCCCTGCAAAATGTGAAGGTACCCATATACATCAAGAACCCGATCAATGCGGATGTCGAATTGTGGCTGGGTGCTTACGAACGGATACTCAAAACGGGGAATGAACAAATCGGATTAATTCATCGCGGATTTTCCCATTATGGAAACACCACCTATCGCAATGCCCCCATGTGGCACCTTGCATTGGAAATGAAACGCCGTTGTGGCGATGTTCCTTTCATTATAGATCCCTCTCATATATGTGGCAACAGGCATATGCTGCAGGAGACCATTCAAAAAGCCATGGACTTGCGCTACGATGGGGTGATGATAGAGGCACACATTGATCCGGACCATGCCTGGAGTGATGCAAAGCAACAGGTAACTCCCGATGGCCTGGTCAATATCTTATCCCAGATTGTCTGGAGAAAAGAAGACATTCCCACCGAAGAGCTGCATGCTATCTTACTCAAATACAGAACACAGATCAATCAGCTGGATAACGAAATTATTGAGCTGCTGGCCAACAGGATGCAATTGGTAGAAGAGATTGGTAAGTATAAAAAAGAAAATGATGTGACGATTTTGCAAGTAAACCGTTGGAAGGAAATTCTGGATCGCCTGTGTTCTAAGGGAGAATCATTAGGATTAAGCAAAGAATTCATCATTCAGTATTTTGATGCCATTCATTTAGAAAGCATCAAACACCAGGATATGGTGATGAATGACAAAAAAATATAAAACAAAACACCTTATGCATACTGAATCTATTGCTTTTTCACAGGCTGCCACACAATTTTACTTCGAGGCTTCCTGGGCGCATCTTAAAGATATTGTGGAGGAGGAGGAAATGATCCTGCTCACGGATAGTCATTTATTTGCGCTATATCCTAAGTTGTTTGCCAACAAAAAAACAATCGTGATTCCCGCCGGAGAAAGTGCAAAAAGTTTCTCTGTTCTGGAAAATGCCGTGTTGCAATTATTGACCTTACAAGCAGACCGGCAGTCTTTTTTGGTCGGGATTGGAGGGGGTGTGGTGACCGATTTTACCGGATTTCTAGCGGGTATTTATAAGCGAGGTATTCGTTTCGGTTTTCTGCCGACCAGTATACTGGGTATGGTTGATGCAGCTATAGGAGGAAAGAATGGTTTAGACATCGGTGTGTTTAAAAATATGGTGGGCCTTACCCGGCAACCGGAATTTATTCTATATGATTATAGTTTTTTACAAACATTGCCCAGGGAGGAGTGGATTAACGGGTTTGCCGAAATTATTAAACATGCTGCCATCTTAAGCACTTCTCTTTTTGATCATATAGCGGCCCATAAATTGACCGATTTTCAGGAAAAACCATCCTTACTATCGGCACTTATTTATAAAAATGTCATGCTGAAGGTGGGCGTAGTACAGGGAGATGAGTTTGAAAAAGCCGAACGGAAGCAGCTCAATTTCGGACACACACTTGCACATGCCATAGAAAATGAATATCAATTATCGCATGGTCATGCCGTTAGTATCGGAATGTATTTTGCGGCGAAGCTCTCGGCTCAGTTGTTGCATTTTAACGATAGCGAACGCCTGAAGATACTTCTGGAGCAATACCATTTACCCGTACACATGGATTTTGATTCGGTTAAGGTATTGTCTTTGATGAAGACCGATAAAAAAACGAATAAGGGAACCGTCGATTATGTCCTGTTAGAAACAATAGGCCAGGCCCGTATTTATCAAACAGATTTCAATATCATTGAACAATTTTTAGCGCAACAATAATCCTGCAAACACAAGATAAATTGCGCATATAATCTTTAAGGAAAATATGAACGTCAGCATACAGCCCCAATCTATACAGGGAACAGTACAAATCGCCCCTTCTAAAAGTGTGTTCCAGCGTACACTTGCTGCGGCGCTGCTCTTTAACGGAAAAACACGTATCGAAAATTACGGAATCTCCAATGATGATAAAGCTGCGCTGGCAATCATTCAACAATTAGGCGCAACCGTAACCATTATTGATGAAACGCGTATGGAAATTCATTCAACTGGTTTTCCTAACGAACGCATGCAGCAGGCATTTCATTGTGGGGAAAGCGGCTTGTCCTTCAGAATGTTTTGTATGATTGCGGCCACAGCTGCGAAAGGTATACAAATTAATGCAGAGGGTACTTTGCGCGACAGACCTTTGAACATTGTGGCGGCACTGTTGCATAGCCTTGGCGTCCGTTATCAGGATGAGCAGGGCCATTTCCCCATACAAATTCAAGGGCCTTTAGTCCCTCAGAATATTACCATAGATGGCAGCATTACTTCCCAGTTGCTCACAGGTTTGCTGCTGGCTTATGCCAATGCGCCCTTAACAGAAGAAGTGACAATAAGCGTACAAGATTTAAAGAGCAAACCTTATATTGATATCACACTTTCTGTGATCGAACAGTTTGGGATGAACATGCCCGTAAATAACGATTATCAGACCTTTACCTTTGCTCCCGGGGCTAATGCACAAACCAAAACACAGGTACAAACCCTAGTAGAAGGGGACTGGAGTAATGCGGCTTTTTTCCTGGTAGCGGCCGCAATTGGGGGAGATATCACCGTGACGGGACTTGATGTATTCAGCACACAAGCCGATAAAAAGATTCTTGAAGCCTTACAGGATTGTGGCTGCACCCTGTCGATCAGAGCCGATTTTATCCGGGTGCGGCATAATACCCTAAGCCCGTTTCAGTTTGATGCTACTGATTGTCCCGACCTCTTTCCACCACTGGTCTGTTTGGCCGCTTGTGCAGAAGGTACCTCCGTTATTGAAGGGGTTTCCCGTTTGTTACACAAAGAAAGTAACCGGGCACAAACCCTTCAGGAAGAAATGGCACGTCTGGGCATACTGATTGAAATACAAGATGATTATATGCTTGTACGGGGTACAGGTATCATCTCGGGAGGGATTATTGATTCCCGCGCAGACCATCGCATAGCAATGGCAGGTGGGATTATGGCTTTAAAGGCTTCTGCTGAGGTTCAGATTACCCATGCCGATGCCGTAGCCAAATCTTATCCCAATTTTTTTGAACATTTGAACAGCTTGTGTGCCGATAAAATAAAATTTGAAGGAACAATTTCAAATCCATAAATGCCAATACTGCATATCCAAGGGCAATAAGCTGCAAATATTTCCATTTTTATATTCGCTTACAGACGCTTCGGCAGGGTGGTCGTGTTAAATTATGACGAAATAACATTTGTAGATAATTGGTGCTTTGTTTGAGGATTTAACTTTATAAATCAAAAGCAAAGAACTAATTATATATGAACTTAAATAATTTCACGATCAAGGCACAAGAAACCCTGCAACAAGCACAGCAGGTAGCGTTTAATAATGGCAATGCCTATATTGAAACGCAGCATTTACTCAAAGCCATGCTGGACGATAAAGAAGGTCCGATCGAGTTTTTGTTGAAAAAAAGTAATGGCAACATGAACCTGATCAACACAAAGCTGGAGGAAAGCATCAACCGTATTGCCAAGCAAACCGGAGGGGATGCGGCTCAGTCGGTGAGTAGAGAGGTGAATAATGCCATCTTGCGTACCGCTACAATCTTAAAGACATTCGGAGATGAATTTGTAAGTCCCGAACACCTGTTGCTTTCCATTATGCAGGGAAATGATGATACGGCAAAACTTTTAAAAGATGCCGGGGTCACCGAAAAGGCACTGGTCACCGCAATTAAAGACCTTAGAAAAGGCAGTACTGTCAATTCTCAAACATCCGACAACACCTATAATTCCCTTGAAAAATATGCGAAAAATCTAAACGAATTGGCGCAGGCGGGAAAATTAGATCCTGTGATCGGAAGAGATGAAGAGATCCGCAGAACCCTGCACATCCTTTCGCGTCGTTCCAAAAATAACCCGATCCTGATTGGAGAGCCTGGTGTCGGTAAAACGGCCATCGTCGAAGGGCTGGCACACCGCATCATTAACGGAGATGTACCAGAGACCCTGCGTAGTAAAATCATCTATGCACTCGACATGGGGCAGTTAATTGCCGGAGCTAAATACAAAGGAGAATTTGAAGAGCGACTGAAAGCCGTAGTGAAAGAGGTTTCGGACAGCGACGGACAGATCATCCTGTTTATTGACGAGATTCATACCCTTGTAGGTGCAGGTGGGGGAGAAGGTGCCATGGATGCCGCCAATATTTTAAAACCGGCCTTGGCACGCGGAGAGCTAAGGGCTATCGGCGCAACTACCTTGAATGAATACCAGAAATATTTTGAGAAAGATAAAGCCCTGGAACGACGATTCCAGAAAGTAATGGTCGAAGAACCCAGCACCGAAGATGCTATTTCTATTCTTCGCGGTTTAAAAGATCGTTATGAGACCCACCACCATGTACGCATTAAAGATGAAGCGATTATTGCAGCCGTAGAATTATCGCAGCGTTATATCACCGATCGTTTTTTGCCCGACAAAGCCATTGATCTGATCGACGAAAGTGCGGCCAAGCTGAAGTTAGAGATGAACTCTATGCCGGAAGAATTGGATGAACTGGAGCGTAAAATCCGTCAGTTGGAGATTGAAAGAGAAGCCATCAAAAGAGAAAATGATGAGGTCAAATTGCAAATGCTGAATACCAATATTGCAAACCTGCTGGTAGAACGGGATACCTTGAAAGCGAAGTGGACTACCGAAAAGGAAATGGTAGAGAAAATACAGCAATCCAAAAGCCAGATAGAAGTGCTGAAACAGGATGCCGAGAAAGCCGAGCGGGATGGTGATTATGGTAAAGTAGCAGAGATCAGGTATGGTAAATTGAAAGAAGAAGAAGCTGAGTTGGTCGCCCATACTAATGCCTTGAATGAATTGGCACTCGACAGAAGATTATTGAAAGAGGAAGTAGATGCGGAAGATATCGCGGAAAATGTAGCCAAAGCCACAGGTATTCCGGTACAGAAAATGATGCAGAGTGAGCGGGAAAAATTGCTGGATTTAGAAACTGAATTACATAAAAGGGTAATAGGGCAAGATGAGGCAATTACTGCGGTGGCTGATGCCATACGCCGTAGCCGTGCGGGTTTGCAGGATGAGAAGAAACCCATTGGATCATTCATCTTTTTGGGAACGACAGGTGTCGGTAAAACCGAATTGGCTAAAGCCCTTGCCGCAACTTTGTTTGACGATGATTCGATGATGACCCGTATTGATATGAGTGAATATCAGGAAAAGCATAGCGTGAGCCGACTGGTAGGGGCACCTCCCGGATATGTGGGCTATGATGAAGGAGGGCAACTGACAGAAGCCGTGAGGAGAAAGCCTTATTCTGTGATCTTGTTAGATGAGATCGAAAAAGCGCATCCCGATGTATTCAATGTAATGTTGCAGGTACTGGATGATGGCCGCCTGACCGATAATAAGGGTCGTGTGGTAAACTTTAAAAACACGATTATTATTATGACAAGCAACCTGGGTTCTGATATTATCCAGGAGAATTTTGAAGGCTTAAGCGGCAGCAATGATGCTAAATTCCATGAAGTATTTGATCGTACCAAAGAAGATGTAATACTGATGTTACGCCAAACACTGAGACCCGAATTTGTGAATCGTATTGATGAAATAATCATGTTTCATCCCTTGTTGAGAAACGAGATCAAAGGCATTATCCGCATTCAGTTTGAAGAGGTTAAAGAAAGGGTTGCGCAGCAAGGAATCAACTTGAAGTTTACCGACTATGCAGTAGACTATTTTGCAGAGCAGGGTTTCGATCCGCAGTATGGTGCAAGACCGTTGAAAAGATTGATTCAGAAAGAGATCATCAACCTGTTGAGCCGACACATTATTGCCGGAGATATTGACAAAACGAAACCGGTACTGATCGATGTATTTGACAGAACAGTGGTGATGCGTAACGAAGAAGTGTAGTTATAAATCTTAGGATAAGGTTATTTATAAAGAATAGGGCAGGTCGAAATTTTGACCTGCCCTATTCTTTATTCAGCATAAATATTTATTCCGTGATGAATTTTTGGGTAGTCACCTCGCTTCCCTCGTGAACATTAATATAGTACATTCCTGCGCTAAATTGACTTACCGGAATGATAAGCGCTGTGTTCTGCGCCGGTTTCTGATAGTGTTCCTGCCATAAGGTTTTCCCCAACACATCAATGATCGCGATGGTATAGGTTTTAGCCAAAGGATGGTCAAAGGTTATATGTAAACCATCTTTTACCGGATTAGGATAAATCCCTACTGTGTGTTTCAAATCATCGTTGCGAAGGATTACAATGTCCGAATACTGGATGCTTTGATCCTTTCCTTCGATACGGAGGCGATAATATACCTTACCACTAAGCATAGCAAATTGTTCATCCGTAAAGTTATAGTCTTGTGTTACTGCAGGATTTTTTTGCGCAATAACGTACCCTGTGCGGTCAAAATGGGCGCCATCCGTACTGCGTTCTATTGTATAACCAGACACTAATTGATCCTCCATTATTTTCCAGCTTAATAATGCATGATGCGCATTGGTTTTTATGGCTTCAAAAGCGAGAAGGCGTATCGGTAAGGCTGCTGCAATATTTACAGATTTTTGATTGGAAGAGAGTTGCGCATACAAGCCGCCTGATTGATTGAGTATGGCGGTGTTAAAGCTATTAAAGGGAGTACCCGCATAAGTACTATTTAAGGCCGCAGCAGTATTATTAGCAGAAAGTCCCGAAACGGTATAAGCACCGGCAGGAAAAGTATTAGCGTTACTCAGATCGGGAGTACTACTGATGCGAACAATGTTTCCTGTTCCATTATTAACAATAGAAAACATATAATTATATCCCGGGGGATTGGTAATGCCGCTGCTGATACTTCCGCCTGAAGGAGGGGTCATCGTAATGCTATAGTTGTAGGGCAGCGCAACGCTGCCGTTGCTAAATGTAGCCGTCTGCAGCTGGTATTTCTGATTAGCACATAGTTGTGCGCTCACGGTATTGCTCAGGATCACACCATCATTGGATGCATTCATGCTTGCAGAGGAAGCCAGAAAATTTTCACATACATTCCCACTGTTGTAAGCTGTTTTGTAAAGATTTAATACAGCACTTCCGGAGTTTGTTTTGGTAAACGAGTATGTGCCCGAAACGGAAGGTGTAAATTCCAGTAGCTGATAACGGTTCGAATTGCTTGGCCCGTTACAACTTAGGGTATTTGGATTGTAGAACGATAAATTACCTGCTGGAGAAGCCGTACTGATAGTACCGGTAATGGTCGGGTTAATGGTCGTGCCATACGCCGGCGCGATAGAGAGATTAAGGCTTGCACTGCCCGGTGTTGCATTTACCGTGTTATCTGGACTGATAGACGTTCCGTTGGCAAGACTTGGGGAAGTAATACTGATATCCGCTCTGTTAATGTTGAAATAAATATTGCCTATCGATTCGATCATGAAACGTCCCGAGCACGTTGGCAAACTGGGTACAACGATCGTTTCGCTCCCGTCATTAGGAGTGCTGCTCAGTATGGTATAAGGAAATGTTTGTCCCCCATCGGTAGAGAAGGAAATCTTAATGTTAGCCATAGGCACACAAGTCACCGCGGTATTCCAGGTAAGGGTTACCGTATTCGTTCCATTGGCCACTAAAGCGGTATTGCTACTCATATTGGTAAATTCAAATGCGCCGCAGTTCAGCGTATTGACGGCTACATTGGCATAGGCCGCGCTGCCTGCTCCTGAATGATTGTCTCTTACCGTACCTCTAAAATTCATAGTCCGTACTACGGTCGGTAAGACTTCATAAGTGCCGGACATATTGCCGGTTAAAACACTTAGGCTTGGGAAATACCGGTTTGGATTACTTTTAGGAGTATAAGAGCGAAATAAAGGACCGGAAGTCGCCGTTGCGCCGGGTGTTATAGCAGTACCCGTTCCTCCTATAGCATCCATTTGCTCCCAAGTATAAGTGAGCAGGTTGCTTGGATCAGGATCAGTGGCATTCAGCGACAGTTTAAACGGGGTACTATGAGGTATGGTGTAACTACTCGCGGCTACCGTCGCCGTTGGGGTAGTATTCCCGCTGTTGCTGAGCACAGGGCAGGTATTGCCACTCCCTGAGGTGATAAAGCTTGCGATCTGTGCGAGCGAGCCGCCGTGGAAATAGTCGTCCGAATTATTTTGATAGGCGTTTCCGGTACACGAACCGGCATAGGCCATAATCGTAGAACCGCCACCGGGTTCCCAGCCACTGCTACCGGTTACATTTCCGTTGCAACTCCCATTGTTAGCAGCCATAGTATGGGTTGCCGAAAACTGGTGTCCGATCTCATGAGCAATCATAATGTCAAAAACCGGCCCTGAAGATCCTGTACTGAAGCTACTGCTTAATCCACCGGAACCTTTTCCTTTGTTTGTTGTACAGGTGGCATTCAGATTGGCTAACCCTCCCGACCAGCCATATCCGAATACCACACCCACATCGTAATTGGCACTGCCGATATTTGTATTTAAAGCATTATTATTTTCTGTTAGTGTAGCACTGGACGGAAACGAAACCGTTGTGTATGGATCTGTGGTTGCATCGGGATAAATAACCGAATTGCTGGTGACTAAAGTAAAATGTATGGTACAATCGCGCTCATATATGGCATCGATATTATTTACAGAATTGGTGATCAGGGACAGCGCATTTGTTTGGTTGCCGGCCCATGTGGTATACTCTCCTGTTGCGGCTATGGCCAGCCGGTAGGTTCTCAACTGAGAAGAGGGGAGAAAGGCGGTCAGCCGCCGCAAATCTGAAGGGTCTGAAAAGCTGCTGCCATCCGTACCGCAAACAGCAGCAGCGGTGTGCGCCTGCATATCTTTGGCCGCATAGACGATTAGGTTTTCCGGTTGTTTCAGGTCGGCGGGGGCAAAATACTCTACACCCGATTGGCCTGCAGTATGTACACTTCCCATCATACCTAAGGGTGATAAGGTAAGGCGTATGGTCCTTTTCCCGTCTGCCGATATTCCTTTAAAGGAAAGAATATTGGTATGTATATCCAGAAATGATTTGGAAAGGATGTTGCTATTACTGATGATAAAAGTGGCTTCCGTTCCGTCCAGCAGAGGAATAGATATGGTCGCGCTAAAATTGTCACTTTGATATCGTTGCTGTACGCTTTGCACAAAAGATTGTATTGTCGCAATATCCTGCCGCAATACGCGATAATTGCTCAGCTCTTTTGTAATCGGTGCGGCAAATGAAGCTACGTTGGTTTGCGGTTGGTAAAACTTCAATTCTTTAGCAAAGGAAGAGGAGGTATATAGGCTCAAACAAAGTAATGCCGTATTGAATAGTATATGTTTGCGCATAGAGAGAGTGGTTGTTAATGAAATGTAAAGCTAAGTATGTTTTATAACATTTCGGATGTCTCTTTAACAGCGTTATTTATTTAGTTTTCTATAATTTTGCATTTTATCATTTTGCCTGGATTATTATGCATGAGGATCGGTCTGTTTTGGGTGAGGAAAATTGTTTTGTTCCTTTTGCCAGAATAATTGACAGCAGTGAGTTGCCACAGAAATTTACATTCCCCTTTTATTATGAACCGCATCCTTTATGTTTGGAGGCTGTTGCGGCATTGCAACAATATCTGAGTACACAGCAAGACTGGGAGCATAATTTTGGGTTACAGGAAGGGCAATCCGGATTAGTAATCGGGAAAATGTTTGGCGTTTTATTAGTGGAAAAGGCTGACGGAGCGATCGGTTACCTTGCTGCTTTTTCCGGTAAATTAGCCAATAGTAATACCTTGCCTCGTTTTGTACCTCCTATTTTTGATATGCTACAGGACAATAGTTTTTTTGTAGTAGGCGAAAAAGAGATTCATCAGGTTACCCTTCAAATAGCGGCCTTGGAAAGTGATACCACTTATCAGGATGCCGTAGCGGCCTTGCGACAGGAGCAAGATGCCTCTGAACGCGACATTGCACTGCTGCGTTTCCGCCTGAAAGAAAAGAAAGCAGCCCGCAAATTCCTTAGGGAAACGGAAAAACGGGTATTGGCATCATCCGACTATGAAGAATTATGTGCGGAACTGATCAGGCAAAGCCTTTCCGATAATGCGCAATTAAAGCATTGTGTTCAAGTCTGGAAAGATAAAATAAACCTGTTAACCATAGCAGTCGATCAACACCGGGAAGTCATAAACCGGCTTAAAGAATCCAGAAAGCAAGCATCTGCAGCACTGCAGGAACGGCTTTTTGATCAGTATAATTTTATTAATAAGCAAGGGGAGTATAAAAACGTACGATCCATTTTTGACCGAGAGCCCTATGATAAGCCACCGGCAGGAGCGGGGGAGTGTGCCACACCTAAATTACTGCAATATGCATTCCTGCATGGGATGAAACCTTTAGCTATGGCTGAATTCTGGTGGGGGCAATCACCGGTTTCCGAAATCAGGAAACACCAATACTTTTATCCGGCCTGTAAAGGGAAATGCGAGCCTATTTTGGCACACATGCTCGAAGACGTTGAGATGGATGATAATCCGATGTTGGTACAGGAAGATCTGGGTGCAGCGATTGCCACTATTTACGAAGATGACCATATTGTGGTCGTGAACAAACCTGCAGAGTTTCTTTCCGTGCCTGGTATAAATATAGATGATTCCGTATTACGGGTATTGCAAAAGCGCTACCCGGAAGCTACGGGGCCTTTGCTTGTACATCGTTTAGATATGTCTACTTCCGGCTTACTGATTGCGGCCAAAACAAAAGAGGCTTATCATTATATTCAAAATCAGTTTATCAAAAAAGTGATCCAGAAGCGGTATGTGGCCCTGTTGAACGGCATATTGCCGCAATCCGAAGGCATAATTGACCTGCCCTTAAGGGTAGACTTTGATAACCGGCCCTTTCAGCTGGTCTGTCCCGAACATGGCAAAGCCGCTAAAACCAAATGGAAGGTGATTGCAGTAGAAGGCAATAAAACCAGGGTTTATTTTTACCCCATCACCGGGCGCACCCACCAGTTAAGGGTACATGCGGCACATATTATGGGGCTGAATACGCCTATTGTAGGAGATGATCTTTATGGTACAAAAGCAGATCGTTTACACCTGCATGCGGAATACCTGGAAATCCGGCATCCGTCGACCAAACAAAAAATTTCTTTTCAAGCCGATCCCGAATTTTAAAAATATTATATGAAATCCGCATTTAGGCAACCGTTTTGTTTGTCCTTTTGTGGCAATAACAGGACTAAAAATGCCTGTTTTTATTAAGGTGATTGCGGTGCATCGCGATTTTGCTGCATTCCGTGCATTGATTTTTAGCCAAGGATTTATAAAGCCTTGATTTTTTGGCGCTACCTTTTGCATCAAGGCAAAAGGTAGCAGTTGCTATAAATGGAAACCAAAAGAATAAAGAAAGTCCTTGTTTCCTAAAAGCGGATACTCAATAAATATTAAATGCTTATCCATTAGCCGGGCATGAAAACTACTGGAATCAGTACAAAGAACAATGGCAGCAGGATGTACGCGCTTTTTTAGCAGGCCTTGCTCCGTAATTAAAAAGAAAATTAGCGTACTTTTGATGCTATGAAAATCGGGTTTGATGCAAAGCGGGCGTTTAAAAATCGTACGGGATTGGGCAATTACAGCCGGTCGCTGATTGAAGCCCTGCATCAATACTTTCCCCAGCACCAGTACCAGTTATTTACACCCTTGTTGGAAGGAAAACCTTCTTTATTTGACGAAGCGTTTGACATGAAGAGTGTCCGGGTGGTACAAGCCCGTACTAAATTCTTATCCTCCTTTTGGCGTACATTCCGCGTGCCTTCTTTATTACATAAGAAAGGGGTGCAGCTTTACCACGGTTTAAGTGCAGAGTTGCCGGCAGGGACCAAACCCAAAGGCGTGCCATATGTAGTCACCATACACGATCTTATTTTCCTGCGCTTTCCCGAACTCTATCCGGCTATGGATAGAAAAATATATGGCTACAAAACACGTGCTGCCTGTGAAAAAGCAGACATGATTATTGCCATCAGCGAACAAACAAAGCAAGACCTTATCTCCTATCTGCAAGTGCCTGCTGAAAAGATTACAGTAGTATACCAAACCTGTAACCCTGTATTTGAGCGAAGCGTATCGGAAGTCTGTAAAAAAGAAATTTCACAAAAATATCATTTACCCGAGCGCTTTATCCTTTGTGTTGGTACCCTCGAAGCCCGTAAAAATGCATTGCTCCTCTTGAAATCCTTATTGCATCTGCCTAAAGAGGTAAATGTTGTTTTGGTGGGTAAGCCTACGGAGTATCAAAAAAAGATTGAAGCGTATATTAAGGAACACCATTTAGAAAACCGGGTTTGGATGCTGCCACAGGTAAGTTTTGATGATTTGCCGGTATTATACCAGTTGGCGAGTATCTTCGTTTATCCCAGTATCTTCGAAGGTTTTGGTATTCCTGTTATAGAAGCCCTTAAAAGTGGGGTGCCCGTTATTGCTGCGACCGGAAGTTGCCTGGAAGAAGCCGGCGGGCCGGATAGTTTATATGTAAGACCGGATGATGACTTTGCTTTGGCGCAGCATATTGCCGCCTTATGGGATGACGAAGATTTCCGGCAAGCACAAATTGAAAAAGGGCTAACCTTTGCTCAGAAATTCTCTCTCAAAGATTTTGCGGCACATACAATGCAAGTATACCAGACATTAGTCTGAATGGGTAAAAGTGCGGCCATTATTGTTTTATTTATGTTATAAATATGTAATAAATATATAAAAATAGTGCTTACCACATAATTAACGTACCTTTGCAGCTTATTTCAAAAAACAGTAATGATTACATTCGAACAATTCGGATTAAAAGAGGAGCTTGTACAAGCTGTTAAGGCAATTGGATTTGAAACACCATCCCCAATTCAGGAGCAAACAATCCCACTTTTGGTTCGCGAGAACATTGACATTACCGCTCTGGCACAAACAGGGACAGGTAAAACCGCGGCATTTGGACTTCCTTTGCTGAACCGCATAGAAGAGGGACTTGGTGAAATTCAAGCTTTAGTATTAAGTCCTACAAGGGAATTGTGTATGCAAATTCAAGAAGAATTTGTGAAATATAGTAAATTTCTGAGTGGAGTAGGAATCGTAGCTGTTTATGGTGGTACACCAATCGGCGCGCAAATCAGAGATATCAAACGTCGTCCGCACATCATCGTGGCTACTCCAGGCCGTTTGATGGATTTAATGGAGCGTGGCGTAATTAATTTAGACCACGTGAAAACGGTGGTATTGGATGAAGCAGATGAAATGTTGAACATGGGTTTCCGTGACGATATTGATTTCATCCTTAAAAATGCAGAGAAGAAAGAAGCCTCATGGTTATTTTCTGCGACAATGAACAATGACGTAAGACGCATTGCGAAGCGCTTCATGCAAAATCCTAAGGAAATTGCGGTAGCGAGAGAAAACGTAACAAACGAAAATATCGATCATCAGTATTTTGTAACCAGTGCACATCACCGTTATGATACCCTGAAGCGTTTATTGGACTTTGCTCCGGATATTTATGGTATTATCTTTACCCGTACCAAGCAAGATGCACAAGATATTTCTGAAAAGCTGATGCGTGAAGGATATCATGTAAGCCCATTGCATGGTGATATGGATCAAAAGATGCGTACCAAAGTAATGGATCGCTTCAAACGTAAAATGTTGCAGGCGATTGTGGCTACAGATGTTGCCGCGCGTGGTATTGACGTAAATGATATTACACACGTAATCAACTACGAATTACCAGAAGATGTAGAAAGCTATACGCACCGTAGTGGCCGTACAGCACGTGCCGGTAAATCCGGTATCTGTATGTCTATCGTTACCCCTAGAGACATCGGTAAGATTCGCCAGGTAGAGCGTATTGCAAAAACTAAATTCAACAAAACAGATATTCCTGATGGAAATGAAGTAGTGCGTAAGCGTTTATTCTATTTCATGGAGAAGATCGAGCAGGCAGAAGGACAAACTCATTTCAGCGAAAAAATGAGCAAAGCCATCAGCGAGCGTTTTGAGGGAATCGATAAAGAAGACCTGATCCAACGCCTGTTATGGTTGCAATTGAAAGATACTGTTGCTTCTTATGAAGATGCTCCGGATTTAAATTCTGGATACGAGCAAAAATCAAGTGAGCGCAGTGCAAACAGAGATGGTTCTGTAAGATTGTTTATCAACTTAGGAACTAAAGATGGTATCAACACGCAAAAACTGATTCAATTCATTACGGATCAAACTGATTTTGATGGTAACCTGGTTACTAAAATCACTGTAAGAGAGTTAAGCAGTTTCTTCAACATACCAGCTGATGCTTTAGAGTATATTTCTGCAAACATCACTTCCCGCAAGTACAACGATAGAAAAGTACGTGTAGAGGAAGCTGATAATAAGCCTTCATTTGGCGGCGGCGGAAATAGAAGCGGCGGTGGATATGGTGGCGGCGGTTATGGCGGTGGCGGTGGTCGTCGCGATGGCGGTAGTGGCGGTGGTTACAGCAGAGGCAACTCTTATGACCGAAGCAAGCCAAAAGGTGACTACGCGGATAAGCGTGGCCCCAAAGCAAGAAAACCATTCAATAATTAATTGAATTTAGTAAGCTCATAAAAAAAATGGTTGCCATCTGATGGCAACCATTTTTTTATGAGCTTACTTTAGTCCGTCCCCTTTATTGCATTTTAAAGGATATGGGCAATGTATAATATACCCGTACACTCTTGCCATTTTGTTTTCCCGGCTTCCATTTAGGCATACTTTTAACTACGCGGAGCGCCTCTCTATCCAGTATTCTATCTACACTGCGCACAACGGTTACATTTGTAATCTCTCCCATTTCTGTCACTACAAATTTCAGGAATACTTTACCCTGTATTTTTGCTTCTACGGCTTCTTTCGGATAGCGAATGTTTTTCTGCAAGAATTGGTTCATTGCGTTTGCACCGCCCGGAAATTCTGGCATTTGCTCAACAGAAGTAAAGGTTTCCGTCCCATTTGGTACGCGCGAGGGTGGTGGGGCTTCTACTACACCCATACCGCTCATGCCCGGATCAATCGCATCCGGATCGCCGCTTGCGTAACGGCCGGTGTAATTATCGGCCGCCTGTAAAGAATCGTCATATTTTTTTCTACGGTATCTTTCTTCCGAATAGTCATTGTCAGGATGTACATAGTCTTTTGCAGCGCTTACTTTGTGTTGTACAAAGGTCATTTCATACACCAGTTTGCCATTTTCCCAAAGCTTCCAGGTGCCACTGGGTTGGTTATCTTCAAAGGAAAACTCCATTTTGGGTTGCTTGAGTTCCCAGGTTTTAAATACACCATGTTTAAACGTACGGTGGTATACATTTTCTTCAATATAATCCCGGAAAACGGAAATACGGGAGCTATGTCCTTCCGTAATAGGCGTGCGATAAACGGTCGACTTGTCTGATTTAAAGAAAGACCGGTATACAGAATCTACATACTTTTCTCCTTTGCGATTTTTGCTGGAAGCAGAATTGCCATTCTTATTGACCAACATGCTCAGATAGGCTTCGCGATCGATATCAGATAATATTGTTTCGGGTATGGGCCTATAGGAATGAAGGGCAGTAGGGTTACCGTATTCGTCCCAATATTCCCACGTATTCGCAGCCATGCCATCTTCGTAGTAGCGTATTGATTTTATTTTTCCGGAAGGGTAGTAAAGGATAAATTTTCCTTCTTTGATACCATGTTTATAGTTTCCGGAAAAGGCAAGCGATCCGTCCGGAGCATAAAATTTACAGGTGCCTTCATATTGTCTTTCCGGAAAAAGGTTGATATACTGGTCTATCTCATCTATATCAGAACGTCGACGCCGGGAAAGGTTTCTTTCTTGGTCTTTGGAGAAGTTTTCAACTTCGTATCGTTCCATCTCACTCCAGGCGTAGGTGTATTTGCCTTCAAAAGCGAGTTTCCCGTCGGGGTAATAGTCTTTGCGCTTTTGTGCCTGCGTACTTATGGAGATGAATAACAGTAACAGCCCCAATATCTTGTATGAATAATGCATGCGGATTAATTTTGGCTTAAAAGTATAAAAAACGAAAGAGCCTGCCTAATATTTCAGGCAAGCTCTTTTGTTTATGTTTCGTTATTATCCGGTAAGGACTAACGGCTGTAATTAGGTGCTTCTTTAGTTATCACTACACCGTGTGGATGGCTTTCTGCCATACTCGCACTGGTAATGCGGATAAACTGTGCATCGTCTTGTAATTTTTTAATGGTTGGCGTTCCGCAGTAACCCATACCGGCTTTTAAGCCACCGACAAATTGTTGTACGACTTCACTTACCGTGCCTTTGTATGGTACACGACCAACAATCCCTTCCGGAACCAGTTTTTTTACATCATCTTCTGCATCCTGGAAATAACGGTCTTTAGATCCGTCCTGCATGGCATCGAGAGAACCCATACCGCGATAGGTTTTGAATTTTCTGCCTTCATATATAATGGTATCCCCGGGGCTTTCTTCCGTACCGGCAAATACTGAACCGGCCATAATGCAGGAAGCACCGGCAGCAATTGCCTTTACCATGTCGCCCGTGTAGCGGATTCCACCATCGGCAATCACCGGAATGCCTTTTTTCTTCAAGGCCTCTGCCGCTTCCATAACAGCAGTGAGTTGTGGTGCACCAATACCGGTAACGATACGTGTCGTACAGATAGAACCGGGGCCGATACCTACTTTTACAGCATCTGCTCCAGCCTCTGCCAGTGCCAGGGCACCTGCTGCAGTCGCAATATTGCCACCGATAACAGGAAGGTTCTTAAAGTTTTTCTTAACCAGTCGTACGGCATCCAGGATACCTTTAGAATGTCCGTGGGCACTATCCAGTGTGATAACATCTACACCCGATTGCACTAAAGCTTCTACACGATCCAGAATGTCTGCCGTAACGCCCACCGCAGCGCCGGCCAGTAAACGGCCAAATTCGTCTTTGCAGGAATTGGGATGGCTTTTATATTGGAGGATATCCCTAAAGGTGATTAGTCCGATGAGTTGTCCGGATTTATCAACAATAGGTAGTTTCTCAATTTTATGTTGTTGTAATATTTTTTCTGCTTTTTGTAGGGTTGTGCCGCTGGGAGCGGTTACCAGGCTACTGGCAGTCATGACTTCAGATACTTTCTTTTTTACATTTTTTTCAAAGCGAAGATCTCTGTTGGTAAGGATACCAATAAGTTTATGAGCGCTGTCTACAATCGGAATACCGCCGATTTTATTGTCCCGCATTACTTTTAAAGCATCTCCGATTGTTTGGTCAGGGTGTAGGGTAATCGGGTCTAGAATCAGTCCGCTTTCCGAACGCTTGACCTTACGTACCTGCTCGGCTTGCTTTTCAATACTCATATTCTTATGTAGAATACCTAAGCCACCTTCTCTGGCCAATGCAATAGCAAGATGCGCCTCCGTAACGGTATCCATAGCGGCCGATACGATGGGCGTATTAAGCGTAATTGTTTTGGTAAGTTTTGTGGAAATGTTTACTTCTCTCGGAAGTACTTCTGAATAAGCCGGCACTAAGAGGACATCGTCAAATGTTAATCCTTCGCCGTAAAATTTATTAGATTTTGCTGCCATATGCAAAGATAGGATTAAGAATTCTTTTTTTCAAAAATTAATATTTTGTCTTCTTGTTAAATTTTTATGCATTCCGTGCCGTTTTTGCATCCTAGTGTTATATAAATAGGAACCCGGTAGGTTACTTTTTGACGATTTAGGCATAAAGGGTATCAGATTGCCTGCTTAAAGTGTCGGGCTTAACATACTGTATACTATTTTTTATAGAAAGTTTGATTTTTGAATAATATCTTTGTAACGAACTAAATTTAAAAACAATTAAATCATAAACAATGAAAAAGCATATTTTAATCTTAGCAGTAGTTGCAGGAGCTTTCTCTATCACTTCATGTGGTGACGATAAGCCTGTAGAAAATGCAGCAACAACTTTTACGCAAGCGCAAGTTGATTCTATGAAAAAAGCAGCAGAAGATTCTATCGCCGCTGCAACTGCAATGCAAAAAGACTCTTTATTAAGAAAAGCAGCAGCAGATTCCTTAGCTGCCGCACAAGCTGCAACAGCCGCAGCAGCTGCTAATGTGAAAACAGGTGGAAAAGCAAAACCTGTAGTAACTAAGCCAAGTACGACTAAACCAGGAAACAAACAACCTCCTGTTACGACTAAGCCAGTAGATAAAGGCAGCACGGATTACAGACCGGGTTCTTCTAATAACAATGAACCAAAAGGAACCTCAGACAGAGCAGGTGCTACAAAAGGTAATGAGAAAAAATCAGTATCTGACAGACCAGGTGCTAATTAATCAATAAGATAAAATAAAGGAAGGGCTTGCAAATTTAATTTGCAAGCCCTTCCTTCATTAAAGAAAATGAGTACTTAGATTACAATTTTGTATAAGTACCAGTACATGCATCTGTAACACCAACAGAAGGCGTAACAGTGTAAGAGAATGATAAGCTGTTGCCGTTAGCAGTCATAGTGCCACTCAGGCTTCTTCCGCCGGTAACATCTTGGTTTGTGAAAGAAATAGTGTTTGTAGACGTTACAGTACCTGTAATGATTACACTTGTTCCGAAACCACCAGCGTTAGTCACTAAGGCGCTAATTTCATTAGTAGAAGAAGGAGAAACTTTTAAAGTGATGTTGTAGTTTCCTGAATTACAAGCATCAGCTCCTTTCCAGTCGCCAATGAATTTAGTACGGCTTAATGTTTTACAATCAGAACCTTCGTAACCAATTTCACAATCTTTTGTACAAGAAGTTAAGGTTGTGGCACCGAATGCCGTCAAGGTCAATAAAGCTGCTGAAGCAATAATGCGGATTTTTTTCATAATTTCTATTTTTTATTTGTTTTTAATACCGGTTGTTTAGAGTATAAACTATTGCTATAGTTTAATGGGCTATAAGAATAGTCTATATAATCCTATTACAAAAGTAATAAAACCATATAACATAATATATGCGTTAACATATAATTCAAAAAAAACTACCAATCCTTGTTTTTAAGGCTACGTTCCACATCTCTTGTTTTGATGCTTTCCCGCTTGTCATGTAGTTTTTTACCTTTTCCTAATCCGATATCCATTTTTGCATATCCGTTTTCGTTAATGAACATAGAAAGCGGTACAATCGTGAAGCCTTTTTCTTTGATTTTCTGCGCCCACTTTTTGAGCTCTTTTTTATTTAGTAACAATTTCCGTTCTCTCGTGGGATCATGGCCTACATAGCCGGCATTTACATATTGGGCAATATGCAAACTCTTGATCCATAATTCTCCTTTATGAAAGAAACAATAACTATCATTAAAGCTTACCTTACTTAAACGTACCGATTTTATTTCAGAACCGGTCAGCATAATTCCTGCAGTCAACTTCTCTTCAATGGCATATTCAAAAGTTACCGGTTTGTTCTTTATATATACTTTGGGTTGTTTACTATGTTTGCTCATCTTTTACCAATTCACGATCCTATCAAAATTAAGAAATAAAAAAAGAAAGCATCACAAATTTCTGTGATGCTTTCTGTACTTTTGCTGAGGTACCGAACGGATTCGAACCGCTGTAGAAGCTTTTGCAGAGCTCTGCCTAACCTCTCGGCCACGGTACCAGTTCGCATTGCGATTTAAAGGACAGCAAAGGTAAATTTTATTGTTTAATATTCAAAAAAATATTTTCAGGCTTTCATATGCAAACAAACCCAATTGGCGCTTCTGAATTGATTATAACAGACAAAGGATGTATCTACCACCTAGATGTGCATCCGGAAGAGCTGGCACAAACTGTGATCACCGTAGGAGACCCGGGCCGCGTCGCGACCATCTCTAAATACTTTGATCGTATAGAACACAAAAAAGAACATCGCGAATTTGTAACCCATACAGGGTATATCGGTCAAAAGCGCATCAGCGTTGTCTCCACCGGAATTGGTCCGGATAATATAGACATTACTTTAAATGAACTTGATGCATTGGTCAATGTTGATTTTAATACCCGCTTGCCTAAAGAAGCGCATACCAGCCTGGAGATTGTACGCATGGGCACTTCCGGTGCACTGCAAGCCGATATTGCCGTAGATAGTTTAGTCGTGGGTACCTTCGGAATCGGCCTGGATAACTTATTGCATTATTACAACTATGAAGAAAATGCGGAAGTTGCTTTTATCAAAGACGCTTTTATAAAGCATACCCGTTTAGAAACCTCAGCGATTAAACCTTATATGGTAGAAAGCGCTATCCATCTGCTGAATAAATTTCCAAAGCGGGAAGGGTATATTCACGGGATTACGGTGACTTGTCCGGGGTTTTATGCGCCACAGGGCAGGCAGATCCGGTTAAGCCCGGCTTTCCCACACTTAATCGATTCCTTATCTTCCTTCCAATGCGGAGAACACCGGATTTCTAATTTCGAGATGGAGACCTCCGCGATTTATGGTTTAGGACGCTTAATGGGACATCAATGTTTATCCATTAACACCATTATTGCCAACAGGCAAACGAAAGAATTTACGAAAGATGGTGCCTTGTCTGTTGAACGGATGATCGAAAAATCATTGGCTTTGTTGATTAATTAAAAAAATAAACTTCTCTTATAAAAGTATACACATGGATCTGCTTTAAACCAGATCCATGTGTATTTTACGTACCCTTTTACGCTTCGGCATAATGAGCATCCTTAATGAAGTACGATACATTTTTGCTGCTCAATTGTCGTATATACGGCTCACGATAACTGTGTTTTGAAATCAATAATCGTTGGGGCCGGCAAATATTCAGTACTATGAATCCGCTGAAAGGTTAGGATAGTACCTATAATGGACAAAACAGCCTTAAGGGAGTGTGCAATTATTATATTAAGATAGCATTGCCGAATAAAACCATCAAAACGTACAAGGCTGATGCGACCTTGTTCCGAAAGGGCTATGCACAGCGATCTTGTATTATGGAAATCCAGAGCGCAAGGCGCTCTGGATTTTTGTTTATAGTTTTTAAGAATTAATACTTGTACGGCAAACATAATTGCGCTAAATTTGCACTTCGGGCGCAAGCCCGATTTTTTGTATCTATACCTTACCTGAATAAGATACATGATCGGCCGGCCTATCCCGATTCAAATAAATAAAAAAAATAAATATAAAATGCCTTTAGACACTTCCATCAAATCTGTTTTAATTATTGGCTCCGGTCCCATTGTCATCGGTCAGGCATGTGAGTTTGACTACTCCGGTTCGCAGGCCGCCAGAAGTTTAAGAGAAGAAGGAATCAAAGTTACCTTAATCAACAGTAACCCGGCAACGATCATGACAGATCCTATCGTTGCGGATAAAGTATATCTTCTGCCCCTTAATGCAGAAAGTATCGAGCAGATCTTGAAAGAAAACGACATTGATGCCGTTTTGCCGACGATGGGTGGACAAACCGCATTGAACTTGTGTAAAGAGGTAGAAGAGCTGGGTATTTGGGAGCAATATAAGGTTCGGTTGATTGGTGTAGATATTAAAGCCATCGACAAAGCTGAAGACAGAGACTTGTTCCGCGAGTGGATGATCGAAATGAACATCCCGGTGGCACCGGCAAGGGTTGCCAATTCTATGCTGGAAGGTAAAGAGTTTGCCCAGGAAATCGGAATTCCCTTAGTGATTCGTCCTTCATTTACCCTTGGGGGTTCCGGAGGCGGATTCGTAAAACATAAAGATGAGCTGGAAGCTGCTTTAGATGCAGGTTTGAAAGCATCTCCCATACATGAAGTATTAGTAGAGAAAGCCGTTTTAGGCTGGAAAGAATTTGAGCTGGAGCTGCTCAGAGATTCGGCAGATAATGTGGTTATCATTTGTACGGTAGAGAATTTTGACCCTATGGGTATTCATACCGGCGATAGCATTACAGTCGCACCTGCAATGACTTTGAGTGATACGGCATTCCAATTGATGCGGAATACAGCTGTAGATATGATGCGTAACCTGGGCAACTTTGCCGGAGGGTGTAATGTGCAGTTTGCCTTGAACCCCGAGACCGAAGAGATCATTGCGATCGAAATCAATCCCCGTGTAAGCCGCTCCTCTGCATTAGCCTCTAAAGCGACGGGTTATCCTATTGCTAAGATTGCTGCAAAACTGTCGGTAGGCTATCATTTAGATGAATTGCAAAATCAGATTACACAAACGACTTCTGCCTATTTCGAACCGGCATTGGATTATGTAATCGTAAAAATGCCTCGTTGGAATTTTGATAAATTCAAGGGAGCAGATGATACTTTAGGTTTACAAATGAAATCTGTGGGTGAAGTAATGTCGATCGGAAGAACATTCCCGGAAGCATTGCAAAAAGCCTGTCAGAGTTTGGAAAATAATGCCACCGGACTGACCTCAATCAGCCGTAGCAGAATGCGCCCGGAAGAATTGAAAGAATATTTGAAACGCCCTACTTGGGATCGTATTTTCAGGCTTAAAGAAGCTTTGGAAGTAGGTATTTCTATCAAAACCTTACGTGAGCTAACGCATATCGATCGTTGGTTCCTGTACCAGATTCAGGAAATTGTAACGCTGGAACAAAAAATAAAAGAATATAAGCACCTGCAAGGTTTACCGGAGTCTATGTTATTTGAAGCCAAAAAAATGGGCTTTAGTGATGAGCAAATTGCTGATCTGATCAATGACTGTACGCCAGATGAGGTCTACGAAAGAAGAAAAGAACTGGGGGTGACCAGGGTATTCAAAATGGTAGATACTTGTAGCGCCGAATTTGAAGCGAAAACCCCTTATTTCTATAGCACTTTTGAAGAAAAGCCGGTGTCTTCGGCCCACGAGCATCTTCAAAATGAATCCAAGGTTTCCGATAAAAAGAAAATTATTGTATTAGGTTCCGGTCCTAACCGTATTGGCCAGGGCATTGAATTTGACTACTGTTGTACCCATGGATTGTTAGCGATTAAAGAATGTGGTTACGAAGCGATTATGATCAATTGTAATCCCGAGACCGTTTCTACCGATTTTGATATAGCAGATAAATTATATTTCGAACCCGTATACTGGGAGCATATCTGGGAGATCATTGAACATGAAAAACCGGAAGGCGTTATTGTACAGTTAGGAGGACAAACGGCTTTGAAGCTGGCGAAACGCCTTGATGCCAAAGGCATAAAAATCATTGGAACTTCGTTTAACGATATGGATATTGCAGAAGATCGTGGCCGTTTCTCTGATTTACTGAAAGAATTAAAAATTCCTTATCCAAAATATGGTACGGCTTTCACTACGGATGATGCCATGGAAGTGGCCAATGAAGTAGGTTACCCGGTTTTAGTACGTCCTTCTTATGTATTAGGCGGGCAAGCCATGCGGATTGTAATTAATGATGAAGAGTTGGAAGAAAGCGTAGTTAGCTTATTGAAAATCTTACCAGGCAATACCATTTTGATCGATCATTTTCTGGATCGTTGTCAGGAGGCTGAAATTGATGCGATTTGTGATGGTGAAGAAGTACACATTATGGGTATTATGGAGCATATTGAACCTGCAGGTATCCACAGCGGTGACAGCCACTCTGTACTACCGGTGTTCAACCTAGGCAAACTGGAAGTAGAAGAGATGATTGATATCGCGAAAAAGATTGCCTTGAAACTGAATGTAAAAGGTCTGATCAATATCCAATATGCGATTAAAGACGGTCGGGTATTTGTGATCGAGGCTAATCCTCGTGCAAGCCGTACCACACCATTTATTGCCAAAGCTTATGGAGTGCCGTTCTTAAACATTGCCACCAAAGTAATGCTGGGTGAGAATAAACTGAAAGACTTTACGATTGAGAAAAAACTGGAAGGTTATGCCATCAAAGAACCGGTATTCAGCTTTAATAAATTCCCTAATGTAAATAAAGAATTAGGTCCCGAAATGAAGAGTACTGGAGAAGCAATCCGTTTTATAAAAGACCTGCGTGATCCTTATTTCAGAACACTATACAAAGAAAGAAGCATGCACTTAAGTAGGTAGTTATTGCTTTAATATAATATAATAAAAGGGCTGTCCTCACAAGGATAGCTCTTTTATTATGCCCGTTTGCGCAGCGGAAAATAACTACGCTACCCATGCTTAAATTGGGAAAACTAAAAAAATAGTTTTAAAACTAAGTTTTTAGTTTTACATTTGTTTTACGAACTAAAAAAATAGTTGTAATTAATTATATGAGTGATTTTAAAAATCTAACGAAGGCTGAAGAGCAGGTGATGCAGGCCTTGTGGGAAATCGAAGCCGGTACCACGCACCAAATACTTGATTTTTTTGAGGTGCCAAAACCGCATTATAATACCGTCAGTACTGTATTGAAAATTCTAGTAGATAAAAATTTCGTATCCTTTAAACAGGTAGGTAAGACAAATATCTATCACCCACTTGTGCCCAAGACTGACTATAGTAAGGATAGCATTATGCAGGTGGTCCGGAATTATTTCGGAGGATCTTTTACCCGTATGTTTTCGGCCTTTGTATCGGAAGATAAATTGTCCTTAAAGGATATGGAGCAAATACAGAAAGAACTGGATAAACATAAAAAATAATGATCATGGAAATGATTCTTCAATATCTGGTACAGGTAAATGTGTACGCGTTGATAATGACCCTGGTGTACTGGATATGCCTGCGCAACCAGAATGCGTTTCGGTGGAGCAGGGTATATTTGTGCACTACGGCAATACTTCCCTATGTATTACCCCTTGTGTCCTGGCCGGAGTTTATCCGGCACAGTACTGTCTACAGGGAAAATATGGCTTTTGTATTGTCGGAAACAATGATCACGGGCAGCAAGGCTACCGCCTCAGGGACGGGCACCAGTATAATAGCGGTTGTGTATGGCCTGACCGTTTCGGTTTTGATGATCCGTTTTATCGCTTATTTGTTGCGATTTTATAAATTGGTTCGTATTGCGGGATACCAGCAAGAAGGAACGTACAGAATGATCTATCGGCAGGGTATCGCTCCGGGGAGTTTCCTGAGGTATATTTTGCTTCCGGAGAGCGCGGTACATCCTGATATTATCCGGCATGAAAAGGCTCATGTGGACCTGAAGCATTCCTATGATATTCTTGGTATAGGACTTCTGCAATGCTTTGGATTTTTTAACCTGATATTGCCCCTAGTCAGGAAAGAGCTGCTATTGATTCACGAGTTTCATGCAGATCAGCGTGCCGCGTCTGATACAGCTTCCTATGCGCATTTGCTGGCGCAGCAAGGCTTTAATACATTATCTGTACCTACTTATCATTCTTTTTTTACTCATCCTATAAAACGCAGAATTATGATGTTATACAATACATCCCGGACAAGCCGGATCAGAAAAGCCGGAGCCGTTATTTTATTTAGTGGCTTATTCCTGGCAGGCATTACCATACAGAGCAAGGCGCGTGCTACGGAGACCGCTATTGTGGCCGAGACCAAAGACCCTGTCTTCCGTTCAGTAGAAGAGGCGCCCCGCGCAGGATACGAATGGCAGGATTATATTGTGAAAAATCTGAAGCTCCCGGAAATTGCTAAGGGAAGACAATATGATTGTAAGTTCTATATTCAATATATTGTGGAGAAAGACGGATCCATCAGCAATGTGAAATATCAGCAGTTTGCCAATAAGAATGAACAGATACCCTTAGATGAGGTACTTGTGACAGCACTCAAAGAATCTGCGATAAAGGTAGTGTCGGATATGCCCGCCTGGACACCCGGAAAACAAAATGGGAAAGCTGTAAGGACTTATTTTACTGTACCCATATCTTTCAAATCGGAGTAAAAATCAAAAAACGCGATGCATAGGCATCGCGTTTTTTGATTTATGTACCTTTAAAAAAATATTATCCTTATTCCTTAATCAGTTTAAAACTACCGATACGGTCACCGTTATTGATCTTACCGAAGTAATTGCCGGCAGCAAAGCGACCTAAGTCCAATGTTGCTTTGGTTGTATGGAGTGCTTGTTTTAAAACCACTTTACCCGTCATATCATAGATGGTAACCAGTGCGCCTGTTTTTGGAGTTTCCTTCAGGTTCAAGTTATAAATGCCGTCTTTAGAGGGATTCGGATAGATGCTTGCCATATCGAAATCAATTTTACCAATAGCGGATGGTACGCGAGGTGCAAAACGGATCACAGAACCATTAGGAGGGTAAGTGCCATGTAAAAGTTCTCCCAACAGCAAAGGATTACTTGATGCCGCAGCTATCCAGATAGCGGTATCAGAAAAAACAGCACCAGTACGCTTGGTGGCGTGGAAAAAGGCATTAGCGGTATCGATAGCCAATGAATCTCCCGAATTGCCAATAAGCCCGGCCAAAATAACTTCTTTATCATCCATTGCACCGCTCAGGTCAGTTGCAAACATCGTATCGTTTACATTCTTGTATCCTGCCCTGTATTCAATGGCATGATCACTCTCATATAACCATACCTGGAAGTTCAAGGTATCATTTCCCGTATCATCATTAAAACGCCCGACATTCCGGTATTCTACTTTGAAAATCCTGTTGCCGGTAGTGCCGGTAGTGGTATAAAATACTTTTCCCCTTCCCGCCGAAGTGTAATCCATATTCAGCCCGGTAATATGCCCTGTTGTTGTCATCTCATTGATAACATTATTCAGGAGCAGGCTACCATATGTTTCTACAGCAACGGTAGTTATAGCCACATTCTGGTACTTAAAAGCGAAAGGTAGTGTGATCGGATTGCTTACCGTATCGTCCCAGTCAGCATTGAAACCAATATCCGTAGCGCCGCTTAATGGGGTGTACGTTCCGCCGGTAGTGTAGGTCGCAGTATAGCGTTTTACTGGGCTCTGTGCATAGCTCATGCCGATGCTTATTACAGCGGCTAAGGCAAGTAGTGTCTTTTTCATGATCAAAAATTACAAGGTGATATATATAATGTACTATTAATAAGACGGTTGTTGGCCTGCCTTTGTTAGTGCATATTACGAATTAATTCGACACTTTTGCTCCTATTGTCATTAAATAAACAGGATAAATAATTATTCAGGAGTAAATATTCCGGTACATATTATTGACCTGGGCTAAAGATACATTTTATTATAGGTCATAAAGCAGAATCACGCGATGTATTTACATCGCGTGATTCTGCTTTATGACCTTAAGTGTGCGTTTATTCTTTAATCAGTTTAAAAGTACCGATCCTGTCTCCATTATTGATCTTTCCAAAGTAGTGGCCACCGGCAAATCTGCTTAAGTCCAGTCTTGAGTGTGTCGTAGAAAGTGTTTGTTGTAAGACAGCCTTACCAGTCATGTCGTAGATCGTAACCATGGCCCCTGTTTTTGCCGTTTCTTTCAAGCTTAATTGGTACATCCCGTCTTTAGAAGGGTTAGGGAACACCGTAGCCATATCAAAGTCAACTTTATGAATACTAGTAGGGGTACGGGGCACAAAGCGAATCACAGAACCATTTCTTGGATAAGCGCCATATAATATTGCGTCAACGGCAGCCGCGTCAGGGAGCCCGCTGGAAACGCCTATGTCATCAAGGGTGATGGCGGTATCGGAGAATCCGAGCGCGGTGTATTTCGTTGCATGTAGAAATAAATTGGTAGAAGCAATCGCAATGGAGTCTCCACGATTATTCAGTAATCCACATAATATTGGTTCTTGACTGCCATTCATTACATCGTTAAAGGTATTGGCGAATATACCATCCGGCACATTAGAATAGCCTGCACGATACTCGATTGCATTATTGTTTTCATATAACCAGATCTGGAAATTCAGGGTGTCATTGCCAACAGCATCGCTTGCGCGGCCTACATTACGGAATTCAACTTTGAATATTCTGCTGCCTGCACTGCCGGTTACACCATAGAATACCTTACCTCTTCCCAGACCGGCATAACCACCGCCCAGGTTGATGCCCGTAATATGACCCGTCGTCATATCTTCATTTATGCGATCGTTCAGGTAAATACTGCCGTAACTTTCAATGGCAATAGTATTCACGGTCACATTCTGGTATTTAAACGGAATGGGAAGGGTGATGTTATTGCTGGTGGTGTCCAACCAGTCTCCGGTGAAGCCCAGATCAGTGGCGCCGGTTAAGGGTGTGTAGGAGCTTCCGGAAGAATAGGTTACATCGTAGCGTTTTACAGGACTTTGGGCATAGCTTATGCCGATGCTCATCATTGCGGCTAAAGCGAGTAGTGTTTTTTTCATGATTAAAAATTACAAGTGATATGATATAGTTTATAGGACGGCAATTTACCGGCCTTTCTTAGGGGCTAATACTAAATAACTTGAAATTTTAGTATATTTTTGCTCTTTCCTCATTAAAAAAAATAAAAATTATGACAGACAACGAGTTATTATCTATGGCGCAAACATTTGGCACCCCATTGTACACCTATGATGCTGAAAAAATAAAGCAGCAGTACAATAAGCTAAGCAATGCGTTTGATAAGCAGACTCGTTTTTTTTATGCCTGTAAGGCTTTGTCTAATATTAATGTGTTGAAAATAATAGAACAACTGGGTGCAGGCCTGGATTGTGTGAGTATTCATGAAGTGAACCTTGGGGTGCGGGCTGGCTTTAGCGCCGATCGTATTTTATTTACCCCCAACTGTGTAGACCTTTCCGAGATTGAAGAGGCCATGCAGCTAGGCGTGCATATCAATATTGATAACATTTCTATTTTAGAACAATTCGGCAATAAATACGCAGGTTCTTATCCTATATTTATCCGTATTAATCCGCATATTTTTGCCGGTGGTAATTATAAAATTTCTACCGGGCATATCGATAGCAAATTTGGTATTTCTATACACCAGTTGCGCCATATTGAGCGCGTAATGAAAAGCACAGGATTGAATATTGAGGGGCTGCATATGCATACCGGTAGCGAGATCAAGGATGTCGATGTTTTTGTGCAGGGCCTGGAGATTATGTTTGAAATCGCGGAGCATTTCCCAAATCTGAAATATGTAGATATGGGTAGTGGGTTTAAAGTGCCCTATACCAAAGATGAGGTAGAAACCGATGTAGATAGGCTGGGTAAAAAAGTTTTGAACGCTTTTGATACCTTTCAGAAAGCCAGTGGCAAAGACCTCATGTTGTGGTTTGAACCGGGAAAATATATTGTGAGTGAGTCGGGCTGTTTTTTGGTAAAGACCAATGTGATTAAACAAACAACCGCTACGGTTTTTGTAGGCGTAAATTCCGGATTTAATCACCTGATCCGCCCGATGTTCTATGATGCTTATCATCATATTGAAAACCTCAGTAATCCTAATGGACCGGAACGAATTTATACCGTGGTCGGTAATATTTGTGAAACCGATACCTTTGCCTGGGACAGAAAGCTGAATGAAGTTAAAGAAGGGGATATTTTGGTGTTCAGAAATGCCGGAGCATACGGTTTTGAGATGAGTTCTAATTTTAACAGCCGATTAAAGCCTGCAGAGGTCTTATATTTGGATGGAAAAGCACAGCTGATCAGGAGAAGGGAAGTATTTGAAGACCTGTTGAAAAACCAGATTGAAGTATTGTAATTTGTCAAAATTTTAAAAAATATAAAAATGGATATTGCAAAAAAGTTTCCTTTACCGGAATTTACCTTGTTAGATGGTGAAAATCATTTGGGCGAACAATTGGAAGCCAGAACCGTACTGATGCACTTGCCTACAAATACCTTGTTGGAAGTATTATCTGTATTTCCTGAAGAGATGAAGCCTTATGAAATGCATAATCCTTTTGGATTTGTATTCCATAATAGTGATGGGGAAGATGAAAATCACATCCTGTTATTGCATCATACACAAGCCGATGCCGATACCTTGGCTGATATATATACGAAAGCAGCAAAATGGTATACCAATTATGCCCTTTGGATCGATGAGGAAATCGGAAATCTGTAAGGCGCAAATTCATTAAAAGGTAATGTGGCTAAGGCGATAATACTGTAGCTTTACGAGGCAATTTTGCGATTGACAATCTAAAATTTAGAGATGACTACTATTGCACTATACAATCTTAAAGGTGGGGTCGGCAAAACGGCCGGCTGTGTGAATCTGGCACATTTGGCTGCTTTGGATCAATACCGTACTTTGGTTTGGGATCTGGATCCGCAAGGGGCATCGGGCTTTTATTATCATGCCGAACCCGGCACGGCTAAGGATACCAAGAAGCTGGTAGAGCAAAGCATTGATATTACAGAGCTGATCCAGCAAACGGCTTATGAACACCTGGATATTGTTCCTGCAGATTTTTCAAGCCGGAAACTGGATTTCTTTTTAGAAGAGCAAAAAAGCAGCAAAAAGTTTTTGAAACAATTGCTGAAGCCATTGAAGAACGATTATGATCTTGTCTTTGTGGACTGTCCTCCGGGATTTTCGGTATTGGCAGAAAATATCTTTCAGGCGGCTGATATTGTCTTGTTACCCACGATTCCGACCACTTTGTCTTTACGTACTTTTGAGGCAGTGAAAGATTTTTTTGAAGAAAAGAAAATAGATCTGTCGAAACTGATGTGCTACTTTTCTATGGTGGACAGCCGGAAAGCATTACATATAGAGATTATGGAGGCTTTTAATCAGCAGCGTCGTTTTTTTGAATCTTATATTCCTTATCTTTCCGATGTAGAGAAAATGGGGATTCATCAGGCACCGGTTACCGATTATGCCCCTAATTCCCGCGCGGCCGCCGCTTATAGCGAGCTGTGGGAAGAAATCAAAGAAGGTATTTTTTAAAGCATAAACTATATAAATTAACACAAAAATGTATCAAACAATAGTAACGCAGGTAGACCATAATATTTGCACCATCACGATCAACCGCCCGGATAAAATGAATGCCCTGAATAAGGATGTTATTACCGAATTAAGCGCGGCTTTGGATGAAGTATATAATAATGCTGAAATAAAAGCGGCCATCCTAACGGGTGCCGGTTTAAAAGCATTTGTAGCAGGTGCCGATATTTCTGAGTTTACCGATTTGGATGGTGTTGGTGGTGCCGGTTTGGCGCAAAGGGGCCAGGATATGGTCTTTAATAAAATCGAAAATTGCCCTAAGCCTGTTGTGGCTGCCGTTAACGGTTTTGCTTTAGGTGGCGGTTGTGAATTGGCTATGGCTTGTCATTTCCGTACGGCTAGTGAAACAGCTCGTTTTGGACAGCCGGAAGTAAATCTTGGTTTGATTCCGGGTTATGGCGGTACCCAGCGCCTGGTACAATTAATCGGTAAGGGTAAAGCAATGGAATTGCTGATGACTGCCGATATGATCAAAGCTGATGAAGCGAAAACTTTAGGTTTGGTAAACCACGTATTTACGGCGGAAGAACTCTTACCTAAAACGACGGAGATTGTGGCCAAAATATTGGGTAAAGCACCTTTGGCAATTGGAAAAATCATTGCTTTGGTAAACGAAGCGGCTACAGTAAGTCCAACAGGTCTGGCTAATGAAATTGAATTATTCGGGGCTTCTTTCGATACCGAAGATAAGAAAGAAGGTGCTGCTGCCTTTTTAGAAAAAAGACCTGCTGCCTTCCAGGGAAAATAATAGCACTTTAATTTATTGCTAAGAAAAGGGGCTTAATGTTGATTCATTAAGCTCCTTTAATATGTGTAGTTGTTCATTACTATACGCTTAAATGGTTTGTATGGTGGCTATGGGACGGTCATCAATATAAAGGCTGCAATTCATTTGAAACAGTCCTCCTAAATTTACTTTTATACTTTGCCTTGCTCCGTTTAAGGTCAACAGGTGCCCGGTTAGTCTTGCAGAAAAAAACTGATGCGTATTATCCTGCAAGATATCGTTAATATAGAGTTTCTCTCCGGAAAACCAGTGCTGTTCTATTTTTATTTCATTGCCTTCATACAGGGCTTTCCAAATGTTTTTCATATGGGCTGGTTTTATTTAATTTCGAAATCCTGTGTTATCCCTAATATTTCGAAACGGTACCGGCCATTTTTAAGTTCCGCTGTCGGCAGGGTTATCTTTCCGTTTTTATTTATACTTCCTTTTTTGACGACCTGTCCTTTTTCGTTTTTGATGTAGAAAGAAGTCGTCGTTATGATGTTGCCCAATTCGATCTCTATTGTAGGGTTTAGGGATTTGTTATATACCAGTTTATTGCTGCTTTGTGCTTGGGCAAAAGAGCTGATGAGCAATGCAGTTGCGGTTACGGTTGCGAAGAATAGCTTTTTCATAATTTTACATTTTTGTTTGTGATGAATGTTGTTGCTTTGTTGATACAAACGTACAATCGATTGGCACCGCAGCATAAGGCTTTTCGGCAAAGAGCGGCATATTGTCGATTAACGTTTGTCGTGCAAAAACATCATTTCGTCGAAGAACACAGTTCTGTAAAGCATTTCATGGCTACTATCCGCTCGGCATCATTGTGTAGCAGGTCGGTTATATCAAACTTCGTTAAACCCTATTTTATGGAAAAAGAACAGCAGCTTTCCCTTCCGTTAGAAGATATTGCAGGAAAATGGTGTATACAGTATAGTAATTTTCCCATGTGGCTCAAAGGAGACAAAAAGCATCCTGCCTTTACTTATGAGTTAGCGCTACGTAAGGGAGTACCCGGTCTTAAGGACACCGTTTCTTATCTCAAATCGGACAAAGTAAGGTATATTAAGGGTTTTGACACTGCTTTAAACAAGGCCAATACCCGGTTTGAGTGGCGTGGAAAGGGGATACTCTTTTTGTTAAGCTCCCGCTGGGAGATCCGGTATATGGCAGAAGACTGGGCCCTGATTTATTTTGAGAAGACCTTGTTTACCCCAAAGGGTTATGATGTAATCTCACGTAAAGAGCACTTATCAGATACGATACATAAAGGCATTCAAGCCCGGTTAGCGGCTATGGGGATTGCCGGGTTGAAAAATATTACAATTGTATAAAGCCTTATTTATTAGAAATCCAGAAAAGACTGTACTTGTTGTTGTATGCTTATTTGGGTGGCTTCATGTTTAAAGCTGCCATCTTCCAGTAATTCCTCATTAATTTTTGAGATGGGCAGTTTATTGTAGTGCACATGCATTTTTAAATAATGCAGGATATTAGACAGGTGGTCCAAGCCCCTGGCATTACCGCCACGGCCGTCTGCCAGGCCTACCAATAAGGCTTTTTTATGCCACCAGCATTTTTTGATGTCAGAATTGTCCATCATCGTTTTTAAAATACCGGGAAAGCTGCCATTATACTCAGGCAACACAAAGATGAACTTATCGGAGGGGATAAGCCAGTCGCGTTCAATAGCTATAAAATCATCACTTCTATAGTGTACCGCAACTTCTTGAAGCGAAAACAGGTGTACTTCTTCAGCGCTTTCCTTCAGCAGGTTATAATAGTGCGTGGCTACTTTAAGGGTATTGCTGTTGGGTCTGTTGGTACCGGCTATAATCGTAATCATACTGCAAATATAGGGGCAGAATGGCCTATCCGCAAAATGAGACGGCTCCTTAGATTATCATCTGAAAGTCACAAAAAAGAATTAACGATTTTTGGCGACTAAAATGGCATAAATCTTATTACCTTTGTCGGATTAATAATAAATTAATATAGCTAAGGCTATTTATAGTATGCGAAAAGTCTGGTGGAAAATCCTTTGTATCCTACTGCTGTCAGTAACCATTATTGTAGGGCTGTTAATGCCCGTTCCCGCACTCAACATTCTTAACGAAACCATCCGAAACCTCTATTTTCATGTACCGATGTGGTTTGGGATGATGTTGTTATTTACGGTAAGCCTGGTTTATGCCATCCGTTTCCTGAAGACGCAGGACCTGAAATTCGATATTTATTCAGAGCAATTTGCGAAAGTGGGTGTATTGTTCGGCTCTTTAGGTATGGTGACCGGTATGGAATGGGCCCGTTTTACCTGGGGGGAATTTTGGAGTAATGATCCGAAACAATTGGCCTCAGCCTTGAGCCTGCTCATTTATTTTGCTTACCTAGCGCTTAGGGGTTCTGTGCCCGATTATGATAAAAAGGCAAAAATATCTGCGGTATATAATGTATTCGCTTATTTCATTATGATTCCGCTCATCATGATCTTACCACGACTCACTGCTTCTTTACATCCCGGAAACGGGGGTAATCCCGGTTTTGGAGACCTGGCTGCAGAAATGCGTCCCGTATTTTATACTGCCGTCATAGGATGGTTCTTATTAGGTATCTGGATTGCAACGCTGGCCATCAGGTTTCAGTTAGTGGCCCGAAAGCATTTGCTTTCTACACATAATGTCGAAATGGATGTATTCAAAAAATAAAAAATTATCATACAAATTTTAGTACAATGCTTAAGCACTTCACATCTTACTTTACCAAGCTTTTAGTATGCCTTTCTGCCCTTATTTTCCCCTTATCGGCAATGGCACAGGACAGCAACGCCGTAGCGATGGCCGATAAATTAAGATCGGACGGAAAAATATATGTAGTTGTTACGGTAATTTTTACCATTTTCTTAGGAATAATTCTATATTTGTTTACTATCGAAAAGAAAATAAAAAAGATAGAACAAAATCAAAAATAATTTTTAACCAAAAACCAATTAAACAAGTATGTCAACATCACACAGCGAATACAGCTTCTTTCAAGGGGTAGAGCGTAATTTTGATAAGGCAGCTAAATTTACTCGTTTCGAGAAAGGTATTTTAGAGCAAATCAAGGCTTGTAATTCAATATTACAAATTAAATTTCCCGTAAAGATCGGCAATGAGATCGAGGTTATCGAGGCTTATCGTGTACAACACTCGCATCACAAATTACCTTGTAAAGGAGGTATCCGCTATAGTATGGATGTTAATCAGGATGAGGTAATGGCCTTAGCTTCCTTAATGACATACAAATGTGCGATGGTAAACGTACCTTTTGGTGGTGGTAAAGGCGGGATCAAAATTGATCCTAAGAAATATACGCCCTTCGAATTAGAGAAAATCACACGTCGTTATACCTCAGAATTAGCAAAGAAAAACTTTATCGGACCTGGTATTGATGTACCGGCTCCTGATTATGGAACAGGTTCCCGCGAGATGAGCTGGATCGTAGATACTTATGCTTCTTTATATCCGGGTGAATTAAATGCACAAGCTTGTGTGACCGGTAAGCCAATTGCACAAGGTGGTGTACGTGGTCGTACCGAAGCTACAGGATTGGGTGTATTTTATGGTATCCGTGAGCTGTGTAATGTAGCTGAAGATATGCAAGCCATTGGCTTGACTGCTGGTTTGGATGGCAAAAGAGTTATCGTACAAGGATTAGGTAATGTAGGATACCATGCTGCTAAATTCTTTCAGGAAGCCGGTTGTGTGATTGTAGGTTTAGCCGAATACGAAGGTGGTATTTATAACGAGAATGGTTTAGACCTGGAATCCGTAATTGCACATCGTAAAGATACCGGTTCTATCCTGAATTTTTCCGGCGCGCAAAACATTGCCAATAGTGCAGAGACATTAGAGAAGCCATGTGATATCTTAATTCCTGCGGCTTTAGAATCTGTAATCCATGCAGGTAATGCGGGTAAAATACAAGCAAAAATCATCGGAGAAGCAGCGAATGGCCCATTAACGCCGGAAGCAGATGATATCCTGAATAAAAAAGGTGTTTTAGTAGTACCTGATATGTACCTGAATGCAGGCGGTGTTACGGTTTCTTACTTTGAGTGGTTGAAAAACCTGAGCCATGTACGCTATGGCCGTTTGGAAAAGCGCTTCAGCGAAAACATGAATGCTGAAATCGTAAGAGGTGTAGAAAGCCTTACCGGAAAATCTTTTGGTACGGTAGAGCGTAAAATGATTTTACGTGGTCCTGATGAAGTTGATTTGGTATATTCTGGTTTGGAAGACACTATGATCGGTTCTTATCATGAGATTCGTGAAGCCTTAAAAATGAATCAAGGAGTAGAAGATATGCGTACAGCAGCCTTTATTTGTGCCATCAACAAAGTTGGGGTTGCTTATGAAGAGTTAGGTATCTTCCCTTAAGTTATATTTTATTTAAAATCAAAGTGTTGCGCGCCGCCATGCGGCGCGCAACACTTTTTTATATATTGTTTTCATTATCTTTGCTCCGCATTAATATTCATAATATGAAAAAATATTTGTTCCTGTTGCTTGCTTTAAGCACCCTGTTTGCAGTAAGCGCTACCACTACTTCCTGTAAAGCTAAAAAGAAGACCACTACTGCGAAACAACGCAGTGATATGAAAGCAGCATATGAGTCTTTATCCAAATCTTTACCGGAGGCGAAAGTAACCTATGAAGATGATAAAGTAAAGATCGTACTACCGGAGGCCCTCATGTTTGAAGTGAATTCTGCCATTGTTAATGATAGCTATTTACCTTCTTTAGCTAAAATAGCGGTCGTATTAAATCGTTATCCTAAAACCAGTGTACTGGTTACAGGTTACACCGATATTTCCGGCAGCCTGCAAATGAATGAGAAACTATCCTGGGATAGAGCGGAAAGTGCCAAAGCAGCTTTATTGCAAAATGAAGTGAAGAATAAAAGAGTATATACCTGGGGCTTCGGACCTAAAAATCCTATTGCGACCAACGAAACCTTTGAAGGACGTCAGCAAAACCGTAGAGTTGAATTTGTAATCCTGTATAACTATCAGGACCAGAAAGCACAAAAATAATTATTGGATATCGTAGGTTTTACGACGTAGCTCAAAGTGCTTACCCAGATAAACCCTACGCACTTCCTCATCGGCAGCAAGATCTTCTGCCGTACCCGATTTTAATAACCTTCCTTCAAACATAAGATATGCCCTGTCTGTTATAGACAGGGTTTCGTTTACATTATGGTCAGTAATAAGGATCCCGATGTTTTTGAATTTTAGCTTGGCCACAATCGCCTGTATATCTTCTACCGCAATAGGATCGATACCGGCAAAGGGCTCATCCAGCAAAATAAATTTAGGATCTACCGCTAGGGCACGGGCAATTTCCGTACGCCTGCGCTCCCCGCCACTCAGCACATCACCCATACTTTTACGTACATGGGTCAGCCTGAACTCTTCCAGTAAATTTTCTTTTTTATCTTTTTGTTCCTGGCGGGACAATTTGGTCATTTCTAATACCGCGGCAATATTATCCTCTACCGATAATTTTCTAAAAATAGAAGCCTCTTGAGGCAGGTAGCCAATACCTAGTTGCGCGCGTTTGTACATGGGCAATTTGGTAATGTCCATATCATTCAGGAATACCTGGCCTTCATCCGGTTTGACGAGGCCTACCGTCATATAAAATGAGGTGGTCTTCCCGGCGCCATTTGGTCCGAGCAAACCTACAATCTCCCCTTGCTGTACCTCAATAGAGACATGGTTCACTACAGTACGTTTGCCGTACTTCTTGACCAATTCAGTAGTGTGGATTTTCTGTAGTGCCTGATCTTTCATGTATGCCGGATGTGTTTTCGCAAATTTACTAAAAAAAGAACCCTGTTTCATCATAATAAAATGATAACAAATAAAGTTATGTATGCAAGCCTTAGCAAGGCCATTTGCCTTAAATAACGTAAGTTTGCACATATTTTTTGATCGAAAGCAATGAAAAAAGCATTATATACCATTTTGACCCTGTCTGTATTAGCAGCAGGTGCCTGTAAAGATAAGACGACCACGACCACTTGTGTGGAATCAACGGTAACCGTGCCGCAAAGAGATGCGACCGCTTTGGCAAATTATATTACAAACAATAATATTACTGCCGAGTTTGACAGCAGAGGGTTTTATTACACAATTCACAGTTCAGGCGATGCTAAAAAGCCATCGCAATGTGCTACGATAAGTATTGATTACTCGGGTAAGCTGACAAACGGAACGGTTTTTGATTCAAATACCAATAAGAGTTTTGCTTTAGAGAACCTGATTCCGGGTTGGAGAATGGCGCTACCCAAGATAGGGGCAGGGGGAGAACTTACCCTGTATTTACCGCCGGCATTAGCTTATGGCGATTCTGACAACGGGTCTATTCCCGGGGGCTCTATCCTGATTTTTAAAATAAAATTAAATGTCATTACAAAAGATTAATATGTTCAAAAGAATATTGGTTGCCCTATTGGCCACAACATTGTTGGCCTCTTGTTTTAAGAAAGATGTTTGTGAGGCAGTGACGGCAAAACCATCTGATGATGAAATCGTTGCTTTAAAAGCTTATGTAGAATCGGTTAATCCCAATGCGGTATTTGACCCTAGAGGTTTTTACTATGAAATTGTAAAAGCAGGCAGCCCTAACCATCCGGGTATCTGTTCCGATATTTATGCCAACTTTGAAGGAAGGCCATCGGATAGTGAAGAGTACTTTGTGAAGACGAATAACAATTCATCCGCCATGTATCATGATCTGTCTAAATACATCTATGGCTGGCGATATGCATTGCCGATGATCGGTATGGGTGGTGAAATGAAATTATACCTTCCGCCGACTTTAGGCAAAGGCAATAATACGACACTGGAACCAAGTTATGTACCTGCAGATAAAATCCTGGTGTACAGTATAAAACTGATAAGGTACAATTAAAATAAAATATTAGTAATAAGAAAGCCGATGATCATATTCATCGGCTTTCTTATTATTAATATTCAATACATACATTTTTAGGTTCTGTAAAAAAGCGTAGTGCTTCCCAGCCGCCTTCCCTGCCCATTCCGGAATTCTTAAAGCCTCCGAAAGGTGTTCTCAGGTCGCGCAATAACCAGCAATTGACCCATATAATACCGCTATGCACCTGATTGGCCATGCGCTGTGCCCTGCTGATGTCCTGCGTCCAAATGGTGGCTGCCAGGCCATAGTCACTGCAATTGGCCAGTGCTAAGGCTTCTGCTTCGTCTTTGAACGACTGGATGGTGACTACCGGCCCAAAGATCTCTTCCATATTTGTTTTACAGTCGGGACCCAGTCCTTCGATAATGGTGGGGGCAATAAAATAACCCGTTGCACATCGGCCTTCCGGTTGCAAGGCTGCTCCGCCGAGCAGAACGGTACCTCCTTCTGCCTTTGCCAACGCAATGCAGGCCAGCACTTTTTCAAAATGTACTTTACTCACAACGGCGCCTTGTTTCGATCCGGCTTCCAGAGGGTCGCCAACCGTTAACTTTCCGGCCGCTGCCACAAATTCCGCTTTGAAGCGTTCGTAAATACTTTCTTCCACTAAGATACGGGAGCCACACAAACAGATCTGGCCCTGATTGGCAAAAGAAGATTGTATCGTTGTCTTCATCATCTTCTCCCAGTCACAATCTGCAAAAATGATATTCGGATTTTTGCCACCCAATTCTAATGAAGTCTTTTTGAGTACCGCACCAGCTTTTGCGGCAATATCTTTGCCCGCTCTGGTGCTTCCGGTAAAGGAAACGGCCTTCACCTTAGGATGCTCTACCATAGCAGCACCGCAGTTAAATCCATCCCCATGAAGGATGTTTAGTACCCCGTCCGGCAGACCCGCTTCTTTGGCTATATGACATAAGAGATAGGCCGTCATCGGGGTTACTTCAGAGGGTTTGGCGATGACACAATTGCCTGCAGCCAAGGCTGGAGCTATCTTCCAGGTAAATAAATATAAAGGTAAATTCCAGGGAGAGATACAAGCGACTACACCGATGGGTTTACGTAAGGTGTAATTGATGGCTTTGTTCTCCATGCTATGGCTTTCCGTAGCGAAATGCATGATACCGGTAGCAAAAAAACGGAAATTCTCTGCCGCACGGGGAATGTCCACGCGCTTGCTCAAACTCAGTGGTTTGCCATTATCATTGGTTTCTGCCAGTGCCAGTGTTTCTAAATTCTCTTCGATCAGGTCGGCGATACGGTTTAAAATCTTAAAGCGATGTTCCGCAGTTGTATTCGCCCATGATTCAAAAGCCTGTTCTGCCGCAGCTACGGCCTTATCTACATCTTCCTGAGTACTATTGGGTATCTGTCCGTATACCTTGCCGGTAGCCGGATTAATGTTGTCTAAATATTGTCCTTTATGTGGATTGTAAAAGTTGCCTCCGATATAGTTCTGGATTGTGGCAGGGATACTCAAATTCATACTACAAATATAGAAATTAATAAGTTACTTAAATGCCGTTCTGTAAAAACATCGCTGCTATGGTCGTCTTGTCCGGATCGGCTTCTGTTGTCCTAAAGTGAGGCAATATTGGCATCTGCTTTATTCATTTACATATACCCTGTTACTCACGATTTCATTTGTGTAGAAAGGGGCATTTTCCATTAGTTGCAAGGCTTTTATTTTATTGCGCTCGCTGTTTTCTCTGTTTCCCAGTTTTTCTATTGCCCGATCCACATCGCCCAATAAACCTGTGCCTTTAATTAATTCGTTTTGCTGATAAACAGATTGGTCTTTTTTTAATAAAGCAATACTGTTTTCTATTTCCGTAAGGGCATTCATGTTGGACGCCTTAGCGGTACTGTCCCGAACCAGCCTGTATTTTATTTGCAGCGCAATCTTATCGCCCTTTACAGCCGACAAACCTTCGTTTATTTCCCGGGATATATACATTTCCTTTTTTGCATTTGGGGGTACTTTTACAATGTCTTGTGTACGCAAAGGTGTATTGTCCCATACAGAGGGCGGGCCGGGTATGAAGACTTCTTTACTGGTTTTGCTGCTTTGTGTTTGTATCAAAATAAAGGGTTTTTGTGCGGTGAGGTGAGGCACATCGCGGCCGATCAGATATAGCGTGTCTTTGGTTGGGTTGATAATTTCGAAATAAATGTATACCATACCCGTTACCTGTACGACCTCATTGTACTCACTATAGACGGTTTTCTGCAAATCGGCTTTAGTAATGTTTATCTTTTGGCTATAGCCCTTGACGGTTATGGCCATGAGCAGGAATAAGAATATAGTGTTTTTCATTTCTGATAATTTTGAATGTGTTTTGCTATTCTTTCTTAAAGAATTCAAAGCAATAAGGACTAAGATTCAATATTACCGATAAAACCAATAACATGGTTATAATGAATTCCTAAGCGGTTCTGTATGCAAAGGAATGCCCATTCTTAATTCTGTTTTTTTTGTTATTATTATAAAATACAACATCAATTTAAATTGTACCTTCGCTTTCTTGTAAATTTTTAAAATAGATATTTTATGAGTACCAATCAGTATCCTCATGTACCTTATGGAAAAACGGTACACGGACAAGAAGAAATCGATGCGGTAGTGGAGGTGTTACAGACATCTACACAAATGGGTAAAAATGTGCGTGCTTTGGAAGAAACGGTGGCAGGGCTTTATGCAAAAAAATATGGTATTGGCGTAAATTCGGGTTCTTCGGCTTTATACCTTGCCGCAGATCTGATGGATTTTGAAGCGGGTAGTGAAATACTGACACCGGCTTTGACTTTCTCGACAACCGTTGCTCCTATTGTAAAGAAAGGATGGATTCCTGCTTTTATAGATGCAGCAGAGGGTACTTACAATGTAGATGTAGCCAAGGTAGAAGAGATGATTACGTCTAAAACGAAGGCAATGATCATTCCTAACCTGATTGGTAATTTACCGGATTGGAAAGTACTGCGTGAACTTGCAGACAAATACAATTTATTTGTACTGGAAGACAGTGCTGATACTCTGGGTGCAGAGATTGGAGGCGCTTCCAGCGGTCGCTTTACGGATATGAGTACAACCAGCTTTTATGGTTCTCATATTGTAAACTGTGCCGGTAACGGAGGGATGATTTGTGTGAATACAGATGCTTTTTATGACCGTGGCCGCCTGTTGAGAAGCTGGGGCCGTAGTTCTTCTCTTTTTGTAGAATCAGAAAAAATAGAAAACCGCTTTAATGTAGAAGTAGACGGTATTCCTTATGATGCAAAATTTGTATTTGAAGAGCCCGGATATAATATAGAACCTTCAGAATTGGGTGCAGCCTTTGGCCTGGTTCAGGTAAAAAAACTGGGCGATAATATTGATAAACGCACAGCGCACTATCATAACCTGCGCAGTTTCTTTGAGCAGTATGAAGAGTATTTTATCCTGCCCAATCAATTGCCGGATTCCCGTACCGGATGGTTGGCATTTGCAGTTACCGTTAGGGAAAGTGCTCCGTTTATTCGCAGGGATCTGCAGATCTTTTTGGAGAAAAGAAATATTCAAACCCGTACCGTATTTACCGGTAACATCTTACGTCAGCCAGGATTTAAAAACGTAGCACATAAAGCGAGTGCTCAAGGGTATCCTGAGGCCGATAAGGTCATGCGTGGTGGTATGTTGATGGCTTGTCATCATGGATTGAATGAGGAGCAAATAGCCCATATGAAAGAAAGTGTTAGCGCCTTTATGAGTCAATTCGGAAAATAAATAATGATAGATCTTCTTTTAATTATACTCTCTACTTACTTCCTGGGTAAGAAAGTAGGCGAAAAGGGTTATGAAACCTACAGGTGGCGTTTAAGGCATGTATTCAGTTGTATTTTTGCCGAAACATTTGTAGCTGTTATCTCAATACTCATTACAGAAAATATTTATATTGGTGGGATGAGTGGTATTGTAGCCTTAATCGGAATCATCATTTTCCGCTACCAAAAAGTAACGGAATTGGTACCCAAAAACAATACTTAAGCAATCTGCTTTAAAATAAGAATGGCTTGAACAATCTCTGTTCAAGCCATTCTTATTTTTGGTATGCCTTGTTTAGACAGTACCTTCCTCATTTTCTTTATCCAGATATTGTTGTACAATCTGTATCGCATTGGTCACCACATCGCTTAAGGCAACAATATAGGTGCCTTCTTCTGCAATATTCATGGCATGTTTGATGGCCTCTATTTCTTTAGGTATGGTTTCCCAGGTTACCTTGCGGTCTACTGAATTAATACCTTCGAGGAGTAAAGCCACAATGTCTTCTTCCAGGCGGCCTCTAAGGTGTTTTTCCTGGCGAATGATGATATGGTCAAACATTCTTGCCGCAATCGTGGCACATTCCCTGATGTCCTCATCCCTACGATCGCCTACACCTGCAATAATCCCTATTTTCCGCGTGGCATCTACATTTTGCATATACTCTTCTATACCACGATAACCTGCCGGATTGTGGGCGAAGTCAATCATGACCTTGAAGTTTTTAAAGTCAAAAATATTCATCCTTCCGGGGGTTTGCGCCGCACCGGGAATAAATGTTTTTAAAGAAAGGCTGATATCATCCGTTTTGAATCCCTGCAAATAAGCCGCCAAAGAAGCTGCAAGGGCATTGGCGATCATAAATTTCGCTTTCCCACCTAAGGTAAGGGGTACATGGCTTGCCTTTTCAATACGGATCTTCCAGGATCCTTTCTTGATGGTAATATACCCGTTTTCATATACCGCTACAATGCAACCCTCTCTGCTGAGTTTGGCTGCTACCGGATGGTCTTCATTCAGGCTGAAATAAGCAATGTTGCAGGACAATTCTTTGGACATTTTCATGCACATCTCGTCTTCTGCATTCAGGATTGCCCATCCGTCTTTCTTGATGCTGCGGGCCACCACCATTTTTACATTGGCGAGGTCTTTAATCGTATCAATATCATTCAGACCCAAATGGTCCTCCTGGATATTGGTGATGATGCCGATATCGCATCGGCTAAAGCCTAAACCAGAGCGCAAAATCCCACCACGGGCGGTTTCCAGCACCGCAAATTCTACCGTAGGATCTTTAAGGATATATTCCGCACTCATCGGCCCGGTGGTGTCTCCTTTTTCCATCATATGGTTCTGTACATAGATGCCGTCTGAGGTAGTAAAGCCTACCTTATACCCATTGTTTTTGACAATATGCGCCAGTAAGCGTGTTGTGGTAGTTTTACCATTGGTACCGGTTACAGCAATGATTGGGATACGGCTCGGTTTGCCCGGAGGGTATAACATATCAATGACCGGAGCCGCTACATTCCTGGGTAATCCTTCGGAGGGTGCCAGGTGCATCCTGAATCCGGGAGCGGCATTCACTTCGAGGATCACGCCACCACTTTCTTTAAGCGGTTGGGTAAGGTTTTCGGCCATAATATCGATACCACAAACATCAAGCCCGATAACCCTTGAAATACGCTCACATAAGAAGATATTTTCCGGATGCATCATCTCGGTTACATCTACAGAGGTACCGCCGGTACTCAGGTTGGCGGTCGATTTAAGGTGCACGATTTCGCCTTGTTGGGGAATCGTTTCTAAAGTATAATTTTTCTTTGCTAAAATATCTTCGGTATCCCGGTCTACGGTAATTTCGGTGAGTACATTTTCATGTCCGTAACCCCGTTTCGGATCACGGTTGGTTTCTTCAATAAGTGCCTGAATGGTATGGATGCCATTGCCTACAACATGTGCCGGCTCTCTGCGCGCGGCGGCCACAATTTTATTGTCAATTACCAGTACCCTGAAATCATGACCGGTAATGAAACGCTCTACAATAACCCTTCTGCTGTATTTCTGCGCATGTTCCAATCCCGAAAGTGCATCTTCGACCGTGAGTACATTGATAGAAGCCCCTTTGCCGTGATTGCCATCCAACGGTTTGATCACAATGGGAAAGCCAATGTTGTCAATAATTTGGATCATGCTCTCTTCATCCACACAAATACTACCTTTAGCTACCGGAATAGAAGCACTATCCAGCAGGCGCTTGGTCTCTTCTTTATTACAGGCAATATCTACAGCAATATTGCTGGTCTTGCAGGTAATCGTGGCCTGAAAACGCATCTGGTTAATCCCATAACCTAATTGTACCAAAGAATTAGTCCCTAAGCGTATCCAGGGAATATCCCGTGCTACGGCCTCGTCGACAATACTTGCGGTACTGGGCCCTAAACGCACCCTTTCTCTGATGCGGCGCATTTCCTGTATATCGGCATCAATATCATAGTCTCTGTCTTCGATCAGAGCTTCTGCAATGCGTACGGCACTTTCGGCAGCGTATAAACCTACATTTTCTTCAATATAACTAAACACCACATTATAAATCCCGTCTGTTTTGGTCTGGCGCGTCCGGCCAAAACCCGTTTCCATACCGGCAAGCGTTTGTATCTCGAGCGCAATATGTTCGATTACATGTCCCATCCAGGTACCTTCCTCTACTCGGTAGAAAAAACCGCCTTCTGTTCCTTCAGAACAACGATGTGCCATCATGGTAGGGATCAGTGCTTCAATACGCGCTCTGAATCCCGGAATGGTATTCGTTGGCTTTTGTTCCAGCTCTTCCAGATCCAAACGCATCTGGATTAATTTTTTTCTGCGTACGCTCCATATGTTAGGTCCTCTCAGGGCCTGGATCTTCAATATCTTCATAAAGAAATCTATGTTTTAGGTGAATAGCTATAGATATTACCTTACCAAGGTAAAGTTTTTTTATATACCAATCCAAAATATTTTATAAGGGCATATTAGTGCCGCAGGAAATCACAAGAACGCCTGCCCATACGGGCAGGCGTTCTTTATGAATAAGATTTAATAAGCTATTTATGAATGATCAGTTTTTTGACAGCAAGCTCCTGTTTATCGGTAATGAGTTGCATCATATAGACCCCATCGGCCAACATGCTGACATCCAGGTTTTTAACGCCATAATAAACGGGTAGCTGATAGGCGAGTTGCCCTGTAAGGGTATAAATGGCTATCGATTGCAGGGCAAACTGTTTGTGGTCGTAGTCCAGCTGTACCGAACCGGTAGAAGGATTGGGATAAAGTTGTATCCGGGTACTGATATCGATGCCCTTAATGGCGGTGCTTGTATCTACGAGTTTTTTCTGGTATTCAATAGCACCAATGTCAATCAATTGATCAAAAATCCTTGTCTGGCCATTATAATCAACCGCACCATATCCTGTGGGGGTGTTGCTGCCTTTATTAATGCAATTGGTCGCGCTGGCCGTCAGGCCGAAGTTTGCATTTAGTGCGCTATATCCCGGGCCTGCACCGGCAGGTGGTGCTACCAGGCTTAGGCTGGGGCTGTATACATTGGTATTGAGCCCTTGTATGGGACAACCGGCGTTACCAAAAGTAATGTGGTGCGGATAATAATCGATCAGGTTGTTGGCAATGACCAATTCTGAAGCATAAAATGAAAAATTTCCATAGGCACTATCGCTGCGTGGCGCATTATTGTGCTGATTGTTGGAAATAATGTTGTTGATTATTTTGTATTTAGATGGGAAGCCTCCTAAACCGCGTATAGCAGAGCTGCCCATGGGTAGATTGTTTTTTACAGTATTGTTGACAATGGTGTTATTGATGATGGTCGCCTTACAACCTACTGCCCATATACCAGGACCGGTTATTGAAGAATAATTGTTGGCAATGATATTGTTGCGTACCAAATATTCATTTTGTCCGGGAATATCGATGCCGTTCATCAACTGGCCTTGTAACTGTATGGCCCCGCCGCCATCATTGATGCCGCAAACGATACCATCTGACATGATCTCGCTGTTATTAGCGATAAGGTTCCGGTCCAGGGTGGCCGATTTTGATTGTATCAGCACTGCTGCTCTCAGCTCTGTCTGGTTATGGTGTATTTTATTTTGTTCTACATAAGAGATGCCGCCCGGATCGCAGGTCACAACACAACCACTAGCACTTACGGTATTATTATACAGTTCATTTTCTTTAAAGATCAGCACATCGGTACAGGTATCGTTTAACGAATAACGGGTATAAATTCCCGTTACATAGTTGTAGGTTGACGTGTTATTGTAAAATTTGTTCTTGATTATATAAGTGCTGTCATCATATGTAGTGGTCATTAACTTGCCTGTCCGGTTATCGTGGATGTCACAATTGGTAAATTTAAGTTTTCCGTTTCCTTGTTGCCGGTTATAATTATAGCTCAAGCTTATCAGGCTGGCGGTGTTATTGTGAAAAAACTCACATCGGTCAATATACAGGTAAGGAGCATGAAGATTCAGTCCTCCATTTAACATATAACTGTATTTGATATCCCGGAAAATGCAATAGGCAAACATAGGAGTGGAAGGATCTGCGCTGATGTAATTGAGTACCTGGAGCCCTCTCCATCCTCCGGTTTCGGGTAAGGCGTTATTGGACCAGCCGGTGGTGTCATTGGCTTTGAATACAATCTTCTGCTCCGGGTTTCCGACAGCAGAGATCTGACCCTGCACATTAAGAAGGTAGTTGCCCATAAAGATAACCTCTACACCGGGTTGTATGGTCAGTAGGTTATTTGGCGGAACCACCACATTGTTGTGAATGTAATAAGGTGAGCCTTGTAGTGTCCATACTCCGCTTACGGTGGGCGTATTGATCTGTGTGGCGGCAAACAGGCTGTTTTGACATAGGGCAAAACAGCAGCTAAGCAGTAGTAATAATTTTTTCATAATCATAATAATCAGGGATTCAATACAATAGACGCTATAAAGGGTCTTTTAGTTGGTGCATGAGGTGAAATTTGTTTGCGGGCATAGATGATCATGGACGACTCATACAGCCTGTTTTATATGCCAGTTGCGTTTCAAACAAGCCACCATAAATTATACGCGTATATATATACCGAAAAGCCTGCCGATAACGGCAGGCTTTCTTTATGAGGAAAGGGCAATATACTATTTTTGAATGACCAGTTTTTTGAGCGCCACTTCTTGTTTATCTGTAATCAGTTGCATCATATAGACGCCATTAGCCAGCATACTGATGTCAATCTTTTGAGTAGAACGGTCTATGGGCAGGTGATAGGCCAATTGTCCGCTAAGGGTATACACAGCAATCTCTTGCAGGGAAAACTGTGTATGGTTATACTCTAGTTGCAATATGCCTGCAGAAGGATTAGGATATATTTTTACCTGCTTGCTGATATCAATACCCTTGATGGCCGTAGTGGTATCCGTAATTTTTTTCTGATATTCGATCGCTCCGATATCAATCAATTGATCAAATATCCTTGCCTGGCCCTTATAATCAACCGCACCATACCCTGTAGCGGCATTACGCCCTTTATTGATACAGTTGGTAGCAGTAGCTTTCAGTTCAAAGTTTGCATTCACAGCATTATAGTCAGGTCCTACACCTGTTGGTGGCGCGACCAGATTCAGGCTGTGCTCATAAGTGTTACTGTTGATTCCTTGCATCCCGTTGTAAATAGTAGCTGCAGTAGGAGGATAATCAATCAGATTGCCCGACATATTTAATTCAAGCGCATAAATGCGGAAATTATTATATACCGTATCCAGAGGGTTATAAGCCTGTTTATTGTTGGAAATAATATTATTATGGATTTGTAGTTTACAATGACTGCCCCAGCCATTAATAGCTGCACTACCCGTTGCATCTTTTACTGTATTGTTGATAATAGTATTATTGACAATATTGGCTTTACAATGTTGTGCCCATATACCGGCACCCGTTACAGAAGAGTAATTGTTGGCAATGATATTGTTGCGCACCAGGTAGTCATTTTTGCCCGCGACATCGCTGAGTACATTCTGACCCAGGAGATGAAGACCGGCACCGCCGTCATTAATCCCACAAAAAGCCACGTCTTCAAGTAACAGTTTATTATTGGTGATCAGGTTCTGCTCTACTGTCGCTGTTTTCGACTGAATCGAGATGGCACCCTGGAATCTAGTCTGGTTATGATGCACTTTATTCTTTGTGATATAAGAGATACCACCCTGTAAACAATTGACCACAGCACCAAATTGTTGTACGGTATTGTTATAGAGTTCATTTTCTTTAAAGATTAGTACGTCGGTACTCATGTCGGTCAGCGAGGAACGGGTATAGATGCCGCTTGCAGTTGTGGACTTATTATTATAAAATTTGTTGTTGGTGATATAAGTACTGTCGCAGCGTACCGTGTACATTACGGCAGCGGTAATGTTATCCCGGATTTCACAATTGGTAAATTTGGCCTTACTGTTTCCGCCGTTTGGCACATTATGGGTAAGAGCGATCAGATTACCATCCGTATAATTATGAAACAGCTCACATCGATCAATATAGATTAGGGAAGCAAAGACGGCCAACCCGCCATAGGTCTGTATATTCTTAATGTCGCGGATGATACAATTTGCAAAAGTAGGCGTGGAAAGATCCTGTGCAATACCATTTGCGACCATAATCCCTCTCCAGCCTCCTTTAGTAGGTAAGGCAAGATTAGACCAACTGGTTGTGTCATTGGACTTAAATACAATTTTTTGTTCAGGAGTTCCTACGGCTGATATTTTACCCTGTACATCAAGCAGGTAATTGCCCATGAAGATGACTTCTACACCAGGCTGTATCGTCAACAGACTATTTATGGGTACGGACAGGTCATTGTGGATATAATAGGGTGAGCCTTGCGTGGTCCATACACCACTTACAGTAGGTGTATTAATTTGTGTAGCGGCAAACAGGCTGTTTTGACATAAGGTAACCAAGCAGCTAAATAACAGTAGTAATTTCTTCATAATCATAATATACAGTAATTCAATGCAATAGACATGAGCTTTGTGTGTTTAGTTGGTTAATCAGATAAAAATATTTTCGGTAAGGCAAAATCATATAGTTTTAATTAGTTGTATTTTATATATTATTATATTTACAGTATGTCGTATTTGGCTTTACTTAATTTGTGCGCGAGTTCCTTTTTTTAGTTGCATTATTTATTCATACAGACCTCGTATTTTGTGAGGGCATATTCACCTCCGTGTAAAACACACAAGCCTGCCGGTACCGGCAGGCTTGTGTCACAGTGAAAGGGTAATATATTATTTCTGAATGATCAGTTTTTTGAGGGCGCGTTCCTGTTTATCCGTAATCAGTTGCATCATATAGACCCCATCGGCGAGCATGCTGATATCGAGTTGTTGCATTGCATGAGATACCGGAAGACGATAGGCCAATTGTCCTGTAAGGGTATAGATCTCGATGGCCTGCAGGGAAAATTGCTTGTGGTTATAGTCGAGTTGCAATATACCGGTAGAAGGGTTGGGATATATTTTTATCTGATTGCTGATATCAATCCCCTTGATGGCTGTAGTAGTATCCGCAATTTTTTTCTGGTATTCTATAGCGCCGATATCAATCAATTGATCAAATATCCTGGCCTGACCCTTGTAGTCAACAGTACCGTATCCTGTGGCGGCATTGCTTCCTTTGTTGATACAGTTGGTTGCCGCCGCCGCGAGGCTAAAATCGGCATTCACTGCATTATAGCCGGGACCTATGCCTGTAGGTGGAGCAACCAGGCTGAGGTTGTGGCTGTAAGTATTGCTGCCAAGCCCTTGCAGGCCACTGTATATCGAGGCAGCGGTCGGCATATAGTCAATCAGGTTATTGGATATACTTAACTGCAACACATGCATACGGAAATTATTGTACAGGGTATCGGCGGGTTGGAAATTCTGCTTATTATTTACAATGATATTATTGTTGATTTTTAATTTGCAATAGGGACCCCATCCGTGTATAGCAGCACTGCCGGTATAGTCTTTAACCGTATTGTTGATAATGGTATTATTGACAATAGTGGCCTTACAATGCTGTGCCCAGATGCCGGCACCGCTAATAGAAGAATAATTGTTGGCAATAATATTATTGCTCACTACATATTCATTTCTTCCCGCAACATCATTGTCGAGATTGAGTCCTAATAGCTGAAGGCCGCCACCACCATCATTAATGCCGCAAAATATACCGTCACCCAGTATTTGATTATTGTTGACAATAAGGTTTTGGTCTATGGTACCCGCTTTCGACTGAAGAGAAATAGCCCCCTGAAATTTGGTCTGGTTGTGATGTACCTTGTTTTTCAGAATGTAGGTAACGCCCCCCTGAAAAGAACTCACAATGCCACCGGCAGCAGTCACCGTATTATTATAGAGTTCATTTTCTTTAAAGATCAAAACATCTGTACTCGTAGCATTCAGGGACGCATGGGTGTATATTCCCGATGCCCCGTAGTTTGCGGTATTATTATAGAATTTGTTGTTGGTGATATAAGTACTGTCGCAATATAAAGTGAACATTACCGAACCGGTTTGGTTGTCGTGGATATCGCAATTGGTAAACTTAAGTTTACTATTCCCGTTTTGAATATTATAATACAAATTAAGTAAAGTGCCATCTGTGAGATTATGAAAGAACTCACATTTATTCACATAAATGACAGGTGCATAGGAAAGCAGGCCGCCATAGTTTTGTATATATTTCATGTCCCGGAAGAGGCAATACTCAAAAGTAGGGGCAGACAGATTGGTACCGATACCGTTCGCCACCATAATGCCTCTCCATCCTCCGGAGGTCGGTAAGGCATTATTGGACCAGCCGGTAGTGTCATTGGCTTTAAACACAATCTTTTGTTCCGGCGTGCCTACAGCCGATATCTGGCCCTGTACCTCAATCATATAATTACCCATGAAAATAACCTCTACGCCCGGCTGGATCGTTAAAAGCGTATTTACCGAGACCAATAAATCATTGTGGATATAATAGGGTGAGCCTTGCTGCGTCCATACTCCGCTTACAGTAGGTGTATTGATCTGCGTGGCGGCCAAAAGACTGGACTGGCATAAACCAATACAGCAGCTTAGTAAGAGTAATAAATGCTTCATAATACAGGGGATTTATTCAAAAGACACATCGTAATGTGTTTTTAGTTGGTTAATAGCCATAAAATTGTATTTAAAGGTGGCCGATAATTCAGGCGAGTTCATAATATTTTATACATTTGTGCATTCTTAATGATAAAATAATATAGAAATGGATGTTGATGTTGTTGGCAAGCTGGTCATAATTGGAGGTGCGGTTAACAAAGGAAGTTTTACAGAAGTGAGTTACGATCAGAACGTATCGAATAACCTCAATTTTTTTGAAAAAGGAATCCTGAAGCGTATCATAAATGAATCAAAGCATGGGGAATCCTCGCGTATAGAAATCATACCCACAGCGTCTCAGATACCCGGAGAGGTTGGTGCGGAATATGTAAGGGCCTTTGACTATTTGAATGCCAAGAATGCCGATGTGTTGAATATCCTGACCAGAGGTGATGCAAATGATCCGGCAGTGCTCGATCGCCTGGAAAAGGCCGATGTGGTGCTCTTTACCGGAGGCGATCAATTGCGGTTGTCTTCTATCCTTGGTGGCACACCATTTCATAAATTATTACTCAAGAAATACCGTACAGAAGAATTTATATATGCCGGTACCTCTGCGGGTGCGGCGGCGGCTTCTGATAATATGATTTATCAGGGTTCAAGTACCGAAGCCATGTTGAAAGGTGAAGTGAAAATGACGGGTGGTCTGGGCTTGATCGATGATGTAATTATCGATACCCATTTCGTAGAGCGGGGGCGCATAGGGCGCTTGTTTCAAGCCGTAGTGGGCAATCCATGGGTATTGGGCATTGGCCTAGGCGAAGATACCGGCCTGCTCATCAAAAACAATAAGCAAATGGAAGCAATCGGTTCGGGATTAATTATCCTGGTCGATGGCAATCAGATAAAAGATACCAATTTGACGAGTGTTGAATTGGGACAACCCATTTCGATCAATAACCTGGTGACCCATGTGATGAGTAAGTTTGATACTTATGACCTGGAAACCCGCGACTTCTCGATTCATTCCTCTCAATATACCTCTATCGGTAAATTCGAGGTAGACGATAATTAAAGACATATATGAAGGTAATCATACACGGAGGCTTCTTTTCGGAGTCCTCTACCAGTGCCGAAACCAAGAAAGCAAAACAGGATGCCTTGCTGGCGATAGTGAAGCAATCGTATCAATATTTAGAAACGCATACCGCTGTGGAAACAGTGGTGTATGCCGTAAGCCTTCTGGAAGATGATCCTCTTTTTAATGCAGGTATCGGTTCTCAGATACAAAGTGATGGAAAGATCAGGATGAGTGCCGCCCTGATGGATGGAGATACGCAGAAAATGAGTGGCGTGATCAATATTGAAGCCGTGAAAAATCCGATCCTTTTGGCGCTTGATCTACAAAGCGTAGACGACCGCATTCTGGGTGGAGAAGTAGCGACAGCGTATGCCAGAACACATGGGTATGCTGCTTTTTCTACAGAGATCCCACAACGCAGAGCCGAATATGAGGCAAAACTAAAGGCTACCGGAACAGGAACCGTGGGTTGTGTGGCCATTGATAAAGATGGGAAAATAGCGGTGGCTACTTCTACCGGTGGTAAAGGGTTTGAGATACCCGGACGGATATCCGATTCGGCTACGGTTGCCGGTAATTATGCCAATCAATTTTGTGGGGTAAGCTGTACCGGAGTGGGAGAAGATATTGTAAGCGCTGCGGTAGCGGCCAAGATTGTGACGCGCGTTACAGACGGACAATCCTTGTCTGATGCATTTGCCAAAACCTTTGAAGAGTTAAAACCTTATGATGGCTTTGCAGGAGCTATTGCGATAGATGCCCAGGCTAATATATACCATCAGGATTCGCATCCTTCCATGGTGTTTGCCAGTTTTGACGGGAGCAATGCAAGCGTTTTTCAATAAGACAGATATTACATTATAAAACAATAAAGGCTTTTCGAAAGAAAAGCCTTTATTGTTTTAAGGAAGATCAAGTTCAAAGACAAAATCTTCGGGAGGAAGACACATACTTTCATTACACGTCTGATAAGTAATGGTCCCTTTAATTTTTTTTGTTTTTTGTGCAATAGAAAATACTCGGGTCAGGCTTACCGATTTTTCAAAAGAAAAGACCGGACCTTCAATGAATTCCAGCGTTTCTTTATGCGCTTCCTTATCGCTAGCCCATGTATCCGATTTCCAGGACACAGAAGGCGTTTGCAGTTCAATCGCAGTATTGATCAGCGAACCATCGCCACCGGCATCTAATGCCCAGATATGGAATCCTTTCTCAATTGTAGCTTTTGCGGTAAGTTGGTATTCGGTATGTTCTTTATTCGTGGCCTGTACTGTTACCTTCCAGGATACCGGGTTTTCTTTGTCTCCCGCAAAAGAGGGTATAGACAAAACCCAGAATAAACAGATACTGAGGAACAATTTCATACAATACATTTACTTAGTTAAGATTAATTTAATGCCACCACATTTAGTCGGCACCATTGATTTTGCATCTTTAGTTGCCGGTGCCATAAAGGTAACATGATCTATAAAAGCGGTATCACCTGCCTTGGCACGAAACCGCATATCAGAAGCCATTCCCTTATCGAGTTTATCATTACAGTTGCTGCTGATATAATCGGTACTGATAAAAGCCCGTCCTGTTTCATCTTCAAAAAGCCCCCGTTCTGCATAAGTATAAGCAAAGGTAGTGGTCGGGTAAAATTGCCCGTCTTCATCCTTTACATAGATCGGATTGGCAATCAGTTCTAGGAATTTTGCTACCGTAATATTGCCCCCTGAGGTCGTCTTATCGGAAAGATACGCCTGACCCCGTTTCACTTCCTTTGCAGGCTTGGCGGTTTGGGCCCATAGGATGGCCACTGTACTTAAAATTAAAGCCAGTGTAATGCCTATTGGTTTCCATTTTATATATGTCATGATCAAAAGAATTTTGTTCTGCTTGGATCTCAAATATACATAAGCGTTTAGTCAATACCGAATAATCAAAGGGAGATTAACAAAATCTTTAGCCAAGGTTTACCAGGCTCTCTTCTAATGTTTTAATCTTCGCTTCGGCATCGGCCTTTTTCTTACGCTCGGTTTCCAGTATCTCCGGTTTTGCGTTTTGGACAAAACGTTCGTTGCTCAATTTCTTATCTACACTTACCAGGAATCCTTTCAGATAAGACAGCTCTTCTTCCATCTTGGATTTCTGCGCATCGGCATCTACCGCTACATCACTGATGATATAGACCTTCTCTGTATTCACAACTAAAGCAAAACCGTTTTGCGGGGCTTCTTTCGTAAGGGTGATTGAAGGCGCATTTACCTGTCTTTCTAAGATTTTACCGATATGGCGGTACAAATCTTCGTTAGGTGAATTGATCAACAATTCGATGGTGTCCTTTGGCTTGAGTTGCTGCTTATTACGGGTATCGCGGATACTGGAGATCAATTGTTTTAATAAAGATGCCTGCTCCAGGATATTCTTGTCTGCAGTTCCGTATGCCGGTAATTGTTTAACGATTAAATCTTCTTTTTGCGTGCGTAACAGATGGTAAATCTCTTCCGTCACAAAAGGCATGAATGGATGCAGTTGTTGTAATAACTGTTCGAAAATATCCATCACCTCTTCTAAAGTCTTCGTACTGATAGCTGCTCCGAAAGGCGGTTTGATCCATTCCAGGTACCAGGAACAGAAGTCATCCCAGATCAAAGAGTAAATGGTTTTTAAAGCCTCACTCAAACGGAAATCCTTAAACAGATCTTCAATTTCGATGGCCACCTGCTTGATGCGTTCCTGCATCCATAAGGTCGCAAAATGGGTAGGTGTTTCCTGCGTATCGGCTTCCTGATTGCCTTCCCACATCTTGATCAGCTTCAGGGCATTCCACATTTTGTTATTGAAATTGCGGCCTTGCTCCAGGAATGATTCATCAAATAAGATATCATTACCTGCCGGCGAAGCAATCATCACGCCAAACCTTACGGCATCTGATCCGTAATCATCAATAAGTTTTAAAAGGTCAGGAGAGTTGCCCAAAGACTTACTCATTTTACGACCCTGTTTATCCCGCACAATACCTGTAAAGTATACATGCTGGAAGGGTTGTTGCTTTTTATACTCATACCCAGACATGATCATCCGGGCTACCCAGAAGAAAATGATCTCAGGAGCGGTAACCAAAGTCGCGGTCGGATAGTAATAATCCAGTTCCGCATTATTTTCCTTGTTGGCATCCCAACCGAATACCTGCATCGGCCATAACCAGGCGCTAAACCAGGTATCCAATACATCATTATCCTGTTCCAGGTCGCTGAGTTGCCCTCCCGGGAAGGCTTGTTGGTATTGTTCAAAAGCGCCCTGTACATCTGCATCTACATAAATATTTCCCTGTGCATACCATGCCGGGATACGGTGTCCCCAGCGCAATTGACGGCTTACGCACCAGTCCTTGATATTGCTCATCCAATGGCGGTACAGGTTTTTGAATTTTGCCGGAACAAAAGCAATCTCATCATTCATCACCGCATGGAGTGCCGGTGCGGCCATATCTTCCATCTTACACCACCATTGCATAGAAATGCGCGGTTCTACAACGGCGCCGGTGCGCTCACTAACGCCCACCTGGTTTTTATAATCTTCCTGTTTTACCAGAGCGCCCGCTTGTTCCAACTCCGCAATAATCTTCTTACGTACCACAAAACGGTCTTCTCCGATAAAGATCTGTGCCGCTTCGCTCATCGTGCCATCCTCATTAAGTGTATCCACTACTTCCAGATGGTGCTTTTGACCTAAATTATAATCATTAATATCATGTGCCGGTGTTACTTTTAGAGCACCGGTACCAAACTCCATATCGATATACTCATCAAAAATGATCGGGATGCGTTTATTAATCAGCGGCACAATGGCATACTGATCCCGAAGATGTGCATAACGCGGATCTTCCGGGTGTACACAGATCGCGGTATCTCCCATGATGGTTTCAGGGCGTACCGTTGCAATGGTAATATACTCATCACTATCTTCGATCTGATAACGCAGATAGGTCAGTTTGGAATTGGTGTCTTTATGTAGTACCTCTTCATCACTCAAAGCTGTTTTGGCTTGTGGGTCCCAATTGATCATCTTGGCACCACGATAGATGTTCCCTTTTTGATGCAGGTCTACAAATACATTGATGACCGCCTGATGATAGGCCGGGTCCATCGTAAATTGTGTACGGTTCCAATCCAGTGCACAACCTAATTTTTTAAGCTGTTGCAGGATGATGCCACCGTATTTTTCCTTCCATTCCCAGGCATATTTCAAAAATTCCTCGCGGGAAAGCGTATTTTTATCAATACCCATATCGGCCAGCATTGCCACTACCTTTGCTTCTGTAGCGATAGAGGCGTGGTCTGTACCGGGTACCCAGCAAGTATTAAAGCCTTTAGCTTTGGCACGGCGAATCAAAATATCCTGTACACTGTTGTTCAGGGCATGGCCCATGTGCAAAATCCCCGTTACATTGGGTGGGGGCATGACGATGGTATATGCCGGTCTTTCGTCAGGCGTAGAGTTAAAATATCCTTTATCATTCCAATGTGTGTACCATTTGGTTTCGTTTGCTATATGCTGATAATTCTTACTAAGTTCCATTTATAGATAATAATATGATTGTTTTTGACGTATATGAAAGTATGCAAAAATAAAGATTTCGCGGCGATAAATGAATGTGTAAATTTGTAATGGATTTTTAATGCGTATAAATATATGAAAAGGGGCTTTTATCTTGGTTTTTTGATCTGTTTGTTATCTGGTATTGAGGTGCATGCGCAGGAAGGTACTTATTGGAATGAACAAAGGTTTAGAGGAGGTATTATCGCCGGAGGCAATTTCTCTCAGGTAGATGGCGACCGGGATGCCGGTGTGCATAAAGTGGGGCTGAATGGTGGTTTGTCTTCTTATGTGGCGCTTAGTCCGAAATTGGATATAAACCTGGAATTGCTCTATGCCCAAAAAGGTTCCCGGTATGCACGGGAATGGAGTTCAACTGCCGGGCCTTATCTGATGGTATACCAGATGAAATTAGATTATATAGAGATTCCCCTTTTACTGCATTATGAAGCCCTGCCCAATGTATTGTTTGGAGCAGGTATTTCGTACAACCGGCTGATCCGTTCAGAAGAGCGCTACAGAAGCCTGTATGGCTGGGTTTCCTTTGACCCGGAAAAATTTCCTTTTAAAAAAGACGAGTGGGAATACGTTCTGAGCGCCGGCTACCGTTTAGGTAAGAGAATGCTCGTCAATTTGCGCTATCAATACTCCCTTACTCCGATCAGAACGGCCGAAAATGTGCCGGAAGATTTTAGCGGGTATCAGCGGCAGCGGAACAACCTGTTTGCCTTGAGATTAGCTTATTACCTGTAATTTTTTTATTATTTAATTCAAAATACAAAAACTTATCTTTGCAGCCTTATGGTGAAGAAATCAATACTAATTTTATGTGCTTTGACGGCCTTTTTAGGTGCAAAAGCACAAACCCGGCACGCGGATAAAATATTAGCGGTAGTAGGGGATAAAATTATTCTACAGTCCGATATCGGAGCGCGCTATTTAGGCCAGAAAAAAGACATGCCGGAAACCCCGGAAAGCGATAAATGTGGCTTCCTGAGAGATATGATCGCAGAAAAAGTAATGGTAGCACAAGCCGCAAGGGATAGTGTTCTCGTGACTAAAGAGGAAGTAGAAGCGAACCTTGAAAATAAAATAGCAGATATCCTGCAATACGAATTTGGCGGTAACAAAGAAGCGATGGAGCGTGCGACCAACAAAACACTCTATCAGATTAAAGACGATTATCGCGAGCCGATCAGAGACCAGATGGTTTCTTCCAGAATGTATCAGGAAGTGATAAAAAATGTAACGATTACCCCAAAAGAGGTTGAAGATTATTATAAAAATATTCCGGAAGAAGGAAGAAGTAATATTCCGGCTACCGTAGAGGTGGGCGAGATTGTTTTGAAACCCTCTGTAAACCCGGAAGTAGAAACATATACTTACGATAAAGTTGCGGATATCAGGAAGCAGATCGTAGACGATGGTAAGAGCTTTGCTTTAATGGCACAGTTGTATAGTGAGGATGCCGGAAAGGAAACCGGTGGAGAGATGAACCTGAATAGAAAATCCAATAATATTGATAGCCGTTTTATTGCAGCAACCTTTAAATTGCAACCGGGAGAAGTATCTCCTGTGTTTCGTTCCAGTTTCGGGTATCATATTGTGCAGATGGTAAGCCGTAATGGAGATGATGCAAGCATCCGCTACATCGTAGTTATCCCTCAATTTACTTCTGGCGATATTACCAAAGCGCTGGCTACACTAGACAGTACCTACAATCTATTAGTATCTTCGAAACTGACCTTCAACGAGGCATTGACCAAAGTTGGTAATGACGATAACTCTAAGGCTTCCGGTGGTATGGTGATGGACAGAAGTGGCTCTACCTTATTGAGTGTTGATAACATTCCTTCTGAAGATTTGGCTTTAGCGGTATCAGAATTGAAAGTGGGTGAATATGGCAAGCCGGCAAAATATACCGATCCGATTTACGGAGGCATCAAGTGCCGCATTCTTTATATCAAATCTAAAACGGCTCCGCATCAGTTAAACCTGAACGATGATTACAATATCATTCAAAAATCGGCCTTAAGCCTGAAACAGATGAATTACCTGAAAAAATGGCTGGAGGAAAAAGCAAAAGGTTATTATATCAAGATCGATCCTAACTATATTAGTTCATGCGATGAACTGAAAATGTACAATAGTAAATAAGCGCATTCGATCTTTTAAGATCAGTATTACAAACAGGCAGGGGCTTCATTTGAAGCCCCTGCCTGTTTGCTTTTGTGGCCTTTTTGTTATTAATTAGCAGGATGTTAAGATAAATTTAATACTTTTGAATACCCAATGAAGAGAATAAATATATGGGCGTTTCCGAAAACCCAACGTATCATTCAGACGGAACAGAGTAGGAATTACTAAATTTTTGAGATCATGAAAACGAAAATTACAAGATGGCTATCTGAGCAATGGCAGCGAACGGCTAAAGTGCTTTTGGTATCTGCAACAACATTATTATCCGTACCTGCGGCGCAGGCACAAATTGCCTATAACTATGGTTGGGAACCCACAACCAGTGCATGGACAAATAGTGGATTATTTGAATTTGAAAGAACGACGACCGCCCCTTGTGTGGCTACGGCATCTACCAGAGCCAATCTCTATTTAGGATTTGGCGCCACCTATACCTCACCTGTATTAGCCGGCTCTAATGGAGGGGATATTACCTTAAGCTATAGTTATAAAGTAACAGAGTATACGCCCGTTACTGTTGGGGCACCTGCCGACTTTGGTGTATTGACCGTTCAGTATGCACAGTCTACGAGTGGTCCCTGGACTACGGTACAGACCATAGATGCTACAAACCATGTCTCTTCCGCTTCTTGTGCCACAAAAACAGTAACCTTCCCTACCGGATTTACGGGGAATATGTATGTTCGTTTTGTGTCCACCTGTGCCAGTTCTGCCGATTATTGGCTATACCTGGATGAGGTAGTGATTAGTCAGGGTGCGGCACCCACCTGTTTTCCCATCAGCGGTTTAACGGGTATTGGTACAGGAAGTGCCAGTGCCAGTATCTCCTGGACGGCAGCCACCCCTGTACCGGCAAATGGATATGAGTATTATTACAGTACTTCCAATACAGCCCCAACGTCTGCTACAACCGCGAGCGGTGCAGTAGGTGCAGGTATTACGACCGCAAACATAAGCAGTTTAGCCGCCAATACAACCTATTATGTATGGGTACGCTCTGTATGTGCAGCGGCTAATAAAAGCTCCTGGAATGCGGGTACCATATCATTTACGACACATCCTGTCGCCCAAACCCCGGCTACCTTACCCTGGACGGAAGACTTTACTGCCGGTGGCGGTAACTGGTCTTTTGTAGGAGGTACCCAGGCCAATAAATGGTTTGTAGGAAGTGCAACCGGAAATACCGGTAACGGACTCTATGTCTCTAACAATAATGGTACTGCCAATGCATACGCGACAGGAAACCCTTCGGTAACTTTTGCGTACAGAGATGTGGTAATTCCGCCCGGAACAAATGATATTAATCTTTCCTTCGACTGGAAAGGACAAGGAGAAGAAGACTATGATTACATGCGTGCATGGGTCATCGGTACTTCACAATACCCTGTTGCCGGAACGGCCATTACCCCGGCCAATACGCCAGGCGCCTTGCAAATAGGTGGTGTAGGTGCTGCCGGTAATTATGATGAAGGACGCAATGCCGGATCTACTACCTGGCAACATGAAAACCTTGTTGTCAATGCAACTGCACTGGCAGGGACTACAGTACGTGTAGTCTTGGAATGGACCAATGACGAAAGTTATGGGATACAACCCCCTGCTGCAGTAGACAATATTAACGTTGTGGCCCTTTCTTGTGGTGTGCCAACTGCGGTACAGGCTAATGCCATTACCAACAACGCCACCACCATTTCCTGGACAGCCCCTACGGTTGCTCCGGCAGGTGGGTATGAATACTATTATAGTACGACCAATACAGCGCCTACCGCAGCAACTCCAGCCAGTGGTACTACTTTGGCAGGTATTACTGCCGTAAATATTACCCCGCTAGCGGCCAATACCACTTATTATTATTGGGTGCGCTCTGTATGTGCCGCGACCAATAAAAGTTTATGGTCTGTAGGGGGTACCTTCACTACAGAAAACCTGGTACCAAGACCTTGGACAGAGCCATTTGGCGCTACCGGTCCTGCAGGCTGGGCCGCTACCGCAGATTGGTTAATCGGTTCTGTGAGAGGCGTAACGGGCAATCCTGGAAATAACGTGTACATCAATTTATATGGAACCGTTCCGACAGGTATCCTGCTGACCACCAATGTGGGTCCGGTTATCGCAGCAGATTCTTTTAAAGTACAATATAAAGCCTCCCAGTATACTGCTCCTTATGCAGCTGTCGCTGCTGGTTCCGGCTACTTTAAGGTATTGCTTTCAACCAATTTCGGACAATCTTATACGCAAATTGACTCCTTACCCATGCCGGCAACAAATGCATGGCAGAACCTGGCTTATCCTTTGGCTGCCTATGCAGGAGCTAATGTGAAGATCAGGATTGAAGCAACCCGTACCGCAGGAGACTTTGATTTAGCATTTGATAACTTCTCTATTGATGCAGTAACCTGTGTGAATCCGGTTGTGAATCTTGGTCCTGATGCCACGATCTGCCCGGCAACAACGACTACCTTAAATGCGGGTAATGCTGGTGCCGCTTTCTTGTGGAACACCGGTGCCACAACCCAAACGATTGCAGCAACTGCAGCAGGTACGTATTGGGTTAAGGTAACGAACGCAGGAGGCTGTTTTGCTACCGATACAATTGTCTTAACTGCAGGTATTGCGCCGGTAGTTGCCCTAGGCAATGATACATCCATCTGTACGAATGCTACATTAACCCTGAATGCAGGTAATGCAGGTGCATCTTATCTGTGGAGTACCGGTGCTACGGCACAAACGATCAATGTGCTGGCGCAGGGATCTTATTGGGTAAAAGTAACCAATGCAGCAGGCTGTATAAAAGCAGATACGATTAATGTTACTTTGTTACCGGTACCAGAGGTCGATTTAGGTGCAGACACCGCCATCTGTAGTAATGCCACCCTCATCCTGGATGCAGGTAATGCAGGCGCAGGATATCTATGGAGCGTTGGCGCGACGGCACAAACGATCGATGTCACTACTGCCGGTACCTATTGGGTAACGGTGACTAATGCTGCCGGCTGTAAAGCTACTGATACCATTGCGGTAAGTATTACGCCATTGCCGAGTGCAGATGCTATTGTCGTAACAGGTTCGTCCCCGACCTTTGGGTTCTCCGTTTCAAACGGGCAAAATATAACCGGTTATTCCTGGAATTTTGGGGATAATTCTGCACTGGCTACCACAGCCAATCCGACACATACATTCAACGTTACCACCAATACCACCTTTACGGTAGAAGTGACTTTGACGAATGCCTGTGGCAGTGTAACCCTTAATAAATTAGTTACGGTTCAGCCCAATAGTATTAGAGATATTAATCTGAGTGCAACCGCGCTTAAATTATATCCTAATCCTACCCAACACAGCCTGACCCTTGAAAACGAGAGTGGATTGAAAATGGAAGCCATTAAGATCTACAATCTCCTGGGACAGGAAGTGTATACCCAAACAGTACAAAACACGAATGCAAAACAAATGATTGATGTGCGTCATCTGGCCAGCGGTATGTATAACATACGCATACAGTTTGCAGAAGGAACGACCAGCAGGAAGTTTGAAGTAGTAAAATAAAATCGTATATTACATACGGTTTAAATAGCTTAATAAGTACAAGGCCCGCTCATGCGGGTCTTGTACTTTTATATACAATCTGCTGTGCTTATTTTTTGCTCAGCTAAAAACAATCTTAACTATAAAACTCATTCTTTTAGGTTAAATTAGCACAATCGTTTTAAGACCAATATTTTATCATTACTATGGATACACCCAAACTCATACAGCTCCAGGAAAAATATCGAAAGGCCCTAACAGAAGAAGAAAAAATAGATGTGCTTTCCGATATTACCTTAGAAATAAGAACAGAAGATGTGGAAAGGGCCCTGGTTTTAGCAGATGAGATCATGGAACGCTCCGAGAAGATCGGCTATGCTAAAGGGATTGGCAATGCATACAATCATAAGGGCGCCTGCTTTTGGATAAAAGGAGAGTATGAAGATGGTTTAGATGAACTGGCTGAAGCCTATTCCATAGCACGGGAGATTAATGATCAGTCCCTGGAAGCAAAAGCACTCAATAATTACGGCCGCATCTACCGGGAACTGGGCGATATCTCTAACGCTTTAGTACACTTTGAAGAAGCACTGGAGATCAATGAATCTTTAGGCGATGTCATTAATCAGTCGATCAACCTGACCAATATTGCAAACCTGTATTTAGACCTGGCCGATTATGATCCAGCGCTGGAATATGCCTTAAAATGCTTACCTATCTTTGAGAAAGATGATGATAAAGTGCGGTTGACGAGTATCTACAATACCCTGGGGAATATCTATTTTAAAAAAGAACTATTTCCACAGGCCTTAGACTATTTTAAACGCACACAAAACCTGACCGACGATAATACGCCCGCCAAAGCCCTTGCGAATAGTGGGGTAGGTAAGGTGTATTTTAAAATGAATGATTATGAAAAAGCGTCTTATTTTCTGAATATAGCTTTAGAACAGGCACAGGAATTTGCTAATGTAGAGTGTGAGATCTTATCGGAATATTATCTGGGTTGTATGTACAAAGAACAGTCTTTGTTTTCTAAATCCCTGGCCTATTTTGAGCGAAGCTTATACCTTGCGGAAGAGTTTTTGCGCAGGCAGGATATCCTGGGTATTCACGAAAAGATGTCGCAATTGTTTGATGAGTTGAACGATGTGCCCAAGGCTTATGAGCATATGAAGGCTTATGAAAAGCTTAAAGAAGAGATCTTTCATCAGAATACCTACAACAAGTTGCGCAACCTTCAGATTAAAAATAAGATCGAAGTTGCCAAGAAAGAGAAAGAAGTGGCAGAGCGTACTGCGGCCTTAAAACAACAGTTCATGGCCAATATGAGCCATGAGATCCGTACGCCCATGAATGCTATTGTGGGCATCACCCGGCTGTTGCTCGACAAGCAGCCAACCGAAGAACAAAAGAAATATCTCAACGTTATTCAGCAAAGTGCCGATAACCTTTTGGTGATTATCAACGATATCCTGGATTTATCGAAAATAGAGGCCAATAAAATTATTATTGAACATATCGACTTCTCGGTAAGAGACCTCGTGAACAGTACCCGGGAGATGATGGCTTTAAAAGCCGAAGAAAAGCACCTGGGATTTGAAGTCACGATTGCAGAAGATATCCCTGACCGTTTGGTCGGCGACCCGACGCGGCTTAACCAGATTCTGGTAAACCTTGTCGGCAATGCGATTAAATTTACCGAAAAAGGAGATGTGCAAATCAAGCTGACCACATCGGCGGTCAAAAATGATAAAATACATATCCGCTTTGACATATCCGATACCGGTATCGGGATTTCCAAACAGTACACCAATAGTATTTTCGAAAGCTTTACACAAGCGGGTAGCGATACCGCCCGTAAGTTTGGCGGCACGGGCTTAGGACTGACGATTTCCAAACAGCTTGTGGATATGATGAAAGGCCGTATAGAAGTGGAAAGCGAATTGGATCATGGTACCGTCTTTTCCGTATATCTACCCTTTGGGATTGCCGCCGTACAGACCCCGGTAAAAAAAGAAAATCTGGTGACGGAAGAAATGAAATCAGCGCTCAACCGTTCCCGTATCCTATTGGTAGAAGACAATGAATTTAACCGGATTGTGGCAGTAGAAACGCTGAAATCGCTACTGCCCGATATTAAGATCGATATTGCAGAGCATGGTGATATCGCTATTGAAAAGTTGCAGCAAAGAGATTACGACCTTATCCTGATGGATATACAAATGCCCGTAAGAGACGGCATCAGCACCACAAGATATATTCGTAAGGAAATGCCGGAACCTAAAAAGCATACCCGCATTATTGCGATGACGGCCAATGTATTGCAGGAAGATGTAAAAACCTATTTTAAGGAAGGCATGGATGCTTATATCTCTAAACCCTTCCAGACAGAGGAGCTTTTATTGAAGATGAGCCATCAGTTGGAAAACAGGGCATTGGTGGCGCAACAGGAATCGCAGGCTCCGAAAGAGTCCGAAAATAGTGCTTCTAAAAAACTGCACTTACCCGATCAGGTAACCGATATGCAGTTTCTGAAACAGTTTACGGGCGGTAATGTGGAGAAGCGCAATAAATACATCTCTATGTTCTTGGATAATTGCCCGAAGCTCATTAACCAGATCAATCAAGCGCTGGATCATAAAGATTATCCTGTTATGAAAATAGCGGCGCATTCTTTAAAACCGCAGATGAGTTATATGGGCATCAAAGAAGAAGTCAGTAATATCTACCTGATCGAACATGCTGCTGCAGAAGCCCAGCAGGAAGTGCTGCCCACCCTGATCAAACACCTCAATAAAGTGTGTACCCTCGCCTTTACGGAACTACAGGCGATTTTGCAGGCTTAGTACAGAGGGGCATAAAGCAGTATACACACCGGCTTAGCCCAGAATTGATGGTTCTGATTCATTTTTGTAAATTTGCGATTCATTTTATATAAATAATTCATATTCGTGAAGTTAAAATCACTGGAAATAAAAGGGTTTAAATCATTTGCTGATAAAACCCAGATTATATTGGACAATCCCATTACCGGCATTGTAGGGCCTAATGGTTGCGGGAAATCCAATATTATTGATGCCATTCGCTGGGTGATTGGAGAGCATAAGATTAAAGCCCTCCGTTCCGATAACCTGGAAGACCTGATCTTTAATGGTTCGCGTAGCCGTGCAACCAGCGGTATGGCCGAGGTTTCCTTAACGTTTGAGAATACCCGTAATCTTTTACCCACCGAGTTTACCACCGTTACGATAACCCGTAAGTTTTACCGCAGCGGCGAGAGCGAATACCGCCTGAATGATGTTGCCTGCCGCCTCAAGGATATCCATAACCTTTTCCTGGACACTGGTGTGAGCAATGACTCCTACGCCATTATCGAATTGGGTATGGTAGACGATATCATAAAAGATAAAGAAGGCAGCCGCCGCAGAATGCTGGAGCAGGCCGCCGGTATTTCTATCTACAAAACCAGAAAAAAAGAAGCAAAATCCAAGCTGGAAGCCACACAATTAGATGTAGACCGGATTGAAGATTTACTGTTTGAGATTACCAATAACCTGCGTACGCTGGAAAACCAGGCGAAAAAAGCAGAACGTTATTACCAGATTAAGAATGAATATAAAGAGGTAAGTGTGGAGTTGGCTAAAGCCTCTCTGGAAGCATTTAACGGCCAATACCAGTCCTTAAATGATCAGTTGGAAAAGGAAAGCGACCGTAAACTACAGATCGATGCATCGCTTGCAGGAGATGAGGCGGAGATCGAAGCCAATAAGGTAAAACTGACCCAACAGGAACATGAATTGCATGGGCTGCAAAAACGTTTTAATGACCTGCTTGCAGGGATACGCCAGTTAGAAGGCGATAAAAAACTCGCAGCACAGCGCTTAGACCATCTGCAAGACCGCGAAAAAAGCTTAAACGAATTTTTATCCGGAGCAGATGCACAGGTGGCTCAACTCAGAGAAAGCATACAATTTACCGAAAACCATCTGCAGGAAGAACAGGATGGCTTGGAGGATCTTAAAGACCAGCTGGAAACCCTCCGGGATTCATTAGATGATAAGCGCGATGCATTTGACGAAAAGAAAAAAGTATTAGAAGCCCACCGGCATACCTTTCAGCAAAACCAACGCAGACAATTTGATGCGGAAAAGATTGTAGCCGTTGCCGATACCTCTGTGGTGAACCTGCAGCGCAGCCTGCAACAGTTGATGGACGATAAGACACAGCGTCATACCCAATTGCAGGCGATTCAGACGGAAAAGAAACAACTGGAAGAACAATTGATCGATCAGCAGGGGGCTTTGCAAGAGTTGATTGCCAAACAGGAAGAAGTCAAAGAACGTATCCTGCATAACCAGGAAGCCCTGGAACAATTGCGGGTACAATCCGTAGCGGAAAACAGGAAACTGGATGCCAAAAGAAATGAACACGATCTTTTGCAATCTTTAGTGAATAGCCTGGAAGGATATCCCGAAAGCATTAAATTTCTGAACAAAAACAAAGCCTGGGGCAGCAAAGCACCGATCTTATCAGATGTGTTTCTGGTGAATGAACCCTATCGCTTAGCATTGGAAAATGTATTAGACAGCTATTTGAACTATTACGTCGTGACCGATGTCGCCGAGGCTCAGAAAGCCATCTCCTTATTGGACGAACACCAAAAAGGGAAGGCGAGCTTCTTTATCCTGGATGCATTAAAAGTGGTGGAAAAACCGCTGGACTTTGCTGCTGAAGGATTGGTAAAAGCATTAGAGGTAGTGACTGTAGATAAACCCTACCAGGCACTGGCAGCGCATTTATTAAGTAATGTATATGTCGCAGAAGAAACGGTAGATATTGCTACAATAGAGGTGCCGCAAGGCATTGTGCTGATCAATAAAAAAGGAAACATACTCAAGGGTACCTATACCTTATCGGGTGGTTCTGTAGGAAAGTTTGAAGGTAATAAAATAGGCCGTGCCAAAAACCTGGAGCGCTTAGAAAACGAGATTGAAACGCTGAGGCAAAGTACAGAATCCCTGAAAGCGGCGATTGATCAGAAGAAACTGGAAATATCGGGATACAATGAAACCCTGAACGATAAAGCAATTGATCAGTCTAAAGTTGCGATCAACCAACTGCAAAACCAGGTTTATAGCCTGAATAATAAGGCAGAACATTTGGAACAACTGGATCAGAACAGCATTAGCCGTATTCAGGATATCGAAGAGCAGCTGGCCGATACCCGTGGAAATGTAAGTGATAAACAAGAAGAATTAGATGAGATCAACGAACACTTGCAAAAACTCTTAGATCAGATTAAGGTTGCGGAAACCGACTTTCAAATGGTAGAAGCGGACTTTAATATGGCTTCCCAACAATACAATAATCAAAACCTGCAATATACCCGTCAGCAAAGCAAGATCGAAAACCTGAGGCAGGAATATAACTTTAAAAGTAATCAGGTAAAAGACCTGGAGGTACAGGTAACCAATAATAGAGGCCAGTTAAAAGAAACCGCGCAACAGATCAGCGATACCAGCGGTAAGCTGCACTTTGGAGACAATGAACTGTATGATCTCTTAAAACAAAAAGAGACCGATGAGAAATCATTGAGTGAGAAAGACCGTTTGTATTATGCTTTACGCAACAGCATTAGTGAACATGAAAGCCGCATCAGCCGCCAACGCAGAGAACGGGATAATGCCGATACGCTTTTGTCTTCTATCAAAGAGAAATTAAACGAAATGAAACTGCAACTCGCCGGAATGAAAGAGCGATTGCATGTAGAATTTAAAGTAGACCTGGATGAAGTGCTGGAGCAGGCCCGTGCCAATGAATTGACGGTAGAGGAATTGAATGCCGAAGCAGAGAAACTCAAAAAACGCCTGGATAACATCGGGGAAATAAATCCTACGGCGATCGAGGCTTACCAGGAAATGAAAGTACGCCATGATTTTATCATGGACCAAAAAGGAGATCTGGAAGAAGCCAGAAACACCTTGCTGGCAACAATTGAAGAGGTGGAAAACACGGCCAACGCACGTTTTAAAGAAACATTCGATAAAGTACGGGAAAACTTTGTACACGTATTCAAAGCCCTGTTTACTGAAGAGGATAATGCCGATCTGAGGCTGACCGATGAAAACAACCTGGCCGACAGCGGGATTGAGATTTACGCACAACCTAAAGGAAAGCGACCCAGTACGCTGACGCAGCTTTCCGGAGGAGAGAAGACCTTAACCTCAACGGCCTTCTTATTTGCAATCTACCTGATCAAACCGGCGCCCTTCTGTATCCTCGATGAGGTCGATGCACCTTTAGATGATGCCAACGTGGGCAAGTTTACACAGATGATCCGTAAGTTCAGCGATAACTCACAGTTTATCATTGTAACCCACAATAAGCAGACCATGTCTGCCGTAGATGTGATCTATGGGGTTACTATGCAGGAAGCAGGGGTGAGTAAACTGGTTCCTGTCGATTTCAGAAGTTTAAATTAACGATATATTCCTTCTTAGGCAAAGCAGCCGCTCATTTAGAGCGGCTGCTTTTTTTATTCTTCTGTCAAATTCTTGCTTTTCTTAACATAAAATTATATTTTTAGCGGCAAATTTGAAAAAGCAATGAAAAAAGGATTACTCGTGCTCTTGTGCATCGTACTGACGAGCGGCGCCTACGCCCAGTTTATGGCCGGACTTAATGCAGGATATGCACATGGTGCGTACTACAAAAAACCTTACCTGGGACTTGGATTGGAATTCGGATTTTTAAGAACTATCCGGATTGGTATTAATGCCGATGTATTAATGCCTTCTGTAGAAAGAACCCCTACGCCACTGTTTTATAAAGATGATAACTCAATGGCCGAAGAAGGAACCACTACCACCTTAAAGTATTTCACCTTTAGCCCGGAATTTAATATCAAGCGTTTCTTTGGTAAAGAAAGAGAAAATGCCTTCAATGGCTTTTATATAGGACTAGGATTTTCTTATAAAATGTTTAAATACAATCAAACGGTAGGCGACTACAATACGGGTGTATATAAATCTAATTTTAAAGCCGAAGAAGGGACCATTAAGCATCCGTTCTTAGGCGTTATGCTGGGATATGAATTTGCAGCGGGCCCCGGAAATTTAGGCGTGGAATTAAAAGCAGACTTACCGGCCAATGAATCAAACGGCTATGCTATTGAAGTAAAGTTGCCTGCAATGTTTAAACTTGGGGTAACCTACCGTTTCGGGAACTTTGCACCTAAGTGGTAAGCACATAAAATAAAGATTAAAAAAACCTTTGCGTCCCGGTCCATATGGACCGGGCTTTTTTTTGTAATATGGTTGCAGATAAGCGGTACCGCTGCTTGCACCACATGCCGTGGTATGGGTACACGTTCTGATCAGGACAAAACAAAATATTGGATTGCACGATATTTATAATTAAATTTGAAATACATTTTTTACTTGAAATGTATACAATTATATAGTCTTTTAATATGAGAAAAATTATACCCAAGCTGATATTGTTGCTTCTAGTAAGCCTTCCGGTTATGCTCTATGCGCAATATAACTTGCCCCAAAATAAGGTGTGGGTAATGAGCAAACATGCCGGCCTTGATTTTAATGGTACCCAACCAGTACCTATGAGTTCCCAGATAACCGAAACCGAATGTACTGCTGCGGTAAGCGATAGTTTCGGAAGTTTACGGTTCTATACCGATGGTTCCAACATTTGGAATCGCTTCCACAACATCATGCCCAATGGCTTGAATATAAATAATACCGGTATTGGTAATTATACCACGACGCAAGGCGCTTTGATCGTACCCGATCCGGGCAATGTAAACCGCTATTATGTATTCACTTTGAAAAGGTACCTGTATGTGAATGTGGTAGACATGAGCCTGAATAATGGTTTGGGAGACGTGGTGACCACTTATCCTTTAAAAGGCATTATTTGTCATGACACGCTCGGCGAAAAAATGGTGGCCATAAGGGGATGTAATAATAATGTATGGGTCGTGATCCGTGCAGATAGAAAGCCTGAATTTTATTCTTTTCAGGTGAAAACGACAGGGCTGGATACCATTCCGGTAATCAGTACCGCGGGTTATTTACCTTCAATTGCATATTATCAGGGACAAATGGCGGCCTCCTCCGATGGTACCAAAATCGTGACCTGCAGCACAAACGATCCTTCTTCGTTAGAGTTATTTAAATTTGATCATACCTCTGGTATTATATACCAATCTGAAGTGCTGGATAGTAATGCCAGGAGCTACGGAGTAGCCTTCTCTCCCGATGGCAACAAAATTTATTATGCAGATATGTCCGATTCGGGCAATTTTATTCAATATGATCTTATTGATCGCGTCCGGACTGTATTGGGTAAAGCGCAATCAATAACTCAGGTGAAATTGGGGGTCAATGGTAAAGTATATTTCATTTCAGAGATCGGATCTTTTATGGGTGTACCTAGTGATACCAGCTACCTAGGTTGTATCAATAAGCCAAATGTTTTCGGTCTTGGATGCCAGTTTGAATCGAGAGTACCTTCACTCTTTTTTCCGAACTCCGGTACTACAGGCCTGCAATTGAATTTACCCAATGAAGTGGTGATGGCCAAGCCTGCCGGCTCGGTGGAGCCCGCACTGGCCAATAGGATTATACTGGATACGCTGTTTTGTGCCGCAGAACCTTTTGCCGCATTTAACCTTCATGCATACCCCGTATTCACTAATTATATGTGGGATAATGGCACGACCGGGACCTCGAGGCCGGTTACCCATGGCGGAACCTATTGGGTGCGCTACAACACCATTTGCGGGCCCAGAACGGATACCTTTAAAGTGCGAACCAATAATATACCAAACCTGCAATTACAATATAATGCCCCGGTTTTGAGTACCCTCGGTACGTATAACAGTTATCAGTGGTACAAAGGCGGGCAGATCATCGCCGCTGCTACGGGTCCTAGTCTGACGGTGAGCAGTACTGGCTGGTATTCTTTAAAAGTAGGTGGTGGTAATGGCTGTTCCGATTCCGCAGCTTATTACGTAGGATCGGTAACCAGTATAGAGGACACAAAAAACGCAGCGCGTATCGATATCTTTCCTAACCCGGTACAGGATTTAGTAAAAGTACAAGCCGATAGACCCATCACGCTACGCCTGATTGATGCCAAAGGTCGTATCATAACTATAGAAAAAGGTAACAGCTTGTCGCTCGGCAGCTATGCCAGCGGGCTGTACTTTATACAAGTCATCGAAGCGAAAAGTGGCAGGATATTAAAAGTACAACAGGTTACGAAACGATAATTATCTATTAGTTTACCTCCTTAAAAAAGGCCATCCTAAATACGGATGGCCTTTTTTAGAAGTATGCATATTGTTTACAAAGCTTTAAAAAAGCGTACAATAAGCTGAAATAATTGTTCTTGATGATCCAGCGGTAAGGTGGCTGCACGGTCATAAATGTCGTGATAGGCGGCAATTCCGCCCTGAGTATAAATAAAGAATGCAGGAACTCCTTTTTCGGTAAAGAAATAATGGTCGCTGTTGGCCGCTTTTCCTCTGGAATGAACCTTAGAAAATAAATGACTTTCTGTATTAATAGCCTGTAATAAGGCAAATGCCTGCGGAAACTCCGTTGCATTCACCACGGTAATGCCCTCGGAACCCGTACCGGCAAGATCCGTATTGAGCAGGAATTTGATGCGCTCCAGCGGGATCAGAGGCTGCTCTGTAAAATATTTAGAACCCTTTAAGCCAATTTCCTCACCGGCAAAGGCAATAAAGACAATAGAACAGGCTTGTGGATGACGGGCATAATACTGCGCCAGATTAAGCATCATTGCGACACCGCTGGCATTATCATTAGCCCCCGGAAAATACACGTCCTTACCCATACCACCCAAATGATCGTAATGAGCCGTAATCACCAAAAAGCTATCCGGATACAAGGTGCCTTTTACCATTGCAGCCACATTAGCCGCTTTGAAGTCGGGTATCCAATGGTTCCGGATGTTTATACTTATTTTTTTTGGCAGCAGTGTGGCATTTGTATCCAATACCTGAATCCGCGTATAGGGCTGCACTTTTTCCGACGGGCTCCAGGTCAGCTTCCTGACCTTTTCTACAATCAGCAGCGGATCTTTCGCGTGAACGAAACTAAGACTGTCTTTTGGGCTCAGGGAGAATGTTCCTTTAAGGCCGCTGCTTTCGGCCATCACCAGGAAATCTTTACCCGGAACCAGTTTTTTATGATTGAGCGTAACAGAAAGCTTATCGGGGAACGTATTGGTGCTATAGGAAAAATACTGAAAATAGCCTTGCTCATTCAAAGGGACTAAGCCCTGTTGTTTAAATACATCAGCCAGGTAGACCGCAGCCTTTTGCATGCCTGAATGCGTATAGCCGCGCCCCCAGAAATATGGGGAACAGAGGGTATCCACAATTTTTCTGGAAAAGGCCATACTTTGGGCATCGGCCCGCTTCGACAGCGAACATAAAACGATCCCACAAATTAAGCTTGCTTTTATCCCGATTTTCATAAATATTCCGTTAGATGAATAGCGTGTGTGGCGTGAATGTAGCATAAAAAAATATTTATACAAACAACCTTCCTTTTTTCAGGAACATTTTACAAATTTGCAGGTTTACTTAAAAGATGTTTTATAAGTGTTTTAACCTCGATTTAACCGCCTGAGCTGTGCATATTATTTTACATTTGCTATTCCAAAAAGATTGATTGCTTAAGAATGTCCTTTTATAGAAAAATAACACTGTTATTATCCTTATCGATCCTGTTTAGTGTAATGGCCATTGCTCAGAAAATGAGTTTCACCAGCCAGGTCAGTGGCAGTACTGTCGGAATAAGGGAACAATTTCGGGTCACCTTTACCATATCCAATCCTACAGAAGCACTGGACTTCATGGAGCCCTTACTCAAAGATTTTATGATCATCGAAGGGCCTCGCCAGTCCAACAGCACCACTTTTGTCAGTATTTACGGACGCAATGAGGAACAATTGACCGTGAGTTACAGCTATGTGCTACAACCCAGGAGATTAGGCACAATGGTGATCGGAGCGGCGGGTATCCGTACCCAAAGTGGTCAGCAATTGAGCACCAAACCGATCCAAATTAAGGTAACGGCACAAAATCAGGGCGGCAACAGAGATGACGCCTTTACAGATGATATTGATAAGCAAATGGCCGAAACCATGCGCCGGAGACAGCAGATGCTGCAACAGCTTTTTGAAGAGCCGGAGGAGCCTCAACCCTTACCCATAGACGATATAAAAGGCCTGACGGCCGAGCATCTGGATGAAAATATATTCATACGTGCCGAAGTAGATCAAAAGAATCCCTATGTAGGCCAGCAGGTAAATGTAGTATACAAGTTGTATACGCGTTTAAAAATGTCCATGAGTCCTACAGCATTCCCGGCGCTTAATGGATTTTGGACGCAAGATATTAAACTGCCTCCCGATAGTCCGCCCGTTCAGGAAAACTACAATGGCAAACGCTACAACGTATTTGTTCTGAAGAAAGCCGCTTTATTTCCGCAAGAGGCCGGCACTTTAGCCCTTGATCAGGCCAAGGCACAAGGCAAGGTTGAAGTGGCAGAATATATAGGAGCCAACCGTTATATGCCCACCTGGGTTGATGTTTCACTGGAGAGCCCTATTGTTCCTATAACCGTAAAGCCTTTACCCGCGCCCAATAAGCCGGCTGATTTCTCCGGAGGCCTGGGGGAATTTACGATAGCAACAAATTTAAGCAACCGGAAATTTTCTACCGACGATGTCGTTCAATTGGTGCTTACAGTAGCAGGCAATGGTAATATAGGATTAATCAGTGCGCCGCAACTGGCTTTACCCACCGGACTTTCGGTCATTGATCCGGAAGTAAAAGACAGTATTGTCGATATTATGCCCAAACTGCTGGGCACAAAACAATTTATCTACCAGATTAGCGCCGATAGTGCCGGAACCTATACCATTCCTTCCATGCGCTTTTCCTATTTTGATATCAGTACCAATCAATATAAAGTGTTGCATACCGATTCTTTTCAGGTATCCGTGAGCAAGGGCACAAAACCAAAAATAGTGAAAGGTGATGCCATCGACCAGATGAAGGATATTCATGGACTGATGTCATCCAATCCCTCTTTTAACGGAAGCTCTGTACCCCTTTGGCGGCGCGGCTTTTATTGGGGCCTATACCTGCTTACCGGACTTGTATTGGGGCTGCTGTTATGGAGACAGCATCGTAAGCGCTACAAGGAGCAACATGCCGATGTCTTTAAACAAAAGACCGCCAATAAAGAAGCCTGGAAGCGTTTGGCCACTGCCCGAAATGCAATACAACACAGCAAGCATACGGTATTTTATGAAGAAGTCTCTAAAGCAGTTTGGTTATACCTTAGTGATAAACTGGGTATTTCCCTGAGTGAGTTGAGTAAAGAGAATGTAGCACAGAAACTACGATTTAAGCAGATTGAAGAAAACCTGATTGAGCAAACACTGGCCTTAATTACCGAATGTGAAATGGCCTTGTATAGCCCTGTGGGCGGTCAGCAGCAGAAGCAGCAGACTTTGGAGGAAGCCGTCCGGATAATTGGCATATTTGAAAATCAGTTTAAAAAGAAATAAGCATGAAACGTATATTGTTATGGATGATCGTAATGTTGTACGCCGGTTTCGGAAACGCGGCACCGGATACCTATGCACAATACTGGCAGGAAGCCAATCGCGCTTATGAAGCACAACAATACCAGCATGCCATCGATAATTATGAAAAGATTGTTGCCGATTCTGTAGCAGATGATGCCGTTTATTATAACCTTGGAAGTGCCTATTATCGTAATAAGCAAACAGGAAAAGCCGTTTTGAATTATAAACGTGCTTTACGCTTAAATGCCGGGAATAAGATGGCTCGGGAGAATATTGCATTTATTCACCAAAAAACGCCCAAAGCAATCGTCGCCCTGCAGGAGTTGTTTATTGTAAAAGCATACCATACTGTACTCCGTATGATTTCGGCCAATGCCTGGGCTATCGTGGCACTGACTTGCTTTATCGCGACAGCAGCGCTTGTGTACCGCATACGGGTTAAAAAGATCCGTTTTGGCTACCGCTGGTTGAGTCTTAGCCTTGTGTTGACCTTACTGGTGATGAGTTTTGCCTTTACCGCATATCAAAATAACCAAAACCGTTCAGAAGGGGTCGTATGTCATAATAATGCCTTTTTATATGATAAAAATAATATGGCCGTAGTGAAAGGAAGTATTCCAGAGGGTACCGTCTTTATTTTATCCGGGGCAGAAAAAGAATCCCGCGTCTATATAACACTGGCAAATGGCAGTGAAGGCTGGATAGATAAAACCGATATAGAAATTATTTAAACTCTGAAAAAAAATCAGCAACTTTGCAGGGCTAAAAATAAAAAGAGAACATGAATAAGCATAACATCAATATAAACGTAATCCTGGACAATGATAAAATGCCCGAGCATATCGATTGGGCTGCATCCGGAGCCGGTTCAGAAACCAATCAGGCTAAGGCGGTACTTTTATCTTTGTGGGATGGTCAGGAGAAAACAGCCATGCGTATAGACTTGTGGACCAAACGCATGATGGTCGATGAGATGAACGATTTCTTTTTTCAGACCATGATGACCATGGCCGATACTTTCGTAAGAGCAACCCGTAATGAAGAACTGGGCACAGAATTTAAGGAGTTTGCCCGCGGGTTTAAGAAAAAAGCCGATCAGGCATTAATGGACGAAGAGGGGAAAAAGAACGCCGGTTAAGCGACCGCTTGTATTAGGTTTAAATATAACATAACGCAGTATTAACGCAGCGGTGAAAAGATCTCTTTTACCTTTGCTGTAGAAACAACCCTACTTGAACAATAGATTTAAAATATTAGGCACTAAAGTCACCGTAATTCTACTGGCGCTACAGATCATGAATATGAGCGTCTTTAGTGCAGGATATTATTTTAAAACAACCAATGAAAAAGGACAGAAGGTTACGATGTTTAACCAGATCGATTCCTTATTGGAGTATATTGTTGAGGTCGCCTTTGAGCAAGTGAATGCCTTTCCTGAAGGAAAGGAACATACCGAACAACATCACCCCCTGAAACATATTATAAAAACAGCTAAATTTTTTGATGTTACCGTACAGGAGATCAAGAAATTTGAGCTCAATACCGTACCCGATTACGCCCATATCCGGTATACAGAATATTCCAATCAGTACAATTTTCTTTACTTCAAAGAAATCAATCCACCTCCCCCCAAACTTGTTTAATTAGATAGATTAATATTTCCCTTCAGAGAGTATTAATATTTTAATTATTTTGTATATTGCTTATGCATATACAATCCTTTTTATTTTAATCTTATAATTAAATGAAGCCATCATCATATATGAGCTTTGCGTTCGCATTGCTCCTTATTTTGGGCACCTGCATAAGCGGTCATGCCCAAGGGGATACTGTACAGGTAACCTGCGCGGAACTCGAAAAGACCTTTCTTGAAAAGAATTTATTATTGCTGGCACAACATTATCAGGTCGATGCAGATAAGGCACTGATTGCCCAGGCCAGGCTATGGGATAATCCGGTATTGAGTACCGATCAGAATGTGTATACCAATAAGCGCTTTTTTCAACATGGCTTCAATCCCGACGGTAGTCCAAGAGGACAGGTATTTGTTCAAGTAGAACAGTTGATCCAATTGGGAGGCAAGCGTGCTAAGAACGTAGCCATTGCCAGTACCAATGCCACCATTAGCGAATGGCAGTTCAACGATTTAATGCGCAACCTCAAACTACAGCTGAGAAGCAATTATTATACCCTCATACAGACCTTCAACCTGGCACAATTGTATCGGGAAGAAGATCAGCACTTAACACAATTGATCAATGGCATGTCCGCGCAGCTACAGGCAGGAAATATTGCCCGTAAAGATTTACTGCGCCTGCAGGCCTTGCAGCTGACCTTACATCAGAAAATATCAGAAAATGATCAGCAGATGGAGGATATGGAGAGCAGTCTTAGAACCCTGTTGCAGGCGGCGCCGACCAGTGTGTATGTTCCTTCGGAAAAAATGGCGAATAAAGTAACCGTACCACAATTGCAGGAAGCCATAGATTCTGCACTGCGCAACAATCCCGAGTATAAAATCGAAAATTACCGTTTGCAGGGAGAGCAGCAAAACCTGGGGCTGCAAAAAGCCATGGCCATTCCGGACCTGACGATTTCACCCAGCTACGATCAGAATAGTAATTTCGCCGTCAATTACTGGGGCTTAGGCCTTAGCATACCCCTGCCGGTGTTTAACCGCAACCAGGGCAATATCAAGTCCGCTCGATACCAGATCAAAGCACAGGAAGCCGTATTGGGCAACAAAAGCATTAGCCTGCAAAACGATGTTGCGGCAGCCTATAATAAATTGTTGGCCCTGCAACGCATGAATGCCGGCAATCAGGACAAGTTCTACCTGGACTATGATGCTTTATACGACAATATCGTGCAAAGCTATAAGCAAAGGCAATTGAGTCTGGTTGAGTTTATCGACTATCATCAGGCCTACCTGGACGTTATGGGGCAAAAATCAAACCTTGCCTTACAATTACAGTTGGCCAAAGAAGAACTCAATTTCCAGTCCGGTACCGATCTTGTAAAATAATTTTTTCCAAAATTAAAAAATTGTAAAATGAACTTTAAAATAAGCATCCCTGTTTTATTAATGATTGTGCTGGCAGCGGCTTGCGGCACTAAAGAGCAGCCACCCGTAGTAAGCGATAAATATGTGTTGAGCGATACCATGATGAATATGATACAACTGGATTCGGTACGCACGAGTACCGTTGTAGACCAGTTAGTACTGACCGGTAGCGTAAGCTTTAATGAAAATAATGTAGTGAATATCTTTCCCCGAAGCAGTGGGCAAATCGTGTCTACCAATGTGTCTCTTGGCGATTATGTACGCAGAGGACAGGTGCTGGCAGTAATCAGAAGCGCGGAAGTCGCGGGCAGTTACAGCGAATTAAATAGTGCCAATGCGGATATTTCTATTGCCAAAAGGGAAATGGAAAGTGCGGAAGGCTTGTATAAAAACGGGATCAGCAGCGAAAGAGAATATGTAGAAGCCAAACAGAATTACCAAAAGACCCTGGCACAAGCCAGCAAAATAAAAGCGGAGATCAGTATTAATGGCGGTAGCGGGGCCACACAAAGTGGGAACTATACGCTTACTGCGCCAATAGATGGTTATGTGGTGGCTAAGAATGCGACCACAGGTGCTTTTATCCGTTCCGATGACGGTAAAAATATCTTTACCGTGTCCAACCTGAATAATGTTTGGGTAAATGCCAACGTGTATGAATCGGACATTCCGAAAGTAAAGCAAGGCTATAGCGTAAAGATTATTCCGATGTCTTATCCCGACAAAACGTTTGAAGGTAAAATAGAAAAAGTAGGTGATGTATTGGATCCTGAAAATAAGGCCATGTCCGTAAGGATCAGCTTGGCCAATAAAGACATGTTGCTGAAGCCGGAAATGTTTGTAAAAGTGATCGTGGAAAATACACAGGGCGGCATGGCTACCTGTATTCCGGCCAGTTCCCTGGTATCTATCGATAGTAAAAATTATGTGGTCGTCTTTAATAGTAAAAGTGATGTAAAAATTGCAGAGGTTACTGTACTCAAAAAAAGCAATGACCTTGTTTTTATACAAAGTGCAGATCTTAAAGTAGGGCAAAAAGTAGTCACCAAATATCAATCCCTGATTTTTGAAGAATTACAAAAGTATTAAGGAGCAGGTATCAGGATTTTACCGGTTTGTGTACACACATTTTTATATCCAATGTTGAGCCTCTTGGCTTAACGACTCAAAATATATATTCACATGAATAAAATCATAAAAGGGATCATACACTTTTCCCTTAGACATCGATATTTGGTGTTCTTCCTCACCATTGTCCTGGCTATTATCGGTTATGTAAGTTATACCAAAACGCCCATCGAGACCTTTCCCGATGTAACCAATACGCAAATCATTATCATTACACAATGGCAGGGGAGAAGCGCCGAAGAAGTAGAACGTTTTATAACCATACCGCTGGAAACACAATTAAATTCGGTACAGAGCAAAATCAATTTACGCTCTACCTCTTCCTTCGGTTTAAGTTATATCCGCCTCATTTTTGATGACCATGTCGACGATGCATTTGCCCGGCAGCAAGTCATGAGCCGTATCGGAGGTGCCGATCTGCCCGAAGGGGCCAGCCCCGATGTACAACCGCCTTATGGCCCCACAGGTGAGGTGTACCGTTATGTACTTAAAAGTAAAACAAGAAATATCAGGGAACTCAATACCCTACAGGAATGGGTTTTAGACCGTAAGTTTAAATCTATTCCCGGCGTGGCCGATGTAAATACCTTTAGCGGTGGCGAGAAAATTTATGAGATCAGGGTAAACCCGCAGAATATTATCAATTATGGATTATCGGCACTCGATGTTTATGAAGCCGTATCTAAAAATAATATCAATGTAGGGGGAGATGTGATCGAAAAAAACGGACAGAGCTATATTGTAAGAGGGATCGGCCTCTTAAATAATATTGATGAGATCAATAACATCATCGTAAAGAAAATGAACGGGGTGCCGGTGCTGGTCAAAAATGTAGCAGAAGTGGTCGAAACCGAAAAACCACGTTTGGGACAAGTTCATTTAGACGGAAATGATGACGTGGTCGAAGGCATTGTGGTGATGCGTAAAGGTGAAAATGCCAAAGAAGTATTAGATCTGATCCACGCAAAAGTAGAAGAACTCAACAGTTCTGTTTTGCCCAAAGATGTTAAGATCGTGCCTTTTTACGACCGTACCGATCTGATGGAATATGCAACCCATACCGTATTACACAACCTCGTGGAAGGGATCGTTTTGGTAACGCTCATCGTGCTGATCTTTATGGCCGACTGGCGCACCACTTTAATCGTGGGTATCATTGTACCCCTATCCCTGTTGTTTGCTTTTATGCTTATGCGTATGAAAGGCATGTCTGCCAACTTACTATCGATGGGAGCGGTCGATTTTGGGATCATTATCGATGGGGCGGTTGTGATGGTCGAAGGGATATTTGTCGCCTTAGATAAGAAGTCAAGAGAAGTCGGTATGGAGAAGTTCAATAAGCTGGCTAAACTGGGCTTGTTCAAACAAGTAGGTACGGAAATGGGCAAGTCCATCTTTTTCTCCAAGATCATCATCATAACCTGTCTTATTCCCATCTTCGCCTTCCAGAAAGTAGAAGGGAAAATGTTCTCTCCGCTGGCTTATACCCTGGGCTTTGCCTTATTAGGTGCTCTGATCTACACCCTTACCTTAGTCCCTGCTTTGTCCAGTGTGCTCTTACGTAAAAACGTAAAAGAAAAACACAATGTGGTGGTTCATTTCTTTGAAAAGTATATTGGCCGTGCCTTTAGATGGACGTATGCACATCCTAAAGTAAGCTTCTTAACAGCGGTAATATTTATGATCTTATCCTTTGGCTCTTCCAAATTCCTGGGTTCAGAATTCCTGCCCGAGCTGGATGAAGGTGCCCTTTGGGTAAAGGCACAATTACCCATGAGTTCTTCGCTGGATCAAAGCAATGAAGTAGCCCGGAAGATGATGGATATTATCGAGAAATTTCCGGAAGTGCGGCATACCCTGGCGCAAGTGGGCAGAACGGTAGACGGCACCGATCCCAAAGGCTTTTTCAATGTGGAGATCGCGGTAGATCTGAAACAAAAAGACAAATGGCCTAAAGGCTTGACCACCGATAAACTGGTAGATAGTATGAATAGTCAGCTGAGTAAAATACCCGGTGTCTTGTATAACTATTCCCAGCCCATCAGAGACAATGTAGATGAAGCCGTAGCGGGTGTTCCGGCATCGCTGGCGGTTAAGATATTCGGCCAGGATTTTAATACCCTGGATTCATTATCCAACAAAGTAATGGATCAGTTGAAAAAAGTACAAGGTGTAGAAGATCTGGGGGTCTTGCGCAACCTGGGACAACCGGAATACCGGATAGAACTTGATCAGCAGAAAATGGCCATGTATGGGGTCAATATCCAGGATGCCAACTCTGTGATCGAAATGGCCATCGGGGGTAAAGCGGCGACCCAATTATATGAAGGGGAACGTAAGTTTGATATCCGGATTCGCTATGCAAAAGAATTCCGGGATGCGGATGATAAGATTGCCCGCCTGATGGTGCCGACACAGGATGGTGCCAAAATTCCGATCAGCGAGATCAGCAGCACAAAGTCCTTGATTGGTGCGAGTTTTGTATACAGAGACAATAACTCCCGCTACATTCCGGTAAAATTTTCCATCAGGGGGAGAGATCTGGGCAGCACGATTGAAGAGGCACAGGCACTGGTTCAAAAAAATGTGAAATTACCACAGGGTTATACCATGACCTGGAATGGAGAATTTGAAAATGCACAAAGAGCCGGAAAGACCCTGGCAAATGTCGTACCCATTTGTTTACTCGGGATTTTTATGATCCTCTTTATCACCTTTGGCAATACCAAAGATGCATTACTCACGATCATGAATGTGCCTTTTGCCCTGATCGGTGGTATTCTGGCCTTACATATTACACGTATGAATTTTAGCATCTCGGCCGGTATTGGTTTTATTGCCTTATTCGGCGTTTGTATTCAGAATGGGGTTATTTTAATTACGGAATTCCGTAAAAATCTCGAGGCTAAAATGTCTTTGGACATTGCCATTGAGCAAGGGGTCGATTCCCGGATCAGGCCAGTCGTGATGACCGCTTTGATGGCCGCTATAGGATTGATACCCGCAGCCATCAGTACAGGTGTGGGATCTGAAACCCAGAAACCTTTGGCCATTGTGGTGATCGGTGGTTTAATCACTTCTACTGTTCTTACCCTGTTGATTCTTCCGATTATTTATGCTTATGCCTACAATTTGGTGCATAAACGTAAAAACCGGAGATTACTTAAGAAGACCGGACTGATTCAAGGTTAGTCTGTGAAATTTATATAAGAAAAGGCTGTTCCATCGAACAGCCTTTTCTTATATAAACGAAGTACTATAAAGGATTACAGTATTAGTCTTTCACTATTTTTAAAGTACTGCCATCCGGAAGATGTAATAGATACATACCGGCAGCCCACTGGGCAGTAGACAGGTTTACTTTTTCCTGTATGGTAAACTGCGTTACGACACGTCCTTGCAGATCACAAACGCGGGCATTTTGTCCCTTGAGTTCCGGATTGGAATTCGTTACGGTGATTTGATCACGTGCTGGTACCGGGCTTACGGATAAGCTTCCTTTTCCTTCCTGACGCAGCAGTACAACATTACTATACGCTACTGCACTTCCCGGCTCGGAAATGCGCAGGCGGTAATAATTGGCCGCTAAAGGTTGTGCATCTAAAAACTGATAACTGTTGCCCGTTCCTTCTTTACCGGAAACGGAACCGATGGTGCTGAATTGCTGTGCATTGCTGCTGCGCTCGATATCATAATGAATCTGTGCGTCTTCAGATGCCGTATTCCAGTCCAGCTGGTTATTGCTACCGGCATGCTTAGCGGTAAAGCTCAATAAGTGTACGGGAAGTGCCGTAGGAGAGGTGGCCCCTAGGGTAAACGGACTCCAGGTACTGATGCTGTTACTGGTCACGCTACCGGCACCGGTATTACCGGTAATGCTGTTGCCCCCTTCGTTCAGCCAATTGGCTCCCGATTTATGGGCAACACGTAAGCTGGGCAGGCTATTTACTGTAATGTTATGGACATTGTCCCAGAAAACGGTAACCGCTCCGGTAGCTGTCGTCAGCGGACTGAGATCCCAGTATTCGCCGGTATTGTATACCGCCAATGGAGTGGATTCTGATCCGGTAGTGGCATAAGTGCCCGAACCGGCATTGCCTACTACATAGCGTACCTGCATGCCTGTTGCATTTGCAGAGAGGTTTACATCTACTTTTTGCAGATTGGTGCCATTACCTACAGGGTAGCTGAATGCACCCGTGCCTTCTTTGACCACATAACCGTTCACATGGCTGCTGTTAGAGGCACCAGTGTAGTTTCCTGTACTCGTGAAAATGACGGGTGTCGCGCTTGTTGCCGCCACAACATCGCCTGTCGTAAACGTAACACTACCGGAAACTTTAAGAGGCGTATTGAGTGTTACCCCTGCGGCATTATTGATCACTACATCCTTGGCCAGAAATGCGGAACTGCCATTCAGGGTTTGTGCAGCACTACCGTTAAAGGTTAGTGTCCCGTTGGCTCCGGAAGCCATCACCTGGTTATTGGTCAATGTACCGGTTACCGTAACCGTACCATTATTGCTAAAATCGCTACCGGTTGCATTCGTCATGTCCCCGTTGACCTGTATGGTACCACTGGTATTGACATACAAGGTAGTCCCATTGTTATACAGGAGTTGTGCAGAGGCCGACAGCGCAGGGGCTATCCCGGCCAAACTGAGACCCAGTATTTTTATATATTTAGGATTCATTTGTATAATTATTTAAAAATTTGAGGTAAAGAGGTGTCGCTTAAGGACGGCCAATAAGCACTTTTGCAGGATTATTCAGATTGGGTAGAGCAAAAGTATTAATGCCGTCACCACCATAACTGGTTCCTATAAGGGCAAACAGCGCTTGGTTTTGAGCAATAGGCAGTAATTGACCATTGCAGGCTCTGAAGCTTCCGGTTGGATTCTCGTATGCGGGACTGGTTATCGCGCTCATCACAATCTGTCCGAGAGAAATATATTCTCCGCCCAAATGATCTGATGAAGGAAAAATTCCATTGACACAGATATAGTATCTTACAGGGCTGGTTGTTACTGCATCCTGCCAGGTAGCATTGCTGCCATCCGTTTTCAATACTTTACCTGAATTGCCGCTCTGTGCCGGTAAACTATAAGTACTTAAAGAAATCCAGCTGCTGTTGTAGAAATAAAATCCTGCGGCACCGTCGGTTTGGTATACCAGCAATCCATTAGCCGGGCTACTGATCGCGATACGCTGCGCAGCGGTCATACGGGGTACTAAGACGCCTTGTGTCGTACTGTTTATTTCCAGCTTGGCACTGGCATTAGGGGTTATCGTTCCGATACCCACATTGTTTTGCGCGTTTAAACTGTAGCTACTTAAAAAAAGTACTGCGATCACCAAGATCTGTTTGATTGAAGTTGGTAAAATATTCATCTTGAGTTATTTTTAATTGAGAAGAGAATGATTTGTTTTAATATATATTTTCCGGTGCAGAGGTAACAATGTATTTGGAGAAACCTACAGAGCCTGCAGAAGCACTTGATGTTCCTGTCACACCACCACTGCCGCCATTACCGCCAGAAGCACCACCGTTGCCACCTAAATTGCCGGTTCCGGTACCACTTGCCGTGGTTGCCCCTCCTGTTCCGCCGGATAATTGAATGCTACCACCCACAGTAGGCGTTGCTGTAGAAACCAGACATACGATACCGCCGCCACCACCGCCGCCGCCAGAGCGCATAGAGCCGGAAACCCAAATGCCGTCACTACCGTTGCCGCCTTTTGCATTAATCGTACCAGCTATACTCATGGCGCCTTTAGAGAGCAAGACGACCAAGCCACCACCGCCACCGCCGGAACCCTGGGAGTTTGCTGCATCGAGGTTAACTGCGTTTGCGCCGTTGGCATTAATGATACCGGATGCCGCCACGGTAATGGTACCCTTAGCATAGATCGCAAGAGAACCGCCGCCGCCGCCGCCATTGGTATTGCCGGTAATCGCTCCGGCACCACTGCCCCCACCAACTTCAGGCACATTGATCAAGCTGTTTACTACTGCCGCGCGACAAGCCATCGAAATGGCTGTTGGGTCGTTATAAACTGCACTATTCCGGGCGATGCCTTTTTCCCCGCCTGTACCTTTAGGGGTATTTAAATTGGGCTCTACCGTAATCGTACCGTTGATCGTCACATTGCCACTACATCTGATTTTGATACCACTGGGTACCGTAAGGGTAGCTCCGGAATTGATGGTAATGCTGGAATATTGAAGATTAAGATTGGCAGGAGGACTGCTTGTCCAATCAGTATTTGCAGATATGGTCAATACACCTTCTGCGCCATTACCATATAGGTCAGCAGCGGCACTGGCGCCACCACCCGAAGGGTCCATATATTGCCAGGCACTACCGGTATAATAATAGAATCCCGGTGTATTATCCGTTTGAAAAATCAGCAAGCCGGTTGCGGGGCTACTGATGGCACCTCTTTGACTGAGGGTCATACGGGGCGCCAGCAATCCCTGGGTTGTACTGCTGATGTCCAGTTTGGCGCTGGCATTGGGGCTACCGGTACCGATACCGATATTGTTCTGTGCCTTTACAGTCTGACCGGCAAATAATAATGCCGCTACAAGTCCTGCACGGGTAAGCGTTGTGTACATGTGTTTCATTTGGTTCATTTTTGAATTTTAATCATGTGTTTTTCTAAATGTTAAAAAAATCCTATTAACAATAAGTAAAGCTATGTAATAATTTTATAAACTGTTAATTTATAGAGTAATATAATTGTTTATTTTTCTCGTAATTTTTTTAAATTAAAGTGTAAAGTATTGGAGAATATTTTTTATATATGGCCCCATATACTTGTGATTGCAGCAGAGGGAAGCGCAAGAAAATAACCGCTATAAAAAACCACGCAAACCGCTTACACCAATTAAGCGTATGTTTCTTATATTCGTTATAGGTCATTTAATACAGCACATGAAGAAAATAAAGAGTACAGGGTTATGGGCAGGTTTGATTGTGGGCGTGGGTTTGTGGTCTTCTTGCGGCTATTACACCCAAAAACGGCCGCAGAAGCGGTACCGGCAGGTAGTAAGTGAAGGGCAGACCTTCGATGCCGCAATCGTGCCCGGTTATCCTTTTGATGGGAAGGCCTGGGACCGGCTTATGAAGGCAAGGGTGCTGTGGGCTTACCATTTATATGAACTAGGTATTGTTCGTAATATTATTTTTTCAGGAGGAGGAGTACATAGTCCTTATGTAGAAGCCCGGATTATGGGCCTCTATGCTTTGGCTTTGGGTATTCCCGAGGCGCATATCTTTTATGAAACGCAAGCACAACATAGTACTGAAAATATCTACTACAGTTATAAAATTGCGCAGCAACAAGGTTTTAAGACCATTGTGCTTTGCACAGATCCCGTACAAAGCATCTTGTTGAAGCGATTCACCACAAGGCGTTTTGAAACCGATATTGTGCACCTGCCTTTTATTGCGGATACTTTGAAAAATTATGAACAACTCAATCCCACTATTGATACGGGCAACATGCGCATTTCCCCTTTTGTTCCTTTAAACGAAAAAGAAAGCCGCTGGCAATCCATCAGAGGGACCATGGGTGGCCGCTTAGATTGGGGCGGAGCGCGGAAATTACCCGCTTTATAAAACTGTTTTTTTCATAAAACGATAATGCCTTATTGTCATTAAGTTACCCTAACTTTAAAGAAAAAAATATGAATACGGAAAACCAACACATTGCACTTGTAACAGGAGCTACCGGAGGATTAGGGACGCATATTTGTAAACGACTGAGCGAAGACGGCTATATCGTCTGCGCCAATTACCGCTCTGAAGAGAAAGCACAGGAATGGAAAAAGAAAATGGAAGCAGAAGGGTACCAGTTTTATTTGTATAAAGCAGATGTTTGTGATTATGATGCCGTCGAGCAAATGATTAAGGCCATCGAACAAGATCATGGTGTGGTAGACATTTTGGTCAACAATGCAGGGATTACCAAAGACGGTATTTTTAAGAAAATGAGTAAGGAAAACTGGCAGGATGTTATTGCCACAAACCTGACGAGTGTGTTTAATTGTTGCCGTCATGTGATCAATCAGATGATCGACCAGAATTATGGCCGTATTGTGAATATATCTTCGGTAAACGGGCAAAGAGCACAATTTGGTCAGGTGAACTACGCTGCCGCAAAAGCGGGAATGCATGGAATCACAAAGACCCTGGCGATCGAAGTAGCCAATAAAGGCATTACAGTAAATACTATTTCTCCCGGTTATGTGGCTACCGATATGGTGATGGCAGTACCGGAAGAAGTGCGTAATAAAATTATCGCCGGTATTCCGGTAGGCCGTTTGGGTGGCACCGGTGAGATTGCGCATTTAGTCTCTTTCCTGGCCGCGCGGGATACAGCCTTTATTACAGGCGCAAATTATGCGATTAATGGGGGACAGCACGTTTATTAAAACGCTGCGGTAATCTTGACAATATTAAAGATCGTTTACACGCTAAGGAATAATAGCATTCCTTAGCGCGTAAACGATCTTTTTTTGTTTTCAAAAGCCGATTTTGGCTTAGTATGTTCATTTCCGGCGCATACCCAGATCATGGATTTTACGCAACCACTTTGCACGCTTTGGGGCATCAGCGGTTTTGATTACACCCACATAGGTGACTTTTACCGGGCTGATTCCACAAAAGGCCAGGGTTGATTGCTTAAGTTGATTGACGCTGGGTCTTCCGAAAGAAAAACGATAGTACCAGGAAGGCTGATCTAAAGTGGTGATGATGTGCGCTGATTTACCCTTAAGTAGTTTATCCCACCAAACCGAATTTGCCCGGTACTGAAAGGCCTTGCCCGGTAGGAATACCCGGTCAATAAATCCTTTCGTGATGGCCGGTAAGCCGCCCCACCAAACCGGATGTACCCACACCAGGTGATCGGCCCATTGTATCTTTTCCCATGCGGCCACCAGATCAGGTTCCCATTCGGTTCTTTGCTGATAGCCGTATTGCAGGTTAGGATTAAATTCCAGATCTGCGATGATAATCTCTGCTACGTTTGCACCGGATGCCAGTGCTCCCTCGCGATATGCTGCGGCGATCCCGAAGTTAAAAGCGTCCGGGTTTGGATGCCCGTTAATGATCACGATATTCATATGACTACTGTTGTTTTATACAAAGCAAAGGTAGTGGGAGGGAGGGGCAATGTGGTAGGACAAATGTCTAAAACATAATTTCTTTTCGTATTCTGCTGAGGTGTCTTTGGGTAATGCCCAGGTAAGAAGCAAGGTGCTGTAAAGGGATGTCGCGTATATATTCCGGCTGATGGTCCAGCAGCGCGCGATAACGTTTTAGGGCACTGTCTTTCTGTAATTGAAAGACCCTTTGTTCCAGTTCGATATATTGCTGTTCAGCAATAATTTTCAAAAACCGGATCCAGTTAGGCTTCTCGCTAAGATAAGTATCAATGGCACTTTTTTGGATTACGTATAAAGAGGCCGCGCTGAGTGCTTGCATATTTTCGAGGCTGCCCTTACCGGTGATAAAAGAAGAATAAGCCGCCAGGAACTCCTGTTCAAAGCGGAAACAATAGGTCGTTTCCGTACCGGTATCAGACACATAATAAGACCGGAAAAGCCCAGATGTGATAAAGGCGATCTCCCGGCATCGTTCCCCCTCCCGGATAAAGAAATCATGCTTCTGCACCTTACGGATTTCAAAAAGTGACAGGATCTCTGTAATTTCTTCCGTAGTAAAAACATTAAACTGTTCAAGATAGTGCTGGATCATCTGCTGTGGGACGTTTCGGATTTATGAGTACGGTAAATTGTAAAAAGCAACAGGCTAAAAGTAAACTACTTTTAGCCTGTTGCTTTAAAGAAAGATCATCTTTTATTTCAGCGCATTTAATGCTGCTTCATAATTGGGTTCGGAGGTAATATCCGGTACTTGTTCTGTATAAGTTACTGTTCCGTTTTCATTAATAACGACAACCGCTCTGCTCAACAATCCTTGTAAAGGGCTATCCGTAAGCGTTACGCCATAATCAGCACCGAAAGTACTTTTGAAATCAGAAAGATTTTCTACATTTTCCAAACCTTCAGCAGCACAAAAACGATTCAAGGCAAAAGGTAAATCTTTAGAGATATTTACCACAACCGTATTCTCCAAAGAACTGGCTTTCTCATTGAATTTTCTTACAGAAGCAGCACATACACCGGTATCTACGCTTGGGAAAATATTCAAGACCACTTTCTTCCCTTTATAGTCAGTCAGGCTCTTGTTTTCTAAACCTGCAGTAGTCAGAGTGAATGCGTGTGCTTCGGTACCCACTTCCGGTAAGTTTCCGACCGTATGCGCCGGATTGCCTTTAAATGCTATTTGAGCCATAATTGAAATTTATTTTTTAATGATTATTAGCCAAAGATACGTTTTCAAGGGAATCAAAAATACGGCTTTCAAAAAGTTTAAGATAGTTTTATAGGGACAATCATATAGTAGGGTACCCTAAGATTGTTTTTATAATAAAAGAACGAAGTATCACACTGAGTAGGCTCCCTTGGGGCAAAGGATCGGCTTAGATGTAAGGTATAAATATGTGTGGAAATTCATGCTTTCTACGTCTCCATTTGAGGGCTGTATAAGCGGGTTCAGCTGTTAAATAATAGTTATTAAGCAAAAAAAATAGAATGGCTAAATATTTAATTTTGCTATTATTGCATAGCAAAAGAATGAAAAAATACATCTTATACTCCCTTTTTGGGATAGGCAGCGTTTTGATATGGTCTTCCTGCGGCGGTAATAGTACACCGGCAGCAACCGATACCAAAAATGCAGAAACACGCACTTCGGGCAGCATCAACATTGCTGTGGATGAAAGCTATAAACCTGTGGTGACACAGGAAATTAATGTGTTTGATTCCTCTTACCCCAATGCCAAGATCAATGCAGCCTATTTGCCCGAAAGCGAATGTTTTGCCCAACTGTTTGAGGGCAAGGTGAAAATGATTCTGACGACCAGGCCCTTATCTGCTCAGGAAACAAAAGCCTGCGAATCCAAAAACATCTATACCAGGTCGGTAGCCATTGCACAAGACGCAATTGTTGTTATTGTGAATAACGCGGCTAAGGATTCTCTGATGACTGTTGGTCAACTTAAATCAATCCTTACCGGTACTTTTGCCCGAAAGTATAATGTGGTCGTCGATAATAAAAACGGTAGTATTGCACGTTATATAACAGACTCTTTGATACCGGGACAGCAATTGTCTGCGCAACTCTTTGCGGCGAATACAAACGAAGAAGTGATTAAATATGTGGCGGCCAATCCTGATGCCGTAGGGCTTATCGGAATGTCACATGCCTTTGATCCGAAAAGTAATGTCGGTTATGGTACCTTTAGAAGCGATATTAAAGTAGTGTCTTTGCAAAACGATTCTACCTTACAATTCATCAAGCCTTATCAGGCGAGTATCGCATTGAAAGACTATCCTTTGGTGCGTAAACTATACTTTACCGTAAGACAAGAATCGGAACTGGGTGCGGGATTTGCCAACTTTTTAACCAGTGAGGTCGGGCAGTTAGTCATCAACAAAGCGATGATGCAACCTTTACAAGTACAACTTATTATCCGCGAAGTGGGTATTAAACCTTAAGGCAGGGAATGCATCTATATTATTCAATTAAATTAGTAAACGAAAAATAAACAAATGAGAACATTCATCACAGTATTGGCGGCTACAGCTGCATCTGCAGTAGTGTATGACGTTAATGCGCAATCATTAGAGACAGGAAAGAAATTTTTAAGCTACGAGCGATACAGTAGTGCACACGCTGCTTTGCAGCCTTTATCCGCTTCCAGCCCCGAAGCGAATTACTACTTTGGTTTAGTACAGTTAGGAGAGGGAGATGTTAATGCTGCGAAAGCGAGCTTTGCAAAATTCCCGAAAGATTTCTATAACCAGGCAGGTACTGCCCGTGTATTATTTGCAGAAGGAAAAGGCGATGAAGCATTCAAAATGTTACAGGAAATCGTTGACGGAGCAAAGAAGAAAGACTGGGAAAAATATAAAGTGGCCGCAGATGCTATTACCTATAGCAAAACAGCTACAAAATTGGACGAAGCGGTAGCTTGGTACAAAACGGCAAAAGAGAAAAAATCGGATAATGCAGAATTGCTGATCGGTTTAGGTGATGCCTTAATGAGACAAAATACCGGGGCTTCTAACGGAGAAGCAACTCAGGTGTTTGATGAAGCCATCAAAATAGGTGGATCAAACTCTCTGGCGTATGCCCGTAAAGGTTTATTATGGTTGAATGCCCGTCAGTACAAAGAGGCTCTGGAAAGCTATAGCCAGGCGAAAGATGCTGATAAGGAAAATCCTTTGCCTTATGGTGATTTGGCCGAAGTGTACTACAGAAGCGGTAAATATGAGTTGGCGAAACAGAACATTGAAGAATACCTGAAATTGTCTGATAAAACAACCTTAGACCAGCTGAGATACGGTAATATCCTGTATTTAACGCAAAACTATAAAGAAGCTACTGCTAAATACAAAGAGTTAATTGCACAAGGTCAAGGTGAAAAAACGCCGACTTTATACAGAGGTTTAGCCTATGCGCAATATCAGGATAACAACTATGCGGAGGCATTAGTAAGCTTTGATAAATACCGCAGCCTGGTAAAAGATCCTAAGGATTTTACTTACGAGGATGATTTGTACTACGCTTATGTAAATAACGCCTTATCTAAGTCTGATGAAGCTAATGCGGCTAAATACACGGCAACGGCAGAGGAGTATTATGTAAAAGCATTAGCGAAAAATACAGACGAAGATAAAACCGCTTTGTATCGTAAGATCGCAGACGGATATAAAGAGACCAAAAACTGGGCTAAAGTATCAGAATGGTATGACAAACTGGTAAAAGCATATCCGGAAGCTTCTCCTTTGGATTATTTCAATGCAGGTTATTATGCGTATTTCGCTAAAGATCTGACCAAAGCAAAAACAGGATTGGAGACCTTTAATGCCAAATACCCTGAAGAAAATGTAGGGTACTTCTGGTTGGCGCGTATTGCTGCCGCTCAGGATCCGGAGGCAAAAACGGGAACTGCTGTTGAGCCATTTAAAGCATGGTTAAACAAAGCACCGAAAGCAGGCGAAGCACGTAAAAAAGAAGATGAAATCACTGCATATGAATACCTTGCATTGGTAAGTTATAACAAGAACGATGGTAGAGGTGCTGTAGACTATTCTAAAAAAATACAGGCTTTAGATCCTGAAAATAAACCCTCAAAACAAATTATAGACTATTTTGCGAAAAAAGGCATTAAATAGTCTGTAAACAAACAAATATTTTGGCAAAAAGGCGGCAATCTATGTATTGTCGCCTTTTTTGCGAAAAGCCTTATTATAATGCCAATAAAACTTGTTTAATCCTTGAGCTTACCTTATTTTTGTAGGTCAGTTTGTTGTAGAAATGTTTGTACGAACAACATTTTACTGTAAAATTAGTGTCATATATGTGTAATTTTTTATGGCTTGCCGAGCCTCAGGGTATCAGTTCTTATGTCCCGATTGTCGTGCAGTTACTGACTGCAGGAGGTGTGGTGACCCTATTAATGTTATTGACCCATCTTTTAGGGCCTAAACGCAAAACGAAAGATAAGCTGGTCAACTTTGAAAGTGGGATCGAGCAAATAGGAAATGCACGTAAACCTATGGGGGTTAAATACTTCATTGTCGCTATACTCTTTGTATTGTTTGATGTGGAAGTTATTTTCTTTTATCCCTACGCGGTTAATTTCAGAGAATTAGGTACGGATGGCTTTTTAGCTGTGTTAATGTTTGTCGCCCTGTTTGTATGTGGCTTTGTCTACGTGATCAAAAAGGGTGCCCTTAAGTGGGAAGACTAAAGGAGTGTTGCATAAGTCAGTGATCAGGATCTTTAGGGAGTCGATCACACAAAATTTAAAATAGGATGAGACCTGTAAAATATAACGAGAATAGTAAAGTAAGCTTAGCGGAGATTCCGGACGGATACTGGGGAGAAGGTTTTATGACGACAATGTTCGATAAAGCCATTGGTGCGGCAAGGGCAAATTCCATGTGGCCCCTCCCTTTCGCGACGTCTTGTTGTGGTATTGAGTTTATGGCAACGATGGGTGCCAACTACGATCTGGCCCGTTTCGGTTCGGAGCGTATGGCTTTTACCCCACGCCAATGCGATATGCTGTTGGTTGCAGGTACCATTTCAAAGAAGCTGGCTCCTATCTTACGTCAGGTATATTTACAAATGGCAGAACCCCGCTGGGTAATCGCTATTGGTGCCTGTGCAAGTAGCGGTGGTATTTTTGATTCTTATTCTGTTTTACAAGGCATTGATCAGGTGATTCCGGTGGATGTATATGTGCCCGGATGCCCGCCAAGACCGGAAGGCATTCTGGATGGTGTCATGAAGCTGCAGGAGATCGTTAAAAACGAGAGCCTGAGGAGAAGACACAGTGATCAGTACAAAGCCTTATTAAACGGATACGGAATCGAATAAGCGTCTTTTATTTCCTTTATATCGAAAGAACATGACAAAAGAAATTATACAAGAGCGGGTAGGAGCGGCCTTTGGCAACGAAGCGTTGCTGTGGAACGAGAGTTTTGGAATGCTGGAATGTACCATCCCTGCAGATCAAAACCTGGCTATTGCCACGTTTTTGTTTCAGGAACTGGGATTTCAGTTTTTAACGGATCTTACGGGTGTTCACTATCCGGACAATACCGGAAAAGAACTGGGGATTATCACGCACCTGCATAATTTAAAAGATAATTTCAGGCTGCGTATGAAGGCATTCGTGCCTGTGGCCACACCCGATATTCATTCTCTGACCGGCCTGTTTTCCGGAGCAGATTGGATGGAGCGGGAAACCTTTGATTTTTACGGAATCAATTTTGTAGGCCATCCGAACCTGAAGCGTATTCTGAATGTAGACGAAATGGATTATTTCCCTATGCGAAAAGAATACCAGATGGAAGATCCTACAAGAATGGATAAGGATGATGAAATGTTTGGCAGATAGAAATTAAGTTAAATGCAGCTTGTGACGGTTGAAAACGGGCATGCTGCCTTTTTACTTTTAATATTGACTTTAAAATCAATTCAACTTTTATGGTTGAAAAACATATACAACTCGCAGAAAACTCTGTAGAAAAGGAAACGACCACCATTAACCTGGGGCCTACGCACCCGGCAACGCATGGTATTTTCCAGAACGTAATGGAGATTGACGGTGAGCGTGTAATCAAAACCGAAATGACAGTGGGATATATCCACCGTGCATTTGAGAAGATTGCAGAACGTCGTCCTTATAACCAGGTGACACCACTGACCGACCGCCTGAACTATTGTTCTGCGCCCATCAATAATTTCGGATGGCACATGACTATCGAAAAATTGGTAGGACTTGAAGTGCCCAAACGCGTAGATTACCTGCGTGTGGTGATTATGGAGCTGGCACGTATTGCAGACCACCTAGTGTGTAATTCCGTGATCGGGGTGGATACCGGTGCCCTGACGCCGTTTACCTATGTGTTCCAGTGGCGCGAAAAAATTTACGAAATTTACGAATGCATTTGTGGTTCCCGCCTCACGACCAATATTGGCCGTATCGGGGGCTTTGAGCGCAATTTTACAGATGATGCCTGGAAAAAAATCCATGATTTTATGGACGGCTTTCCGGCAATATTGAAAGAGTTTGAAGCATTGCTGACGCGCAACAGAATCTTTATGGATCGTTGTATCGGCGCAGGGCCGATTAGCGCCGAACGGGCATTGAACTGGAGCATGACCGGTCCTAACCTTCGGGCAAGCGGGGTCGATTATGATGTGCGGGTACATAGCCCTTACAGCTCATATAATGAATTTGATTTTAAGATTCCCGTTGGCAGCGCTGGTGATGTATACGATCGCTACCTGGTGAGAAACGGGGAAATGTGGGAAAGCTACCGCATCATTCAGCAGGCTTTAGAAAAGCTGAAAGGGATGGACAGTAGTATTTTCCATGCGGATGCGCCGGAGTTCTATTTACCGGAAAAAGCAGCCGTATATACCAAAATGGAAGCACTGATTTATCACTTCAAAATTGTGATGGGAGAAGTGGACCTGCCGGTAGGAGAGGTTTATCATGCAGTAGAAGGTGGTAACGGAGAGGTAGGATACTATCTGGTGAGCGATGGTGGGCGTACGCCTTATCGTTTGCATTTCAGAAGACCAAGCTTTATTTATTACCAGGCGTTTAATGAGATGGTTGCGGGCGGTTTGTTTAGTGATGCGGTAGTGACTTTAAGTTCTATCAACGTGATCGCGGGAGAGCTGGACGCATAAAAGTGTAAGTGATGGGTATAAGCATACTGCTTGTGGTGATTGTTATTGTGGGGATCGTATGGATGTTGCATGCACGCACTTTGTTAAATAAACAGATTGGCATTATCGTCTTAAGCCATGATCCGGCAGTACGGATGAAGAGAGGCACTTTGAAATTGGTCGGGAATGAGATAAGGGTGCGCTTTTTTTGGACATCGAAAACATACCGGCAGGGAGATATTGCAGCAATCGCCGGTTATTCGACAGATGACTTTGCCAGGGAATACCCGGAGGAATATGTCGTTTTGACCTGGAGTGATTCCAGGAAAATATTACTGAATAACCAGGTGATACAGTATAGAGAATGGATAGATCAACTGATCGGGCATGCAGGTGTTGCACCCATAGATTGGGATCATGGATTTACGACCGGAACAGAAGAAGCACCGGTTGTATTTTATAAAAAATAATTGACTATAAAATTAGAGAAATGATACAGTTTTCTCAGGAAAAACTAGATAAGGCAAACGAGATCATGACACGCTATCCGGAAGGAAAGCAGAAAGGGGCTTTAATTCCTTTGCTGCATTTGGCACAGGAAACGTTTGGGGGATGGCTGGATGTGCCAGTAATGGATTATGTGGCTTCTTTGTTGCAGATCAATCCTATTGAAGTGTACGAAGTCGCTACCTTTTACACCATGTTCAACATGAAACCGGTGGGGAAGTATGTATTAGAGGTTTGTCATACAGGCCCCTGCATGCTGCGCGGCAGCGACCAGATTATTGATCATATAAAAAATAAACTGGAGATTAAAGAAGGAGAGACTACTGCCGATGGTTTATTTACGCTGAAGCCTGCAGAATGCCTTGGCGCCTGTGGCTATGCACCCATGTTACAGTTAGGTAAATTCTACAAAGAAAACTTAACGATAGAAAAAGTAGATCAATTAATTGAAGAGCTTAAAGCAGCTGCTAAAAACTAAAACAATTCATGAAACGATTTTTTATGCTATTATCTCTGGCTGCCTTGACCATAACCTCGTGTAAAGACGAGGCAGCGGACAGTCCTGAGCATAATAAGGCTGAAAAGAACGTCATGACCACTTCAAAGCCGGTCTTGGATAATTCTTTGGTAGGAACCTATACAGGGCAAACACCTTGTGCCACCTGCGAAGCCATACAGACCAGTATCATCTTAAGAGAAGACAATACCTATGCCATCAGTACGAAGGCGGTAAATGATACCGGGCTGCTTTTACCTTTAGTGGACAGCGGACACTTTGTAATTCAGCATAATGTGTTGGAATTGACCGACCAGGGTGGTGAGTCCGTGTTTTACAAAATGGGAAAAGATACCTTGTTACAGTTAGCCGATGATGGTAGTGTACTCAATACAGCCAACACGTCTAACTATATTTTTATAAAACAACATTAAATAAAAACGAAAATATCATCCGTTATGGAAGCAATTGTACCTTATTTGAATTTTGCCGGAAATGCTAAAGAAGCCTTTGACTTCTATGCTAAAGCCTTAGATGGCCAAATCTTATTTGCCCAAACTTACGGAGAGAGTCCTCAGGAAGTAACCGAAGAGAACCGCAATAAGATCATGCACGCTACTTTTAAAGCAGGTGATCTGACCCTGATGGCTTCTGATATTGTAGATGATAAATTTCCGGTGGTAGCGGGTACCAATGTGAGTTTGTCCTTGAACTTTACTAAGGTAGAAGATATCGATCGCGTATTTGCTGCGATGAGTGAAGGATCTCAGGTAACCATGCCTTTGGCCGATACTTTTTGGGGCGCTAAATTTGGTATGTTGACTGATGCATTCGGTATTAACTGGATGTTCAATCATGATTATGAGCAAAAGGAGCATTAGTCTTTATTGTTGGCTGTTAACGGTCCTCTTTTTTGGAACAGGTATAACTGACGTTACCGCACAAAACGGAGTACGGATTGCATTTTATAAAGTATTACCCAAAGGAGCGGCTTCTGTTATCGATACCCAAAGCGGAACCCGGCTTTATTATAATCCGGAAGAGGCAATTATAACGAATAAGCACATTGCTTCGGCAACAGCTGGCAGGGATGAAAACTTTAACTTGCATACAGTAACACTAAAGCTGACACCGGAAGGTACTAAGGTCTTTGCAAAGGCAACGGCAGAAAGTGTAGGGAAAAGGATACTGGTCATGGCTAATAAGCGGTTGCTGATCGCACCAGTAGTACAGGGCAAGATAGAAGGTGGTGAGGTGCAGATTACAGGTGGGCTTTCTGAAGCGGAGACGAAGACTTTAGCGGCCATGGTGTCCGCGACGATTAAGACCAATGGGGAAGAGGCCCATTTTCCAATGTCTTATTTTGCTTCGCTGGATAATGCGATGCTTGATAAAGATGTGGATCGGTTAAAAGTATTGGTACATCCGGATGCGCGTATTGAGCATTCCAACGGATGGGTACAGGATAAAAATGCATTGATTGCCGATCTGGAAAGTGGTAAGGTAAGTTATAGCGAGATTCGCTGGGAAACCATAGAAGAGGAGGCCTTGGAGCAGAATTTTGTACGTATAAGGCGTACTATAAAGGTAAAAGGCCAGTTCGAAAAGTATCCTTTTGATATGAAACTATCGGTACTGGAAATGTGGCAAAGCCAGACTGACGGTACGCTGCAGCTGTGGAGCCGGAAGGCAGTAAAAATAAGTGAATAATAAATAGAAAAGCCGATACAGGGTCGATCCCTCCGGCATTTTGAATTTTGAATATATTAAGATGAAATTACTGTTAGAAAAAGCACATATAGAAGGGATTCATCACTATGAAGTCTATCGTAAAAACGGTGGCTACAGCAGTGTAGAAAAAGCCTTAAAAATGGCGCCCGAAGACATTGTAGAAGAGGTGAAGAAGAGTGGATTGCGTGGTCGTGGCGGAGCCGGATTCCCTACAGGGATGAAGTGGAGCTTTCTGGCCAAGCCGGAAGGCGTACCGCGTCACTTGGTGTGTAATGCCGATGAGTCGGAGCCGGGTACTTTTAAAGACCGGTACCTTATGGAATTTTTACCTCATCTGTTTATCGAAGGGATGATCATTTCCAGCTTTGCTTTAGGCTCTAATACCTCCTATATCTACATTCGCGGGGAGTATGCCTGGATTCCGGATATTTTGGAAAAGGCCATTGCCGAGGCCAAAGAGAACGGATGGCTTGGGAAAAACATAAAAGGAACCGGTTTTGACTGTGAGATTTATGTGCAACGCGGTGGCGGTGCCTATATCTGCGGTGAAGAGACGGCCCTGATCGAATCGCTGGAAGGGAAACGCGGAAATCCACGGATTAAACCACCATTCCCCGCAGTACAAGGTTTGTGGATGCGCCCTACAGTAGTGAACAATGTAGAAACTATTGCAGCCATTGGCCCCATCATCACTATGGGTGGCGAAGAATATGCAAAACTGGGTGTAGGCAGAAGTACCGGTACCAAACTGATCTCTGCTTGTGGTAACATCAATAAACCCGGTGTTTACGAAATCGATTTCAACCTTTCTGTAGAAGAATTTATTTATAGCGACGAATATTGTGGGGGTATCCCCAATGGTAAAAAGATGAAAGCCTGTATTCCGGGCGGTTCTTCTGTACCCATTGTGCCTACCAATTTATTATTGCACGAATCCAATGGTAATAAACGCCTGATGAATTACGAAAGTCTCTCAGAAGGGGGCTTCCAGACCGGAACCATGTTGGGTTCAGGCGGATTTATAGTACTGGATGAAGACCAGTGTGTGGTGCGTCATACCATGAGCTTGGCGCGATTCTATAATCATGAAAGCTGCGGACAATGCTCTCCTTGTAGAGAAGGTACGGGATGGATGTATAAAATCCTGAAAAATATTGAGTACGGAAAAGGAAAGATGGAAGACATCGATCTGCTTTGGGATATTCAAAGAAGAATAGAAGGCAATACGATTTGTCCTTTGGGCGATGCAGCGGCCTGGCCGGTAGCAGCAGCCATCAGGCATTTCAGAGATGAATTTGAGTGGCACGTATTGCATCCGGAAGAAGCACAGACCCGTAATTTCGGTCTGGCGCATTATGCAGATGCCTTAAGCCCGGTCGTATAAAGAATAATATATTTACCAAAAGAGCAGATAGACACAGATCAGGAAACATGAAAGCGAGACAGATTTTAGTTCTTTTTTTATTACTTACCGGAACAAATACACTATTTGCGCAGGAACAGGCTGTTCAAAGCCCTCCCGTACGCAAAACAAGTGCGAATAAGAAAGGCTCGGTATTTGCCTACTGGGGCTGGAACCGTGAAGTGTACACGAATAGTACTTTGAAAATTAAAGGTGGGGATTATGATTTAACCCTGCATAAATTGAAAGCGACAGACCGGCCCAGTGCCTTAAGGCTGAATAATTATTTGCGTGCCGACAGGATCACCATTCCGCAAACAAACCTGCGCGTAGGTTATTATTTGCGAGACGATCTGGCGATAACTGCCGGTTTTGATCACATGAAGTATGTGATGGTTCAGAACCAGACGGCAAAAGTAGATGGGATCATTCAGCATGAGGGAAAGTATCAGGGAACTTATAACGGGAATACCGTTATTTATGACGATTTCTTGACCTTTGAGCATACAGATGGTTTAAACTATCTGAATATTGAAGTGGAAAAGCTCGGTGATCTATACCAAACACGGGATCAGAAATTGCATATCGGTTACCTGTATGGTTTAGGGCTGGGAGTGATGATACCACGGACCAACACGTCACTTTTAGATTATGAGCGTAATGACCGATTTCATGTATCGGGTTTTGGCACAACCCTGAAAGCAGGTGTGCAGATTACGGTATTGAGAAAGTTGTCCTTCAGGTTTGAAGCGAAAGCAGGATACGTTGATATGCCCGATATTATATTACATAAAAAAGGGATTCAGGGAAGAGGAAAACAGGACTTTATATATGCACAGGTAAATGGAATGATCGGTGCGGTGTATAGTTTACATTAATTGATTACGCGCTGTTGCGCACCGAATCTTAAAGAACCGGTTGCAAAACAAAGCTGATCATAAAATATAAAACGATCCCTTAGGGGATGAAGCAATATAACAATGTCGGAACAACAATTATTTAAAGTAACGATAGATAATATCACCATAGAAGTGGCTCCCGGAACCTCCATTCTGGAAGCGGCCCGTAAAGTTGGTGGTGCCGTAGCGCCGCCTACGATGTGCTATTACAGCAAACTGGAAGGCAGCGGTGGTAAGTGCCGTACCTGCCTGGTAGAGGTAAGCAAGGGTTCTGAAAAAGATCCACGCCCGATGCCTAAGCTGGTGGCGAGTTGTCGTACCACGGTTATGGATGGTATGGAAGTGAAAAACATTACTTCAGAAAAGGTACCCGATGCCCGCGCAGGCGTTACTGAATTCCTGCTGTTGAATCATCCGCTGGATTGCCCGGTATGTGATCAGGCGGGGGAGTGTCATTTACAGGATCTGGGTTATGAGCATGGAAGAGAAGGTACCCGTACCGAATTTCCACGCCGTACCTTTGCTCCCGAAGATATTGGTCCGTACATTCAGTTGCACATGAATCGTTGTATTCTGTGTTATCGTTGTGTATACACCGCAGAACAACTGACGGAGAAAAGAGAACATGGCGTATTGGATCGCGGCGATCACTCCCGCATTAGTACCTGTATTCAAAATGCATTGGACAACGAGTTTATCGGAAATGTGATAGATGTATGTCCGGTGGGCGCCCTGACCGATAAAACCTTCCGTTTTAAAAACAGGGTATGGTTTACTAAGCCATTGGAGGCACACCGTAACTGTAGCAATCCTAAATGTTGTGGCGAAGTGCGTTTATGGATGCGCGGGGCGGAAGTATTCCGTGTGACCGCAAGAAAAGATGAATGGGGAGAGGTGGCTACTGCAAGCAATGGTACTACCGGATGGATTTGTAACGAATGCCGTTTTGAGAAAAAAGAGACCAAAGACTGGGTAATCGAAGGCCCGAGCAATATCAACCGTCATTCCGTAATCGCACAGGGGCACTATGCCGGTACGGTAGGGTCTGCCGGTAAATCAGAAAAACTGATTGATAAAGTAATCGGAAAAGAACCTTTATACACCCTGGATATTCATCAGGTAAGTGAGGTGAATCAACCTAATGTGCATTTAGACCGTATTGCCGGACCAGCACATTCAGACGACTTTAAACAGTAAACAAACGCGGCACGATTAGGCTGTCAAACGAAATAATTTAAACAAAAAAATGAGTATAGATACTTTTTTGATCCTAGAAAAATTAGTATTGGTTGTCATTATCATTGCAGCCTCTATGGGAATAGCCGCTTATTCTACCTGGGCAGAACGTAAAGTAGCCGCAGTGATGCAAGATCGTATCGGTCCCTTAAGAGCAGGGCCTTTTGGCTTGCTGCAGCCCCTGGCAGATGGTGGTAAATTGTTCTTTAAAGAAGAGATCATACCCGATAATTCTACTAAATGGCTGTTCATGCTCGCACCGGCCATGTTCATCTTTACGGCTTTAATGACCAGTGCCATTATTCCCTGGGGCCCCGACTTTGTATTCAATACCGCAGACGGTGCCAGAACCATTTCCTTACAGGTAGCCGATATTAATATTGGTATTCTGTATGTATTTGGGGTGGTGAGTATTGGTGTATATGGTATTATGCTGGGCGGATGGGCTTCCAACAATAAATTCTCCTTATTGAGTGCGATACGTGCCGCCTCTCAGGCCATCAGTTATGAACTGGCTTTAGGTTTGAGCCTTATTGCTTTATTGATGCTGACCGGTACCTTAAGTCTAAGAACGATTGTAGAACAGCAACACGGCTTCTGGAACGAAGGCTATTTTACCTGGAATGTATTCAAACAACCTTTAGGATTTATTATCTTCCTGGTTTGTTCCTTTGCGGAACTGAACCGTGCCCCTTTTGATATGCCGGAGAGTGAGAGTGAGCTCAACATGGGGTATCATCAGGAATATTCCTCTATGAAACTCGGGATGTTCTTGTTTGCAGAATACATTAATATGTTTATATCCTCTGCGGTATTGGCCACCCTATTCTTTGGCGGATATAATTTCCCGGGAATGGATGCCGTGCAGGCAGCAGTACCTTCGGGTATCTTTGCCCTGATCTGTGTAGGGGTGTTAATGATCAAAGTAATCGGATTTATCTTGTTCTTTATGTTTGTCCGTTGGACTTTACCACGTTTCCGTTTTGACCAGCTGTTGAATTTAGGCTGGACCAAACTGATTCCTTTGGCATTGTTCAATATGATGGTAACAGGAGCGGTTATCTTATTTGTATTAAATAAAAAGTAAAGGCATTTTGCCCAAAAGAAATAGCAATGGAATCATTAACGAATAGAGCACTGGCGGTAGATCGCAGCCCCATGACCTTTGCAGAGAAGATTTATATTCCTGCATTGCTGAAAGGCTTGAGCATTACCCTTGGGCATGTGTTTAAGAAGAAAGCCACGATTAATTATCCGGAAGAAACCCGTCCGTTCAGCCCGGTATTCCGTGGGTTACATGTATTGAACAGAGATGAAGAAGGCAGAGAGAAATGTACTGCTTGCGGGCTGTGCGCCCTGGCTTGCCCGGCAGAAGCCATTACGATGGAAGCGGCAGAGCGGCTACCGGGTGAAGAGCATTTGTATCGCGAAGAAAAATATGCGGCGAAATACGAGATCAATATGTTGCGCTGTATCTTCTGCGGATTTTGTGAAGAAGCCTGTCCTAAAGATGCGATCTATATGTCCGAGACCGTAATGCCTTCTAATTATACCAGAGATTATTTTGTGTACAAAAAACAAGATATGCTGCTGACCGATGAACAGGTAAAACAAAAACGCTTAAAACTACAGAAAGGATAATCGACTAATATGAATATACACGATATTATATTTTGGATTTTGAGTTTATGGGCGATTGTCTGTGCCATCTTTGTGGTGGTAAGCCGCAACCCCGTAAACAGTGTATTGTTCCTGATTGCAACCTTTTTTGCGATTAGCGGGCACTATATACTCATGAATGCCCAGTTTTTGGCCATTGTCAACATTATTGTTTACGCAGGAGCCATCATGGTACTGTTCCTATTCGTGATCATGCTGATGAACCTGAATACCGATACGGAGCCGCAGAAAAGCCGTTTGGTGCATTTTGCCGCCTTGATCAGTGCCGGTTCTTTATTGCTGGTAATCTTATCGGCCTTCCGCTATGCAAACCTTACCCAGGTACCGATTACCGATGCCGGTGATATAGGCCTGATTAAAGTATTGGGTAAAACCCTGTTTGAACATTATGTACTGCCTTTTGAGTTAAGTTCTGTATTGTTCTTAGCAGCTATGGTGGGTGCGATGGTGATCGGTAGAAAAGAAGTTGTAGAAGAAAAAACTAAATAAGAACATTTTAAATTTTATAGTGTGCCTATACAATCATATTTATTTTTGAGTTTTAGCCTTTTTGCCATTGGCGTAATGGGGGTGTTGATGCGTAGAAATGCCATCGTTATTTTTATGTGTATCGAATTAATGTTGAATGCCGTGAACCTTTTGCTGGTTGCTTTCTCCAAATTGCATGGAGATGCAGGAGCGCAGGTTTTTGTATTCTTTATTATGGTGGTCGCCGCAGCCGAGGTCGCTGTAGGGCTCGCCATCATCGTGATGATGTTCCGGAAAGTAAATTCGGTAGACATTAATATTTTGAACCGTCTGAAAAACTAAACGCATACAAACGCCGCATTTTATAGCAAGGCTTAAGCAATATAATTTATGACACAACTTGTTTATTTAATACCATTATTCCCATTGATCGGTTTTCTGTTAAATGGATTATTTTGGAAATCAATGCCAAAGAAACTTGCCGGTATCATCGGTAGCGTAGCAATTCTGGCTTCTTTCTGTGTAGCATTAGGTATCTTTTTTGAAGTGAAAAGCGGTGGTGTACCGGATAAAGGTATTGTACACATTTTTAATTTTATCAGCGTAGGGAAATTCAGTGTTCCTTTCGCCTTCCTGGTCGATCAGTTATCGGCTATGTTCCTGCTGATCATTACAGGGATTGGTTTCTTGATCCATCTCTATTCTACAGCTTATATGCACGATGATGCCGGGTATACCAAATACTTCGCTTATCTGAACCTGTTTGTGTTCTTCATGTTACTATTGGTTCTAGGAGCCAATTATGTGGTGATGTTTATCGGATGGGAAGGTGTTGGTTTAGCCTCTTATTTACTCATCGGGTTCTGGTATAAGAACAAAGAATACACGAACGCATCTAAAAAAGCCTTTATCATGAACCGTATAGGAGACTTAGGTTTCTTAGTAGGTTTGATGCTGACGATCTATAATTTTGGTACGGCATCTTATCATGAATTCTTTGGTCAATTAAGCGGTGGTATTGGTACGATGACCGACACCGGTTATATGATCGGAACGGGAATGACCAATGCGATTGCGATCTGTTTCTTTATCGGAGCAATGGGTAAAAGTGCACAGATTCCTTTATATACCTGGTTGCCCGATGCAATGGCCGGTCCTACGCCCGTATCTGCATTGATCCATGCGGCTACGATGGTTACCGCCGGTATCTATATGATTGCCCGTAGCAATGCTTTGTTTAATCTGGCACCGATGGCACAAAATATGATTGCCATTATCGGTTTAGCTACCGTATTATTAGCGGCCTCTATTGCCATCAAGCAAAATGATATTAAAAAAGTACTGGCTTACTCTACAGTGAGTCAATTGGGTTATATGTTCCTGGCTTTAGGAGTAGGTGCATATGTCGGAAGTTTATTCCACGTCATGACCCATGCATTCTTCAAAGCCTTGTTGTTCTTAGGCAGTGGTTCCGTGATCCATGCCATGAGTGGCGAACAGGATATGCGTAAAATGGGTGGTTTGGGCAAACATATGCCGATCACTAAATTTACCTTCCTGATCGGATGCCTGGCTATTGCGGGTTTACCCGGTTTTTCGGGATTCTTCTCCAAAGATGAGATCCTGGCAGCAGCATATGCCAAGAATCCTATGTATTACTACTTTGCTTTATTAGGGGCTTTGATGACTGCCTATTATATGTTCAGAGCCTATTTCTATACCTTCTCCGGTAGTTTTAGAGGTACAGAAGCACAAAAGCATCACCTGCATGAGAGCCCTGCGGCGATGACCATTCCACTTATTATTCTGGCGGTATTATCCGTGATCGGCGGCTATGTAGGTTTGCCTGAAGTAATCGGGGAACACCTGAATGTGGGTCACCTCCTAAATGAATATTTATCGCCTGTGGTTCAAAATTTCGATGTGCATCATTTATCGCACAGTACGGAATGGACCTTAATGGCCGTGGCCACGGCCCTGATCGTTATCATGATCATCATTGCGAAAGCAGTAACGAAAAAAGAACAATTCAAAGAAGCGACCGGTTTGGCAAAAGTGCTGGAAAATAAATGGTATATCGATGAAGTGTATGATTTCCTCATTGTAAAGCCGATGGCATGGATCGCTAAAATATTAAATAATGTTATAGAACTTAAAGGTATTGATGCCGGCGTAAATGGTGTAGGCCAGTTAGTGCAATGGGGAAGTACCCGTTTGAAAAATTTACAAAGCGGACAAGTAGGATCTTATTTATTTGCTATGGTCATCGGGATCATTATCATATTTGCGATAGGTATTTTCGGATTATTCTATGCTTAAGTAGACGACTATAAACCATTATTGTTGATTAGTTCAGGCGATCAGTTATTTTAAATTATACAAATGTTACTTATTTTACTTTTAGTTATTCCTTTGGTTACCGGTCTGGCCAGTTTTGCTTTTCGCAAGACACCGGCGGTAAAAACATGGGCATTGATCGGTGCACTGGCTACACTTGTTGTGGCAGCACTTAGTTTTTGTGGTATTAAAGAAAGCATTCCTGAGGCCAACTATAATTGGTTGCCAAGCCTGGGGGCCAACTTTAGCCTGCAAGGTTCTGTAATGGCTTTATTAATGACCTTACTGACCGCTATTGTATTTCCACTGGTCTTTATTGCACAATGGAATAAAGATATAGAGCAGCCGAGCCGTTTTTATGGTTTAATGCTTTTGGCGCAAAGTGGTTTAATGGGCGTGTTCCTCGCCAACGATTTATTATTATTCTACTTCTTCTGGGAGCTGGCTTTAATACCGGTTTATTTCTTAGCCGGACAGTGGGGTGGTAAAGACCGCATCAAAACATCGTTCAAGTTTTTTGTATATACCTTTCTGGGTAGTTTATTGATGCTTGCCGGCCTGATCTATTTATACATTCAGACGCCCAATGGCTCTTTTGACTATAATACGATTCTGGCTACAGGAGCTTCTTTACCGATCGCCAGTCAGGGAACCCTGTTTATCTTATTCTTTATTGCCTTTGGGATCAAAATGCCCATCTTCCCCTTACATTCCTGGCAGGCTTCCGCTTATGAGCAGACCCTTACACCGGTTACGATTGTATTGAGTGCTCTTATGGTGAAAATGGGATTGTTCGGTGTGATGAAATGGTTATATCCGGTATTCCCTCATGTAGACGAGCAGTTTTATAATATCATTATGATCTTAGCGCTGATCGGGATTCTTTACGGCTCTCTATTGGCGATTGTACAAACCGATATCAAACGCCTGGTGGCTTATTCCTCTTTGGCCCACGTAGGCTTAATGATCATGGGGATCTTTGCCCAAACCGAAAATGCAACCAATGGTGTGATCACACAAATGTTCAACCACGGGATTACGATCACCGGTTTATGGTTGGTGGTAGATATGATCGAGCGCAGGTATCAGACCCGCGACCTGGCATCTTTAGGAGGTCTGGCCGGTGCGGCACCGAAAATGACCATCGCTTTGGTGGTGATTACTTTTTCCAGTATCGCTTTGCCTTTAACCAATGGATTTGTCGGAGAGTTTTTATTATTCCTGGGTATTTTTGAAAGCACCAATCCAAACCATATTACCTTCATGGTACTGGCCGGTTTAGGTATTATCCTTGGCGCCATATATATGTTGAATATGGTACAGAAAGTAGCCTACGGCGAGCAAAAGAGCCTTGTCATTGCCGATATGAGCCTAAACGAAAAAATAAGTATTTATATCATATTGATTGTAATCGTCGTATTGGGCGTTTATCCTAATCTGTTGTTACAAGTATTATAAACGCTTTTGGAATAAAGTATTTTTTAAAATAAAGCATTTGGTTAGGACTTCTTAAGAATGAATAATCAGTAGATATACAATGAAACCATTAATAGCAACCGCAGTATTCGCAATACTAATGATGTTTGCAGCATTGACTGTAAAAGAAAAGAAGAGCCTGACTAATTTTGCGGCGATCCTTATGTTAGGTTTAATAGGCCTTAATATTTGGGAGCTTGCAGATTATAATCATCTCCTGGCCAATGCGCAGGCGGCACCCGATTTATTTGCCAAAATGTTGCGTGTCGACAATTATGCCCTGTGGTTTAATGTGCTCATGACCGCTTGTTCCTTCTTATACATCCTGCTGACCGGCCGGAGTATCGAGAAAGTGGGCGTGCATGTAGGCGAATATTATTCTTTACACTTCTTTATTCTTTGCGGCGTATTCTTATTATCTACCTATAATAATCTATTGATCTTATTCCTGGGTATTGAGATCTTATCTATACCACAGTATATCCTGGCCGGTTCTGATAAACGTAATTTAAAAAGTAGCGAAGCCGCACTGAAGTACTTCCTTATGGGAGCCTTTTCTACCGGTATACTTTTAATGGGTATCGTTTTATTGTATGGTGCTATGGGTACCTTCGATATTCACGGGTTTAATTTCTATGCTACAGGTACATTAAGCGTAATGGGTATTGTTGGTGTCATGTTTATGTTAGTGGCTTTAGGTTTTAAAGTCAGTGCAGCACCTATGCATTTCTGGACACCCGATGTGTACGATGGTTCGCCTACACCCTTTACCGCCTTTATGGCCACGATTGTAAAAGTCTCCGTTTTCTTTGCATTTATGCGTTTGTTTATGGAAGGCTTTGCCAATATCGATCCTTATTGGAAAGTATTATTATTAGGTGTGATCACAGGGCTTACTTTACTGATCGGAAATATCACCGCAGTATACCAGCAAAGCGTTAAGCGTATGCTGGCCTATTCCTCTATTGCGCAGGCAGGCTTTATGATGTTTGTCGTGATTGGTAGTAATGCCATGGCGATGAAAGGCATGATTGTTTATGCGGTAGCCTACACCATTGCCACATTAGGTATTTTTGGCGTACTGTTGAAATTAAAAGATTATACCTACGATGGCTTTAACGGCCTGGCCAAAAAACATCCTTTCTTAGCCTTAGTAGCCACCATCTGTCTCATGTCCTTGGCCGGGATACCACTTACCGCAGGCTTTTTCGCCAAATGGTTTGTGATTGCCGCCGCATTAGAACAAGCCTATACGTTCTGGTTAGTGGTCTTTGCTTTGGTGATGGCAGCAGTGAGTCTGTTCTATTATTTTAAAGTGATTATGGCCATGTACTTTAAACAGGGAGATCCGGAATTGGTATCAGAAATCACCACCTTAGACAAAGTCGTTATGACCGTTATTATTTGTGCTATTATTGTGTTCGGGATTGCACCAGACATGCTTTTATCCTGGATATAAAATAGTTCTTGGCTTAATTAATGTAAAAAAATGTTTGAATTTCATAAAGATAGAAAAAGGTATTTTGATATGCAGGTAGAGAATACCATAGCATACGTCTTGCCTTTTTTGGAGCAGACCAAAAAAATGAAACCCGGAATGCGGGTACTTGAAATTGGCTGTGGTGAAGGTGGGGTCTTAAAGCCTTTTATTGATAAAGGTTGTATCACCGTTGGGGTAGAATTTGACGAAATTCGTTTAGAAAATGCAAATGAGTGGATGGCCGAAGAGGTAGCCGATGGAAAAGCCCTCTTCATCCCTAAAGATATTTATTTGACCAGTCCAGAAGAATTGGGTGGAAAATTTGATCTCATCATCTTGAAAGATGTTATTGAGCATATCTTCGACCAGCCCAAATTATTCAAGCGGATGAAAGAGATGTTGTTACCCGAAGGCGTTATCTTTTTTGGGTTTCCCCCCTGGCAAATGCCCTTTGGCGGACATCAGCAGGTAATGCAACACAAACTATTATCCAAAGTGCCATATACACACTTGCTCCCAAAACCTTTGTACCGGCAATTAATCAAAATGGGCGGTATGGATCCGGCCGAATTCCTGGAAATATATGATACCAGAATTTCGATAGAAAGATTTGAACGTATTACCGCAGAAACGGGCTACCAAATCCAAAACCGATTACTGTACTTTATTAATCCGATCTATAAATATAAGTTTAACCTTAGGGGCAGAAAGCAAGCAAAGATCATCGCGAACATCCCTTGGTTCCGTAATTTCTTTACCACCTGTGCGTATTATACGATTGCGATCAAAGGATAATTTTTGCTTCATTTATATAGAAAATAACTTCTGAAAAGCCGGGTATAATTTATAAATAATTATATGTCAGCTAATTAAGTCAATACTGCTCCAGTGCTGGTTTTCAAGCACGTAAAAACACCTGATTTTTAATCGGGTGTTTTTGCGTTTATATACCCTACCATTTTATATTTCTTTTGCAATTGAAAGTAAGTATCAATATATCCGGATATAGCACATACAAACTTCACTAAAAATATTATACCCCCCCTAAAATTTAAGACATGAGCAATTTTACATTATCACGGTGGTTTATCGCATTCGCTGTACTATTTTGTACAAACGAATTGAATGCCCAGTCCCTTAGACCGAGCAACGGCCTTATCCTAAAACCGAATAGTAGCCGTACCGTTACCGTTACAAGAAGCGATGGAGACTTTAATGGTGCTTTCCAAAATTATACATGGTCCGTTAGCCCGTCTACCGGAGTTTCTCTTGCCAGTACCAATTTAGGATATGGTAGCGAAAACGCCAGCAACACCCTTACCTTTAATTCAGATGCCACCGGCAATTATACCGTTACCGTATCAAGAGGAGGTACTTCAGTTTCCACAACAATTACGATTATGGATGCAGTGACCAATTTTTGGGCTGCATACAGCGGCAACAACGGCGTGAACCGCGTCGATGCCTTCAACATCCTGTCCGGAACTAAAGCGAACGGACCGGCATTATTATACGAAGTTCAAAACGGTGCTTTCGCGGCTTTAGGACGCAGTCCTTATCCCTCTGTACCGGAAGGTTTTTTCTATTGGTTGCCCAATACGAGCAGCAACAACGGAGTATTCACCATGTATGGACAAAAAGGAGATGGATCAGGTACGGCCCAGACCATTATCTCTTCCTATGATGTGAACGGAAGTGGCAATAATTCCTCCTTAGGTTATGTACGTCTCGGTTTAGACAAGAATGGTGTCGCCTGGATTGTTACGGCAAGCAGTAGCAGTGTTTATTTAGTAAAAGCGACCCCTAATGGTTTATCACCCATTAACAATAGTGCCGTAGAAGTGGTCGATAATGATGTAGATCTGATCGGTGGTAGCGTAAGTACCTTCCAGAACGGAGACCTTTGTTTCGATGGCGATGGTAACATGTTTGTATTGGTAAATAACGGCGGTACAACCCAGATATTTATTGGTAAACCGAATGGCAGCAATACAAAATTGACCAAAAAATGGGATATCCTGGATGGCAACGGCAATAGTTTTGGCGGTAGCGTAAACGGATGTTGTTTTGACCAGTTTGGCGGAATGTACCTGTCCACAACAGATAATAGTTCTGGTAGTGGTGTGCAAGATGGTATCTATTATTTAGATCCGGCAACAATCAATTTGAGAAATACAACAAACTTGACCTCCACCATCAGAGCGACCTTAGTACATGCCGCATCAGGTTACACCGATTTAGGTACCAACGTTTGGCCGGTAAATACACCGCTTCCTGTTGCCTTTGGTAATATCTCGGCGAGCATTAATGCTAATAATCAGGCTCAGGTAAATTGGGAAACGTATACAGAAAAAGAAGTAAACACTTTTGAAGTAGAGATGAGCCTTGACGGTAAAAGCTTTGCTGCGGCAGATTTGCAGAAAGCAAAGAGCGCAAACTTAGCCATCAAAAAATACACTTCCCTGATTGATATTCCAGCTGAAGCCAGCCAATTATATTTCAGAATAAAAGCCACGGATTTTAGTGGACAATATGAGCACAGTAAAATAGTAAAAGTTGCTGTTTCCAGTAAGCAAATGGCGCAGGCATTTGAGATTTATCCTAATCCGGTGCTGAAATCGATGCACCTGAACTTAATGGCAGAAGATAATACAGAGGCGACTGTTGAGCTGTACAATTATACCGGAAAGTTGCTTGTTAAAAAATTAATGCAGGTAGCGAAAGGTAATAATGTACTGGATCTGGGCAATGATATTGCTGAGTTACCAACAGGTATCTATCAGGTTTCTACAATCATTAATGGAACCAAAAACTCAAGACAATTTGTAAAACAATAAGCGTAAATCATTACACCTAAAGTAAAAAGGTGCACCCAATCGGGTGCACCTTTTTACTTTATTGCTTTTGCGTTTTCCCCACATCGCATTAGGACCCGATAATGAAAATACCTAAGGCCGAAAAATTGTATTGCGTAGCAAGAATCGTCTTGATGAAAATACCCTTTTATTCCTCTTGTTGTCCTATACAAGGACCGAGAACGAATCGCAATAGTTGTTTATCTAATACGGATAGTTATATAATAATTGTATTATATGCTGCTGGCCATGATTTAAGAGCAATTGAACCGATATTTTATACCTTTGTTTCCTTTTAATTTTAAATCTCAGTTACCCGACGATATTGCCAGTACAGTATAAGCTTATCTCCGGTAATTTTATATACATATATGATCATTGTATCAGCGTGCAGACGCCTGCTTTTGCGGGGCTTACTGGTGTTTAGTTTGTTTTTTTGTCCGTCCGGTACCCTCAATGCAGGTACAGGAACCGGCGATTTCTCCATACAACATTTTAATACAGAAAATGGTTTGGCGCAGAACAGTGTAAAGGACATTGTTGTAGACGAACTCGGTTTTTTATGGTTGGCCACAGAGGCCGGATTGGTGCGTTATGATGGCAGGAAATTTTCCCTGTTTAATAAATATAATACCGGCATGACCTCCAGCCGGATGATCAGTTTCGACCGATCTCCTTATAACAATAAATTGCAAGCGATTACCGAAGACTTCACCTTTCTGGAGATTTTCAGAGCGAGATTAGGCGATTTATATGGTAATGTCGAGAAATTATTTCCCTCCCTTCGCAATAGCTCTGAAGACTATAGCCCGCTTCCCCTTTCATGGATCCACGCCAATGCTAAAGACATATTTGGACTAAAAGAACTAAAAATCAGTATTGATGGAGAAAATGCAATTTTTATTGATAATAATAAAAAACTGAGTACTTGGTATAAAGATCATGTGGCGGTTAAAAAATACGGTATGCCTCCTATCGAAGATGTTCGCTATTTATTCTCGATAGATCATCATGTATACATACCCATATGTGGAAGCCATTCGCTGGAGGTTATGTGCTACAGCGCCACCGAGGCAGGCAGGGTAAAGGTTACGGGCGATATCGCCAGAGAAAAGCAATACGAAAATATGGTCTTCATTGCCAATATAGCGATGAAGCAGGTATTTATACGAAGTGGTGCACATCTCTACCAGGTATTTCGTTTGGCCAATGGAGATCTCGATACCAAGCTTATTTTTAGTCAATTTGATTTTCAAAAAAATCAGATTGCTGCTGTTTATTATGATGAGGCAAAAGAGCGGATTTTTTTAGGAAGTACCTATAATGGCTTATATATATTATCCCGCAAGCACTTTGATACAAAGGTAAGTAATGGTACAACCACTGTCTCCGGCAATGTGTACTACCATCATATACCCCTTAACGACAGTTCCGTTTTAACCGGAAAGGGCATCGTTTTTAGCTCAGGTACCAATGCGTATTATACCCCCGCTTTGCTCAATCAGACCGAAAATATGAGCGAGTTTGGCACCGTCTTATTCCGCGGCGAAGACCACAATATCTGGCAGGGTGGGGCGGGATTTCTTAATTGTTATAATGCAACCTTAACCAAACAGTTGGGCACTTGGAAATTCAAGAGCCGCATTACAGCCATAGCACAGATTAGTCCGGAAGCGCTATGGGTGGCTACCCGAGAGGGTAATGTATACACCCTGAACCCTAAAGAAAAGCAGCATCCTGTAATGCTGGAGCTTACACTAAGCTCTTATGTATATGCCATCTTAAGACAAGGAGACAATGTCTGGATCGGCACCCAGAATGATTTATACTGCTACCATACCGACAGTAAACAGTTAGAGATTGTGCCCCGTTTTCATAAAAAAGTGACACGCAATATTTACGCAGCGGAACAGGGTGGGCTGTGGGTGTGTACCTACGAGGATGGACTGCTGCTGTATCGGGATAAGGAAGTCATAACCTTTCCTAAAGACCAAAAGAAAATCCTGAATTCAGTACATGCCATTGTTGCGGATCGGAATGGTTTTTTCTGGCTCAGCACCAATGGCGGTATCTTTCAGGTTTGGAAGCAGGATTTGTACGATTACGCTGATGGCAAACTTAAGAACGTGTTCTATTTGAAATATGAGCAAGGAGAGGGTTTTAACAGCAATGAATTTAATGGTGGTGGCAGAGAAATGGCCGTACAGCTTAGGAATGGCTTCAGCACTTTTGCCTCTATAAACGGAATCGTATTTTTTAAGCCGGAAGCAATAAAACCCGAATTGCCGGATGCGGCAATGATCCTTGACTGTATTACCCTCGATAATGAAACAATAGCGGTAAAAGATACGGTAGAGATTGCCCGGCAGTTTGCCAATATGAGCATACACTTAACCACTCCTTATTTTGGCAATGCAGATAACCTTGTTATCGAATATAAGATCGATAGCTCTTCCTGGCTACCGGTCGATAATGATATCATTACGTTTAACCAACTTTCCGCCGGTATCCATACCTTAGAAACCCGTAAGCGGTCAGGCTTTGGGAATACCTTTACCTATGGCACCAGGCTGGTTATTCATGTGCCGCCGGCTTATTACGAAACCTTCCTGTTTAAGCTGGCAGTGCTTGTCTGTGCGCTTTCCATACTCGGTATCCTATTCTACATGCGGCTCACCTATCATAAAAGAAAAAACAAACAATTAGAGCAGGCCGTGATGGAACGGACTGCTGATCTCAAGCAAACCATAGAAGCCCTGCAAAGCTCCGAGATTAAGATTAATAAGCAATTACAATTTCAGGAGCAATTAAGTAAGAATATTGCGCATGATATACGTACGCCGCTAAAGTATCTCGTCATTGCCGCTCAGTACTTATCTGAAAAAGTACGCAAATCCGAAATGCCGGAAGCAGAAGATACCACCGGCTTGTACCTGTCTGCAGAAAGAATTTATAACTACACCGATAGTCTTACCAATTACCTGAAGGCCAAATCAATGGCCGGACAAGACGCAAAACCCGTACATATTCATTCGCTGATAGAACAGAAGAAGGAAACCTTTGAGCTCGCCGCGAAAGAAAAGCAGGTACAGATTTCTAATAAAGTATGCCCCAACTATGATTTGGATACCTATCCCGAACTATTCGAAATACTGATTCATAACCTGATCGACAATGCCATCAAAAATACAAGACAAGGTACCATTGAGATCAGAAATGAGGATATTGATGGCCATGCCGTTTTGATCATTGAAGATTCCGGGAGGGGACTTTCCGAAGAACAGATCGCCCACTACAATACGTTCTTTAGCGACCAGTCTAATGATAATATCAACAATCGCTATGTAGGGTTTGGATTTCTGTTTATGAAAGATGTACAATCAATGCTACACCTGCAGATTGTGTTGCGTTCGGTGCGGCCACAAGGCTTAAGAGTCGATATATACTTACATCAATAAACCCTAAAGCATTACAGCAGCTCCAGGCTATGGTACGTGCGGATAATATTGAGCAGTTCCGGAATATTCGAAATATTCAGTTTCTCAAATACTCGGTTCTTATACGTGCTTACCGTACTGGAATGCAGCGTAAGGGTATTGGAAATTTCTAATAATCCTAAACCTTGTGAGAGTAAAGAAGCGACCTCCATTTCCCGGTTAGATAATAACTTAAGTGGATTTGCACCCACCCTTTTTTTAGAAAGGCTTGCATCCAGGAAATATTCAGTCATTGCCGGGCTAATAAACCGTCCTTTATCCATAATGTCTCTAAGGGCTGTCCGAATGGTGGCAAGGTCGGCATCTTTATGCAGGTACCCGTCCGCCCCTTCCAATAAAAAACGAGGGGCATACAGCTCTTCCGAATAAGCCGAGAACACCAGGATCTTTGCAGTGTCACTTTCCGCTTTAATATTTTTGACCAGGTTAAAGCTGTCGCAGCCGGGCATATTGATGTCACAAATGATGAGTGCCGGTTGCACCTTAGTCGTCTCCTCCAACATCGAACCAAAGTCTACTGCAAACGTAATTTCAGCATCAGGGTAAACGCTTTTTGCAATCTGACTGATCCCGTAACGCACCACAGAATGATCGTCAGCAATGATTATTTTTAGAGACATAGTATATGTAGTAAGAGTGCGAAGATATTGTTTTCAGTTCCATAGGAATACATATAATTACTAAAAAATGTATAAGTATAAGATATGGAATTGTTAAAATATATTATTGGAAGGTATTTACGGGAACGGGCAAATTTTCTGGCACGTATTTGTAGTAATTTTACTACAAACATATAGAAGAAATACTACATTCTTTAGTCAAAGAATAGTGCTACTTTTGCACCTCAAATAACCCACCGAAAAAAATAAAACCATAATCTAAAATCATTGGTTTTATGTGCCTTAATAATACTCCGTACACCTGACACGACGCTTGCGTTGCTCCTTTGAACGTATATACATTACGTTTGGACTTTCGATGCTGTTTTGATTGAAAAATGAAACCTGCCTGGCTTAAACGAAGCTTTGTTCAAAAGAATTTGCGCTACCCGTAAATTTTTTGCACAAGGATTTGTAGTGACTTTGTTTTGCCCACACGCAAAGCGATTTAAAATCATGTAACCCTTTTCAATCATTTCAATCCATCCAATCATGCGATTCGATTTTGCCAGATTTATCAAGACCAGAAACTCTAAACAATGGATTCTGGGCCTTACCGCTGTACTGGGCTTTTACAGCAGCACAGCACAAACTTCTTTAAAAGATGTAACCTCAGAGACGACAAGTATTACTTCCGTAACCAACGGAGCCAACCTTGTCGACAATACAAAAAGTACTTATGCAACTATCGATAATGGCAGCTATTGTCGTATTGATCTGGGTACAGCAAAAGTGATTAAAGGATATAGTTTAACCAACCATCCCACTAATTCGACCTATAACCCGACCAACTGGACTATCGAAGGATCAAACAATGCGACCAGTGGATTTGTGGTTTTAGATACCCGTACCGCAACCGTCTGGGAGAAACAAGGTTCCCGAAAACTATTTGCGCTGAACAATACGAACGCATACCGGTACTATCGGATTAATAATACGGCATCCTCCAGGAATATGAGGATAGCGGAGCTAGAGTTGTTTGACAATTTTAGTATTAGTGGTAGCGTGTTTCAGGACTACAACCTGAACAATAGTAAAGAATCGACAGAACCCGCAGTTGTCGGGGCAAAAGTATGGATCAAATCGCTAAGTGCTGCTACGCCCGCTGCCACCACCCTCACCGGCCTCAATGGCAGCTATAGCTTTGGTGCGGCGGTATTGGATGGCCTGGAAATCTTTTCGGTAACCGCACAACCATTGGGTAATTTACAGCCGAGAACCGAGCCTATGCCGCAATCAGGCTTGTCTTTTCCTTCGTTGGCAGCAGACGCAAATTTTATATTCTCCAATATTCAAAGTGAGCAATATGCACAAACCGGTGTCATCAACTTTGGATTTCTACCCCCGACTACCACCATGTATGATGCCGGGATATTGAATCCAAACCTGGTGACCAATGCGAATAACGGAACCTTTGGAACCACAGATGCTTCCGGAGACGCTTATGTATTAAATCATCCCAATACAAAATATTTTTCCTTAACGGCAACACATCCCGAACTATATTCAGATGTTACGGGTTACCGCACCGGATCTAATTATACTTACCAAAATGGGGACTACGGAACCAACGGTTTTTTATGGGATGCGGGAAAGTATGTCGTGACCGACTTTTTAGGCACCAATTACCTGGAGGCAGCCGGCACCGATATGGGATTAAAAGGGATTTTGAACAACATGAATTTCGGATGGCGCGTGACAACAGGCGCAACAACCGGTGCTTGGAACGATCGTTTTCTGGCGGTGAATGGGAGTAATCTTGTTGATAGTAGCCTGAACGCAATTTTATTTGCAGATACCGTAAGGCTGACTTCCGGGAATACTTATTCTATGGGATTTTATGGTAAATCGGCCAACAAATGGCAGCAAGGCACCGCCTATGCAAAACCGACTACCATCAAATATTTCGTAAAAAGAATATCAACTAATGATACTGCAGCTTTAGGGACGATTGCCGTACAGTCTACCGGTAGCGATGCCATGGATAGCATTAACTTTGGATGGAATAAAGCCTTTACCGATTTTACGGCAAAATTTGATGGTGATTATGCCATTTATTACCTCGTTACGTCCTCAGATGAGTCGGGTAATGACGCGTATTTTGATAATTTCTTTGTACGGAAATCATCCTATAAAATTTCCGGTAAAATCTATAATGATGCCAATGGGCTCACCAATAATTTAGTAGATGGTGCCCTCATCGGTAAATTAACTGCCGATGCTTTATATGCTTATTTATTAGATCCGGCAGATAACAGGATTTTGGGAAAAGCAATGGTGAATGCAGACGGTACTTATACCTTATTTGCACCCGAATATGCCCTCTATAATGTAGCCGTTAGTACAAAGGAATTAACGAACGGCACCGTGTATAGCGAAACCAATCTAGGCGATTGGTCCTTTACCGGAAGTAATCTTGGGATGAATAATGCGAAAGGCCTTGGCATCAGCATATTGTCCAAACTACTCGTGTCCCCACTAGATTTGCTGAGTGATATCACGAATGTGAATTTTGGCTTTCAACGGCTTCCGCAAAGTTATGACCGTTCTAAAAACATAACGGGTGCTCCCGTATTGGGTGTTGCCCTGAACCTGGGCGATCTGCCTTTACAGGGTTCCGATCCCGAAGATAATAACAGTATAAAAAGCGATTGGAACAATAGGGCTTTAATCATCACCGAATTACCTACCAATGGCTTTATCCTAAAGTATAATGGTGTCGTGGTCACTGCCGGAGATTCTGTTTTTAATTACAATCCGGCCTTGCTAACCGTAACCCCGGGTCCTGGTACACCCGCAGGTACTTTGCAGACCAATTTTAAATATGCCGCTATTGATGCCGCTAAACAAGCAGACCCAAGTCCGGCTACGTATAGCATTGCCTTTACACAACCTTTACCTATAGATTTATTATCCTTTGATGCGCTGGCGAAGAGCGATTGTACTGTTGCCCTAAGCTGGACATCCGGTGTGGAAGACAACTTCAACAAATTTATTATAGAAAGAAGTAGTACTGGTCGTGACTTTAAAGCAATTCAGGAAGTGTTCGCTCAAGGGGCTCAGAGCCAATATGTATTTACCGATCACAGTGCGGGTTCGGGAAAACAATTCTACCGTTTAAAACTGGTGGATAATGATAACAGCTATGCCTATTCTAAAGTGTTGAGCCTTGTCCTGAACTGTGCCGCAGAGATCAAAGTATATCCTACGATCACGGCCGGTATGGTGACTGTTGAAGGCGTTCAAAGGGGCGACCTTCTTAAGGTGATCGATGCTTCCGGTAGGGTAATTATGGAGCAGTATGCTACCGTCCAGACCGGTCAGCTTAATTTGAAATCCTTTAGTGCCGGTAATTATTTTATAACAATCAGCCATAATGAAGAGACTCAGGTTTTCAAAGTGGTGAAATTATAAGGCGTAAAGAAGCATAAAAAGGGGGTAATCCAAGTGGATTGCCCCTTTTTTATACAGGTCAACCATACTATTTATCATTCCATATTTTTTATTTTTTATATATAAATAAATTTACTAAATAATTGTATAACCATTTGTTTTAATTGATTGTCATAATATTGCATGGCTGTATTAATGATACTTTATTTTTATATTAGGTATAATTATCTAATTTTGTATTATATATAGATTTCGTAACATAAAGCCCCAAATAGATGAGACAATTCAACTTTTTTCCGTGTTTATGCACCGGTATTTTATTCCTAAGCACCTATAATGCGGGGGCACAATGTGTTCCTGCTTTGCAGGTAGAGAAGGTAACACCGAGTACAAATTTTTATGACTTTAATGGTGCCGCCGCGGATGGAAATATTGCGGTAACGGCTATTCCCGGCGCGACAGGCTGGACCGGAGGAGGTACAGGCACAATATACGCCGGATCTACAGGTACACAGTTTGTAACCGATAATAATGTGGCACAAACAGTAACCAGATCGGTCACTAATGCAAATCTTACGGGTTCCGGTGCGCTTGTTACCTTGGTGATGACGGGCAGTGATGGTAACCCGGTTGCAGGTTCATTACCGGCCTCTTTTGAAGTCCTATATAATGGGGTAACGTATGCAAGGCTAAGGACGGCAAATAATACCACCACCAATGTTACGGTAACAGCACTGGCGTCGGCCACAGTAAGCCCTGCATCCTTTGTTCCAGGTACTATGACTACTATTAGCCTTACCCTGCCGACTACAATTCCTAATAACGGAAACCTGCAGTTACGCTTTGTCGCAGATGCCGGTGGGCATGGCGATGATTATACTGTACAGAGCGTAAGTTTTAAAGCTTGTCCGGCACTAATACGGGGGAGTATTTTTAACGATGCCAATGGTACGACCGGTGGCGTAAATGGTACCGCAACAGGCGGTTCCGGTTCTTCGGCTGGTCAGTTGTATGTCAATCTGGTTGATGGTTCGGGCAATGTAGTAGGTACAGCGGCAGTACAGGCAGATGGGAGTTATTCTGTTCCGGCAAGTATTTCAGGCTCCTTTACGGCACGGCTAAGTACCGTGCAGGGCACCGTAGGTGCTGCCGCGCCTGCAGCCTCCTTGCCAACCGGTTGGGTGAATGTTTCAGAAAGCGATGGTAGCGCAAATGGCGGTATTGCCGTGACTGTGGCCGATGCGATCACGAATACTAACATTGCCGGAAATGATTTTGGGATCAATAGGCTTCCCCAAACCTTTCCGGTAACCAATACTGTAAACGGTAGTCCCGGCACTTCGGTTAATATCAGTACGGCACCTATGCGCGGAAGTGATCCGGAAGTAAACAGCGGAACACAGCAAAACTGGACTGCCGTAAAAATAACCAGTCTGCCCACCAATGGTTTTATCTTAAAAGTAAATGGCGTAGCGATTACCGTTATTGATCCTAACATAACCTACGATCCCGCTACCCTGAGTATTGTAGCTGGGCCTACCACAGCGGGAGGAACCACTACTTCGAGTTTTGGCTATGCAGCAGTAGATGCAGCAGGTAGTGTAGATCAGAGTCCTTCGACATATACACTTAACTACAGCTTTCCTTTACCGGTAACGATCGTTTCCTTTAAGGCTAGTGTACAGGCAGATTGCGGTGTTCAATTGCTGTGGACGAGTGGTGCAGAAGATCAATTTAAAAAATTTATTGTCGAGAAAAGCGGCAATGGAACAGACTTTAAAGCGATTCGGGAAGTGTCCGCTAAAGGGGCACAGAGCCAATATGGATTTACCGATCACAGTACCGGCCAGGGAAAACAATTCTATCGTCTAAAGCTGGTGGATAATGATAACAGCTATGCCTATTCCAAAGTGTTGAGCCTTGCCTTGAACTGCGCAGGCGAGATCAAAGTATTTCCTACCGTAACGGCGAGTATACTGACTGTTGAAGGCGTTCAAAGTGGCGACCTTCTTAAGGTAATTGATGCTTCCGGCAGGGTAATCATGGAACAGTATGCTACTAACAATACGAGCCAACTTAATCTGAAATCCTTAAATGCCGGTAATTATTTTATACAGATCAGCCGCAATGAGGTAAGCCAATTCTTTAAAGTGGTAAAATTATAAACAGAAGTATCTTCTTTAAAAGATCGAGGGCGGCCAATGGGCCGCCCTCGATCTTTTAAAGAAGATTTTTTACTTAAAAAAAGCGTTCGGCAACCAGTCCGTAAGTCAGGATAAAATTTTCACGATTGGTGCGGCTTACTTTATTATAAGTAGCCGTAGTGCTGAATTGTACCCATTTCCATACTTTGATCTGCACACTGGCATTCGCATTGATGATAAAGTCATTTTTCAGTGTAAGAGAAGGTTGATAGAAGCCTACCGTTCTTAATTTTACCAACTCTTTAAAGGTGTAATTAAATTGTACCCGTAAAGAATTTCTAAAGGTCTCATAATCGAGGTTATGGCCTTGTTCCTGTATAATGCTGCTGGTTTCATATAGAATGCCATTACTCACACTTAATCGGATATTGGGCCGGTCAAAGAAACGGTAAGCAATACCCAGTCCGCCTTGGAACTGATTGTTTATTTTTAAAGAATAACTTGAAGCATGATTGAGCAACCCCCAGTAATAAAAATGCGGTAAGGTTTTATACAAGTTGAAATCTAAAGAAGTATTCCAGTCATTATTGCTCAGCTTTACAGGCGTTTTGCCATAGACCCAACTGCTATTTGCATTCATGATAAAACTGTTGAACTTCATGCCGTATTTAATACTATTGTTGTATAGTGCATTGAAGCCATCATTCGTTTTATTAAAGCTGCCTGAAGATTGCACTGCAGCCATATAATGTGTACTGTCATTAAACTGTGCATAAAGACCTTCTTTGTTTCCTAAGATCAGCAAAAGCAAAATGACTTGTTGAAATTTAATCTTCATTCAATATCTGTTCCTTGTTTGCGTGCAAAGATAAACTATTGTGTCTTTTGTACCGGTAACAGGCCTAATGCCTTTCGATAGTACGGTATGCTTTTCCTATTATGCGTTACTGTTTCATGAAAACGAAGCAGTGCAGCCAAATGCGCTTGTGGCGTGGTATTCCTGTTCCAGCAAAGCTTTGCAAGACATTCCCAGCAGAGCCATTCCGGTTGCAGATCGCTTTCCAACAAGGAATTACTGCCATTCATACTGCATTCATATTTTACACAATGTTGTATACCGAGCATATGACCGGTTTCATGTGCCGCAACTTTCAAAGTACGTTCCAGACAAATGCGGTACTGCTCCGGGCTTTCCTTGTAATCGCCCAGCCTTGCCAGGCTCCATACACCTACACCTGTATTCAGGCTGGCCTGTCCGAACACAAAATTCCATTGCTCATCGGGGTAGAGATCATAAAGCGAAAAGGCAATAAGTGCAAAAGCACTATCCGGTTTCCGTTCGGGCAATATATTGGTGATGATGTAAGAAGAATTAAGCTGTAAGCCTTCGCTGCGTTTCCGGGTATATTTTAATGGAATACTTTTGATGTCCAGAGGTGCTACAGTATCCACTTGAATTTGATAATAAGCTTGCAGATAAGCGCTAGCCTGATCAAAAATAAGGTTGCCGGTGGCGTCGAAATCCCCGATTTTCATGACATATAATTTTGTTCTTTTTTGATCTGCCCTTGCCGGCGCGCTGCGCATATATATTTTTAAGGGAACAGGAACTTCAGTATGTAGAGATCGCCATTCCCCTTCGCGTATCGGGTGTATGGGTGCAGAGAGGGTCTGCAGACGGTAACAGTCCCGCAGATGAGGAAATGTTTCTCCGCGCTCATCATTGCAGGAAAAGAGTAACAATATGACAATCATCAAGAGGGTATGACGCATCAGCATTTTTATGTGTTAGATTTTGCCAGGGCCTTTAAGGAGCTAAACAGGTTTGTTTCCTGCAGCATAAGAGGCAATAATACAACGTAGAAGTGCTGAAGAACGATATAAAAACTTTTGTGTTGCCGGCATATTTACCTTAGCCATGCCATTACAATTTACCGAAAAAATAAACGGCATTTATTTAATATGACGTTAATAACGATTGTGTAAGAAACTGAGTATACTATTTTCCTTAATCTTGTATCCTAATTAACTGATGTAAACCTATTTATCTTATTATCACTATTTAATATCCTCTTCTAAACCAATATGACTACCCATATTAGCTCCTGTATGTTTCTCATACGAAGTTTTATATGTACACTAGAGGGCAGCATACACATGAAAAAATGAACAAAAAATCACCAGTAAATTTACCCCCCTAATATAATGGAAATAAGGCCTGCAAGGCCTTGTCCTGTTTGCCCCTGCAAGGTTCGGAACCAACATGAATGTTTACTCAGGCATAAGGCAATACTAGTACGTATCGCCGCATTATATTGGTGCTGAAAAATAGTACACGGCAGAAATGAAATGACGATACCGCAGGGGAAATAGCTTAAACACTTACCATACAATGAAAAGATAATATGAAATCTTTATTTAGTTTCATTTTTAGGGTTGCCCTTTCTAGGGCAGCCATTTTTTTTGTAAAAAAACGGTATCATGTGCAGCAGCAAAAAGCCCCTTCTCTAAGCAAGAGAAGGGGCTTTATAAATCAGGTGAAAAGTATTGTAATAGTGTGTATACCTGGCTAAGTCGTCATAATCAATCAGGATCAGGCTTTCCCTATTTTCCCTTTGATGTATTTCGTTTGTTTGAAATAAGCCAGGTCTTCAGTTATTTTTTTCTTTTGTAATAATGTTTTCAGTTTTGCCAGTCCACCCGACAATGGAGATAAGATGAATATAGAGATAAACAAAGTAACCTTAAATTTCTTGAGTACTTTCTGACGGGCCGGATCTCCGGGTAAGCCCAGCTTCCGGGCATTATTGGCCCAGTTGGGAAACAGCCTTGCGCCATTCCCTTCCATAACAATAAGGTTAGGACGCAATTGAATCGCACCTTGTGCTAATAACTGCGTTTGCAAATCATCCTGTTGGCCCTTGCGCAACCAATCCAGGATCGTTGGTCCAAACCGTGCTGTATCCTGAATGTCTTTTTGAGCAACACCCGCTTCCGGTGCTTTTTCGGTAGCTTCCTTCTGGCCTTTAAGCATCCATCTTACGATGGTAAGGGTAGAGGTAATATTCGGATTCTTATCGTCCAAAGCAATATTGCCTACCAGTGAGGCATTCAGTTCGATCAAGCGCTGTTTTACTTTTTCCTGTGCGTTCAACCACATATTGCGGCAACCAATAACGGTGATTACCGGCTTGCCACTGAGTACCTTCGCCCATTCACTCTGCAAAAAACTGTTGAAGGGAATAGAAGGAGACAGGTACCAGGGTTGGTAACCCAGGATCACCAGATCATAATCTTTTTCCAGAAGTTCCGGCATAGGCTGTACGGGGAACGTAATCCCTAAAACCGATTCCGGCATGGCATCAAAAAAAGTATCGTATGCTACCCAGGGAAAAGGGTAGGGCTGCGCTAAAGTGATCGGTGCATAATCGATTTCTGCCTGCCCTTCAATATTCATACACAAAGCATGGACAATATCTTTCATTTGGCCGCTTTGGGTAAAATAGACCACAAGTATTTTCTTCATAAAATGAGGGCGCTAAATTATACGACAGTGATTTGAATATAAGCATAGATGAACCGGGCACTTTCCGGGATCATCATCAGTATTTTTTCTCCTTTGTTCAGCCGGCCGGAATGAAACAATTCTTCCAGCATTAAGAAGGGCGATGCGGCACCTACATTACCGACACGATCCAGATTGGTAAACCATACATCCGCAGGAATTTCCAGGCCTCTCAATGCCAATCCTTTCTTGATCTCTTCTCTGAAAAAATTAGAGGAAAGATGGGGTAAGAAGTGATTGTAAGTAAATAGGTCTAAACCTCTTTTCGCGATGATGTCGACCAAAAAATCTACCCCTTTAGACACCACATACTGGCCCAGTAAACGCGTATCCTGTTTTACGGCAAACACACTTTGGTTGCGCCATTCCTTAACATCCATGTCTTTCCAGCTGACCACAGCTCCCGATTCATCCTTAACCGCACCTGCGTACATACAGGTGTCCAGTTCATTACTAAAAGAAGTCATGTCGATCCAGTCAATTCTTAAAGAAATATCCTCTTTATTCGGCTGGTTAGAAAGGTATGCGGCTGCGGCGCCATCAGACAACATATAGCGTAGGAAATCCTTTTCAAAGGCGATAAAACCGTTTTGATTTAAGGCTTCCAGGTTTTCAATTTCTCCGTCAAATTTTGTTGCGTCCATCATATTGGACAGTTTTTCGGAACCGGTAGCCACTGCGTTTTGGGCATCGCCGGATTTAATAGATAAGTAAGCATGCTTCAAACCCTGAATACTGGAGCAACAGGCGCCTGAAGGGCTGTATATTTCCGTTGGATGGGTTTTCAGCAGGCCAAGGGTCATGGCTGCATGGGAGGGCAGGATTTGATCCGGAAAAGAAGTACCACAAGTGAGTAAATCGGTATCCACTTTTCCCTCCGGGAATAAGCCTTTTATCGCTAATGCCGTGAGCTCAGCGTTAGAATGCGTCGACTTACCGTCTTTTAATGCATAATACCTGCTTTTGATCCCGTTATTACGCAGCACGATTGCTTTTGCACGCGAGGGTTTGCCGTTAATATAGCCTAATACATCTTCAATTGCTTCGTTTGGTATGGGATCGTTCGGTAGATACTTTGCCAGTCTGTTAATGTATACTTCTTGCATAAAAATTCCTCTTTTCAAAATGGAGGCCAAATTACATAAATAACTGCAATATTCTCTATTATATAGGATACAATAACACCATTTTTAGGTTTGCTGCCGTAAAAACGGAAGTATTGCCCCATTCTACATTTCAGGGATGCAAAAAAAACCGAAAAAGTTTGTTAAAGAAAAATAATTTAGTAATTTGGCAGAAATTTCGAGTTTTTTTATTTTAATAATAATTATGAAAAAAAGAATTGTACTACTATCTGCTTTAGCTGCAGGTATGTTTTTCGGAAGTTCAGCTTTTGCACAACAAAATCCTGAAATGATTGCAGTATACCGTTGGTACAATCCTACGGATAAGACTTATGTTACTCTTGCTGAAAATGAGTATCAGGAAGGTCAACTGTTGAACTGGAAATATAAAGATAAAACATTGTTGTTCTATGCGTTCCGTGAGCCGGGCGTAAACAGAACAGCCGTGTATTCTTGGACAAACCCTACTACAAAAGATCAGATCTCTGTTACTGAAGATGAGTATACAGACGATCAGATGCTGAAAATGGGTTATAAAGAGAAAAAACTTCAATATTATGCTTCCAACACGCGTATGCCAAACCGTGTAGATGTATACCGTTGGTACAATCCAAAGTCCCGTGACTGGATCACTATTCCGGAAGAAGGAAATACAGACGTTTTTACTAAAAAAGGATATAAAAGAAAATCATTCCAATATTTTGGCGTGCGCAGAGTTTCTGATGAATCTTTGTACAATGCTGAATTGTAATCTTTTGATCTACAATAACATAATTAAGGTGCATCATTTTGATGCACTTTTTTTGGCTCTGCGATGAAAGAATTGTAAATTTGTGGTTTAATTTATTATTATTAGATATTATGGCTTTAGAAGTAACGGGTAAATTAATTGTAATACAACCTACCCAACAAATAAAAGAAAATTTCTCTAAGAGAGAGTTTGTGATAGAAATTTCACAACAAACAAATACCGGCATGACCTTTACCAATTTTGCTTCTTTTCAATTGGTGAATAACGCTTGTTCTGTAATCGATCAGTTTCAATTAGGTCAAGAGGTGAAAGTGAGTTTCGACATCAGAGGAAACAAGTGGGAGCGTGACGGTCAGGTAAAATACATTACCAACCTGAATGCCTGGAGAGTAGAAGCTGCAATGGCACAACCGCAAGCAGGAGGCTATCAGCAACCACAACAACAGTATAATGCGCCGCAACAGCCGCAACAAAACTTTAATGCACCACCACAGCAAGGCACTTCTTTTGAGCCTAATGTTGGAGATGATTTACCATTCTAATATTTCTAGCACATTATATAAAAAGAAGGGCTGCNNGCAGCCCTTCTTTTTATATAATCATACGATTATTATCTTTTATTCAGGTTGTCCCTGATTTCCATCAACAGTTTATCTGTAGAAGATGGTTCTGCAGGTGCTGCCGCTTCCTCTTTTTTCTTGATCCTGTTTATCCCCTTAATCACAAGGAATAATGTCAGGGCAACAATGATGAAGGAAATAACCTGAGACAGGAAATTACCATACTTAATTGCCGTGCCCGGAATGGTCAGTTGCGCCAAATCCGAAAGGTTAGCCGCTTTTAAAGCGGGCGTTAAAATAGCCGGAGTGATCACATCGTCTACCAAAGACTTGATAATCGCATTGAATGCGCCACCAATAACCACACCAACGGCCAGGTCCAGTACATTGCCCTTAACCGCAAAATCTTTGAATTCTTTAATAAATCCCATATTGTATATGTTTAGTGTTTTTAATTAGGAACAAAAAAAGGATTTTAATACAGGAATCCTAGTCATCTAAAGGTAGATTAACATATATATAACATTTTTTATAGCTCGAGTGCTAAAAAGGTACCCGTATGGCTTTTTTTGTTTTTGGCGATCTGTTCCGGAGTTCCTTTTGCAACAACCGTGCCGCCACCATGTCCGCCTTCAGGACCAATGTCCACAATATAATCGGCTACCTTCACAATGTCCAGGTTATGCTCAATCACAACAATCGTATTACCTCGCTCCACCAGTTTATTCAATACGGCCAGCAGGTGTTTGATATCTTCAAAATGCAGGCCCGTAGAGGGTTCGTCAAGAATATAAATTGTTTTTCCCGTATCTTTTTTGGATAATTCTGTTGCCAGTTTTACCCTTTGTGCTTCGCCCCCACTGAGGGTCACGGCGCTCTGCCCTAAAGTGATATAACCCAGGCCTACATCCTTCAGCGTTTTGACTTTACGATGCAGGGAAGGCATGTTCACAAAAAACTCCACGGCATCTTCTACTGTCATTTCCAGAATATCATAAATTGATTTGCCTTTATACCGCACCTCCAAGGTCTCCCGGTTATAACGCTTACCCTGGCATTTTTCACAAGGCACATACACATCCGGTAAGAAGTTCATCTCGATCACCCGCGTACCCCCGCCCTGGCACTCTTCACAACGGCCGCCTTTTACATTAAAGCTGAAACGGCCGGCGGTATAACCCCTAATCTTCGCTTCGGGTATCATTGCAAACAGTTGGCGGATATCATTGAAAAAGCCGCAATAAGTAGCCGGATTGCTCCTGGGTGTACGCCCGATAGGGCTCTGATCGATCTCGATCACCTTATCAATATGCTCCAGCCCTTCTATGCTTTTATAAGGCATGGCCTGCATCTTACTTTGCGGATAGCAGTGGCGCGATAAAATAGGGTACAGCGTCTCATTGATAAGGGTAGATTTGCCACTTCCCGAAACACCGGTCACACAGGTAAGCGTGCCTAAAGGAATTTCAATACTAACGTTCTTCAAGTTGTTGCCGGTGGCGCCTTTCAGCACCAGCAGATGTCCGTTCCCTTTTCTACGCTCTTCCGGAATCGCAATAGACATTTTATGATTAAGGTATTGCGCCGTAATGCTACCCGATTTCAGGAATTCTTTCGGGGTACCCTGGGCAACAATCTTTCCGCCGTGAATGCCCGCTGCAGGCCCCATATCAAATACATAATCAGAAGCCAGCATAATATCTTTATCATGCTCTACCACCAGCACCGAATTGCCCCCATCCCTTAAGTTTTGCAGGGCAGTGATCAATTGATGGTTATCCCTTTGGTGCAAACCGATAGAGGGTTCATCCAGAATATAGGTAATGCCCATGAGCTTAGAGCCAATCTGCGTCGCCAGGCGAATCCTTTGCGATTCCCCGCCACTCAGCGTTCTGGTGGGGCGGTTCAGGATCAGGTAATGCAAGCCGACTTCGATCAGGAAGCCGACTCGGTCTATTATTTCTTTTAAAATATCTTTGGCAATCGTCTGCTGCTTCTTGTTTAATTTAGGATTCACTTCACTAAACCACTGATGCAACTCGCTTAAAGGCATTTCTGCCAGTTGCGCAATGTTCTTATCATAAATTGTATACGATAAGCTTTCCGGCTTCAGGCGTTGTCCCTTACATTCGGGACATTTATCCAACTGCATAAACTGCTCCGCCCAATCCCGCACATAATCGGAGGGTGATTCATTAAACCAGCGCATCATCATATTCAGTACGCCTTCATAAGCGCCTCCGTCCAGGTAAGTATAAGCGCTGCCCTCACCGGCCACATAGGTTAAGGTGCCTTCCTCGTTTGCGTAGAGCATCAGGTTCAATTCCGTAGCACTCAGTTCGCCGACCGGTTTATTAAGGTCAATTTTGTGCTTCCGGGCATATTTGGCCGCGATCTGATAGCTTTGGGCTTCGCGCGCCTCTTTCATCGGTGCGATACCACCTGCAGCAATGCTCTTGCTTAGGTCGGGAGTGACGGTACTGCGGTCAATGGTATGCACCGTACCCAGGCCTTTACAGGCAGGACAGGCGCCATAGGGAGAGTTGAACGAAAAGGTATTGGGCGAGGGGTCTTCATACGAAATACCATGCTCAATATCCATTAGGTGTTTACTGTATTGTAATAGCTTGTTTGTTTCATGCTGTTGTACAAACAAAAGGCCTTTGCCTAATTGCAGGGCCTTTTGCAGGCTTTGGCTCAGGCGGCCTTTGCTTTCTTCATCTACCTTTAAGCGGTCAACTACCAATTCAATGTCATGAATTTTGTAGCGGTCCAGTTGCATTTTGGGTTTCAGGTCCACGATAACACCGTCAATACGTACTTTCAGGTAGCCCTGCTTCTGTAATTGTTCAAAGAGTTCCCGGTAGTGCCCTTTGCGTCCGCGCACCACGGGGGCGAGCAAGATAATTTTTTCTTCCGGTAGATGCGTGTAAATATGTTGCAGGATTTCTTCTTCCGAAAATCGGGTCATGGCTTTGCCGCTCAGGTAAGAATGCGCGGTACCGATACGGGCATAGAGCAGGCGCATAAAGTCATATACCTCCGTAACCGTGCCCACGGTAGACCGTGGATTACGATTGGTTGTCTTTTGTTCGATAGAGATTACCGGCGAAAGCCCGGTGATCTTATCTACATCCGGACGCTCCAGATCGCCCATAAACTGGCGGGCATAGGCAGAGAAACTCTCCATATAACGCCTTTGTCCTTCGGCAAAAATGGTATCAAAAGCCAGAGAAGATTTTCCGCTCCCGCTAAGACCCGTAATGACTACTAATTTATTTTTAGGAATGGCGACATCGATGTTTTTAAGGTTATGCACCCGAGCGCCTAATACTTCTATATGTTCCGACATAATGATAATAATACTAAGGGCAACAAAGGTACTTCGAAAAAGAACAGATTTTATTTTTTAACGTAATCGTTAAAAAAAGGAGTTATATGTTATCTTATCATTAACCAATATATAGATTAAATAGTACTATCAATATTATTTATTTTACGATAAGTTAAAGTGCTATTTTCTAAAAAAGGATACCTATACCTTTGTGCCTCTTCTTTTTATTGAAAAAATTATTTATACTTTTGATGTCCAAATATTATCTCAGGCTCCTCTTTATTGCCCTTGGCTTATTGTCCGTTACGGCTGCCAAGGCACAGCAAGAAGCCCGCACACTGAATGATAGCGCTACTTTACAGCAATGTGTGGATTATGCTTTGAAGCATAACCCGATGCTAAAACAATCTTTTTTAGATGCTGCGATTACCGAATCTCAGGTAAAAAGTAAACTGGCTGACTGGTATCCGCAAATAGGATTAACCGCCAACTATCAACGAAATTTTCAATTGCAAACCTTCGCGAATGCAGCCGGGGTAACCCGTGTGGGAAGGTATAACCAATCTGCCCTGCAACTGGGACTTACCCAAAACATCTTTAACAGTGAGGTACAGCTAGCTTCCCGTACTGCTGATGATGTACGCCTGCAGGCACAGCAACAAGTTGCGCTTAGCAATATCGACATTCAATCGAGCGTTAGTAAAGCTTTTTATAATGTCTTATTGACCGAGTATCAGCTTCAGGTGCTGGACGAAGATATCAACAGGCTACGCCTGAGCCTGGATATGGCCAAACATCAATATGATGCCGGTATTGTAGACAAGGTCGATTATTCCCGTGCGACCATCTCTTTAAACACTTCGGTGACACTAAAAGCAAATGCGGTAGTACTCTTACAGGCTAAGTATGCAAAGCTAAAAGAGTTGATGGGCTATCCTACAAATGCGGCTCTGTCGCTGACTGCGGGAGCGATTAATCTGGAGCAAGAAGCTTTAATTGACACTTTAGTCGGGATTGCACCTGAAAAAAGGGTAGAATTCCAGCAATTATTGACGACACAAAACCTGAATAAGGCTAACATACAATACCGTAAGAATGCTTTGCTGCCTACGGTGTCCTTATTTGCCAATTATAATGTCAATTTCCTGAATGATGAGTTATTACCCTTATACAACCAGGGTTATCCCAACTCCTTTGCCGGTTTACAGGTAGGCTTCCCGATTTTTCAGGGGGGCAAAAGACGCAATAATATTAAGCAGGCAGAGTTTCAGTTTGAAAAGAGCAACTGGGCGATTGAGCAAGCTAAGAATGTGATCAATACAGAGTATGAAAATGCACTGTCCCTCTATAAATCAGATTGGAATACCTACCAGACGCTTAAAGAAAACCTGGGCCTGTCTAAGGAAGTATATCGTATACTAGACGCGCAGTATAAAGCCGGAGTGAAAAATTACCTGGAGGTTGTCGTGGCCCAAACGGACCTGCAAAAAGCAGAAATCAATTATGCTAATGCCATCTATCAACTCCTGATTGATAAAGTAGATATTCAAAAAGCCCTGGGCGATATTCAAACAAAATAATATTTATTATAATACCATTAATGAAAATGAAGACCAATATATATATCACTTCGCTTGTGGCCTTTGCATCGATCACCCTGCTGTCTTGTGGTGGCGGTAAGAAAGATGATGCCAAGGCTGCTGCGGCCAATGCGGCCCAACCGGTAAAGACTGTAGCGATCCAGCAAAGTGCTGCGGTTTATTTTGACGAATACCCGGCTACGATTGTAGCCCAGAAAGAGGTGATCCTTACGCCCCAGGCGAGCGGAACCATTACCGGCATTTATTTTAAAGACGGTCAGGTGGTGCAGCAAGGGCAAAAATTATACAGTATTGATGTACCGGTATCGAATGCCAATTATGATAATGCGGTGGCCAATTACGAAGTACAAAGAGCTAATCTGGTGAAAGCCGAGAAAGATGCGGCCCGTTACCATCAGTTAGATAAACAGGATGCGATCGCCAAGCAACAGGTAGACTATGCCGATGCGGCACTGACGGCAGCACGCAGACAAGTACAGGCGGCACAGGCGAGCATCAATAGTTCTAAGGCAAATGTGAACTTTGGTCTTGTGGTGGCACCCTTTACCGGGACGATCGGGATTTCTAAAGTGCGTGTAGGAGCGGCTGTTGTAGCCGGGCAAACACAGCTCAACACCGTATCTACAGATAATCCGATGGCAGCAGATATCAACATCAGCCAAAGCGATGTGTTCAAGTTTGAAAAGATGAAAACCAAAGCGCTTTCAGAACAATTATTCACCCTGGTATTTGGTACCGATCCTTATCCCGAAAGTGGTAAGATCGATATCATAGACCGTGCAGTAGATCCCGCTACCGGAACGGTAAAAGCAAGGATTATTTTTAATAATAAAGATAAAATGCTGCGTTCTGGTATGACTGCGGTAATCAAAGTAAAGAACGATCATCCGGAACCTAAATTCATTATTCCGAATAAGGCGCTTGTAGAACAATTAGGTGAATTTTATGTATATGTGGTGACCGACAGCAGTACGGCAACACAAAAACATGTGGTACCCGGAAGGCAGCTGGGTGATCGTATCATCATCAATGAAGGGTTAAGCCCCGGCATGAAGATCGTGGTAGAGGGACAGCAAAAGCTGAAAGAAGGTGCCAAAGTAAAATTATAAACTCAATCAAAAAAGATTTTTCATAGTTATGATTGCAGAAACGTTTATTAAGAGGCCGGTCACGGCTATCGTAGTTTCTATTGTTATTGTGCTTACGGGCCTGATTGCTTTGTTCAATTTGCCTATTGCGCAATACCCTGAAATTACACCGCCTACGGTTTCGATCAGTGCCAACTTTACGGGGGCCGATGCGGAAACGGTAGAGCAAACCACCACCACGGCGATTGAATCGCAGATTAATGGTACACCGGGCATGACCTATATGACCAGTAACAGTACCGGTAGTGGTTTGAGTAATATTACGGTAAACTTTGATGTGGGTACCAATATCGACATCGCCACCCTGGATGTACAGAACCGTGCGAGTGTGGCTACACCGGCTTTGCCCGATGCGATCAAACGGCTTGGGGTAACGGTGAAGAAAAGAAACCCGAGTATGTTGATGGCGATTTCGCTGTATGCACCGAATAACAGTCATGATGCGGAATTCCTGAACAATTACACAAATATTTATGTAAAAGATGCCTTGTCCCGTGTAGCCGGGGTAGGTGATATCATGGCCAGGGGTTCTGACTTTAGTATGCGGATCTGGTTACAGCCTGAAAAATTGGCGGCACTGAACCTGACCACGAAAGATGTATCGAATGCGATTACCGAACAAAACCTTCAGATTGCTGCGGGTTCCCTGGGTGGTAGTCCGCAACCCAGTTCTCAGGCTTTTGAATATTCTGTACTCACCAATAGCCGTTTGAATACGGTAGATGAGTTTGGAGACATTGTGGTGCGGGCAAATGCCGGAGACGGTAGTTTTGTGCGCCTGAAAGATGTCGCTAAAATTGAATTGGGCAGCTTTGACTATACCAGCGGTGGGTATCGTTTTGAAAATAAAGCGGCTTTCCTGCTGATCTATCAGTCACCGGGTTCTAATGCCCTGGATACCTACGACAGGATCCTGGCCAAGATGGACGAAATGAAAAAGGCTTTTCCGAAAGACCTTGATTATGCGGTGATGACCGAGAATGCAACCGTAGTAAGGGCCTCTATTCAGGAAGTATTGCACACCTTTATCGAAGCCTTATTATTGGTGGTTTTGGTGGTATTCCTGTTCCTGCAAAACTGGCGGGCAACCCTGATTCCGCTGTTGGCGATTCCTGTATCTATTATCGGAACGTTCCTGATATTTATCCCATTGGGCTTTACCGTAAATACCCTGACCATGTTCGCTTTTGTACTGGCCATCGGCATTGTGGTGGATGATGCCATTGTGGTGGTCGAGGCGGTCCAGCATAAGATTGATCATGATAAGCTGGATGCTAAGGAGGCCACCCGTCAGGCGATGAGAGAGATCTCCGGGCCGGTAATTGCGATTGCCCTGATCCTGGCAGCAGTGTTTGTGCCGATCAGTTTTGTACCGGGTATCTCGGGAAAACTGTATCAGCAATTCGCCCTGACCATTGCGATTTCGGTATTGCTTTCTGCTTTTGTGGCCTTGTCGTTAACACCGGCTTTGTGTTCCATCATGCTGAAACCAACGCCCATCGGGGAGCGCAGAAAAAGTCTGATGAACCGTTTCTTCGACTGGTTCAATGCGAAATTCTTAAAATTATCCAATTCCTATACCAATGGTGTCGCCAAGTGGATCAAGAAAACCCCTTATGTGGTTACACTGATGTTGCTCCTAACCTTTGGCCTGGTCTTCCTGATGAAAGCCAAGCCGACAGGATTCGTGCCTTTGGAAGATGAGGGAAAACTGTTTGTGTCTTACGAAATGCCGGAAGGAACTTCCATTACCCGTAGCCGTGCCCTGTTTCAGGATCTGGTGGGTAAGATCAAAGATATTCCGGGTATCCGTGTAGTAGGTGGTTTGCCGGGCTTCAATGTATTGAATGGTTCGGGTAAATCCAATGTGGGTACGATGTTCATCCTTTTGGAACCCTGGGATAAACGCAAGACCAAAGACCTGCATGTACAGTCCGTATTAAAAGAAATTGTAAAACGCACGAAAGGCTTTAATGAAGCGAGTGTACGTGTGGTAGCGCCTCCGGCCATACCGGGTCTGGGTTCGGCAAATGGGTTTACCATACAGCTGATGCAGACAGGGGGTAGTGATGATATCAAGACCTTTGAGAAGATCTCACAGGACTTCCTGGCTAAATTGCGCCAACGTCCGGAAATCGATAATGCTTATACGTTCTTCAATACCAAAACACCTGCCTATAAGGTCGATGTAAACCGGGAAATGACGAAAAAACTGGGTATTAGTATTTCGGATGTATATTCTTCGATGTCGGGTCTTTTGGGTAGCCAGTATGTGAATGATTTCAATATCTACGGCCGTAACTTCCGTGTTGTGATGATGGCGGACAGTACCTCCCGAACTTCAACCAGCGACCTGAATAAATTCTTTGTCAAGAACAATGAAGGCAATATGATTCCGCTGGGAACATTGGTGACCTCAAAAGTGGTGGAAAATCCATCGGTGATTCCTCACTTTAACATGAACCGTTCGATCGAGATCAATGGTACGCCAAAAGACGGGTACAGCTCGGGACAGGCTTTGGATGCGCTTAGAGAAGTGGCGGCAGAAGTCTTACCGGCCGGCTATAGTTATGAGTTCTCCGGCATGAGCCTGGAAGAGATCAAAGCAGGAGATAGTACTATTTATATCTTTGCGGCATCCATCATTTTCGTATTCCTGTTCTTAGCAGCCTTATATGAAAGCTGGTCGATACCGTTTAGTGTATTGCTGGCTGTTCCGGTAGGTTTATTTGGTTCTATGCTTACCTTATATTTTATGCCTAGCCTGACCAATAATATATATGCACAGATCGGGATGATTACGCTCATCGGGCTTTCGGCCAAGAATGCGATCCTGATTGTGGAGTTTGCCAAAGAAGGGGTAGACAAGGGGCAAGAAGTGGTGGCAGCGACCTTACATGCTGTGCGCCTGCGTTTACGTCCGATTGTGATGACCTCTCTGGCCTTTATCTTAGGGGTAGTGCCTTTGATGCGCGCTTCCGGTGCGGCTTCAGAGTCCCGTAATACCATGGGCTGGACTGTATTTGGCGGGATGATCGCGGCTACTACCTTGGCAATCTTTATTGTACCGGTGTTTTATGTGGCCATTACCAAACTGACCCATAAAAGAGCGATCCGAAAAGGAAAACCGATTATTCAGAAGTAAGCTGATCAAATAATAAAAAACAATAAAGCCCCGGAAATTCCGGGGCTTTATTGTTGAAGGGTAGTGTCTCAATAAAGAGTAAATGAAGACTATATTCCTTTTTCGGGAATACAATAAGAAGTGATTTTTTCCAGTTGTTGCCGGGCATTGAATTCATAAATATCGCAAGCCGATATAAAGGAAATCAATTGCCCCTCCTTTGAAAAAGCGGCTGTTCCGCTGATCACCACTTTATGCGCTTCCGTAATTATCTGTATCGTTTTGAAGTCTGTTTGTACCGATTCGAAATAGATCTGTACTTGTTCGCATTGCTTTGTCACCGCGGTTTTGCCCGCATAGGTCTTTTCCCCTACCACGATCCATACAACCTGATCAGAAAGATATGGATAGGTTGCTGCAAAGGCTCCATTGGAGAAGGCTGTTGCTATATCTGTTATGTTCATGTGTTTTTTGTTTAGCGTTCTCTCATTTTTATAGAGACATGGCGGGGCAAGGATTGTCTTTATTTAAAGGTTTATTGGCTGTAATAATATATGGGATGAATGGCATCTATCTTTAAGAGTTGCGTCAGCAGTTTGGTACATAATAAGTATAAAGCTTTAAGTTGTTCCTCCATATCTAATGCACCTTCAAGATACAAAGACAATTCATAAGTGCCTTCTGGTAATTTATCTTCCCAAATGCCGTGTTGGTCTGAGGTTTCGATATGAAGTCCTCGCTGAGTCTGTATTAAATCCTGAATGGTATGGTCATTCAATAAGCTCGTTATTTTATAGGGATCATTTCCTTTAATGATAAATGCCCTATCGAATGCTTCATTGCCAATTAAGATATCCTGTGCCCCCAATAAAGTGCCTATACGATCAAGGAAGCCCTGAGGATAGATCTGAAAGAAAAAGGGATTAGCAGAACGATAAGGGCATACCATTCGGGTATATGTTTTTTGCACCGTTGTCTGTCCCACGGTGCGATAAGCTGTATAGTAATCACACAGAATCTGGAAGTCTTTAAATCTCAAGTCTGCTTTGTCAGAATGATAAGATTGTTTTTCGATATAGTGCCCTTCAAAGGTTTTTGCAAGTATGTTCCATATAGAAGGTTCTTTTTGTGGTGATGGCATTGTGATCGTTTAAAATTACACCTTATCCTTTGTAATCCATTTACCCACTGCCGGTGCCTGGTAGTGTTGCATTTGATCCAAAAGGTTGTGGATATCGTCGCTCACCAGAAGCATGTCGCGGTTAAGGGCTTTTAGCAATCCCTTTTCTACCATACTATTGATCATGGCTAAGAGTTCATCATAAAACCCCTCAACATTAAGGATGGCAATAGGCTTTTGATGTAAGCCCAATTGTGCCCAGGTTAGCATTTCAAAGAGCTCTTCCATGGTACCAAAGCCGCCGGGCAAGGTAATGACCCCATCCGACAGTTCATTCATTTTGGTTTTTCGCTGATGCATGGTGTCCACTAAAATCAGTTCTGTGAGCTGCTCATGGGCAATCTCTTTACTGCCCAGAAAGTGGGGGAGCACCCCGATTACTTCCCCTTTGTGCTGCAGACAACCATCCGCTACCGCACCCATCAAACCCACACGGGCACCACCATAAACCAAACCGATACCTTTTTCTGCCAGGGCTTTTCCTAAAGCATAAGCTTGCTGTTGATATATGGCTTCCGTCCCGAAACTGGAACCACAAAAAACGGTTATTCTGTTCATCATTTTTTTGAATAAATAGGGTTAATTAATTTTTGTATTGATTATCCGCATAATCTGTTGTTTCAATAATGCCTGTTTTTATCAAGGTGATTGCTGTGCACTATGATGAAAGCAATGGGTACCTATAGCATAGAGACAATCTTGTTTTGCTATAAACGGATACCCGGATTTTATTTTTATGGTATTCCCCGACGAGCGGCAACGCCGCTTGTATCTTCTTGCCGTTTTTACCGTATCGTACCCTTCCGAATTGTCACACAGATCAGTTTATAACCCTGTTCCGTTCTTAAAAACTCCAGGTGATCCTGGCTGAAATGATCTTCATCGTTATGCGTGATGATAATGTCCATGGTAGGATACAGCCAGTCTTTGGCTTCGCCACAATTGTTATAATAAGATTCAAATTCCTTTTCGGCAAACATAAACGGATTTAGTCCGTCTCTGGAAATGGCATAATCGGTGCCGGCCTTGCTCAGCTCTTTGAATTTGCTTTGTAACAATTCGACATTGCGGTCGATAAAAGCGGTTTTAGGCTCTGTACGCCAATCATCAGGTGCTTCCCAGGTGATCTTTTCATAAGTAGCGGCCAGCAGGTCTTTCTTCGTGCATTGCTGCAAAAGATTTTGTTGCAGCCACTGTTTGAACTCCAGTTCAAAATCAATAAAGGAATAGTATTGTCCATTAAGGCCTTTGAAATGTTTTCTGATGGGGTCGGTATTTGGTTGTGCGGTAACTTTAAGTGAGAAAAAATTGAGCTGTCCATTATACGTGAAGTCCGCTACCAGGACGCGGTTATTGGTATCAATTAATACTTCGGTGCCGCCCGTCCAGCTGTAATGATTACAACCGTCATGTTTGTCCTTATCCCAATACTTTTTTTTCGCACCTTTAAGGGCAATGGCCATGCCATTCCGCACCGGTGTCAGGCCATTATATTCCGCCGGGATCACGATATCTCCTTTGCGGTTAAACATGCCTACTTTATCAGTTTTGGGATCATGGAAACGGATAAAGCCTTCACTCTCACAGTCCGCAGTATTATCAAAGACATACAGGCTGTCCCGGCCAAGGATCCGGCCCGATTTGGTTTGGTAGTAATTGGCCCAGGTGTCCTTTACGGGTTCGGTAACGGCCATAATATCATCAAACTTCCCGGCGGTGGTCAGGCCCATAAATTTGGGTTCAATTTTCACCTTGCCTTGGGCATCTTTAAAACCGATGAGTGTTGTGTCCTGATTCCAGAATGCCGTCCAGGTATCGCGTTTTTGCGCATATACAGCACTGTTGAGGATAATAGATAATAATAAGAGTGGGACGTATTTCATGGATAAAATATAGTGGTACATATTCTGATCTAATGTATTAAGAAAAGGCGATGCGGCCAAAATATTTACGGAGCGCAGAAGACATTATTGTTTACCTTATAACGGGTTTTCTTGTTTATCCAGCCAGTTTTGATAAGTCATTTCAAACTTGATTTCCCCTTGACCATGCCTTCCGGTTTCCAGCCAACCGGCTTTGCGGTAAAAGGTTTCGGCCCTTGTAGCCGGAGCAGTGCCCAGCCAGAGGGTTTCTTTTGTTTGGGCAAAATACCAATCTAGTAGGGTATCATGCAGCTGCCTGCCAATGCCTTTTTGTGCCCATCCCGTTTTTACGAACAGCGCCCAGACATTATGATCCTGCATATCTGCAATGGCAAAGCCCACAATTTCCCCATTCCAATCGCAAACCCAGCCCTTACCTCTTGAGCACATATATTCCCGGTAATCGGCATCCGTAACCAGACCCGGATCGGACAAGGTATTTTCGGTTACGGTATTCCGGATGCGCTGCATCTGCGGGATATCTTCGAGTGTTGCGATTCTGAGGGTCAATGGGTTTGGCATTATGTTGGGTTCTGGTATCTATGTTATAAATCAATACAATTAGATGTGGCCTAAATACAGGCCGGCATACTACCCGGATAGGGAGTAGCCTTTGTTACAGCGTTGCCTTTTTTATATCAATGATGGTCTGTTGTAGTTTTTCCGGTTCGGTGTTAAACACTGTATGCCCTGATTTTGTCATCCAGTAAAAGCCTTTCTTAGGCGCTTTAATAAACGCATAATATTCCTTTACCAGATCATGCATTTTATATTGGTCTGCATTGCCTTCAATAAAATAAATCGGGCAATCCACTGAGGAAAGGCTGCGGAACATATTGAGGGTGACCGATTCCTTCCAGGTGGGAAACCAGACGTTCATCCATTTGTAGTAATTTGTTTTGAAGTCCTCTTTCTGTGCAAAATCTACGCCATTTTTAATAAAGAGCCATTTCTGGGAATAGAAGAGATCCTCTTTCGTTTCAAAAGGCACTTTGACTTTTTCGATTTCCTCTTGTGCCAAAACATTATGCTCACTTTTCGCCCAATCCTGCAACATATCAATGGTCAATTGCCCGGCTTTGTCCTGATCTATAATCGGGCTAATGGCAATATAAGCATATAATAATTCCGGGTGCTTTTGAGCGATATCGAAGCCCAGCACCGATCCCCAGGAATGGGAAACTAAATATAATTTTTTTCTCTTATATTTCTTTAAGATATACGCAAGCATTTGGTTTGCATCATCCTTCAGCAAGCTAGTACTTAGCGGTTGAACTGAGGCATTTAACTGTAAGGTTGCTCCTGTTTGTCTTTGATCCCAATTGATGACGATAAATGCATTCCTGAGCTGATCCGAAAAGGTCTCCGAGGTTTCGATCATAGAAGTACCCGGTCCGCCATGTAAAAAGAATAAGATCGGTTTTCCGCTGTCCTTCCCTTTGATGCTTAGGTAATGTCTGATGCCATTGATTGTAACCACATCACTGGTGTCGATTATGGCGCTCTTTTGGGGTAGCCTTTTTTGGCTGATCGCCATGAAGGGAATAAAAAGGATCAGTAACAGACTAAAAAAGTGTTTCATTATATTGATTTGCGGGGGTAAGGGAAATAAAGAAATACACGCTGTCTGATTGAAGTAAGTTGTCCTTCCATTTTGGAACAGGCTATGCTTGATCTTCATTCTTTTTTCGCTTGTAATGTAGTTGTGTGAGCCCGGTTTCAAATGTTTTTACCTGTAGCAGTACCAGTTCCTGCTGCGGTCTGCCCGATTTGAAAAGCCTTGTTCCGCTACCCAGCAATACCGGAACAATGGAAAGAATCATCTCGTCAATCAAATCATTTTGCAATAATTCATTGATGATTTCGGCACCACCGTCACAATAAATGTTTTTCCCGTTTCCGGATTTTAGTTGCTGCACTAATTCCCTTAGATCGCCTGTATAAAATGTGGTGTTGCCGATACCTGGTTTTTCTGTTCTGGTGATCACATATACCTTTCGGTCTCCATTGTCGTAATGAGCCGGGCCGATTTCTTTAAGTACCCAATCGTATGTTTTTCGACCAAGGATTATGGTGTCAATCGTGTCGGTGAAGGCAGCATAGCCGTAATCTTCGCCCTCCTTTTCTACTAATTTCAGAAAGCTAAGGTCATCATTGGCCTGTGCAATATATCCATCCAGGCTTGTGGCTATGTATATCGTTAAGAGCGGCATGGTTGTGTATGATCTGTTTTATTGATTGTCGCGTGTGGTTCGGGACCTGTTAATGATTTGTGCATAGCCGAAGATAATGATTTTAGCGCATGCTCGTAGCGACAACCTGCTGATGAGTTTGCTGTTTTGGGGTAAATAGTTTTGCTTTATTACCTTGCCTGCCTTTCCTGGTATGCCTGTATCTCTTTATCCATTTGCTTGCATTTGAGATGTATGGACTCATAATTGGTCTTGATCTCGTTTAAGATTTTGATCGTCATGTCCACATTCTTTTTATTGTCATGATGATCCCAGTAATTGCCATAATCCAGATAAAACGGATAGTCGCGGTCACAATATTTGATCGGGCTGATCATTTTATCGAAGAGCAAATTGGCCCAACGTGGCGCATCGCCAAGGCCTTCCTTTTTGCGTTCTGCTTTTAAATAGCTGATTTGTGCCTCAATAATTAATAGGTCCGTCTCTTTGTCTATGCGGTTATAATAAGTAGCGTTAAAATCTTTGTTTTTAAAGATATAGGCTTTGATGTCGCCGGGTAAAATCTGTTTGACGACGAAGGAACGAATGGTGTACTGTTCCAGGCCGGTTTGCTGCCAGGAATAGGTGGTACTGGGTAGAATGGCAAAAGCCAGGAGTTGTTTATGGGCAGCATCGTCCTTGTATGCGGTGATCTGGTCAACAATATGATGCCAATCCGTAGAAAATAATTTTTGATAGTTTTCTTCTTTGAGTAAAGAGCGGAGTACCTCAACAGAAAGCGTATCCTTGCGCAGTAAGGTGCTCAACTCATTTTGCAAGGCGCGCAATTGCATTCGAAAAGGGTACTTTTCTTCATAGCCCTCGGGAGGGATTCTGCCCCAGCCATCTTCGGGAATACGTTGCGTATAATAAGGATTGTCCAGGCTATCTAACAATGCATAAACCCTTTTTTCTTGTATGCTTTGTGCAGAGACCTGCTGTGCCAATAACAAGCAAAGGATAAGTACTATTTTAGGGAGCATGGGCTGGATTTCTAAATTAAACTTTAATAAATATCGCTAGTTGTTTATTATAAATTAGTATATATAGCTAATTTATAATCCTTTGTCAAGTAAATTGCTTTATTGAAATTTATTCGGAATAGTCAGAACACTCTAAGTATGGCACAAAAGCATTGTGGATTTTGTATCTATTTGAATTTAACTTTTTTGCCAAAACTATATTTTTTTCATCTGCTTCGAAGTCATATTCATATTCGAACTTTAGAGGTTTTATCTCCCTACCTAAAAATGAAAGTCTACATAAATGATCGATAAATTTATTAGAGTAATTATCGTTGGTTGAAATACTAGATAATTCCATTAATTCTTCTATCTTTTCTTTTGTTAAAATGGAGTTTTCACCAAGAACATTATAGAGAAATGTTTGGATTTGCTTTACAGTTACTCCATTTTCAACCAGTATAGATTTAAATATCCAATTTGAATAATCCTTATATGCAGTTATTAAGTCAGCTTCTTGTATCAAAGCGTGGCCCCTTCTGACGGCAATGTCCTTGGCACTATTTATAAAATATATTAGATCCCTAGGTCTTGGTATAACACATGAAGTGATATAATCTTTTGTTGGAATGCCATCAACTGTTTGGCAAATATATTTGCCCCAAAAATCACTTGTTCCTTTTTCTGAAAGCTCCTCTACACGTTTATCTATAACTCTTAACAGTACTTCAGAGTCGTTCCATTTTAAATTATAATATTCAATTTTATCGGGTTCTCTTGCAAATTGTATTATGTATTTAAATATGTCACTTCTTAAAAATATGACTAAATTAAAATCAAATTTATTTGGTTTGTTTGAGCTGCCTTTTAGTTCTTTTGCAATACGGCCAATAACTCCTAGAAGGCCTAATATGAATTTACTTATTACCTCGATGTTATTTTCTTTCTTCCAATTCTTGTCTAAATTATCTATTAGAACAACTAATTTTTTCTTTGAGTTCATGTACTCGATAATTAGTTCTTTCAGATCTTTTATTATATTTTCATGTAGTAATTCTGAAATTTTATTTCTAAATTCGGATTGTTCTTCTATATTCTCTATAATTGCGAGATTTCCGAGCTCCTGCTCTAAACGAGTAGAAATATCAGTTAATATTATATTTTTGTTATTTTCAACAAAAAATATAATTCTATTATCAATATCATTCAATGCATATAATGGCTTATTTTTAGTTATTTCATAAATTCTTTTTGCAATTTCTGTATATATCAAAAATTTCCAGATCGACTGAATAATATAACCTTTTTCGAAATCACTTTTCAGCCTTTTAATCAGCTCAATTAATCCATCTATTTCAAAATTGATTGGCTTTATTGTTATAACCTCATTTCTAATATCTCTTGAAAGATAAGATTCTAGAAAATATAAAGTTGCTGTTTTGCCACAACCTTTTCTGCCAACTACAATATTGTATTCGCTTCTAACTAATGTTTCTTCATGAGCGGTTTCTAAGTAGTAGTCATAAATATTATTTGCTTCGTGCTCTGCAATATACTCTCCAAATTTTATTTTTTGCAAATCGCTTAATTCTTTGTCAATAATTTCATTATTGTTTTTTTTTGTGAAATATTCTGCAATATTATTTCTTAGGTCTGTTAAAAATGGGATTATTGCTTGCTTACACAAATCAATATTTGTAAACTTTTTAAGATACTCTTGGTAATCCATTGTTGTCGGACATGGCTTTTCTGCTACCATTTGTACTTTTAAACCCAGGCCCAATGCTATACCTCCTATTAAAGAACATTTTGCGTTTTGAAGCTCAAAGCCGTTTCTGTAAATTGACGAAAACTCGACTAATACTGCTGGAACGAGCTGAATGTGATTTATATACCAAGAGATGGATTGGACTTTTACCTCTGAAGCATCATCAACTATTGATGGAAGTTTAAATTCATTTACAGTATTTATGATGTACTGATTGTAATTTGTGTCTATTTGACTTTTTAGATACAATATAGCTTGTTCCTTATTTGTATTTTCGCTATAATTGAATGTAGATTTTAGCAAATTGCCATTCCTTAAGTAGCCTTTTTGGTTCAAAAAACTACTTACGATGTCTTTTGAACTCGTATATGGTGAATATCCAATGGTGGTAAGTAAATTCAACTCTTTATATCTATTAAAGGATTCGTTAATAGATGTATCTTGAATGAGCCAAATCGGTTTACCCTTTCCAATAGCAAAGCCAATTTCAAATAATACATTTTCATTTAATCCGGTTAAATCGGCCATTAAAAAGTCGGATTTTTCAATTTGCTTTAGTATTTCTGAAATAATATAGTTTCCAGAAATACTCATTGATCTCCAACTCTTAATCAATACCAAATGACCACTTTTGTGAATTTCTTTTATTGCCTCTTCAATAAATTCTCCACAGTGTGTTGGATTTGAACTATAAGCAAAAAAACCATTTTTAATTATAGCCATGTTGATTAAATTTTGAATGCATAAATTGTTTTTTTATTTTTTAAATAAAAGGTGTGTGCTTTTATTTATGAGAAAAGAAAAAGATGATAAAAATTTGCACTTCTTGACGAAAAAATATCTTATTGCTTTTTTCGTTATTCTTCAAAACAATATTCAACTTCATAAATTCCTTTTTTAAGAGGAATATTATATTCTATTGATTTAATGCCAACATGAAAATCATAAACGGTACCGGTCCTTGCGAAAGTATTTATTTGCTGATCCCTTGATACCGCTTTTTCCATAGAAGAGGTGCTTTTCTTTGGTGGGTTTGAAAAAGTAGATAAAAATTTCCCAACAACGTGTCCTTTATAACAATCTTCTGCTAAATAGATTTTAAGTCTTCCTTTTTTTATAGATGTTGTGTCTTCTATATAGATATGTTCTATAATACTCGCATGATTTTCTTTTAAAGTTGTAACAGGTACTAGATAAGATGGTAAATCTTGCGACGCTTTTTCTATTTTTTCCTCTAATTTTTCTCTCTTATCTGGAGAAACATGCCTAATTAAATTAATGTCTTCAAATAGTTGAGACTGCGCGTTTCTTTGCTTTATGATACTGTCTTTTACTTTGTCTGAAACGACTCCTGTCCAATCATTTATGTAAGTATTATTGGAAGACCTTACTAATCTTATCATGTTGCGAGTCGATTCTAAGAATATACTGCCTTCTGGAGATAAATCTTTTTCCAAGAGTATATTTTGTTTTTCATCTAAGTATTGTTCAATCGAATATAGTTGCTTTGATTGGTTCAAAATCTTTTCGCTTGACTGTTCTCCAATTCGGTCAATTAATTTTGTATTCTCAGCAGTTAATGTTTTTTCGGAATAAAAGGATGAGATAGCCCAGGAAATTACAGATGATGCAATTGCCAAGATAATTGATACAAGAAGCCCCTCTCTCGTGTCAATTCCGCTTAGCTGGCTTGTCCATATAAGACAGACTATGATTACTATCATTGATAGCACTGAAATTATTGTCCTCATACGGTTTTCTTTTATTAAATCCTTTATTTGTGACAAAAATAATAACATTTTCCACAAATCCAAATAGGCCTAAAAAATTCACCCTGAAGGGTTATTTGCGCAAATCAGCCCCTTTCTCACAAAAAACAATACCTTTTTTCGTTTAAATGAACTTAATCCTTATTTTTGCTGGTTGAAAACAAATTAACCAATGGCAAATACTGGAGACATCCGTAACGGGATGATTTTAAAACTCGAAAATAACTTGTACTCCGTTGTAGAATTCGGACAAAATAAAACAGCCCGTGCAGCGGCTAAAGTTTGGGCTAAATTAAAAGGCGTAGACAATAACCGTACCATCGAGCATACCTGGAACTCGGGCGATAATATCTTCCCGGTGCGCGTAGAGCGCCGTCCTTACCAGTTCTTATATAAGGACGACAGCGGGTATAACTTAATGGATAATGAAAGTTTCGAGCAAATCGTAGTGGCCGAAAATATGCTGGACCGCGCCGGTTTGTATAAAGACGGTCAGGAATGTTCTGTATTGGTCAATACCGAAACAGAATTGCCTATGAGCGTAGAATTACCTTCTTCTGTGGTTTTACGTGTAACCTACACCGAACCCGGTTTAAGAGGTGATACCGCTACCCGTACCTTGAAACAAGCTACATTGGAAACAGGCGCTACGGTTAACGTACCTTTGTTTGTCGATACCGACGAGCTGATCCGTATCAACACCACTACCGGTGAGTATATGGAGCGCGTAAAAGAATAATATAAACATACTACACATATCTATTTAAATTTATTTACAATGGAGTATAAACAAATCCAAGAGTTACTAAAAGCAGTAAACAAATCTAACATTAGCGAATTGTCTATAAAAGACGGTGATTTTGAAATTACCATCAAGCAAGCTACTGCAGAAGCGCCGATCACGGCCATCCCGGTAGCGCAATACCAGGCAATGCCTCAAATGATGGCACCTGCGGCACCGCAGGCAGCTCCTGCTCCTGTAGCCAGTGCAGCCCCGGCAGCAGATGCTCCGGTTAGCGGCGGTAAAGTGGTGAAATCTCCAATGATCGGTACGTTTTACCGCTCTTCTTCTCCCGACAAACCTCCTTTTGTAGGGGTAGGCGACGAGATTAAAGTAGGTGATGTCGTGTGTATCGTAGAAGCCATGAAACTATTTAATGAGATCGAAAGCGATTTAGGCGGCCGTATCGTTAAGGTATTGGTAGATGATGGTACTCCGGTAGAATATGACCAACCTTTATTTATCGTAGAATAATATAAAATAATGTTTGTATTAAGAAAATGCGGTCGATACCGCATTTTCTATACCTGTATTGTTCCATTATTTAAAATTAGAAAATGTTTAAAAAAATATTAATTGCTAATCGTGGTGAGATCGCTTTACGTATTATCCGTACCTGTCGCGAGATGGGGATCAAAACCGTAGCGGTATATTCTACAGCCGACAGGGATAGTTTACACGTGCGTTTCGCTGATGAAGCGGTATGTATCGGTAAGCCCCAGGGCATTCATTCTTATCTGAATGTACAGGCGATCATGGCAGCGGCAGAGATTACCAATGCGGATGCCATCCATCCGGGTTACGGGTTCTTAGCTGAAAATGCAGATTTCTCTGAAATCTGTGCACGATATAATATTAAGTTCATCGGGCCCACACCCGACATGATACGCCGTATGGGCGATAAAATGACGGCCAAGGAAACGATGATCGCAGCAGGTGTACCGGTAATCCCGGGTTCTGAAAGTTTGCTGGAAAGCGTTGTAGAAGCCAAAGAACTGGCGAATGCAATGGGCTATCCCGTAATCCTGAAAGCAACTGCCGGTGGCGGGGGTAAAGGGATGCGTGTGGTATGGGCTGAAAATGAAATTGAAAAAGCATACGATAACGCGAAAGCGGAAGCGGCGGCTTCTTTTAAAAACGATGGTATCTATATGGAGAAATTCGTAGAAGAGCCACGTCATATTGAAATCCAGATCGCGGGCGACCAATTCGGTACCGTATGTCACTTAAGCGAAAGAGATTGCTCTATTCAGCGCCGTCATCAGAAACTGGTAGAAGAATCGCCTTCTCCGTTTATGACGCCGGAACTGCGCCAGAAAATGGGTGAAGCGGCTATTAAAGCAGCAGCAGCCATTAACTATGAAAGCGTAGGAACCATCGAATTCCTGGTAGACAAGCACCGTAATTTCTACTTTATGGAGATGAATACCCGGATCCAGGTAGAACATGGTGTAACGGAAGAGGTAACGAGTTATGATTTGGTCAAAGAACAAATCAAAATTGCTGCCGGAGAACCGATCAGTGGTAAAAACTACGAACCGACCATGCATGCTATTGAGTGCCGGATTAATGCAGAAGATCCTTATAATGACTTCCGTCCAAGCCCTGGTGTGATCCAGGTATTGCATACGCCGGGTGGTCATGGGGTGCGCATTGATTCGCATATCTATGCCGGTTATGTGATTCCTCCATTCTACGATTCCATGATCGCTAAGATCATTGCCGTAGCGCAAACCCGCGAAGAAGCGATCTGTACCATGGAGCGTGCTTTGAGCGAGTATGTGATCGAAGGAGTGAAAACAACCATTCCGTTCCATCAGCAACTGATGAAAAATAAAGATTTCAGAGCGGGTAATTTCACGACGAAATTTATCGAGTCTTTCGAATTGAAATAAACAGTACAATTAGTAATATAAACAAAGGCATTCCATTTCTCGGAATGCCTTTGTTGTTTGTATGGGGAATGTGATTTGTAGTAGGGGAGATGCCTCCTTAGGTCAGCATGACAAGATGGAGCACTGTATACATTCTCCTTGTGCTTTCGAGCGAAGCGAGTTTGGTTGACGGATTATCGACCGAGCCCGATGATTTTCTTAAGCTGGATTGATAAGGCCAGTTCAAATCCGATGTGTTCTGTACGGATCGCTTATTGTTTTCATCACAGCGATAGCAATTTTGTAAGAGGAGCTGCGATTTTTGAGCCCGGGATACGCTCTTAAAGGCTCAAAAATCAATGCACGAAACGTAACAAAATTGTGGTGCGGAGCAATCGCCTTGATGAAAACAGGCATTTTTGGTCCTTTTGTTGCCGGACAAAAGGACAAACAAAATGGTGTTGATTATATGCAGACAATCATAAAAAAGTATACTACCTGGAAAAAGTGATTATGTATTGTAATAGCTTCTCCTTACATCAACACGACAAAACGAAATGCAATACCAATATGCTTCATCTGTCCGGCAATCAAAAAACAAACACTATACCCATAATATAAAAAAGCATATTGATTTAGGATTCCTAAATCAATATGCTTTTTGTACGTTAATCAAGCTTCTATTAAAACTCCGGCTTACCAGATTTTTACCCGGCTTGCTTCAGGGATATACATCTTATCCGTTGGCTGTATTTTATAAGTTTCATAAAAGGCGGCAACATTCGAGAAAGGCCCGTTTACACGGTATTTCGCAGGAGAGTGCACATCGGTCACTAATCTTCTGGCCAATTCTTCCGGACGCATATTATACAACCAGCCATGCGCATAACCCAGGAAGAAACGTTCTGCCGGGCTTTCCCCGTTCAGTTTCTTGCCCTTAGTGTATTGTTCTGTTTTCAGGAAAGCATCCCAGCCCAGCAATACACCGCCTAAATCCGCGATATTTTCGCCCAGTGTAGCCTTACCGTTGATATGCTTGCCCGGTAAGGGTTCGTAAGCATCAAACTGTTTTACCATTACCTCCGCACGTTGGGTGAAATTGGCCTCGTCTTCTTTAGTCCACCAGTTTTGCAGGTTTCCTTTTTCATCAAACTGACGGCCTTCATCATCAAAACCATGCGTGATCTCATGACCGATGGTAGAAGCGCCCGCATAACCGTATACAAAGGCATCATCCAATTCTTCATCTCGCTTACCCGGTACCGTAAATATTCCGGCTGGCAAGACAATCTCATTATTAGAAGGATTATAATAAGCATTATAGGTCTGCGGCGTCATATTCCATTCACTGCGGTCTACGGGTTTGCCCAGTTTGTTGATCGAATAATTGTGCCACCACAGGCGCGCCGCCATAATGTTTTGGGCATAAGATTGCGCTTTGATATCCATCGCAGAAAAATCCTTCCATTTGTCGGGATAACCTACTTTTTTGCTCATTTTAGCCAGTTTAACCAAGGCTTTTTCTTTGGTTGTTGGGCTCATCCATTCCAGGTGTTCAATCCGGTTCTTTAAGGCCGCACGGATGTCTTCCACCATATCTTCATAGCGTTTTTTCGCCGTTGCATTAAAATATTCTTTCACGAATAATTGTCCCAAAGCTTCTCCTACAGCTTCTTCTTCCGCATCCAGTACTTTTTTCCAGCGGGGCAATTGTTTTTTCGCGCCGCCTAGAGTCTGGGCATAAAAAGCAAAGTTTTCCGTTACCAGTGCATCGCTCAGGTAAGGTGCATAAGCACTGAGGATATGCCATTTAAGATAGGCCTTCCATTCAGCCAGGGGCATACTCTTTAAAGCCGCATCCAGTGTTTTCAGGAACTCAGGTTGCCCCACGATCACACTGTCCAGTTGATTGATGCCGATATTATGATTGAAACTTTGCCAATCAATCTGCGGCGTTAATTTCATTTTTAGGCTGGCCACACCATATTTATTATAATTGGCATAGGGATCCCTTAAAGCCTCCAGTTTACGACTGGATTTGGCCAGGTTTGTTTCGATAGCCAATACTTTCTCTGCATAAGCCGCTTCCTCTCCTTTATACAAACCGGCAAGGCTAAACATTTGCGCGATATGTTTCGGGTAAGCAGCCCTTACCTTTTGTGTTTGCTCATCCGTGTTGAAATAATAATCGCGGTCGGGTAAACCGATTCCCCCCTGAAACAGGTACAACGCCATGGCATCACTATTCTTCGCATCTTGCAGCACGCCTACACTCAGTAATACCTCAATGCCCATTTTATGCAACCCTGCACAGAGTTGTATTAAACCCGGTATATCCGATAAGGAATCTACCTGTGTCATCAGGCCCGCTAAAGGTTTAATCCCCTCCTGGTTCAGTTTTGTACTGTCCATGCCCGATTGCCAGAAGTCCGCAATCTGGCGGCCAACTTTTCCTTCCGGTTTCTTTACCGCATCTTCATTGATGGTCCTTAATCTGCCCTGCAAGTCGTCGATCACCAAACGGGCAATCCCTGTAGAGCTATATTCATCCGGGATGGCGTTCTTTTTGATCCAAGCGCCGTTGGCATAGCTGAAGTAATCATCCTGAGGACGTACTGTCGTGTCAATATTCGTCGATAATGGATCAATACCCGTCGTATGCTTATTGTTGCTTACCCCTTGGCAGGAGCATAGAAACAAGGATAGACCAAAGGTACCCAACATCCAATTTTTATAATTCATTTTTATCTTCATTTAGCTTTCAAATATAATTTAGTTTAATGCTATAAACAAGTTTTTCTCGGAAATAGCCTGCCGATAAATTAGGAAAAATCCCCATTTTTCCGCGATCGCTTGCAATGCTTGGCAAGCTTAGATAATTTTGGGTATTACTTAAAACGAAAAGGTCATGAAAAAAGTACCATACAAAGGGATATATTGCCTGCTTCTGCTGTTATTAGCGGCGACTTCTGTACCGGCACAAAGAAGTTATGTGCGGCATAAGATAGAGAAAGACATGGAAAAGAAGTATGCCGACCCACAGAAAAAGAAAGGCAAAGAAGCGCTGGAAAAGGTAACATACGAAAACGATAAGCGCTATAAAGATCCTAAAAATAAAGTCCAGGCTACCTTTGTATTTGCCTCGGCAGATTATGATAAAAAAGGGAATCTGAAAGAAGCCAGCATCGATAAAATCGTTTTTGGCAAAACCGGAGAATGCATGGTCTCTAATGAAGGCGAAAAAAACGAGACCTGGTTTGTCTATAATTATGCGGACAAAGCCAATTATATGGTGCAGGTAAAAGACAAAACGGCCATGAAAATGCCCCTGATCAATATGCAGAAGATGGCTGAAAAAATGGCGAAAAAAGAAGCGGCAAAAGAAGAACAAGGGGAGCAGACCGCCTGGGTCGCCACTTCAGAAACCAGGGTTATCAATGGATTTAATTGTAAGCAATATATCTACACTTATCCGGCTAATCCCAAATTTTCCACCTATGAAGCCTGGGTAAGTAATGATGTAAAGATTAAACTGGATGGGAATTATATGATGGGTGCTCGGGTGCAGAGCTATAATTTTACCGGCACCAAAACCAATAAGAACCTGCCCATGGGTTATGTCGTCTTAGGAATTCTTTACAACAAAAAAGGCAAGCCGGTAAACCAGCGGGAACTCAAAGAGATGACCAAGGGTGCTGAAGAACGGTATTTTGACATGAGTCCCTTTAAAGTCAATGATGTACTGGATGCCTTGCAGTAAATAGCAATAAAGCGATGATCACGATCATCGCTTTATTTTTGGGAGACCACTTTGTGTATAAAATCTGCCCTGGAAAGCCCGAAATCACGCAATTTTTGGATATTTTAGCACTCAGTCTTCCTCTTTTGACCGATATGCTGCAGCACACGAATATACATAACGCCTTTGCCAACTATTTTACCAAAGATAAATTGCATCCCTTCCTGTATCACCTTTCCAAAAAGATGAGCGAGGGCAATGTCTGCCTGGCACTGGATAGTATGACCACTGAGGAATGGGAAAACGAAGCGCCGGACCCGCAGGTAGTACAGCAGCATGTGCTGGTGGGCAACGCCGACGAGGTGAAGCCTTTTATTCTTTTTCAGGACAGGCTATACCTGCATCGTTTTTATCATTACGAAAAACAGTTTGTACAAAAAATACTGGTCCTGGTGCGGGCAGAAGTGGTGCCTGAACGCATGGATTTTTTACGCACTTTGCGTCCCTTTATCCAAGAACAATTATTTGCCCCGGAAGCCGGCCTGCAAAGTACCAACTGGCAAATGGTAGCTTGTCTGAATGCTTTTCTGCATCAGTTTAGTATTATCTCCGGTGGCCCGGGAACGGGTAAGACCACAACCGTAACCAAGCTGCTGTCTTTGTTTCTATATGAAAACCGGGAATGCAGGATTATGCTATGCGCTCCTACCGGAAAGGCTAAAGTGCGGCTGGAAGAAGGTTTGCGTAAAGTGAGAACCGCCTTCCATGCGATAGAGATCGAAGAATCAATTATTGCGCGTATAGAGCAATTACAAACGAGTACCATTCATAGTTTATTAGGTTATATTCCCGATAGTATTCATTTCAAACACAATGAACACAATCCTTTAGAGGCAGATGTGCTGATTGTGGATGAGTGCTCGATGATCGATATGGCCTTGTTTCATAAATTGTTTAAAGCGATCGATCCCCTAAAAACAAAAGTGATCCTGCTGGGCGATCAAAACCAATTGGCTTCTGTCGATGCGGGTAGTGTATTCAGTGACCTTTGCGCTGAGACTACTTTGATCAACCAATTTGATGCTGCACGCGCCGGATTTTTAAATGAATTTCTGGATCACGAGGCGCATCGAATACAGCCGGAATCAATCAGCACGCCGCATGCCCATCCTTTGTTTCAGCATATCGTGGCCTTGCAATTGAGTTATCGCTTTGATGATGACAAGGGCATTGGTAAACTGAGCAAGGCTATCCTACATAACGATGTGGCGGCCATAAATTCTTTTTTTGAAGCGCCCGACGAAGTGGTGGCACTACATAAGCATAGTGCTTTGCCGCAATGTGTACAAGACTTTTCTCAAAAATTATTAGCCACTCAAGGCGGGTATATTGGTATCCCGGATATTAGCGAAGCATTGGCCAGAATGACCAACAGCACCATACTCTGCGTGGTTAAAGAAGGCCGTCAGGGCGTATATGCCCTAAACGAACAAGTTGCTCGTAACTTATTTAATCCCGAGGCCGTTTTTTATGAAAACCAGTTGATCATGGTGAGCCAGAACCAGCCGCAGGAAGGTATCTTCAATGGCGATATGGCCCTGATCCGATCATCGGCTTCCGATGGCTTGTACTATGCCTACTTGCCAAAATCAGAGCAAGAGTATATGACGATCACACCCCCGCAAATACAATCCTGGGAGCCTGCTTATGCCATGACGATCCATAAGAGCCAGGGTTCGGAGTTTAATGAAGTCCTGATTGTACTGCCGGAGGCAAAAGAACATCAGTTGCTGACTCGTGAACTCTTATACACGGCTATTACCCGTGCAAAACGTAAAGTCGTGATTGTGGGCGATAAAGACACGATTCTGGCTACGGCTGCACAGAGTATTCGCCGTATTTCCGGGATACAACAACAATTTTTAATCTTACAATAAGGGCAGCTATGGCTTTGGAAATTTATATCTCAAATCATATCAGGTCGCTGTCTGCCGCGATGATCGATGACTTTAAACATCATGGAGCACCGGTTTTACAACCATATTATATCATTACCCAGACCATTGGCATGAACAACTGGCTGGTGGTGAATACCGCTAATCAGCTGGGTATTGCCGCCAATATGAAATTCCTGAAGCCTGCCGATATTTTATGGGAGGTCTACGGATTGTTAGGCGGCCAATCGTATTATAAGATCAACCGCCAGAACATCGACTGGCTGATTTATGCCGTTCTCAGTTCGGCTGCTTTTCGGAACCGCTTTCCCAAACAGGCCGCTTATTATATAGAAGAAGGCGTAGAGCAGGATGTAAAGAAATGGGAGTTTGCGGCTAAGATTGCCGATCTCTTTGATCAGTATCAGATCTACCGCAACCACATCATGCAACAGTGGAATACACAAGCGATAGAAGATATTGATCCGGTGATGCAATGGCAGGCTTTTATCTGGCAGGCCATTAAATCCAAGTCAGGAGAGGCTTTTCCCGACATCACGGCCATACACCATTTTATCCTTGCCGAACTCAAACATCCCGTACAACAGGAGCGTATCCGGCAGGCAATGCCTGTCTTGTACTTATTTGGTTTGTCTATCCTCACCCCTTTTCACCTGCATATTTTTTATGAGCTCAGCCGGGTTATCGATTTCAAATGTTATCTCGTAAACCCTGCTCCCGATCATTATTGGTTTGAGGATGAGCAGGAGCAACAGATTTTTCTCAAACAATTCAAGGGCAAAAACGTAGCCCACCTGAACGTCGGCAATGCATTGCTGACCAGTTGGGGTAAAGTACTGCAGAATACCTATCGTTTACTGTTCCGCTCCGATGAGTTTATCAATGCGGTCAATGAACTACCTATAACACAACCGGCACAGGGCAGTTTGCTGCAACAGGTTCAGTACGATATTTTTTATAATAAAACAGAAAATATACAGTTCACAGAAGCGCAGCTAAGGGATAAGACGATCAGTATTACCGCCCATTACTCCATTCCCCGTGAGGTGGAAGTCCTGTACAACTATTTGCTGGATGCCGTCATTCAGCAAACCTATGGTGCCATAACCGAGCGTGATATCGTCGTGATGGTGAGTGATATCAATGCCTATGCACCCTACATACGTGCCGTGTTTGATAATGCTCCTCATAAATTCAGCTACAGCATCATTGATGAAAGTATTGCCAATGGCGATACCGTGATTAGCGCGCTGATCCTTTTGCTACAAGTCAATGAATATAATTTTACCGCAGAGCTGGTATTACAATTACTGGAATCGGAGCATATTCGCAGGCGTTTCGGGATCTATAAGATGGAGTATATCCGTAAGATCGTGTTAGCCGCTAATATTCGCTTTGGAATAGATAATGATTACCAGGAAGGAATTGACGATACTTATCTTGTGAGCTGGAAATATGGCTTACAAAAACTGATGTTCGGCATGTGTTTCGACGAGTCGCAATGGTATGTTGCCGGTAGGGATGTGTATACGACCGATATTGCCGATAACATAGAGGACATGCACCAGATCACGGCACTGTCCAGTTTTGTCCAGGCTTTGGAAGAAACCCTTAAACGAAGAAAAGTAAATAAGAACCTGAGCGACTGGAAAACCTATGTGGATGACCTGATCATGGGTTTTGTGATTGAAGAAGAGCAGGAAAAAGATGAACAATATTGGGACCTGATCACCCGCTTCAAACAAAACGAAATCATAGATGCCTATCTCGACGATACGAAAATAAGCTATGAGGTTTTTAGTAAACGGCTCCTGAATGCCATCAGTGGTGAACAGCAAAGCCTAAACTTCATGAATCGTGGCATTACCTTTTGCTCACCATTACCTTTCCGGAGTATCCCTTTTAAAATCATTGCTTTGTTGGGCTTAAACTTCGACGCCTTTCCACGTAAGGAATCATATGTCGATTTTGACCTGATGATTCAAAAACCGATGCTCGGCGACCGGAACATCAGGAACAATGATAAACATCTGTTTTTAGAGTCGGTTTTGTCTGCCGAAAGTGCCCTGTACCTGAGCTATATCGGCCGGTCGATTAAAGACAATAAGCCCCTGCCTCCTTCTGTACTGATCGATGAATTGCTGGATTATATCCAAATCGGGTATCGTGCCACCGGAGCAGGAAAATTAAGAGACCTACTGATCCAGCAACATCCGCTACACAGTTTTAGTAAAGTATATAATCAGGCTGACCGTGCATTAATTCCCAATTATCTGATCCAGGAGGCAAAGCCTTTCCCGATTACGTTTAAAGCAACAGAAGCGCAGGTGATGATGCAGGAGCAAGTCTTTTCCTTAAAAGACCTGCTTCAGTTTTTTACGAAACCAACCCAGTATTACTATAACAAAGTACTACAGGTGTATATAAATGATACGATAGCACAAGTGGCCGCACACGAAAACTTTACACTGGACAGCTTACAAAGATGGGCCGTACGGCAAGCGCTCATTGAGGGCAAAATTCATGGAGATGAAGCCGAGCGCCTAAAAGCCCTGTATGCTAATGCCATATTGCCTTTGCGCAATGTAGCACCAACATTTATTGCAGAGCAGGACGAAGCGATAACACAAATCTATCAACAGTATCAAGACTTTCTTAAGGATACCGCACCGCAAAGCATTACGGTGATGTATACCTGTGATCAATATGTGTTTACCGGAATCATTGATAATATCCTGGATGGGAACCTGATTGACTATGCCTTAAAAGCAAGTAAAAGATCGCTTAAAAATAAAGTGCAATTATTCCTGAAATACCTGTTGGCAAAAGCTACAGAACAGGTGGCAGCGGCCTTTCTGATTACCCTGGATGGTATCCTTGCCTTAAAGCCCTGTACTAAGCTAGTGGCTCAGGAAACGCTGGAGGTATTCTTGCGCTTCTTTATCAAACATCATAAAGCCATGATCTTATTCCCGATGGATCTCTATGAAGAGAAGCTCCATGCGGATAATTATTTGACTAAGCTCGAAGAGAGCATTCAGCAAAATCGTTATTACGATAATTATATCATTCATGCCCTGCCTTTTATAGACGAGGCAGCACAAAAAGAATATTTCACCGATTTTAAAGATCTTTTGGATCAATATATTTTACCCGCTTTTGACCATGCCTAAGAAGAACGAGATATTTGATGTCAACCAGGTCGCCTTAGAGGGTACGAATCTGGTGGAGGCCAGTGCCGGAACGGGAAAGACCTATTCCATCGCTATATTGGTGCTGCGCCTGATCATCGAGAAAGGCATAGGCGTACAGCAGCAATTAATCGTGACCTTTACCCGTTTTGCCGTTGCCGAATTGCAAGAGCGGGTCCGTCATTTTATCAAAATGGCCTATGATGCCAGTTGCGGTCTTACGATTAAGGATGAACTGATAAATCAATTAGTACAGTCGGTACCCGATATGCTTGCCCTCAAAGACCGGCTGAGAGGGGAGCTCTTGATGATGGACGAGGCGAATATCTTGACCATACATGGTTTCTGCCAGCAAATGCTGAATGAATTTGCCTTTGAAACCAAACAACATTTTGATGCGGCCTTACAAAGCGATCTGAACGATATTGTTGCGACTGCCGTCAATCAGTTCTGGCGTGAGGTAGTGACCAACCTGCCTGTCAATACCTTTTCCATTAAGGAAATGGATATTTTTAAAGCACAATTGCCAACACTGTTTTATAAACATTTGGGTGGCTTGCAATATGCCGCTTATGATGCGACGCAATCCTACGACGTATTTGAACCCTTTCTGAAGATAGGATTGTTGCAGCAAGAACTGGCGGAAACAACACAATCCTTGTCTCTGCTGCTGCTTACTCAGCGGGAATCGGTTGCCGCCGCGGTTATGGGTAATGCCTATGCTAAGAAAGCATTAGTGCCGCTGCTGGACGATGCTTCTGCTTTTATAGAAGCCGCATTAAATGCCGGCCGTAAAGGCACCGCGTACATACAGAAACTGGAAGGTGCATTTTGGGATACCTTGCAGCAGGTTTTGCGGCAGGAAGAATCCCTGGCCGCGCAAAGGGCCTTGTTCCAACAATATTTATCCTATCATGCTTTAAGGCATTACGCCCCAAAAGTGACCGAGTATATCCATAAAAATGGCATCCTTACCTTCGATGCCATGATAGAAGACCTGCATCGTATTGTGGTGAAGGAAAAGAATGAATATCTCTGTAGCCTGATCAGGGCGCGGTATGCAGCCGTCTTTATTGATGAATTTCAGGATACAGATACCATACAGTTTGAATTGTTCGAACAGCTATTCATGAACCGGGACAGCCCGAATGAGACCATTCTCTTCCTGATCGGTGATCCCAAGCAAAGTATTTATGCTTTTCGTAATGCCGATGTAGACAGCTATCTGGCGGCCAAGCAAAAAGTAGATAAGGTCTATTCCATGAATGTGAATTACCGTTCTACTGCACGCATGGTGCAGTCTGTCAACTATTTTTTCAGCGCACTGGGAACACAGGCTTTTGGCTATGAAGATGCCGGGGAGCAGAGTATTACGTATATTCCCGTAGAAGGGAAAGATCAGGTGAAGGCGATACAAAGAAATCATACTCCCGATCAGGATACATTGGTATTGGCTTATGCCGATAAAGTGGGTGATGCCAAACAGGCCTTGGCAAAAGAGATCGCCTATCTGCTGAATCCGGAAAATGGGTGTACGATAGATGATGGCAGTGGTGGCCTAAGGGCAATTGTGCCCTCCGACATCGGGATCCTCGTGCGTACCGGTAAGGATGGTGCAGACCTTAAAAAAATACTGCGTGCCTATAATATCCTTGCCGTGCCTATCGATGATACAAGGGTGCTGCAAACCAAAGAAGCAGGAGATATGATGCGCTTGCTGCAGGCTATGCTGGCACCTACGGTCAAAAATATAGCCTCAGCCTTATACCTCAGTTTTATCAATACACTTTACTATGAAGAGCAAGCGGCCTTGCTGGACAGCAATCACCTGGATGAAATCGCCCTGACGGCTTTGTTTAAAAGTTATCATCAGCTGGTGCTGGAGCAGAAAGTATACCAGGCTTTTCAGAAACTACTATCAGACTTTAGTATTGCGGCCAAAATGTCGAAAGACAATAAATCTTTGCGTGCGCTGGCCAATATTATACAATTAATGCAATTGATGCATCAGCAGCAATACCGGCGCAATATGAATGCCGATGACCTGTTGCTTTGGCTGCAAAATCCGGAGGCGGCAGCTGTTTCCGGCGATGCCTATGAGGTGCAACTGGAAAGTGATGATAATGCCGTGAGCATCGTGACCATTCATAAGAGTAAAGGATTGGAATATAATATCGTGTTTGTATACGGGATACACACGAAAGAAACTGTCCGTAACGGATTTAATCATTTTAAAGACCGGGAGGGTAAGAAGAAATTTATAGAAAAAGAGTGGTTGCGTGAGGAAGAGGAGGCGCTGTTGTTAAAACAAGCGGAACAGGAGCAAAGACGGTTGATGTATGTGGCCCTTACCCGTGCAGTATATAAATGTTATATTTTTTATACCAAGACAGGGCATAACAATTCGGGACTATATCAATACCTGCAACAGTTGCAAAGCAGAGAGGGGCTTTTGCTTGATTATACGGTCGCCGATACCGTAGCGGCCTATGTACCGCAGCAAGATAACCGTACCCTAAAAACGATAAGTTATCAGGAGCAGGCCGTGCTGGGGAGCAAATCTCCCTGGAATATGGTGAGCTATTCGGCCTTAAATGTAAAACACGATTATGTACCTAAAAGTAATAGTAATCAGTTAGCAGACTATGATGCTTTTGTATTTAATGAATTGCCCCGGGGTACAGAAGCCGGAACCTTATTACATACTATTTTTGAACAACTGGATTTTACAAAAGACTACAGCAGCCTGCAGACCTTGGGTAATTTTGAAAAGATGCATTTATCCGGGTTTAACGTCCGGGCCAATGGTACCCTAAAAACAGACCGGACAGATCTCCTGCGGCAATTGGTCTATCATACCCTGCATGCCACCATCCGTTTTGCAGATAACATATTTGAGCTACGCTCGATAGCTAATCATGCTAAGATCAATGAGCTGGAATTTAATTTCCCGCTGCAGAGTACCGCCATCCAGGAGCGCTTATTGCCGCTCTTGCAATCCTATGGCGCCACATTGAATGATAAATATTTTAGTTTATCCGGTATGATGAACGGAAAGATCGATTTATTATTTGAGCAACAGGGACAATATTATATCCTGGATTGGAAATCCAATTACCTGGGTTTTGACATAGCCGATTATGAGCGTGAAAAGCTGTATGAAGCCATGACCGAACATAACTATCATTTACAGTACCTGATTTATACTGTGGCCGTACATAAATACCTGCAACAGCGTATGGGTAGTGCCTATCAGTATGAGGTTCATTTTGGGGGAATTGTCTATGTTTTTTTGAGAGGTGTGCGGAGCGGGCAGGATGCTGGTATTTTTACCATCAGGCCTCCGTTTGCGCTCATTGAGGCCCTGGCAGACTTGTTCTTTGCCCCTAAAGATTAGTTTAAATAAATGGAGCCGGGTTTATAGACCCGGCTCAGTATAGTTATCAGTTTGAGCAATTAAAATCGATGCCTTACAGCAGCACTGAGTGTTTGTCCACTGGATATGCTCTCTTTCTTCAGCGCTCCATCAACATAGATTTGTACTTTTAGAGTAGAAGATGCAAATGGTCCGCTTCCATCTACCACAACCGTAGCATTTTGACTGCCCGCAGGAACAGTAATTTCCGGGCTTACCCAAGTAGTACCATTCAGTTTTGAAGCGGTTGTCGTCTTGGTATCATAACCGTATACGGCTACTTTAATATTACCCTCCGAAGAGGTATGCGCCTTAAATACAACCCTGTGTGCTGACCCGCCCTTTTTTTTACAGGAGGAAGCGAAAACAGCCATGCAGGCGGCAACAGACACAAAAAGTGCAACTTTTAGTTTATTCATATTTGCAGTTTTAATAAAACAATTAGGTTTAGTTTCAAAATAGGTGGGCAATGCCTTACTGTCAATCGGTTTTGTATGTTGATATCCTTAACCGAATTTACTATTTCATCGCCAATCTGGTATCGCCAGATATAAAATTACTAAGATTATGCCTGAAAAATGCGTCTTAAAAGATAAATATGAAACATTTTTAATTTTATAAATATAACGTATTGATACTTTGTACCTTAAAAATTAACTATCATGAAACAAATATGCTTTAGCGCTACTAAAAAGACACTTAACAGGATGAGATTTATTGTTTCCGCATCAGGAAAGGGATTGTGCTGTTTTTTATTATGGACTACTTTTTCCAGTTGTGAGCAGCAGCAGAGCTGTAGTTGTTATACGCGGGGCAGTGATCCGCAAGCGCCCGGCACAACACAATATTTTCATGATAAAATGCGTGGTAATCAGGCGTACCAATGGTGTAAGCGTAACGAACGTGACTTAAAGGCTGCGAGTCCTGCGCTTGCCGATTCGATTTCCTGCGAACTGTTTTTGCGAAAATAGAATAGCGACTATTTTCTTAGCTAATGATGGGCGCGCCAAAGGCGCGCCCATCATTAGCTAAGAAATATTGAAAATTATCTGACTGTAGTACGGCGCTTTTTTGAGCAGAGCCGGTCAGGACAGGGGAGACTTTACCATCGGGTCTCCTTTTGTATGGAGCATGTTTTGACCGAGATGTTTTTCAACCCGAGAATTAAAAAGGTAAAAGGGCCGGTTTAAAAACCTGGCCCTTTTACCTTTAAGGAATAGAAAATCAAAATTGATAATTTGCAGAAGCACTAAGTACCTGCCCACTGGAAGTACCTTCTTTCTTCAAAACGCCATCTACATAGATTTGTACTTTTAAAGTAGAAGTGCTATTCCCTTGTCCATTCACCACGACATTTGCATTTACAGTGCCGGCGGGAACGTTCAGTTCCGGGCTGCTCCAAGTGGTACCCGTAAGGCTTGAGGCTGTTGTGGTATTTGCATCATAACCATATACGGCTACATCAACGCTACCGCCCGAGGAAGCTTCCGCTTTAAATACGACCTTGTGTGCAGAACCCTTCTTTTTGCAAGAAGCGAAGAATATTGCCGTACAAGCAGCAACAGAGACAAAAAGTGCAATTTTTAGTTTGTTCATAATAATAGTGTTTTATGTTTGTTTCGCTCCAAAAATAGGCGCAACATCTTAATAATGAGCGGTTTTTTATTTTATTTTGGTTTCCTTAACAGAACCTGCTAAACTATTGCTAATCTTAGGTTTTAGGGCATAATCTCACTAAGGTTTGGGCCTGAAAATGCGTCCTGTATTGTGAAAATAAAGCATAGTGTATTTTCTTAATACGAAATAGGCTGATATTAAATGAAATGGCGCGCCGAAGGCGCGCCATTTCATTTAATATCAATAAAGATTACAGAGATTGCAAAACAATATTTTTGATTTCACTGATGTGTACCCGTTCTTGTGCCATGGTATCACGATGACGGATCGTTACGGTTTGATCTTCTTTCGTTTGGTGATCAATAGTTACGCAGAAAGGGGTACCAATAGCATCCATTCTTCTGTATCGCTTACCGATGGCGTCTTTCTCTTCATAGAAACACTTAAAATGCTGGCGGCATTCCTCCATCAGTTCTTTAGCGATTTCCGGTAAGCCATCTTTCTTCATCAGTGGTAAAATGGCCAGTTTGATCGGGGCTAGTTTCGGAATGAATTTCAAAACTACACGGCTATCCTGTTTTTCCTCTGTGCTCAGGTCTTCTTCCGTATAGGCTTCGCTTAAAAGCATCATGACAGTTCTGTCCAGACCAATAGAAGTTTCGACCACATAAGGAATGTAATTACCATAAGCCTTACCGGTTTCCGGATCAATATCTGCATCAAAATACTGCATCTTTTTCTTGCTGAGCTCCTGGTGGCTTTTCAGGTCGAAATCAGTACGGGAGTGAATTCCTTCCAGTTCTTTAAAGCCCATTGGGTATTCATATTCGATATCACAGGCCGCATCGGCATAGTGTGCCAGTTTTACGTGGTCATGATAACGGTATTTGGCGCTATCAATACCCAAAGTAGCATGCCATTTCATACGCTCTGATTTCCAGTATTCATACCACTCTTTTTGCGTGCCGGGCCGCACGAAAAACTGCATTTCCATTTGTTCGAATTCCCGCATGCGGAAGATAAAGCCACGGGCTACAATCTCATTACGGAATGCTTTACCCACTTGTGCAATACCAAAAGGGATTTTCATTCTCGCCGTTTTTTGTACATTCAGAAAGTTTACAAAAATACCCTGAGCGGTTTCCGGACGTAAATATATTTTGCTCGCCTCTTCAGCTACCGAACCCACCTCTGTAGAGAACATCAGGTTAAACTGACGCACATCTGTCCAGTTCACTGTTTTACTGACCGGGCAGGCAATTTTATTTATCTCAATCAATTGTTTTAAACCGGCAAAATCATCAGCAGCAATATATTTATCCATGTCGGCGAGTAATGCCTTCCCTTCTTCTTCAGCCAGTGTTTCGGCAAAACCTTCTATTAAATGATCTACCCTATAACGTTTGTTACTATCCTTATTATCAATCATCGGATCGCTGAAATTATCGATGTGGCCGCTTGCTTTCCATACGGAAGGATGCATAAAAATCGAGGCATCGATCCCTACAATATTTTGCTCATTCATTTGGGTCATCCACTTCCACCAATATTCTCTCACATTTCTTTTCAGCTCAACGCCCCATTGTCCATAATCATATACCGCACCTAAGCCATCATAAATTTCGCTGGATGGAAATACAAAACCATATTCTTTTGCATGGGCAATAATTGCCTGTAGTTTATTCTCGTTTGCCATAAGTTGCAAAGATAAATATTTCCCCATAAAATCGCCATGATCCTTCATTAACGATTCGTTAGTGAAAAAACGCACGCTAAATTTTTGTATACGAAAAAACGGTATTAGTTTAGCAGCCGAAACCAACTTACAACCTCAGAAAATCCACTTACTAATAGTTTTCTTATTTGTCTACCTGAAAGAAATAAATTAAAAATTGTTTAATGTACTTGCCGTAAACAGGCATGGTATCGCTATTTACTATAGCTGATGCTACTGCTTTGTATTGCGTCTAAGTACCAGTTTGGAGTAGATGAAAAAAATTCTTGCGATTGTATTATCGCTGATATTATTGTTGTATACACAGGGTAGTTTTGCTCAATGTAGCGGCGGCACCAGTGCCGGCACTGCCGGCTATATCTGTGTAGGTGGCACCGCTCCCTCCAATGCTGCGGTACCTCAGGGTGGTTACTATTTACTCAATGTAATTAGTGGATTAACCTATAATATTACCTCAACCGGATCCGGTATTACCGTAAGAAATGCGGATGGTTCGGCACTGATTCTGCATAGCACAACAACGACACTTACTTTTACGGCTACTTATTCCGGCCTCGTCAGGGTCTATAACTGTCGTGCCACGGGTACCGCCACACTAACCTATGCGATTACCGGAGGTTCCAATAATATAGATAATGCCGCTGCAGCCGGAACAGATGTATGGATAGAGCATTTTTATGATCGCCTGGATAATGTGGCCGGTGCGCCTACAGATGCCAATGCTTTTACAAGGTACATAGGCACGGGAGTCAGCACAAAACCGGTGGCTTTCACGGCTACTTTTGGGGGTGCTAACGATGTGACCTGTCTTGATGTATACTCACAAGGGACCTTACGTACAACCTTACTCAATTATTTTTTTGCAGTACGTTACCGGATGCTCTCTACCTTACCCAAAGGCGTTTACCTCGCCGATATGGCCGGAGATGACGGGATTCGATTGACCGTTGATGGTACGCAGGTATTTAACCGGTGGATCGAGCAAGGCGTTACTACCTATACAAAAGAAGCCTTCCGCTTAACCGGGAACAGTAACCTTTTATTTGAATATTATGAGTCTGTAGGAGGCAATGAGGCTACTTTTCAAAACCTGAGCAGGGTGTCCAACAGCATTACAACCGATCAGACTATTTGTGTTGGGGGTACTTTGAGTGCCTTGAATGGTACCAATACCCTGACAGCTGCACCGGTTTCGAGTGATGCCCGTTTTACCATTACTTATCAATGGCAACAATCTTCAGACAGCCTTACGTTTACCAATATATCTGCTGCGACCGCGCAAAACTATACACCCACCGTTACGGCTGCAGGTGTTTACTATTTTCGGCGACTGGCCAATGTAAGCCGTACCAATGATGGGATGCCCAGTGCCAGTACTGTACAGGATGAAAGTAATGTGGTTAAGTTAAGTATTCTGGCCACACCGGTGGTTACCTTAAGCGGTGGTACTTCAGTCTGTCAGAACGTAACTGCGCCCAACCTTACGTTTACCAATCCCCAAAATGCAGCGATCACAGTAATTTATAAGATAAACGGGGGGGCAAACCAGACCCTCAACATTGCGGCGAGTGCTACGGCAACTGTAGCCGTTCCTACCGCAACTGTAGGTGCCTATACCTATGCGGTGAACAGTGTGGCCTATCAGGCGGCACCGGCATGTACCAATACTGCAGTCACCGCTACGGCCACCGTCAACGTACGCGCCTTGCCCAATGGTAGTTTAGCAGCAGTAAATAGCCAGGTCTGTAAGGGGCAACAAGTGCAATTAAAGTTTACCGCAAGTCAGGGTACCGGACCATTTACCATAATCGTAAGCGGCACAACTTATACCGGAATTGTGAGCGGTACGGCCTTTAATGTGAATCCGAATATAACAAATACCACAACCTTTAACCTGACGAAAATAACCGATGCGAATGGCTGTGTGTTGCAAAATCCTTAAATAGAAATTCCCTAAACAATAAAACAATATAAACCAATTATTTACAAATTTTAAATGCGCAAAAAGATGAACAAGAAAATGTACAAATTACAACAATGGGCAGCCGTACCTTTATTGGTATTGTGTAGTCTTTTGTGGAGCAGCAAAGAAAGTGCTGCACAGATCAGTACTGCAACCGTTACGGTGCATGACTCTTCTTCCATTACTTTACCCTCGGCGGCAACAACCGCTGCGAGTCCTGCCAGTTTCTGTACTGGTACGAGTACAACCCTGAGTGTGAGCGGAGGTCGTTTAGGCTCCGGAACGCCCGCTGCCCAATGGGTATGGTATGCTGATGCCTGTCCTACAGGTGCAGCTACTCCGGTAGGTACCGGTGCTTCTATTACCGTCTCTCCGACGAATGCAGGTACCCAGCCCATCACTAAAACTTATTATGTAAGAGCCGAAGGTGGTTTTTGTAATATCAATACTGCCTGTGTACCGGTAACGGTAACCATCAACCCTGTACCGGTGGTGACCGCCCCGGCCAATCAGGTTTATTGTGCTAATGCAGTAGCTCCGGCAACTTCATTGAGCGGTACGCCTACAGGTGTTACGTATGCCATCAGCGGTGGCGCCAGTGTTGGCCTTGCCAATGCGAGCGGCCTTACACAAATTCCTTCTTTTACCGCATTGAATACAACTTCTGCGCCCGTTACGGCTACCGTGACCATTACACCGTCTGCTAACGGATGTACAGGTACACCGGTTACTTATACCATTACGGTAAATCCGAAAGCAACCGTAGTGGCTACGGCAGATATTACGAAGTGTAATGGCAATGTGGTACCAGCGATTAGTTTCACCAGCACAACTACCGGTGGCACCGTTACCTATTCCTGGACCAATGACAATCCTTCTGTAGGTATTGCCGCCAGTGGTACAACCAGCACCATTCCATCCTTCACTGCAACCAATACAAACTGTACGAATGCGGTCGCTAATATTATTGTAACGCCGATCTATACCAATGGTGGTTCAACCTGTAACGGTACACCAGATACCTTTGTGGTAACCGTACGTCCGACACCAAATGCGACACTGGCCGCTATTGATCCTGCTTTGTGTCAGGGTACAGCAGTACAGTTGAAATATACCGCCACTTGTGGTACCGGTCCGTTTGCTATTGAGATCAGACAAGATGGTGCGACACCATTCCAAAACTATACCGGTGTAACCAACGGATCAAATATCACCGTTACACCAACACCAACCAGTCAGGGTACACATACCTATGATCTGATGAAGATCACCGATGCGAACGGTTGTTCGAATCCGGTAACGCCATAAAAGGCTATTATTGACCATAAAGACAAATGAAACATATACGTTCACATATTATCATTTACCTGTGTTGCCTGTTATGGAGCGGAATGACTTTACTTCCGTTCCATAGCCGGGCACAGATTACCAGCACCACAGTACTGGTGATGCCGAGTCCTGTTATAGACTCTGTGGGCTACCATTGTTATGGTGGGCTACCCATTCAGGTTTATGTCTCCAATCAGATCTCTCCCTGTGTATACTCTATTCAAAGTACCATACCCGCTATTGCGCCAATACCGGATAATAGTACGGGTACTTTTTATAATGTAATCGGGATTACCGATGCGGTGTTCCGTGTCCATAACGGGGCCTGTTATACGGATAAAGCGGTACACTTTGATTGTAATGGAGAACCTTTGCCTGTAAGGCTTACAGACTTCAGTGCACGTTTGTATCAGGATCATGAGGCATTAATCAGCTGGGCGGTACAAGAGCAATCAGACATCCTGCGCTACGAGGTAGAAGAATCGGCAGACGGCAGGGTATTTAAATACTTAAGTACGACAGCGGCCGGTACAGGTACCAGTCAGCATTACGAATACATAGATGAGCAGTTATATCAGGGATATAATTTTTACCGGCTTAAAATAATAGGTACCGATGGTAGTGTACAATACAGCGCAGTGCGTTTTGTAATCTATAACCGGGGTAATGAAATGGTTTGGTATCCCAATCCGACCAGCCGTTACCTGTACCTTGAGTTTTATAATGAAGCGGGGGCGTCGTCTCTGGATATCAAGGTGTATAACAGTATAGCCGGTAGTCAATGGATCGATCGCAGTTATAAACTACAAAGCGGCTTGAACAAGCTGGCGATAGATGTAGGTTTACTGGCAGATGGTGCGTATCATATGATATATGGCTTTAAGGATAGTAAGCATCGTGGAGGAACGATTAAGTTCCAGAAAGTAACCCAATAAAACATCTTTTTGCACATTTAAAGCATCAGTCCTTAGGGCTGATGCTTTTTGTATTTATTTATTTTTATTACATCACTTGTTGTGTATAATCATTTTATTGACATTAGCAATAGGCTTTTTTGTTAAACCCCTATTGTTAAAATTCATAAAACAGAGAAAATTGACCCATTGCAGGCCTGTTGACTTGCGTAGGAGTGGTACATTCGTATGTAATGGGATTTTGTGTAACATATAATATGCTGTATGGCAAGCTTAAAGGGTTCTTTTTGCGTTCTGTACTGCTGTTTATTGTTGCTTTTTTCTTTAAAATGACGCCTGTCTCGGCACAGGTCACCAATATTATTTTAAGTCCGACAGGTTCTTATTGCCAGGCCGCTACGGTGAGTGTTACATTTACGGTGGCCGGTTTAAGTTTAATCCCCACCACGACCATTGAAATCACCGATAATGCCAACACCAGCCTGGCCACCCTTTATACGGGTACCGGCTTGCTGAATCTTGGTGGTGGGCAATTCAGTATTAGTGTAACCATACCTTCTACAGCGGCTGTCGTTGGCACCAACAGGAAGTTCAAAATCTCTTATAGCGGCATATTGGGTAGTGGCACCGGCAATTCAAGCACCTTTACTATTTATGCCACAACAGTAGGCGGTAGTGTAACCGCGGCCCAGACAATTTGTAGCGGTACTGCACCGGCGAATCTTAGCCTAAGCGGGCAAACAGGATCGGTACTTAAATGGCAACAATCCAGTACCGCGGCTTTTACGACTGCTACGGATATTGCTGTAACGGCAGCTACGCTGCCCGGTGCCACGATCGGGCCGCTTTCGGCGACCACCTATTTCAGAGCGGTAGTGCAGAATGGAACCTGTGCCATCGTCAACTCCACTTCTGTTGCCATCACCGTTAATACCAGTCCTGCGGGTAGTTTGGCTACAGTTATCACCCCTTTATGTAAGGGACAACAGGTACAGTTACGCTTTAATGCCAGCCAGGGCACCGGCCCTTTTGCTTTAATTATTAATGGCAACACTTATAGTAGTATCGCTAGCGGTACGGCATTCAACGTCAATCCGAATGTAACCGCAACAACCTTGTTTAACCTCACTAAAATAACCGCAGCAAATGGTTGCGCTATACAAAACCCTTAAAACAAACAAATCTTAATCATTCACTTAAATGCACAAAAAGATGAGCACGAAAAATTACAAAATCAAACATTGGGCGCTCACGCCCGTACTGCTTTTGGCAGGGCTGTTTTTTCTGAATACGAAAACACAGGCACAGATCAGTTCCGTAACGGTAACCGTTCATGATTCTTCTTCCCTTACCTTACCCACAGTAGCGACCACAGCCGCTTCTGCGACTAGCTTTTGTACCGGAACCGGTACGACTTTAAGTATTAGTGGCGGACATCTGGGATCGGGTACACCGGCAGCGGATTGGAAATGGTATGCAGATGCCTGTCCTACCGGAGCGGCCACACCTATCGGTACCGGTGCTTCTATTACAGTAACACCGACCAATACGGGTACACAACCCATCACTAAAACGTATTATGTAAGAGCCGAAGGCGGTTTCTGTAATATCAATACTGCGTGTCTTCCCATAACCGTAACGATCAATCCGGTACCGGTTGTTACGGCACCGGCCAATCAGGTATATTGTGCGAATGCCACTGCACCGGCCACCACACTTACCGGTACACCAACAGGCGTTACTTATGCCATCAGCGGCGGTGCTAGTGTAGGCCTTGCCAATGCAACCGGACTGACGCAAATTCCATCATTTACCGCTACAAATGCTACCGGTGCTCCGGTTACGGCAACGGTTACCATTACCCCATCTGCCAATGGATGTACGGGTACACCGGTTACGTATACGATTACTGTAAATCCAACAGCAACGGTTGCTACGATCGCGGACATTACGAAGTGTAATGGTAATGTAGTACCGGCCATCAGCTTCTCTAGCAGTACAACAGGCGGAACGGTCACTTATTCCTGGACCAATGATAATGCTTCAATAGGCATTGCGGCCAGCGGAACGACGAGTTCGATCCCATCCTTTACTGCGACGAATGCTGCTTGTACCGATGCTGTCGCCAACATCGTCGTGACACCGATTTACACTAATGGTGGTTCAACCTGTAATGGTACGCCAACGACCTTTAAAGTTACCGTACATCCGACACCAAATGCAAGCTTGGCAGCGGTAGATCCGGCCTTGTGTCAGGGTACTGCAGTACAACTGAAATATACGGCTACTTGTGGTACCGGTCCGTTTAATCTTGAGATCAGACAAGATGCGGTTACTCCTTTCCAAACGTATAATGGCGTGACTAATGGTGCCAATATCACCATTACTCCAACACCTTCGGTTCAAGGAACGCATACTTATGACTTAATGAAAATAACCGATGCGAATGGTTGTACAAATCCTGTAACCCCATAATCATCCTGTTCTGCTTATAAATGAAAATTGGTTTTTCACATATTATACTATTCATCATACTCCTGAGCGGTACCCTTTGGGTGCCCTTCAGGAGTTATTCCCAGATCAACAGTACTTCTGTGTTGATCATGCCTAGTCCTGTCATTGATTCTGTAGGGTATCAATGTATCGGCTCGGCTCCGGTTCGGGTATATGTGTCTAATCAGATTTCACCTTGTATCTATTCTATTGAAAATACGATACCGGTCATTGCGCCTGTACCGGATAATAATACCGGTGCCTTTTATAATGTTTATGGTATTACCGATGCGGTCTTTAGGGTAAATAACGGGGCCTGCTATACCGATTATGCCGTACATTTTGACTGTAACGGTGCGCCATTACCCGTAACCCTTACAGACTTTTCGGCAATACTTTATCAGAAAAATAAGGCTTTGCTGAGCTGGACGGTAACAAAAGAGCTGGACATCCGGGAATATGAATTAGAACAATCCATAGACGGAATCTCCTTTGAGTACCTGAGTACAACAAGGGCAGATGGACAGAATAGCGATACCAGGACTTATACTTTTATTGATGAGCAGCTGACGCAGGGTTATAATTTCTATCGCTTAAAGATTGTAGCGGCAGATGGTGCTTTTCGGTACAGTCCGGTTCGGTTTGTGATCTACAGTGCAGAACGCGATATCGTCTGGTATCCTAACCCGACGGATAAGTATATCTATTTTGAATTTTATAATGAGCAAAATGCGGACATGATGCATATCGAGGTGTATAACAGTGTCGCCGGCAGCCAGTGGATAAAGCGATCCTACAAGCTACAACAGGGCGTCAATAAAATAGCGATAGATGTCAGTATGCTTGCAGATGGTATGTATCATATGGTCTATGCTATCGGTGATCATACGAAGCGAACGGGCACGATTAAGTTCGATAAGATAACCCGATAATGATCTTTTTGTGTATGCTTATAAAGCACCGGCGGGAAAGCCGGTGCTTTATTTTATCTATAGACTTATACCTTAATTTATATAACTTTGCATCCTTATGAACCTGCAAACATTGCAAGGGTTGTACCAATCTGATACCCGCTTGAAAGAATTAGCGGCCGCCCTTAGTTTACCCCAACCGAACCAATATACTTTAGAACAGCTTAAAGCAAATGCAATCAGCTTTGTGGCGCATGCCGTATGGCATCAGTCCGACGTGAATCATGTATTTGTACTGGATGACAAGGATGAGGCGGCCTATTTTCACAACGACTTTGAGCACCTGAGCGGTGCTTTAGATATATTCTTTTTTCCCGATTCGTATAAGAAGACAGGTGTATATACCGCAGTAAACAGCAGTCATATCATGCTGCGTACCGAAGCGCTTAATAAATGGAGCGGGGAAACCGTACATAAAAAAGTATTGGTTACCTATCCGGAGGCCTTGTTTGAAAAAGTGGTGCAAGCCAAAACCTTAAGCAAGAATGTGATCCAGATTGCGGTTAATCACATGTTAGATACCAAATCGCTTTTAGAACGATTGACGGGTTTAGGCTTCAAACATGAAGATTTTGTATACGAACCGGGGCAATTCGCCATTCGTGGTGGTATTCTGGATATTTATTCTTTCGGTAATGAACATCCTTATCGTATTGAGTTGTTCGGCAATGAGGTGGACAGCATACGTTTATTCAACCCGGAGACCCAGCTTTCTGAGCGAAAACTGTTACAGGTATCGATTTTGCCCAATATCGAAACCAATTTTGAAACAAAGGAAAAGGTATCCCTTTTAGACTTTATTCCGCAGAACACCGTATTCTGGTTTAAAGACCAGCAATTGCTGGAAGACAAACTGGCTTATTTTCAGTCGAAACTGGAAGAGCAACTTGCCCAGTCCGGTGGCGTCACGACCTATTCTGATGAAGAGGAAGAAACCAAAGAAATTACCCCTGAAGACTTTGAAGACATTCGTTACTGGATAGGAAAAATAAAGTCTTTTCACCATATTCATTTTAATAAACCCAAAGCGGGGGCTATGGTGATCCCCTTTAATACAGAACCACAACCAAGCTTTAACCGTAATTTCGATCTGCTGATCAGCAACCTGAAACGCTGGGCGGAGCAGAAATATACGCCATATATCTTTGCCGAAAATGCCAAACAACTGGAACGCTTAAGGGTCATCTTTGAAGATACCAATGCCAATGTCAGTTTTGTACCCGTTCCGGTATCGATCAGCAACGGATTTATCGATCATGATAAAAAGATATTGGTGTACACCGATCACCAGATCTTCCAGCGTTTTCATAAATACAAAATCAAGCAGGCCTATAGCAAAGGCAAGGCCATTACCATGAAATCTTTACGGGAACTACAACCCGGAGATTTTGTGAGCCATATCGATTATGGGGTAGGCGTGTACAGTGGCTTACAGAAAATTGATGTAAACGGTGCCGCGCAGGAAGCCGTGCGTATTCTTTATAAAGACAATGATGTATTGTATGTAAGTATTAATGCCTTACATAAAATATCAAAATATTCAGGTAAGGAAGGGACAAAACCTAAGGTAAATAAATTAGGCAGTGATGCCTGGGAACGCCTGAAAAGTAAAACAAAGAAACAGGTTAAGGATATTGCCGCAGATCTGATCCGGCTGTATGCAAAACGAAAATCTTCTGAAGGCTTTGCTTATAGTCCGGATAGTTATTTGCAAACAGAACTGGAAGCTTCGTTCTTTTACGAAGATACCCCTGATCAGTCCAAGGCCGTGGCCGATGTGAAACGCGATATGGAAGCCCTCAATCCGATGGACCGGCTAGTCTGTGGTGATGTGGGTTTTGGTAAGACAGAAGTTGCAGTCAGAGCTGCTTTCAAGGCGGTAGGAGATAGTAAACAGGTAGCTGTACTGGTGCCCACCACGATCTTGGCCTATCAGCACTTTCAGACCTTTAGTGAGCGTTTGAAAGAGTTTCCTTGTAATGTCGATTATATTAACCGTTTTAAGTCGGCCAAAGAGAAAAAAGAAACCCTGCAAAAACTGGAATCGGGAAAAATAGATATTCTTATTGGTACACATGCTTTGCTCAGCAAAGATGTGAAGTTTAAGGATTTGGGTTTGTTTATTATCGATGAGGAGCAAAAATTCGGCGTAGCCGCGAAGGAAAAACTGAGAGAACGAAAGCTCAATGTTGATACCCTGACACTCACGGCAACACCCATTCCACGTACTTTACAGTTCTCGCTCATGAGTGCGCGTGATCTGAGTATCATTAATACACCGCCACCGAACCGCCAGCCGGTGCATACCGAACTAATTGGTTTTGATGAAGCCTTTATCAGGGATGCCATCTACTATGAAACGGAGCGCGGCGGACAGGTCTATTTTATCCATAACCGGGTGCAAAGCCTGCCTTCCATGGCAGAAAAATTGAAGGCGCTTTGTCCTGATCTGGAAATTGCAGTTGCGCATGGACAAATGGAGGGATCCAAACTGGAGAAAACCTTACTTGATTTTATCAACTATAAATATGATGTAATCTGTTGCAGCAACATTGTGGAAAGTGGTGTGGACATTAGCAATGCCAATACAATCATCATTAATAATGCACATCATTTCGGACTGAGTGACCTGCATCAGCTGCGCGGCAGGGTAGGCCGAAGCAATAAGAAAGCATTTTGTTATTTAGTGGCGCCCTCTCTGCTTACCTTACCGAATGACAGCAGAAGGCGTTTGCAGATACTGGAACAGTTTAATGAGCTGGGCAGCGGATTTCAGATTGCGATGCGTGATTTGGATATACGCGGTGCAGGTAACCTTTTAGGCGGCGAGCAGAGCGGCTTTATTGCCGATATCGGTTTTGAAATGTACCAGAAAATACTGGCAGAAGCCATTCAGGAATTAAAATCGACGGACTTTAAAGATGTATTTGCTGCGGAACTGGATCGTAAAAAGGAATTTGTAACTGATTGTACGATTGATACCGATCTCGAAATACTAATACCGGAAACCTATGTAGCCAGCATTACAGAACGTTTATCGCTATACACGCAATTGGATGATCTGGATGCTACAGAAGACCTGAAAGCATTTGAAGATATGCTCATCGATCGCTTTGGACCGATGCCCGCGCAGGTCAGTGAGCTATTTACCGTAGTGCGTTGCCGTAAGATGGCGAAGGAGCTTGGTTTTGAAAAACTGATCATTAAGAATAAAGTGATGCGCCTGTATTTTATCAATAACCCGGATTCTCCTTATTATGAAAGTGAGACCTTTCATAAGATTATGGATTATATCCAAAGGGGTACGAATCAGGCCAAGATGAAACAAATAGGTACAGTATTCTTGCTGGTTGTGCAAAATATTCATACCATGGCAGATGTACAGTTTTTCCTCGAGGGAGCTGTATAAGGCAAACTGATTGGAATTTCTTATCTTCCATAAACATTTAGCACTTATGAAACGGATCTTATGGACGCTTATATTAATGCTATACCTGCATGCAGCTTGGGCTCAGGAGGAGCAGCCAATGCAAGTGCGGCGGCGTCCTTTAATTACCGCAGTATATGTACAGGGTAACCTTGGATTCAACTTTAATGGCGGTAAACAAGCCGGGTATGCATTGCACATCGGTATTTGGGATCGCTATGGCCTGCAAATAGGAAATGACGGACGATGGCTGGCTACAACACAACTGCCTTCCGATTATAAAGCAGATGCCAATTTCTGGGGAATGACACCGGTATTAAGAGACCGGTATCGAACACAATATATACGGGCATGCTGGACACCTTATCTTACCCGAAACCGCGGTTTGCAAGCCAATATACAGACCGGACCCGCTTTGTTTACTTTATTTGAACAGGCGTTTCGCCCCAGCCGGGGCATTCCCGGGCAGCGATCTCCCCGGGCCAATTATGACAATGAACGATTCAGGGAAAGTGTAGTACCGGCATGGTCGGCCTATATCGGCTTTAATTCCTTTCGGAATCAGTTTTCCGGTTTTTCTTTGGGCTGTACCGCGATTGTCAGTACAACAAAAAGTTTTTATGGCCTGCAATTCGGATGGCTGTTGGGGATGACCCGCACAAAAACGCGTCTTGCACCCAGGCAGGAAGTAGTACCTAATCCTTAAATAATTTTATGGAAATTGTTTAAGGCAAAATCTTTAGACAGATGGTCATTTTTTTTCGGTCAGAGGACGCAAACACAGTATAATATTTATTATTTTTAAGAAAAAGCGATATGGGTTTAATGATTCTTTTGATTGTATTAGCGCTTCATGCCGGATTAGCCTATTTGTGTATGCGTTATTTTAAAAGATTTACGGTGAAAAGCCGAAATCCTGCCTTACTGGATGTACTGATATTTTTCGGGGCATTACTTTTATTGCTCGCTATTTCCTTCTTTATTCTGATCAATAATATCTCCTTTGAGCGATAGGTCACCTCTTTTTTTGATGATTAAAATGGCAATACCCAGATTGATTAGTAAAGAGACCCATACATTAAGACCATAAAATAAGGAATATGAAAACAGATGTTCCTCATAGAACAGGTGCTTAATAATCCGGAAGGTTAGGGCCGTTGTCGTTATGGCATAACTCAAGACCATATAGTTTCGGTGCCGGATGATGTTCTTTTTCCGGATGGCCATAATGGCCACTACCGTAACATAGGCCCATAATAAATCCTGAACGATAAATCCTGAAATGCCTATAAGGCCGCCATTGGAAAAAATAGCCAGTACAAAACAGGCCGGAACATTTATCAACAGGATGTTGTACACATATATTTTCCCGGCTATTTTATGTATGTTCCGCTGTTCTTTTAAAAGTTGATTGGAGAATTGTGTCAATCCCGCTAACAGGCACACAATTATGGAGAAGATATGTATATAGAAGAAACATAACCAGTATTGATTGCCGATAACCTCCTGTTTGAATCTAAGGAAACCCACATCTGTACGGAATGAAAAATACTGCTTAATAGTATACAACATTAAAACACTAAAAAGCATAACTGAAATAAATGCAATCGGCTTTAGTATTTTTTTTATGTTGTCCCTATTCACTTGGTATCAGGATTGATTAAGCCCATTGCGCTAAAACGGGTTTGTAAATTGTAAAGACGTGTGCGCTGTTTTCTCAGGATTTTGGAAAGAGACTAATACTTTGCGTGCTGCCAAAGCTGAGTTCCACCTGATAACCCAAAGGCTGGTAATAGCTTTTAAGAATCGTAATAATCTTTTCTTTAGCCAACTCCTTATTTTTAGTGCTTTGTTCCATCTCTGTCCGCGACTGCTGATACAGTTTTTTCTGCACTTGATTATAGAGGTCATTGCTTTGTGCCTGCATCCATCCCTGTGTACTGCTGCTATTGGCTTTGTCCAGGCGCATTTCAAAACTCAACAGTTTGGGTTCCGGCAAATGAATTGAAACAACATTGTCCTTTTGAGTGATCTTAAGATCATTGGTATCCATGCTCACCCCGTACTTCGCGATATAAGGAATGCTGATCGTAACCGTATTTTCGATAAATAGTTTCCGAACGGCATCAGTCCAGCTCCCATCATTTGTCAGATTAGTCTGCGCGATTTGCGCATTCCCTTGTACTTCCAGGCTCGATAATTCGGCAATCTGCTTAATCAGGAGTTCATTAGTTGCGATATGCGTTATTTTAACGGAACCACTTTGTCTGCCGATAAAATAAGTAAGGGCAGCAATGCCCAGCATGAGGATAAGGAGTAGGAGCCAATGGCGTATTTTCATCAGGATAAAACAATTATGCTTGTAGCGAAAGAATTAGATTACTAGTGTTGCGCGCGCCTGCGGCGCGCGCAACACTAGTAATCATGTAAGGACTAAATACCCTTAAAATTTGCTTTTCTTTTTTCTAAAAAGGCTTGTATACCCTCGTCAAAATCTGCGGTATCGCCGCAGGCCGTTTGGTATTCTTCCTCCAGTGATAGTTGTTGGGTCAGGCTATGTGCCATAGACTGGTTTAAGGCCAGTTTGGTATAGCCAAGTGCCTTGGTTGGCATACTGGCCAGGTGCAAGGCGATTTTTTTACTTTCTTCCACAAACGTCTCTGCAGGGAAGTATTTATAGATCATCCCTAAACGTTCTGCTTCCTTCGCATCAATATTATCGGCCATCATCATCAGGGCAGACGCCTTTTGAAAACCAATCAGGCGAGGCAAAAAGAATGTGCCGCCACAATCCGGGATCAAGCCGATTTTACTAAATGCCTGTATAAATGTAGCATGCTCTACAGCCACCACTACATCACAACACAGTGCAATATTAGCACCTGCACCCGCAGCGACACCATTTACCGCACAGACTACCGGTTTTTCTATGTTTCTGATGCGCTCAATGATGGGGTTGTAATGTCCGTGCACGATACTTCTTAAAGAAGGTGCATCAGGATCCATGGCTTCAGACAAATCCTGGCCGGCACAAAATGCCTTGCCTTCGGCAGTCAGGTGTACCGCACGGATTTCATCATCGCGCATACACTCATCTAAAGCCTGTTGTAAGGCCAGCGCCATTTCTCTGTTGAAACTATTAAACTTTTCAGGACGATTTAAGGTAATAAACGCAACGTGGTCGCTTACGGTTTTCAATATAAAGCTCATAAAATATTTGTTTTCTCAAAGATAAAGCTTCTTACACAATTTCAACATCCCAATAAGGGGCTACAATATATTTTATCCTACCTTTGAAGGGTATTCTCCTGTTACAACTGACTATGAAAATAAATCAAAAAGAAGCGGCCCTGTTAGACAAGGCGATCGATAAATGGGAAGAAAATGCATTGATCAATCCTGATACGGCACATAAACTCAGGGCTTCCTATGAGTCTGATGCCGGCGATTATAAATCCCTGACTTTTTACGCTTTTATTGCGGCGGTATCGTGTGCACTCCTGGCTTTTGGTGCTTTGGTTTTAGATGAGAAATGGATTGAGCGGATGCGCCGTTACTTTGCCTTTTCCGAGATTACGATAGGCCTGATTTTTGCTGCACTTACCGTTGTCTTGATTTTCTATATCCGAAAACGGAAGCGGAAGTTTATAAACACCGTTTGGGCCAATGAATCACTGTGTATTTTGCTCGGTTTAAGTGCCTCGGTTGCCGTGGCTTATTTCGGCAAAGGTTTTTCCATGAATACAGACCAGTATTACTGGCTGATTTTTGCTACGGGTGCCGTTTTGGGTTATTTGGCTTTTGCCGTACAATCAAGATTACTTTGGATCGCGATGTTACTAACCTTCGGAGGATGGTGGGCGGCCTATACGGAAACCGCAGCCACCAATCATGGTGCCTTTTTCTGGGGCATGAATATGCCGCTGAGACTGACCTTATATGGCTTGCTGGTTCTATTAGTTGCCTATGCGATTAGGCGTATAAAACCTTTAGCTGATTTCGCCCCTTCCAGTTACTTTACCGGTTGGATCCTGTTCCTGTTTACGGCATGGGGTTTATCCATTTCGGGTAATTATTCCTTTCAGGAATGGACCAGTTTCCGGCAAAGCAGGGTATTGTTTTGGGCCATAGGGTATACGGTAGTACTGGTGGGTATACTGCTTTACGCCGTTAAACGCAAAGACAATAACCTGCGGGATATGGCCTTATTATTTCTCCTGCTCAATTTGTATACCCGCTATTTTGAATATTTCTGGGATGTAACCAATAAAGGAATTTTCTTTACCATCCTGGCCTTATCCTTTTGGCTTATCGGCCGGAAGCTGGAACAATATCGTAAAAAAACGGAGCGCTTAGATCCTTCATAAAATATAATTATTGTATATAAATGTCTATAGAGAAAAATATCATTCGTATTGCACAAGATACCATTGCTAATGAAATAGCGGCTTTAGAAAAGATGAAGCAGGCCATCAATCCGACTTTTGAAGCGGTGATCAATAGCTTGCATGCCTGCAATGGCAGGGTGGTGATCACGGGCATCGGAAAAAGTGCTTTGATCGCACAAAAGATCGTGGCGACAATGAACTCTACCGGTACGCCGGCCTTGTTTATGCATGCTGCAGATGCCATACATGGAGATTTAGGTATGATACAGGAAGATGATGTAGTGATCATCATTTCTAAGAGTGGGGAAAGCCCCGAGATTAAAGCATTAATTCCCTTTATCCGCAATTTCGGCAATAAAATTATCGCGATCTGTGGTAAGGATACGTCCTATTTAGCGACCCATGCCGATTATTTCCTGGATACAACTATTGATCAGGAAGCCTGCCCGAATAACCTGGCACCTACGACCAGTACTACCGCACAATTGGTCATGGGAGATGCCCTGGCCGTATGCTTGCTGCAACTCAAAGGATTTACGGCAAAAGACTTTGCCAAATATCATCCCGGAGGGGCTTTGGGCAAACGCCTTTACCTAAGGGTTGCAGATATGAGCGAACAGAATCCTAAACCATTTGTGACGGCCGATGCTAATTTGAAAGAAGTGATCTTATCTATTTCGGCCAATCGCCTGGGGGCTACAGCGGTGCTCGAAAACGATCGTTTGGTGGGGGTTATCACCGATGGAGATCTGCGTAGAATGTTGGAAAAGCATATCGATTTTACGACGCTAAGGGCCCTTGATATTTGTACCAAAAATCCCAAGACTGTAGAGGCTGATGATATGGCCGTTGTGGCACTGGAGCAATTGAGAACGTATAATATTACACAGTTGCTGGTAACTAAAGATGGTGCTTATGCGGGTATGGTACATTTACATGATTTAATTAAAGAAGGACTGATCTGATCGGCTTCTATAGAGGAACACATAATAAAAGCGCAATGAACTTAATCATTGCGCTTTCTCATACAAACCCAAACAAATCTACATCTCACTTATTTTACTGCATCTATCAGTTGTAGCAGCTCTGTTTCTTCTTTGTTTTCTTTATCAATTGCCTCTTGTGTCAGCGATAAAATACTTTTTGTTTCTTTATCCGGAACCAATTTAGAATCCCTGAGCTTTAGGCCAAACCATGCCACTGAGGAAGCGAGTTTAAAATCTTTACTGGATTGTTCCAGGGGTATTAGTGATTTGGTGATATTCTGTACTACGAGTTTACTCTTGGTTTCAGTGGGTTCTTTATAACGAAACTTTATTTGGGCAAGCTCGTTGTTGAAATTATGGCTGCTGTCCCTTACAAGATTGGTGTATTTTAAAGTCTCTGCTTTAACCGCGTATTTATCGTCAACTCCTGTAGGAATGATTTCATATAATGCCGTAACCGTGTGTCCGCTACCTAATTCTCCGGCATCAATGGCATCATTGGCAAAATCTTCTGCATTCAGTTTCCGGTTTTCATAACCGATCAGGCGGTAGGATTGTACATAAGCCGGGTTAAATTCAATTTGGATTTTTACATCTTTAGCAATGGCGAACATGGTACCTCCGAACTCTTTCTGGAGTATTTTGGTCGCTTCATTCATATTGTCAATATACGCATAGTTGCCATTGCCCTTGTCTGCCAGTATTTCCATTTTGCTATCCTTGTAGTTGCCCGTGCCAAAGCCCAAACAAGTGAGGAAGATATTGTCTTTCCTTTTCTCTTCAATCAATTCTTGCATACTTCGGTCATCAGAAACACCTACATTGAAATCACCGTCTGTAGCCAATATGATACGGTTATTGCCATTAGGGATAAAGTTTTGTTTAGCTATTTTATAAGCCAGCGTAATACCTTGCCCTCCTGCAGTACTTCCCCCGGCGGAAAGTCCATATATAGCACTCATGATTTTCTCTTTATTTGCCCCGCTGGTAGAGGGTAGCACGAGACCTGCCGCACCAGCATAGACTACAATGGCTACTCTATCCTGCTTCCTGAGTTTCATGGTCAGCATCTTAAGCGATTCAATTACATAGGGCAGTTTATTCGCCTCGTTCATAGAACCGGATACATCTATCAGAAAAACCAGATTGCTGGCAGGAATATTGTCGGTAGGAATCGTTCTGCCTTGTAAGCCTATTTTCAATAACTGATGTGTTCTATTCCAAGGGGCAATACTATATTCTGTATTTATAGAAAAGGGTGTTCCTGCCTGCGGCTGCGGATAATGATATTCAAAATAATTGATCATTTCTTCTACGCGCACTGCATCTTTTGGTACACTATTTCCCTCGGTAATAAAGCGGCGGACATTAGCATAGGAAGCCCGGTCTACATCAATAGAAAAGGTAGAAAGTGGATTATTCATGGGATTCTCAAACTTGTTTTCTTCAAACATTTCATAAGATTCATTTGAAATGCCAACTTTTCTCAATTCTTTGTTAGTTAGTAATTCATTCACTTGTTGTTGCAGGTCAGGAAGCTCATTTTCGTCTTTATACTTACCCGATAAAGCATCAATTAAATTTCCGGATAACTTATAGTTGTTACTGCTACCCTTTGTGGTGATATCAATCACACCGTTGGCTCCACGTGCTCCGTAGCGCGCTTTTGCAGCAGCATCTTTTAATACAACCATATTTGCCACGTCATTAGGATTAATAGAAACCAGTGTGCCGTCATATGGCATGCCATCCAAAACGATAAGTGGCGCTGTACTCGCATTTAAAGAGCCTTGGCCCCGTATCATAATATCCGGAGCAGAACCCGGTTGTCCGCTGCCCGTTGTAACGAGCACTCCCGGAGCGGCACCGGATAAAGCATTGGCAATATTGGTAATAGGTCTTTTCTGAATATCTGAGGAGGTAATCGTACTAATGGAACCGGTATAGCTTCTCTTATCTATTTTTGTCGCATAAACGTTTACCGAGCTTAATTCTTGTTGGGAGGCTAAATTGGTTTGGCTGGGTTCTGCAGATATTTTAAATGGTTTTTCCGCGGTAACATAAGCCTTCCCTGCCTGATTACTGGTGCCATTTGATGATGGATTGGTTTGCAGCACGATCGTATGACTGGATAATAAATCCTGTTTATTAATGCGCTGTCTTACGCTACCATAAGCAACATATAAAGGGACCGTATCTGCAAGCTCGATTTGAAACACACCATCAATTTGGGTTTGTATACTGTTGCTATGCTCTCCCTGGGTATAGACAATTGCGCCCATAACGGGGTTGCCTTCCTGGTCTTGTATCAATCCTTTGTATTGCTGTATAGCACCTTTTTGAGTCGTATTATTTATTACGACTATCGCTTTGCCTGTTGTGTCCGTAAGCGGCTCCTTTTTCTGTGCTACATAGGGAACCTCTGGAATAGGGGTGCCCGTTTTTGATGGTGCTGCTGGCGCTTTTTGAACGCCTTTATTGTTAGCGATTACTTTTGGCGTATCTTCTTCTGCTGCTGTAGCAGGGGTGTTATTGTTAATTATTGCGGCTTTATCTTCTTTGGTTATCGTCTGTTGCCGCTCTGTAGGGGTTTCCTCTTTATTTAGCTGCCATACCAACCCAATGCCCAGTAATAGTACTAAAGAAGCGGCAATATAGCGAAATGCAGGAAGCATCAATACCCGTTTTTTCGGACGTTCTTCCAACCGTGCTTCTACCCGCGCCCAAAGGCTTTCCTGTAGGGGAAAAGCATCCTGCTCATCCTGCTCCGCCGCGGTTTTAAACTGATCGAATAATTTATTTTGCGATTCCATTGTTTGTTGATTTTTGATAATAATAAGCATTAACCAAATGTTGCAATTTGTTCTTAGCAACGTTTAACTGGGACTTTGAAGTCCCCTCCGAGATGTCCAGCATACTTGCGATCTCCTTATGGGCATAACCTTCTATAGCAAAGAGATTAAAGATCGAGCGGCATCCGTCCGGGAGGAACTGGAGCAATTGCAGCAGATCCTTGTGTTCGACCTCATGATGAGCAGAGCGGTCATATGCCGGCTCTTGCTTGATGTCATCTAAGGAAAGATTGAAGTTTACCTGCTTGCGCAAGAGCTGCAGGCATTGGTTCACGGCAATTTTTCTTGCCCAGGAGACCAGCGCTTCGACCGCTTTGAGGGTATGCATTTTCGTAAAGATCGTTACAAAGGCTTCTGACAATACATCTTCAATCTCCTCATTTTGCTTCAGGTATCGTTTACAGGTGCTATAGAGCTTAGGTGCCAGGTAATCATACACCGCCCTTTGCGCCTGTCGGTTGCCCGACTTGCATTCGTTTAAAAGGGGTTCGTTTATCACAATTGATTGCTTTTTATATAAGGATGCACTTACAAGCCTATAGGTTGGAATGGAATGTTATTATTTTCTAAAATTAAGGCAAAAGCCAGGAAATAGCTGCGCTAAAATGCTTTCTTTACCAACGCCTGCAGGCATTACAAAGTCTTGATAGGCAAATGCCATATACAGTGTATGCTTTGAACTGCTACATATGTTACAGCCCATACGACACAAACCACACTAAATACTTTTATGAACCTTCGCTTTGCTCCTTTCATTCTTCTGATGTGCTTATCTTTTGGTCTTGTTACAAGCGGCTTCGCGCAATACACCATAAGCGGCCGGGTACAGCAGCACAACTCCGAAGACCTGATCGCGGCTTTTGTATCAGTAAGTCTGTCTTCCGATACTAACCAGGTGGTACAGGTAGCGACGACCGATGAGGAAGGCCGCTTTTCCCTGGCTGTGCAAAAAGAAATGTATATGCTGAGCATCAGCTATTGGGGGCAAACGCTTTATCGACAAACCCTTAGCGTAGATCAATCTGTAGATTTAGGAATACTGAAAGTTGAGGATATTCAAACCAAAGAATTAGATGCCGTACAGGTAAAAGGAATGAGGCCCGGCCTGCGTATGGAGGAAGGGAAGCTGATTTTTAGTCCGCAGAACGTATCTGCCGGTAGCGTGTTTGACCTGCTGAAAGTCGTGCCCATGCTTTCTGTTGTCGATGATGCCATTACCATCGTGGGAAAAGGAGCGGCAAATGTCATGATTAATGGCAAATGGCAGCGCATGGATCCCGGCCAACTGGCCTTATACCTGAAATCCCTGCCGGCACAGCAGATAGAGAAAATTGAAATCATTAAAAATCCATCGGCGGCGCTGGATGCCGAAAGCCGTAACGGTTATATTAATATTGTACTGAAAGGTAATAGAGATAAAGGTATAATGGGTACAGGTTCGCTTACTTTAAGTCATGCAAAATATTTTAGTCAGCAGGCAGATGTCAACCTGAATGCAAATTTTGGTAAATGGCAGATGAATGCGACGCTAGGTTTCGCCAACCGGAAATCCTGGATGTATGGCACGAATGATATTTATTTTGTCGCGCAGCATTGGAGAGAAGATAATACACAAATCGGAAAGACACAAGCTCCTTCATTGGCGCTTGGAGTGGATTATGCAATTAATAAAAAACAGGCTATAGGTGCTTCTCTATTATGGAACCGCTCGGATCGGAATAATACAGAAGCCAACAAAACGCAAATCTACAACCAGTCTGTGATAGCAGATTCTAGTCTCTTAATGTCGGGGGTGAATCCGGAAAATATGGAGAGCTATGCCTGGAACCTTAATTATGTGTACCAGTTTGATACCAGCGGAAAGAAAATAAGGTTTGATCTTGATCAGTTCGCGAACCGCTTTGACCGCGAGCAAGAATTTTTGTATTTCAATTTTGATAAAGATGGCATACAGACCGGCATGTCCAATCCCTATCAATCCGGTAATGGCCAGCATATGGATATTACTACCGCTAATCTTGGTGTAGACTTACCGCTAAGCATGGCCACCTTTTCTTTTGGTGGAAAACTTACCTTTATCCGTAATCGGAACAAGACCTCATTTTATGAATATAGTAATCACGACTGGGTGCCGGATCCGCAACGCTTTGATCATTTTCAATATGATGAAAATACACAGGCAGTATATATAAAAGCGGCCAAAACAATCAGGCAGTGGAGTATGATGTTTGGATTAAGAGCCGAAAACACACAAACAAAAGGATGGAGCGAGGTGTATCAGACGAAGGCGCTTAATCAATACTTTCAACTATTTCCCTCCGCAGACCTGAGTTATAACCCAAATGAGCAGAATGCTTTTAGCCTGAACTATGCCCGTCGTATAGACCGGCCGCAGTTCGGAATGGTCAATCCGTTTCGTTGGTATCATAGTCAGTATGCGTATACCCATGGAAACCCTTCCGTACAACCATACTTTAGCCATAACATAGAGTTGACGTATATTTATCTGCAAAAATGGACCGGTAACCTTAGCTATTATCGTTCCCGTGATGCCTTTAGTGAGATTGAACTTACCAAACTGAATACCCCTCTGCGCGAAACCATAGTAGACAATTTTTTAGGTTATGATTTGCTGAGCCTTAATCTGAGTGCCAACCATAATCTTTTCGGACGATGGTTATTGACGCCTCAGCTAAGCTTGTCCCATTATAACATTAAGTCGACCAGGGCCGAAGTGCCCGATAGCAAGAGCTTTTCCGGCTATGCATCCCTGTATAATCAGTTTAGCATAACCAAAAAGAAGAACCTATTGCTAGACCTAAGCGGGTATTATATCTTTCCGAATAATGCCGGGGTAATGCAGTTCCGCAATACCTGGAGCGTAAGTACCGGGCTTACCTATCGCCTGCTGGACAATAAACTCGCCATGAGCCTGAATGCAAATGATTTATTCAAAACAGGCGTGATGCGGTATCATTCAACCGTCAACACTATTTTAAGAGCACGTTATGTTTACCGTGATTCCCGATACCTTTCCCTGACGCTGCGATATACGTTCAACAGCGGAAAAGCAAAGCCTAAAGAAGAGACGCCCAAAGCTAACCAGGAGGAGATGAACCGGATCTAAACCACTTTTGAACTTGCGCTGCATGCTTCAGTGATGTTATGCCGGAAGGTGCTTTAAAAAGTCATAGATTGCTTTCCAGGAAGTTGTTTTTAAAGCAATCGTAGTATCCAGGCGTTCTTTATGATCAATTTCGTGTGCGCCCAATAGCTCGTCGTTGGCGATAAAAATGGCCTTAGCACCGAGATTGTAAGCCAATTGTACATCAGTTATCCGATCGCCGATCACGAAAGAATGGGCCAAATCATAATCTTCATTATTGATATAGGACAACAACATGCCGATACCCGGTTTTCGGGTCGGTTTTTGTTCCTGCCGGAAGGATTTGTCAATAAAAACCTGTGAAAAATAAACCCCCTCATTGGCAAAGGATTTCATAATAAAATCATGTGCCGGCCAGAATCCCTCTTCCGGGAAGGAATCAGTACCCAAGCCGTCCTGGTTCGTCACCAACACCAATTCAAAATCCAGTTCTTTTGCAATCCGGGACAGGTATTGAAAGACTTCAGGATAAAAGATGACTTTATCAAGACTGTTGATCTGATAATCCTCCGGTTCCAGCACCAAAGTGCCATCCCGGTCAACAAAGAGTATTTTCTGCATCTTTTTTTATTTAAAGTTGCACAATTATCCCATTAGTTGAGGGTAAACAGGTATTAATTTTTTGTTTTATATCCTGCATCTCGGGCCTCAATCATGCCGGCAGATATGTATAAGCCCATCCGATAGCGGGGATGGGCTTACCGGTCAATGTATTTATATGCGCAAAGGGTTTTAAGGATATACCCTATAAAGTATCCAGAACCGCGTTCATTTTTCGGACTGCGGCAGCACTTTGGTTAAACTTTTCCTGTTCTTCCGCATTCAGTTTCAGATCAATGATTTCTTCCCAGCCATCTTTCCCTAAAATAACCGGCACCCCTATGCAAATGTCTTCCTGTCCATACTCTCCTTCCAGATAGACCGAGCAAGGAAAGATCTTTTTCTTATTCCTTACGATAGACTCTAACACCATTGTAGCCGCCGCGCCGGGCGCATACCATGCCGAAGTACCCAATAATTTCGTTAAGGCTGCACCGCCCACCATCGTATCGGCAATTACTTTGTCTAATTGATCTCTGGTCAATACATCTGTGATTGGTAGGTTGTTCAGCGTTGTTAATCGGGTCAGGGGAATCATCGTTGTGTCGCCATGTCCGCCGATTACGGTCGCCTGCAAATCATTTTGGGAGCAGTTTAGCATCTTTTGCAGATTGGTTTTGAAGCGCGCTGAATCCAGGGCGCCACCCATACCGATCACCTTATGCTTCGGTAAACCCGTAGATTTTAAGACATGATAGGTCATCGTGTCCATAGGATTGGCCACGACGACAAGAATGGTATCCGGAGAATATTTAAGGATCTGATCAGCTACCGTTTTTACAATACCGGCATTCGTCCCGATCAGGTCTTCACGGGTCATACCCGGTTTCCGGGGAATGCCTGCGGTAATGACTACAATATCGGAATTTTCGGTACGGCTGTAATCGCCGGTGGTTCCGGTAATGTGTACATCAAAACCCAAAAGGGAAGAGCACTGTTGCAGGTCTAAGGCTTTCCCTTCTGCATATCCTTCAAGGATATCTACAATTACGAGCTCATCACAAATTTCCTTTCTTACAATATTGTCAGCACAAGTCGCGCCTACAGCACCTGCACCTACTACGGTAACTTTCATAATACATGTTTTGGAGTCCTTACAAGTTACGCAATTCAGTGTGATTTTAAGATAAAAAGGGATTAATTTTTGGGCAATTTATCCCTTATATCCAATACGATTCGGACCCGTCACGGATAAGGCAGGATAAAAATATGGCGGCCGGTACCGGCCGCCATACAGACAATTATTCTTTTGTATCATTACATATTCTTCAACTCCTGCTCCATGGCAAACATTTTGTCTCTGAGCCTTGCTGCTTCCATAAAGTCTAAATCTTTTGCGGCTTTTTGCATTGCTTTCTTCGTTTTGTCTAAAGCCGTTTGCAAAGATGACTTGGTTTTATATTCTACAAAATCTTCTGCTGCAATCGTATCGTCTATAGCCAGGACATTACCTTCATCATAATGTTTGATATCCAGTACCGAGGTTTGCTTCATGATCTGTTCTACCGATTTGTGTACGGTAGTCGGTGTGATGCCATGTACGGTATTATATGCGATCTGTTTTTCGCGCCGGCGTTGCGTTTCATCCATCGTGCGCTGCATACTATCCGTAATCTTATCGGCATAGAAGATCACCATACCTTCCGAGTTACGGGCTGCGCGTCCCGACATTTGGGTCAGCGAGCGTTCATCTCTTAAGAAACCCTCTTTATCGGCATCCAGAATGGCCACTAGGGTGACTTCGGGTAGATCGAGTCCCTCCCTCAATAAGTTTACGCCTACCAGTACATCTATATTGCCTAAACGCAGATCTCTTAAGATTTCTACACGTTCCAGGGTGTCTACCTCGCTATGAATATACCGTGAATTGACATTGATGCGTTTCAGATAGGTATCCAGTTCTTCCGCCATTCTTTTGGTCAGCGTCGTCACCAATATTCTTTCATTACGTTTGGCCCTTTGGTCGATTTCTTCCAGCAGGTCATCAATCTGGTTCAGGCTGGGGCGTACCTCAATCGGCGGATCTAAAAGACCCGTCGGACGTACGACCTGCTCTACCACCAAACCTTCTGTGGTGTTCAATTCAAAATTGCCGGGTGTGGCACTCACGAAGACTACCTGGTTTAATAAATTTTCAAATTCATTGAAGTTGAGCGGCCGGTTATCCAGAGCGGAAGGCAAACGGAAACCGAAGTCCACAAGATTCATTTTGCGGGAGCGGTCTCCTCCATACATACCGCTGATCTGCGGGATGGTTACGTGGCTCTCATCAATAAACAACAAAAAGTCTTTGGGGAAATAATCCAATAAACAGAAGGGGCGTGTGCCGGGATTCCTTCTGTCCAGGAAACGGGAGTAGTTCTCAATGCCACTACAATAGCCCAATTCCTGCATCATCTCCAGGTCATAATTTACCCGCTCTTTAATTCGTTGCGCCTCGATATGCTTTCCTTCTCTTTTAAAATAATCTACCTGTGCGAAAAGCTCATCCTGTATGTCTTTTACGATCTGCCCCATCTGATCTTTAGGGGCCACATAAAGGTTTGCCGGGAAGATAGCCGCATTTTCCATTTTGCCGATCCTTTTTCCCGATTCAATTTCAAAACTCTCAATTTCCTCAATCTCATCACCAAAGAAAGTAATGCGATAGCCATAATCTACATAAGGTAAATTAATGTCTACCGTATCGCCTTTTACCCTGAAGGTACCCCGGGAAAACTCTCCCTGGGAACGGTTATAAAGAGAATTGACCAGGTTATGTAATAAGCCGTTTCTGGAGACAATATCGCCCTGGGCAATGCGGATAATCCCATTCTCATATTCCGTAGGATTACCCATACCATAGATACAGGAAACGGAAGCCACGACCAGAATGTCGCGCCTGCCGCTCAACAGATCGGTGGTTGTGCGTAAGCGTAGCTTTTCGAGTTCCTCATTAATGGCAAGGTCTTTTTCAATATAAGTATCACTTACGGGCATATAAGCCTCCGGCTGATAATAATCGTAGTAAGACACAAAATAGTTAACAGCATTGTCGGGAAAGAACTGCCGGAACTCTCCGTAAAGCTGTGCCACCAGGGTTTTATTATGGGTAAGGATCAGGGTTGGCTTTTGTACATTTTCAATAATATTGGCCATGGTAAAGGTCTTTCCTGAACCGGTTACGCCTAAGAGCGTCTGAAAAACATCCCCTTCTTCTACGCCCTGCGTGAGCTGCGTAATGGCCGTGGGTTGGTCTCCCGCCGGCTTATAAGGCGCGTGTAGTGTAAATTTCATGTGGATACGTTAAAAAGAGTAAACATAATCGGCAAAATAACGCAAGTCTTTGGCCAGGCGATCCGGGAGTTCCATCATACTCATATGTCCGCAGGGTTTATATATGGCCACTTCGTTGACCGCAGATAAATGGCATTGGCTAAGGGCTTCTGCCATCGGAGTGGCATTGTCTTCATTGCCGATAATCCATTGTATCGGGATGCGCTTATTTTGCTGCAACCATTCCGTTTTGTCGCTACGGATCATGATAGCATGATAAAAGGCTGCCAGTGCATCCGCACTCAGTTGCATGCCATTATTAAAGATTGTTTCTATTGCTTCGGGATGTGCTTCTTTGAAGGAAGCGGAAAATAAGTTTTCGGCCATCGCTTTTACAAACGTCCGTTTGCCGATATCGCTGCTTTGTAAGAGTTTGATGGATTTACGACGAGCTTCTTTTTTCTCTTCCGTATCTGCCGAGGCTAAAGAGTGCACCAGAGAAATGGCTTTGACCCTTTCCGGGAATAAAGTAACTAATTCCATAATCGTATAGCCACCCATAGAATGCCCCGCAAAAATAGCCTGCTCAATGTGTTCTTTATCTAATACTTCAATCAATGCTTTTGCCATCTTGGCCAGCGTCAGGTCCCGAACGAAAGGGCTTTTGCCGGCACCGGGTAAATCCGGGATCAGCAATTGGTAGCTTTCCGAAAGGGATGCCGTAATCGTATCCCAGTTAGACCCGTCATTAGGGAAACCGTGTACCAAAACAATAGGATGACCTGCTCCTTGTATCGTATAATGCAACATGCCTTTCTATATTATTTTGTTTCAAATTTACAACCATTCATTTGATAATTTCCGTTAAAATCAACGATATATTTTACAAATAGCGTAGTTTTGAAGGACGTATCATATAGCTTTTTTAAAGATAAGATTAGATGGAAGATTTACTTATGGGAACGGCCGAAAATAAGATCCAGCGCCTGATTGCTCAGATGGAAACGGTGATCAGAGGAAAGCGGCTACAGATAGAGCAAGTGATCACCTGCCTGTTGGCTCAGGGGCATATCCTGATGGAAGACAATCCCGGTACCGGAAAGACGGTGCTGGCCCGGACGCTGGCACAATCGATCAGCGGCTCGGGAGCCGATAATGTACTGTTTAAAAGGGTGCAGTTTACCCCTGATTTATTGCCGATGGATTTGATCGGTGCATATATCTTTGACGATCAAAAAAAGGATTTTATCTTTAAAAAAGGCCCTTTATTTTGTAACGTATTACTGGCCGATGAGATCAACCGTGCTTCTCCGAAAGTACAGTCTGCTTTATTAGAAAGTATGGCGGAGGGCCAGATCACTGTAGGCGAGCAAACGATAAAATTAAATAAACTCTTTTTTACGATTGCCACCCAGAATCCTATAGAGACGGAAGGGACCTATCCCTTACCCACGGCACAGCTGGATCGCTTTTTTATGAAAATATTCTTTGGTTATGTAGACGAGCAGACCGAACTGGATATCTATCATCATTACCTGGAGATCAACAATAATTTACATACGCTGACGCAGGTTTTGAGTATGCAGGATATCCTGGACTTACAACAAGCTGCAGAAGCGGTATACATCCATAAGGAAATTGTACAGGCCGTTGCTAATATTGTACGGGGTACCCGTGAGCACAGCGATATTACGCTTGGGGCTTCTACCCGCTCCGGAATTTCGTTTATCAAGTGCCTCAAAGCATTCGCCCTGGTAAAAGGACGCAGCTTTGTGATAGAGGATGATGTGCAATCTATTGCCAAGGCGGTCCTGGAGCATCGTTTGTTGTTCCGCAACAAAGAGGCAAGGATTAAGGCATTCGATCAGATTGTACAGCAGGAGATGCAACGATTGAGTACCTTAAGGTTACATTGAGGATGAGCAGTATGTACTTCACCGAGAAAATAATAACATCTACCGAAAGTGTCGCGGAAAAGGTTCCTGCGTAGCCTACTTTTGGTGAAATGTTTAAATAATTGGATCATGAAAAAAATAATTTTCTTATTGGTTATGGCTGCCGGTATGGGCGCTGCATCGGGCTTCTTGTCTTCTTGCAACAATATCTCTATACGCAGAGACGGGGATGAAGAAAGTGATACGGTGCCTATTGTGAGCAACACAAAAAAATATGACTACAAGGGTTTTGATAAAATTGAAATGAATAGCTATGCTAAAGTGTATTTGATGCAGGATACGGCTTTTAGTATCGTGGCCAAAGGGAATACGGAAGCATTACGTTCTTTAAAAATTACCTTGCAAGACGGAGTGCTGGTGATTGATCGTATCGGAAGCTCCGGTATTTTTGGAGATGATAATGATCAGGAGGTGTCTATATATATATCACTGCCTGAAATCAGTTCGATAGATGCAAGCGGGGTAGGTAAAATAGAGGCGATGACTATGTTTAAACAGCCGCAGCCCTTGTCTATAGATATTTCGGGTGCCTGTGAGGTGAATATGCAAATAGAATCACCAAAATGTAGCTTAGAGTCGAGTGGCGTGGGTCAGGTACGGCTTAGAGGAGCAACCCCAAAACTGGAAATTGATATTAGTGGTGCCGGAGATATAGATGCTTTAGCTTGCGCCGCAGATAGCGTTACTGTTGATGCTTCCGGAGCGGGCGAGGTCAAAGTAATGGCCAATGCACATTTATCTGTTGATGCTTCCGGTGTCGGGAGTGTATCCTATAAAGGAAATCCGGTTGTCGTGAAGGAAGTGAGTGGCGTGGCCGATGTAAAACAATTAAATTAAACCTGATTTGAATTATCGCGTAACGTATCTTTTGTACATATGTTTGTTTTGGGCAGGTATCCATTCGGTATCTGCTCAAGCGCTTGTGCAGAAAAATGCCGCAAAGCGTTATGAAATAGATGCCAAAAGGAGAGGGGTCGATTTTACCAAAGAAGAAGGTCTGGCCGCATCCAGAGAGTTTGTCCGGGTAGACAGTACATATTATGTGGGCTGGATGATACAGGGTATTTATCTTTCGGAGCGTGCTGCCGACTATTCGGGGTATAAAAATGCAGCCGAGCCTTTGGAAAAAGCACTGAACCTTTTGGAAGCTGATTATGCGGCGGAACTCAGGAAGCGTACGGCAGATGCGATGGAATACCTGAAAATCTATAAATTTCAGTCTGATTACAGCAATACAGCAAGTTATCTTTTTCAGGCATACCAGAATACGGAGCAGAATGAGAAAAGCTATACCTTATTACGCAGGGTACAGCGATGGAACATGCAAAAAGAAATAGTGCTGAACGCTTATAACATGCTGTCCTGGATTACACACCGTAACCGGTTCTATACACAGCGTACCTATTCTTTTCTGAAGGGTGATATTCAAGCCAACGAGCAGCTGGCCAATAACTACCTGGATACGGCACTGATGCGGATCAATACGAACCTAAACGTCAATAAAACCGTATTTCCTGAATCCTCTTTGTTGTTTGAACTCCAGAGTGTGTACCATTATAAAAGTATCCTGTATTCCTACAATTTTGAAATAGACTCAGCACAATACTATTTTGCCTTGATGGAAGAAAGCGGAATATTTCCGTATAACAATTACGGCACCTTCTCTGCCATTCAGGCAAAATTCAGAGAGGCTGCTGAATCTTATGAAGCCGCCAGTATGCAGGAGGCCGGCAGCAAACATTTGCAGGAGTGGGCTTACTATTCGTCATTGATCGATATTTATAAAGGAGATCCTCTACACGCGGCCCTTAATATGCGCGATATGATCCGTGCTTCGGGCTCTACACCCGGTTTTGGATGGTACAATATTGCATTGGCCAGGGCTTGTATGTATGAAGGGAATATCGAAGAAAGCCAGAAGTATTTGGATAAGGCGGCACAGTTTAAAGAACTGCATATCGGAACAACCTTAGGAAAGCCGCATTATGAGTTCAGCATTAATTTACTGGGCCTTGTCAATAAAATACACAAAGTAAAACAACAGAAGTTTGAAGATAAAAACTGGTGGTGGCATCCGGGTACTTTATACAGCATTGCCGTATTAAGCACGGAAAAATATGCGCAGCAATATCTGGTGGCGAATCAGCTGGCAGCTAATCCGGAAAGGGATAATGTGGTGTATCGCCTCTTTGCTACAGAGAGTACCGTTTCCTGGGATGAAATCTGGTTTCTGATCAAAGGATATAGCACAAACTATTTCTACAAGAAATTTGAAGAACAATTGAAAACAGATCCGCGGGAGCGGGTCTATAAATATTTCAATCTGTACCTGGCCCGTATTGAAATGGAAAAAGGACAGTATAAAAAGGCAGAGCAACGCCTCGTGCAAACCTTAAGCTTTACCGAAGATATTGACGAAGTATATGAGAAACTGTTTCTGGCGAGGGTCTATGAATCCTTAGCTATCTGTGCCGATAAGAACGATGAAGATAAATTGTATCAGCAAAGTTTAGCGCAGGTATACAGCCTTTATCCGCAACTCCTGCCTTATTCTACCTTAAAGCCGCAATTTAAACTCACCGTTTCCGGTACGAATGAAGCCATATTGGATGGAATAAAGAAATACAATATTAAATGGAATCCCGATAATGCCTTTGCACCGCATGCCTATCTTGTTTTTGCCGCCGATGGCAATAAAAAATCCGTAAGCTATTCGGTTACGGATTTTCAGGGTAATGTTATTGTAAAACCGGTTAAGGTTGTGATTGGCGATAAAGAAGAAGCGATTAAAACAGTCGCTTATGGTTTATTTAATATCCAGTCGCTCGACGCGCAACCCGATATTAACAACGGAGGGTAGGGGATTCTCCCGCATGATCTGCTCCAAAGTAATATTATAAGTACCTTTTTTACTGAATTTCGGATAATCTTTTCCGGCAGTAAGTAATATTTTATGCTCATATAAGGCGCCGATATTACTACCCAGCCATTGTCCGTCGGGAGCAGAGAGTACTGCTTCCTTACGGTTACCGGCATCAAATTGTTTGTCTTCCGGCATCTTTGTTTTTATCCGTACCCAAATATTTGCATTCGGGAAAGCCGCATCATGTCTTACAATCAGGTATACTTTATACTTTGCAGTCGTATCCGGAATGTCAAAAGTAAAATTGGGTTGAAATTTATAATCCCATTTACCACCCGGTACACCCAATTGTTTCTGAAAGGCCGTTTCTTTGGGTTTCCCACAGGCGGGTACTAATAAAGTTATGGTGAGGATAGAAAGGATACCCACCCATTTGTTATATGAATACTTCATTTGTTGTGTTACTATTTTTATACAATATTCAATACCTGCTCTTTTGCTTTTTCCAGTTCGTCTTTCATTTGAACGACCACTTGTTGCATCGTTGCATCATTGGCTTTGGAGCCCAGCGTATTGATCTCGCGACCTACTTCCTGCAATACAAAACCTAATTTCTTTCCAATGCCCTCTGTACCGGCATTAGCCGTAAGCTCTTTAAAGTAGGTGCAATGCGCTCTTAAGCGTTGTTTTTCTTCCGAAATATCGATCTTCTCAATATAATAAATCAGTTCCTGCTCTAAGCGGTTTGCATCCCATTTATCATTACCTACCCATTCTTCCAGCAGTGCCGTAATCCGCTCTTTGATGCGGTCGATACGTTTGGGTTCATGTATTTCAGCCTCTTTTAATAACAGTTCGATTTGGTCAATTCTGCCCAAAAGATCGGCTTCTATTGGTTTTCCTTCTATTACTCTATGCTCTACCAATTGTCGGGAAGCCTCGTTCACCAGACCTTCTATCACTTTCCAATCTTCCTCGTTCACACTTTCCCCTTCAGGAGCCACCACTTCCGGCAGGCGCATTAAGGTAGGTAAAATCTGTTCTTCGGGAAGGTTGAGTGCAGTGGCTATTTCCTTAATAGAGTGATAATAAGATTGTGCCAATGCGGTATTGATCTTCATTGGTTTTGCAGCACCATCCTGTTTTACGAAAATCGCTACATCAACCGAACCTCTTTTTAATACTTTAGCAATGATCTTGCGGATATCGGCTTCATAAGCTTTCAATAAAGGGTTCAGCTTATTCGTAATTTCAAATTGCTTACCGTTAAGCGATTTGATTTCGACAACGATTTCCTTATTGCTGGTATGCCCTTCTGCTTTTCCAAAGCCCGTCATTGAAAATATCATATGTGTCTTTTATTTGTGGAACAAAAGTACTCAAATTATCATCAGTATGCGTAGAAAGTAGGGTGAATCATTCACAAATATTTAAAACGGCTGCGATGGCTTTTTCTGTTACTTTTGTAGGTACAATAAAATGTTTTATGATGAGAAAATATTACATCTATCCGGCTTTATGCCTTGCAATGGGCTTCACTGCCTTAGTGTCTTGTAAGAGTACACCCGAGCAAGCAGCATCCACTCCGGCACATGCAACAGAGACGGTTACTCCCGATAAAGCTATTAAAATAGAACCGCTTCCGGCCTCTCCTGAGTTCGCAGATGCGGCCTTGTCCATTAAGGATGTGACTACCGTTCCGGTAGGTAAAGACTCCGTAAAAGTGACCATCAATTATACGGTGGATCATTATGAATTGAAAAAACAAACAGATGCGCCTACTGCAAAAGAGTGTAACAACTCAGCACAGGGACAGCATATACATTTCATCCTAGACAACAAACCTTATGCAGCTTTATATGAGCCTACGCATAGCTTTACCGTTCCGGTAAATTCTAAACATGATGTCATGTCGTTTTTATCCCGCTCTTATCATGAGTCGCTTAAAAACAAAGGTGCGGGTGTCTTGCTCCGTTTTGCAATAGACGAAAAAGGGGCTTATAAAAAATTGGAGAACCCGAAAACACCAATGATTTTCTATAGTCGTCCTAAGGGAGATTATGTAGGGAATGATACTAAAAATGTATTGTTAGATTTTTATGTATACAACACGACCTTGTCGGAAACCGGAGATAAAGTAAAAGTAACCATTAATGGAAATGCATTTACGATTAGTCATTGGGTGCCGCAATTCATACAAAATGCGCCGATGGGTAGCATGAAAGTGAAACTGGAACTGATTGATAAAGATGGTAAAAACATTAGTGGTGACCACACGGCGGTAGAAAGAGACGTACAATTGGCACAACAAGAGCCGATGAAATAAGGTCAATATTTTAGAACACATCGGTCACATTTATTAAAAAAATCGGCCTCGTGTAAATACCATAATCATACCAGTCTTAATAAAAAGGAAGCCTTCGATGATCCATCGGAGGCTTCCTTTTTATGTTTTTTGAGCGGTACTGCTATGGGATTTACCTTATCGGTCACTTCGTTCCGACATATTTAAATCGCTATCGAAGGGACTTTTAGAGAAGGGATAAATACTTTGTTTGATAAAACCTTTGGGATATTCACCTTCTAACACACCAGTACTCTCTGGCCATTTATTGCCGGGGAGGTAATAGGTGCCGAAGATCATATCAATAAAAGGGAAAATAGTGGCGAAGTTCTTACCATAGTGTTTCGGGTCTTCACAATGGTGCCAATGATGGTATTGGGGCGTGGCAAAAATATATTTGATCGGGCCAAAATTAATCCGCGTATTCGCATGAATCAGCACCGCATGGATAGCGATGAAAATAATATACACGTTAAATACCTGCTCTGAAAAGCCCAAAATGTAGAGGGGAATAAAAGTCATGGCGCGGGTAAAGAAAATATCAATAAAGTGGGTGCGGCTGCCGGCCAACCAATCCATATTTTGTGTGGAGTGGTGCACGGAATGAAAACGCCATAGGTATACATGGTTATGGAAGATGCGATGTGCCCAGTATTGAAATAAATCGGTACTTAAAAAGGCCAGGAACAAGCCTGCTAAAAAAGGAAGGTTTTGTACCCAATGATGTATTTTATCTAAACCGATCCATCCAAAAAATACCACAGCAGGCTTTTGCGTGATCACGCCGAAGAACTGGATAAATAAGTGACTGATCACAAAATAGACCAGATCCGTACGCCACTCCTCATGAAACTTAGTTTGTTGCGCTCTTTTGGGAAAGAACAATTCCAGTGGGATAAAGATAACCGTCATCAATAACAAATCCAGTAACATCCAGTCTAGTCCGAAATGCCAGCTGGTCTTATCAACGGCTCTGCCTTCAACTGCAAAGGCTCCCAGTAAAACAGCAAGTCCGGCAATGGCCGAACCGGTCAGTGCCCATCGCATTCTTTTGCTCAGGATCAGGCTTAATAAAGCAAAGAAAAAAGAACCGATAATGACGGCGGCGATAAGGGTTGCCATGCTTTCTCCGGTATATAATTCCCGAAACTCGGGTGTTGTGAGGCGCTCGGGAAAGCGAAAACAAAGAACCCCTCCAAGTGATAAAATGGCCAGGAAGATAGACACATAACCACTAATCTTTCCTTCTCCTATCTTCAAACGTTTATATTCGGGCATTGATAAAATTTATGCCGAAAATAATGGTTATCCAAAACTTTAGCAAATGTTCTTTAATTGCTGCTTTATGAATTGATAATGCCGATTATCCCCAAATATTTCGGAAATTTGCAGCCTAACATGCTTAAACATGAATTTTAAAAAGATCTTGTTGGCTGCTTGTGCAGTACAGGGAATATTAGGCACGGCGCAGGCCCAAAACCAACCGCCCCGCCCCAAATTAGTAGTCGGTATTGTCTTAGACCAGATGCGCTGGGATTATCTTTACCGTTATGCCGACCGCTTTGGTAAAGGCGGCTTTAAACGCTTACTCAAAGACGGCTTTAGTTGCCAGAATACCAGTATTAATTATTTGCCTTCTTTTACCGCTCCCGGGCACTCTTGTATTTATACCGGATCAGTACCTGCATTGCATGGGATCGCGGCCAATGAATGGATCGATAAGCTGACCCGTAAAGAGGTTTATTGTACCGAAGATAAGGATGTACGCAGTGTGGGTAATAACGGTGATGCGGGAAAGATGAGTCCCAAAAACTTATTGGCCTCTACCATTACGGATGAATTGCGCCTAGCTACAAATTTTAAAGCCAAAACAATTGGCGTTTCTCTTAAAGATCGCGGCTCTATTCTGCCTGCAGGCCATACCGCTTCTGGTGCCTACTGGTTCGATGGCAAAGATGGCCAGTTCATTACAAGCACTTTTTATACCAATACCTTACCGAAATGGGTACTTGATTTTAATGCCCGCAACTGTACCGATAGCTTGTTGAAGAATGATTGGAATACTTTGTACCCGATCGAAAGCTACACCCAAAGTACGGCAGATGATAATGCTTATGAGGGTAAGCTAAAAGGAGAAAAGGCACCGGTATTTCCGCATCAGCTCGCACAAAACATTACCAAAGATAAAGGTGTGATCAGAAGTACACCCTGGGGCAATACCCTGACCCGCCTGATGGGAGAAGCCGCGATTGCAGGAGAGGGTTTAGGCAAAGATGAAGTCACGGATTTCCTGGCCATCAGTTTTTCCAGTACCGATTATATCGGCCATGTATTTGCGCCTAATTCTATTGAAGTGGAAGACTGTTATCTGCGTATGGATAAAGAGCTGGAACTGTTCCTGAATTACCTGGATAAGCAGGTGGGCAAAGGGAAATATACCGTATTCTTGACTGCAGATCATGGCGGGGCACATAATGTCACCTTTTTACAAGACCATAAACTGCCCGGGGCTAATTTTGACTTTAAAAAAGTAAGTACCCTGCTGAACGATCGCTTGCAAAGAACGTTTAAAGCAGACAGCTTGGTGCATTTTGATAACTATCAGATCTACTTTAACGAAGCAGCCATTGCCAAAAATAACCTGGATCTCAAAGCGATTTCTGCCGAGACCAAACGCATTATAGAACAGGTCGATTTTGTATCCTATGTGTTTGACATGAAAGACCAAACCACAAACATTGCTCCTGAACATATTTGGGAGATGGCGGTGAATGGCTATAACCGCAAGCGGAGTGGCGACTTACAGGTAATCCTTGATCCGGGCCATTACAGTGGTTACGGCAGTACGGGTACCACACATGGCAGCTGGAATCCTTACGATGCGCATATCCCTTTGATCTTTTACGGATGGGGTATCCAGAAAGGAGCGAGTTTTAAACCTTATTATATGACCGATATTGCCCCTACGATTGCAGCCCTGCTGCATATACAGGCACCTAATGCCAATATAGGAACACCCATCGTAGAAGTCTTGAAATAAACGAAATGATTACCATATAAAACAGTACGGCGACCCAAAGGGTCGCCGTACTGTTTTATATGGTAATGCTGTTTGTATCGTAATTGGTGGCTCCTCCTTAAAACAAGAGGTCCCCTTCATTATTTAGAAATTACTCGTGACGACCTGAACCGTTACCCTTGATTTTTGTTCCAGTAATACCTTCCGGTCTTTGATCAGTTCCTTAAAAGTGGCCTGATCATAATGCCTTACCGTAAGCAGTTCTGCATCTTCATTTCTCCTGATCTGGTAGTTTTGAGAAAGTGCTGCGATGAGGGGCTCTACCTTATCCAGGTTATTATCCACACAAGCGATCAGGCTGATGGCCGCATTTTGCAATAGATTGATCTTTACTTTGTGCTGGTGAAAAATAGTATACAGTTCGCTCAGCTTATCTTCGGTAACAAAAGAATAGTCTTTGCTGGTTATTTTCAACAAGATCTGGTTTTTCTTTAGTACAATGATCGGTGGATAAGCGGTCTCTACCTCATTCTTAATAATAGTTCCGGGTAGTCCTTTGTCCAAAAAGCATTTTACATACAAAGGAATATTATGGTTATGAAGGGGTTTAATGGTTTTCGGGTGAATCACCTGAGCACCATAATAAGCCATTTCGATCACCTCATAGAAGCTGATCTGCTGAATCTTTATAGTATTGGGAAACAATTTAGGATCGGCATTTAATAAGCCTTCTACATCTTTCCAGATGGTGACACCACTTGCCGGCAACATGCTGGCAAATAAGGCCGCAGAATAATCGGAACCTTCCCTGCCGAGAGTGGTAGAATAATTTTCGTCTGTGCAGCCAATAAAACCTTGTGTGATCACAACAGAGTATTGGTTGAACAAGGGCAATAATTTGTCTTTAACCTGCTTTGTGGTAAAGGCCTCATCGACCAATGCATCGCGATAGTTATTATTGGTCCGTACCAGATCCCGGGCGTCTACCCAGGCATTAGATAATTGTTGTGCCTTAAGGTAATGACTGAAGATACTGGTCGAAATCAATTCGCCTAAAGATACGATCTGATCGTATACATAATCATAAGCATACTGAGGTGCTGTATCTACAGCCCATTGCATCTCCGTAAAGATCAGATGTAGCTCATCCTGTATCGCGTCCAGCGCCTCACCCTGGAGCAAAGCACTGCAATACGCAGCATGTTGCTCTTCTAACTGTTTTATCAAATCATCAGCCTTCTGTTTATCACCCTTGAATGCAACCTTGACAACTTCTTCTAAAGCATTTGTAGTCTTACCTAAAGCAGATACTACAACTAAAAGGGGTTTCTGAGCTTCCGCTATAATAGGAAGCAATGCGGTCATTCTCTCGGGAGTGGCAATGGATGCGCCACCAAATTTGTAAACTTGCAAGTCTAATGTTTGTTTTTAAAAGTTAAATAATGATTATTCGCTTGGTTTAGTCTGTTCTGTATTTTGGTTATTCGGTCTATTGGGTCTGCGTTTATTATTTTGCTGATGCCCTTCCCGATTTTTATGTCCTTCAGGATTTCTGTTTTTCTGTTCTCCAGTAGGCTTTTGTGGCGCTGCAGTCTGCATTGGCTTAGGGTTATTGTCCCTTTGGCGCTGCTGTCCGCCGCCGGTATTCGGCGCTTTCGTTTCCGTATTTCTATTTTGCGGAGGCTTCGGCCTGTTATTTCTTTGCTGACCCTGTGGTCCTTGTCCGCCACCTTCTGTTTTTACTCTTGGCTCTCTTGCTTCCCTCGGTTCTCTGTTATGCACGCGCTCTCTGCCTTCCCTACCTTCACCCTGTGCACTCTGCTCGGCATTTCTCGGCCTTTGGTCCCCGCCTTGTTGTGGTTTCTTGCGTTTCTTATTGTTATTATTTCCTTTCAGAGAAGAGAGTTTGATCTGACCTACGTCATTCACAAAGCCCATATCCACCGTTTTTTCCGGATCTTTATTTTTTACCTGAATCTCTACTGCTTCCAGTTCCTCCGGTTTCTCTCCTTTGGCATTCAACAGCAGGATTTCTTTTACGCGCTCTATCGTTAAAGGATATTGTTTGTTACTTCCGGCAAAACTATACCACATCAGATTTTTAAAGATGTCCTTCTTTTGCAGGAATGCACGCCCTTGCTGCAATTCCATACTGTCTGCATTTGGCGGGAATCCTTTTAGAGAATCCATATAAGTATCCAGCTCATAGTTCAGGCAACATTTTAAGCGGCCGCACTGACCCGATAATTTGGTCTGGTTGATCGATAAATTCTGATAACGTGCTGCCGTGGTATTGACTGTTTTAAAATCAGATAACCAAGAGCTGCAACACAGTTCGCGGCCACAGGAGCCAATGCCGCCTACCTTAGCACTTTCCTGACGGGCACCAATCTGGCGCATTTCAATCTTTGCCTTAAACTCACCCGCATATACTTTGATCAGTTCCCTGAAGTCAACACGAGAGTCGGCGGTATAGAAGAACGTAATTTTTTTGCCGTCGGCCTGCCATTCCGCTTCTGCAATTTTCATTTCCAGGTTAAGCTGTTTAGCGATGGCCCGGGAACGGATCATGGTCGATTTTTCAATTTCCTTCTGTTGATAGTAAACATTCAGGTCATTATCGGTGGCCGTTCTCAGTATTTTTTTGTCGATACCGTCTTCGGTAACGGAGTATTTTTTCAATTGTAGTTTTACCAGTTCACCGGTCAGGCTGATCTCTCCGACATCAAAACCGCCGACCCCTTCAACCGCTACCATTTCTCCTTTATCAAAAAAGATATTAGTATTGTTTTTAAAGTAATCCTTACGGCTACCTCGGTTAAAACTGACTTCTATTATATTGTAGGGTTTACCGAAATCGCTGAGCGGTATTTCGGCAAGCCAGTTGAATACGTTTAATCGGTTACATCCCCCGGAGCTACAACCGCCGCCACTTTGACAGCCAGAAGTCTTTCCTTCACCTGAGGACACACCACAACTTCCACATCCCATATGTAATATTTATATATAGACACCTTTTTCCATAGATTTAAAGAATCAGGTGATTAATTATGACGAATAACTCACAAAAATAGACTATTTAGCCGATAATTGTGAATGTTAATAAATTTAAAATATCTATACGAAAACCGGCATTTCGGAGTCTTGTGCCTAAGTATAGAACCTGATATAAAAATCATTACCCCTTAGCGCGCTCATATTGTTTATGCCAACTTACTTCTGCGCCTAATGCTGTTGCTGCATGCAGGGCAAAATAAGGATCCCGTAATAAAGCCCTGCCCATGAAAATAAGATCGGCTTTTTGCTCCTGCAGGATGGCCTCTGCCTGTTCGGCAGTGGTAATGAGCCCAACCGCACCACTCATGATACCTGCCTGGTTCCTGACCGCATCGGCAAAGGGTACCTGGTAATCAGGTCCCACAGGAATTGTTGCATGACGGGTATTTGCCGCTGTAGAACAGTCTACAAGATCTACACCTTTAGTCTTCAATATACGGGCAAGGGCGACCGAGTCTTCGGTGTCCCAACCTTCTGTACCCATCCAATCGGTGGCAGAGATGCGCACAAATAATGGGAGTGTTTCAGGCCATACTTCATTAACGGCATCAATGACCTCCAGCAGAAACCGGATTCTATTGTCAAAACTACCGCCGTAAGCATCCGTTCTTTGATTAGACAGCGGAGAGTAAAATTCGTTGATCAGGTATCCGTGTGCGGCATGAATCTCGATGAGCTGGTAGCCGGCATCAAGCGCCCTTTGGGCTGCCTGCCGGAAGGCGGACACAATTTCCTTAATTTCCGCAACCGTTAATTCATGCGGAATCATGTCCCGCTCATGAAAGGGAAGGGGAGAAGGCGCCACCGTTTGCCAGCTATCCGGGCCTTCGGGTATTTGCCAGCCTTTATTCCAGGATACTTCACAACTGGCTTTGCGCCCGGCATGCGCCAATTGGATACCCGGAACACAATCATATTTACGGATAGTGCTTACAATTGCTTTGTACTTTTCGGTATGAGCATCGCTCCAGATACCCAGGTCGGCATAGCTGATACGCCCTTCCGGGGTCACTGCAGTCGCTTCCTGGATGATCAGGCCTACACCACCGATCGCTCTTGAGGTATAATGAATGTAGTGCCAGTCATTCGGTAAGCCCTCTACGGCGCTATACATACACATGGGCGACATGGCCACTCTGTTTTTTAAGGTAATGGATTTTATCGTTAAAGGGGAAAATAGTAGAGACATTCTTATGGGTTTAAGATTAAAAAAGGATGGTGTTCAGACCATCCTTATACTGTATTTACTTACTGTGAAGATCTTCATCTTCATTATAGACACGTAATTCGACGGTTTCCGTAGAGTTGCGGTACATCTTAATAATGGTTACTTCGTATTCGTTTATTTTGAATTTTTCACCTTCTCGCTGTTCTGCACCTTCATAATGCTCCGAAATTAATCCGGCCAGGGTATCGAAGTGCTCGCTTTCTTCAAACTTAAAAGGAATATATTTATTGATATCGGAAATCGGCTGGTGCGCATTCACCAGATAAGTCGTTTCACCGGTCTTTTCTACAATCGGTTTTTCGTTATCATACTCATCCTGTATCTCACCCACCAATTCTTCGAGGATATCTTCCAGAGTGACGATACCACACAATTCCCCAATTTCATTGGTTACAACGGCCATGTGAATATGTTTACGTTGAAACTCTTTTAATAAGTTCTTGATCTTAGCCGTTTCCGAAATAAAGGTCGCTTTTCTCATAGTGGCCGCGATATTCGCCTCTTCCTCACCACTCAGCATTTTCTTTACCAGGTCTTTGGTATATACCAATCCTTTAATATTATCCAGCGATTCTGCATAAACGGGAAAGCGGGTATAACCTTCGTTTATCGCGAAGTCCAGCGCTTCTTTTACGGTCATATCGATGTCTATGGCAGAAATATTCTTCCTCAAGGTCTGAATATTAAATACCCTTCTGTCATCAAAATCAAATACATTTTGGATCAGGTCTCTTTCCGTTTGTTCAATAGCACCACCTTCCTGACTCTCGGTAATGATCATCTTTAATTCCTCTTCCGAGTGGATTTCCGATCCGTGCATCGGTTTAATGCCGATTAAACGTAAAATACCATTAGCCAATCCGTTCATCGTCCAGATGATCGGGCGGAATATGAAATAAAATATTTTGAGAGGCCAGGCCACATACACCGTTGTATTGGTAGGAAAGCGAATGGCCAGAGATTTGGGCGCCAACTCTCCAAATACAATATGTAATACCGTAATAATCGCAAAGGCAAAAGGAATGGCCGCTTTATTGGCCGCTGCTTCGGAGATATTAAGGTTTAAAAGATCAAATACGTTTTTGATCATTGCCGTCATCACTTCTTCACCCACCCAACCAAGGCCCAGAGAGGCAAGGGTAATACCGAGTTGTGTTGCTGCAAGATAAGAGTCTAAATTATTAACGATGGATTTTGCCACATTGGCTAAACCTTTACTGAGGTCTGTACGAACTTCAATTTGTGATACCCGAACTTTTACAATGGCAAATTCGGCAGCAACGAAGAATCCGTTAAGTAATACTAAGAATATGGTCAGGAGAATTTCCCAGGAATGAATGGGGGTCGTAACTAAAAATACCGAGGGAGGTATATCTGTGTTCATTTAAATAAGTGAAATGGTAAGAACACGAAAGTAGGATTATTAATTTATATGCCAAAATTATACTTATGTGAATAAGGATTATAACATAAATCTTACATTTCGGGCCCTTCCGGGATAATTATAACAGGGGGCACTTCATCATTACGCTCAAAAATGAAGTTATTACGGCCTTCGCCCACAAGTAAGTTGATCATTTTCTGTTGTACCATTTCCAGCAAGGCCAGGAAGGTAAAGATGGCTTGAATGCGATCGTTCATTTGGGCAAACAATTCTTCAAAAGAGGATTTTTCGCTGTTTAAGAGATACTCCGTAAGATAGGTTCTTTGCCCTTCCATGGAATAGTTATACTTGACGATAACGTGTTGAGGTTTGTTATGGCGTTCCTGAAATTTCTTCATTACCCGCTCAAAGGTATTCACCAGCTTATACAGCGTTACCGTTTGTATTTCTGTACCCTCAGCATATTGCTGGCCCAAGGCATCCAGTTCTTTCCGGATATTACCGCGTTTTTGTAAGAGCAGGCGTTCTGCCTCCATTGCGGCCATCTGCTCCGAAGCTTCTTTAAAGCGCTTATATTCCAGCAGCTTGTCTACCAACTCCTGGCGCGGGTCAATCTCGTTTCCGGTGGCATCAAGCTCTCTTCGCGGCAAGAGCATTTTTGCTTTGATGCGCATCAAAGTTGAGATGAACAGGATAAACTCACTGGCCATCTCAATATTGAGGCTTTCCATATTATGGATATACGCCAGAAAGTCTTTAGTCAGGTTATTAATCGGGATATTATAGATATCCAGCTCATCGCGTTCGATGAAAAACAACAACAAGTCAAAAGGACCTTCGAACTGAGGTAATTTTATAAAGTAAGCATCCGCGTTAGCCATAGATCAAAACAATACAATAAAAGATTATATTTTCTTTTTCGGTACTTCTACCTTCAGGTTTGGTGTTTCTTTGATCACATTAAAGCCACCTAAAATGTTACGAACATTATGAAAACCCTCTCTTTTCATCAGAGAACAGGCAATCACGCTCCGGTAGCCACCGCCACAATAAACATACATATTGGCTTCATCATCCAGCAAAGCGATCTGAAAAGGATCGACCAGACCGGCTAAGGGGAAATTATCTGCCTGAAAGAGGTGTGCACTTTGGTACTCCTCATCCGTACGTACATCGATCACCGCTATTTTCGGGTCAAAAGGAATATCCAGTGCCAGCTCATCGGCAGTCACGTCAATAATCATGTCAATACGTTTGCCTTCGGCTTGCCAGTGATTATAGCCGCCTTTCAGATAGCCTTTGATATCGGTATAACCCAAAGTCTCCAGCGCTGCTGCGGTTTTCTTTTCCGCGCCTTTTTCCGTAACCAGCAGGATGCTTGCATCCTTTTTGATAAGTGTCTGAATCCATTCTTCCCATTTGCCTTCCGTACCGATATTAACAGATCCCGGAATGAAGCCCAGGGTAAATGTACTGGCCGGACGGGTATCTATAATATAAGTGTCTTCGGTTTTTAATTGTTCAAAATCAGCAATACTTAACGCTTTCATATATAAATCTGAGTATTTTTCTTTGATAAAACAGGCTACAAAGATACTTTTTTTAAGCGCATATAATTTCATCACTTCTTTCGACTGTTAAAACGAAATAAAAAACTATTTTTGTCCCACTTAAAAAAATAAATAGGCATGGGTTTGATAGATTTTATTTTGCATATAGATCAGCATTTAATTACCCTGATCAGAGATTACAATCAATGGATTTACCTGATTTTGTTTTTGATTATTTTTGTAGAAACAGGACTTGTGATCATGCCTTTCCTGCCTGGAGACTCTTTATTGTTTGCCGTTGGGATGTTTGCCGCTCAGGGTTCTCTTGATATTTATACCAGTATTGGTTTAATGCTCGTCGCAGCCATTCTGGGCGATGCCTGTAATTACCTGATCGGAAAATATCTGGGCGATAAATTTGTTCGTTTACGCCTGTTTGGCCGACAATTGGTAAAACAAGACTATATTAATAAAACACATGCTTTTTATGAAAAACACGGGCCGCAAACCATTATTATTGCCCGTTTTGTGCCTATAGTACGCACTTTTGCCCCTTTTGTAGCGGGGATTGGGAAAATGAGGTATGTGACTTTTCTTGCCTATAATGTTATTGGCGGTGTGCTTTGGGTAGTGGGTATTTCCTTGTTAGGGTATTTTCTGGGTAATATCCCTATTATAAAAGATAATTTTGAAAAAGTGGTTTTAGGTATCATCCTGATTTCGGTATTGCCTATTATCATTGGGTTCTTTAAGAACAGAAAGAAGACTGTTGCGTAAGCCTGATAAGCTAAAACATAAATCATACTTCAAAAGCGGGCTTTTATAGAAAAGCCCGCTTTTGCGTTAATAGATGTTAAGAATGAGTTGGCTTTGTTGCTTGTTTATATGAAATGCAGTATTATTGTGGAATCATTAATATAAAAACGATTCTAATGAAGAAGATATTATTAGCCTTGAGTGCTACTGTATTGTGTGCAAATATCGCCTTGGCAAACCCCGCAGCAGATAAAAGAAAAGACTTTGCTACAAAATCTAAAGAAGAATGTTCTGCCGGTATAGCTGAAATGGGTATGGAAAAAGAAAAAGCTTCTAAATTCTGTGATTGTTATGTCGATAATGTAATGAAAGTGCTTACCGATAAAGATATCGAAACCTTAGACAAACTGGCTGATGATGCACAACCAGATAAAGAATTAGCAGAGAAAATGGAAAAAGCAGGCGCACCATGTGCATCCTTAATTTCCGGTGGAGAGTAAGCAATAGAAAGATTCAATCATAAATACGGCCGCGGAAAACATTTTCCGCGGCCGTATTTATGATTGAACTGAAACTTAATTTAAGGCGAAATTAAAACCGAAATTGAGCCCTATATGAGCCGGTTCTGCGGTGACATGGAACCGGGGATCGGCTTTAATACGACCAAAATCCTCGTTGAATTTGGAATTCCAGAAGCCGTACTGCAGTCCGAAAAACAGCTTGTTACTATTCTTGCCCACCCTTAAGTCTGCGCCGATACCGGTGCTGAATCCTGAATACACTTTATTATAAGATTTGTTGCCCTCCATATTGATCGCGGAGTTACAACCATACATACCATATACCAGGGGGCAAAACCGGGCATCGGGTAAAATCTTAAAACTGGCACCAACATTGTAACCGGGATTAACCAGGTAGTAGCCCCCGCCTGCAAAAATGCCCAATTGCTTGATGGGGAGAAATTCTGCTTTTATACCGACAATACCACCATAGGTGATCCCAATCCCGGGACCGACGAACAGTTTTGTATAGCTTTCCTGTTTATGAGAGAGGGTTTGCTTTTCTTTTGCAGATAAAGTGAGGGCGCCTAAAGCCAGAGCAAGGAGGCAAAATGTCTTCTTCATGAGATTATGTACTTATCGTTTTTAATATTTTAAATGGCGCCGAAAATACATAAATAAAAATAACCTGTCAAGGGACAGGCATAAAAAAAGGCAAGTTACTTACATCGCACCGCTCAACCATCTATCCTTGCTGCATTCCTGCCCTGGGGAGTTTCAATAGGAGCTGGTCGTATAAGACTTGCCGGCTGCAAAGGTAGGGTAATTTTTTTATTCTGAAAAATTCTTTTCCTTGCAATCCTAAATAGAGGAATAAAATATGTTTTAATACCCCTTTCAGTTTCTTAAAAATATTTATCTTTGCACGACCGCTTATTGAAACGCTTTCTCTTCTTCGTTTCTTTTTTATTTATTTCCGGTTAATTGAACATATATTATGAACACTAAATATATTTTTGTAACCGGTGGGGTTACTTCTTCATTAGGTAAAGGCATCATTGCCGCTTCGTTAGCTAAATTATTACAGGCGCGTGGGTACAGAGCAACCATTCAAAAATTTGATCCCTATATCAATGTAGATCCGGGCACTTTAAATCCTTATGAGCATGGAGAATGTTATGTAACGGACGATGGTGCAGAAACCGATCTGGACTTGGGGCACTACGAGCGTTTCCTGGGCGTACCTACTTCTCAGGCAAATAATGTAACAACCGGAAGAGTATACCAATATGTGATTAACAGAGAGCGGGAAGGAGCCTATTTGGGCAAAACCGTTCAGGTAATTCCACATATCACCGACGAGATCAAGCGCAGAATGCGCCTCTTGGGCGAGAATGGAGAATATGATGTAGTGATCACCGAGCTGGGTGGTACTGCAGGTGATATCGAATCACTGCCGTATATAGAGGCTGTTCGTCAGTTGAAATGGGAGATGGGTGATGATAATTGTATTGTTGTGCACCTGACCCTGATTCCTTATTTAAGTGCAGCCAAAGAATTAAAAACCAAACCTACACAACACTCAGTAAAATTATTGAGTGAAAACGGCGTACATCCGGATGTGCTGGTGTGTCGTACGGAACACTCTTTATATAACGACTTGAAAAAGAAGATTGCCTTATTTTGTAATGTAACTACAGATGCGGTAATCGAAGCCATGGATGCCGATACTATATATGGTGTGCCTTTGGAGATGATGAAAGAAAAGTTGGATGAGATCTGTTTGAAAAAACTGAACATGCCTTTGGGCGATGAGCCCGATCTGAGCAATTGGAAAGAATTCTTAAATAAATTACGCTATCCGAAATCTACCGTTACGGTAGGCTTAATTGGTAAATATGTAGAGCTTCAGGATGCTTATAAGTCGATCTTAGAAGGCTTTATCCACGCAGGAGCGATGAATGAATGTAAAGTGATCGTGAAAAACATTCACTCTGAGCTGTTGACGGATGATAATGTGGCTGAAAAATTAGAAGAACTGGACGGTATTCTTGTCGCGCCGGGATTTGGCAGCCGCGGTATAGAAGGTAAAATTGTAGCGATTCGCTATGCAAGAGAAAGTAAGATTCCTTTCTTTGGTATTTGCCTGGGTATGCAGTGTGCTGCTGTAGAATTTGCAAGGAATGTATTAGGACATACCGATGCTCATTCTACCGAAATGGATGCGCATACGACCAATCCGGTCATTCATTTGATGGACGACCAGAAAAACATTTCTCAAAAAGGCGGTACCATGCGTTTGGGTGCTTATAACTGCGAGATCTTACCCGATTCCAAATTGGCTGTTGCTTATGGAACAACTACGATTAAAGAGCGCCATCGCCACCGTTACGAATTTAATAATGATTACTTACCGTCGTTTGAAGCTGCAGGAATGATTGCTTCCGGCAAAAATCCGGAAACAGGTTTGGTAGAGACCATCGAGTTAAAAGATCATCCGTTCTTTATCGGGGCACAATATCACCCTGAGTATAAAAGCACCGTATTACATCCGCATCCTTTATTCGTTGCATTTGTAAAAGCAGCTAAGGCCAAAAAGGCTATGGCGTAAATTACGTTTTTAGGTTTGTCAATCTTTTTGTACTTTCGCCAAGCAAAAAAGTAGAAAAATAATTTTTTTAAAAACAAAAAATAAACACAATGGCTGTATTAGTCAACAAAGACTCTAAAGTAATTGTACAAGGATTTACCGGTACAGAAGGTACGTTCCACGCAACGCAAATGATTGAATACGGTACCAACGTTGTAGGTGGTGTTACCCCTAATAAAGGAGGCACAACACACTTAGACCGTCCTGTATTCAATACGGTAAAAGACGCGGTTGTTACTGCAGGAGCCGATACTTCTATCATCTTCGTACCACCGGCATTTGCTGCTGATGCGATTATGGAAGCGTCTGATGCGGGTATCAAAATCATCATCTGTATTACAGAAGGTATTCCGGTACAAGACATGGTAAAAGCCCGTGAGTATATTAAAGGAAAGGACACCCGTTTAATCGGACCTAACTGTCCTGGTGTAATTACTGCAGGCGAAGCCAAAGTAGGTATCATGCCTGGTTTTGTGTTTGAAAAAGGTAAAATTGGTATCGTATCTAAATCCGGTACTTTAACATATGAAGCAGCTGATCAGGCGGTGAAAGCAGGTTTGGGCGTTTCTACAGCGATCGGTATTGGTGGTGATCCAATCATTGGTACCACAACTAAAGAAGCCGTAGAATTGTTGATGAACGATCCGGAAACGGAAGGCATCATCATGATCGGTGAAATTGGTGGTAACATGGAAGCAGAAGCAGCTACATGGTTAAAAGATAACATGCGTAAACCAGTTGTAGGATTTATCGCAGGTCAGACAGCGCCTCCGGGTCGTCGTATGGGCCATGCCGGTGCTATCATCGGTGGTGCAGATGATACTGCTGCTGCGAAAATGAAAATTATGAGTGAATGTGGTATCCACGTAGTGGACAGCCCTGCAGATATTGGTAAAACAATGGCTGCTGTATTGAAAAAATAATCTTTTTCAGAATATAGAAAAAAGCGTTCCATTTATGGAACGCTTTTTTTGTTTTTAATATATAGATAAAGTAAATTTATGGAGAAAACTACAACCTTTGAATACAGAAATACACTCCTTGCTTCGCTTGGGGCTTTGCCCCGGTATCGGCAATGCCTATGCACAAAAACTATTGACCCATTTTGGTAGTGCTACCGCTATTTTTGATGCGAGCACAAAAGTATTGAGTACCCATATCGGTACCACTAGAGCCAGCCATCTAAAGGCTGCTGCCAACGAACAACGTATTCAGCAAGAATTACAGTTTATAGCCCGGCAGGAGATCAAACCCCTCTCCATTCTGGATAGTGATTATCCGCAAAAGCTGAAGGAAATACCCGATGCGCCTTACTTACTATTTTATAAAGGAAAGACCACATTAAATGCCCGGAGGCAAATTGCTGTTATCGGTTCCCGGAAGAATACACCTTATGGTAAAGAAATAACCCTTGAACTGATTAAAGGGCTACAGGAATATAACATCACGGTCGTGAGTGGTATGGCTTACGGGATCGACGGACTGGCACATAGAGCGGCCTTAAGCGGGCAGCTTCCTACTATTGGTGTATTGGGACATGGCCTGGACCGGATCTATCCTTCGGCTCATAACGCTATCGCGAAGGAAATCTTGCAACAAGGTGCTTTACTCACAGAATATTGGTCAGAAACAATACCGGACCGGCAAAATTTTCCGATGCGCAATCGGATCGTGGCCGGCATGACCGATGCTACAATTGTGATTGAAACCGATATAAAGGGCGGTGCTATGATTACGGCAAAACTAGCCTTAGGATATAACCGGGAGGTATTCGCCGTACCCGGAAGGGTAACGGATGGCCGCTCTCTGGGATGTAATTACCTGATCCAGACCCAGATTGCCCAGCTGGTAACCAGCGCCGATGACGTTCTGAGCTTTCTGGGCTGGAAAGAAACGCAGATAAAAAGTCCGGCACAGACTAAGTTATTTGCAGACTTAAGTGCCGGCGAAACACAGATCCTACAATTAATGGATGCAAAAGAGTGCATCCATATTGATGAATTACAATTGAAAAGTGGCATGAAGAGCTCCGGATTGGCCAATATACTCCTGCAGCTGGAAGTTCAGGGTATCATTAGTACCTTACCCGGAAAACGATACAAACTAAACTAAAACATACTATGGAAGCCAACAATTCTATTAAAAACTGGGCGGCAGATGACAAGCCCAGAGAAAAGCTCATCCTCAAAGGAGCGGCTGCCTTATCAGATGCAGAACTGATTGCCATTTTACTGGCTACGGGTGCCCAAAACCAGTCTGCCGTAGACCTGGGTCGCTCCATGCTGAAACTGGCGCAGCAAAATCTGAACACCCTAGCAAAACTAAAAATCAAACAATTACAGGAAATTAAAGGTATTGGCACTGCAAAGGCGGTAACGCTCATTGCTGCCTTAGAATTGGGTAAAAGAAGACAATATGCTGATGCGTTACACCGGGAGAAAATCAACTCCAGCAAAGAGGCCGCAACAATCCTTATTCCGCTGATGCAGGATTTTGAACATGAAAAGTTCTGTGTACTGTACCTTAATCAGGCCAATGCCATCATTGCACAGGAATTTGTGAGTTCCGGCGGGTTGACAGCGACCACAGTAGATATAAAATTTATCCTGCGCAGTGCGTTACAGCATTTAGCCAGTAAAATCATTATTAGCCATAACCATCCCTCGGGTAGCCTGGCCCCTTCTGATGCAGATAAGCGTACCACACAAAAAATAAAACAGGCGGCAATGTTGATGGATATACTGCTGGTAGATCATTTAATAATCGCAGAACAAAGCTATTACAGCTTTGCAGATGAAGGCCTGATTTAATATTGTGGATTGTAAGGGGATAACTTTTAAAGATAAAAGGCAGATTAATTTTAGGTAAACTGTATTTTGCAGAAAATCTGGGATCGGGAATTTATGTTAAAGATCGGAATTATTGGTTCGGGACCTTCTATGGCAGCACGCATTCAACAATGGGAGGTAGTACCTCATGTCGTTGTTACCGGGTATGTGCTGGCAGCAGAAGAAGGCCAATCAGTGTTCGCCGGTACCCAACAGTATGACAATGCCGATTTGCTTATAGAAGCGGTAGATATTATTGACATCTTTCTGGACATCCCGGCACAAGTGCAGTATATCTACAAAGCGATTTTCTTTCACAAACACCTTTTTATCCATAATCCCTTTGTCATTGGTATTACCGAGCTCCTGCATATTGCAAAATTGATACAGGAAGCAAAAGTAAAATGTCAGGTTGGTCTGTACTTTCGTTTTCAGGATAGCATACAGGAACTGGCCCGTAACCGGCAGCCCCTAAAATTTATGGAGTCCGTATGGCATTACAAGCATACTACGGTGGCACAGCTTTATTCATGGACAGAAGTGGTGAACAATCATATAGACTTGATCCTGCACCTCTTACATTCGCAAGTCCGGAAAATATATGCTAATGGGGTTATGGTACACACCGATCAGAAAGACATTGTGAGTATCAGAATACAGTTTGATAACGGTGCGGTGGGTACCGTCGTACTCAATAGTTGCGCCCTTAAACCGGTACATAACATAAGCCTCTATGGTAAAACATATGCATCAGAAATAGCGCTTTTAGAGCATAGCTCCCCGGAAGAAGGCCAAATCGCTACTGTTCTGATAAATGAAGCCCTGACCTCATTTATTTCTGCGGTAAGTCAGGATAGCGTCATTAAAGTTACTATATTTGATGCCATCAATTCAGTAGAACTGAGTAATGAAATTTTAAAACAAATAGAAGCGTAGATTGGATTTAAGTAAGAAAAGAAAAGACGCCTTGAATATATTAGTGGTATTAGACTATATCACTGCTGCAGGGGCATGGATTATATTCTGGTTTCATCGGCACCGGGTGCTTAAAAAAGATTTCCCCGATATCTATTATAGCGATGTCTTTTCCCCAAGAGACTATTGGCTTACCTTTCTTATAATTCCTTTTTTCTGGCTGACGATATACTGGCTTTCCGGTACTTATTTTGATGTATTCAAAAAATCGAGATTACAGGAAGTCTTCCGCAGCTTTATCAGTACTTTTATTGGGATTACCATTATCGGTTTATACATATTTGCAGATGATACAGGCAGCTTTAAGTATTTCTTTGAGGTGACCGCCTGGTATTTCTTCGCTCATTTATTAATCCTCTTATTCGTCCGTACCTTTTATTTTGGCAAAACCAAACAGCAACTGATCGATCAGAAAGTATGGATCAATACCATAATTATCGGCAGCAATGGCAAAGCCAATTCTGTATATAACCAGATTATCGAAAACCCGAAAATCATCGGACATAAGGTAGTCGGCCTGGTGAGTGCAGACAGTCAGACCCTGGATGCGCACAAAATGATACCTGATCTGCCTTATTTGGGTACTTTGGATAATATTGAAGCCATCATCGATCAATATAAAGTAGAAGAAGCAGTTGTGGCTTTAGAGGCATCAGAACGTAAACTGATTGAAAATATATTGGTCAAACTGAGCTATCGCCCTATTGAAGTAAAGGTAATGCCCGAGTTGTATGATATTATTTCCGGTTCGGTACGTACCTCCAATGTATTTGATACCGTCATGCTCAGCATCTCTCCCGAGCTGATTCCCAACTGGCAAAAAGTGATCAAACGGGCGATTGATGTTTTGGTTTCCATATTTGCCATCTTTATATTAAGTCCTTTATACCTGATCAACACGATTATGGTCAGACGTTCTTCTAAAGGCCCTATTTTATATAAGCAGGAGCGTATCGGTCTTAATGGGAATCCGTTTTATATTTTGAAATTCCGGTCTATGTATACCGATTCAGAAGTAAACGGCCCGGCCCTTTCCAGCGACCATGACCAGCGCATCACCCCTTGGGGTAAAGTAATGCGTAAATGGCGCTTTGATGAATTGCCTCAGTTCTTCAATGTACTGAAAGGAGAAATGTCCTTAGTCGGTCCCCGACCCGAAAGAAAACACTTTATTGATATCATTACCCAAACCCATCCGCATTACCGCTATTTGCATCGGGTAAAACCCGGTATTACATCCTGGGGAATGGTGAAATTTGGTTATGCGGAAAACGTAAACCAGATGATCGAACGCATGAAATACGATCTGTTGTATGTGGAAAACTGCTCGTTGATGCTCGATTTTAAAATCATGATCTTTACCCTTATCGTCCTCTTCCAGGGTAGGGGTAAATAAAATATCCCGTATATCCTCGCCTTTAGTTCTACTTCTTTTTTGAGTGAAATAATTTTAAATTAATATGATACATTAATAATTTTTATTATCATTGTAGTACAAATACATATTTATTTTAACTTATAAATTGAAAAAAGCGTATGGAAACTAAAATGAACATGGTTGATTATTTTAAAAGAGGCTTGCAAAATTATACCAACTTTAATGGTAGAGATACGAGACCACAATTTTGGTGGTACTATCTTGGATATTTTATTATAGCCCTAATTGTAAACTTCATTTCGCGTGCCATGGGTTCGATGATACTCCCCGGTATTTTGGCATTGATAATGTTTCTTCCGACAATTGCTGCGGGCGTAAGAAGAATGCATGATCTTGGTAAAAGCGGTTGGTTTATCCTGATCCCTATTTACAACATTGTCTTGCTCGCAACAGAGGGTCAGCAAGGCCAAAATGAATATGGCCCCGATCCGAGAAATCCGGCCGGTAATTCATTCGATTTCGATCAAAAACAGTTTCATCAATAAAATAAACACCACAAAGGCTACCAAGGGTAGCCTTTGTTTATAATATAAAAAACGAAGATTACATCTCGGTAAAATGCGCATTCATTTTCATCACCGCTTTTTCTTCATAAAGCAGGCTGGCCGTGAGGATATACCTGTTTTCATCGTCCGTTTTCCAGGAGAGGTCAGCTGTTATTATAGCACCTTTTTGGGGCACTAACAATTGTAAGAACTTCAATTGGCTGGCAGCCCTTAAGAACAATTTTTTTCCAATACCCTGTTCCAAAATTTCTTTAATCATTTGTACCATACATACACCGGGCACGACCGGTTGCTTGGGAAAATGACCTTCGAAAATAGCATGTTCCGGATCGATCGTACAAGAAGCTACGATACGTTGCGCTTCTGTATGAGTCGCCTGAATGGCAAAAAAATTATTCTGTAATAACATCGTTTTCTTCTTTAATAAGATTTGGTTGCAGCTGTTGTAACTGAATGCTGAAATGAGCCCTTAAATGATTGATCATAACGGATTCCGGTAGCGTGCCAATTGCTGTAGGAGCCAATTGCATCACAATCACCTTTTTACGCTCATCAGCATTTTCAATCCTATGTAGCTGAGCGCCCTCAAAAATATAATACACAAATCCTTTAGATAATGCGAAGCGCATATATACCTTCCCCGGATCTTTAGGCATGTGATACATCCCAGTATAAGTATCCGGCAAATGCTTGAACAACAATAGTTCAAAATCTTTTTTCAGGGTTTTGATCAGGGCAGCCTTATCCATCTGCGGCATAATCGAATGTACCGTAAAGGTATTATCCTTACTCCAGCCGAAATCAAAGTAAGAAATGCCCATTTGGTTTTGAAAGACTACACGCGTACTGGAATCGTCCAATTGTTTGATAAACAATAAACCACTGAGATGGTACTTTTTACCCAAAGGGCTACGGCCATCCACCACACAATTATATAAAACCTTATCAAACTTTGGTTGGAAGGATAAGCTGCTGCTCGGATAGGTTGCTTTCTGTGCAGCGGGTACTGCTTGCGCTTGCTGATAGCTGCGCACCTTACAAGCCGATAATAATAAGAGACTAGCGAACAGAAAATAACGCATCAGCAAGGGCCGTATTTATTTTTTTATTAGAAAAAATCATCTCCGTATAATCGCCATTATTTTCCGTCATCACTAATTTACTTACATTGTTGTCTGCCTTATTCAGGTATACATCAATGTTTTTAAACAAGCCCTTCATCGCGGTATTTACCGGGCTGAGCTTTAATAAATATTGGGTGGATGAAGCCAGTGCCTTAACCGAAAAATCTTTATTATTAAACACCGTACCGCGCATACAATCCATCATCACGCGGTTGACGGATTGCATGGTCAGGCTATTTCTCGTATTGATCTTAGATACCTTTCCATTTTCCTTTACCATGATCATACCACCACTCATCACTAATAAATACTGGAAGGGTTGGGTGTATTCGATACGTACCTTATCATTTTGCTTAAAATAGAATTTTCCTTTTGAGCTTACCTTATCATTAAGCATCTTCATGTTTTTTACCTGAGTAAAATCACTGCTGATGGTTTGTGTTTTGGTGGCAGTAGCAGCTAGTGTTTGCTGTACTGCAGCAGTGTTGCTCAGGGCGGTAAACTGTGCTGTTGCTGTTTGCAGACTTAGGGCCGCCGCGAGTGTAAGCAGTATTTTATACAATTTCATAGTCAAATGCGTTCATTTCGAATGCAAAAGTACGTGATTTTAAAAGCCATCCCTTTAAAATCCGCCTAAATTAACAAGCGGGCAACCCACAAAGCAAATTTGTGATTTCATTTTAAACTTATGGTATAATTTTATATCTTATATAGTACATTAACCAAATAAATAATATAAAATTGAAAAACAAAGGGGCTTCTATGCCATTTAGCCGTTTACGCAGGTTTTATGGCTTGTTTAAAAAAAGGAATATTATCCTGCCTATGTTTAAAGAGGTGTTTTCCGGTACTTATAAGATTCCGGTCATGACAGCCTTGCTGTTTTTGGCTTCATTGGTCTATATCGTATCTCCTGTTGATCTTATCCCGGACTGGATTATCGGCTTGGGTTGGATCGACGACCTTATCTTGTTTTCCTATGCATCTAAATTTTTGGAAAAAGAATTAGAGAAATACCAGCAACAGAAACAATACGAAAGTGGGAAACCCATAGTTTTAAACACGAAGTGGAAGTAAAAATCTAAATTTGCCAGCAACAACAGCTGGCTTTTTTTATGCAGATAAATGAACCTATTCTCATTGTAGGACAAGGAATTGCCGGAACCTTACTCAGTTTCGAACTCTACAATAAACAGATTCCCTTTAAAGTGATTGATATACCGGCCGCAAATAGCGCCAGCCATACTTCCGGAGCAGTATTGAATCCTTTTTCCGGTAAAACCGGTGTGGGTGAACAAAGGAGAACCGAAATGTTTACGGTCGCCATCCGTACTTACCGGGCCATGGAAACCTTGCTCGACGCCCCTTTTGTGCGCGAAAGTACTATGGTCTTTTTTGACTCGGAAAGAGTACACCAACCGGAAAGGATAAAAGCCTATGATGCATATTTCCGGGAATGCACAAAAATCAATGAATGCTTTCCGGTAGCCATGATAGATAATGAAACCTTATTAGATCACTGGCGTATATTCCTGAAAAAAGAAGGTTTGCTTTTAGAAGAGCACTTCGATGAAACGCAATTGCATTTTGATGCAGAACACGTGTTGTATCAAGCACAGCATTACTATAAAGTGATCTATTGTAATGGTGTGCAGGCACATGGCTCATCCCTTTTTCAAGGTTTACGGTTTACCCGCAATCGGGGCGAGGTCCTGCATCTTGACATCGAAGGCCTGCCGGACAATATTATTTTTAATAAAGACAAACTAAGGCTCATTCCCAAAGGCGATAACCGTTACTGGTGTGGCAGCAATTATAACTGGCATTTTACCGATCATATCCCCGATGAACAATGGAAAGCAGATACTTTAGCAGCTTTGAATGATTGGCTTAAAGTTCCTTTCCGGGTGCTGGGGCATGTCTGTGCCGAACGGCCTACTACCGTAGGGCAGATTCCTTTTATCGGCTGGCATCCTAAACAACCTCAGCTGGGAATCTGTAATGGCTTGGGTACAAAAGGATTTAGTGCCGGACCGCAATGGATACACACATGGGTACAGCAGTTTCTGGACCGTGAACCGGCCACCTGGCAGCATGTTTTAGATAAATTCCTGAACTAAGAAGTAGTATCTATGGCGATAAAGCCCTAAAACGAGTATATTTGACCTTCGGAAATAAAACAAAAACAATATGACATTGAAGCGATACGTTATACTGATGACCCTTTTCGTTTTCGGTATTAAAGTACAGGCACAAAACAGAACAACAATAAAAGTACTGGATGCAACCATCAAAGACGCAGTAGTAACAGGAGCAGAAGTATATATACAGAAAAACGGCAGCCAAACAGTGTTGGGTACAACCAATGCTGCAGGCGAAATGGTTACGGGACAAGCATTTGATGATGATGAAAATACACTGATTATTATCAAGAAAAAAGGGTATTCGACACTCGTCGTGAAATGCCCTTGCCAAGGCTATACCTATGCTTTGAGCCCTTCCCTGGCCGATAATGGATCCATTAGGGTTGTCCTGAGTTGGGGACAGCAGCCGGCCGATCTGGATATTCATGCCGTATATGGCGACCAACATGTGTACTATGGGAATAAAGTGGGTGCAAAAGCAGCCCTGGATGTAGACGACAGAGATGGATACGGACCCGAAACAATCACGGTTACAGAACGTGTTTCAGATTTGTACGGTTTTCTGGTGCGGGACTATACCAACCGCAAAAACCAAAGCGATGCTTTGAGTAAGAGCAATGCTAAAGTATTTGTGTACCGGGGTGATTCTTTGATCAAAACATATTATGTGCCTACGGGACAGTTAGGGAATCTTTGGCGCGTGTTTACCATTGACCGTAACAATCAGATCGTAGATTATAACAGTATGGTGTATACAAGTTATTTTGGCTCGGATAGTGATCCGGAAAGTACCGCAACTGCAGTGCCTTCTGATGCCCTTGCCGCAATGCCGGCAGGTCTTGATCATGTAGAGCATGGAGAAAAAGCATATGCGCGGAAAGAATACGAACTTTCCATTAAGCTGTATCAAAAAGCACTTAATGAAGCCGGTGGCATGCTGCGCCCCAGAATTATTAATAATATAGCCCTTTCGCAATTGAAACTGGCCAAGTATCAGGAGTGTATTGAAACCAGTACACGTATTTTCAATTTAAATGAAAGTACTGCGCAGGATAAGGCCAATGCCCATTATAATACCGGTTTGGCTTATGAAAAGCAATTGAGATATAAAGAGGCGGCACAAAGCTTCCAGAAAGCAGCCAATACGGTGAGTAGCAATGCCGCATATATGAGTGCCTTGAAAAGAGTCCGTAAACAAATAAAGTAAGTTTTTAAGATGAGCCACTACGACCTATTACTGCAAAAGCTGGACGCTTTCATTCGTAAGTATTATGCGAATCAGCTGATGCGTGGCGGGCTTATCTTCTTAGCTTGTGTTCTATTATACCTTTTACTCATTACTGTAGGAGAGTATTTTTTCTTCTTTTCCATTCAGGTAAAATGGACCCTTTTGGGTTTCTTTTTCTCCGTCGGACTACTGGCCTTGATTGTCTGGGTACTGATTCCCTTTTTTAAAATGAAACAATTGGGAAAAATCATTTCCCATGAACAGGCAGCAGTCATTGTCGGCAATTTTTTTCCGGAGGTGAAGGATAAACTCCTGAATGTACTACAATTAAAACATCAGACTGGTAATGCATCCGAGAGTGAGGAGCTGGTGGCAGCCAGCATTGATCAGCGTGCGGCTAAGATCAGTATATTACCCTTTGGATCGGCCATTGATTTGGGTAAAAATAAAAAATACTTACCGCTCTTAGGCTTGCCTTTGCTCATTGCTTTAGGGGTTTTTTTAATCGCACCTAAGATCTTTACAGAAGGGGGCTATCGTTTATCACAACCCTCCGTTTTCTTTGCCAAACCCGCTCCTTTTACCTTCAAGCTTATCAATAAAAACCTGAATGTAATAGAAGGGCAGGCCTTTACCCTGATCGCGGCGGTAGCGGGCGACAAATTGCCCGAAAGATTGTTTGTCGTTTTAGGGAGTGAGCAGGTAGAAATGCAGGCTAGTGGCAAAAACAAATTTACCTATACCTTCCCGAAAGTGACGCAGGATATAACTTTCCGGCTTACAGCGGCAGATTACTACTCAGAGGCCTATCAGCTCAAAGTGTTTCATAAACCCGAAATACAGTCGATGCGCATGACCCTGAATTACCCTGCCTATACCGGTAAGAAAAGCGAAACCTTACAAGGCTTATCGGATGTCAGTGTTCCGGTTGGTACCACCTTGGCATGGCAGCTGGAGACCAAACACACGGATGAAATACAAGTGATTGCCGGAAATGTAAACCAATTACTTGCTCAAAACGGGCAGCGCTTTAGCAGTGCCATACGGTTTATGTCGGCAATGCCCTATCTTCTGATTCTTAAAAATAAACAGCAGGGCAGGGTAGATACCTTACAATACCAGGTGCAAACCATAGAAGATCAGTACCCGCAAGTAAGTATCAATGTGAATAAAGATACCACACTGGCACAGCAAATCCTTATTACCGGTACCGCCGGCGATGATTATGAAGTGCGGCAGACACTTTTTGTCTACCAGATCCTTAATGCCGAAAATAAAATTCTGAGTACAAAATCAGTTCCTCTGAAGAGTGGAGGGCAAGTTGTTGCCTTCTCCCATTATTTCGATATCGGCACCTTAAAGCTGGCACCCGGATACCAGGTGAATTACTTTGTAGAAGCCTGGGATAATGATTGCGTGAACGGCAGTAAGAGTAGTAAGAGCACCGTGATGTCCTGGAAAGCGCCGAACCTGACACAGCTGGATAAGTCAATGGCCGAAAATGCAGAGAAGATGAATGCCAGTATGAGTAGCAGTGCGGCACAATCGGAACAGTTGAAAGAGGAATTGCAGAATATGCAGAAAGAAATGCTGGAATCGGGTGAATCCAGTTGGGAGCGTACCCAAAAAATGCAATCGGTACTGGATAAAAATCTGCAGTTGAAAACAAATCTGGAAAACCTGAAGAAACGATTTGAAGAACAGCAGAAACAAAGTGAAGCCAAAAATTTCAGCGAAGACATAAAGGAAAAGCAAGCATCTATTAAAGAACAGATTGATAACCTGAAAGACAAACAGCTGGAAGAACAGATTAAAAAGTTGCAGGAATTACTGCAGAAGAAAGACCAGCGCGATGCCCTTAATCAATTCCAGCAAATGGAGCAGAATAATAAACTGTTCAAGATGGATATGGAACGTATGCAAGAGCTGATGAAAAAGCTGGAAATGCAGATGAATATGGAAGCCCTGGCGCAGAAACTGGATGAGTTATCTAAGCGAGAAGGAGCCTTGCAGAAAGAAACCGAAGCCGGGGAAAAAGCCAATGATGCCTTGAAGAAAGAACAGGAAAAAATTAAAGATGCCCTGGATAAGGCTTTACAAAACGAGTTGAAAGAGATTACCAAACAAAATGAACAATTAGAGCAACCGCAGAAGCTGGATAAAGCACAAGAGCAGGGCAAAGAGGCTGGTGAAGAAATGGATAAGAGCAGCCAGCAATTGCAGCAAAACGATAAGAGTAAGGCCAAGCAATCGCAGCAGAATGCCAAAAATAAATTGGCAGAAATGAGCAAAAGCCTGATGGATATGGCAGGCGGTATGGATATGGAGCAATTGGATATCGATATAAAAGCGACCCGTCAACTACTGACCAATCTTATTCGTTTCTCCTTTGATCAGGAAAACCTGATGAAACTGGTGCGTACAACCAGCATTAATAGCCCATCTTATTTGCTGTTGACCAAAGAACAGAACCGATTAAAGAATAACACCAAGATGATCAAGGATAGCTTGTATACCTTAAGCAAGCGGATCTTTAAAATAGCAGCTACCGTCAACAAAGAAACATCTGACCTGGATCAGAATATTGCGCGTACCCTCGATGCTTTTGAACAAAGAAATATCGGCGAAATATTGCCCCGTCAGCAGTATGCCATGACGGCGGCCAATAACCTTGCCCTCTTGCTCAATGAGCTGCTCAGTAATTTGATGCAATCACAACAAGGTGGCGCGAGTGGCAGTGGCGGACAGAGCAAACCGAAAAAAGGAAAAGGCCAGGGCCAAGGTCAGGGAAGTGGTTCCGGAATGATGAAAGACATTATTACGGGTCAGCAACAAATGGGGCAGGGCATGCAGCAAATGAAACAGGGGCAGCAACCCGGAGGCCAGCAAGGCCAGGGGCAATCTGGTCAGGGACAAAGCGGTCAGGGTCAAAATGGGCAAGGCCAAGGGCAGAACGGGCAGCAAAATGGCGGTAGCCAGGGCACCGCAGAGCAGATCGCTCGCCTGGCACAGCAACAGGCCATGCTGCGGAAACAGATGCAGGAGCTGATCGATGTCCTGAACAGTAAAGGGATGGGTGGCAAGGTTACCAATGAAATCAGGGCCATCCAGGCGGCATTGGATAAACAAGAAACCGATCTGGTCTTCCGTAGAAACATCGATGAACTCATTCAGCGCAATAAAGAAATCCTGACCCGTATGCTGGAAGCCGAAAAGGCCATTCAGGAGCAGGAAGAAGATAATAAACGTAGTGCCGAAGCAGGTAAAGATGCGCCAAGACCAATGCCTGCAGAGCTTTCTGACTACCTGAAACGGCAGCAACAACTGTTTGAGCAATACCGGACTACCGTGCCGGTACTGAAACCTTTTTACCAAAAAATGGCAGAAGAATACCTCAGAAAAGTGCAGGGTAAATAAAATAAGCAGTATATTTATAGCACACAAACCGCCACTATACACAATACCTATGCGTAAAAAATGGTTAAAAAGAATCCTCTATATATTCGGTACCCTCATCGCACTATTGCTGATATTATGGGGTGTCCTGTACTGGTATGTCAGTGCCCATAAGCAAGAGCTGATCACCAAACTGGAACAAGCTATTGGCGACAAAATAGAAGGTAAACTCACCATAGAAGATATACGGCCTGATGTTTTTAAAACATTCCCCAACATGGCCATACGTTTAGATGGCCTGTCTCTGGTAGACAGTCTCTATGAGCAACACCACCGGAAGTTATTGGATCTTAAGCATGCTTATGTAAGGATCAATATCTTTTCTGTTATTTTCGGCAAACCGAAAATCTCTAAAATAATTCTGGAAGAAGGCCTGTTGCACCTATTTATTGATGAAAACGGATATTCCAATAATTACTTGCTCAAATCAAAGCAAAAGAACCCCGAGCAGAAAAAAAAGAAAGTGGATATTGAACATATCGAACTAGACGGCGTTGCGTTTCTGATCGATAACAAGCCTATGAATAAACGCTTCAATGTGCGTTTTAATAACGTTTCTGCTAAGATATACACCGTCGACAGTATACTCAAAGTAAGGGCTGATGTAAATGCCCTGGTGGGGCAGTTAGGCTTTAAATTGTCTAAAGGTTCTTTCCTTAAAAATGCAGCCATAAAAGGTGCCATCAATTTTGATTATAATACCAAATCGAAAATAGGTAATGTACTGGAAAATGACCTGGATATTGACAATGAAAAGCTGAAATTAAAGGCCCAATTTGATATGGGTAAACCCAAGGCCTTACCCTTTGAAATATACCTGACTGGAAAAAAAATTACCTATAACGTAGCCGTAAAATGGCTGTCAGAAAATATATTCAATAAACTTTCCAAGTTCGATTTCAATAAAAACCTGAGTGTGGCCGCGCTCATTAAGGGCGATATGCTCGAGCGGGGCACCAATCCCTATATCGGGATTGATTTTGCAACGGAGCATAATACCGTAAGCCTTCTGGGTTCTACTTTTACAGAGGTTTATTTTAAAGGGAAATTTGTGAATCAATTGGAGCCGGATCAGCCAAAGCATGATAGTAATTCCGTAATTGTGATTGACAGCCTATCTGCTTTATACAATGGCCTTCCGGTATGCGCGCGTGATATAAGTATCGTGAATTTTATACATCCCTATGTCGTCGCCTATTTAAAAGCACAGTTTGATGCGACGGTATTAAACAACACCTTCGGTGAACAGTTTAATTTTACAAAAGGGACTTGTAGCTACGATTTGAAATATAATGGCAACCTTTTTGCCAACTCCCTGATCGCTGATGAGATATACGGAAACGTCACGATTCAAAATTTTGATTTTATTTATAATGAACGAAACCTGAAGTTTCATAACGGAACAGCACAATTGGCTTTTAACGGGCCAGACCTGTTGTTGAATAAGCTACAGATCTTTGCGCAGAACAGTGATATCAATATAAATGGGGTGTCTCATGACTTTCTGAAAACCTTTGTGGAAATTCCCGGAAAAGCATCGATGGATCTGCATCTACAAAGCAATAATATTGATTTAGGAGCCTTCATGACCTATTTCGTACAGAAACGAAGTACCAGTAAAAAAGGAAAACAATTTGCGGCAGACCGGCTCGATGATTTTCTGACCAATAGTGATATTGCTATTGACATGCGCATTAATAAAGCGCTGTATAAAAAATTCGTGGCGACGAACGTCGTCTCCAATATGTCCTTTACGACTGCTGGTTTAGCGATTCATAACCTGAGCCTGAACCATGCACAGGGAACTATAAACCTCAAGGCTAATATTGATCAGCAAAGCCAGAATAATCCCTTTAACCTTAATTTTAACGTGGCCAATGTAAAAGTTAATCAGCTGTTCTACGCGTTGAATAACTTTGGGTTTAAAAACCTGACTGATAAAAATGTAGCGGGCAATATTTCTATCAATGGGAATCTTAGCGGCAATGTAACCGATAAAGGTGCTTTGATGACCAATCGCCTCAACGGCGGTATGAAATACAACCTCAATAATGCCGCCCTGCGTAACTTTGAGTTATTTGCCAAAGTGCAGAAATGGTTTAAGAACAGAGGGCTTGATAATATCGAGATCGATAAATTTGCAGGTGATATCAGCTTGAAGAATGGTAATATTATTATTCCACCCACTAAATTGGAGACCAGTGCCCTGAACCTTTCTTTCCAGGGTGTTTATGGATTGGTGCCCGGAGCGGCAACTAATATTGACTTCCGGGTACCTTTACGCAATCCGCAGATTGATAAAGACCGGGTAGAAAGGGGATTGAAAAAAAGAAAAGGCGAAGGACTGGTACTGAACCTCAATGCGCATTCCGATGCTTCGGGGAAAATCTCGATTGGGGTCGGAAAAGTGAATGGTAAAGACGATGGAAAAGTTGTAGACGAGGAAGAAGAGTAAAATGATTTATTTTTGCATCCGGAATGGAATCAGAACAACATCAAATCATTTTAGCCATCGAAAGTTCATGCGATGAAACGTCTGCCTCAGTTGTGCGGGATGGGGTCGTTTTAAGCAATATTATTGCCACGCAAAAAGTGCATGAAGAATATGGCGGCGTTGTGCCGGAGCTAGCCTCCAGAGCGCATCTGCAAAACATTGTACCTGTGGTAGATCAAGCGCTTAAAGCTGCGCAGATCAGTAAAGAATCCCTTCATGCCATTGCGTTTACCCAAGCTCCGGGGTTATTGGGTGCGCTATTAGTAGGCAGCAGCTTTGCCAAAGGCCTGGCACAGGCACTGGATATTCCCCTGATCCCGGTACACCACATGCAGGCGCATGTTTTAGCCCATTTTATAGAAGATCCGAAACCCACATTTCCTTTCCTATGCCTTACCGTTTCCGGCGGGCATACCCAAATCGTTTTATGCCACGCACCACTCGATATGGAGATTTTGGGCGAAACCATTGATGATGCTGCAGGAGAAGCTTTTGATAAAATTGCCAAAATGCTCGAATTGCCTTATCCCGGTGGTCCCTTGATAGATAAATATGCGCAAGAGGGCAATCCCCGTGCATTTGAATTTCCCATCCCGAATCTGGAAGGCCTTAATTTTAGTTTTAGCGGGGTGAAAACCGCCGTGCTTTATTTCTTACAAAAAAAGAAAGCAATCGATCCTGATTTTGTAAAAGAAAATCTCAAAGATATTTGCGCGTCTGTACAGTATACCATTGTCAAGGCTTTGATGAAGAAATTCGAAAAAGCAGCCAAAGCTTATGGCGTAAGCCATATTGGCGTTGCCGGAGGCGTATCGGCTAATAGCGGATTAAGAACAGCCATATCCGAACTTGGACAAAAATATAAATGGCAGGTATACTTACCCAAATTTGAATACTGTACCGATAATGCTGCGATGATTGCCATAACAGCGCACTATAAAATGTTACAAAAAGAATTCACCGATCTTAAGGCGGTGCCTACGGCAAGAGCCGCATGGAAATAAGTGTATGGCCAATTCTTACTTCGATTTTAAACAATTCCGCATCGCACAAGACCATTGCGCTATGAAAGTGAGTACAGATGCCTGTATCCAGGGTGCCTGGCTGGCAAAGGTGCTTCAGCTACAACCACCCGCACGTTTGCTGGACATTGGTACCGGTACCGGACTGCTTAGTTTACTCTTGGCGCAAAGCCTCCCCGAAGTACACATCACGGCGATAGAGATCAATGAGCAGGCCAGTATCCAAGCTGCAGATAATATACAGCAAAGCCCCTGGGCCAACCGGATACAGGTACAACATACCTCACTGCAACAATTTAGCCCGGCAGAAGATGCTTTTGAGGCGATTATCTGCAATCCGCCTTTCTTTCATAAACACCTGGAAAGTAAAGATGAAGACCGCAGTGCAGCCAGGCATAGTCCTGCATTAAGCAAAGCGGTATTGGCAGAAAAAGTACAGGAATATCTGGCTCCGGAAGGGCAATTTGGGCTGATGTATCCTGTGTCAGAATGGGCCGATTGGCTCAAAGTAGCGGCGCAACAGGGTTTATACTGTCAGCGGCAATTACGGGTACAGCCACATCAACAAAAAGAAGCTAATAGGGTAGTCGGGGTTTTTGGTAAAAAGCCTTGTTCCGAACCGCTTACCGAAACACTTTGTATTTATGAAGCAGGAACAAGAACCTATACAAGCGACTTTATTTTACTTATGAAGCAGTACTACATTTATCTCTAAGCTGTGGGTTCTGTATAAATTGCCATAATTTTTAATACTTTTGCAAAAAAATCAACAAAGTGCGTCTTATTTCTACTCTGATTATCCTGTTCTCGGGTCTGTTGACCCTTACCTTTACCTCCTGTCAGTCAGAAGAAGGCGCGGTAGATGTCAGTAAGGTTTCGGTACAGCTCCAATACATCCCCTTCTATAAAGAATTTTCTGCTATGGATAGCAATACCGTAGCGCAGGGGCTGGTACAACTGGAGGCTAAATATCCTGATTTTCTTTCCTTTTATATAGATACCCTTTTGCCTTTTGGTAGGATAGAAAAGCCTTATACCGATGCAGAGCATATTGTACCGATTCGGAATATTTTTGTACATAAAGATTTCAGGGCGCTGAACGATACCGTAAACCAGGTGTTTCCTGATACCAAAAAATATGATGAGGGTATTTTGGATGCCTTTAAACATATAAAATACTATTTACCCAATATCGCACTTCCGAATAAAGTAATCTACTTTACCTCTTGTTTAAACAAATGGACCTGCTTCACCAATAATGATCAGTTAGGTGTGGGATTAGATATGTTTTTGGGACAAGGGTTCCGGCCTTATCAAGCCATTGGCTTGCCGGAGTATGCCTTGATCAACCACACGCCGGAAAATATTCCCGTATGGGCAGCTAAGGCGGTGTATAATAATGTGTACGAGCATGACAACTTTAATAAATCTTTGCTGGATCTGATGTTGTTGAACGGAAAGGAAGTATACTATCTAAATAAAGTATTGCCCAAAAAACCGCTTAGCTTATTGCTTGGCTACACTCCGGAGCAGTTTAAATGGTGTGAAGCCAATGAACCGCTGATCTATAATTTCTTTTTAAAAGACAATTTACTGTACAGTAAAAATTACCAGGATATCATGCGCTACGTGGCACCGGCACCCAATTCTGCCGGCTTTCCGGCCGAAGCACCGGGTAATATAAGTACATATATCGGGTACAAGATTATAAAAGCATATGCCGCAAAAACGGGCAAAGACCTGCCGGCAATTTTAAACGAAACAAATCTGATGTCCCTCTTTCAGGCATCAAAATACAAGCCATAATACTTATACTAAATAACAGTTTACAATGAAAAAAGGATTACTTTTTGCGGCTGCCTTATTAACCGCTTTAGGCAGTTTGGCACAACTAAACAAAGTAGATGAGATCTGTGTCCAAAGAATGGATGAGAATAACATCGATACCATTGCATGGATTAAAAATGCAAATGTATCTGTCGGGGGTAACCAAGGGATGCTCCATAACTGGGCTGCCGGTGGTGAGCTCTCCTCTTTAGCCGTTAATGGCGTGTTTAACGGTAATATTGTCCGTTATTACAACCGGAATGTGTGGACGAATACGCTGGATGCCAATTATGGGATGTTTTACGCGTATTCCAATAGTTTTGAACCCAGAAAAACAGATGATCGTTTAGACTTTACCTCCAAATACGGATATCGGTTGAAACCCGTTTCCAATTGGTATTTATCTGGCCTGTTAAATGCAAAATCACAATTTAGTAAAGGTTTTAATTACGACCAGACAAACTGGAGAGACAGCAGTACTTCCGGTTTCCTTTCTCCTTTATATGTATTGGTATCTCCTGGTATAGAATACAGAAGAGGCTCGATGTTCAGTGTCTTCCTTTCTCCTGCGGCCATGCGTTCGACATTTGTGTCTAAGGAATATACCAGCAGAGATGAAGCAGGTGCCTTTGGCGTACCTTACAATAAAACAATGCGTTTTGAAGTAGGCGCTTATATGTCTGCCCGTTTCCAAAAAGACCTGACCAAGACCATAACCTACAGAAGCCGACTGGATTTATATTCCAACTACCTGGCTAAAAATACCTACGATGATATGGGTAAACTGGTTAAAAAAGATAATCCGGGCAATGTTGATATCCTGTTTGATAACTTTTTGGCCTTCAAATTTTTCAAGTTCTTCTCCGCCAATTTCGGGCTGACGGCCATTTATGATAATGACGTACCTTTTGTGCCTTTAAAAGATGCAATGGGTAATCCGGTAAAAGAACCTTTAGGTGGCCTGGGATGGTGGCAGATCAAGCAATCCTTTACTTTAGGTTTTGCTTATAAATTCTAATGATAAAGTAATTTTATATATCATAATACGAAAGGGCTGTCTTATAAAATTACAGCCCTTTTGTATTATATTTAGGAAGTAAATGAGGGCAAATTCACCTATATTTGTGCACAGTAAAAACGAAAATAATGGACTACAATAAAAACGACAATAACAACTACGATATAGATTCGATTATCGCTGCTCAGGAAAGAAGTATGGATGGCGATTTTGTGGCGAAATACATTACCAAAGTATATGGATGGATGTTCCTTGCTTTGTGTATTACCGCAAGTGTATCATTTTTTACGGCACAAAGCGGTATGGTGATGAAATTATTGGCTACTAACCCTTTAATTTTCTTTGGTTTATTCATCGGACAGTTGTTCTTAGTCGGCTACCTTAGCCTGCGGGTGCAAAAAATGAGTTCCACTACGGCTACGCTGGTCTTTCTGCTGTATGCAGCCTTAACAGGTATTACCTTATCTACCATCTTTTTCAGATATACAAATGCCTCTATTTTAAGCGCCTTTAGTGTAACGGCAGTTACCTTCGGGATCATGACGGCTGTTGGTTATTTCACCAAAAAAGACCTGACTTCCTTTGGCCGCCTGATGCTGATGGGCTTGATTGGTGTTATTGTTGCTTCTGTGATCAACATCTTTCTTGGAAGCCCGGTGCTATACTGGATTATCTCTTATGTAGGAGTAGCCGTATTTGTTGGGTTGATTGCTTATGATACGCAGAAAATAAAGCAATATGCTTATCTTGAAAATGCAGAAGATCGTAAAAAAGGAGCCATTATAGGTGCTTTGGCCTTGTATCTCGACTTTATCAACCTCTTCTTGATGTTGTTGAGAATCTTTGGAAGAAAAGATTAATTTTCATATATTTGTATGTAATATAGCAGCCTTGTTTGGCTGCTTTTTTTATAAACAATTATTCATTTATTTAGTATAGTGCCTGAAATGAAATTATTTATAAGATCCGCGATAATGGTGCTGCTTGTACTTGTTGCCACAACAAGTGCCTGGTCTCAGACACAGGAGAAAACGCCTCAGAAAATTACGCTTTTAGAAGAGCATAAAGATGCTAATGGTAATATTGTGCGTAAAGTGCAGTTCTTTAAAGACGGCATGCGCGTAACCCAAACGACGGTATCGCCGCCGATGCCCAGTTTTAAAGACCGTAAGCCCTTTAATGTAGATACCATGAATAAGGATTCCTTACTGGTCTATGTTGATAAAACCAATTATCTGGTAGCCCTCTTATATAAAAGAAGAAGGATACGCCAGTACAGAGCCGTATTCGGTCCCGATCGATTGAAAGATAAAACGTATGAAGGAGACAGGGCCACACCCGAAGGCTGGTTTAAAATCTTAAGTGTGAATGATAACTCCAATTGGGGAAAATTTATCTTGCTGAATTATCCGAATGATGAGTCTTATAAAAAGCACAAAGATGCCAAATCAAAAGGGCTTATCCCTCCGAGTGTCGGTATCGGGAGTGCCATCGGGATTCATGGTACCTATCCTACCGGTGCTAAAATGGTCGAAATGGGACTAGGCTGGACAGACGGCTGTGTATCCATGACCACAGAAGATATTATGGACTTTTATAAGTTTATCAGACCGGGAGTTAGGGTATATATCAAAAAATAAGTACCGTATTTTAAAGTACCTAGTATTTAGTTGTGATGGAATAGACCTTATAGCATAAGAATCGGATATCCGCTTTTAGGAAACAAAGATTTTCTTTATTCTTTTGGGTTCCCTTTGTAGCTATTGCTACCTTTTGCCTTGATGAAAACAGGCATTTTGGTCCTTTGTTGCTACAAAAGGACGAACAAATTGGATGCCTATATGCGGATGATATAAAATAAGAAATGCCGGNNATCCGGCATTTCTTATTTTATAGAGAAGTACTTATTACTTATAAGTTTACCTTTTTGAGATCCATGAAAAACGCTTTTTCTTGGTGTCCGATCTCATGCAGCATCTTAGAAAGATCTTTATAACTTACCAGATCAGATGTTCTGGCCTTGCAAATCCGGGCGGCACTATAGGCGAAATTTCTCCAGGCGTCGCCAATCGCTGTCATGCGTTGTGAAAATTCCTTCAGCTCCGGTTTGCCAAGGATTTGAGCCGCCTCTTGTAAAAAAGCTGCATATAAAAAGCGGAACCCACCACCACCGGTGCCGATCTCCTCCTGCATCCTGATGATATTACCCACATACAATACTGCCTGACGATCAGTGAGCTTGTCTGGATAATGTTCCAATCTATTGGCTAGGGTATGAATCGCCTTATTGCCGAAAAGACCGATTGGCGGAGAGGTGTATAGCCAGATATTTTTCTTAATACCTTTACGAATGGCCGCTTCCATATCCAGTTGCTGCGGCACGTTTGTAATATAATAGAGTTTGCCCTTTGGCTCAGGGAATCCTTTGGCGAAGCGTGATTTTTGCAAGTCCGCCGGTGCAATTTCATGCAAGCCTTCCAGGGTAGGGTCGCTGATCAGGTAATTGCCGGCTTCATTTTTGCCGTAAGCAATCAGGTTATGTGCATTGAACTGAAAACGGTAGGCTTCCGGCATATAGGTCAGGTAAAAGATCCCTGATAATAAGCCCACGGGTATGCCTCTGTCCAGCAAATCGTCCAAGGCTTTTTGTCCCTTCTCCTGGTTATTGCCGAACTGCTGCATTTCATATTGAATATTCAGCGACTTCATTAAGGTTTTGAAAATTGTACCCGGATAGCTTCTGTAGCTGGTACCCGGTACGCCATTTACTTTAACAAAGGGAATATGCGTGAAAAAAAGCCCGGCACCGATACCAAAAGCCAAAGGCTCGGTCATATGAATGCCGTAATGTTTTAATAAATTGGTCGTCACGCCACTTTCACAGTGGGCATGCATCTGGTGTTTAAAATCTATGGAAGACAAAGTATGGTATTTTTACATTAATGTTTTTCCGCTGTGGCGGGATCGAAATGCTTTATAGCCTCCGGACTGATATTGAATGCATCAGCATATTTTTGCAGCATAGCCGCTGAAAGATTGTTGAAGCCTTTGGGTTTCAAGTGTCGTTTTACCTGCCATTGCCATTTACCTACATGGCGTGAAAGTATCGCGATGTCCATCAGGTTTTTTTTCATAAAATAAGCAAGCGGGCTCAGCAGGCCCTTCCGGATCTCTTCCAGCACCTCTTCCAATTCTATAGCCGCCTCATTCCAGGCCTGCATCGTAGCCAGGTGCTCTACTTCCCATCCCTCACTATTGACGGTCGTATAGTCGCCCGCCTCATTGGTGGCATAAACCACTTTTCTGCTTTGATCCCGGTTCTTATAGTTTCCTTTATCCTGAGGAACTTCATTTGCTTTCATGCGACAAAAATAAATTATATTTCAAAAGGCCCCGCTCCCTGTCTGATCAGTTCCGGGTAGTCCTCTGTCAGGTTAATTACAGTAGAGACTTGCGTATTGCCAATCCCCCCGTCAATCACCATATCCACCAGGTGCCCAAATTCTTCATAGATCACTTCCGGATCAGTATAATGGGCCACATCGTCCTCCTGCGGAAGAGAAGTACTCATAATCGGGTTGCCCAACACAGCTGCAATGGCTTGCGTAATCTTATGGTCCGGTACCCTGATCCCCACCGTATCTTTCTTGGTTTTAAGCAGTTTCGGAACCAATTTAGTTGCGTTTAAAATAAAAGTATACGGGCCCGGTATACAGCTTTTCAGAAAACGAAAAGTCGGATTACTCATATTGGCCGCATAAGTACTCAATTCACTCAGGTCTTTACAAATAAAAGAAAACTGAGCTTGTTTAGGGTTGAGGTTCTTGATCCTGCAGATGCGTTCAATGGCTTGTGTACTATGAATATCACATCCGATCCCGTAGATCGTATCGGTAGGATAGATAATGACACCGCCTTTGCGTAAGACCTCGGCGATTTGATTCAAGACCCTTTCCTGCGGATTGTCCGGATGGAGGTGAATAAGCATAAATACTTGAATTTTAGAATTGATTGACCCGACAAAAATACGCTAAAAAACAAACTGCATCACATAATCGTTCATGAAGTAGCCCCGGCCAATATCAATGTCCTCTTCTTCGAAGACCTCGAATCCTTGTTTTTCATAAAAGGTTTTCGCCTTATTGTAGCGGTTTACATTCAAAATAATGCGTGCCTGCGCCGCTTTTTCCGCGATTTCTTTGATGTAATTTAGTAAATGCAGTCCCAACTGCTTACCCTGTGCCGTAGGCAGTACATAGATTTTATGCAGTTTAGTCGTTTGTATTGCTGCATTGAGCTCGATTTCAGCAAATCCCTTTGCCTCCTCTTCATCGTAAATCAGGTAAAAGAGGTTTCCTTTACGAGACCTTTCTTTCAGGGTTTCAAAATTGTAAAACTCGGCCAACATATAAGCCATCTGTTCGGGACTTAAAATGTCTTTATAGGCAACCGGCCATGTGTTTTGCGCAATATCGGTAACAATGGGGAGTTGACTTTCAGCGATTGGGGTGATTTTTGGCTTCACGATGATGTTTTATCCTTTCGGCATTATTGAGGCTGCAAAATAAACTTATATCAAAAAAAAATTAAAATATACGCAATATTTTATTTCTAAAGTAGTTATTAATTTTGTAACATCGCGTACATTAAGCTACTTAAATTGAGAAAACACAGATATATATATTACTTCTTATTCTTTTTTGTACTCATATGGATACAGAACCTGTCTGCTCAAGACGCTAAGAAGGGCGGGCAGAACATTCCCGCCGGCACGCAGGATACGGTAAAGAAGAAGGTGATTTATGAAAAAAGCCAGTTAAAAGCCGGATCTCCCGAATACATTGACAGTATGAAGAGGGCGCGTCAAAACTATGTAGATAGCCTGAAGACGGCCAGAGCCGCGGAACTGGATAGTATGAAACGCGTGCAACAACGTATTTCAGATAGTACGATGGCGGCCAATAAGCGCTATAGTGATAGTATCAAATCTGTGTTGGATGCGCAAAGAGCGGCAAGATTAAAAAGTACCGATAGCCTTAAGGCGCTTCAAAAACAACGCTCAGACAGCTTGGCAAGGGCCAAGGCTTATAAAGAAAGTAAAGGATATAAAGATAGTGTTGCCCGGGTAAAACAAGCGCGGTTGGATAGCCTGACAGCTGTACGGAAACAACGGAATGAGCAAATGGCTTTGGAGCGGCAAAAAATACAGGATAGCATGCTGGCGGTGCGGAAACAATATAATGACAGCCTGAAAGCGATTGTAGATGCGCAGAAGGCCCGCAATAAGGTGATGAAAGATAGTTTGGCAGTCGTGAGGGCAGCCAGAACAGATAGTCTGGCCAAAGCGAAAGTGGAGCGGGAAGCGGCGAGTAAGAAAAGATCGAAAGACCGTGATAAAAAAGCGACGGCACGGGAGCGGGATAAGGAGCAGAAAAAACGGAATGCCTACAGCAACGAGAAAATGCGGAAAAAGAAGTGGAGTTTTATGCGCCAGGCATATCAGAACACCACGACCCGCTATAATTACTTCTATAATGCCAATCTAAAGATTGAGCAAACCATTAAGAACATGTTGGCCACCAACGCGAATAATTATGATTCGCTGTTGCCTTTATACCCCTTCGATCCGGACAAAGATTCGGCCCGTATGGCCAGCGATATGGACTCCCTCATTCGCAGGGCGGGTGTGGGCATACAGATTCATGATCCGAGAAGTAAATGGCAGGATAACCTCTATATGATCGTTGGTCAGGCCTATTATTATAAGGGTGATTATACCAATGCAGCCAATGCTTTTAAGTACATTGTAGCAACAGCAGAGGCGGAGAAAAAACAGAAAGAAAAGGAAAAGCAAAATAAATCGGGTAAAAAGGCTGAGAAGGTCGTTAATGACCTGGCCGAAGCGGAAAAGAAAAATATCTTCACTCATCTGTCTTCCAAGAATGATGCGATGCTCTGGCTGGCACGTACTTTAGCGCAGGATAGCCAGGTGAATCTGGCACAGACGGTATTGAATATGGTGAAGAGCAGCAAGAATTATAATAAAGATCTGGAGGGCAGGTTCGCCGCAGCACAAGCTTTTGTCGATATTAAGAAGAATGCATATAGTGAAGCGACAGACGATCTTGCAGTCCTGTACGAAGATCAGAAAATGCCGAAATGGCTTCGGGAACGGGCCGCTTACCTGAGAGGGCAGGTGCTGCAAAGAGAAAATAAGCTGGCCGCCTCAGACTCTGCTTTTGCAAAAGTGATCGACCTGAAACCCGATATGGAAATGGATTTTTATGCCAGGATTCATATCGTGAACAATAGCATTGAAACGGGTACAGGAGATGCAACAAAATTAATGGCGACTTTGGATCAGATGGCTAAAGAAGCGAAGTACAAAGCATTCTACGATAAAATATATTTTACCAAGGCGAAAGTTGCCGAACGAAACAATGATGCTGCATTAGCGATCACAAACTATAAAAAAAGTATTTCCGTTAATTCCGGAAATGTAGTGCAGCGCGGACTTTCTTTTGCTGCAATGGGTTCCTTGTATTATGGGAAGAATGATTATAATGAGGCGAAGAAAGCTTATGACAGTGCCATCGCATTCCTTACTATAGCCAACAATCCGGTCTATAGCATTGCGGTACAAAGAGCGAGTGCCTTAGACAAAGTGTCTATACCGGGCAATGATGCGAAGTATCTTGATAGTGTATTGACCTTAGCAGGCTTAAGTGAAAAAGACCAAAGAGCTGTTGCGAAAAAATATATTAAAGACCTGGAGCGCAGGATCAGCGACAGTACTTACAATGCACAAAATCCGGGAAATAATAGTCCTGTTTTGGCTGCACCGGTTACCTTGGGCTCTGGTGGCGGATCCTGGTATTTTGCTAATGCAGCTACCGTACAACAAGGGGTCAACAGTTTTAAGCAGAAGTGGGGAGAACGTACTTTGAAAGATGGCTGGAACAGAAGCAGTACCTATAGTGCGGGCAGCAGTAGCGCCGGTAATATTGAGGAACCGGAAGCGGACAACGATCCTTTGAAAAATCTGCCTACAGAAGAGGAGCTATTGGCACAGATACCTAAGGGAGAAAAAGATATTAATGCCTTAAAGGAAAAACTACAACAAGCCTTATTTGATCTGGGTACCGCCTATTACAAAAACATGGAAGATATTCCAATGGCGCTCAAAACTTATGATACCCTTGACCAGCGTTTTCCGGAGCATCCAAATCGGGCAGAAGAGCTATATTATCGCTATCTGATGGCTTTAAGTAAATCGGAAGTAAAACAGGCTGATGGGTATGCACAGGAATTAAAAAGCAAACATGGAGCTTCTAAATGGGCTACTTTGATCAGTACCGATGCGGCACAGTTGAACGAAAATGCCAGTACGGAAACGATCGAAGCACATTATGAAACGACGTATCAGACCCTGATGCAGCAACAATATCAAGAGGCTAAAAAGAGAGCAGATGGCGCACAGGCTTTATATCCAAATGTCTATGAGAAATTTGCCCGAAAATACAACCTGATCAGCATTGCATCCATAGCGGGTATGGGCGATTATACAATGGCCGATTCTTTGCTTACCGGATTTATCGCGCAGAACCCGAATGATGAAACAATCGGATGGGCGGGTGCTTTACAGAAATATGTAAAAGAAGCCATAAAGAGTGCTGCAGCGAATCCCGCTACTGCCAATTCTGCTGCTGCAGGACCTCAGGTGTTGCCCGGCGTCGATGCACCTAAAGAGTACACGTATAGTCCTGCGGGATTACATTATGTACTGATCAGTACACCTGTTGCCGATAGCCGTCTGTCGGGCTTAAGAGCGGGCTTAAAGGATTATAACCAGTCTAAGCGGAATAATAAAGAACTTGCGATTTCCCTCGTACCGGTCAATGAGCAAAGAAGTGCATTAGTGGTGAAAGAATTTAAAAATGCCGCAGCGGCGAAAGCTTACATTGCGGAGATTATGAAGGTCAATGCTTTGTTTAGAGAATATCCCGATGCTAAGGAATACGAGATCATCAGCATTTCCAGCTATAATATTATCAAGCTGTTTACCGATAAGGACTGGGCCGCTTACCTGTCTTTTTACAAGACAAAATATTAGGCAAAAAAATATTCAAATTTTTTGAAAAAAAGTTTTGAAGAATAAAAATTGCGTCTTATCTTTGCAATCCCAAACGGGGAAAAAAGAGAATCTTCCTTAGCTCAGTTGGTTAGAGCACCTGACTGTTAATCAGGGGGTCGCTGGTTCAAGTCCAGCAGGGAGAGCCACCATAGGAAAGCGTTTCAGCAGTATTGTTGAAACGCTTTTTTTATTTTCGTTACACAATGCGGACACAAAAATGGGATCAAATTAAAAAGTTGTGGAGGAATAAAATTTAAGCGTAGAGTTTGGCTAATCTGAAAAGGAAGAATTCAGGATCAACATCAAAAGTTCATTGATTTTTGTGGTGTAATACCATTTTTCTTTAAAAGTCAATTTTTCTGGGAATATTACACCAACAAGCTTGTGTTTGGTATTTGCAGCAGCAGAAGCATAATATTCGCTAACGTTCTGCAATAAACCTATGCTATAATTCATATACTTATTCAGGTCAGGTGAAGCTTTGGCAAATGTTGCGTGTTGCATTACCAATTCGTTCAGGTCATTATTTAGTTTAGCTATTATACGGGAGTAATTTTCATCACTAATGCCACCGTCTGCATATTTATAGTCCATAGTGTTTATACGACCTTTTAAATCTTCAATTTTCGCCTCGACCTGCTTTTTACGACCACGCCTGTCCACATCATTTGTATTGAAAATATCATCCAACACATGGGTAAATAAATCTACTACTTCCCCTGTTGGCTGAAACGTTTGCAAATATTCTTTAAACAACTTATCAGCAACATTGGCATTTGTCCTATGGTTGCAGGCATATTTGTTAGTTTAGCAATGGTAGTATGGCATCCTATTGCCGTAAGGTCTGTTTTGGTTTATACTCCCCCTGTTAAGGTACGTTCACACTTGGGGCAAATTAAAAGCCCTCTTAATGGAAAGGCTCCACTAACGCTATCTTTGGATTCTTTAAATGGCTTACGCTTGCCTTGGAGTATACTTTGAACGGTGTAAAAAATATGCTTATCTATCAATGGCTCATGTAAACCTTACACTATTTCTTCGGGTTCTTCTTTAGTTTTAGGAACTAATATCTTGCCGATATATAAAACGTTTGCCAGCATATTGAGAAAGTCTTGCTTTTGCAAGTCAAGCCCTCTTTCCTTTGCAATTCTCCTAACTTCCTCAGCACTATAAATACCCCTAGCATATTGCTGAAATGCCCATTGTACAATTATGCCTTTCCAATTTCATATAGCGCACATCACGAAGTACTATTATTCAAAGCCAATTACGAGGCAAGCTATAATTACTATTGCGACTTGAGGGATAGTAATGAATACGAAGTTATGCCGCCATGTGTATCGGTATAGATTGATACAGGTGCAAAAAATATTTTGTATTCAGACAATTATATCGCAACCGCTGTTGCCCCGACTGATAATACAAAATACGATAGAACTAACTGGAACAACGCTTTGGGACAAGAGAGTTACCATGCCTTTTACATTGATTGCGACCCCATAATTAGAGTTTTTGAATTACAGGGTAATGAGTTTACAAAGCCTACAGAAATACTGGTTATTGCCTCCGATAATACCATCATGGTGAGAGTCAACAATAAAATACCATTGCAGGTAAAAGTGGAAATGAAAGGTATTTTGTTTTTGTGCAAGGATTACCATCAACACATTTTACCAGATTTGGTAGTGGGCATGTTGCTTGATATTACAAGATTGAAGTAGCAAATACCCCATTATGATGCAAGAATACCTTGAAGCCCTTGCTACTATTATATTTCTTGTTTTGAGAACTGCCCCGTTTAGAAGTCGACTGTATAAGTTGTAGCTATACATCAGGTACAACCATACCAAGAGTGAAATAATAGTTCGATGGTATTGTTACTTTAATTGTATCATATGCCCATTTATGTATTCTCCTAAAGAAAAACATTGTAATTTTTGAGTAAAATATCTTTAGATAAATCACTAATTTATAGTAGATTAATAATCTATAAAAAATGGTATTTTTGATTACAAAAAGCAATTTTCCTATTAAATACGACCAATATAAAAATGACATTATTATAAGATGATACCTGAAATAAACAAAAGCTCAAGGCACTCTAAAATAACTGGAGACTTTGCCGAGAGCTTAATTCTTTATTGGCTTTCAAAACACGGATTTGAATCTGCAAAAGTTGACCATACAGGTATTGATTTAATTGCGAGAAACCCTGTTACTAAAGAACTAATGGGAATTTCTGTAAAAAGCAGATCAAGGGGCACAGGAACAGAAAAAACTCACTTAAATATTCCAAACGATAATTTTGAAAAAGTTGACAAAGCCTGTGAGGCATTTGGTTGTGTACCATACTTTGCTATATTGGTTGACAGGAGCAATATTATTGATATCTTCATTTTAAGCAAATCAAAACTCTTAGAACTATTTCCATTAGGAAAAGCGGTGTCAATTTGGAAAATGGGTGATAGCTATTTAGAAAGCTATAAAAAGGATAAATCTATAATTCAAATAGAGTTTAGGTATGATACAATTAATTGGTGGGATAAATTGAGTGGGTAAAGCGTTGCTATCGCCAAGCCCTGCTCGTTAGCCGTCATGCTGCGGCGATAGCGTTAAATTCAAAGCAGACCTTTTTGACATCCCTAATTAAAGACAAAGACCATCATAATGCTAATAGGACTAATAAAATGGTTTGACACCGAAAAAGGATTTGGAGCAATAGACACATATAAAGAAGGAGAATTTTTTCTACACACAAATAACTTTCTTGAAAAACCGAGTAAACTTGTAAAAGGGACTGCTATCGTTTTTAAAAAATTAATTGACCCAAAGAAAAACCGCAATACTGCAGTTAATTGCAAGCCAGTATCAACACGAGAAGATTTTTCTCTTATTCTTAAATCCCTAACTGAACAAGACAACATTTCAATTGAAAAAGAAATAAGGGGCACAAGTAGACATGGTAACACTTATTTGAGAAAAGAAAGTGTTCCATTTAGTGTAAAAGTTACTGCGACAAGTCAACTTTTTAAAAGCATTGACACGGATACAATCAAATCTTTTATACTGGAGTATTTTGACAAGGAGTTAGAAAAAGAAAACTTTATAACATTTTGTGAGTTTATTGAAGCGAGAATTAGTAAAAATATTTCGTCTGAAATAGCAGAACCCTTAATCAATGAAATATTTGAATATTTTAAAGGGAAGCTAAATGACAAAATTCTTTTTAGTGTTTGGAAAACAAAGAAGTTTAAGTATATAGCTTATGCAGAAAAGCAAGATTATGAAATACCAATTGAAGTCCTAAGTAAATTTTCAAATGAAATTGGCATTCCTGAATTAAATAGAATAAAGGAATATGATTTTGGAAATGCCCTTTGCGAAAGCATAGCACTTAATAGAATTGAAATATCAAAAAAAGAAACAATAGCCGAAATAAGAAACTTGCTGCTTTTATTGCCTTTTATTTTAACTGAAAAAAAGGAAGCTATTACCCAACAATTTACAATTTTACTTACTACTGCGTATCGAAAAGAAATTAATGAACAAGCAAATTCCTTTAGCGAAATTCATACAAATGAGGATTTCAATAAGCACAACAGGTTAAAACAACTCATTGGAAGCGAAGTAACAGAAAAAATAAAGAATGAACTTACTGTTGAAATTGATAACATTATTATAGCCAAATGCACCGAAAACTTCAAGGTAAGTCTTTGGCTTAAAGGATTAATTCAAAGCATTCCATTTGATTTAATCAATAAAGAGTTTCTCAAATGCGATAGCGAAACTAAAATATCCATTCTTAAAAAGATAGCTTTAGCAGAACAGTTTGAACTTCTAAAAAATTATAATCGACAAAATACATTTGAACAGACTTTTGAAATCCTTGAAAACTATCTTAAGTCAGAAAATTCGCTACCTTATTATTTTGAACTCAACGAAAAAATATTTGATAGAGAATTTTTGAAGGACAAAATAGGCAATAGCCTTTTAACCTTATTTAATGATTATGTTTCTCATACAGCAACCGAAGATGAAAAATACAATCTGTTTTTCAAAGGTTTAACACAAGACCTTTCTTTAACATTGGCAATTAAAAATGCAGCATCATTAAATACAAATCAATGTGAGAAGCTTTTCAAAACCTATTCTTCAAATCAGGGATTTATTTACGAGTGTCTGAATACAAAAGTCGCTGCAGCAAAACAAGAAGATTTAAAATGGATAGTGACATTTGGAAAAGAATATTTGGAAAATGAAATATTTGGAAAATTCGACAGTGAAATATTTGCCACTCTAACCCCTGCAGATTACTTTAAACTTTGGGAATATGGGAAAGTAAATATTTTTCCAGAAAGCTACATTGCATCTATCCTCAATGAAAAATACGAAGATTACAACAAGTTAAAAAAATGGATAACTGACGGACTTGTTTCATTAGAGAAAATAAAATCATTCTTGCTTAGCTATTTAAAAGAAAACCAAGAAGTATCGGATAGAATTATTTTTTACAGACAATATAATCACATCAAATGTTTAGTTGATTTAGACAACAGCACCGTCAGTAATATTGAAGACTTTAAAAATGATTTTTATTCAATTATACTTTGGTTTTTAGGTAGTGGAATAACTTTTGACTTCGACTTATTAGCAAGCAAGTTTATTTACTTTTCACTCGATGACCAAGTTAAAATCATTCGCAAATTATTTTTCCTAAAAGCAAATGGAACAATACAATTAGCAATTAGTGATTTAAACAAACTAACCCGTGTTGATTTAGACCTTTACAGAACCAGCAAAAGGTTCAACCCGGAAACTCCACTTGATATTTCAACAGAAATCATATTAAGTGCCTTGCTGAGTTATACTCAAACAAATAAATTTCTGGTTGAAGGTCAACTTCTTTCTTTGGTTTTACAAAGTTTAGGTGCTGACAAAAAAAGAAAATTAAAGCTTACCAATTACTTTGAAAACTGCGGTGGAAGATTAAATGCAGAATTTGATTGGAGCAGGAATGGAAATATTTCAAAAGTAAGTTTCGGCGAAGGGAGATTTTATTTCGCAATTGAATTTGAGTATGACCCAGGCTTAGTTGAAGCGGTTAAAAATATACCTGGAAGAAAATGGAATAACGACACAAAACTTTGGGGAGTTCCTTCACAATATGAAAAAGAGGTATTAGAATTTGCAAAGAGCCACCGTTTCTTTTTAGACTTTGAGGGTAGCAACTATGCTAACAATACACATTTAGCCAAATTTTTAAGAGGTGAAGTTCCAAACGGAATTTCATTCTGCGAAGGGCGATTAGCCAATAGGCAAGACGAACTTTTCAAAAAAGAGTTTTGGTGGTGTGGTAATCAAAAGTGCTTTCAGAAATGCGAAACCTATCACAGCTTAGAGCAGTGGGAATCATATACACTTCTTGACTTTTGTGAAATATTGGAATTAAATACTGATGAAACCAATCGTATGAACGATTTCATTCTCAAAGGGCATTACTATCAGTTCATTGGTTTAATAAATCGCTTTAACAGGTTATTGGACAAAATATATTGCCATGAGTGTAACGAAATGCTTCATCCGGTGGACACTTCACATTTTGCAGCACATAATGTTGTAAGATTTTGCTGCGAAAATGACAAGTGCGGACAGCACAAAAAGGAAGTTTACTTAAATCATTGCCTAAATGGACAATGTAATTCTATTGTTGACAGTAGGGTTTCTAAAAGCTGTAAAAACGGCTTGTATATTTGTGAAAATTGCGGAAGTTGCTGTTCACACAGCATGCTTCAAAGGCGATTAACGAATTTGCAAACAACAGGTGGCTATATACATCAAAACCTAATAAAATGTGTAAATGAAAAATTGGGACATCTTGAACGAGCGGAATATTTTTGCTACAAGTGTAAGGACGAAATGCAGGAAACAAGTGCCGACATATTTGTTTGCAGCAAATGCAATGTAAAGTATGACACAGTCAGGTATAAAATAAAGCGACCACACAGACATTTAAGGACGACAAATACAAACTATGGAGCAAATGACTTTGATACTGATTTTACATAGCGACACATGCGGTATGACGAATAGCACGAACGGCTAACATGGGGTTTGCCAAAATGGGGGCAGACGGAAGCAGCGTTTCAACTTCTGTTTTTCAATTTGGCTTCATATCCGGCTTGACGTTAGTAATTTAGCTTTAGAATATGTCATCAACTTTTTATCTTTATTTAGTAGCAGTTAGCCTATATGTTTTAGAATAAACTTGGTTTTAATCATCCCTGGATGAAAGAAGCATCCCCGTTGATGCACCCCCTCCTAAAATTATTTTTTGTCTATAAACCTATCCAATAATAGGCTTTAGAAAAGATTTGGGGTCTAATAGTTTTTGCCCATACGCGGTTTTAAACTATAGCATAAATCTTGACAAATTAAGGGTTCAAGACAACTTCTGTATTAGAGGCTGTTCTAAAAAGCTTCGTGGTGTAAGGCTGCCTGTGTATTATATAATAGTGTTTAAAGGCTTAAAAGGCACTTTAGAAGGTTTTGATTAATGACTCAAATGGGTAATAGTTCCCTAAAAGCATATATTTCAGCCAGATTTTGCTCCAATTGGTGTAATTTTTCACCAGTCAGGTGAGCCACCACAGGAAAGCGTTTCAGCAGTATTGTTGAAACTTTTTTTTTATTTTCGTTACACAATGCGGACACAAAAAGGATCATGAAAATGGCCTGAGTATTTATAGTTGGCATTTTAGCGCAGATTTCCAATTAAAGAAGATTGCATCAGTCCAGTCGTCCAATATTATTCCGGTTTTTTATCTGCGCCTGATGCCATTGGCATTACTTTTCTATAACTTATTTTTTTATAACCTTTTTTGTTTTTGTTCCGCCAGAAGACGTATGTTTTTACAGGGACATTTAACCGGAGTGCAGAAAAAGAAGGTATTATGGTCTATAAGCTTAACACCGCAAATGGTTGGTTGTGAAAACACCATTCATTTATGAAATATTAAATCCCTCCTATCTGACTATTGGTGCTGATCCCGGCTATATATAATATGCGCCTGTACGGAAACACAAACCCAAAATTCGGGGTTACGTCAGGAGCTTTCGTTTTGACCCCTTAAAAGGGAAATGATACTTTATGAAAAATAGAAAAGCTTTGGGCATAACTGGTATTGTTAAGCACAAACCGGAATAATAATTATTTACTTAAGGTCAACTATTATTCAGGCGGGTTTCAAAGCATTTAAACCAAGAATTATTGGAACTGCCGCTTTCTCCTGTTATCGCATTAGTATGTTGCAGCACAGGAAACCGTTTGTTATTGAATGGTTAAACATTAACTTTTCAATAACTGTGCCTGTGCGCTAAATTTGTTCTTAATAAAACAGGTTATCTATGGGTAAATTTATTAAGCTGCAGCTGGCTAATGGCAGAAACTATAGTCTGGACATACATCATATTGTATCCTTTAGATTAATATCACAAAATCCCTTAGCGCTTATCAGAACCTGTATCATCAACCGGTTTGGCGGGAAGATTTATGTAAAGCAAACTCCCGCGATGATTATGTTGATGCTGAACCACGCACGGTATTCGGGCGTCAGCAACTATTAATTAAATGCATGAAAAGTCATCCCGCTACTTGTCCTCTTTGTGCGATGATGATTATCGCATCATACTTACTTTAGCACCTATATCAGGTGCTTTTTTAGCGCTTCACTACTTTGATCCTCTGTTGGGCTCCATTTTTATTTTGCAGGGCCAGGACATACAAACCTGCAAGAAATTGATGCATATCTATGCTAGCCTGTGCTTCGGATAATGTGCCTTGTTGGAGGGCACTGCCGAGACTGTTGTACATCACAAATTGTACGGGCTCCTGAAGACCGTCTACAGAGAGTATCCCGGTAACCGGGTTTGGGAAAAACCGGATACCGGCTAAACCCTCACGCTCATTGATCCCTACGCCACTTGTAGCTATGGTTTTACAAATGCGATTACTGCCGCAGCTATTGTAAGCGGTGGCACATACTGTATACGTTCCGCTTGCAGCATACGTTTGGGAGCTATTCAGGCCCGTTCCGCGATTACCATTACCAAAATCCCACACCACGCTGTCTACCGGCATCGTACCCGTATAACTGAAATTGATCGTGTTGCTGCCAGAGCCATTGCTGTTGGTAAATTGTGCGATGGGAACCGTGCAATTGCAATTTGCGGCGCCGAATCTGGCCACAAACCAATCCGTTTCTCCCCCGCTGTTCAGAAGGGTATTGCCCGCCACGGTAAGGTCATTAAAGAATTGGCCACCTAGGTAATAATTACCTTTTTTATCATGGGTAATGATTGCCGGCATTTCTTCTGCACCATAACTGCTGATCAAGGTATCGATACCCGATACGCTGCCGGTCTGCATATTTAAGCGGGCAAGGAAGACATCCGAACCTTCATTCATGCCTTGTTGCAGGCTGATATTATCCCATTTTAGTTGCTGGTAAAAATTGCCGGTTATAGCGAGTTCGTTGTTTGCAACCGTAATATTATAACTGTTGGCCGCGCCAATTACCGAGGCATTTACCGCCCATACAATATTACCGCTTATATTCAGCTTTGCTACAAATGGACAAGGCCATTCCAAAGTAGACAGGGTATTGGTAAACGTGTGCCCGTTAAAACTCTGCCCGTTAAAGGTATTACCGGTTATGTATATATTGCTTTGTTCATCAATGGCAGGTCTGCCACTGATCATGCCGGCCGTTTCATAAGCGGGATTGGTGGTGGCCGATTGCCGGGTCCATTGTTCAAAACCCGCGCTGCTGAAGCAACCAATATAAGATGCTTTGTTCACATTGATGCCACCAAAAGTCATTGTTCCAAAGCTCGCATCATAATGTCCGGCAATATAATACCTGCCGTTCTGATGATCCCTTTTAAAGCGGCTTTGTTGTAGGTTATATAAGTTTTGGCCGCCGCCCGAGCCACCGGCAAGTGTTATGGCCATTGGGGTGCCTCCGAGAAAGGTGCCGGATGCATTATAACGGTACACATAGATGCCCGGGATGCCTACTACATAAGTCCCATTGTAGATACCCGGGTTAAGATAGCAAAAGGCGAACAGCTCGCCGTTAGGCGCTACATCCATATCGACCAGCCCGGTGTAGGTTATTGCCGCCGGTCCTACCGTATCTGCCTGTGGCATGCGCAGCCATTGATAGTTACCGGCAGTATCATATTTTACGATAAACATGCTTTTATTGGTATTGCCCAATGCGGTGTCGCTATCAAAATGAGTATAGCCAAGCGTATTATTACTGATGGTGTACCCACCAACATACACACCGCCCAAGGTATCTGTCCGGAGGCTTTTGCCACCGCTGGAGGTATAACTCCCAATCACTTTCATCCACCGGAAACTACCACTGCAATTCCAGCTGGCTACGATGATATTACCTGAGGACAGGTTATTGCCATATCCGGTATGTGTATGTCCATCCACATTAATACCCATATTTGCACTGCCCAATACATAGATATTGCCGTTCTTATCTGTGGCCATATCGGAGATCTTTTCGAAGCAGCAGGAATTGACTGCCGAACTGGAGCTACCGCCACGTTTGCCCCATTGCCAGGAGGGCTGGGCCTTTACCGATTTCAGGGCAAAGCAGCTGAGCAGGAGTAAAACAATTTTAGAGGTAGAGATGTATTTCATGGTATTGGTTTTTTTAAGAAGACATACTTTTAAGAAGCAAGGTTTGCATTACCCCGTTGTCCGGATAATCAATACAAAAAATAAAAAGCTACTTAATATTAGGTAGCTTTTTATTATATAAATGGATCCCGGTTATTTCCCCTTCTTATTGGCTTTATAACGCATATCTGCTGTGCCATCTTTTTTTGTAGGGCCTGCAGCGGGCTTAGTCTTTGTTTGATTTTCTTTATAGCGCATGTCCGGCGTACCATCGGCTTTTAATTTAGTGCCACTTGTGGTTGATTGTGTTTCTTTCTTTGCCGCTTTTTTAGAGGTAGCCGTAGTAGACTGTGCATACAGGCCGGTGATGCTAAAGATCAACACCAGCAGGATGGTTAAGAACTTTTTCATAATTAAGTTGTTTTTTTTGATTATGCATATAAAATTAAATGATTTGTTTCATATATCGCGCATGTAAGTGCTGATTTTTTGCAGCGCAACTTGTTAAATATTGGGAAAATAATGATTTGTAATTTAATTGTCATTTCTAAAAAAAAGATGTGTGCATCTCCATTAATTATGCAACCTTTGCAGACTATTTTTTATATAGACGAAGTCATAGTACATGCTCAAAAAATACTTATTGGTTATTACAGCCCTGATGGTTTGTAATAACACCTTTGCTCAGGAAGAAGAGAAAAAGGAAAAGTGGCAGTCTGGTTTAACACCTGCTCAGAAATTGATTGCCAATACGGGCGAGGACTTGTTGACGGGCGGTAACGCCGGTGAAGCCTCTACAGTAATCTCCGGTTATGGAGAGATGTCTTTTAAAAGAAATGTTGCGTACAAATCCTCTAAAGCGAGCCTAGATCGTGTCGTCCTTTTTGTAGGGCATCAGTTCAGCAGCCGTATTTCCTTTTTCTCGGAATTGGAAGTGGCCGATGCCCGTGTAGAAGGAGGGAGTGTATTGGGTGAGATTGGTATGGAGCAGGCTTTTCTTAAATACAGTTTAAATCCCAGACAATATTTTATTGCGGGGTTGATTACTCCCAGAATAGGAATTACCAACGAAAACCATCTACCAACTAATTTTAATGGTACCGAAAGGCCTCAGGTCGAGCAATTGGTTATACCCACCACCTGGCGCGAACTGGGTATTGGTTTTTACGGGCAAATGAGTAAGTTCCCGATTGCCTATTCTATTGCTGTTTTGAATGGTTTTGATGCCGCTAAATTCCAGCATGGATTCGGTATTGGAAAGGGGAGTGGCGGCGGTCAGTCTGTAGCAGCCAACAATCTGGCACTTACCGGATCGTTAAGAGCGTATTGGGGCGATTTTCAGGTACAGGTTTCCGGATATTATGGCGGTTCAATTGGACTGAGTCCTTATACGGCTGATAGTCTGGGTATTGAACATGGTGCCTTTGCCGCACCGATTACCATGGGAGAGGCCAATGTACAATATGCAAAAGATGGCTTTAATTTTAAACTATTGGGGGCTTATATCTATAATCCCAAAGCATCGGATATCAACCGGACTTTTGCCAACAACACGGCAGAAAAAACCTATGGCTTATATGCAGAGCTGAGCTATGATGTATTGAATAATGCTTATAATGCAAACAGGACGAATAAATCGCTGATCGGCTTTGTGCGTTACGAACGTTTAAACCTGAATGCGGCACTTCCTGAAAACGGGATTATGGATGGTACACTGGATCAGCACCATGTCATTGCCGGAGTTGGATTCTTCCCGGTGCCTAATGTGGCAGTCAAGGCAGATGTGCGGTATACGCATACCGGTCCTTTTAATAAAAATTTACAGATCAATCCCGCACCGGTCGTTAGACCATATGCGGAAGATAATTATACCATTTCTTTTGGTATAGGATACTCTTTTTAATAATTTATGAAACAAGACGGGATCAACAGAAGAGCCTTTATAAAATGTACCGGAAAAGCCTGTGGTGCCATAGGTTTGGGCTTTGTATTCGGAACAGCCTTTCTGCAATCCTGTGCCTCCGGATTGTCTGTACTGAAACTCAGTGCGACAGACGGAACTGTATCGATACCCTTATCACAATTTGAACAATCCAATTATGCTTTAATCAGGGTAAAAGATTTTCCTTTTGACTTGGGGGTACAAAAAACGGAGCAAAATACTTTTCTGGCGCTGGTGCTTATGTGCCCGCATGCCAATCAACCCCTGACCAAAACAGGTTCCGGTTATTTTTGTACCATGCATGGCAGCCGTTTTGCCAAAGACGGGGCGGTGGTAAAAGGCCCTTCTGCCAGGGGAATGACGGCATTGCCGGTAGAGCTGAGTGCCGATCGGTTACTGATTCATACCGGAGGGTTTAAATATTAAACACGTAATTATTTTATCTCATCATAAACACATAATAATAATCATATGAATATGAAAAATGTCTCCAAAGTTTTAGGCCTTGCCCTATTGTCCGGAACGGTATTCTTTACCAGCTGTAAAGACAAGACGCCCAAACCAACAACGCAAACCTTTACCGAACTGGAGCAAGCGACATTGACTGATTTTGTAAATGTGGTGGGTAATCCTTTGTATGCAAAATTCGAAGCCCTGGCAGGAGAATTAAAAACAGCCGTACAAAATTTATCCAGTAACCCAACACCGGCAAACCTTGCGACTGCGCGCACCGCATGGAAAAATGTGCGTGTGATCTGGGAACAATCTGAAGGTTTTCTGATCGGGCCTGTAGATGATCTGAACTATGATCCTTATATGGATACCTGGCCTACCGATCATAATGCCATGGACAATTTGTTATCCAGCACCACACCGATCACCGTATCTTATCTTGCCGGTCTGGATGATCCGGAAGATGCTACAGAACTGACTTTACGTGGATTTCATCCCTTAGAGTATTTATTATGGGGTTTAGGAGGCAATCGTGATGCCAGCACCATTAGCGCAAGAGAAAAAGAATATATGGTGGCTTTAGCCAGCGATATTTATAATAACGTTAGTGCTTTAAAAGCAAGTTGGTTACCGGGTTCTATTTATTTTGGCAACAAACTGATCACACCGGGATCCGGAAATGATCTGTACACGAATAAGAAAGAAGCCTTAGAAGCCCTGGCCAATGCCTTGATCGATATCTGCTCTGAAGTAGCCGGTGGAAAAATGCTCGAACCATATGAACCAAACCCGGACAGCACAATTACAGAATCGCCTTATGCCCATAACTCTATTGCCGATTTTAAAAATAACATTATCGGTGCGAGAAATGTATATACCTGTACGTTTAACGGGGCTACCGGCAAAAGCCTGAGTGATCTGGTTGGTTTCAATAACAAGACGCTGGACCTGGAGATCAAACAAAAATTTGAAGTGGCCATTAATTCTTTTGATGGATTCACCACTACATTTGAAAGTGCGATTTATAACCAAAGAACTCAGGTGCAAAATACTTTGAATGCTTTGAATGCTTTGAAAACAAGCCTTGATGATAAATTGATTCCTTATATCCGTCAGTACGTTAAAGACTAGACGCATTCCTTATAATCTTAAAAGAAAGTTGGTGGCTTAAAGGCTGCCAACTTTTGATATATTAATACAGTATTTGTTTTCGGTAAAATAGTAGCAGAATGAAAAAAGTCCTTGTCGTTGTAATGCTCATGTCCATTGTGTTTACAGGGATAGTATGTAAGAAGTCCACGACCTTTAGTGATGAATTTTATGACACCCGGTTATCGGGTGGTGCGGCTACAGTTTTTTTATCGAATGCAAAGGCTTTTGGTTCTTCTATTGATGGCTTATCTACCTGGGATTCCTATATACATGATGTGGGCGACAAATTGTTTGCACAAACATTTATCTCTTCTCCTGCACCACACTTTCAGGGCCTGGGGCCGATTTACAATAATGTTTCTTGTGTGAGTTGTCATCATAACGACAGCAAAGGGATTCCTACTGCAGGATTGATAAATTCCGGCTTGCTGACCAGGATCAGTATTCCGGGCGAAGGTCCGCATGGCGCTCCTTTAGATATTCCCGGTTTCGGTACCCAGTTGCAGGATAAGGCCGTTTCCGGAAAAACACCGGAAGGGAAACTTAGTATTAATTACGAGAATAAAATATTTACCTATCCCGATGGCAGTACCGTAACCCTGCGTAAACCTTCTTACAGTATTACGGCTGCTTATATGACGCTTCCGGCCAATCATATGATTTCCGTTCGTTTAGGGCCACCGGTTTTTGGATTGGGATTACTGGAATTAATTCCGGAAGAAACGATTCTGGCCTTATCTGATGAAAATGACCGTGATGGGGATGGGATCAGCGGCAAGGCCAATTATGTATGGAATCCGGTGAATAATCGCATGGAATTGGGCCGCTTCGGCTTGAAAGCCAATAACCCTAGTTTGTTGGTTCAGGTTGCCGGCGCTTACCACCAGGATATGGGCATTACCAATCCTGTATTTTCCAGAGAAGCCGCTTTCGGACAAGCGCAATCTGATGGATTAAATGATGATCCTGAAATCTCAGACAGTATGTTGCGTGCCACTACTTTTTACATTCAGTCCTTAGCCGTACCGGCGCGCCGGAATGTAGATGATGTTACGGTGCTGAAAGGACAACAGCTCTTCAATCAATTAAACTGTAAAGGCTGTCATACTCCGCTGGTACGTACCGGTGTAGACCTGCGTATGGCTGCTTTATCCAACCAAAGGATACAACCTTTTACCGACCTGTTATTACATGATATGGGTGTTGACCTGGCCGATGGAAGACCCGATTATAAAGCTACGGGCTCAGAATGGCGTACCGCTCCTTTATGGGGTCTAGGCTTATTGCCCAGGGTAAATGGGAATGCTGTTTTCTATCTGCATGACGGCAGAGCGCGTACACTGGAAGAAGCGATTCTTTGGCATGGCGGAGAAGCAGAACGATCTAAACAGCAATTTGTACAGTTATCCAAAACAGACCGGGATGCCTTGCTTCGTTTTCTGCAGTCGCTATAGATTTATATCCTGCTTTCAGGTGTTTCTGTATAATCATGTAGTTTTTTCATATCTATAATGGTACCGGCTCCTTCGGTAGAATCATAGTACATCGTCACGAATTTAGCGCCATTAACGATTTCGTCGTAGGTATAGCTCGTACGCGAGATTACTGTATTGGAAAAATCTTCATCATAGGCTTTCAGGTAAATCATAAATTCAAAATCGACCACTTCCAGATCTGCGAAACTCATACCCCAAATTGGGCTATCGTTGTTGATTGGGTGTACTACAGTCCATCCCAGATATAAAATATTGATGGTACTGAATTGTAAGGGTAGGGCAAATACCTTGTTGATTGTTTTCCCGTTTTCTTCTACCATCATGCTGGCTGTTACTTGTACCGATATCTCGCTCAGGCGGGCATTTTTGATGGGTACCATTCGGAACATCAGGCCTTTGCCATCCTGGAAAGGAGCAATTACCGCACGGTCGCTGAAGCGGATGTAGGCTTTGGGTTTTACAAAGCGCCCGTAAAGCAGACCGGTGATGATCGCCAGGGTCAGTATACCGATCAGCGCTTCGGTAGAAGCAATGGTATTGGTAACGAGCCCTTCCGGGCTAATGCGCCCATAGCCCACTGTCGTCAGGGTTTGGGAACTGAAAAAATATACTTCTTCAAACGTTTCGAAAGCTGTTCCCTTAATGAGGCCGATCAAATGGTCGAGGCAAAATATATAGTAGATGCCTGCAAACAACAGGTTGATCAGCATATAATAGCCGAAAATAAGCAGGATAAATTTCCAGTTGGAAATATTGATCAGAAAATGATAGATGCTGTAGCGATCCAATATGTTGGCTCCCTGATGCACCACATTGGGCGTGCCGTCTTTATTAATGAACCGGGCATATTTGACCGTTGCATTGGTACTCAGACCGGTGTTGTCAATATTCTTTTTCTTAGGGCTGTGTATCGGTTTTGCCATAATATGGGCTTGGGTTCTTGATCCTGTAACAACTATTTTTTTACCGCAACTTTCTTCATTTTCGGGATCTTCGGTCGCCCGCCCAATAGGATACCCCAATGTTTCAGGCTAGGGATTTCGTCAAAAATAACTTTGAAGATGGCAATAGCAGGTACGGCAAGAAACATCCCCGGTATGCCCCAGATGAGGCTACCCAGAAACACACTCACAATGGTTGCGAGGGCATTAATACTGATTTTATTTCCCACCAGCACCGGCAAGATAATGTTGCTGTCGATCAGGTGTACGATAATCGAAATAATCCCGATCCACATAGCGGCATGGGGTGAGTTGGTCGCAAAGGTAATGACCACACTGATGATGGCTGCTGTAATAAAACCAAGATAAGGTACAACATTCATCATGGCAGAAATAACGGCCAGTAAGATTGCATATTTGGCGCCGGCTATGGAAAAACCGATGGCCAGGAAAGCGGCGACCATCACCATCTCAATCAAGAGGCCGTTCAGGTAGCCTTTGATGACATTTTGTGTTTTTGAAACAATCTGCTCCATGGCATCATCTTCCAGATGACGGAAACTAACGTTCAGAAAGGTCGCAATATTATCTTTATAGATCAGGATAAGCAAGGTATAGATAAAGGTGAATACGGCAAGCAGTAAGGAGCTGGAGAAGAAGGAAAGCATTGTACCCACAACATTAGGGGTTTCGTTCAGCAATTTCTTCAACAGCGGATCTACATTCTCCCGGATCACTGCTCCCGATACATGCATCCTTTCCTGAATAAAGACTTGGGCATTGGTGATCAGTTCATTAAATTTATATTCCAGTTGTGGAAAGTCATTTCTGAAATTAATGACCTGTGTAGAGATAAAGACAAATATACCGCTGAGCAATAACAGCGCCAGCACCAGGCATACCGATGCAGCCAAAGACCGTTTAAAGCCTTTCTTTTCCAAATAGCGGGTAGGCGTTGCCAGGGCTAAAGCAAAAATGGTTGCAAAAGCTAAAGGAAGGATAACACTTTTCGCAAAGAAGAGCATGAGCAGGATAATGCTGATCACGATCAGTCGGTATGCAAGGTATTGCATTACATCTTTATGCGGTTTCATCGGTAGATTCATAGTAATAAATTAGTTTTTACTTTTAGCAAGGCTAAAGCCGAAAGAGGAGCCAACACCCACCTTACTTCTTACATTAATGATCTGGCCGTGTGCTTCAATGATGTGCTTCACGATGGCCAGTCCCAATCCCGTACCGGGAATGGCACTGCTTCTGCTCTTATCGGTACGGTAAAAGCGTTCGAAAATCCGGCTTAAATGCTGCTCTTCGATACCGACGCCATCATCTGATATTTCTATATATACTTTATGCTTATCCAGTTCCCAAAAACCCGTTGTAATCGTACCATCAACAATGCCGTACTTAATCGCATTCTCAATAATATTGACCACAACCTGCCTGATTTTCTCCCGGTCGGCATGCACCATCAGGTGCTCATCGGCATCTTCTTTAAACAGCAGGGTAATGTTTTTTTCTTTGGCTTTCAGCATCAGCTCCTCATAAGTATCCTTTACCAGATTCATGATTTTGAAATTGGAGAGGAGTATCGGATTGTTGCCTGCTTCCAAAGCGGAGATCTGTTCCAGGTCGCTGGCTAGCTGCACCAGGCGATCCAATCCCTTACTGGCATTTTTTAAGAACTTAAGGTTTACCTGGTCATCTTCTATGGCGCCATCGAGCAGCGTGTGTACATAGCCTTGTACCGTGAAGATAGGCGTACGCAACTCATGGGTCAGGTTACTGAGAAATTCTTTCCGGAATTGTTCATTCACCTTAAGTTGCTCAATCTCCGTACTTTTTTTCTCCGCCCATTGCGTCACATCACTTTCTACCTGTTCGATCGTTTTCTGCGGCAGGATCTTGTCGTAAAAGAATTGTTCTTTTTTGCCTGCTTTGGTGTTGTAAATAAATTTATAAATCAGCTTTAACCTGCGCCCGATAAAGATTTGCAGAAAATAATTATAAACAAAATAAGATAGGGCAAACGTAACCCCAAAAATAATGATCGGCAGTTTCCAGTCTCCTTCTATGGCCAAAGAGAGCACAGAAAGGGAGGCCGCCAAGATAAAGGCCGCCAAAAGGCAGATCATTTTCGGAGAAAGGTATCTTATCGAATTGGGCATGGGTGCAGCATGATTTTAGCGTAACATTTTTCTATAGCATCTTTTCCTTTTGTGTTGGATATGCTCGTAATTCTTCCAATGGTTGATCGCTTTTTCATTCGTTTCGATCATACCCGTCGTTTCTACCCATTCTACACCATGTTCGATCATAATCTGCTGTAGTTCAGTGATCAGTAAGGCACTCACACCTTGTGCCTGCCAGTCGGGATGGATACCGGTCAGCAGCAGATCGGCGACTTTAGGCTTTTTCAGGGCCTTCATGATATGTACAAAACCGAAGGGGAATAATTTGCCTTTTGCCTTTTGCATGGCTTCACTTAAAGAGGGCAGGCTTACAATAAAACCGATGATCTTTTTATCGGGATCTTCGACCACTTTCACAAACTTTGGATTCAGCACCTCGATGTATTTGTTGATGTAAAAGGTCAACACATCATCCGGCATTTTTACAAAGCTGAACAATTCATCAAAAGAGGTGTTCAGCAAATGGAATACCTGTAAGGCTACCGCTTTTAATTCTTCTTTATTATTAAAACTCCTTACCGTCAGGTTGTATCTTTTTTTGATCAGCTCATTGAGTTTAACCGCTTTTTCCGGAATTTCTTTTAGTACTTTTAATTTGAATTCGATCCAATCTATTTCCTTTTCATAACCATGGGCCTCGATGTGCTTTTTATAATAGTCCATATGGTATTCCGAAGCGATAGAGGGTAATTGGTCAAAGCCTTCTATGAGCATGGCCTGGTGATCCAGATTGGTAAAGCCTAAAGGTCCGTGTACGCCGTCCATACCTTCTGCCAATGCCCATTGTTCTACGGTCTCGATCAGTTTGCTGAATACAACGGCATCATCTATAAATTCCAAACGAGTCATCCGGCACATTTTCTCTCCGTATTTTTCATTTGCCGCAGGGTTGATGATGGCACCAATACGACCCACCACTTTACCATCTTTTTCCGCCAGCCAGAAAGCAGCCTTGCAATACTTCATAACCGGGTTAGTTTCCGGCATTAAAGACTTTAATTCATCGTCTTTAATAGGGGGTACCCAGTATTTATTATTTTTATATAAGTCAAAGGGGAATTGTACAAATTTTTTGAAATCGGCCTTGGTGTTAATTGCTCTTATCGTTACGGACATCGTTTTTTTGTATTTTATAAATAAAAATAGGCTAATACAGTTATAAATGTATACTATAATTGGCACAAAAGTACTTGAAAGAGCACAATTTTCAGATTTAATTTTGACCGGAATCAGCTGACCGTAATCCCCGGCTATTTATCTACATTCGGGCCTGATTATGGGGATAAATATGGCCTATATATGGCATTAAAACCTTATCTTCGCATATTAGCCATACGCTAAAAAACAGGACCAAAATTTCAAGAAAAACAAAATATACAAATGAGTTTGGAAAATAACGAAAACGCAACCGTGCAGCAGGGATATGATGCTAACTCTATTCAGGTATTAGAAGGTTTGGAAGCGGTGCGTAAGCGCCCTTCGATGTATATCGGGGATACAGGAGTGAAAGGTTTGCACCACCTGGTGTACGAGGTAGTCGATAACTCTATCGATGAAGCGTTAGCCGGTCATTGTAAAAATATTAATGTAGTGATCTACCCGGACAATTCTATTTCGGTAGAAGATGACGGGCGGGGTATTCCCACAGGGATCAATGCCAAAGAAGGGAAATCGGCTTTGGAGATTGTAATGACCGTACTGCATGCCGGTGGTAAATTTGATAAAGATTCTTATAAAGTATCCGGTGGTTTGCACGGGGTAGGGGTAAGTTGTGTAAACGCCCTGAGCATACACATGCACACAACGGTTTTCCGCGAAGGAAAATCTTTTGAGCAAGAATATAAATGCGGGGTGCCACAATATGATGTTCGCGAGATCGGACCCTCAGACAAACGCGGTACCCGACAACATTTCTGGCCCGATCATAGCATTTTCACAACCACAACGACCTATAGCCGGGATATCCTGGCAGCCCGTTTGCGTGAATTGTCCTTTTTGAATAAAGGAATCCGCATTAGCCTGATCGATGAAAGGGAAACGAATGATGATGGTGAATTTATGAGCGAGATCTTCTTTAGTGAAGGCGGTATCGTAGAGTTCATCCAACTTTTAGATAAAAATGCAAAGCGCGATGTGTTGATTCCTGAGCCGATCTATATGCAAGGGTTTGACCAGGAAGCTTTCGTTTCGGTAGAGGTAGCTATGGAGTATAACAGCTCTTATAGTGAGAATATCTTTGCTTACGTAAATAATATCAACACGATTGAAGGCGGTACACACGTATCAGGCTTCAGACGTGCGATTACCAGGGTATTTAAGGCTTATGGCGATAAAAACAAATTGTTTGAAAAAGCCAAAGTGGAAATCCTGGGAGATGACTTCCGGGAAGGTTTAAGTGCGATCATTTCGGTGAAAGTACCCGAACCACAGTTTGAAGGGCAAACCAAAACCAAATTGGGGAACTCGGAAGTGAGCAGTATTGTGGATGGTGCCGTGAGTAAGGTACTGGAGCATTACCTGGAGGAAAACCCGAAACAAGCCAAACTGATCATTGATAAGGTGATCTTGGCAGCACAAGCCCGTGCCGCGGCCAAAAAGGCTCGTGAAATGGTACAACGTAAGAGTGTACTGACCGGTGGTGGTATGCCGGGTAAACTGGCGGATTGCTCGGATAAAGATCCAAGCCGTTGTGAATTATACTTGGTGGAAGGGGATTCTGCAGGTGGTACCGCCAAGCAGGGTAGAGATCGTTCTTTCCAGGCGATTTTACCTTTAAGAGGTAAGATCCTGAACGTTGAAAAAGCACAGGAACATAAGATATACGAAAACGAAGAGATCAAGAATATGTATTCTGCACTTGGGGTGACCATTGGTACGGAAGAAGATCCTAAAGGATTAAACCTTGCGAAACTACGTTATCATAAGATCATCATCATGACGGATGCCGATGTGGATGGGTCGCACATTGCGACGCTGATCCTGACCTTCTTCTTCCGTTATATGAAGCCTTTGGTAGAGCAGGGATATTTATACCTGGCACAACCCCCTTTGTATTTAGTGAAAAAAGGTAAAGAATCGATCTATAGCTGGACCGAAGATCAACGGAAGAATGCTGTGGTAAAACTGGCTGCCGGTGGTAAAGAAGATAATGTGAACATACAGCGTTATAAAGGTTTGGGAGAGATGAATGCAGAGCAGCTCTGGGAAACAACCATGAACCCGGGTACGCGTACCTTGAAACAAGTAACGATTGATAGCGCTGCGGAAGCGGATAGTGTATTTGCGATGCTGATGGGCGAGGAGGTCGCTCCGCGTAGAGAGTTTATCGAAGCCAATGCGAAGTATGCCAAAATTGATGTATAAGTAAATTTAATTTACAATGAAAAAGCGACCTGTTCTTTAAGAGCAGGTCGCTTTTATATTATAATTATAAATTAGTATTTACTCCGAGTGCAGGTTGTCGTTAACACTTTTCCGTTCGCCATCGGCTCTTTATTATTATAGGCATTACAACCAGAAGTCGCCTCTTTTTAGTTTTATTATTTTGTACGATCATCATCGGCTTGACCGTAGATTCAGTGGTGCCATCATCCTATTTTCCTATGCAGACACATTGGTAATCCTTTTTACAGGAAGTAAATACAGTGGTAACAGCGACCAAACTGAAGGAGCATAAAATTATTTTTTCATGTTTTTTTACTGGAGTGAATTAAATATTTTGATATGATACTTTAGGTTTGCACCTAGTATTTATGTGCAGTGCAGGTAGTGGTCAGGGTTTTGCCATTTGCCGCTGTCTGTTTGGTGTTATAGGTGGCACAACCGGCATTTGCGGCTTTTCTGGATTTATTGTTTTGTAGTATAAGTACTTTATTGGAAACAGGTTCAATGGTACCATCATCATATTTTCCGATACACACACATTCATAATCTTTTTTGCAGGAAGTGAAGAAGCCGGCAAAAATGGTTAAGGCGATGAAGGGTACAATACTTTTTTTCATACTTTCGATTTATTGAATATTATTATATATCGAAAGTATGAAAAATATTCCTAAGAATGAAGTTTCGGCCATTGATGTCTATGGTATGCAAATGTATCGGCTTACAAGAAAAGAGCGCCGAATGAGCGCTCTTTCTATTTAGGGGTGATAGGGGAAATAGGTTTTGTTCCGTTGAATTGAAGCAGTTGTATCTGATTACAAATGTTATTCTGTTATGATTTTTTCTTAATGCCACTGCCGATAATGGTGCCGCTTTCAACGACTTCCATTTTGGTGTCTCCATTATCAAGGGTGGTGAACCTTAATATGCTGTCATAATTGCCTTGTCTCAGCCCCAGGAATTCATTGCTTTTGATCGGGAAGAAACGCATGTCCCAGTTTACCTTGGTCGTGTTATAGAAAAGGTGTCCATCCAGATAGCTAATAGCATGCGCTTCCCCTGCGTTTTCCGGGTCTGTGTATATACCGGTATATTTTTCCATTTCGGCTGCAGGCAAGGTGATCTTTTCGCGAAATTCCGTTGTTATGGTTTGCTTGTCCAGTATTTGTACGATGTTGTTATAGGGAAAAGCACCTAATTTAAAGTTTTGCAGTATAATGATTGTCCGGTCTTTGATCATGTTGTGATGGATCATCGTTGCGTAACCGTCCCAGCTCCCGTTATGCCCGAAGGAGAATCTGTTTTCACCTTTGGACACCATCAGCCCGAAACCATATGGTATATCTTTTCCGTTGCTGGTTTTCGTAATGGCAGTCATTTCTTCAAATTCCGCTTTGGTCAGCAAGGTATTGTCCTTTAAAGCCCTTACCCATTTATAGACATCGGTTACACTGGAATTTACTTTGGCTGTACCCACGATACCGTCTAAAGAGTAGACCGTGTATTCCCCATATCCCGGTTCCTCCGAGCGGATCTTTTTGAGCGATTGTCTGGACCATACATAACCGATAGCATCATGCCTTACTTTCTTTGGCTGCTCCCTTCTGTTATAAATAAATGTATGGTTCATCTTTAAAGGTTTGAAGATGTTTTGCGCCAGAAAATCGGCATATCGCTTACCTGAAACGCGCTCTATGATGCTGGCCAGCAAAGCATAATTGGTATTGCAATACCGATGCTTGCTTTTGGGCTCAAATTGCAAGCTGTCTTTCCGGGCCGCATAGAAACGCAGCAGGTCTTCATTCGTGGCAATCTTTGTACTATCCCAGTCTTTAGCCATATCTCCCAGGAATTCCGGAAGGCCGCTGGTATGCCGGAGCAGGTCTTCGATCGTTACCTTATCCCAAAAGCTTAATTCAGGCAGGTATTTCGATATTTTGTCTTTATAGTCGAGTTTGCCTTGTCTTTTCAACAATATAATAGCCGTTGCCGTAAATTGTTTGGAGCAGGAAGCCAGTTCAAAAATGGTATGTATCCCATTGTGTTCCTTGTTTACTTCATTACTATAGCCATACCCTTTTTCAAAAAAGATTTTTCCTTTTTCCGCGATGAGTACTGTGCCATTAAACTGCTGCTGTGCAGACAACATTGAAAAAATGCTGTCGAGTTGTTGTACCTGTTGTTTCGCTTGTCCAAAGCACATAACAGATAAGCAGGATAAAAGGAATAATAATTTTATGCTTGTCATCATGTTTTATTTCGAGGGATTAGGGGTGGAAAAATGGAGCGTAATTTTTTTGATTTCTTAGGGGCGGCTGTTTGTAAAAAAAGTATTGTAGGATAGAGAAGGGATGAACAGCAAGGATATTGGGTTCATCCCGGAACGGATGCGGCAGCTTAGTTTTTATCTATGACATATCCTTTTTTGCCCGCCAGTTCTATAATAGAATTATTGATGGCGGAGCCAAGATCATCAGCATCCGGTTTATCAGCCTTCATTTTCTGGTCAATGAAATCCTGACGTTGTTTGGCCAGTACCTTAATCTTCGTTTGGTAAGCAGTTCTTTCTTCAGCTTTTGCCTGAACATATTTTTTGATTTCCGCTTCCGATTTGTCCTTGATCTCCGTAGGTAAATAGTTTTTGTCCAGGCTTTTCAGTGCCGACTGATCGGTGTTCATCTTATCTACAAGATCCCAGGATTGGTTGCTGTAGGCTGCTTTTGATTTGCTGACAGAACGTTCTACTTTATTGGCTTTCCCCAGGCTTTCCGCATTATAATCCTGGCGCATCTGTACTGCTTTCTTCGTAGCGCCACTGTTGCCGTAGGTTACATAAGTACTGTTCAACTTATCGTTATATACCGAAATCTGGTCATCATAGGGCGTTTCTATAAAGCGTACTTTCTCATTATAGTTAATGTTGAAGTATTTGCCATTTCCTTTGCTGGCACCATCTTTCCACATGGTATTAATCCCCTCATTGTAGTCGCCGCAAAAGATCGTATTGGTTGTGATTTGTTTTTGATTGCTCAGGCTTAAGGCCTCTTTATAAGAAATCTGACCTTGCGTGAAAGGCTCATTACCGGCAATATAGATCAGTTTGATGTCATTGCTGTTGTCAGACCATTCCAGTTGCTGTGCCGCTTTTTTGATCACGGCACCACAATATTCTGATCCGCCATTGGTCGATAAAGAAAACAGTTTTTCAGAGATCAGATCAAGGTCTGTTGTTAAAGGTGTTACCAAGCGTACATAATTATTCTTTGCCGGAATACCGTCATTGCCGTATTCATACAAAGCAATCTCAATAAGCGGTTGTTGTCCTCTAAAGCGCAGGGTACTGAGGGTATTTATAATATTCCATAAGCGGGATTTTGCCTGTTCGATTAAGCCATCCATACTACCGGAAGTGTCGAGCAGGATCGCTACCTGAATCTTTGTTTTCTGCCGGTCCGTGATCCTGGGAGCCGGTCTGTCAAAAGAACTGATTGGCTCCCTTCTTTGTTGTGCAAAAAGGGTGGCGGGTATAGCCACTATCGTGTATAGTGCGGTAAAGGCACATAAAATCATCTTTTTCATAATATTTGTTTTTATATGGATACAAAAATATTTTTAAGTTTGATTGGAGACGGCATCACTTGGTGAACACCCTTTTTGACTGGATAAAAAGGAAATCGTAAGCATCTAAGGCGTAATGGGCAGATTCTTCAATTCTCCGCCGGGCGTGATTATAAAATAGTCTTTAGTTGCTTTAACGGGTTTTGTTTTTTCTCTGTTGATGGTGATCTGTACCTGATAGAGTACCTGGACAGAAGGCTCCAAAACGGTGGGGTTTATCACAAAATCAAATTCTTTATCAATCACCGGTTGGTAGTACAGCGCACTTGCTTTACTGGCGGTATTTACTTTATTATTACCGGTCTCCATGAGAGCGGTGTTGTTGTAGGCCGTATAGCTTTTATACATCTCTGTGGGTAAAAACACTTTATAGCCATCAGTAATGTTTTTCTCTACCGTTGTAAAAGACTCACCTAACAAAGACTCATGCGATTTTATTTTCTCCTGCATAGCCGTCTTCGCCTTACTCATCAGCTCTTTCTTGATTTGATCCATCTGGTTTAAGGTATAATCGACCCTTACCAGGTCATAGATTTCGTAAGCCGATAAGATCTTCATAAACTCATTGAGTTGTGCCGGGCGCAGAAATTTAATATGGATGTTCTTCTTGAGTTCAAAACCTGCAGGCACTTCATTATAGGTCTTTTTACTAAAGATCTTTTTCTCCACCACCGTTTCGTAAACCGGTACGAAAGAAATCATATCAACATAAGTTTCCGCATCCTTTTTTAAAGCAATTTCCTGAATGGCCTGATTGATACGTTTATCGATCAGCTCATTCACTTCCTGTGTGGTCTTTCCTACCTGCAATACGCTAAAAATGGCCACTAAAGCATCTGGTTTTACATTGGCCATACCCTTAATATTGAGGGTAATGTTGGCGTTCTGAGGTGCCGCGATACTGATATTATTATCGGGGAACACAGTGGTTCTTTCATAATTAATATTGCCCGAAATCTGGGTATAGGCCTGTTGGACGCCGAGCAAGCTTGCCGCTAAAAAGAAGATCTTTTTCATGTTTTTATGTTTGGGGTTATTTTTTGAATCCTCATCATTTCAAGCCGATATACATAAGATGCATATGCAACGATTATGGCACAAAAATATAGGGCTTGTCTTTCGGGATCATGTCGCATTTGGTGAAATGCTTTTCTGACTTGGTGAAATATGAGGTCATTGTTTGAATTAGTTATAATTTTATCCTTCAATATTGTTTATGAAATATGTTCTGTTTTTAATCCTTGTAGGCATTGCGATACCGTACACGTACGGGCAGTCTGTCAACACGACTGAATCCGTATCGGGGAAGAAAGCCAATAAGCCAAAAAGCCTTGGTGCTACTGCTCAGGAAGCGGAAAATAGTGTGCGTTCGAATGATGAAATGGCGACTGCAGATTCTTATGTAAGGCTTGCGGAAGTCCTGAGGGCACAAGGGGAATTTGCCCGGGCGGAGGCCTATTTTGAGCGGGCTGCCGCTATTTATGCGCGGTCTTCGGAACGATTTAAGACAGCAGAAGCGGAACAAAAGCTGGTGGCTACAAAGCGCAAGCTGGCTAAGGCTCAGGAAGAGCAGAACAAGCTGGCTGCTGCCGCAAAAAATTATGACTTTGCCGGAAGTAATACAAAGGATGGCGTGACCCGTCAGCTCAATTATAATGATGCCTCCCGCCTGCGTACAAACAGTTATGAGGTACAACAAAAGTACTCCCAAAACAACCTGGATCTTTTAACAAAAGCCCCGGAACAAAATGGTGCGGTACAGAAGGAGTTGAGTGATGCCTATACCCAGCTCGCCGAAACCCAGAGCAAACAGGATGATGGTAAAGGTGCCATTGCCTCGCTTCAAAAAGCCGTAGCGGCCGATAAAGAGAATAAGCAGGGGGCAGAATTGGTGGCGCAAAAAATATCGGAGACGCTGGTGCAAAACAACCAAATAGACGATGCCATTAAACTCAATACAGAACTGATCAAATCAAGTGAGGCAAATCAGAATGTGTTATTGAAAATATCGGCCTATACACAATTAGGAACACTGTATGCACAATCCGGTAAACCCGTATTGGCGGAAGAAAACTTAAAGAAGGCGTATGACACGGCCAAATCGATTTACAATACCAAAGCGGGTAAAGCAGCTTTGAAAAGCCTTTTGGAATATTACCTGCAAACCAATCAGCCCCAAAAAGCGCAATTGATGATGTTGGGCTTTCTGGACGATATGGATCAACTGCTAGCCAAAGACAGTTCCTTAATGGATATGAAGGCTTTTGAGCAGTCGGAGCAGAAGATTCAGCAACTGGAAAAGGAAAAGGTCCTGCAAAATGAAGTGATCGCCCAATCAAAATTGTCCAATTATCTTTTACTGACAGTAGTGGCTATTGTCGCGCTGTTTCTGGGTTTTATGATCAAAGCCTATTATGCTATTATCAAGAAGAACAAACAAATCAAATTGCAATCGCTGCGCCGGGAGATGAACCCGCATTTTGTGTTTAACAGCCTGAACAGTGTGAACCAGTTTATTGCCGAGAATGATGATCGTAAGGCCAATACTTATCTGAATGCTTATTCCCGCCTTATGCGGACTATTATGGAGCATTCCAACCAGGATTTTGTGCCCTTAAGTGTGGAGCTGGATCACCTGCAGAAATACCTTGCTCTGGAGCATCAGCGGTTCAGCAATCAGTTTGACTACACCATTTCGGTAGATGAGCAGATTGAAGTGCATGAGGTATTGATGCCGAATATGATCCTGCAACCTTTCCTGGAAAATGCGATTTGGCATGGCCTGCGTTATAAAGAATCTAAAGGTTTGCTAAGCTTGTCTATTGTAAAAAAAGATGCCGAACTGGAGTTGTCGATTACGGACGATGGGATTGGTATTGAACATAGCCTGGCCTTAAAAACCAAGAACCAAAAAGCATATAAATCTTTGGGCATGCAGAATACGCAGGAGCGGATCAGCTTGTTGAATAGCTTATACAAAACCCATATTCAATACCATATCAAAGACCGGGGAATTGAAGGCGCAAGCGGTACCACGGTTACCCTAAACATACCCATACAAAAACGAAACCATGAAGATTAATACCCTGAAAGCTGTAATTATCGAAGATGAGCTGGCTGCCGTTAACGCACTGAAAGCCTACCTGGGCAAGTATTGCCCGCAAGTAGAATTGCTTGGCGTTGCCCACAATTGCAACGATGCCATTAGCCTGATTAATGAAGTGGCGCCACAACTGGTATTTTTGGATGTAGAGATGCCTTTTGGTAATGCTTTTGATGTACTGGAAGGCTGTAAAAGCCTCGATTTTGAAACGATTTTTGTAACCGCATATTCCGATTATGCACTACGAGCCCTGAATCAAAGTGCCGCTTATTATTTGCTTAAGCCAATCAGTATCGAAGAGCTGATCGTGGCGGTAAACAAGGTTGGGCAAATGATCCTGCAAAAAGATGGCATACAGCGCAACCAGATTGTGATCGATAACAATAAGAATAATTTTGAATTGCAAAAGCTGATCCTGCCTACTGTTGAGGGTTTTGAAGTGGTGCAGAATAAGGCAATCATCCGGTTAAAAGGGAATGGCAACTTCACCGATATTTATATGGAAGACGGAACGAAGAAAATGGTCTGCCGCTTCCTGAAACATTTTGAAGAACTATTGACCTACCCTTTTGTGCGCATCCATAAATCGCATATCATCAACGTCAATTTTGTAAAGAAATACCATAAGGGCGCTGGCGGTTATGTGATCTTAAACGATGGTAATGAAATTGAGGTATCGGCAAGTTATAAGGAGCACTTTTTAAAATCACTGGTCTAAGTAAGGGTTTAACCACCCCATTTATATCCTTTAACCGGCAGGCCTAAGAGCCCTATGATACGGTCAACAACGGTCATTGCAGCCTCTTCAAGGTTTTTAGGTTTGCTGTAGAAACTGGGAGATGCCGGACAAATGATCGCACCGGCTTCTGTTACCGTTTTCATATTCTGAATATGGATCAGGTTATAAGGTGTTTCGCGGATCACACAGATCAGTTTCTTCCTTTCTTTGAGCATTACGTCTGCGGCACGGGTCACCAGGCTGTCGCTGATGCCGGTGGCTATTCTTCCCAGGGTACCCATACTGCAGGGTACGATCACTAAGGCATCGTAGCCGGCACTGCCCGAAGCAAATGGCGCATAAAAGTCATGGGTATCCCAAACCTTAAAATTGAATTGCCGATAAGTGGTGTCCTCCAATTCTTCTTTCCAGACGGTAAAAGCATTTTTACTATACACCAGGTCTACCTGCAAGGCCATGCCAGAGGCGATCAATGCCTGCAAACTGCTTAAAAATAGTTTCGCATAGATGGATCCGCTTGCTCCTGTTATCGCCACTGCAATTTTCATAATGTTAATCTTTTCTTTTGCCCTCGCAAATTTACTTCTTAATTCCTGTTTTTATAGTTAAATTTACAAACCATATTTTAAGATCAGGATGTCTTAAGAGATGAATTATTGTAAATTTTTGATATGAAGTATATTGCAATTGCGGCGTGTTTAGGCCTGAGTTTATCTTCCCCTTCGCTTTGGGCACAGAAAAAAGCGAAAAGTAACAATAAGGCTGCCGTAACGACTACTGTAGCTAAAGATGCTGTCGTTGATACCAATGAGATCGCCTGGATTTCTATGGAAGAAGTGGAAGCAAAAATGAAAGTGGCTCCTAAGATGGTATTGGTCGATTTTTATACTTCCTGGTGTGGCTGGTGCAAGGTGATGGATTCCAAAACCTATACCAACAAAGAATTGATCAAATATGTAAACAAAAACTTTTATGCTGTTAAGTTTGACGCAGAGCGCAAAGATGTAGTGAAATTTTACGGTAAGGAGTATAAGTTTGAATCTGAAATCAAATCGAATCGCCTGGCTGCAGAGATGATGGGCGGACGTATGAGTTACCCGACTACCGTTATTCTGGGTGAGCACATGAGTTTTGTAAACCCGATACCGGGCTACCAACGCATTGATCAAATGGAGACGATCCTGAAGTTCTTTGTAGAGGCCTATCCGAAGAAAATGGCCTGGCAGGATTTTCAAAAAGATTTTAAACCTTCCTGGACCCCAAACCCTTAAAAGGAAGCAACAATATATTTATAAATAAAGCGCCTGTATTTACAGGCGCTTTATTATTTTTATAAAGTATTGACTACTTGTTTTAATTTGACCATTTTTTCCAAAAGCGGTTGTAGTAATTCAAGCGAGAGCATATTTGCACCATCTGATTTTGCATTTTTGGGATCAGGATGTGTTTCAATAAACAAACCATCTACGCCAACAGCGATAGCCGCCCGGGCAATGGTTTCAATCATTTGCGGATTACCGCCGGTTACTCCCGAGGTCTGATTGGGTTGTTGCAAAGAATGTGTGCAATCCATCACTACGGGTACCTGCATGGCTTTCATGGTTGGGATACCCCGATAATCGACAATCAGATCCTGATAGCCAAAAGTGGTTCCCCTATCCGTCAGGATTACCTGGTTGTTACCGCTTTCATTTATTTTATTGATGGCAAACTGCATGGATTCCGGCGCCAGGAATTGTCCTTTTTTTACATTCACGACCTTACCTGTTTGTGCAGCAGCCACCAGGATATCGGTTTGGCGGCACAGAAAGGCCGGGATTTGCAATACATCTACATATTGTGCTGCCATAGCGGCTTCTGTTGCATCGTGAATATCAGTGACCACCGGCACACCGAAAGTTTGCTTGACTTTCTCCAGTATTTTTAAGGCTTTTTCGTCACCGATACCACTGAATGAATCGAGCCGGGTACGGTTGGCTTTCCGGTACGAACCTTTAAAAATATAAGGAATGTTCAGTTGGCTGGTGATATTTACGATTTGCTCGGCAATACGCAGCGCCATCTCTTCGCCCTCTATGGCACAAGGGCCGGCCATTAAAAAGAAATTATCAGTTTGTGTAAACGTCATTGTGTGTATATTTTTAGTGTATCCTGTCGGCTCTTGGAGGCATGTCCGCCATAATGTTTTTTTCGATTTGCAGCCACCCTTGCCAGGTTTCGCGCACCTTTTCCTCTTCGTAATAGGTACGGGCAAGATCAAGGAACAAACGATAGTGTCCGGCTTCGGACACCATGAATTTATGATAAAAGTCTTTTAGTTTTTCATCTGAAATATGCAGGCTCAGCAAACGGAACCGTTCACAACTTCTTGCTTCGATCAGGGCACAGATACACAGTTTATGCAACAGCCTTTCTTCCGGGCTGATACTTTTAGGTTCCTGTGCCAGTAGAGCATTTACATAATCATCTTTGCGTTGTTTACCCAAGTGCATCCCCCTTTTCTTTAGTTCGGCGAGCACCATGCGAAAATGACCCCATTCCTCTGTCACCACCGGTGCGAGCTTGTCTACCAGTTCTTCCCTGTCCGAATAGCGTTGAATAATAGAGATCATGGTAGTGGCTGCTTTCTGTTCACAAAAAGCATGGTCGGTAAGAATATCTTCCAGTGAAATAGCGGCGATGTCTACCCAACGCGGATCGGTCGGTAACTTTAGCCCCAGTATCGTATTTTCTGACATTATTAAGCTTATATAAGTGCAAAATTAATTTTTTTAGCCGTAGCGGGTCGGATATATTTTTATCCAATATTATCCATGGTATTCCCCTTATAAAAGAATAATTTTACAGGAGACAAATCAATACGGCGATGAATTGGGAAATAATAATGGCACTGCTATTAGGTCTGGGATTAAGTGCCAGTTGTGGTTTTAGGGTTTTTGTACCTTTATTGGTGACGGCTGTGGCCACACATTTTGGCTGGTTTCCGGGAATGATCCATAACCAATTTGCCTGGATGGGCACCTTACCGGCCATTATCGCTTTTGGTTCTGCATCTGTCCTGGAGATTTTGGGCTATTATATCCCTGTAGTAGATAATGCGCTGGACGCGGTAGCCTCTCCTTTGGCTGTAATTGCAGGAGCTTTGCTGGCTACTTCTGTGCTGCCTATTGACAATGATTTACTGAAATGGGGACTGGGGATTATTGTAGGTGGGGGGAGTGCCGGTATTGTACAATCGGGTACCGTATTTACCCGTTTATTGTCCAGTAAAGCGACCCTGACAACAGGTAATGCGGTTGTGTCTACGGGAGAAAATGTCGCGGCAACGGCCGGTGCGCTACTGTCTTTAATCCTGCCCATTATAACCGGAATAGCCGCACTGATTCTTGTATTGGTCATGGGCCGGTATGCCGTTAAGCGATTTAGAAAAATGAAGATAGGGGAATCCTGAAGATTCAGAAAATATAAAAGGGTCAATGAAATATTTTTCATTGACCCTTTTTATTTATGGGGATGACCAAGATGTTGGAGCAAGCTTAGCTATCCCAAAAGGCGTCAGATTACGATGCCTTTTTATTCTTCTTCTAAGGCAGTTGTTGTTTTGTAAGTATCATTTATTTTAAAAAGTAAAAAGAGTTTATTGACAATCAATAAACTCTTTTCTTAGATTATTTTTACTTTAATGTTAATTACTATTATTGTGAAATCCTTATTATTTATTTAATATGTTAAAACATTATTTTATAAAAAAATTATTTTATTGACTGCACTTTTTTTCTCTATTGTTGCGGTAACAGTTCTCTCCTGTAGCAAGAGTGATCCACCACAAAACACAAACAAAACCCAAAATGCAGGACAGTTAATTACATCGAGTACTACTCAATATCCTTTAGTGACTAAATATCAAAAGAATGGTGAAAAAGGAACATATGATTTGTATAATGATGCTTTTGTTAAAGCATTGAAAGATGGTGGAGCGTTAGACGAGGTTTCAGAAGCATATATTACCTACTATCATGATAATGCGACTCAGAAATACAAAGCATCTTTGGTTATTATTGGTCGTAAAAATGGGACAGCAGTAGCGCATCAATTTGAATTATTGGTAAATGATGATGGCTATTTTGAGGTACAAGACCCCACAAATAATGAAATACAAAGCCATACGACCTATAATTGTTCTGGTAGCTGCAATGCTTGTAACTTTACACGCGATGCAAATAGGAATATTACAGGTTGTACTATGTGTTCGGGTGGCAGTTGCAATTATACAAAATCAGTAACCGCACAAGATGGTATGTCTACTTCTGATGGCATCGCAGGCGGTGCATTAATTATAGCCGTAATTGCAATTCTTATTGCAATATAAAGTTATACTTATAAGCAGATTTATTGATACTAAAGTAAGTAATTAAATGGCTTGCTTTAGCTTATATTTAGAATATGAAAAAGATATTTTATCTGATATTCCTTACCTCTTTTGTTGGTGGATGCAATAGCCCAAAAACGGAGTTTGGGAAAATTATGGAGAAGTCTTGTCTGTTACTTGATACTGTTCAGAGCTTACAATTTGACAGGACTTTTACAGAAGTTTCAATAAGAACAGGTGATACACAGATAGTAAGTGCTAATGTCTATTTAAAGTATTTTGATATTGATAAGGAGAGTAATAAATATACTGGCTTGATTCAGATATATGATCAGAATTATACCGATGGTGTTGTAGGCTATCGAAGAGCATTAAGTAAGGATAGTATTACATTTCTCTTCTATCAGAATGGTAAAATGCAGCAAAATACAGAAAAAACAACGAGCAATAATTTTGGTGATGAGAAATGTGAATTCCTGAATGCAAAAAATTTACGGGATATGATACAGTTCAGGGAAAAAAATATAGATCATTATTCAATAAAAGATACATTGTATAATGGTACTGCTTGTTTTTTCATTGATCTATTTATAAAAGATAGTCCTGATGCAGATATCAATAAAATACATGAATCCATTATTATAAGGAAAGCCGATTACATGCCTCTTAGCCTTTCATTTCATGGTGAGGTAGAAAAGGGAGTTGTTATACATGATCGTTACGAAATATCCAATATACATATCAATAAGCCCTATAATGAGGCTTATGTAAACATTACGAAACGGGATTCATTCCCGAGTCGTATTGATCAACTCGTTGTTGATCATAAGATCATTGAAAGCCCTTTGCCTTTTAACGGAGTTCCTTTAAAATATGTAAATGGTGATCGCACTTCATTAGATAAATTTAATGGAAGGGTAGTTGTATTGGATTTTTGGTATAGGGGGTGTTTTTACTGCTTAAAATTAATGCCGGAGATTAACCGACTAAGCTCTAAATATAAAGATGTTGTGTTTCTGGGTGTTAACTCCAGAGATGCTACCTCAATGGTTACAGAATACCTTACTAAGAATAACTTTATATATCAGACAATTGATGATAGTAGGCAGCTTGAAATTAAGTTAAAAGTGACTTGTTTTCCGACCACAATAATAATTGGTAAAGATGGCAAAGTTCATTCTACTTTAACGGGTTTTTCAACAGAGGCAGCAGACGAAATAGAAGCAAAAATTAAAGAAGCTAATTTCAAATGACCTATTATTTTTTGCAATAACCATTTTACTTGTCTCAGCAGCTATTGCAATGCCTTTACTATGTTTTGATTTTAAATTAATTATGTTACGTTTGTTCTAATATATTGATTACCCCTCTTATTTATAGGCAGCAGCTTAACTTGCAAAATATTGATCTATCTGTTGTATACATTTTTCGGTTGCCGGCCTTGTTTTATCGGCATACCAGTCTGCGGTCCATTGTATGGCCTGCAGCGCGTTTAGCTTAGGACTAAAACCGATATCTTTTTTGATAAGGCTGTTGTCCAACAATAATAAATGAGCTTCATGCGGCTGAGCTAGCACTTGTTCCGGTATGGTGTAAGTTCCTTTTCCGAAAGCTTTAATAAATAGCTCGGTCACAGTTTGTACTTCCAATACATCTGCGGCTTCCGGGCCAATATTATAAGCCTTTGCATAAGCAGTTGGCTGTGCCTGAAGACAGGCGGCCATTTGCAAATAGGCGTATAGCGGCTCTATCACGTGCTGCCAGGGGCGTACAGCTTTAGGATTACGCAATTGCACGGGAACATCCTGTTGTATCGCCCGGACAATATCGGGAATAATACGGTCTGAAGAAAAATCGCCGCCACCGATTACATTGCCCGCACGCATGGCGACAATACTCTTTTGATGGCTATCGTAGCTTGCGGTATTGAAATAGGAATTAATATAAGAACTGATGGCGAGCTCACAAGCCGCTTTGCTGGCGGAGTAAGGATCGTAACCACCCAATTTATCACTTTCTTTAAAGGGAACGCCGGATTCATTATTTTCATACACCTTATCGGTAGTGACCATAATGCCCACACAGGCTTTATCAAGATGGCGTATGGCTTCCAATACATTGATGGTCCCCATGACGTTGGTGGCAAAGGTATCTACCGGTATTTCATAGCTTTTACGTACTAAAGCCTGAGCGGCCAAGTGAAAAACAAAGTCCGGCTCAAACCGGATCAATTCGCCTTGTAAGGTATTGGCATTTCTGATATCATCGATCACGGAAGTATAACATAGCTCATCTCCATTGATTTGATGATACAGGTCATTATCCTGCTCCGGTGCTAAGGCATATCCTTTTACGATGGCACCAAAATGCTGGAGCATCAGTAAGAGCCATGCTCCTTTAAAACCGGTATGTCCGGTAAGAAAAACGCGTTTCCCCTTGAATATTTGTTTGAGATCTTGCATTGTCAATAGCTTAAATCTTTGTTACCAGCATTTCCATTTGGCACCCTTTTCCCACATTGCTTCCAGCTCTTCTTTCTCCCTCAGGGTATCCATACATTTCCAGAAGCCATGATGTTTGTATGCAGCAATCTGCTGGTCTGCCGCAAGATTGGCCATGGGTTCCGTTTCCCACATAATATCGTCCATATCGCCTTGCAGATAGTCCTTTATTTCGGGTTGCAGGACAAAATAGCCTGCATTGATCCAGGAACCACTGTCTTTTGGTTTCTCTTCAAAGGACTCGATAATTCCGTTATCCTGCATTTTGATCACGCCAAAACGACTACCGGCCTGTATGGAAGTCATGGTACAGATCTTCCCGGTTTGCTTATGAAAGTCAATAGTTTGGTTAATATCGGCATCAATCAGTCCATCACCATAGGTCAATAGAAAGGGTTCATTATTGGTATAGGGCAATACTCTTTTCAGTCGGCCTGCCGTCATGGTATCCAGACCGGTATCGATCATGGTTACTTTAAAAGGCTCGGCATTGTTGTTCAGAAATTCGATGCTGTTATTACGCAGATCTACCGTCATGTCGGCATTATGCAGAAAATAGTTAGCAAAATATTCTTTAATCAACCAACCCTTGTAACCCAGGCAAATGATGAATTCGTTATGGCCATAGTGGGCATAGGTTTTCATAATATGCCACAGCATAGGCTTACCTCCGATTTCGATCATCGGTTTGGGCCGTAGTTGCGATTCTTCCGAGATACGGGTGCCTCTGCCGCCTGCAAATAGGACTACTTTCATAATGATAAGGGTGTTAAGATGGTTTTTTTGTATAATTTATTCTTCGCTGACAGTATCTTTTCCGAAACTGTACACACAGTCTTTTGAAAATCTTTTTAAGATCTGGTATACGTCTTTTCCTTGTTCGTAAATTTTGGAATTGAAACGGTTTCCTAAAACGATAACCGTTGTATTATCCTGAATGTACCGGTAGAAGACGGTATTGTTCCCATGCCACCATCCATTATGATACACAAGCTTGCGTCCGTTCTCGAAATCGTACATGCGCCATCCCAAACCGTAGTTTTTCATGCCCTTCATCTCATTAGAGCAGCCTGTAATCGCAAGGTGTTGCATTTTATCACTCAGGATATCATTGTTGTAAAAAGACTGATCCCAGCGATACATATCTTCTACTGTACTGTATATACCTTTATCACCGTATACACCATCTTCATGGGTATTGTCGTGTACCGCCCAATTAAATTTATAGCTGGTCGTCAGTTTGCGGCTGCTGTAATCGTCTTTAGGATCATAAACAAAAGTATGTGTCATACCCAATGGATCGAAGATCAGTTCTTGCATAAACTGTTTATAACTCATTCCCGATACCTCTTCAATGATACGCGCCAAAAGGGCATAATTGGTATTGCTATAATTAAAACGGGTATTGGGCGTAAACATTAATTTGGGCTTGTAAGTAGCAATATACCTTTGCAGGTCTATGTTGTACATAGGTGCTTTAGCCGCCCATTTCGGCAAGCCTACTTTGGTATAGTCCGGTAAACCGCTTCGTTGATCCAGCATCATTTTTACGGTAACATTGCTGTAGGGAAAATCCTTCAGGTATACATTAACCGGGAGTTCAATATCCAGGTATTTGTTTTGATATAACCAAAGTACCGCGGTAGCTGTAAAAGGCTTGGAGGTAGACGCGAGTTGCGAAGAAATGTCGGACGACAGCGGCAGATTAGCACTTCTGTTGGCCATGCCAAAATATCTTTTATACAATATCTTTCCTTTTTGGCCTAAGAGTACGCTCCCGTTAAATCCTCTTAGTACTTGTGCATTATAGTAAGAATCTAAGGTGGCGATTAACTGGCGGGCCTGTGGACTTGTGGTATCTGCGTAAGTGATATTTATTTTGCGATAATTATCTTTATCTATAAGGGGTCTGCCGTTGGCATCATGTGCCGGACCTGTCTGGCAGGCAATGAATATTGCAGAGAAAAATAAAATAATATATGGTGATGCTTTAATGATTTTCATTAGAGATTTATCTATGGCCATTTCAAAAATACGATTGTTGCGAAGTTACTCTTAACCTGCAATTATCTGAAAAAATTAACAATAAGTTTTACTTCTTTGGGAGGGCATCTATGGCCGTTGCGGCAAAGGCCTTGATGTCATCAATAAACTCGTAGTAATACTGATTAAGGGTATAATAATTAGATACAAATGCCTCATAGGCCATGTCGGCATTATCTATATAACGGGCGCGGTGCACCAGGCCGTTAAAGGACTTTTGCATGCCCCTGACGTTTCGGTAGCCATATAGCCAGTTTTGTTCTTTCATATATGCGAACATTTTCTGAAAGCTTTCCGGCAGGAGCGGTAGCCGCTCACTGATGATCGCATAGCTTTCCTGGGTAAACTGAAACAAGTCCTGCTCACTCAAAAAACATTGCGGATCATTGGCAATGAAATGGTCATACAGACTGTCTACAAAAGCACCGGCATATAAGCGGTAATCTTTGCGGAAGAATGTTTTTGCTTTTTGGGAAGCAGGGTGGGTATCGGCAAAGGCATCCAGCTTACGGTGCAGTAATACCCCTTCACGAATCCCTTCCGGTAAGGTTTCCAAAGCGTTTAATCCTTTTACATAATCGCCGATCATGTTGCCGACGAGAATCTCCGGGTTTTTAAAGGATAAATATGCGTGACCTAAATAATTCAAAGACTATCGGTTTAATTTTTGTTGGGTAATATAATTATAATCGATCAGGAGTTCCTCAAAGAAATAATAAGCATCCATGCTCGTATTGCGTACTTTCAGCACTTCTTCAATCCGCCGGGATACACGGTCTACATACAGGTCCAGTTCCTTCGTCCTTTTTTGGGTCATCAGGTTCCGGATACTGTTGATATCCTTATCGGTCAGCAGCATAACCTCCGGAAATTTAGGAATATATTCTTTATGGGTATCGACCTCTTTAAAGATAGTATTTTCTATGTTGACCTTGTTTTTGATCTCGACCACGACGGTATTGGCTGCGCGGTCTCCGATGCGCTTTCCGGTATCAGAAATAGCGATGGAAATAATATCGGGTACTGCCAGCAGTATTACAGAAATAATAATTGCCGGATAAAAGAACAGGTAATACGCAATGACTACGGAGATCAGGTTGGGTATCGATAAGATCCAGCGTAACAAATACTGGCTGGTACTGGCGGCATTACCATTTTCATTCACTACCCTTATGCCCATGATTTTTTTTCCGATACTTTGTCCGTTCATCATGATCTCACAAATGAGGTGATAAAAATAAATGGGTAAGGCTACCAGAAACAAATTGGTAAATTCCAGAAACTGTTCGTAGTTGGCCGCTTTATCGACCACCGTACTGAACATGATAAAGGCAAATATGGCCGTAATAATGATGTCGATTCCATAGGCAGCCGCTCTTTTTAAGAGCGGAGCCACTACGAAATCAAGATCGATATTGAAAGGAGTATGTACCGTTAGTTTAGCCATAAAACCTTATTGTCCTTTTGCTTTTTGGGCATCAAATGCCGTCATCACAACCATATTCACAATCTGCTGTACCGAACTGCCCAATTGCAGGATATGCACCGGTTTTTCCAGACCAAGCAATACAGGCCCTATCAGTTCAAATTCAGCCACTTCTTTTAATAAATTATAAGCAATATTTCCGGAAGACAGGTTCGGGAAGATCAGGGTATTCACCCCGCCCGAAACCAGGTCGGAAAAGGGATAGTTTTCTTTCAGCACTTCAGTATCAAAAGCGAGTGCCGCCTGGATTTCCCCATCAATGATCAGATCCGGTTGCTTGGCTTTTGCGATGCGTGCAGCTTCGCCCATCATTCTTGCCTCGGGGGTATCGCTACTCCCAAAGTTGGAATAAGAAAGCATGGCCACACGAGGCGTAATATTAAAGCGTTCTACCTCTTTAGCAGTAAGCAAAGCGATATCGGCCAGTTCTTCGGCATTCGGATTCAGGTTTACCGTAGTATCGGCCAGGAATAGGGGGCCTTTTGGTGTCAGGATGATGTACATACCCGCAACCTTCTTTACACCTTGTTCTACTCCGATGGTTTGTAATGCCGGGCGAATGGTATCCGGGTAATTCCGGGTTAAACCACTGATTAATCCGTCTGCTTCTCCATTGGCTACCATCATACAACCGAAGTAGTTCCGTTCCCGCATGATCTTCTTGGCTTCGTATAAGTTCAGCCCTCTTCTCTTGCGTTTTTCAAAGAACATTTCCCCGTATTCCACCCTTTTCTGTAAGGCTTCTTCACTACGCGGATCGATGATCACCGGATTTTTTATTTCTATTTTATTCTCCGCTATCAGTTGTTTTATTTTCTTCTCATTACCCAGTAAGATCGGGAAGGCAAAGCCTTCTTCCTCTACAATCTGAGCTGCTTTTAAAACTTTGATATTGTCGGCTTCTGCAAATACGATGCGTTGCGGATTTTTTCTTGCTTTCTCATTAATTACCCTGACTATGGAATTGTTGATCCCCAAACGGTCGTTTAGCTCCTGTTTGTAGGCTTCCATATCCATAATGGGTTTGCGCGCCACACCGCTGTTCATTGCGGCCTGTGCTACAGCCGGGGCAACGGTGGCCAGCAAGCGTGGATCTAAGGGTTTCGGGATAATATATTGCGGGCCAAAGGTGATGTTTTTCTCTCCGTAGGCAATATTCACAATTTCAGGTACGGGTTGTTTGGTCAGTGAGGCCAAAGCATACACCGCAGCAATTTTCATTTCTTCGTTAATGGCTGTAGCCCTTACATCCAAAGCTCCTCTGAAAATAAAAGGGAAACCTAATACATTATTCACCTGGTTAGGATAATCACTTCTCCCAGTGGCCATAATGATATCGGGGCGTGCTGCCACGGCATCATCATAGGTGATTTCCGGATTCGGATTGGCCATCGCAAATACGATTGGATTTGGCGCCATCGCACGGATCATATCCTGGCTCAATATATTCCCGGCACTCAAACCAATAAACACATCTGCTCCGCTTAAGGCTTCGGCAAGGGTGCTGATGGGTGTGTCGCGTGCAAAGACCATCCGGCTTTCATCCAGGTTTGTACGATGGATGTTGATGATCCCGTCGATGTCGAACATCAGGATATTTTCTTTTTTAACGCCCAGGTTCAGGTACATTTTCACACAAGCGACAGCAGCTGCACCGGCGCCGCTCACGACCATTTTAATTTTTCCAGGCTCTTTATCTACAATCTCCAGCGCATTTAAGAGGGCAGCACCCGATATCATGGCTGTACCATGCTGGTCGTCGTGCATGACCGGGATATTCATGGCTTCTTTTAAGCGTCTTTCGATCTCGAAACACTCCGGCGCCTTAATATCTTCCAGGTTAATGCCGCCAAAAGTCGGTTCTAATGCTTTAACTACGGTTACAAATTCATCAATATTTTTGGTATCTACTTCTAAATCGAATACATCAATATCTGCAAATATTTTGAAGAGTACGCCTTTTCCTTCCATGACCGGTTTGCTGGCACCCGGGCCAATATCGCCCAGTCCCAAAACCGCAGTACCGTTACTGATCACCGCTACCAGATTGCCTTTGGCGGTATATTTATATATATCTTCAGGATTTTCTTTGATCTTCAAACAAGGCTCTGCTACGCCCGGGGAATAAGCAAGAGAAAGGTCTCTTTGCGTTTTCGTATTTTTTGTAGGAACTACTTTTATTTTACCCGGCCTTCCGTTGGAATGATAATCTAGTGCTTCTTGCTTGATGTTTCTATGTGTGCTCATTCTGCTCGTTTTGGAAATGCTGTATATTAAAACAGCCTCAAATTTAATGATTTGAGGCCGTTTATAAAATTTATTTAGCTAAAAATATAAATATTACTAAAGCATTACAAGCCATAGGTCTTTATAATTTTATGATCGCCATCAAAAACGAAGCGCACTTTGGAGGCAACGCGTTTTTGCTTTTGGTCTTTTATGGAGTAGTAAGAATAGGTCGTAGACACATCATAGGTGTTGTCGCTTATCTTATCTACTTTAATATTGGAGTGCTCATTATTCTGAGTAATGTCCCAGGTACGTTGATAGCGGGCACTTAATTCGTCATAGGTAGGATAATTGATATCCCAGTAGCGCTCCATATTTGGGGAAAAATGCTGATAAATGCTTTCGAAATTCCGGGCTTGCTCTGCGGTCAACAGATCCTGGATTTCCCGGGCATTTACGCGGTCATCTTCTGTTTGTGCGGGCGCTGCTGCCTGTATGGGCTCTGGCGCTTTCTCCGGAGTCTTTGTCGCGTTTGCGGTATCAGTTGTTTTTACATCTTTCGATACATCTGTATTTTGTTTGTCTATGACCACAAAATAGTAGGCCAGGGCACCGATAAGCAATAAGCCCACAATAGCAAATATCCAGGCACCACCGCTGCTTTTCGTTTTGGTCGCGGCATTGAAAGGGGCAGGAGGTACATTGCTGTAATTCTGCTCGGCCTGTGGCGAGCTATGGGTCGGGTATTCAATTTTACTGACTGGTGGTGGATTCGGGATAATAGGAGCGTGACCGGTGCGGGACTGGCTTATAAATTCCTGTTCGTAATTCTTAGAACTAATCGCATCGAGGTTCCAGTGCCGGTACAGACCGTTCATGTGAATGGTGACTTCACTATCATTAAGGTCCTTCCAGGACTCTAATAATTCTTGGGGGGCTTCTTGTCCGAATTTCCTTTTATACAGGAAATTAATATAAGCGACGATATTATTTTTATTGATCATGTTTCGTATACAGTTTTATGGTTCCAGGGCATATTTGACGTATTCGATCTTCCCTGAGTTGTCAAATTTAGTATAATATTCTTTTGCAGAACCGTCACAATTAAAAAGAAAATAGGTGTCGTTGGCAAATTTAAACAGGGTATTGTCATTTTTAAGGTCTGTGTAGGCATCAGTATAAGCAGTTTTATACCTTAGAGGACGAGGTGCTTCGTATGTATTTGTTTCCGGGTTGCCGTAAAACATATAATAGCCCCCGTCGGACAATTGTGCCACAATACCATAAACATTATCTTTAAGGGTTTGTTTGATCAGCGCCGAATAGGTTTTGTTGCTATTGCTACAGGTATTGACAATGTACAACTTCTGTAATGCAGGTGCTTGCTTGATGCTTCCTACCACTACTTTTCGGAACGGAGACGTCAGCCCTGCACTTTCATTTTTGGCATTGTTGATCTCCCGAAACACATTGCGGTATACCAGGAAATTATCTTTGTCGTCGATCACATAATTTTCATTCACATAGCCAAAAGCTTTGGGATTGTTGAACAGGTAATCATTAAAACGAGTACTGTCGAAAACGACCTTACGACAGGCATACATTTTGTCGTTTACCTTGATGTTGTAAGACTGCTTATCGGTTGTGCGTAAATAAGATACTGAATTGGCAGTGGGGTAGATGTCCATCCGGCCCAGCGCATTACCTTCTATATCCCTGATTGTTACATTGTCGGTCGTGACATACAAATAGCCCAATCCTTTAAATTGCTTGTATTGGTACAAAAGGTAGGCGCCTATGGCAAGTACCGGGATAAAAAGCAACAGCAACCATGTTTTGCTGCTTTTTTTTGCCGGAGCATTTGTCGGCACATAGGCCCTGTTTGTATTCCCGGCCGGAGCCGGATTCGGTGTCGTTGTAGGCGGACTGGGTACCGCAACCGGTATACTCCCGGCCTTGCTTTCAAAATATTGTTTTATTTCCTGTTGGGCATCAGCCTCCGTATAATTCCAGGTCTTAAAGAGTTCGTCCAGGTATTGCTGTACTTCCACATCGTTAAGCCCCGACCAGCTGCTAAGCACGTCTTCTGAGGCTTCTTGTGATAGTCTTTTCTGATACAGATATTTGATGAAGTCGATAATATTGCTACTGTTGATGTCCATGCTTTGTATTTTAGTTGGTTGTTTTGTCTGCAATCTTAATTAAGATGTCATTGGGTACCGGTACGGCATTATTCTGAATCTTAAATTTTGCATACACACTATTGTTATTCTTGTCGTAAGATATCTTGAACCCAAACTGGTTAAGCTCATATTTTAATAAGGCTTCGTTGCCATTATAAAAGTCTTTGGTAATCTCATTGGCACCCTCTATACTCACAACCAATTGGGAGTCCGCAATGGCTGTTTTGACATTGGGATGATAGGCTGAATTGAGTAGTCGTATAAATGTATCCGTCTTTACCCAGTTGAGGTGCTCTTTGCTGAAAGCGGCTTCCTTAACCGTGATTTTTTCGGTATCCGCAACGGCATTGCGTTTACTCACCTTAAGCCAGGACACCAGGCCTATGGTAAGTGCCGCTGCCAGGGCTACTAAAACTATTTTGATGGGCATTGCTTTCATGATGCTCTATTTGAAATAATATTTGAATGATTGGGATTCCATACATTGCGTGATGATGCCGTTTACGACATTCCAGTCAAAGTCACCGGTATTGTCCACGGCAAAATACCAGGCATACAGTTTTGCGTTTCCGATATTGGCTGCAGCGGTAATGTCTTTGTCTGAAACGACTACGACCAATCTTCTGGAACTCTTCCCCTTGGAGGTCTGCTCATTGATGGTACCCGTTTTGGCATAGAAATGATAATTGCTGTATTGTGCTTTTATAGCTGCAAGCCTTTTACCGGTACCATTAGCACCGCCGATCACATCGCTCATGCCCTGGAAGATATTATAAGCCATAAAGGTCCTGAAATTGCCATCGCCTTTCCAGGTAGAATCGACCTGCCAGTCCCATTTGGGTAATTGCTGTTTGGTAATGCCCAGATGGAAATTCCGATTCTGTGAAAACATCGACAAGTACATCTGTAACATCATGAACGGTGTTAAGCGATAAGGATAGCCACCCAGCGTTGCTGTTTTTAAACCTAGATTAAAGTTCTGCTGGATCTCTTCAAAAGCACGCTCCGACTGCAAATAATAAGACTGTTCGGGGAAGCTCCATAAATAACCTCCGCTGCGGTTTTTATCCAATACATTATATAAGCCCGAATCTACATAATTGACCCGGTCTATACTGGTGAGCTGCTGGTCGTTTTTCTCTTTATCCTTGGTTCTCAAATTGGCATTTTGTTCCATACCGATCGCAATCAGGGAGTTTTCATTTCCGAAATAGGTTTTATTGGTCTTACCTTTATCTGTTGCCGGCCAGTTGCCTTTGCGGGCATTGAAATTGGGCAGGTTATAATTCACGCCGTTAAAAGATAATTTCGGAAAACTGTTATTAGCACCGGCATTGGTGCTTAACACGTTGGCGAGGCTATACTTGCCTTCTTTAAGGTAATAGTCTCTGCTATATGAGCCGAGGAACATCATCACGGATTGGTAATAGTTACTGGAAAATTCCAGGAATTTGGCTAAGCCCACATCTCCGTAATAGTGATCATCGTTTTTCCAGGGTTTTACCAGTTTTAGCCCGGCATAGTTGTCCAGTTCCGGTACCCCTGCAGGATGCATGATCAGGCGTTCCCATCCGGCATTCACCTGCGAGGCAATCAGGCTGGTGGTTAAAGGTTTTATCGAAGAGCCAGGCCCGAGGAACAGGTTCAACAGGTTGCGGTTACCCCATTGGTCTCTTTCGTTCTTTGCATTGCTGTAAAAGAACTGCTGGCGTTGTAAGGCATATATAGCCGCATCATTATTCGGATCCAGTACCTTACGGTTGGTTACATAGTCTGCCATCAGGCGTACATTACCGTCGCCGTCTGCCGCAATAACACTAAAGTTATATTTCTTGTTTTTATCGGCGATGCCTTTGCCGGCACTGTTGATGGTTTGCTGTACATTTTTGGACAACTCATAATCCATCGTAATGCGTACATCTTTATTTAGCTCTAATTCGTTGCTGTAGGCTGTTTTCAGGGCGTTGGCAAAGTTATAAATCCAGAAATTATTTTCTTTAAGCGGATATACGATTTTGTATTCTCCGTTGATCCATTTATTCAGTGCATAACGGTTGCCGGCATTCCGGAAGCCTAAGGTAAAGGACTGGTCTTTATTAAAAACAGTAGCCAGGTCTTCATTGTTCAGGGTGCTCACAAATGAAGTAGCATTTTGTTCAATGTTTTTTTCTACGTTTTTATAAACAAAAATATGCGACTGCCCTTTGCTGCTGTTATTCACATTGATAATCCCCACATTTTCCTGATTGGTATGTGCAAACCAATTGCCCGGCATCAGTGCAAACTGTATACTGCTGCTGGGGTCATTTATGAAATAAGGCAGGTTTACATTTTTAGCCTGATTGTTATACGTCACCAAAGCAGTAGATACATCGTTGAAGAATAGGGATTCACTTACATTTCCGTTCCATATTTTCCTGCTTTCTATCGGAGGCAATTCTAGGTACATGTTTTTATTGTACACTGCATTATACCGTTCATTATCAAAAATGATAAATAGCGGGTTATTGAGTTCAAATGCAGTAGAGGGTTTGTCAATCAGGTTGTTCAGGATACTCCTGGTGTAAGGATCAGTAACCACATCATTTTTCAGATGGGTAAACCGCTCATCTTTACCCAGTATGCTGATCAGTTGTGCATAATTTGTTTTAATGCGTTTATTGTCCAGGCTATCTTGTATCGTAGACAATAATCCATTCAGGTCTACATCAATATGCTTTTGCGTTTTGTCCAGCGTAATCGAGAAGTTTTTATTGTTCAACTCATTTTTCTTTACCGTAGTCAGCGCAAAAGCCGCAATTAAGCCCACAAAGAATAAATACTTGATTGCATTGTTTTGCAACTTAATATTAAACGAATGCTGCAAGGTTGGGGTTTGCACCAAGGTAAGCCCCAGTAAGAGCAGGGGAAGGATTACCGAAACCCTGCTGGTCAGGCTCAGGAATGGAAAATCCTGTCCGAAAAACACAAATCTGTTGGTTGCGGTTAACCATACAAACAAGGCAATGGTAAACAATAAAATAAGCGGAATCAATCCGGCATAACTAGCCAGGTCCTTTTGTGTCGACTGGCTCGTGGGCACCATATGTACTTTATAGGAAATCAGGTACAGGATCATCGGCAGCAGGATCAAGATCAGGATCAGGTACATCATGAAGTCGCCCAACTCGCTGATCACATAACGGGCAATCACCACATCTCTTGTCTGTGTAGGATAGTCAACACCCACGCGGGAGTGTGGCCTTAGGTTGATGGTATGGCTTTTGTCGTATGGTTTACTGATGTAGGAATTGATGAACCACTGGTTCTCGGCCGTCTCGATAATCTTACGGGTCTTAAAAGAAGTGTATTCGTTTTCCTGTAGTAATTCGCTAATCGGCTGATGAATGATAGATGCCCGGTACTGCACATGTTTGACCACATCATTTAACTGATGGTCTACCCGTGTGCGGGTAAACGGAATGGCAATCAGGATGGCCCATAAGGCCAATACGCCGGTGCTGATCTTGAGCAGCTTACTATTTCTGGGGTATAAGACATACACGATCAATACCGCCAGGATCAGGACGACCAGGATCACCAGTAGTTTATACGTCAGCAGGTAATAAAATAGTGATTTAAAGGATAAGGTCGTGAGGTACACGACTAAAGCTGTGAATCCGTATATCCAGTAATTATTGGGTTTGTACAACATCCGTTTTACACTGTTGTTACTACGATCCAGCGGTTTTTTGAGGAAGTTGACAAAGATGTTTTTCAGTAAGATGAAAAGTGTAAATAAGATTGCAAAACCCCGGTCGCAAATGGCAAAGAATAAGATCGTCGATGCCGTAATCAGGAAGGTGGGATTATTGAATAAATAATAGAAATAGGCTTTGAACTGTATTTTTAATTTCGACTTTTCGCCTTGTATATCCAGTGGTTTGTATTCGAAATACTGATTGCTGATCTTTGAGAAATACCAGTAACCCAACAGCGGTACCAAAATGGAAATGATCCGGGTGAAAATCTCGATATGAATGATCTTTTTATTGATGTAAAATAAGACCAGGCATGCGGCAATAAACAGGATATAGCTTTTATTGATTTTGGCTACATTTCCGGTATTCAATTTCAGGTATTGGGCAATGCTGAAGTCTCCTTTTTTATTCAGGATACTCCGGTATATAATAATGACCAGTACAAAGAGCAATACCCATACGAGGGTAAGCGGTACAGGCAGCATCGTGCCCATATTGAAGTCAAAATTGATCAGGGTATTTTCCAGCTCATACTTGGTAATATTATCCAGTGGCGGGAAGGTGGCAACACGCCAGTATAAGATAAAGCGCAGGGCGGTCAGCACAAAAATAACCGATAATATGATAGGCTCTAAACGGTCTATCTTTTTTCCGGAAAAAAATACACTCAGCACGACAAAGGCGATGTAGATAATGCCTAAGTATAATACCGTATTGTCGGGGCTAAAACCATTTTTAGAGAAATCTCTGAGGTCAAACAGGTATTGTACCGAGTTATCCTCGCTACGAAGGCTGAACTTCTGGTTCTCGATCTTATGATGCTTACCCTTATTGTTATTGTCCGTTACGGCAATAGCCAGCGGGGTATTGGCACCGCCGGTAATGTAGTCTACATTACCATCGATGCTTTGTGTTACTTTTAAATTGTAGGTTGTGAAATAAAAACCTTCTTTCAAATTATCGGCAATAATGCGATCAAAGTCATTGGTGATAAAACGGATATTTTTATCACCCCGGGACTGCACCCCAGGACTTTTAAGCATATAGGTATTGGGATAATCGAAAAGCAGCGCCATGTTATGCTGCGCATCTATGGCATAATCGGTGTTGTTGATCGATCCGATATGTAAGCGCTTCTTGCTATTATTAAAGCCTATATAGAACTGTTCGTTCAGGGGAATGGAAGTGGTATTCGTCGTTTTGGCAACAACCGCCTGTCCATTGACCCACAATTGGTAACCATTATCAAAAAAGCTGTTATCGGGAAATATTTTCAGGGCTTTTTGTTTGTTGTCATAATCGGCCAACAAATACGTATTGCCCAGCTCCAGTAAGATTGACTCCAGTACCTGGTAGCTTTCCGCTTTGCCCGATTGTATATTTTTGGCATCTAAGAAAAGGTCAAACAAGGCCATTCCTTTTTGCAGCGGATTGTCCTTGATGGTTATCTTGTCGGTATAGGGCGCCACAAGGTTATATTGATCCAATAGCTCTCTATCATTACTCTGCAGGGTAATGATATACTCCGTTTCGCCATCGGGTGCGCCGAACAATTTCTGGAAGAAATTATATTGAGTTTCTTTTACCTGAACCTGAATGCTGTTTTGTGCATTCTTGATGGTGAAATGATCCGTGATATTTTGCGCAAAGATATTATTCAGCAGGCGGCCTTCTCCCTCTTCGTTTACCTGAATAACGGGTTGATAAAACTGAGAAAAGGTGATGTTTGCCTGGTTATTTCCGCTGGCCGCAAAAGTGATTTTGGCATTTTGACTGGCACTGTCCTGTAGAATCGGGTAAACGTTTAAACTCTTATTAAAGGCGATACCCGTATTACTCAAACCATGGTACTCATTATTGGAAAACCATGCACGGTCGCTTTGCGGATTCATAGTAAAATAAACAGCAAACACCCCGGAGAGGAAGACCACGGTAAGCAATCCGAAATTGAGGATGCTTTTCCATTTATTATTGAACGATACCATTTTGCCGATCCTCGGATCCCCTTGCTGATATTGTTGCAGTTTGGTGTTAATGATATTTTCCAGGCCCAGTTTCGTTACATAAAATAAGAGACAGGCAATGATCGTAATGCTCAAAAACCAGCTGAGCACACTGCCATAAGCAATGTTAAGACCGATGATTGTCGCCGCCGGTATACCAAAGAACAATATTTTTTTCATCTAGATATGCTTTAATTTATAACCTTGAATGATCGTGTCATCCAGTTCTGTAACCCCGTTCTTTTTTAAGATTTGGATAAGGGTACGTACATTGCTTGGTATTTTATCGATGGGTGTGTTGCCATCTATTGCAGTAAATTCATTGGTAAAAGATGGATTGCCCGTCACCAGTTGGATATTGGCATCATCATACTTTAATTTTTTCCGGATCTTGGTTCTGGTAATGCTGGAAAAGTGTGCCGCCGCAAGGTTGAGCTGTTTGACGATGGCCGCTTCATTGCCCGAATCAATGGCTTCCTGTAAAGGCAGGATAATTTTATTAAAGACCTGGTTATAATACAATTCGTCTCCCGAAATAAGAGCCTGTGTTTTCTCTGTGATCAGCTTATTTTTTTCTTTCAGCTCTTTATTATCAGCTTTTAGTTTTTGTACACTCTCACTTGCCGGTGCCGGTGTATCGGGCAGGGCAGCGGGTATCGGATCAATCACTGGTGCGATCAATTCTTTTTTGCCACTCATGCTCTTGCCAATCACAAAGCCGATGATGAGTGCGGCAAGTCCGCAAATAGCCGGAATCAGCCAGTTATTGCTTTGGGTTTCCGTAACCGCTATGGCCGGTTGCGCGCCTTCTTCCACAGTAGTGTCCGTGGTATTAAGCGTACCCTCTTTTTTAATCACCAGCTTTCCATCGCGCATTTTGCCGGCTATATCCAACAATTTATCTACGGTCGTTTTGCCGGCATTGTCTTTGAGGGCCTCGGCAAGCTGGGCGGGACTAATGTCCAGGATATTATAAACCTGGCTACTGTCTTCCGGATTGGCCAGGCTTATGGTATTGCCATGATGGACTAATTTGAATTCTTTAGCATGCTCATCCTTCTGGATTTTTACCGTATCCCTTTTTACGATTACGGCGGCATTGCCACTGTAACCCGGGATGCTCATCAGCCCTTTTTGGGCATCAATAGCACTTTGGGCAATCCCTGTCAGGCTTAAGCTCAGTATGGATAAGACGAAAATTATTTTTTTCATATAAACAGAATAATAAGAATGAATGTTGGCGATAAGATTAAAAATACTGAGGGCCTTTTGGCTTATTCGGAGTGACCGTATAAGTACTTGGGTTTGGCCCTTGCCCTGAAAAAGGCGGTGGCGGCATAATCGGGGCCTTTCTGATATCATCCCTGCGGATACTGTATATATATTGTTCGTCGATATAATTCGGGAATAAAGAGGGTACCACCATATTCATCTCTACTTTATCATGATCAAAGATCTCTGATAAAGTAAGAATATGTTTCACCACATTATGTTCCAATTGACGCACCAGGTATCCCTGCGGTGTGAAAATGATATCGGCATCTACCGCTTCGTGCTGATTGTCGTAGATGCTGCTGCTGGATACTTTAAAGCGCTTGGCACCGATCAGGATCTGGCTTTTGTATAAGGAATTATAGGTAATTGCTTTTTCCGTAGTCAATACAGCTTTCGCATTTTCTATATCATTAAGCTCATTAAAGAAGATGTTGATCAGACGGTTTCCAAAGCTGGTCTTTTTCTTGTCTTCTGTCGCCTCTGCTTTGGCTTCTGGAGTAGATTTGGGCCTATCCATTACGATAATCTGTATGGGGTAGCCGATGCGCTCTGTATTCAGGCGAACCGTATTATTAAAGACCCCTTTAATGCAGACATCTTTTAACTCCGTACCACTTAAAGTATGCACCCAGTTTTCAGAAAGCTGTAATTGTGTCTGGATACAGGCTCTGAGTTCCCGCTCCAGGGGTTTGAATAAAAACCCGCGGCCGGTAAGCACAATGCCGCCGCAGTTAAAGTCTTCTTTATTGTCTTTAATCATCTTAAGGTTACTCACGACGCGCTGCGCAATCAATTTGCAGGTTTCTTCTACATAGCCGTAGAAATCGCTGATGTTTTCTATTTGTGCCAGCAGGTCAATAAGGGTATTGATGTCAGAACCCGCTTCAGTGATATTACGGAAATTGAAATCTCCGGAACGGGCATTGGTCCATTGGTTCAGTGCATAGCCGTTGTTGTCATTATAATTATACTTTAAGCGTTCCAGCTCTTTGTACAACCTGTTTTTAATCTCCAGGTTGCTGTCCGTAAGGTTGCGCAATACCTGCTCCTTAATGAATTTAAAAGCCGTGTGCTGGTTGTCGGCATTTGCCCGGATGTAGTGTAAGACTGTCTCAAAAATAGCGAAGGTGATCATGTTCCCTGCACCTGCAAAACCATTTCTGTAGGTCGGTTTGATGTTAAACAGGTTGTCCTTCCCTGTTCTGATGACCGAAAAATCGGTAGTGCCTTTACCCGCATCTACAATGATGTAATCACTGTCTTTCTGCACGTGCACATCATTTTTATTGATATATCCGAGGAATGAGGCATCACTTTCCGAAATAGTCAGGATTTCCCATGCCAGGATCTTATCTTTATATTCATGCTGGGCAAAATCGTTAAAGATCTTATGCAGCAATTGTTGAGTGTGCCGTATATCTGCATAATCGTAGATATTCGGTACCAACAGGATAAAGCGGATCTTCCTTTGTGCCGTACTATATTTAATAAACTCCTTCTTTAAGAAAGACTCGATAATGACATTTAGAATGCTGTTATAGGTTTTGTTTTTTACCTCGCCCAGGTTCACATTAATGTCATAACCTTCTTTGTTGATGTTGAAATTAAGCCGGCTGAATACATCTACATATTTATGGGTAATCTTAAGATTGGGTAATTGGTGAAAACGGTTCTCCGTCAAGGTTACAAAACCGCTGTCTCTGCTCGAACTATTCACCATCATCTTCAGGTTTTCCGGCATGTTTTGGATAAAGAGTTCTTTTTCTATATCCTCATAGTCTCCTGTAAGGTCTTCTTTCAGGAAGAAAATGGATTTATAGAAATTTGTATTTTCTTCTTCCTGATAGTAAGAGGAGTTATCTTCCTTACTAATCCACCCTTTCGCTTTGTGAAATGCATAAATATTCCGGAACAGGTTTTCATGTTCTGGTTTCTTTTCCTGATAGCCAAAGCCGCTTTGGTAGCGCTTAACCGCCAATTGGCTGGATTCGGAACCAAAGTCCAGTGCCATACCCAAAAATTGATCGGGATGGGCAAAGGAGAGGATAAAACTACTGGTGTAGATCTGATCTCCTACTTCCAGTGTAACGATGATCTTCAGATCGGGAAAGGTACTGTTATGTATCGTCTCTAATCTGTTGCCGATATTGCCCAATACATTAAATGCACCGTTGCTATAGTTGTTGGCCGTGATGGCGATACAGTCGCCATAATAACCGATATTACTGGTTTCGGATTGTACCGGCGCATCAAAAAATTGCGGGGCTGCCTTTTTTACTTCCGGTTTATAAGTGTCCAGGTCATCATAGGTAAGGGCTGCCGGGGCTGCCTCTTTGTTTTCCGGTTCCTGAGGCGCTGCTGCTACTGGGGCAGGCTTTACTTTTAGACTGATGGTTAAGGTTTGTCCCTCTAAAATATAACTGGGACTCAGGCTTCCGATCGTAATATCGCTTGTACCGGGAATAAACGTGCGGATATCAGCATCTTTCAGCATGCTGAACAGGTTGAAATGAACATTTTCCGGAACCTCTACAATGTACCTGTTTTCGGTAGTTCTGTCCTGTCCTTGCAATTGTAAGGTAACTTCTCTTCTATCATTTATGATAATTGGTAGAATATAGTAATTCATAATATTATTTTACTTGGTCTAGCGTACTGCAAAATAGTGATTTACTTACAAAAGTTATTATAAATTCGGCAAAATGCCTCATCCTTCGGTAAGCGCCGGCAATTTTAGAACAGTGTACTATTTATGCATAGAACGGGCAAAAAGTAACCCAGTTTATCTAAATAAGAATGGTAAAATATACTGCTAGAAGATTGATTAATATCAATATATACTTGTATGACAAAAGGCAGTTCATAAAGAACTGCCTTTGCGATAAGAAGAAGATTAAATAAAATTACCGGAGCACGCTAAACTTTCTATAGCTGATACCCGCGGATGTGTGTACTTGCATAAAATAAGTTCCGGATGCAAGGGCTTCAACGGAGAGGTGATGTGTATTGCCCTTGATTGGCTCAGAAGCATATACTTTTTGTCCGATGCTATTGTAGACCACCACATATTCCATGTTAACTCCAGAGGTCTTGTTTTCGATGATCAGGTTTTTTGCCGCAGGGTTAGGATACACAATAATGGTTGCTTTATCTGTTCCTACATGATTAATGCTGCTGGGCAGGGTAACCGTTATGGTCACTGAGCTGTCTGCCGTATCACAATTATTAATCATCCTGAGGTTTACCAAATAGTTACCATTGGCCGTGTACATATGTGTTGGCGCCGGATCCGAAGAGGTATTGCCGTCTCCGAAATCCCAGTGATAAGTATTGATGCCTTGTGGGTTGGCAGTGCCGAAATTGATCGTGCCCGCTGGTGCCCCATTTTGGTAAGTGATCGCATTAATAGAAGGCGGAGCCACAAAACCGATATGGATACTATCGCTGACCGTACAATTGCTGGTATTGGTGACCAAGACACTATAGGTGCCCGAATCCGTTGTATTAATGGTTTGGGTATTGGCAGCGGTATTCCAGTTGTAAGTACTGCCTGCATTGGCGGCATCTAATGTCAGCGCTTCGCTGGCACAAATGATGGTGTCATTGCCAAGGTTGAGCACCGGTACAGGAAGTATTATTGCAGAAACCAATTGCCTTGCGCCTTCACAACCGCTTTTGATTTTCCATTTATATAAATAATTATAATTATTCGAAGGGGTAGTACTGGCGGCATAGCCACTTTTAATCAACCCGACATTAGGAATGGGGAGCGGGAAATTATTATAGTTGGGGTCCCCCATAAGCTTAAAGGCATTCGGTACAATATTCTGGACTACTAAACGATAGTTTTGTCCTGCAGGGATATTAAAATTAAGGGGTATTGTATTCCTAAGGGTAAGGTTATTTCCGATTACAGCACTATTGACCGATTGTAATACAATACCATTTGCATCCTTCAGGGCAATGGTTATTTGTCCCAAACTGGTATCTGCAAAAGCATGGTATCCAAAGACGTCTACACTTTCTAAAGTGAACGGACTGGTTGCATCAAAGGTCAGGCCCCAATCCGGGATATTAGCATAGTTTTGAATCGAGGTAAAATTATGTAAGCCCGCAGAGTCGAAACTGGCGCCACTTTGTGAAGCACCACTTACATAATAGCTTGTGGTATTATTCAGATAAGGCGTTGTAAAGCTATTGCCCGTATGCAACAAAGTGTTGGTTGTAGGATTGCTATACCAGTGCACGTACGCACCGGGATTTGGTATAGCCTGTAAGGTTAAGGTTCCGGGCCCGCAAATTGAATCATTCGCTACTGACAGGATGCCAGGATTATTAATATGAATCGCCGCTACATTTGTATAGCAGGTTACATTTTCTGTTTTTATTTTAGTTCTGTACCAGGTATTGCTGCTTAAAGAAGGGGAGAGGTAATTGACTTGCTGTGCGCCGGAAATATCCGTCCAACTGATATTGTCTGTTGACTGTTGCCATTGCAGGGTATCACTTACTTTGTATCCGGTAGCCGGTGCCAGCGTGAGTATGGCGGACTGTGCACTGCAAATGGTATCGTTAAGGCTGGTGTTTGTAAAGGTGGTCGTGCTAAAGGTTGCTTGTAAGGTATCATTGGTATGGTCAATATCGGCCACGCCATTAGTGGTGTTGATCCAGATTTTGATGGTCGTAGCACCATTGAGGGCTACGGAAGGGAGTACTAAAGTGTCTCTGCTTTGTACTAATGAGCTGGAAGCGGTGACCATATGGGTTTGGAAAGAAACCGGTGTTTGTGTCACACCATTAAGCTGCCAGTTGAATTGTAAAGAATCAATGGTATTAGTTCCTTCGTTTTGTAAAGCCACACGAATACCATAATTGCCCGGGCAGCGTAGCGTAGAGCGCGTTGTTATCGCTTTTATCGCACCATTATTGGGTAAAGAAGCAGAGGTCCATTCCAGTGCCCCGAGGGTAGGAGTTGCCGTTCTGGGGTTACCGTTCATATCAGTTGCCACTGCGCTGCTCAGGTTTTCACCTGTATTGGCCAATAGTGGATTGGTTGGTCTGAAATCGTTGTTATTGGCATTGTTGAATTGAGGGTCCAGATCCGTACTTCCCGTTTCCAGGCCGGGAAAGTTTAATTGAAAATTAACCCTGTTATAGCCGGAAGGCGCTCCCGGATTGGTAAGTGCACATTGGCCAAAATAGCCGTTGTTGACATAATAATTGTTCTTGCGGGCTTCTGCAATACTGGATTTGTACCGGTAAAAGAATCCTGACCGGCTCCCCGGACTAGATACGGGAGGGACAATACGCACCAAATTGTTTTTGACATAACTTTTCACATTGTTTGCCATCACCTTTATGCCAAATACTTCTGCATAAGGGGTTAGTCCGTTAAGCATATGGCGCATGTCGATCGTGTTATGGTAGATCATGTTCTTGTTTTCCAAAACCTTTATACCATATACTTCCCCAAATCCGCTGCCCCCACCGGTAATATTATAGATGAGGTTATTGTATATCTGCGTATAGGTTGTGGTGTCAGAAGCAAAATTGCTGATGCCATAGAAAGATTGGTTATTGATTCCGGTACCCACATAAGCATCATGTATCTTATTATTTCGGATAATGCTATTAGTGCCTCCGGAAAGATATATGCCGTAAAAACCCTGGGTCTTTGGTTTATGAGCCATATTAATATCATTATGGTCAATCACATTATTATTTCCGTTGAAGAAGATGCCGAATAAGTAAAAATCCTGCAGGATATTATTCTTGATGGTGATGTTCTGACCATATTCAATATACACGCCATGCTCAATACCGCCCGAATCTGTAGCGCCTTTTACGATATTATCTGCAATGTAACATCCTGTACAGGTGGTGATATTAGGGGTAGCCGATCTGAAATTAATACCCTGTGTCTTTTGAGGATGATATACTTTTACCCGTGTCATATCAAAGGTACAACGGGTGATGGAATCGCTTTGGGCATTATTGTTGATCAGCGCGGCCCATCCGAAGGTATCGGACAGGGCAACAAAATTCAGGCTGTCGAGGGTAATATATTTGCTTCCGTTCAGTACAACCAGTTCTTTGGCTGTAGCCGTATTGGTATATTGTAGCGTAGCGCCATTTCCGTTAATGCGAATCCTGTTGGTACTGCTGCTACCCGTAATATTTCCCAGTACAATACGGTCATTGTATGCCGTACCGGGTACCACATTTGCGACAACGGTTGCTGAGATGCCATTGGTGGTGAGCGCGCCGGTAAATGCAGTAAAGCTATTGTAATTTGTGCCTCCGGTCGCCTGGCTATTGTCGATCGTATAGCTGCCGGAAAGCGGTGTTTGCGCATGGCTTGTGCTATAAGAGAACAGGCATAACAAGCAGCATAAAAAGAGGTAAAATTCTTTCTTCATGTTTATGGGATATTTGGACAAAAGTAAAGTTCTTTTCTAACATAAAAGCTTTGTTAAGAGGGCTTAACAATAGCGTAGTAACAACAACGAAGAGCCATATGGGCTCTCCGTTGTTGGATTTGATTCTCTTACTTATTATTAGTGCTGTATGAACTTTTCAAGACTAATGAGCGAACCAGAGACTATTTAATGATTTCGAGTTTCCTGCTCACCGGACCTTTGTTGGTCTGTATATACAAGTTATACATACCGGATGCTAAATGATCGGGTAGCTCCAATTTGTAGGTAGTGCCAGATAGGGTAGCGCTTGTTTTATAAACGGTTTGTCCTAAGGTATTGTACAACACAATCTCTCCTGTTTTGACCCCTGCTAATGCCTCAATAAATAAGACTTTACCATTATTCGGGTTAGGATAGATGTGTAGTAATTTTTCATTTTTGGTCAGCTCTTTAAGGCCGGTACCCACAATATATACGGTTGAACTATCGAGTTTGTCATCACATACACTAAAGGTTCTTAGTTTGATGCTGTAAACCCCACCTGCTGCATACGTGTGATTTGGACTTACGGCATTGCTGACCGGTGTATTGTCGCCAAAATCCCACTCATAATTCACCACATTTTGTGCGTTCACTGCATTGAAGTTGAAGCCCATGGGGCCCGTAGCCAAAGCAAGAATACCATTGGTTGTAGGAGAGTAACCGGTTTCTACGATCTCTACGGTATCAACCGTAAGACAACCCTGATTGGTCGTTACGTAAACAATATAGGTACCCGGATCCACCACGGTAATAGTTCTTGTCGTGGCACCGGTTGTCCAGTAATAATCACCACCGTTTTCACCACCCGGACCAGCATCTAATACTTTGCTGCCACCGATACAGAAGTTAGTACCGTTAGCTTCAAGGTCTACGATTGGTCTCAGGCTTACATTTACTATAATACTATCGGCACTGGAACAGGTATTGGTATCGGTTACGGTTACATAATACATCCCGGATTGGGTAACCGTTCTGGCTGCACCGGTCGTATTATCATCCCATAAATAAGTAGCTCCCGGATGTTGTGTACCTGGATTCAGGTTGAAACTTCCCGCCACAGCGATACAGGTATCCAGATCATTGCCCAGATTTACCGGGGGTAAAATATGAATAGTGGCCTTTACAGGTGTTCTTACACTTTCACATCCGCCGGAAGATACCGAAACAACATAATAGGTTTTGGTCGCATAAAGTATTGGTGTGGTAATACTGCTGCTTGTTGCTAATACGGTGGTCGTCGTTAAATTGTCATACCATTTAAGTGTATTGCCGGTACTAGGTACCGCCTGGAGGGTTAAGGCTGCCGGGCTGCAACTTTCCGCTGCCGTTACAGCAGGCGGGCTTACATATTTTACGAACACGGTAGCAGTATTGGAAATACAGTTTGCCCCTCCGGTTAATATCTTGACCCGATACTGTGTGGCCACCCCAAGATTGGTAACAGCGTAATTTACCGTATCCGTATTGGGTATGGTGATCCAGGTGGTCCCATCAGTAGAATATTCCCATGCTAAAGCACCGTCACTATAGCCCGTACCCGGACTTAAAGAAAGGATGGAGAACTCATTGGCACAGATGGAATCTTTAGTTTTGCTCACCAGGAAATTAGCGGTGGTGGCTATTTTAGAGATGGTATCATTAGCCGGTTGTGCATCCGCAACACCATTTGGTAAAGAAGTCCAGACGATGATGTTATTCGCACCCGGATTTAAGGTCGCATTACCCAATACTATAGTGTCCAAACTTTGGCCTGTCGGGCTGTTTAAAGGAACTAAGGTACTGTTATAAGTATAAGGTGTTTGCAGCACACCATTTACGCGCCAGTTTATTTGTAAAGAGCTTATATTATTAGTTCCTACATTTCCGAACATCACTTCTACAGGAATCGTGCCTGCACAGAAATTACCCATAGGACTCAGGAAAGAAAATGCTCTGGCATTATTGATGCCTTGTTGGGCGAATTCGAAAGCACCGATGGTGGGTGTTGCCGATCTGGCCGTCCCTATAATATCTGTGGGTACTGTTGCCGTCAGGTTATTACCGGCAGTCATTAAAACCGGATTTAAAGGCAACAGATCGCCTGTTGTGGAAGACAGGAGTTGTGGATTTACATTTGGAGAACCTATTTCTTGTGTGGGTTGTGCCGCCTGGAATGCTGCTAAGCTGGCATAAGCCGCTCCGTAATAATAAGGTGTTTGTGTACCGGTCTGTGTAGAATTCACATAAACATTATTCTTTTGCAAATCGGCCGGTGTCGTTGCAGAGGATACATAAATGCCATATTTTATGCCCTTGTTACCACCGGTTATGTTGATAATATTATTTTTAGCTTCCGATCCGGTATTGGTCGTCATGTACAGACCATACATCGCACTGGTACTTGTTCCTTGCAGTGCGCTGGCATCTACCGTATTATGGTATACTTTCAGACTAGGCCCTGTAGCTTGTAGCAAGTATTGTATACCGCTGTAATTACCCATATTATAGATAATATTGTTGGCAATAAGGATCGGCGTGGCCGCAGTATTGTTGAAATGGTAATTGTACATCGCATAGAAGCTGCTGGTCGAACTTACGCCCGGAGCCGCCATATCATGGATGCGGTTACCGACCGCTTCTATACCCTTACAATAATAGGCGTAGATCCCGTACGCGGTACCACCAATGGCTGTTTTCGCAGAGCGGTGAATGTTGTTGTTGGATAGTTTTCCGCCGTTAACCTGAGCATACCGGATGCCATAATAATAGAAATTGGTTACAGTATTGCCCACCACATAAATACTGTCATTCTGAGTTGAGGTACCTAATCCTGAAACGGCAATACCATAATAACCACCACCTGCGGCATTGCTGCCTGCAGTAACGGTATTGTTACCAATATACAGATGAGATACATTAGAACCCGTTGTCGGAGCAGTCGTAGAACCCGATACCACAATCCCATTGGCATTAGCAGAGCTGGTACCGGTAATGGCCGACAAGTCAATATCACAATTGATGATGCTATCACGAGCGGCTGCACCGGTCACGAGTATACCCCAGCCATAAGTATTGCTGTTGGTTTTTATTTTCAGGTTATTTAAGGTAAAGTATTGTGTGCCGTTTAAAGTGAAGATATTGGCATCGGAAGTTCCGGTTGGGTTAAATTGCAATGTAGCGCCATTACCGTTTATTCTGATGGTATTGACCGCACTTACTCCGCCAATATTACCAATAGAGACGGTTTCGTTATAAGGTCCGGATCCGGCAACTACGTTGGCGATGACCGGGCCACATATCCCATAACTAAGGGCATCTGCAAAATCATTAAAACTATTGAAGTTTGTACCCGCTGTAGGGGCCGCATTGTTGATGGTATAGGTATTGCCCGGTAAAGATGATTGTCCGGAAAACGTAGCGGTATCATTTGCATGATTCGGATCGGAAAGACCATTGGGTAAAGAGGTCCAGATCACAAGATTGTTGATCCCGGTAGCAAAAGTAATCGTACCAAGGGTAACCGTATCCAAGCTTTGACCAGGTGCTGTAGGCGGTACGAGTGTACCGGTATAGGCAAATGGGGTCTGTGCCACACCGTTCACGGTCCAGTTGATTTGAACCGTATTCAAATTATTAGCACCACCATTACCAATGATCACTTTTACAGGAGCAGTGGTATTGGCACAGAAATTACCGGAAGGGTTTAGGATACCTACCGTTTTGGCATCATTATTGCCGGAAGGTACATATTCAAAGGCTCCGATAGTGGGTGTGATGGTTCTGGCAACGCCAGAAATATCTGTCGGTACACTGCTGAGTACATTGACACCACTATTGATCACACCGGAAGCGGCAGGCGAAAAATCGCCGGTTGCCGGAGACTGGAATTGAGGATCAATATTCGGAGAACCTATTTCTTGTGTGGGTTGTGCTGTCTGGAATGCGGCTAGGCTGGCATAAGCCGCCCCATAGTAATAAGGTGTTTGTGCGCCGGTCTGTGTAGAATTTACATAAACATTATTCTTTTGCAAATCGGCCGGTGTGCTTACTGAGGATACGTAAATGCCATATTTAATACCCGTATTGCCACCGGTAATATTGATGATATTGTTTTTAGCTTCCGACCCCGTATTGGTCGTCATGTACAAACCATACATTGCACTGTTGCTTGTTCCTTGTATCTCGCTGGCATCTACCGTATTATGGTATACCTTCAGACTAGGCCCTGTGGCTTGTAACAAGTATTGTGTGCCGCTATAGTTACCCATGTTGTAGATAACATTATTGGCGATAAGGATCGGCGTGGCCGCAGTATTGTTGTAATGGTAATTATACATCGCATAGAAGGTACTGGTCGAGTTTACACCCGGAGCTGCCATATCATGGATGCGGTTACCAATTGTTTCTATACCCTTACAATAATAGGCATAGATGCCATACGCTGTGCCTCCTATGGCCGTTTTCGCGGAACGGTGAATGTTGTTGTTAGACAGTGCTCCACCATTAACCTGAGCATACCTGATGCCATAATAATAGAAATTGGTCACGGTATTGCCCACCACATAAATGCTGTCATTTTGAACGGTAGTACTTTGCCCCGAAACCGCAATGCCATAATAAGCACCTCCTGCGGCATTACTGCCCGCCGTCACGGTATTGTTACCGATATACAGATGAGATACAGTAGAACCCGTTGTCGGAGAAGTTGCAGAACCCGATACCACAATCCCATTGGCAGCAGTAGAGCTGGTACCCGTAATGGCCGACAAGTCTATATCACAATTGATAATGCTATCACGAGCGGCTGCACCGGTCACGAGTACACCCCAGCCAAAAGTATTGCTGTTGGTTTTTATTTTCAGGTTATTTAAAGTAAAGTATTGTGTGCCGTTTAAAGTGAAGATATTGGCATCGGCAGCTACTGTAGGGTTAAATTGCAAAGTAGCACCATTACCATTTATTCTGACGGTATTGACGGCACTTGCTCCTGAGATGTTACCAATAGAAACTGTTTCATTATAGGGTCCGGATCCGGCAACTACATTAATAACAACCGGAGCGGTAATGCCACAGTTCAAGGCGGTAGCCGCATCGGTAAAATTATTGAAGTTGGTACCGGCAGTAGCCGCGGCTGAGTTAATTGTATAGGTACCCGCAAGGCCTGCTGCTACCGAAATTTGTAAAGGCGTAGAATAAGCCGGAGTACCTCCAGAGCAAACCACTTTACAACGATACCATCTGGTCGCGCTTATGTTGATGGTCAATGGTGTGGTTAGTTGTGGTGCGCCAAGGCTGGTATAGGTGATATTATTTGCAGAACTCTCCCATTCATAGGTTTGTCCGGAACCGGTTACATGGCCGGTCAGCCCCAGGTTTACGGTGCTGCCGATACAGTTTACACCCGGCGCATTAGAAATAGTCGTACCTGCTACCGGAGGATTGGTACAAGGGACGCTTGGAATTACATCCATCCCAAAATCACCCCAGATGGTGGCCAGATTGCCCACGAGCGGCCCTGGTGCGGCAATGATAGACAATCTTTTATTGCCGGTGGCCGTTGAGGTCGGTCCGCTCATTCCGCCTGTTTTTGCCGTGTATTTAATCTCTACAATAAGGGTCTTTGTATTGTCATACAGAAAAGGGATGGTAAGCGGAACCTCATACCAGCCGCCGGCAGTGGCATTACCATTTACCGTAAAGCTTGGTACCAACAGTGCCGGTGTAAAGCCCGTCAGAAAATTGGTGTTAGGAAATGTCGTTAATGTATTTTGTAAAAAAGATACTGAAAAATTGGTATATGTTCCGGTTCCCCCGGCCGCCGCATTTCTCAGATAAATTTTTGTGATCAGCCCGGAAATAGGCAGGGCACTGAAATCAGAAGGTTCATATATCTGTTGACAATGAGAACCCGTATTATTCATGGGAATAGTATTGCTTCCGGTACCCGTACCTTTAAAGTACATGGGGGTCTGTGCACTTACTTTTACCTGAAAACTAACCGATAAAAGCAGCAGTAAAATACAGAAATGCCTGCGCAGTCTGAATAGGTCTTTTGCCATATTTAATATTTAAAATTGCCTACTCTTATATAAAGGTTTTCGGCGATACCCTCTTACATTGTTGTTTACAAATATACTTTGTATTGGAAAAATACAAATGAGCGGTAGTTTTTTAAGGGGGTTGGGGGCTAGTTTTCATAAAGACAGCTAAAGGTTTACATTAGTTGGTCAGATTCAGATAGATACTTATTGCTAATGTATCATAGGCATTGAACAGGAGCGGAAATAAGCCGCATAAAAAAGCATCTGCTACCCTGGCCAGGGTAGCAGATGCTTTTTTATAAAATGAATACCAGAAACTATTTTATGATTTCGAGTTTCCTGCTCACGGGACCTTTATTGGTCTGTATATACAGGTTGTATATACCGGATGCTAAATAATCGGGTAGTTCCAATTTGTATGTAGTTCCGGATAGGGTAGTGCTTGCTTTATAAACGGATTGTCCTAAAGTATTGTACAGCACAATGTCTCCTGTTTTGACCCCTGCTAAAGCCTCAATAAATAAGACTTTACCATTATTCGGGTTAGGATAGATGTGTAGTAATTTTTCATTTTGGGTCAGCTCTTTAAGGCCGGTACCCACAATATATACGGTAGAGCTATCGAGTTTGTCATCACATATACTAAAGGTTTTTAGCTTGATGGTATAGACACCACCTGCGGCGTACGTGTGATTTGGGCTTATGGCATTGCTGACGGGTGTATTATCACCAAAATTCCACTCATAATTTACCACATTTTGTGCGTTCACTGCATTGAAGTTGAAGCCCATTGGTCCCGTAGCCAAGGCGAGGATACCATTGGTTGTAGGAGAATAACCGCTTTCTACGATCTCTACGGTATCAACTGTAAGACAACCCTGATTGCTGGTTACGTAAACGATATAGGTACCCGGATCTACCACGGTAATGGTTCTGGTCGTGGCACCGGTTGTCCAGTAATAATCACCACCGTTTTCGCCACCCGGACCGGCATCTAATACTTTGCTGCCACCGATACAGAAATTAGTACCGTTTGCCTCAAGGTTAACCGTCGGTCTGTTTCTGGTGATAATGTTTATCGTATCATGCGCAAAACAGCTGTATTGATTGGTTACCTTGACCGCATATGTTCCGGTTTGCCCTATGCTACGGGTAGCACCGGTCGTATTGTCATCCCATAAGAAAGTACTACCTGAGGGCTGTGTGCCCGGATCAAGTGTAATCGTGCTTCCGATCGTAATACAGGTATCCAGATCGTTGCCTAAAGCAACGGAAGGTAAGTCGCGTATGGTAGCGGTAACGGGCACGCGTGGACTTTCGCAACCGACCACCACCTGCCAGTTATATAGATAGTAATAATAGCTTGCTGTGGCACCACCGCTGTAGGCCGATGTGATAGAAGAAACACCAGGCAGGGTATAAGGATACGTAAAGCCTGTTGTGAGCTCCCTGATCAAGGAACTGACGCCCGTGGCTGCCATTACAACAAGGCGATGGCCGGTACCAACGGGAACGGTGAAGTTTAAGGGAATGGTATTTAATGTGCCGGCACTCGTTACAGTAACAGGGGCCGTCGCTGTTTGCAGCGTCGTTCCTGCCGCATTCTTTAGGGCAATTGTCACCGAACCGGTACCTGCAGTACCTGTTGGATAAACATCGACACTCGATAAAACAAAAGGACTAATCGCATTAAACATTAACCCTACATCACTAAACCCGGTATTGCCACTGGTGGATAGCGGTGTTGCTTTCCCCGTTGCCTGGTTGCCCGAACCGGCAGCCGCAGATACATAATAAGTAGTGGTCGCAGATAGCGATGGGGTGGTAAAGCTGGTGCCATTGCCTACTGCTACCGGATTGGTTGTATTCGTATACCATTTCAGGTTCAGGCCACCGGCTACACCAGCATTTAAAGTAAGGGCACCCGGACCACATCTTTCTGCAGCAGTCACCGTTGGCTGGGTTACATAGGCTACATGAATATTTTTGCTTGTAGAGTAGCAGTTTGAGCCACCGGTAATGATTCTGGCTCTGTATTGTGTTGCGGTACCGATCCCCGTTACGTCATAGTTAGGGGCATCACTACCCGGAATAGGCGTCCAGGTAGTACCATTGGTAGAATATTGCCATTCTAAGGCACCCGTTGCATAACCGGTAGCCGGAGATAAGTTCACTTGCGTCATCCCATTGCTACATATCGTGTCTAAAACTGCACTCGCCGTAAATACAGATGGCGTCAGGGTTGTATACAAGGTGTCATTAGACGGATGGCCGTCGGTAGTGCCGTTTGGTTGGGAAGTCCATATGACAAGGCTGTTTGCCCCGGCGTTTAAGTTGACAGTACCCATGCCAATAGTAGCGAAGCTGGAACCGCTGGGGGCAGTTGCCGGTACCAGTATGGTACCAATATAGGTCACGGGAGTTTGCAATACACCGTTTATCCGCCAGTTTATCTGGAATGTATTTACATTATTCACCCCGAAATTATTGATCGTAACCGCTACAGGTTGGATACCGGAGCAGTAATTACCGGTTGGGATGGTGACCATTGTCGGGCCAATATTATCATTTCCGGAAGGTGTTACTTCAAAAGCACCTATAGTCGGTACCGGCGTCCTCGGCATGCCCAGAATGTCGGTGCCCACGGTTGTCAGTACATTTGTTCCTGCCGCGATCAGGCTGGCGCTATTTGGAATGAAGTCTGATGTTGCGGGCGGCAGGTATTGCGGATTTGCCGCAGGCGAACCTACTTCAAATGTAGGATAGGCTGTTTGGAAGGCTGCTTGCGTAGTATAGTTTGTGGTATAGAAACCATAATACTGAGTACCGGCTTGTGTTGAATTGAGATAGAAATTATTCTTAGCGGCTGCCACAACACTGTTTAGCGCACTGTAATAAAAGCCATATTTAGAACCAAGGGTGCCGGAAGTAATCGAAACCAGGTTGTTTTTAACTTCTGTTCCTGTATTGGCTCCCGTTAGATAAATACCATACATACTGGAAGTTCCGGTAAGCGGTTTACTGATGTCTATCGTATTGTGGTAGTATAAGTTATACAGGGTTGCAGAGCCATAAATCCCATAAACAACACCGCCCTGAGTGATGTTGTAAATCGCATTATTATAGATTTTTACGGGAGCAGTGGCTGTTCCGTCAAAGAAATTGTAAATCCCGTAAAAACTATTTGTATTTGCGGCGGTACCCAGATAAGGAGAGTGAATTCTATTATTCCTGATTGTTAATGCATTAGGAGTGGCACAACTACTGTATATTCCGTAAAACGTAGAGGTATTTGTTTTCGTTGCCCTGTTGATGTCATTATTCTCGATAATATTGTTCGCACCCTCATAGATATACATCCCATAGAAATAAAAGTTTTCGATTTTATTGCCTCTGATAATGTTGTTATTATTGTCGCCATAAAGGGTCACACAGTAATAGGCTCCCCCGGCACCGGTTGTGCCTTTTATCTGGTTGTTTGCAATAAAACAGTTTGATCCGCAGGTTCCCACAGTTGTAGGAGAGCTGTTTGATGCGGTAAAGGTAATCCCTGCAGCGTTTGTACTGCTGGTGGTGGTTACAGCAGAGAGGTCGAAGACACACCTGGTTATTGAATCGTATACAGCACCGTTCGTGATCAGTGCGCCCCAACCATAGTCGGCGGCTAAGGCTACAAATTTCAAGCTATCTATCCTAGTGTATTTGGTGCCGGTCAAGGTCAGTAATTGTCTTTGGTTTATGTTATTCGCAAACTGAACCGTAGCTCCGTTACCATTGATACGCAGGGTGTTGGCGGCACTGGATCCCGAAATGTTACCCAAAGAAACGATTTCATTATACGGACCCGATCCTGCTACCACATTGGCTACAATCGGACCACACATGCCGTAGTTACTAAGATCATTTGTGAAATCTGTAAAATTATTATAGTTAGTGCCTGCTGTTGGCGACGCATTATTAATGGTGTACGTTCCGGCGAGCGATGCTTTCAGTACTCTTGTAATCGTATCATTGCCATTTGCAGTATCAGGAACCCCGTTGGGTAAGGTTGTCCAGGCTTTAAAGGGCACAGAGGCATTGGTAAAAGTATATGTACCCAATAAGACTTCTATTTCATTGATGCCCGTACCACCGAGGGTATCAAGCGGAGTCGTTACGGTAAACGGCGTTTGTGCCACACCGTTTAAGAGCCAGTTTACGGCTACGGTATTGATCACATTATGTCCCGAATTCTGCACTTTCACCTTAATCTGTTTCAGGCCCTGGCAAAAATTGAGGGGAGATGTTAACTGCGCCAGTGCGGCATTGTTATTGGCAAATATGGCCGGTTTAAAGGTCAGGCTGCCAATCCATCCCCTAGGATTATTGGTGGGGGCTGTTGTGGTATTAGGCGCTCCTCCGCCATAGCTGCTGCTGGGCCCCATGAGGAAATTGCAACCGCCACCGGAAAAGTTTTGTGCCGCAGACATCGTAAAGTAACGTTGCCCATCGGCAAATACAGCAATTCCATAAGTGGTATTGGCCGGTATGGTAAAGGAAATATTTGATAAAATAGGCTGTAAAATGCTGGTGGAGGAATTGGCTATACCGGTGAAAGTACCGCTGGCGGCCTGTGTCCATCCGTTGGCGACCGAAATCAGTCCCGGAGCGGCAGTAATAGGGGTCGGTTTATACCAAATAGAGGCGTTTAAGAGGCCGCTGCTCCCGGTCACGCCGGCTACATCTGTAATGATAACCGGATAGGGATTGGTATTCTGGAAATTGAAGGTTACCGTACCAGTTCCGTTATTATTGATAAAGGATGCTGCGGTACTGATGGTAACGCTTTGCGCACTTGAACGGCCTATTCCGAAAAGGAGGAAGAGGAAAACAAGTACTTTTTGGGTAAAGTTTGCATTCATGCTGTGAATTTGAATTGGGTTATTAAATGATTAATAAATTAGATTCCTTTTCATAGGAGTACAATTGTAACAGCAGCGGTAGGGATTCGTAGATTGGGAGATAAATATATTACATAATATTAACAATGTCAATTGGTTGATTGTTTTTTATGTACTTTTGCCGTTTCTATCGAGTGTTAGAGATATTGCTTTATTTATAAAAGAATAAAATATTATTTAAAAAAAATTTGGATATTTAAAATATAGTTATACCTTTGCACTCCCAAATATTAAAGGAAGTTTTTTGAATTATGTCACAACGCATTCGCATTAAATTGAAATCTTACGACCATAATTTGGTTGATAAGTCAGCAGAAAAAATCGTTAAGACGGTAAGAGGTACAGGAGCTGTAGTTACTGGTCCCATTCCTTTGCCAACTGACAAGAAAATATTTACCGTTTTGCGTTCACCGCACGTAAATAAAAAGGCAAGAGAGCAGTTTCAATTATGTACTCACAAGCGTCTTTTGGATATCTATACATCAAGCAGTAAGACTGTAGATGCATTGTCTAAATTAGATCTGCCTAGTGGAGTAGAAGTTGAAATCAAAGCATAACCTGCTGATTTTTTCAAAAAAAATAACATTAATAGCGAAAGCTTTGTTCTTTATACATAACTGAATAAACGGTTAATCCCTATCAGGGCATCAGATTTAAAATGCTGAAGCTACTAACAACTGAAACGGGCGCTTGACTAAGGGTGCTAGACAACGTTCTGGTTTTCCATTGAGCTATTAAAAACATAAAACAAAATGAGATTGAGAGATCTCTTGTAATAACGAAATAATAATTATCTCCAACAAATGAAAGGTATTATTGGCAAAAAAATCGGCATGACAAGTGTGTTCGAAGCTAATGGAAAGCAAGTTGCTTGCACCATTATCGAAGCCGGCCCTTGTGTTGTTACACAAAAGAAAACCGTTGAAACTGATGGTTACGAGTCGCTTCAAATAGCTTACGGTACACGTAAAGAAAAAAATACGCCGAAAGCTCTTCTAAATCACTTCGCAAAAGCAAACACAGATCCTAAATCTGTAGTGAAAGAAATTCGCAATTGCTCTATCGATAAACAAGTAGGTGAAACTATTACATGCGACATCTTCGCTGAAGGCGAAAAAGTTAGCGTTGTAGGAACGACCAAAGGTAAAGGTTTCCAAGGTGTTGTAAAACGTCATGGCTTTGCTGGGGTAGGTGGTGCGTCACATGGTCAACATGATCGTCAACGTGCACCGGGTTCTATTGGTGGATCTTCTTATCCAAGCCGCGTATTCAAAAATATGAGAATGGCGGGTCAAATGGGTGGTGACCGTGTTAAGGTTAAAGCTCTAAAAGTAATGAAAGTGTTTCCTGAACAAAACTATATCGTAGTTGCGGGTTCAGTTCCGGGTCACAATGGTTCCATCGTTTTAATTCAGAAATAATCATGCAAATCGAAGTATTAAATAGCAAAGGTGAAAAAACCGGTCGCTCGGTGGAATTACCAGAAGATATTTTCAATATCGAACCTAATGACCACGTAGTATATTTAGCTGTAAAGCAATACTTAGCTGCTCGTCGTTTAGGTACACACAAAACAAAAACACGTGCGGAAGTAAAAGGTTCCAGCCGTAAGTTACATCGTCAAAAAGGTACTGGTGGATCTCGTAAAGGTAACATCCGTAACCCATTATATAAAGGTGGTGGTACTATCAACGGTCCTTTACCTCACTCATACGATTTCAAATTGAACCGTAAAGTGAAAGATTTGGCTAAAATGTCTGCATTGACATATAAAGCTAAAGAAAACAGCATCGTTGTAGTAGAAGACATTAAAATTGATGCGCCAAGCACAAAACAAATGTTAGCACTATTGAACAGCCTGAAAATAGCAGATCAAAAATTGTTATTAGTAAATGCTGACTATGATGCAAACTTCTACTTAAGTGTTCGTAACATACCTAAAGTTAAAGCAAGTGTTTTAAGTGATATCAATACTTATGACATCTTAAATGCTAAAACATTAGTATTAACCGAAAGCGCTGCAAAAGTATTTACAGACGTAGCAGTAGAGGTAGAAGCGTAAGACTCAGGTCACGCATTAATTAAAATTAATTTTTGATTAGCAACAGCTAAAAAATAAATTCAATAACAATGAGACTTTCAGAAGTATTGGTTCGCCCGGTGATTACCGAAAAGGTTAATAGCCAAATGGAAAAACAAAACCGTTACACTTTCGTAGTGGATAAGCGTTCTAACAAGTTGGAAATTAAGGAAGCTGTACAAAATTTCTACAATGTAAAAGTTGGAGAAGTAAACACTATAGTTGTTCCTGCTAAAAACAAAAGTCGTTTCACAAAAGCCGGATATGTACAAGGACGTAAGTCTGCTTACAAGAAAGCGGTAGTTACACTTTTAGATGGTGAGACAATCGATTTGTTTTCATTCTAAGTATAAACAATAATTAACTATATAATTTGACGCTATTGGCTTTAGCCGCCAGATAATCAAATTACTAAATTTTCAGTAGAAAAATGGCTTTACGTAAATACAAACCAACCACGCCCGGTACTCGTTTCAGAGTAGGGAATGCGTTTGCAGAAATTACAACTGACAAACCGGAAAAGAGCTTATTGGACAGAAAAAACAGTTCTTCTGGCCGTAACTCTAAAGGTCGCATGACCGTTCGTAACATTGGTGGTGGTCACAAACAACACTATCGTATTGTTGACTTCAAACGCAACAAAAAAGATATTCCAGCTGTTGTAAAAACAATTGAATACGATCCAAATCGTACTGCGTTTATCGCTTTATTGGCTTATGCTGATGGTGAAAAACGTTATATCATTGCTCCTCAAGGACTTCAGGTTGGTACCACAATCATCAGTGGTGACAATGTAGCGCCAGAGGTAGGTAACGCTTTGCTGATGAAAAACATGCCATTAGGTACTGTAATTCACAACATCGAAATGCAACCTGGTAAAGGTGGTTCTATCGCTCGTTCTGCAGGTACTTATGCTCAATTAAGCGCTAAAGAAGATAAATATGCAATCTTAAAAATGCCATCCGGCGAATTGCGTAAAGTATTAAGCTCTTGTTATGCAACAGTAGGTGTAGTATCTAACAGCGATCACCAATTGGAATCAATGGGTAAAGCAGGTCGTAATCGTTGGAGAGGTTTACGTCCACGTGTAAGAGGTGTTGCGATGAACCCTGTAGATCACCCGATGGGTGGTGGTGAAGGTAAATCTTCCGGTGGTCATCCACGTAGCCGTACAGGTAAATATGCGAAAGGAGAGAAAACACGTAGCTTGACAAAAGATTCTAACCGTTTGATTATCCAACGCAGAAAGAAAAAGTAATTCATCATTATTAATCATAGATAAAATGGATCGGTAAGCTGTAAAGCTGCTCGGGTCAAATCATCAAAAAAACGCAACAATGGGTCGTTCAATTAAAAAAGGTCCTTATATTGACCATAACTTGGAACAAAAAGTTTTGGCTCAAAACGAGGCAGGTGCTAAAAGAACTGTTATTAAAACTTGGAGCCGTCGCTCTACTATCTCTCCGGATTTCGTAGGCCACACCTTCGCAGTACACAATGGTAACAAATTTATCCCTGTTTATGTTACCGAATATATGGTAGGTCATAAATTAGGCGAATTTGCACCGACACGTAACTTTAAAGGTCACGGTGGTGACAAGAAAAAGTAAGTAAAACACTTACAACAGTAATTAAATTTTTTTAGTAACCTTTTAAATCAAGTCCTCTAAGGATTTAAGGTATATGGAAGCAACAGCTCGTTTAAGAAACTATCCTACTTCGCCACGCAAAATGCGTTTGTTAGCAGACCTGGTTCGTGGTATGGCAGTAGAAAAAGCTTTAAGCATTTTAAAGTTCAGCACTAAGCATCCTTCAGTAGCATTAGAGAAATTATTATTAAGCGCTATTGATAACTGGAAACAAAAGAACCAAGGCCAGGATGTAGCAGATGCTAACTTAATTGTAAAAACAATATTTGTAGATGGTGGTCGTATGGTAAAACGTATGTTACCCGCTCCTCAAGGTCGTGCATATCGTGTACGCAAGCGCAGCAACCATGTAACACTCATTGTTGATAGCAAAGCAAACTAATTTAAAATATTTCAAATCCATAATAACTGAATAATGGGTCAAAAAGCAAATCCAATAGGTAATCGTTTAGGAATCATCCGAGGATGGGATTCTATGTGGTATAGCGATCAGAAACAATACGGTAAAAACTTAGTACAAGATCATAAGATCCGTACATATTTGAATGCCCGTATCAACAAAGGTGGTGTTTCTCGAATCGTTATCGAACGTACACTTGGTAAATTAATTATTACTATTCATACTTCTAAACCAGGTATCATTATTGGTAAAGGTGGCCAGGAAGTGGATAGAATTAAAGAAGAGCTGAAAAAATTAACCGCTAATGCTGATGTTCAAATCAACATTATGGAGATTCGTCGCCCTGAATTGGATGCACAAATCGTTGGGGAAACTATCGCTCGTCAAATTGAAGGTCGTGTAAGCTTCAAAAGAGCTATCAAAATGGCTATCGCTACAGCAATGCGCATGGGTGCCGAAGGTATCAAGGTGAAAGCTAGCGGCCGTTTAGGTGGTGCAGAGATCGCACGTTCTGAAGAAATGAAACAAGGCCGTACGCCATTGCATACCCTACGTATGGATATCGATTATGCTACCGTATATGCGATGACCGTTTATGGTAAAATTGGCTTGAAGGTTTGGATCTGTAAAGGTGAAGTTTTAGGTAAGAGAGAATTAAATCCAAATATCACTTCAGGATCTACTGACCGTCGTGGTGGTGGAGAGCGTAGTGAAGGTGGCCGTGGTGGTGACCGCAGACCAGGTGGTAATAACCGTGGTGGTGGTAACAACAACAACCGTGGTGGTGGCCGTGGCGGAGAAAGAACTCCTCGTCCAAACAAAGACTAAAGATTACATAGCGTGGTCAAACACGCTATTATTAACAATATAATTTTAGTATGCTCAGGTGGTTTAGGCTATAGTATTTGAATGGATGCCAACCCTGCACTGTCTGAATAAAATATAATAAAATGTTACAACCAAAAAGAGTTAAGCGTCGTAAACAGCATAAAGGCCGTATCAGAGGTAACGCACAACGTGGTGCTACTGTAGCATTTGGTTCATTCGGATTAAAAGCCTTAGAACCAAAATGGATTACCAATCGCCAGATCGAAGCTGCACGTCAAGCCATGACACGTCATATGAAGCGTGAAGGAACTGTTTGGATTCGTATTTTCCCTGACAAACCTATTACAGCAAAACCAGCTGAGGTACGTATGGGTAAAGGTAAAGGTAGTCTGGAATATTGGGCAGCTGTAGTAAAACCAGGAACTATCATGTTTGAAGTTGAAGGTGTTGCTATGGAATTAGCTAAATCCGCTATGGAATTGGCCGCTCAAAAATTGCCTATCAAAACTAAATTCGTTGTTCGTCACGATTATGCAGAAGCATAATTAAAACATAATGAATCTTGCTGTAAAGCATAGTTCTAACTTTTAAAAAATATTAAAAATGGCAAAGTCTAAAACAGTAGAAGACTATCGTTCATTAAGCGATGAGGCGTTGTTAGATAAGATTGGTGCTGAGACTGATCGTCTTAATAAATTAAAATTCAGCCACTCTGTTAACCCTGTTGAAAATCCAATGATCATCCGTGCGGTACGTCGTGGGATTGCGCAAATGAGAACAGAGCAACGCAAAAGACAATTAGGAAACTAAAAATATTTCGTCATCATGACAGCAGAAAGAAAAACGAGAAAAAGCCGTATAGGCTTAGTTACTAGCAACAAAATGGATAAAACAATCACTGTTGCAGTAGAGCGTAAGGTAAAACACCCTATCTACGGTAAGTTTTTGAAAAAAACTACTAAATTCCACGCTCACGACGATACAAACCAATGTGGTATCGGTGATACGGTACGCATCATGGAGACCCGTCCATTGAGCAAAACGAAATGTTGGAGATTAGTAGAAGTAATCGAAAAAGCAAAATAGTTTTACAGCGCGATCTTTATTCATCTGCATTCCTGAGTGTTGCAGCGCTGAAAAGATTTTAAACAATCCTCTTAAACAATGTTTATCTGGATTATCACATTAACAATTAAAGCGAACAGCTAAACATTTTTATAAAATGATACAGCAAGAATCAAGGCTAAAAGTAGCAGACAATAGTGGTGCAAAAGAAGTACTTTGTATCCGTGTATTAGGCAACTCCGGCCAGCAATATGCTTATGTAGGCGATCAGATTGTAGTTACTATTAAAGATGCTATACCGGCAGGTGGTGTCAAAAAAGGTACTGTGTCTAAAGCCGTAATCGTAAGAACAAAAAATAAATTACGTCGTAAAGATGGTTCTTACATCAGCTTCGATGAAAACGCAGTAGTATTATTAAACAATGCTGGTGACCCTCGTGGTACACGTATCTTCGGGCCCGTAGCCAGAGAATTGCGTGATAAAGGATACATGAAAATTGTTTCCTTAGCTCCTGAGGTTTTGTAAAAAATATTTCGTACCTTTGCCGCCCGTTGAACAAAGCGGCACTATAGAATTCGTTTAAAATGAAAACTAGATTCAAACCAAAATTCAATATCAAGAAAGGCGACCAGGTTGCAGTAATCGCAGGTGATGACAAAAGCCGCACTACTCCCCGTCAGGTATTGGCAGTATATCCGCTTAAAGGGCGTGTATTGGTAGAAGGTGTTAACATCATCACCAAACACATTAAACCTAGCGCCAAAAATCCACAAGGTGGTATCGTAAAAGAAGAGGCGCCTATTAATATTTCAAACGTTCAGTTGTGGGATGCAAAAGCAAAAGCACCTGTACGTGTAACGCGCGAACGTAAAGATGGTAAAACGGTTCGTATTTCTAAAAAAACTAGTCAAGCAATTTAATAATGAGTACTACATACACTCCTCGTCTTCAGAAAAAATATGCTGATGAAGTTAAATCAGCTTTGATGAAGAAATTCGGTTACAAAACCGTGATGCAAGTACCTAAATTGGTTAAGATCTGTCTTAACCAAGGTGTAAAAGGTTCTACATCTGATAAGAAATTAGTGGATGATGCCGTAAAAGAAATGACAATGATCGCTGGTCAAAAAGCGGTTCCTACATTATCTAAAAAGGATATCTCCAACTTTAAATTACGTAAAAACATGCCTATCGGTGCTCGCGTAACCTTACGTGGTGCTAATATGTTTGAATTTATGGATCGTTTGATCGCTATCTCTTTACCTCGTGTACGTGATTTTAAAGGGATCAACGATAAATCTTTTGATGGTCGTGGTAACTATACTTTCGGTGTTACAGAACAAATCATCTACCCTGAGATCGATATCGATAAAGTAAATCGTATCTCTGGTATGGATATCACTTTCGTAACTACTGCTAAGACTAATGAAGAAGCTTACGAATTATTAAAAGAGTTAGGTTTACCTTTCAAAAATATTAAAAAAGATAACAACTAATCATGGCTAGAGAATCAGTAAAAGCGCGTCAGCGCAAGCGTGAGAAAATGGTAGCTCAATTTGCAGAAAAACGTGCCGCTTTAAAAGCTGCAGGTGATTATGAAGGATTGGATAAATTACCAAAAAACGCTTCTCCTGTTCGTCTTAAAAATCGTTGTCAATTAACAGGTCGTCCTAAAGGTTACATGCGTCAATTCGGTATTGGTCGTGTTATCTTCCGCGAAATGGCATTGAATGGTTTGATACCAGGCGTTACTAAAGCTTCTTGGTAAGCATTTAGGCACTATCAAATGCAGTTATTTTGATAGTTTATTGAATTACATTAGACCTAAGTCCATCTTATAAAATGGTAACTAGCGTCAATTACTCAACTTAAAAATTATAGTTTAAAAATGGTAACAGATCCTATAGCAGATTTTTTAACGCGCATTCGTAATGCTCAAATGGCGAAACACCGTATCGTAGAAATCCCTGCCTCTAACTTGAAAAAAAGAATGACAGAGATTTTGTATGATAAAGGTTATATCTTAAAATACAAATTCGAAGACGATAACAAACAAGGTTTAATTAAGATCGCATTGAAATATGATGGTCAATCAAAAGAGCCTGTTATCCGTTCTCTGGAAAGAATTAGCCGTCCGGGTTTACGTCAATATGCTAAACCAACTGAAATTAAAAGAGTTAAAAACGGTTTAGGTATTGCAATCGTATCTACTTCTAAAGGTGTAATGACTGATAAAGAAGCGCGTAACAACAACGTAGGTGGTGAAGTATTGTGCCATATCTGGTAATACTTTTTCTAATATATTAAACGACCCGACAATTATTTGTCGGGTCGTTTTGCGTTAAGTCACTTGGGAGTATATTACTTCAAAATCACCTTAAATCCCACACTCTTAAGGGTGATCAGCGAAATGCGGGCTGACGCTTGAAAATAGGTCCTTATTTTGCGAATATACACATCCAAGTTCCGAGAGTTATAGAACGAATCATCGCCCCACACAGAAAGCAAAAGCTGCTTCCTGTTTATGATTTCTTCCGGACGTTGAAAGAGCAAAGACATCACCTCTACTTCCCGCTGGGAAAGTGAGAATATGCTGTCTCCCACCTGAAGGGTATATTGCTGCGAGGAAAAGATACAGTCCCCTAATATACGGTCAGCTGCAGGAGCTGCTGAGGCCGCTTGTTCCGATTGTTTCAACTGGTGCGCTATTCTGATCAATAGCTCGTCTATACTAAAAGGCTTCTTGATATAATCATTGGCGCCGGCATTAAATCCATCGATCACGTCCTGAGTAAGCCCTTTTGCCGTAAGGAAAATAATAGGAATAGTCGTATTAACGCTACGGACACGATGGGCAACACTGAATCCATCGATATGGGGGAGCATAACATCAAATATGCATAAATCCGGTTTGAATTTTTTTAATATTTCTAAAATATCCTTACCGTTTTCCAGGTGCAAGACCTCAAAACCTTTGAGATGAAGCATATCTACAATAATCTTAGCCATAGAACGCTCGTCCTCAATATACAGTATTCTTTTTCCTTCCACGTGTTATGTCTTATTTAAGGGTAATGTAATGATAAAGGAGGCACCGCCATCCGGAGCATCTGCAATGCTGATATGGCCCTTATGTGCAGTGATCACTTTTTGGGCGTAGGATAGGCCTAGGCCATGGCCTTTCACAAGATGGCCTTTGTCGGTCTGTATCCTATAGAATTTTTCAAATACCTTTTTCCGTTCTTTAGCAGCAATCCCCATGCCGTCATCGTCGATAATGATAGTAAGCATATTTCCGGCTACATAGGCCCTAAGGTGTATATATTGATCTCCGTATTTTATAGCATTATCGACAATATTCCCAATAGCATTTTCCAAATGTATACGATCTCCGGACAATTCCAGCTCTGGAATCGGCTGATCGATGATCAATTGCTTATTTTGTAAAGAGATGCTTGACTGGTATCTGCCGATCACCTGATCGATCAGATGCCCGAGCCGGATACTTGTTTTGTGAAAGCGGATAATCCCTTGATCCAGGTGTAACTGGTTCAGCACATCTAATACAAAAGATTCCAGACGTTTTAACTCATCACTGGCAATCGTAATGTACTCTTTGGTTTGTGCAATGTTTTCTTTAATGTCAAAGTGGTTGAAGGCCTCCAATGCCAATTGTGCCGTTGTAATCGGCGTCTTGAGCTCATGAGTGGTATTACTGATGAAATCATTTTTTTGAATGGTCAGTCTTTGTTGCGTGACGAGCGTCCTATAAGAAACAAATAGGGTTGCCGCACATAAGAGGAGTAAAAATATCGAGAATGCAAATTGCGTATGCAGTCTAGTACGCAGATACGGTTCATAATGACTCACGTAATACACTATTCCCGGAAAGAGTACATTGGCATTGTCGTCTTTAATAATGAGATCATTACTGTCTTTAGGCGTCTTGAACACACGTAATCCCTTAAACCGGAGGGCAATATTTTTGACCAGATCCTTATAGAGATTTACAGAGTCAATACCATTCAGCAGATTGAGATCTTCCATAATATTCCCCATTTCGCTTAAAGCCTGGTGAAGACCTGTCGTATCCTTTTGCGCCAGGGCAGAGTTCGTATGGATTGTCTGTCTAACCGTAACGGGTTTTGGATTTCCCGTCTTTTGTTTCCCGGCATGCTGATCGCTGATGAGGGTATAATTACGGTTAGGGGAAGAAAGGGCGCTCACCTGATCCCGTAGTATTTTTTGGATACTATCAGGGGCTTCTTCGATAGAACTATAGTATTGTATCTGTCCGGAATCTTGTTGTAGTACAGTATATTCCTGCTTTATGGTGATTGAATCGGCATGATCAATGAGTTTTGGGAGATGTTGCTCATTTAATTGCTGTAGTGCCTGCTGTATTTTGGTGATTTCCGGTATTAAAGGACGACTCTTTTCTTTTGCCACCGCAGCCTTATTCTGGCTGTTTTGTTCTATATATGCTTTGATCTGTTTTTTGAGGTGTTCGGTGGCATACTGCTGTACCAGATCATTGTATTGCGTTTTCAGGTCTTTACCCAGGTATTCCTTCTCTTGTCGGTAACTACTTTTCAGCCAAATGCCCAGAAATAAAGTCACGACAAGGAGCGTGAGCACCATGAGTACCGAAATGAATGTTAACCTGTTGTTGTTCTGCATATTATCAGAGTATGCAGCAAGTTAAGTCCTAAATATTTTTATCCGGTATATATTAACATTAATTAACTTGAAATAAAAAGAGCATAGGAAAGGATGCTAAAGAGCATTGACGCGCCGTCATTAGAAGGGTAAACCTATGCCCACATTAAGGTTGATATTTTTATTGCGCCATTGCCTGCTGCCAAAATCCACCTCATGCAGCACCCAGCCGCTATTTTGGGAAACATAGGGTTTTTTAATAGGGAAGGCCCAGTCTGCCCTCAAGACGAGGAATCCGCCGATATCTGCCCGAAGGCCGGCGCCCGTGCTCATGGCGATATCCTGCCATAATCGATTGAATGCAAAAGAAGCCCCCGGAAGGTTAGGATCTTTGTTGGCCAGCCATATATTGCCCGCATCGGCAAAAATAGCCCCGTTTAGGCCTATAGCCCCAGCAAAAAGCTGGATCATCTTAAACCGGTATTCTGCATTCCATTCTAATTTTATATCGCCGCTTTGGTCTATAAAAATGCGATCCTGGCTGTTTTGTGCCGCCGCATTATAATAACTGCCCGGGCCGAGGATGCGGGGTGCCCAACCGCGAATGCTGTACGCACCGCCAACGAAATATTGTTTTATGTAAGGAAGCGTTTTAGAATCTCCGTAAGGGATACCGATACCACCATACATACGGAAGACAAGTGTGGAATTATTCCTTTTAAAATATTGCCTCGCGTCAAAATCAAAACGAACATAGCTGGCATAATTAAAGGATAAACCTTTTCCGCGGATCGCCTTCGTTAGTCTATCCACTCCACCCATAAGCATACCGGCTTCTTCAAGCCCTAAGCGCAAATAGGTATGACGGTAGGGGAGGCGCCCTTCGGTATTATAAATAAATTCAACATTTTCACCTTCAATAAAATTTTCCTGGTAACTATTGCGAATCGCCTGTACCTGTTCCATACGCACCCGAAAGGAGTCTGAAATATTACCCAGATGTAAGGTATTGATAAATATAGGATTCACCTGCCAGGTAGTCCATGTATTGCGCCGCCATACATAACCCAGGCTACTGCTGATATTTCTGATGCGGAAGTAAGCAGGCCGATCCAGGTAATTGACGCCTATAGACATTACCGTTTTCGGACTGGCCGAGCGGTTATTGTCTATCGCAAAAGGAAGCAGGAATTTAGGGAAAATGATTTTTGCACTTGCACCTACATTCTGAGACATCAGGTAAAAGCGATCAAAAAAGGATTGTGCCGTATTCTTATTTTGATTCAGCTCAAAGCCATACATTCCCGATATAGAGAGCTGATTGGCTCCTCTAAACAGGTTTTTGTTGGTTACAGAGGCATTTACGGCACTACCTGCTACGTAGAGATCGCCTCCGGACAACTCGAAGTTTGTATTAAAATCATAAGGTTTTGCCGGGCTCAAAACGATATGTGCATTCAGTTCATTATGGTTGGCTATACTATCTTTATGATCCTGAATAAAGATACGGGCATAGTTGTAAATGCCCAGGTCATTGAGTTGCATCAAGGTATTGTCGTAATCCTGCTGCCGGTATAAAGCCTGCGGTTGCAAGAATATTTTTGACTTGATTATCCTGTTGCGAACCAGCGGTTTTTTATTTTTATAGCGAAAAGTAATGCCATCAATCACTTGCTCATATTTATAACCTTTACGCAGGTCTTCATTATCCTTATATTCGGGATAAACATAAATATTTTTATACGCATAGGTATTGAACGCAGTATAGTTTTCTTCTTCTTTGATAATGGCATTCACCGATACCGTAGGCCGGGTATTTTTTAGTTTTCCTGCCAGGATATTCGCAGCACTCTCGACAATACTCTTTTTATCCCGCAGCATTTTTGTTCCCGAAGTATCCAGTTCAAAAGCGATATTATCTGTATTGAATTTGTAAAAGCCCTGATTCTTCGCAAGGTTTACCATTTGGCTGCGTTCTGCAGACAATAAAGCATTAGAGTAGGGGATTGCTTTGTTTAATAAAGACTTGCTTCGCCATATAGGCAGCATGGTTGCGCCCAGTTGAGAAGTATCAATAGAGAAGGTAATTGTGTCAATTAAGAAACCCTCTTTTGTATTGACCTCATAATTGACTACTATTTCTTTTCCTTTTTTGGTATGCGTGGCATGAACAACTGCATTGAAATAGCCCTGATTACGCAACAGGCTTTGCATTTGCTTAATCGATAGGGGAATAGCCTTTTCATTAAATACGACCGGTTTTTCTACAATTCTGGAACGAATCTGGAAATTTGCCGTATCCTTTTGGAACTTCTTATAGCGTAGATTATACAGCCATACTTTGAAAGGCATTGAGCCGAAAAGATAGGTATTGTTTTGTTGTACAATGACACTTTTTAACGCGTCTTTTAAGGCACCTTTATCAGAATAAGTCTTGTCGGTATTTAGGGTGACCGTATTTTTTCTTAATAAATAAGTATCATCTTTAAAATGCTTTGTGGGACTACAGGAAAATAAGCTCAGCAACAGACACAAGCCATAAAAATAAAGGCTTGCCGTTCGCAATTTCCTGCGCTTAAAGATGAATGAAACGCTCATTATAAACTTATTTGAAAAACCCTTTAATAATCGTTACAATGTCATCAGCATTCTTGCCATAGAGCATGGTTTGATGGTTTCCTCTTACAAAATGTAAGGTGCAATTTTTCATCATTGCTACGGTTTCCTCTGCTTTATAGCGAGGCAATAAGGGCTCGTTAAGGTTGTAATCATCAGTAGCATTAATGATGGTACAAGGTACTTCGATTTTTCGAAAAGTGGTGTTCCAATTCTGGTTAATAACGTTTAATGCTACCGAGCTCATATTGGCCAGATTCGGAATGGTATCTACCCTGCCATCGGGCCTCATCTGTATATCAGCACAATAATAACTCTCCATATAATCATCCCAAAAGGTAATCTGGGGCGAGGTTTTCATGCTCTCAATAAAGGTGTCATACGAATCGTATACTTTAGATAAGCGTTCAAATACCGGAGCCAGCATTTGCCCGGAATTAGGATTGAGTTCTGCCGCAGAATCCAGGAAAAGAATCTGGTGTACACGTTCAGGATAGTTGGCACAGAGATAAGCAGAAAGAAGGCCTCCGTAAGAGTGTCCGATCAGGTTGGCTTTTTCTATTTTGAGATGGTCTAATAGACCTAATATATCTAAAGCGTGATCCTGAAGAGAATACGCGAATGCCGGTTTGGCACTTAAGCCGCGACCCCTGAGGTCCGGGCAATATATATTGAATTCTCCCAGCAGGCCTGCATGAATGACCCCGTCAAATGCATGGGCATTGGCCGTAATACCATGTATCATAATTACCGCAGGCTTATCTGCTCCTGCATAGTATTCCAGATAGTGTTGTTTGATACCATTGCTTTCTATAAAGTGATTTTGCATTACATTTAGATTTGAGGCATTGTTACACTTGTTTTGCAACCATTGCACTATGCCGGGATGTTCAGAGGGCTGCAAATTTAAATTAAAAAACGCTATTTTAAATTAAAACATTATATATTTGCAAATACAGTAGGGCGCTGTCTATGAAATCATGACTACTACGAATACAGCCCCCTTTTTCAACACTCCAGCTTATTTATTTTATTAAAATTTAATGCACTACAATACCTCTCGCAATAAATTATTGATGCCCGAATACGGCAGAAATATACAGAAAATGGTCGATTACATTATCACCATTGAAGATACTGAAAAGCGTCAGCAGAATGCACAGGCCATTATTGAGCTTATGGGGATTCTTAATCCGCATTTGAAGAATGTAGAAGATTTCAGGCATAAACTATGGGATCATATCTATAGGATTTCTGATTTTAAAATTGAAATAGATTCCCCTTATCCTATTCCTACAAGGGAAAAGATGTTCCAAAAACCGGAACCTTTACCATATCCTAAAAAGAACAGGAAGAACAAACACATTGGCCATAACATTTCCCAGATTATAGACCGTGCCATTCAAACCGATGATGAAGATAAGCGTAAAGGCTTTACCCAATCGGTGGCTTACTACATGAAGCTGTCTTATGCAAACTGGCATAAAGAACAGGTGCAGGACGATATGATTAAAGAAGAGCTAAGGGTTTTGAGTGGCGGTGCGCTTGATTTTGTGCCGGGAGACATGAAAATGCGCTTTAACAGCAATAATAATAACAATAATTTCAAAAAACACGCGCAAAACAATAATCCCAACAGGCCTAAGAATAATGCTCAAAGTGCAAATGCGGGTAGTGGCCAGGGCAACAGCAGTAATAATAATAAAAACAGAAGCGGAAATAACAGCCATTATAATAAGAATCAGAAACCGAATAATGGTAACAGACCTCATCCGCCGGCAAAGAATCTCTAGTTTTTTTTAACAAAAGTTTGCTTTTCCAATTTCTTTTTTTACTTTTAGACATTAAAATAAATAATCCCTTTCAATCATTCTGTAAGACATTATAATTATGAAGCGTTTTTTATTGGCATCTCTTAGCGCAATAGCAGCAATCACTACATTTACGGTTTCCTCTTGTAAAGTAGATAAATGCAAATCTATCGTATGTGCAAATGGAGGCACTTGTGAGACAGATGGTTCATGTACCTGCCCTGCGGGTTATGAAGGAGAGCGTTGTGAAACAATTACACGCGATCGTTATAAAGGTGCCTGGACGGTAACGGAAGATGGTACAGTAAGTAGTGTAGCCCGTTATGTAGTTTCTGTAGAGAATAATTCCAATATGACAAGTGTTCAGATCCGGAACTTCAATAACCAGAACAATGCCGTTTTAGTCGCTAATATTGTGAAAGATTCAATCTTTATTCCTACACAAACATATACCGTGGGTACTTTAACCAAAACCGTAGTAGGTTATGGCGTGATCACACCCGAGAAGTTTTACGAAGGTCATGGTGAGATGAAATTATACTACCGTGTAACTTCTTCTGATGGTATCGTAGATAATTACGGATATCAAGGAAATGGTGTAGCGTCTTTATGGACTAAATAATTTACCTTTTCAATAAATAAAAGCGAGGCTATCTTTATATGGGTAGCCTCGCTTTTATTTATTACTTTTGAGCTTTACGTTTCTGTTAAATAATCCGTATTTTTAAAGCGGTCCCTCCTGTAGTAATAGCAGGATATTATGATAACTTTTAGATCAGTGTATCATTTATAAATGAAGAACTTATTTATCCATTACCGTTGGTTTATAACGCTGGCCGTCACGGCAATGCTGTTTTTTACGGCATTTTTTATACCCTTTCTGTGGTATGTAGCTATGGGGGTCTTCTGCCTTTTTATGGTATTGAGCCTTTTGGATCTGCTCTTGCTTTTTGGCCGTAACCGTAAGGTGACCATAGAGCGAAAGCTAACGGATCGCTGGCATTTAGGAGAAGAGAATACCGTATATGTACAATTTGAGAATCACTTTGGGTATAAAGTTTTTCTGGAGCTGATTGATGAAGTACCGGTACAGTTTCAGGCACGTAATTTTATCATTAACCGTTCTTTAGCGACAGATGAAAAAGTGAAAATACAGTATGAGCTAAAACCCTTGAGCAGGGGTATTTTTACCTTTGGTCATCTGATCGCCTATGTGGCAACACCGATACAGTTTTTTAAAAGAAAAATGGTGAATACAGATACGGCTAGCGTAAAAGTGTATCCCACCACAAAATATATAAAGAATTACCAATTGCTGGCCATCAGCGATAAAAACAACCTGATCGGTACCAAAAAGATCCGCAGGCTGGGGCATAGCTTAGAATTTGAGCAAATCAAAGACTATGTCAACGGAGATGATATCCGTACGATTAACTGGAATGCTACGGCAAGGCGAAATCATATGATGGTCAATACGTTCACCGATATTCGCTCTCAGCTGATCTATTGTCTTATTGATAAAGGCCGGAATATGAAAATGCCTTTCGAAGGCATGACATTGATGGATTACGCCATCAAATCTTCCCTTACTTTTCTGAATATAGCCCTGCACCGGCATGATAAAGTTGGGCTCATTACCTTTTCCTCTGGTGTGAACGATATTATTCCCGCAGAGCATAACTCCTCACAAATGAGTAAGATTCTGGAAACACTGTATCATCAGCAAACTGATTTTCTGGATGCAGATTATGAAAAGCTGTTGACCGTGACCCGGTATAAATTGTCACAACGGTCCTTTCTGATGTTGTTTACCAATTTTGAATCGCTTACGGCCTTAGAGCGGCAAATGCCTTATCTGCGCGGCCTGGCTAAAAGACATATGCTTTGTGTCGTCTTTTTTGAAAACACGGCCATTAAACACTTTAAGGAAACGCAGCCCGATACGACTGAAGGTATTTATGTGAAGACCATTGCAGACCGTTTTGATTACGAGAAAAAGCAAATGGTAAAAGAGTTGCGCCGGTATGGAATTATTTCCATCCTGACTACACCCGATAAACTGACCGTAGATGTGGTAAATAATTATTTAGAATTAAAATCAAGACAATCCATATAGGAAGTAGTTATGCTTACTAATAAAAAAATCATACTGGCAGTAACCGGAAGTATTGCTGCCTATAAAACACCTGAACTGGTGAGACAACTGGTGAAACAAGGAGCTGAAGTACAGGTCCTAATGACCCCGGCGGCGGCAGACTTTGTAAGTCCGCTGGCTTTGTCGACCGTATCTAAAAAGCCGGTGTTCAATAGTGTAAGCAATAATGATCAGTGGCATAACCACGTACACCTGGGCCGTTGGGCAGATGTATTATTGATTGCCCCTTGTAGTGCCAACACCTTAGCAAAGATGGCCAATGGTTTATGTGATAATATGGTACAGGCAGTTTACTTATCCGCTACCTGTCCGGTATTGATAGCTCCGGCAATGGATGAAGATATGTGGCTGCATCCGGCAACGGAAGCCAATGTGAAGAAAGTGGCGGCATATGGTAACCAGATTATTGCTCCCGAACATGGCGAATTAGCGAGTGGTATTATTGGCGCCGGGCGCATGGCCGATCCCGAACATATCGTACAATTTATTGCTGATTTTTTTAAGAAAAAAGATACTCCTCCGGCACCTTCAAAGTTTAAGAAGGCACTCATCACTGCAGGGCCAACATACGAAAAGCTGGATCCCGTGCGTTTTATCGGTAATTATTCCTCCGGAAAAATGGGCATTGCTTTGGCCAAAACCCTAGCCGAACAGGGTGTCGCGGTTACCCTTGTTTTAGGGCCAACAAAAGAAGAAGTTCTTTTACCCAATATTACCCTTCTTCGGGTGGAAAGTGCACAGGAGATGTTTGATCAGTGCAATGCCGTTTTTGAAGACATTGACTTAGTGATCATGAGTGCTGCTGTTGCCGATTTCAGGCCGGCGACACAAGCTAAAGAGAAAATCAAGAAAACAGACGGGGCAGAACATATTACAATAGAATTGGTAAAAAATCCTGATATCCTGGCAACTTTGGGGAAAAAGAAAACACATCAGGTACTGGTTGGATTTGCTTTAGAGACCAATAATGAACTAGCACATGCACAGGCAAAGCTGGACAAAAAGAATGCCGATTTTATTGTACTCAATTCCCTGAATGATAAAGGAGCCGGTTTCGGAACCGATACGAATAAAGTGACGATTATTAGCCATAATAATCAACCCTATGAAGTACCTTTACAATCCAAAACCGCAATCGCTTTGGCGATTATTAATTATATATCCAACGCATGATAAGAAGCATTTTAGCAGGAATATTTTTGATGCTGTTGTCTGCAACAGCACAGGCCCAGGAGTTTAATGGGAAGGTAACCGTGCGCTATGACCGACTGCAGGGGGTAGATGCCAAAATCTTCGAAGGCTTGCAGAATTCGCTGAATCAATTGTTGAACAATACCAAATGGACAAATGACACCTATAAGAATATCGAAAAGATAGACTGTAGTTTTATGCTTAACCTGACGAAACGAACCGGTAATATTTTTAGCGGTACTTTGACCATACAGGCCTCCCGTCCGGTATATAATGCCACCTACAGCACTGCCCTGGTCAACTTTTTAGATAAAGATGTGACCTTCAAATATGAACAGGGGCAAGTTATTATATATGATGAGCAACGGGTGTCCGGTAGCGATCCCGTAGCGGCCAATCTTACCGCAATATTTGCTTATTATGTCAATATTATTTTGGGTTTAGATTATGATTCCTTTCAACAGGGTGGGGGTACTGATTATTACAAAAAGGCACAGTATATTGTGCTGAATGCTCCGGAAGAAGGCAAGACCCTGAGCGGTTGGAAGTCCAGCGAGGGGAATAATAAAAACCGCTATTGGTTGGTCGACCAGATATTGAACCCCAGATTTGAAAGCTTCAGGCCTTACTTATATGCGTATCATCGTTATGGGCTGGATGTGATGTGGGAAAAACCGGATGAAGGTAAAAAGACCATTATGGATGGATTGGATGGGCTGAGTACCATTAACCAGCAAAATCCTTCTTCCGTATTATTACAATTTTTCTTTAACGCGAAAAGTGCGGAATATATCAATCTGCTTAAATCTATGCCCGAATCGGAGCGTAAAAAATATGCCCCTAAATTGGCCGCACTAGATATTACCAATGCCTCAAAGTATAATGATGCCCGTTAGTAGTCACTCCGCGCCACAACGCCGTATTCATCCTTATCTTTATACCTGTATACAATTGCTCCTGTGTGGTTTGATGTTAACTGTTTTTTCCTGTAAAAATGAAGAGCAGCCACCCATACCCATCGCCAAGATGAGCAATATCCTGTTTGATCTGCAAACGGCAGAAGATTACAGCATCGGCAATTTTAAAGATTCTATAAAGCAGAATAGCATAGAGAAAAATAACGATACCTTAGCCTATTATTATGCCCTTACGTTAAAGCATCATGCCGTTTCAGCAGAGGCTTTGGAAGATGCGTTGAATTGGTATTATGAACATCCTGTAGTGATGGATAGTGTGTATAAGCGGGTAATTGATAAGGCGAATAAATACAAAACGCTGGCCATAAAGGATACGACCTCTTTAGTTATCCAGGATTCTGTTTTGAATGCCGCTACTGCCGGGCTTCAGGACAGTAACAAACTATCGGCACCGGCTGCTACACCTAAACCCGATTTCAAACGACCCGAACGCGCTACCATAGCTCCTATGGAGCGTTCAGAGGATCAGGAATTGAAAGATATTAAAAAGAAAAATAAAGATATTAAAGAGACTTTAGATAAAGTCAAAAAACAAGGACAATAGATGAAGAAAAACAGATACATTTTTGGACTAGCTTTATTATTTATCTCTGCAATGGTAGCCTGCAAGCCGGAAACGATTATGCCCAAGCCAAGAGGATATTTCAAAATAGACTTACCCGAACAACATACCTACAGAACCTTCGATAGCACCGGTTTTCCCTTTACCTTTGAGTACCCGGTATATGGTAATGTAGTACAGGACCTGAACCTGATAAAAGAAGAAAAAGAACCTTATTGGATTAATGTGAGTTTTCCTAGTGTCAATGCCATGGTCTATCTAAGCTATAAGGTGATCGCGCCGGGAGCCGATTTGAATAATCTGGTGATAGAAAGTTATAAACTGACCAATGCCCATAATAAAAAAGCAGATTTTATAGAAGCCCCGCCATTCACGACCAAGAGCGGACTGGAAGGCGTATTTTATACTGTGGGCGGTAATGCCGCTTCGGTTTATCAGTTTTATGTGACCGATAAAAGCAAACATTTTATTCGGGGATCATTATACTTCAACAGCACGCCCAATGCGGATTCTATCGCTCCGGCGGCTGCTTTTCTCAGAAAAGATATAGAACATTTGATAGAGACGTTAAAATTCAGGTAAAAAGTTTTAGTTTTGCAAACCAAAAATCAGGCAAAACTGATTTGACCGGTCTTATAGTTCAACGGATAGAATAGAAGTTTCCTAAACTTTAGATCCAAGTTCGATTCTTGGTAAGACCACCATTTAAAAATGGTATTCATTAAAATATAAATTTTCAAACAATGGAATTTCGTATTGAGAAGGACACTATGGGTGAGGTACAAGTCCCCATTAGTGCATATTACGGAGCGCAAACCCAACGCTCTGTAGATAACTTTAAAATTGCTCAGGACATCAATAAAATGCCAAAAGAAATTATTAAGGCATTTGCATATTTGAAAAAAGCTGCAGCATTAACCAATACGGATCTTGGCGTATTAGCCGCTGAAAAATCGGCCATGATCGCAACTGTTTGTGATGAAATAGTAGAAGGAAAGTTAGATGATGAGTTTCCTTTGGTGGTATGGCAGACAGGATCGGGTACACAGTCTAACATGAACGTGAATGAGGTAGTTGCTTATCGCGGACACGTATTGTCTGGCGGTCAACTGACAGACAAAGAAAAATTCCTGCATCCAAATGATGATGTGAATAAATCACAATCTTCTAACGATACATTCCCTACCGCGATGCATATTGCGGCTTATAAAATGCTGGCGGAAACAACCCTGCCGGGCATCAAACAATTAAGAGATACGCTGGCGGCAAAATCCAAAGCATTTATGCATGTGGTTAAAATCGGTCGTACCCATTTGATGGATGCGACACCTCTGACCCTGGGTCAGGAGATCAGCGGTTATGTGGCACAGCTTGATTACGGGATGAAAACCATTAATAATTCCCTGGCACACCTTACCGAACTGGCTTTGGGTGGTACGGCTGTAGGTACCGGTATCAATACCCCTAAAGGTTATGATGTAGCCGTGGCTAAAAAGATTGCCGAATTAACGGGTTTGCCTTTTGTAACGGCACCGAATAAATTTGAAAGCTTGGCGGCACATGATGCGATTGTAGAAGCCCATGGTGCCTTGAAAACGGTTGCAGTAAGCCTGATGAAAATTGCCAATGATGTACGTTTATTGAGTTCCGGTCCACGTGCCGGGATTGGGGAGCTGCATATTCCTGATAATGAACCGGGTTCTTCCATCATGCCGGGTAAAGTAAACCCGACGCAATGTGAAGCCCTGACCATGATCGCTGCACAGGTATTGGGCAATGATGTGGCCATCAATATCGGAGGCGCAAGTGGCCACTTTGAGTTGAATGTATTCAAACCAATGATGATCTATAACTTCCTGCATTCTGCAAGACTGATCGGAGAAGGATGTGTGAGTTTCGATGTGAAATGTGCTCAGGGTATTGAGCCGATTCAGAAAAACATTGATGCACACGTAAATAATTCTTTGATGCTGGTTACCGCTTTAAACACAAAAATCGGCTACTATAACGCTGCCGGTATTGCACAAGATGCGCATAAGCGCGGCATTACCTTAAAGCAGGCTGCTTTGGAATATAAACTGAAAGACCTGGATTTTGAACACATGACCGAAGCACAATTCGACGAATGGGTAGTGCCTGCCAGTATGTGTGGTACTATAGGATAATCAGTAGAACAATATTTTAAAAAAACAGGGATCATAATTTATGATCCCTGTTTTTTATTCTGCTGCGGCTTCAATCGCAAAGCCATTCTTTTTGGCAAAGGCTTCTTGTGCTTCATTGACCTTTTTTATTTCCACAGATTCTTCTTCTGCAAGTACCGTCAGGTTACCGATAACTTTATTTATCTCTGCTTCCGTAGAGGATTTAGTGAGTTTTTCTACAGGTATAAATCCCTCTTCCAGCATCTTCTTTTCATAAAATAGAAAATTAAGTACTGCAAGACGAAGGTCCTCTGATCCGTAAGCATCCTTATGTAATAAGAGTTCTTTTTGCTTGCGCACTATAAATTGATGGAGGACTTTACGCTCCGCACCCAGCGCCGTAAAATCTTTAGAGCCCTGGTATATTACATTAAATTTTTCACCCCATTTGACGCCATAATTATACATACTGTCTGTAATAGAGACGTAATAGTCATTGAGTGCTATAGCTGTTGTGCCTTTCTGGGCATGAAGCAATCCGGGTGCCCACGATAAGACAAAGACAAAAAGTAAAATTTTAAGTTTCATAAATAATTGTTTTTAGGATTTCTATAACAAATGTAGGGCTTAATTGTATCATAATTAATAAATATAGCATTTATAAACAATTTATTATCTAGGTTATTATCGGAGCTTTTTCTTTGTATTGGATGCGCAATAGTTGCGTTATAATGCTCTTTCCCGTTTTTTGCTATCTGGGAGCATATTTAAGGCGATTTTATGTGGGGCATATCCTTTGGCCCTTGAAACGCGCATTATTGCGGCAAGCATTGCCCCTGAATTAAATTGCCCTATTCAACAGGATATTGTTTTTTAAAGCCTAATTTTGCAAACAAGCCAAGGATAAAAAAAACAAGTATTAAATTGGTAATTTTAAATAAAAAAGTATTTTTGCACAAAATCTTAAATTTCAACTAACATGTCAGAAGTTGCAAACCGCGTTAAAAAAATTATTGTCGACAAATTAGGCGTTGACGAATCAGAAGTAACCCCAGAAGCTAGTTTTACTAACGACTTAGGTGCCGATTCTTTAGATACAGTAGAGTTAATGATGGAATTCGAAAAGGAATTTAATATCTCTATTCCTGATGATCAAGCTGAGAACATCACTTCAGTAGGTCAAGCGATTTCTTACTTAGAAGAGCACGCTAAATAATCTTCAACAAAGATCTAATCAGAGTTTAATTATTTTTTAGACAAAAACACATTTAATGAATTATCCGTTAAAACGCGTAGTAGTAACGGGGCTCGGCGCCCTAACCCCAATTGGCAATAATGTAACCGAATATTGGAATGCATTAGTTAATGGTGTATCGGGCGCTGATTTCATTAAGCAGTTTAATGCTGAAAAATTTAAAACTAAATTTGCATGCGAACTTAAAGGCTTCAATCCCGAAGACTTTATGGATCGTAAAGAAGCCCGTAAACTGGATCGCTTCTCTCAAATTGCGATGGTAGCAGCTGACCAGGCGGTAAAACACGCCGGTTTAAATGCAGATACCATTAACAAAGATAGAGTAGGTGTAATCTGGACTTCCGGTATTGGTGGTATGATTACCTTTATCGAAGAGATGACCAACTTTAACTCTGGCGATGGTACACCTCGTTTCAATCCTTTCTTTATTCCCAAACTGATCCTGGATATTGCAGCCGGACATATTTCTATGAAATATGGCTTCCGTGGCCCTAACTATGCTACGGTAAGTGCTTGCGCCTCCTCTACAAATGCCTTGATCGACGGGTTTAACTATATTCGCTTAGGCAAAGCAAATGCCTTTGTGGTAGGTGGTTCCGAAGCAGTCGTAACGCAATCGGGTATCGGCGGTTTTAATGCCATGAAAGCCCTTTCCGAAAGAAATGATGATCCGAAAACAGCGAGCCGTCCCTTTGATCTTAACCGTGATGGTTTTGTATTGGGCGAAGGCGGAGCCGGTATCATTTTAGAAGAACTGGAGCATGCTAAAGCAAGAGGCGCCAACATCATTTGCGAAATGATCGGAGGCGGTATGTCTGCAGATGCTTATCACCTGACAGCACCACATCCGGAAGGATTAGGGGTCATCAATGTGATGAATGAAGTCTTAAATGATGCGAATATCAAGGCAGAAGATGTTGATTATATCAACGTACACGGTACGTCTACACCTTTAGGTGATATCGCTGAACTTACTGCCATCAAAAAAGTATTCGGAGAGCATACTTACAATTTAAATATCAGTTCTACCAAATCTATGACCGGTCACTTATTAGGTGCTGCCGGAGCCGTAGAAGCCGTAGCAACCATACTGGCTATGGTGAACGGAGAAGTTCCCCCAACAATCAATCACTCTACAGCAGATCCTGCTATTGATCCGAAAATTAACCTTACCCTCAACAAATCTCAGAAAAGAGAGATCAGAACAGCGGTAAGCAATACGTTTGGATTTGGCGGTCATAATGCTTCTGTAGTATTCACCAAGTACAAAGACTAGATCTTATTGTCCATAGGCACTCATATTTTCAGTAACACGTCATCGGAAGATAAACAGTTAAAAAAAGCATTGAAAAATATTCTGGGCTTTTCGCCTAAGTATTTGCCTTTTTACGTCACTGCTTTTACGCATCGTTCCTGTAACGATCATCTTGATGCCAATAACGAGCGACTGGAATTTCTGGGCGATGCTTTTATCGGCAGTATTATTGGTGCTTACCTGTTTAAGAAATACCCCAACAGAGACGAAGGATTCCTGACCGAAATGCGCTCCAAAATTGTGAGCCGGCAGTCCCTTAATGAGATCGCCTTAAAGATGGGTATTCAGAAGCTCATCCGTTTTAATAAGCATGATAAAATGCTGAGACGAAGCAATATCTTCGGAAACTCCCTGGAGGCTTTAGTCGGGGCCATTTATTTAGATAAAGGGTTTGACAAAACAGAAAAATTCATCCTTAAGAATTTACTCTATAATTATGTCGATATCGATGATCTCGAATCGACCGACTTTAACTTCAAAAATAAGTTGTACAACTGGGCACAGATCAATAATAAGGTCGTGGACTTTGTCACCTTAGGAGAATCTAATGAAGCGGGAAGGCGTGTGTTTACGGTCGGTATTGAAATAGATGGAGACATCTTTATTCAGGCTACCGGATACAACAAGAAACAGGCCGGACAAACGGCGGCTCAGAAAGCCCTCGAACAATTAGACGCATTTGTAGACTAAGCTAAAATCTTTAATTATATTTGCTGTTCACCTTCCTGATCATCCCTTATACAGGATGACGGAGTGCGATGTTATAAAATTTTATTTTTGCCTTTACACTATGTATATACACAGTATATGCAGTATTAATACTTTAGGAACGATTAATACGCATACGCCCTTGCCCGAGTTGACCCTTGTTTCCGAGCACCTTGATGCCGTGGAACCCAGTTATGCACCATGGATTCCACCCATGCAGCTGAGAAGAATGAGCAAAGGGTTACGTATGGGCCTGACCGCAGCTAAATCGGCTATTAACGATGCCGGTGTGGCTGCTGAAGACCTATCTGCCATCACTGTAGGTACTGCATACGGCATGCTTCGGGATTCCGAAACCTTCTTGGGCAATATGGTGCGGCAAAATGAAACCATGCTGAACCCTACAGCCTTTATCCAAAGTACCCATAACACCATTGCGGGCGCCATTGCCTTATCGATACAATGCAATGTACACAACATGACGTTTGTACATAAAGCACAATCCTTCGAAAGCGCGCTTTTAGATGCAGATATGAAGCTGAAAGAGCATCCGGCTAAGAAAGTAGTCTTAGGTGCAGTAGACGAGAAAAATGACACCTTAGAATGGCTTCTAAAAGGATTGCGTCAGGGAATTGAAATAGGAGAAGGTGCTTCTTTTATGGTTATGGGGAATACGAAAGAACAAGCCATTGCGCAGTTAACGGAATATTCCTACTTCAAGTCCAACGATCCGAAAGCAATCAGTGCGAAATGTGCTGCCATACTTGATCGTTATGCAGGTACAGAAGTGATTTTGGTGAAAAATTATACCTCATCGCTTCCGGTACTGGAATCTTATACCATTGTTGATATGAGCCCTGTAATCGGCTATAATCCTACCGGATCGGCTATGGCTATGGTTTATGGTATAAAATTGATTCAGGAGCACCGCAAGCCGGTGATTGTGATCAACTCCTGCAGAGCTTACTGGTCTATATTCGAATTGGCTGCAGTCTGAATAAGAAGGTCGGTTACTGCAAATTTTTAACATTAAAGGCAGTGCTTTTATTATTTTTTGCAAGGAATGAGTTGTAGTTTTAGGTACAATAATCATCAACACAAAATAATGAATACCGAGATAGAGACCCTGCCTTTATCAGCACTCCGCAAAATACAGTCTGAGCGATTAATCACCTTACTTGATTTACTAAAAGAAAAATCTCCTTTTTATCAAAAGCGCATGCAGGAATCTGGCATTCGTTTTGAAGATATTAAAGGCATCGAAGACATTCACAAACTTCCCATTACTTATAAACAAGATCTGCGGGATCATTATCCTTTTGGATTATTAACCGTGCCTCGGTCAGCACTCGCCAGGATACACTGCTCCAGTGGTACCACGGGCAGGCCGACTGTGGTTGGCTATACTCAGGAAGATATCGACCTTTTCACAGAGGTTGTTGCCCGCTCCTTAAAGGCTGCCGGTGCCGAAAAAGGAATGCTCCTGCATAATGCATATGGCTACGGAATCTTTACCGGGGGACTTGGATTGCATTATGGCGCAGAAGGCTTGGGCATGACCGTATTGCCCATTTCGGGCGGTATGACCACAAGGCAGGTAGACCTGATCATGGATTTTAAACCCGAAGTCATTTGCTGTTCTCCTTCCTATGCCCTGACCATTGCCGATGAATTTGCAAAGAGAGGGATTACACCCGAGGACATCAGTTTAAAATATGCGGTGCTGGGCTCTGAGCCCTGGACGGAAATCGTGCGGAAACATATTGAAGACCGCCTGGGTGTGGTGGCGACAAATATTTATGGCTTAAGTGAAATCATCGGACCGGGTGTGGCAATAGAAGATTTTGAAGAGCAAGGTGGTAGCTATATTTGGGAAGATCACTTTTATCCCGAGATACTAGATCCGCTTACGAAAGAACCTTTACCGCTGGGGTCGGAAGGTGTATTGGTATTGACAACCCTTACTAAAAAAGGGATGCCTTTATTAAGGTATTGGACCAATGATATTACGCGCTTATATTATGACGAAAAAGGGAAACGGAATATGATCAAGATGGCACCTATTGTGGGCCGTACTGATGATATGCTAATCGTGAGGGGCGTAAATGTATATCCCAGCCAGATTGAGGAAGTATTTAGTGCTATTCCCGGCTTACTGCCCAATTACTATCTAAAGCCACTGATCAAAGAGCAAATGGTTGTTGCTTTGGGGATTGATGTGGAGCTTGCTGATGAGGTACTGGTGCAACAGCAGATTGCTAAAGGAAGTGCTGCGCATACGGCTTTAAAGGAGCAGTATATGCAGCAGGTAGCTGCAGAAGTGAAGAAAAGGGTAGGGATCACAACCAGTGTCGTGATTCATGAGCAGGACAGCCTGCCAAAGTGTGAAGCCGGAAAAATTAACCGGATTATAAAATAAGTCTAAGCGCTATTGTAATAGGTTTAAAAGAGAAGGCGCGCTGC
>NZ_QAJI01000003.1:341238-385588 GCF_003852495.1 Taibaiella sp. KBW10 | reverse complement strand
TACGTTCGTACCACGCATAACAGCGATATGATAAGACAATAATTGTAATGGAATAACAGTTAATAAAGGAGTTAATACTTCTTCAGTTTGCGGAATTTCGATTACATAATCTGCCATCTCCTTAATCTGTTTATCACCTTCATTCACTACAGCAATTACGATACCTTTACGTGCTTTTACTTCTTGTACATTTGATACAATTTTTTCATAAGCACTTTCATTGGTGGCCAATACCACTACCGGCATTTGCTCATCAATAAGGGCGATCGGGCCGTGTTTCATTTCGGCAGCCGGATAACCTTCGGCATGGATATAAGAAATTTCTTTAAGCTTCAGTGCACCTTCCAGGGCAACCGGGAAGTTGTAACCACGACCCAGGTACAAGAAGTTTTGCGAGTCTTTCAGCTTTTCCGCAATCGCTTTGATCTGGTCGTTTAATTCCAGCGTTTTTTCCATTTTCTTAGGCAGGTTCTCCAATTCATATAACACCTGACGTAAATAAGAGTTGGAAACGGTACCTTTTTGTTGGGCAATCTGTAAAGCCATTAAGGTTAAGATCACTACCTGCGTAGAGAATGCTTTTGTAGAAGCAACGCCTATTTCCGGACCGGCATGGGTATAAGAACCGGCATGCGATACACGGGCAATAGAAGAGCCAATCACATTACAGATACCATATACCAGTGCCTGACGCTCTTTGGCAATGTCAATGGCCGCTAAGGTATCGGCTGTTTCTCCCGATTGGGAGATTGCCAGAATTACATCTGTTTCATTAATAATCGGGTTTCTGTAGCGGAACTCGGAGGCATATTCTACCTCTACCGGTACACGCGCCAGTGTTTCGATCAGGTATTCCCCGATCAGGCCAGAGTGCCATGAAGTACCACAAGCCGTGATCACAAAGCGTTTTGCCTTATTGATCCGGTTGGCAAATTCATTTACCCCACCTAATTTTATCCATCCTTCAGAAGCACTCATACGACCTCTGACCGCATCAGCGATTACGCGCGGTTGCTCATAGATTTCTTTCAGCATAAAATGCTCAAAGCCACCTTTCTCAATAGATTCTAAGTCTAACTGTAATTTTTGGATAAACGGTGTAATCGTTACATTACCCAGGGTCTTGATCGTAAAATTACCTTGTCTGTCTACAACAGCATATTCCTGATCGTCAAGATAGACGACATTCTTGGTGTATTCAATGATCGGAGATGCATCAGAAGCCACAAAAAACTCCTGGTCGCCGATACCCAATACTAAAGGACTGCCTTTACGGGCTACAATAAGATTGTCATGGTTCGCTCTGTCAATTACCACAATAGCATACGCACCGATTACCTCATTCAGGGCAATACGTACCGCATCTTCCAGAGATACCTGCTCTTGCTTCTTTACTTCTTCAATAAGATTAACCAATACTTCCGTATCGGTATCAGAAGTAAACGTGTAACCGCTGTTTTTTAATTGTTCTTTTAAGGCAGAATAGTTTTCTATAATCCCGTTATGAACCAAAGCAAATTCACCGGAATTGGATACATGCGGATGGGCATTTCTGTCGTTCGGCTCTCCGTGAGTAGCCCAACGGGTATGACCGATACCGATCGTACCGGTAACATCCTTATCTTCTGTAAATTTCAGTAGATCTGATACTTTCCCTGCTTTCTTATATACCTGCAAAGTATCATTCAGTAATGCTACTCCCGCACTGTCATAACCTCTGTATTCCAGTCTTTGAAGCCCTTTAATTAAGATAGGATAAGCCTCTCTTTTCCCAATGTATGCTACGATACCACACATAAATGATATTATTGTTTTTTAGTGTAAATGATATTAAATTGAAATTTCGTATCTGCGCCGGAAGTGATGCCCGGTGCTAAGACTCTGTACATACCCGGGTAGTTTTTGGAGCCTCTGATACGGATAGTAATTTTGGTTTTTCCTTCCGCAATTATATGTTGCAAGGTACGTGGAATATTGATCCGGTATTGGGTATATTCAATACCCCCGATTGTTTTCTTTTGGGCATAAGGATTTACAAACAAAGAACCGCCCGTGTTGGCATTACCATTATTGTCCAGTACTTCATATAAAGGAAGCTCCTGGTTATTTTGCAATAAAACAGGGGTAACAACATCAATCGGCGTGAAAATGCTATTGAGTGTGCCTGCCAGGTTCACGGTTGTGAAGACCAATTCGGCTTTATTGATTACCGCTTGTGGTATTTTATTTAATTGATCAATGGTAATGTCTGTACTAAAGCCCGGCTCCGATTGGATCAATACAGAATCTGAATTTTTATTCAGATAAGCTGCCGCAGGGGCACCGGTATAGATACGGTTGTAATTACTAAAGAATCCACATACCTCATATTTTGCAATGATACTGCTCATCATTACCGAATCCGGTGTATGATAGTGGAATTCGATACGTGCAGCACTCAGGCTTTTCTGATCGCCCGAAGCAATAGTCGGGATGATGAAATAACTCATCAAATCCATACTCTGTGCCGGATCGGGTGTAATGTAAATCCCTTTTAAATATTCCTGGAAAGCACTTGTATTGATGAAATTAAGGGTATCTGCATTTTTAAAGGCCTGAGCAAAAGTATTATCGAGTTTTAACCTCAATTGTCCTGTAGTCGTATCGCCTGTTGCCAAGATCGCAGAACTATATTTACTATAGCGGGAAAAAGGAATACTGGCACTTCCTATAGGCGTCGTTTCTGTCGCAATATTGGAGTTGCTGTAATAAGCTTGCGTTACCTCAACTTTATTGGTTGTTTTATACACTTTTAGATTCAGCGACTTGGTCGTGTCTCCATAACTCTTGTTGCCGTTTGTACTGATAGCATAAGGTAATACCAGCACCGCAGAATCCATCGTGATATTGGCCGGAAATTTAAAGTTGCTCTTATAGGGCGTGAACTGTAAATAAGCAGAAGCAATCGTTTTGCCAAAGAAGGGATCGGTATAGCCACCCAGGCCAATTGCATAATTGGTTGTGGTACCTGTAGTCAGGAAAAACTTGCTGGTGATGATAGAATCAGAGAGCCTGTTGTAAAAAGAGATATCGAAATCACCGGTACCAAGGGCAAAGGTATTAATGTTATCTACTTCCGGCATAATCCCTTTTGGAGATATAGAATGCTCTCTACAGGATGCTAAAGAAAAAAAGCCTGTGCAAACAGCCAAGGCTTTTAAAATGTTTTTGTTGATTGAAGTAACCAATTGATTCTTTAATTTTATATTGTGTTATAATTTAATCTACTGCCAGTGTTTGATATACTTCGAATAAACTACTGATATCCTCAGACCATTCGGTATTGTAAGGTACCACTTTTTTCGTTTTATTCGATTTGAAATCGTTAATTATATTATCATTAAGCATGCTTTGACCATGAATAACGACATCGGCATATTTACATGCGCCATAATTAAGCCCGTCATAATCATTTCCGTAAGGCTCCAGATCTTTATCTTTAATAGGAACGCTGTTTAGTACCATTTTAAACATATCATCCGACAACTTTTCTTCAAATTGTTTTTGTTGTGCGGTGAAAACGGTTTTAGATTGTGCAAAAACGGGTTCTTTTTTATAAGCTGTTTTTAAGAACATCGGTACCAAAGTAGTCATCCAACCATGACAGTGGATAATATCAGGAGGCCAACCGAATTTTTTTACAATTTCCAAAGAACTTTTTGCAAAGAAGATCATCCGTTCGGTATTATCGTTGTAAAATTGCTCTTCAGCATCACGGTATACGAATTTTCGTTTGAAGAAATCTTCATTATCCATAAAGTAAACCTGTAACCTTGCATTCGGTAAAGAAGCCACTTTAATCAGTAATGGATGGTCTTCTTTATCTACAACTACATTGATTCCGGATAAGCGCACTACTTCATGTAAACGGTGGCGACGCTCATTTATTGTACCAAACCTCGGCATAATAACCCTGATCTCCATTCCGGCGTCAAAGGTTTTTACGGATAGTTTGTTTAATAATTCTGCAAAATCTGAAGATTCCAAATATGGAGAAAGTTCACTCGTGATGATTAAAACTCTTTTTTTAGACATTCAAGCACTTTTAAAATTTACAAATATTTATAACACTGTAGCTAAGCAAATCAATCATTCAGATAAGAGACTGATCTAGAGGGGGCAATGTAAAATGTTATAAATTTCACGTTTTTTTGTTTTTAACCATTTTTTATGGTAGGTTTGACGGCAAAGGTACGAATATTATATGGATATATCCATAATTTGAAAGCCTTTCACCAATATTTTACATATAAGCTACATTATCTAGAATAATGAAAATAATTAAATCAAAAGCAGCTTTACAAGCTTTGATTCAACAATACCGCTCCGAAGGAGCTACAATTGGTTTTGTACCTACCATGGGCGCCTTACATGATGGCCATGTTTCCCTTATTCAAACAGCAAAAACAAAGAACCGCATCATTATCTGCAGCATCTTTGTAAACCCCACGCAATTCAACGATCCTAAGGATTTTGAAAAGTATCCGGTTACGGTAGAACGCGATATTGAACTGTTGACTACAGTCGGTTGCGATCTGCTCTTTTTGCCTGATGTAACCGAGATGTACCCTGAAGGAACCGCCGGTTTGGAAGCGTATGCTCTTGGATATATCGAAACCGTTTTAGATGGCGCATCAAGGCCCGGACACTTTCAAGGTGTAGCGCAGGTAGTGAGTCGACTGATCGATGCGGTAGGACCTGATGATCTCTATATGGGGCAAAAAGATTACCAGCAGTGCATGGTGATTAAACGATTGATGGCCTTACGTGGTGATGCTTTTCAAATCCATTTTGTACCCACCAAAAGAGAAGCAGACGGGTTAGCGATGAGTTCGCGTAACCGCAGGCTTACCGAATCTCAGCGTGCACTGGCAGGTACGATCTACCAATGCCTGATTTCCATAGAAGCACAAAACAACCAAAAATCTTTTTCAATCGTACAGAAGGAATGCCTCGATCTGCTCACTCATAAAGGGTTTCGGCCAGACTATGTGATGCTTGCCGATGCCGATACCCTGGAGCTTTTAGAGGATTATGATGCTTCCCGCAATATGATTGCACTCGTTGCTGCCTTTATCGGGGAAGTGCGTTTAATAGACAACTTACTTTTTAAAAAATAATAAAATGTCTGTATCTCAATTGAAAACCGTTTTAATTACAGGAAGTACCAGTGGTATCGGTTTGGCAATAGCCAAAATGTATGCACAAAAAGGGTATAACATTGTCTTCAATGGCTTAGAACCTAATGGTGCTGAGATCGCAGCAGAAGTTGCGACGGCTCATAATATCCAGCATTTGTTTTTTCCGGCAGATATGTCTGATCCGGCACAGATCAAGGATATGGCGGAGCAAAGCCTGGAGCGATTCGGGACAGTAGATATCCTGGTCAACAATGCAGGGGTGCAGTTTGTGGCACCTGTAGAAGAATTTCCGGAAGTAAAGTGGGATGCGATCATTGACATAAACTTAAATGCGGCTTTTCATATGACCAAGGCTTTATGGCCTAAAATGAAAGCACAAAAATTCGGAAGGATCATCAACATTGCTTCGGCACATGGTTTGATTGCTTCCCCTTTTAAAAGTGCCTATGTCTCTTCTAAATTCGGTATTGTCGGCTTTACCAAGACCCTGGCTTTAGAAGGAGGCGAGTTCGGCATTACAGCAAATGCGGTATGTCCGGGTTATGTCTTTACGCCTATCGTAGAACGTCAGATTCCCGATCAGATGAAAGTACACAATATGACGCGGGAGGAAGTGATTCAAAATGTATTTTTAAAAGAGCATGCGGTAAAAGAATTTATCACGGTAGAGGCGATTGCGGAATCCGTATTATTCCTGACGGATAGTGCTGCAGCATCGGTTACGACCGGTATTGCGCTGTCGGTAGATGCCGGCTGGACGGCCCACTAAGAAAATTATAATCGTTGCATAATAATAGGGGGTATCGCTTTAGCGATACCCCCTATTATTATATAATTAGGTTGGCTTTGTTTTTGATCTTATCGAGATGTAAGTGGTTGACCTGCTCTATCGCAGGAATGTGGGTGAGCCATTCCGGTAATGATTTTTCCATAATACAGAAATCTTCATCCTGGATCAGAAGGAGGAAATTTTGATTGCGCGACTCCGGTAACAGGTAATATCCGTTTCGGTGGTTGGCGTAGAGCAAAATGCCTGAATCGGTATGATTGAATACATGCCGGTATACCGAAAAATGCATCGGTTCTTCCGGCGTATCAATGTCGTCAAACAGCGTTCCGCTGAGTTGCGGGGCTTTTGGAATGTCGTAAATCCGGCGCACATCAATATCATCCATCATTTTTCTTTGGAAGCATAAACCCAGGTTGTGCTCCAGTAACCAACAGAGCCGGGTGGCACTTAGCGTCGTCTGGATACCCAATAATTGACAGTTGCCAAAAAAAGTATCTTCAATTTTTCCGATATCGAGGGTGAGTTGTTCCAAAAGTCCTTTATCTTTAGATGGCTAAAATTACTTATTTTAGCAGCATTCTCTCAAATAAAATTTAGAAACTATGTCCCCAACGTACATTATCATTGCTGTCGTAGCTGCGCTATTACTCACTTTTTTTGTAACGGTAAAGCAAGGAACCGTAGCAGTGGTTACGATATTCGGAAAATTCAGACGGGTCTTACGTCCGGGTCTGAACTTCAGGATACCCTTTATCGAACAGATCTTTAAACGTATTTCTATTCAAAACCGTTCGATTGAACTGAAATTCCAGGCGATTACCCAGGATCAGGCCAATGTAAACTTCTCTGCCATGCTGTTATATGCAGTATTTAATCAGGAAGAAGAAACCATTAAAAGCGTCGCCTTTAAATTTATGGACGAACGTAGTCTGATGCAGGCCTTGGTGCGCTCCGTAGAAGGTTCCGTACGTGCTTTTGTGGCAACAAAGAAACAAAGCGAGATCTTAGGCCTTCGTGGTGAAATTATCTTGCATGTAAAAGAACAATTGGATAAATCGCTGGAAGAGTGGGGATATCACCTGATCGATTTACAGATCAATGATATTACATTTGATGAGGTTATCATGAAATCGATGGCACAGGTCGTGGCTTCCAATAACCTGAAAGCCGCTGCTGAAAACGAAGGGCAGGCTTTATTGATCACTAAAACAAAAGGTGCCGAGGCCGATGGTAATGCCATTAAAATTCAGGCAGAGGCAGAGCGCCAGGCCGCACAGTTAAGAGGACAAGGGGTAGCCTTATTCCGTGAAGAAGTCGCGCATGGTATGGCTGCAGCAGCAAAAGAAATGGAACAAGCCAATCTGGATGCTTCCTTTATCTTATTTTCCATGTGGACTGATGCGATCAAGCATTTTGCAGAGAACGGTAAAGGAAATACTATTTTCTTAGACGGTAGCAACAACAGCATGCAACGCACCTTACAAGAAATGATGTCTATTGCACAAGGTTCAACCATCTTATCCAAAGATCAGGAGAAGAAATAGGGTAACATATATTCTTTATAAAATTAAAGCCCCGAAATCATTTCGGGGCTTTAATTTTATACGCTTACTGCAGTCTTATTTTTTAGGGATATTCGCTAAGATATCTTTTAAGAAACCCCAGAATTTTTGCGTCGAGCTGATGCTGGCACGTTCTTCCGGCGAGTGTGCCCCTTTAATCGTTGGTCCGAAAGAAATCATTTCCATCTCTGGATAATGGGCACCGATGATCCCACATTCCAGTCCGGCGTGGCAAGCTTCTACATGCGGTTCCTGCCCAAATTTCTGCGTGTACAGATCCACCATTACTTTCAAAATAGCAGAATCAACGTTGGGTTTCCAGCCGGGATAATCTCCATCGGTAGAAACGCTCATGTCGGCCAATTCAAATACCGATTGTAATTGCTCTGCCACCTGAACTTTAGTAGAGGTTACCGAAGAACGTGTTAAACATTGTATAGACAGTGCGCCGTCTTTTAAAGACACGCGGGAAAGGTTATTTGACGCTTCTACCAGGTTTTCGATATCCGGGCTCATACGGTACACGCCATTATGTAAGGCTTTGAGTACATATACAATCATCGATGAGTCTTCTGTTGATAAAGCCTGCGCGGTAGTGTCTGCTTTTAATAATTCTATTTTTAATCCGGCTTCTATCGATTTAAATTCGGCCATCACGGCTTCTTTCAGTTCCTCAAAAGCCTCCTGGTAATCCTCAAATCCCACACAATAAAAAGTCGCGGCTGCTTCTCTTGGAATTGCATTACGCAAACCACCTCCATCAATACTGATCAATTGAATGTCATCAATGTCCAGGTGTAAGAAACGGCCTAAAAGAACATTCGCATTGCCAAAGCCCTTATGGATATCCATACCGGAATGCCCACCTTGTAAGCCGGATATTTTTACCATAACGGCATCGCCGCTACCCTCAGTCAGCTCATAAGTTTGTGTGGCCGTTACATCAACCCCACCGGCACAGCCAATGCTGAAGGCATCATCTTCTTCTGTGTCCAGATTGAGCAAGATATCCCCTTCTAATTGCCCGGCTACTAAGCCTAAAGCACCCGTCATACCGGTTTCTTCATCTATCGTAAACAACGCTTCTAAAGCCGGATGCGGAATGTCATTTGATTCTAATATACTCATGATTGAGGCAACACCCAAGCCGTTGTCAGCACCCAAAGTAGTTCCTTCTGCTTTTACCCAATCGCCCTCTATTTTCATTTTGATGCCTTCCGTATCAAAATCGAAATTTGTGTCATTGTTCTTCTGGCATACCATATCCAGGTGAGATTGCAGGATAATCGCTTTACGATCTTCCATACCTGCCGTTGCTGGCTTTTTGATGATCACATTACCTACGGGATCTACCGTAGTGGGCAGACCCAAACTTTCACCAAAGGTTTTGATGAATTCAATCACGCGGGCTTCCTTTTTAGAAGGGCGGGGAATAGCATTTAATTTGGAAAAATTCTTCCAGATAATCTGAGGTTCAATATTGCTTAAGGGCATAAATTATTTGTTTTGTCACAAAGGTAACCGTATTGCATAATATGGATCGTGAAATTATTGTTGAAAAAAATAAGGCGTATTATTTTGGTGAAAAAACAATTATTTTCGTCTCTGTAGCAACCACCAAACTCTTTTCTGTGCATATTGATACGATAACGTTAAAAGACCTTTCCATATTTACCGGAACCGTGAATGTATTCGACCTGATGAATCGTTGTTCCACACATTTGGGAAGCAAACAGCTCCGGCATTTTGTGATGCATCCGCAGAAAAAGTATGCGGATTTGCAGCAGCAGCAAGCTGCGGTACAATACTGGATCCGGCATCAATCCGAATGGCCGGAGCAGATCTCTAACGGAACGGTGGTTATGTTGCGTGAATTTTTCGAATCTAATGAAGGCTTACATTATAAACCCAGCTCCTGGTTATTCTCTGTAGATGCAGCCCTGCAAAAGGTCTTCAATAAGAATGCGTATTCTTTATTACAATTTTCGGTCATGCACCTGATCGACCTGGCCAAAGGCCTGCAAGCACTGTCTGCCATTCCCGACGAGGATGAGCCGGCTTTAATTATGCATGCGCAGGAAACCTTTGTACAATTACTAAAAGAACCGCTTTGTAAGGATCTTCTTGAGATGGATAAGCATACGCCACTGCGTAAGTTGATGCATGTCGGTTACCATGCCCGGCGCGTATTGAAGAAATATATGCCTGCCGTATTGGACCAGTTTGCAAAGATGGATGCCTGGTGTGCGATGGCTAAAACCACGATGGCATTAGGTTTTACTATGCCGGTGGTCATAGACGATCCTGAAATACAGCTATCGGCCGAAAAACTGTACCATCCCTTACTACAAAAACCGGTGCCTTACGACCTCTCTTTGACCGATATGCAGAACATGCTTTTTCTGACTGGCGCTAATATGTCGGGCAAAAGCACATTGCTGCGGAGCCTGGGGATTAGTGCCTTGCTGGCGCATATCGGTATGGGAGTACCCGCCACGGCCTATACGATCAGTTTTTTGGATGGTATCATTACCAATATGCAGGTAGAAGATAATATTTTCCTGGGGGAAAGCTACTTTTTTGCAGAGGTGCAAAGAATGAAATTAACCGCGCAAAAAATACAACAGAGCAACCGGCAACTTGTATTGATGGATGAGCTTTTTAAAGGAACTAATGTGCATGATGCTTATGAATGCAGCAAGGCCGTAATCCAGCATTTATTACAACACCGAAACAATCTGTTTGCCCTGTCTACCCATTTGTACGAATTGTATGATGAGTTGAAAGGCGCCCCGAATATTTTATTTCGCTATTGCCATACCAATATTACAGAAGAGGGTGATTATAAATTTACCTATGCCTTAAAAGAAGGCGTATCTAACGATAAAATAGGCTTTATCGTTTTGAAAAATGAAGGTGTTTTGGACCTGCTTAAATTGAAATCCTAGTCATATTGATGCTTTTTTATTGTGGCTAAAGAGTATATAATTACCTACTTTTGCAGCGCTATCTTATTAGTCTCAAGAAATGGATCAAATTACTGTACACGATAAGCAATTCGTACCTTATATCTCTGCATCTGACATCGATGCCAAATGTGTCGCGATGGCGGCACAAATCAGTGCCGATTATGCGGGCAAGAAACCTTTGTTTATCGCTATTTTGAACGGATCGTTTTTGTTTGCAGCAGACTTGTTTCGCAAACTCAGTATCGAAGCGGAAATATCCTTTATTAAATTAGCCTCTTATAAAGGCACTACTTCTACCGGAAAAGTAATTACTGCTATTGGACTGGATGAACGCTTAAAAGACCGCCATATCATCCTGCTGGAAGATATCCTGGATACCGGCCGAACCTTATTCCAGTTTATCCCGGAATTGTTGCAACAAGGACCCGAGTCTTTAAAAATAGCTACTTTGCTGACCAAACCTTCTGCACGTTTGTTTGATGTAAACCCGGATTATGTGGGTTTTGAAATCCCCGATAAGTTTGTAGTGGGTTATGGCCTGGATTATGATGGACTGGGTAGAAATATCCCGAGCATTTACCAATTGGCAGAGTAAATTTTATACACGATTTGCGTGGCTCAGTAAGGCTATTGGCCAACAAGAGAACGGCTTAATGCTATTCTATCAGTGATAAGTTTTATATTGAAATTATATATTTATAAATTTGTTTTCAAGAATACGTAAAAATTGTATTTTCGCAACATACATAATTTAAAAAAAACACAAACAAACATGAACATTCCTGCTAACTTAAAGTACACTAAAGAACACGAATGGATATCTTTAGAAGGTGATATCGCTACAATTGGCGTTACCGATTTTGCACAAAAAGAATTGGGTGATATCGTTTTTGTAGAAGTAGAAACGGTAGGACAACCATTAGGTGCTAACGAAGTTTTCGGTACGGTTGAAGCGGTGAAAACCGTTTCTGATTTGTATTTGCCAGTTGCCGGTACGGTATTGGAATTAAATGCAGACCTTGCTGCAGAGCCGGAAGCGGTAAACAGCGATCCTTATGGAAAAGGATGGATGGTAAAAGTAAAAGTAGACAATGTTGCTGATGTAGAAGCATTATTAGATGCTGCTGCTTATCAAGCGGTAATTGCTTAAGATATAGTCATAAACAGTCATGAAAACCATCTTCAATTGGTTGGTGACGCATAAAACGGGCGCAGTACTTCTTTCTATAGGATGGGCTGCGCTTATTTTTGTGGGTTGCTTACTACCCGGGAAAGATATTCCCAGCCTGAGTATCTTTGAATACGATAAACTGGTACACTTTGGCATATTTGCTGCCCTGGCTTTCCTGCTTCTGTGCATTTTCCGGAACCCCTCGTTTATACAAAGTTTCAGGGTCTTATTTTTTTGCAGCGCTTATGGCTATGCCTTAGAGGTATTGCAGGGGAGTGGTTGGGTAACCGGTCGCAGTTTCGATCTGTATGATGCGCTTGCCGATGGGCTCGGAGCCTTAATGGGTATTGGTGTATTCTTTGTTGCTAATCGTTTGTGTCGGTAAGGAGCTACTCACCCCATTTGTGGTAAATCGCCATTTCCTTCTTATCCATACTCATGGTCAGGAATCCATTGATTTCCTCCGCTTGGGTTGTTTCCGCATGTATGCTTATCCAACCTGTTTTAAAACGATAAACCGTCATTTCAGTATTAATTTGCCTGGGGAAATGGGCAAATGTAGCAGAGAAGCTGATAACATGTGGCCTAAAGGTATCTGAATATGATAAAGGGAAAATATTTTTCTCATTATAGACCCATCCGTTCACTATTAGCTTGGCTACCTGGGTGCTATCGACAAAGATCCAACCATTCTCTTTTGCAAAATCAAGCGCTGTTTCGGTAGCAAAATGTCCTATGTGTTTTGAATGCCACAATATGGCAGTATGGCCACCCCATGGTCCATGATCAGATTCCTTATAGCTAATATCTTTTGACTGGAAATTATACCAGAAACCAGCTGGTTTTAGCCTGTTACAGGAGGTTAGTGAAAATAGAAAAAGAACCGCAATGAAATAAAAGGAGAAAATCTTCTTCATATCCTTACTCTTTGGTAACCCCGATCATCACCCCGAAATTGCCACCCTTATCGGTATAATCTTTTTCCGGAAGATAGGTCTGGCTGATACCGCCGTCAAGATATAAGGCATTCAGGCAACCTTGCTCTTTAAAATACAGCGCGAAATCATAAAAACTAATGAAGGATTTGGACATGGCAAATAATATTTTACCGTCCGGTAAAATGCCCACACCATTTCTGATGGTTACATTCTTGGAATCTTTGGTGAATTTTGGGTGAATAGCCCCGTCGACTAGGAGCATAGGGCCAGATTGTGTAGCATACAGTATCTGCTTGCTTGCCACAAATTTTTCAGTTGTTACAATCTTCGCTTTTTTGTCTTTAGTAATATAAAAGACACCATTAGGTTTTAGATAGAAATTGCCTTTTCCGCTTCGCGTATTGATCTTCCGCTTTTGAATGCCCCGCTCAATGTATAATCCTAAAGGGCTATTGTCTTCCATATACATGCCCGCATTCATGGCAAAAACCAAATGACGGTTTTTCGTTCCAAGCCATTGTTCCAGGCTATCAAAGCTTTTAAAGGTATGCCCTTTGTCATCTTGCCAGAATAATTGAACCGCTTCCGGGCTTGCGGTATAATCAAGGATAAAACCCGGGCCGGAGGTCGCTTTGGCAATGGTATTCGCCACTTCCTTTTTAACGTCCTTAATGTCCTTTTCCGAAACATGCTTACAGGCGTATGTCAGGAGCATACAGCCGGTAAGCATGAGGTATATAAACTGTTTTGAACGCATTAGGAATGATTCAATAAATAAGACAGATAAAAACTATCGGTTCAGGAATTGTTGTTTGATGATCTCCGGTTTTGCTTTTTTACCTTTAATCCTTGCTTCTTTAATCAGGGTATAGGCATGAGTCGCTTTGCTTTTGCGGATTGCAACAAAGGCACTGTAATCTTTTACTTCGATCAATCCGATGTCTTCTTTTTTCAGTTCCCCTACATTAGATAAAAATCCAACTACATCAATTTTATTGACCTTATCTTTTTTGCCTAAGGGGATGAAAACCGTTACCCATTTTGGTTTCTCCGGAATTTCATAGGCGCCCTTCAGTTCTATGGTTTCTACTTCTTCTGTAATATATTCCGGCATTTTTTCATCCGGGCCTAAGATCAGGATTGCAGTACCACTGGCTTCCATCCTTGCCGTACGGCCATTACGGTGTGTATAGCTGTCTTCCGTCAGGGGTATGTGATAGTGAATGATATAACGGATATTAGGAATATCCAGGCCACGCGCGGCAAGATCTGTGGTGACCAAAAGGCTGGTGCTGCCGTTACGGAATTTGCTCAATGCGGCATCACGGTCGCGCTGTTCCATCGCACCATGATAATATTCATTGATAATACCTTGTTCCCAAAGCAATTGGCTGGTACGCTCTACCGATTCTCTGTGGTTACAGAAGATAATGGTAGGACGATTGCCTAAGTGGCAAATCAAGTCGAAGATTGTTTTGGATTTATCTTTGTCAGGACTCAATACTTTCTTAATCGCTAAAGCTTCCGGGGTATTGTCACCGGTAAGATAGTTCAGTTCTTTATGTTCCGTAATACCGGCAAATTCCGGGATGGACATGGCTGCGGTAGCGGAGGTCAGCATACGTTTCTGTATATTGGGCAGGCTGTCGATAATAAATTGAACTTCTTCCTGAAACCCGAGTTCCAGCGTTTTATCAAACTCATCTAAGACCAGGTGCTTGATATCGTCTGTTTGGATATTGCTGCGTCTGAGGTGATCGCAGAGCCTACCAGGCGTGCCTACGATTACATAAGGCGCTTCAATAAGGTTATTTTCTTCTATTTCTCTTTTATGGCCACCATAACAACAGGTAATTTTCAGGCCGGTACGCATTTGTTTAAACACTTTTTCAATCTGCATGGCCAGTTCGCGGGAAGGCACGACAATTAAAGCTTGCGTCTTTTTCTGTGCGGCATCTATCTGTTGCAGAATCGGAATCAGAAAGGCTAATGTTTTGCCGGAACCTGTAGCAGAGAGTAAAACGATATTTTCGTTTTCGGTCGCCGCTGCAATAGCATTTTCCTGCATTTCATTCAATGCTTCGAAATCCATTGCCGTAAGTATATCGGCTATATTAAAAGTGTAATGAGACATTTGTATGGTATTAAATATGCCTGCAAAACTAACTGAATAAAACGGGATAGAGGCAAAAAAAGAGACCGTCAGTTCTTGACGGTCTCTTTTTGATCAGTAAAAGGAGCTTACTTCGCAGCAATTTCTTTTACTTTTTCATATAAAACATCTTCTCCGCCTTCTTCAAAACCGGTTTGCATATAAGCAACTTTACCTTCTTTATCTACGATGATGGAGAACGGTACATTCTGGAAGTTTAAAGAGCGTTTCAAATCAGAGTTAGGATCATGATAGGTTGGGAAATCCCAGCCCTGAGATTTTGCGTAACTGCGCACCTGTGCCATGGCACGGGCATCGTCTACCGATACGGTCATATAATTGAAGCCGGGCGTTTCAGTTTGCCAGCCACTCAGTTTACCTCTGATGTTTTTGATTTCTTTTTTGCAGGGAATACACCAGGTAGCCCAAAAGCTGATCAGGGTTACTTTACCTTTTTCTACAGTCGTATTAAAAGCTACTGCCTTGCCATTCAAGTCTTTAATCTTAGTGTCGGGCAATGTAGACCCCTGTTGTGCATTTACCTGAAAAGCGATGGCGATGGCAGCCACAAGTGCAAATATTTTTTTCATTTAGTTTTATTATTAACGGTTATTTAATTTAAGATTTCAAATATAGTAAAAAAGCACTACTTTAGCTTATCGTTCCTGTTTTTCTATTTTTATTAACTAATGAGTTTAGAGCATAAACGGGCATGATGGTTTAATCATTCAAAAAAATAACTTCGTTATCTAATGGGTCAAAAACTACCTATGTTATTTAGCTCGCTCCTACTAGCGGGTGTTACGTCATTTGCTCAAAATAATTCCGGAACCCTCTCCGGAGATTTAATGACCAATGTCAACTTCTTTAACAGGGATACCTCCATCAAAGCATCGGATAATCCTTTATATGATAACTTATTAAGCGGTGGAGAGAGCTGGCTGAGCCTACGCTACTCTAACTATGGCTTTACCGGTTATTTGAGAATGGATGCTTTTCATAATTCCAATCTGAAAATACCTACGCAACCCACCTCGGGCTTTGGTATCGGAGCCTGGAGTATTAATAAAGATTTTGAAAAATTAAGCATTACAGGTGGTTATATTTACGACCAGATCGGTAGTGGTATTATCTTTCGTGCCTATGAAGACAGGGGCTTGCTGATCGATAATGCGCTGGTCGGTTTAAGGCTGAAATATGAACTGACAGACAAGATTTCTGTAAAAGCCTTTACCGGTCAGCAGAAGAATATGTTTGAACGCTATAATCCTATTGTGAAAGGGATTAATGTGGAAGGTAGTTTCTCGGTTAAAGACAAGGTGTTTTTTAACCCCGGTATCGGAGCCATTAACCGTACTTTAGATAAAAACAGTATGGATGCGGTCATTACCCGTATCAATGCATTGCCTGAAAATGAGCGTAAAGAACCCAAGTATAATATGTATGCTGCTACGGCATATAATGCCCTGACCGCCGGTAATTTTTCATGGTATGTAGAAGGTGCTTATAAAAGTCAGGAAGCATTTAATAATTACAATGGTAATATCGAAGTGAACAACGGGACTTTATTTTATACCAATATGAGTTATGCTTTGAAAGGCCTGGCGGCTAACCTTACCGCTAAGCGTACACAGAACTTCGTGATGCGTACCTCTCCTTCTGAAGCGGCTAACCTGGGTATGGTCAACTGGCAGCCTATTGTGGCACAGATCCGCCCGCAACGCCTTATCGCCCGCTATACTCCACAGTCTTTAGACTGGAGTGAAATGGCATTGAACGGTAATATCTTATACTCCCCGAATGATGAATACGATTTCAATGTAAGCTATACGCATATCAATACAATCCAAAAATTAAAGCTGTACAGAGAAGCATATTTTGAAACGAATATCAGAAGCATAAAAGATGTAAGACTGCAATTAGGCGTACACTATATGCAATATAATCAGGAGTATTATCAGTTCAAACCGGGCTATGCATTGGTGAAAGCGATTACACCATTTATGGAGTTTGCCTATAAATTATCTCCGAAGAGATCGATTACCGTTCAGGCGCAGTATATGGATACCAAACAAGACTTTGGTAGCTGGGCATTTCTGCAATTAGAATACGCCCTGGCACCAAAATGGTCTTTTGCGATATCCGATATGTACAATGTTAAACCGGCACACAGCGAAAGCAAAGCACAACACTATTATAATGCTTTTGTTGCTTATACTCAAGGTGCACACCGTTTCTCTGCAGCCTGGGTAAAACAGGTAGAAGGGATCAACTGTACCGGTGGTGTATGCCGTTATGAGCCTGCATTTAATGGCTTGAGGGTGATGATTACCTCCAGCTTCTAAAAAATACTTTTAATATCACAAGAAAGGTCGGTTGAAAAACTGACCTTTTTTTTATTTGTACTGTCTCTATTATTAGGATATTTTTTTGTGAATAATATATATTGTTTTGTTAAAAAATATGGCCACCGTTTTTTATATTTATGTCATCATCAAAAAATAATAATAAACTTTTCCTATGAGAAAGAATTTTTTACTCGTATTAGCCCTCCTTTTTGCGGTGCAATATACTTATGCAGCTTATGTACCACTGAATATCTCGAGCGGTTATAGTGCCGATGTCGTGGTGAATGGAATTGGTACGGGCCTGGCAACCACCACCTCGGATGTAGATGGTGTAAGCTATGCTTTTGTGGCACAGGGTTGGCAGCAAACAGCAGCCAGTACGCCTCTGGCCTGGGGCTTCCCGGCTTCCGGTATTGTGAACAGTACGGTGGCAGCAACGCCCGGGTTATCCTTTAATTTGGCTTCTTACAATAGTAATAACAGTGTACGCATTGCGGCAAACGGAACCGGTGCAACGGTTGCATTTGCCAATACACTTGCCACAAAAAAAATGTTTTTATTGATGACCTCGGGCAGTGGCACCAGCTATTTTACCGGTCAGGTAAACTTTACAGACGGTACCAACCAACCGATCAGCACGGATGTCATTGTACCCGATTGGTTTAACAGTACGGCACAACCGGTGGCTTTACAGGGATTTGGCCGTATCAACCGCAGTACAGATGCATTGGAGAGTAATGCCACGGAGCCGCGTTTATACCAGATTACCGTAGCCATTCTCCCGGCCAACCAAAGCAAATTGGTAGCCAGTATACAGCTCACGAAATCAAATACCAGTGATGCCGGATCGGTTATTAACGTTTTTGCCGTGAGTTCGGAAATTACCACCACCAATGATGCAGGGATCACCAGCCTGACCTCACCTGTATATTTTTGTGCCGGTGCCAATGATATTAAGGTGAAAGTTAAAAACTTTGGTAATAATGTACTGAATAACGTACAGATCCAATGGCAGCTGAATGGTACCACACAAACACCATTCAACCTTAGCTTACCACTGGACACCATTGGTGGTGCAGGGATCAATGAAAGAGAAGTACTTTTAGGCAATTATACCTTTACCAATGTACCGGTTACCTTTAAAGCCTGGTCTACACTTCCGAATGGCGTAGCTGATGGTTTTACGACAAATGATACATTCAGAACCAATATACAATCTTCTTTATCCGGTGTCTATACCATCAATAGTGCTTCAGCAACCGGCGGAACCAATTATGCCAGTTTTGGTGCATTTTCTACAGCATTGTCGACTTATGGTGTGTGCGGGCCTGTTACGGCAAATGTTGTGCCTACAGTGGGTATATATAATGAATTGGTTCAGTTCGGCAACATACCCGGAGCCAGTAATGTAAACCGTATCCGTATTAATGGTAATGGCGCCAATGTGCAATTTACCACCACAACAAATGCCGGAGAGCGGCATATGCTGCTGCTGAATGGCACAAAATATTTAAGAATTGATAGTGTGAATTTTAAATCCTTATCCACTTCAGTTGCCTGGGGAGCTTTAATCACCAACGGCTGTCGTTATGATAGTATCACGAATTGTACTTTTGATAATACCCTGGTGACGGCGGTAGGATCGGCAACCAATTGTGGTATTGTATTCTCCTCTTCTAATTCGACCGCAACGTCAACGGGAATGAACGGGGCAAGCTGTTATATTTATGGCAATAAATTGCTGAGTGCGAACGGTACCGGCGGGATGTATTATGGTATTGCGATCTCCGGTGGTGGAAATGATTCTAATATTGTGAAAAACAACCTGATCGAAAATTTTTATTTCTATGCAATCTACCTGAGTGCAACCACCAACAACCTGATTGATGGGAATATCATGCACCGAACCAACAAAACAACATCTTTTACCACTACTACGGGTATTTATACCACAGGCGATATTTCCAATACCAAACTGATCAATAACAGGGTCTACAGACCGGGTGGAACGGCTGGCAATACCAGTATCTTCTATGGTTTTCAGCTTTTGGGAGATGGTACGGCAACACAACCCATTATTGTTGCGAATAATTTATTTTACAACCTCAACCAGGGAGGAACATTATATGGGCTATACTTTAGTACTGCCCTGTACAATAAAGTGTACCATAATACCGTACTGATCGATCAAAATCTTTCTTCTACTTCTTTAAATTATGGTATCTATGCCACAGGTGCCAATACCGCAACAGAATTTAAGAACAATATACTTTCGATTACCGCAGGTGGAACCAGTACCAAGTACGGCTTCTACTACAATACTGCGACCAGTGTAGCGGACGCGCAAAAAAATGATGTATATATCAACACCACGCAGGCTGGTACCGCCAACTACGGTTATTTGGCAACGGCTTATTTGACCCAGGCTGCTTTTCAAACGGCATTCCCGGCCTATGAAATCGGCTCGCCGATAGTAGACCCGCAGTTTGTGTCAGCAGTTACGGCAAACTATACCCCTACCAATCTTGCAGTAGTGGGCACCGGTGCCAATACAACGGCCTTGGTTCCTGCAGATATTAATGGACTGTTGCGTCCGGCAACGCCAACGCTCGGTGCCTTTGAAGCCATAGTGGCCAGTCCTAACAATACTTCTTTACCGGCCTTGATGAGCCCGACAGGAAATTTCTGTTCCGGCGTACAGCAGGTAAAAGTGGTGATTAAAAATTCCGGTACGAATAACATTAGCACCGCGCAAATCAACTGGAAAGTAAATGGGGTAGTGCAGACACCCTTTGCCTATACCGGCACTTTGGTGCCTGTAGGTTCCGCGACGGGAAATAATACAGATACCGTTGTCATCGGATCGTACAGTTTTAATACCGGTGTGAATCCCCTTCAGGTATGGACAACGCTGCCTAACGGAGGCCCCGATTCTGATCCTACCAACGATACCCTTAATGCCGTTTTAACACCGGCTGTATTTAGCATCACAGCCACCGCCGACACGATTTGCGGTACCGGACTGGATACCTTGAAATTATTTCCAGCCACTGGTTATGCCGCAAATGCGTTACAATGGGATGTCTCTATAAACGGCGGTGCCAGCTGGACTAGTATTGCAGGCGCTAATACCAATACTTATGTGGTTTCCGGAATGAGTGCTCAAAGCTGTTATCGAGTAAGAATCAATACAGGGGGTACCAATTGCTATTCCCCGGTAAAATGTATTCAATTTGCTACCGTAGCCATTTTATCTACCACTCCCGGATCAAGATGTGGTACCGGTTCGGTCAATCTGAGTGCAACGGCGCAGGCAGGCAATAATATTAAATGGTTTACCGCGATAACAGGCGGCACGGCCATCGGAACGGGGGCTTCTTTTGCAACACCTTCGATTGCGACAAATACAACCTATTATGCAGAAGCTTCTTTGGGTAATACCACGGTGGGCTGTGCAAGTACCAGAACAGCTGTACTGGCCACTGTAAACCCGGCACCGGTGGTTAATCTGGGTAATGATACCTTTATTTGTGGTACGGGTACCATCAATTTAAATGCCACCAATACAGGCGCAACTTATTTATGGAGTACGGGCGCAACTACGGCAAATATTAGTGTAACGACACCCGGTACTTATCATGTAGCGGTTACGGGCACCAATACCTGTGTGAAACGCGATACGATTGTGATTGCTGCAGGAGTTAATCCGACCAATATTCTTCCCGCTACCGCTAACCTATGTCAGGGGGCCAGTCTAAACCTCAGTGCCGGTAATGCAGGCAGTGCCTATTTATGGAATACCGGAGCGACCACACAAACCTTAACGATAACCGCACCGGGTACCTATAATGTGAAGATAACAAACGCACAAGGATGTAGCCTCACTACACCCGGCACGGTGATCAGTACCATAGCAGCCCCGGTGCTGAACTTGGGAAATGATACGGCGATTTGTACCAATACCACTTTAACCTTAAATGCAACGAATGCAGGTGCAAGCTACAGCTGGAATACCGGCGCGACTACACCAACTTTAGCGGTAACCGCTGCGGGTACCTATAGGGTGCTGGTAACGGGTGCTAATACCTGTACCAAGCGTGATACTATCATTGTAACGACTAAACCTAGCCCAACCGACGTATTGCCCGCAACCCATAACCTGTGTCAGGGAAGCAGCTTTACGCTGAATGCCGGCAATCCCGGAGCAAGCTATTTATGGAACACAGGGGCTACAACCCAAAGCATTACGGTAACAAGCGGCGGAACCTATACTGCAACCATTACCAATACACAGGGTTGTACTAAAACAACAGCAGGCACCGTGATCACAATGCGCCCCTTACCAGTGGTTAATCTGGGGGCAGACACGATTATCTGTAACAATGCACCTTTTACCCTTAATGCGGGTAATGCAGGGAGCACCTACTTATGGAGTACCGGTGCAACAGGACAGACCATTGCACCTACCACCACAGGAAACTATAATGTAACGGTAACCAATACGTATACCTGTAAGGGAAGCGACACAATTCATGTGGATTTCTATGATGATCCTACGGTAGACGGATTTAATTTTGTGCCGATGTTTAATGTGCAACCCGGATTAGTACACTTTAACCCGATCAATCCACAGTCCGTAACGACTTATGCATGGGATTTTGGAGATGGTACACCGATTTCTAACGTTATGAGCCCCGATCACCAATACCTGCAATCCGGTGATTATAACATTACCCTTAGGGTCTCGAACGACTGTGGATCTGTAGATACAAACCTGCGAATAGAAGTAAATCTGCTGACCAGCTCTGTGAAACAAAAAAACAGGATTACCGCAGATATCATGGTTTATCCTAATCCAAGCAGAGACGGATCTCTAACGATCGAAAACAAAGCACCGGAAGTCAAACTGAACCGCATTCAGGTCTACACATTGCTGGGTAGCCTGGTGTATGATGCCGCAGCCACTGCTGCACCGAAACAACAAATCTCTTTTGGACATGTGGCTTCGGGTACTTACCTGATCAGCATCGAAACGGATAAGGGCAGCGTCATCAGGAAAATTGAAGTGATTAAATAATAAGTCTGTTATTTTAAAATGGTATGGCATTCATTATTTTATGGATGCCATTCCCTTTTTAAACCCTTTATAAAAGTTTAGCAAATATTAACTTTAATGTAAAAAAAAAATTTGCACTCATGTCGTATCTTCGCAACAATGAGAGTGTTGCTTGCTATATTTCTTTTTTTCTTATTAGCCATACAGTTAATACCTGTGCGGGCGGTAGGAGATGTGATATCGAAGCAGCGTATTTCTGAAGAAGAAGTACACCATAATAATAGTTATATTACTGATAAAGATTCGGCATTCAACAGGTTTTGGTATCTCCATTACGGTATGCAAAGTGAAAATGGTGGTGCACAGGAAAAGGCAAGCTATATTATCTTAGACGAGGCTTTAATAAAAGTACATCATTTAGAAGTCCTGATACAACCTCCCGACATCGTTTAGTTACTTATTGCAGGAACATTATTGATGTTGTGCAATAATACAGTTATCCCCCCCTTATTACGCGTTTTATACATAAATCGTCATTCCATTGCCGGGCCTTGCCGCCGGGTGATCGGGAAGGGGTGTAGCTGTGGTATTCGTTATACTATCATTTAGAACAAAACAATTGTAACAAAACATCATGTCAAACAATAAATCATTATTTACATATGCTAAGAATGACGTCTTAGCGGGTTTAATTGTATTTCTTATTGCGCTGCCGCTCTGTTTGGGTATTGCGCAGGCTTCAGGTGCCCCCCTGTTTTCTGGTATCGTTTCCGGTATCATAGGAGGTATTGTCATCGGCTTTTTCAGCAAGAGCAACTTTAGTGTAAGTGGCCCTGCTGCAGGTCTGGTTTCTATCGTTGTCAGTGCAATGACCGATTTGGGCGCTTTCGAAATCTTTTTGAGCGCGGTCGTGCTTTCCGGTATTTTCCAAATCATTCTGGGATATGCCAAAGCAGGTACTTTTGCCAACTTCTTTCCTTCGAGCGTTATTGAAGGGATGCTGGCCGGTATCGGGCTCACCATCATCTTCAAGCAACTACCCGATGCAGTAGGCTTTAACGGGCCGGATAAGCTTGTGGGTATGCGTGATGGAGAAAGAGGGATGAACCTGGATATCCTTACCGGGATTACCGAAAATATTCACCTGGGGGCGATCGTTATTACCCTCATTTGTGTGGGCATATTGATCTTATGGCAAACCAAAGGCTTTAGGAAAATACAAATGATTCCGGCCGGATTAATCGTCGTTATCGTGGGTACCTTGCTGAACTATGTTTTTCATACTACCGGTGGTTCTTTACACCTTAGCGAAGCTTATCTGGTGCAATTAAACGTGCCTAATTCGGCTAAAGAATTCCTGAATCAGTTTACCCTGCCCAGCCTTGAAGGATTTATGAATCCCAAAGTATGGCAATATGCCTTAATGATTGCCGTAGTGGCGTCTATCGAAACCCTGCTTTGTATTGAAGCAACGGATAAGTTAGATCCCTTAAAAAGAAATACTTCGGGTAATGGAGAATTAAAGGCACAGGGTATCGGTAATATCCTTAGCGGCTTGATCGGCGGTTTACCGATTACCTCTGTTATCGTGCGTTCCAGCGCCAATATTAATGCCGGTGCCAAATCTAAATTATCGACGATTGTGCATGGGCTCTTATTGTTGGTGTGTGTGGCAACGATCCCTGCCATCCTGAATTTAATTCCGAAATCGGCTTTAGCGGCCATCCTGATTTTTACCGGATACCGCCTGGCCAAACCGGCAACCTTTATCCACATGTACAAAGTAGGACCTACGGAATTTATTCCGTTTGTAGTGACTGCTGTAGCTGTGGCGCTGCCGTTCTTAGGTTTACTTAAAGGAGTAGGATTGGGAATGTTCATCAGTATTTTCTATTTGCTGAGAAGCAATATGCGTATACCATTCTTCTATCGTCGCATTCAGGCCGAAGACAAGGATGTTACAACACTGGAACTGGCACAGGAAGTTTCCTTTTTAAATAAGGGTAGTATCAAGACCACGCTGAACAGCTTTGCAGAAGGCAGTACCGTGATTATCGATGCCAGCAATACGGAATATATAGACTATGATGTTTTGGAGGAAATCAGAGAGTTTTACACGATACAGGCACCGAGCAGGGGCATTACCGTTTCGCTTGTCGGCTTTAAAAATGATTACAAAATCCCCGAAGGTGCCAATGTGCATTATCTGATGACTGAATTGGAGCAGAATGAGGATGCCAAAAAATGGTCCGGGAAGCATAAAAAACTATTGAAAGAACTCAATGGAGACAAAGACAAATAATCAATCCATTATTAAAATTTTAGAAAAACAATGTTACAATCATATAATAATAACTTAGAGGAATTAACACCAGGTGATGCTTTATCCATTTTGTTAGACGGGAATGCCCGCTTTGTAAACGGCATTACAAAAAATAAAAATTTATTAGACAGAGTAGAAGAAACCGGGAAACAACAAAAACCTTATGCCGCAATTTTAAGCTGCATGGATTCGAGAGCACCGGTAGAAATACTATTTGACCAGGGTATTGGCGATGTATTTAGTATTCGTATAGCAGGCAATGTCGTGTCTGAAAATGTGTTGGGATCTTTGGAGTATGCCGTTGGCGTGAGTGGCTCAAAACTGATTATGGTCATGGGGCATACCAATTGCGGAGCGATAAAAGGCGCTTGTGATCATGTTGAGTTTGGTAACCTGACCGGTTTGCTGGATAAGATTCAGCCTGCAGTAAAAAGCGCCGCTACAGAAGGTGCTGATAACAGCAGCAAAAATGATTCATTTGTAGAAGAAGTGACCCGTTTGAATATACATAACTCCATCAGTAGCATCATGAAGCAAAGCGAAGTGATCCGTGATCTGGTTGCAGCAGAAAAAATAAAACTGGTCGGTGCTTTATATTGCGTTTCCAAAGGAACCGTAGAAGTGCTTGAAACCGCAGATTAATTTTTTTTATTTATTTTCAGGAAAGGAACAAAGTGTCGTACTTTGTTCCTTTTTTTAAGGAGTAAAACCAATCATATGACCATACAAGAAGCACAAGCGCAGGTAGACGAATGGATTAAAACCATTGGTGTGCGCTATTTTAATGAATTGACCAATCTGGGTATTTTGATGGAAGAGGTGGGGGAGCTGTCCCGGCTTATGGTGCGGCAGTATGGAGAGCAGTCCTTTAAAGAAAGTGATAAGGGGAAAGACCTGGGCGATGAAATGGCCGATGTATTATGGGTTTTATTATGCCTGGCCAATCAAACCGGTGTGGATCTGACGGCAGCACTGCAAAAAAATATCGAGAAGAAAACGAAACGGGATGCGCAGCGTCACCTTTCAAATGAAAAACTATAGCTTGGTCTTTTGTAAATAAAGGGCAACATTCTTAAAAATATTTTTAAGAATGCTTTACATAAAAATACTCAGCGCGATAATACCTTGTATTATCGCGCTGAGTATTTACACCGTTTTACCGACTATTTATACCACAAAGTGAGGTATAAGAAAAGAAGCATTAAAACCAATACGCTGATGCTTTCAAATCGCGTAAACTGATGGTCTTCTCCTCTTTTCTTTGCTTTGAAAAAGCGTACCCAACGCATGATGGCTACCGTAGCCAATAAGACTAAAACAACAATTTTTAAAATATCTACAGTTTGCATTTTTGCTATAAATTTTTACAATAATACGCCTCTTAAAAATAATACGGCACAAGAGAAATAAATAATCAATCCGGTCACATCGACCAAAGTAGCGACAAAAGGCGCTGAAGAGGTAGCCGGATCCGCTCCCAGACGCTTTAAGAGCATGGGTAGCATCGAACCGGCAAAAGACCCCCATAAGACCACAAAGATAAGGGAAGTGCTGATGGCACAAGAAAGTAACAGCCAGTGATCGCCATAAATCGTAGGGTCTGCCAGATGCCAGATGTAAATACGGGCAAAGCCTATAAGCCCAAGGCTGATGCCCAGCATCAATCCCGAAATAATCTCGCGGCGCATGACCCGCCACCAATCCTTCAGGGTAATTTCGCCCAAAGCCATCGCCTGTATAATCAGTGTAGAGGCCTGAGAGCCACTATTCCCACCACAGGAGATGATCAGCGGTATAAATAAAGAAAGTACCACCGCTTTTTGTATCTGGTCTTCAAAAAAGCCCATAGCCGTTGCGGTCAGCATTTCACCCAGCATCAATACAGCCAGCCAGCCGACGCGTTTTTTAAATAAGCTGAACAGCGGGGTATCCAGATAAGGTTCATCCAAAGCCTCGGTACCCCCGATCTTTTGGATATCTTCTGTATATTCCTCGTTGGCAACCCACAAGATATCATCGACCGTTACAATACCCAGCAGGATATTCTTATCGTCTGTTACAGGTAAGGCCACGCGGTTATTCATCCGGAATACCTGTACCGCCTCTTCCTGGTTGGCATTAGCCTTAAGCGAGACCAAACGATGATCCACGATATCCTCTACATAAGTATCCGGATCGGCCAATAACAATTTACGGATTTGAAGGTCATCCAGTAATACACCATTATCATCAATTACATAAATCACGTGAATGGTTTCTGAATTGATTCCGTATCTGCGGATATGGTCCAGTACACGACTTACCTTCCAGTGTTTTTTGACCGCCACATAATCGGGCGTCATCAAACGGCCCACACTATCTTCCTTATAGCCTAAAAGCCGTAAGGCTTCCTTGCGCTCCTCATCAGGCAGCAGGATAATGAGTTTTTTAACCGCATCACCACTGAGTTCACTAAACAAAGCCGTAAGATCATCAGGCGGCAATTCATTGATCAGTTCCGAAATCTTATGGCCGGATAATTTTTTTAGAATACGTGCTTGCGTAGGGAAGTCTAAGATCCGGAAAGCGTGTACGGAGCGTCCGATAGGTAAGAGTTCAAAAAATCGGGGTGCCTGCTCCGGCAGTTCGTCGATCAGTTCCTTTACATCAGAAATATTCTGTTCTTCTAAAAATTGCAGTAAATCACTATCGGTACCATACTCGATAAGATGTTCTGCCGTTTCTATTATGGATTTGATATTATGTTCCATAATGCTCGATTTAGAGAGGGTTAAGAGAAATATTTTTCGGAATAGGCTGCGAAATTCGGCTATTTTATTTAAGATTGAGTCATATAAAGAAAAATTAATTTTGCGGTTACATAGCGCCAGATAAGCTAATTTCGCCCCTTATGAACTTGAACCCATTGATGATTTTTGTTACGGTATTAAAATTATTACTGTATCCCTTTTCTATCCTGTACGGAGCCATTATGTGGTTGCGGAACAAATTATACGACAGCGGTGTTTATTCTTCCGTTAGCTTTAGCGTACCCGTGATTTCTGTAGGCAATCTTTCTACCGGAGGCACCGGCAAAACCCCCCACATCGAATACCTGATCCGTTTATTACAATACGAATACCGGGTAGCTACCCAAAGCAGGGGCTATAAACGAAGAAGCCGGGGTTTTAAAATGGCAGGCGATCAGACCACTGCTTTTGAGATTGGTGATGAGCCAATGCAATTTCACCTTAAGTTTCCCGAAGTGGCCGTGAGTGTTTGTGAAGAACGCATGACCGGAATACCTGCTTTACTGGCTGAGCGGCCCGATACAGACATTGTTTTGCTAGACGATGCCTACCAACACCGCTCTGTGAAGGCCGGTTTGAATATTTTAATTACCGACTATGCAAAACCTTTTTATACCGACCATGTCTTACCTTTTGGCAACCTGAGAGAACACCGCAATGCCTATAAACGTGCGCATGCCATTATTGTTTCTAAATGTCCTGAGGACCTTACGGAAACCGACAGAAAAGAAATGATCGCAAAGATCAGACCATTAGACCATCAGCGGGTGTTCTTTACCAAAATTCAATATGGGGGCTGTTTTGATTTTTTTAGCGGAATGCCGGTGCCCCTGCAGCCCAACCAGCACATGATCCTCGTCAGTGGTATTGCCAAGCCCGAACCCATGCTTGCATACTTGCGGGAGCAGGTAGCAGAGGTGCATTTATTACGCTATCCCGACCATCACTATTTTACTCAGAATAACCTGGAAGAGATCCGCCAAACCTGTGCAAACTGGAAAGAGCAGCATCCGGTTATGGTTACGACAGAGAAAGACGCGACCCGACTGGCCTTGCATGCGGAGACGCTTAAGAGTTGGGGCGTTACGATACTGGTATTGCCCATCGAAATTGCTTTTATACAGGATAAACCGGTATTTGATCGCATGGTGCAGGATTATATCGATTCTGAAAGACTGAATAGTGAACCACAGCAAGAAAATTTTCAAGAAATATTTTAATAAATAAGGGATAAGAATTATCTTTGTCCACGAAAAATAAATAGTCATGCCCCAAAAAATCAAACATACAAGTAAACAAGTATCAATGTTTTTGCTCCATTTAGTCGTATTTGCTATTGCCAATGTGATCATGTGGTACACTTTATACAAAGGCGAAACAGGATGGGTATACCCTTGGCCGGCTTGGGTTACTGCTGCATGGGGATTAATGGTTGTGGGTCACGCCTGCACCATCTGGGCTAACTTTGAAGATAAAGGTATGGATGTCTTCAAAAAACAATTGAATAACTAAGTTTTCTTAAAATATATTTTCTATCCCCCTGGCTACAGCCCGGGGGATTTTTTTGTACCTTGTAGGAGATAACCTAACCTATAGCTTATGTCTTTCTTTCCTACACCGAAGAAAGTACCTTTGTTATACCTGCTTATCGCCCTGATTGCAGGTATTTTGATAGAAGATAACCTTCTGCAAGTGTACAGCCGTGCTTTTTGGTATCTGCTCCTGTCCTCCTGCCTGCTTCTTTTATTGCTTTTGCTGGTATTGGAAAAATACAAGCAGCGCTCTTTTCAGCTGACAAAAATAATGGCCTTTGTCTCAATTATCTTTTTGGGTATGGGGCTTACTGCTTTTCAGGATGTACGGAGTGCGCCTGATTGGTTGGGCCATCAGCCCGAAAAGTATAGTGCGTTTCATGTCAAGATCATAGAAGAGCCGGCGATAAAGGCCAAGACGGTTTTACTGAAGGTTCAGGTGCTTTCCGGTTTGCGCGATTCCATGTGGCAACCCTTATCGGGTAAATCGCTGGTTTATGTCTATAGAAATAGCACTGCTATACCTTACACGGTGGGGCAGGAGTATATCATTCCGAATGAGCTGAAGGATATGCAGCATAATCAAAATCCCTTTGCCTTTAATTTTGTACAGAAGCAGCAAAGAGAAGGCTTTTATCACCATACTTTTTTAACACCCGATGCCCTCTGTCCTGCCGGAGGAATGACTGAAAAAGGGTATCTGTCGGTGCTTCGGCAATCCTGCTTGCGATATATGGACCGGTATATTCCGGAACAAACAACCCAAGCCCTGTGCAAGGCGACTTTATTCAATGAAAAAGCAGATATGGACGCTTTCATGAAAAATGCCTATGCTGCGACCGGCATAACCCATATCATCGCCATATCCGGCATGCATGTACAAATGTTGTTTGCCCTGTGCTTACTGCCTTTCTTCTGGATACGGGACAAAAGAAAGCTATGGATCAAATACCTTATGGTAGTCCCTTTTGTCTGGATCTATGTAGCCCTTTGCGATTTTCCGCCCTCCGCGATCCGGGCGGGAGTCAGTTTCAGTTTAATCGCCTTGGCCTTGCTCTTAAAAAGACCGGTAAAACCGATACAATTATGGGCCTTAACGGCATTTGTGATGTTATGCAGTAATACCATGTGGCTCTTTCATGTGGGCGTGCAACTGTCTTTTCTGGCTGTTTTGTCGATCCTTATTTTTTACCGGCCCATCCGGCGACTGGTCTTTATAAATACCAAAATTGGGCGCTTAGCCTGGGACACGGTGGCCATCAGCCTGTCCGTACAAGTCCTGGTTTTTCCCTTGGTCATTTATTATTTTCATCAATTCCCGATTTGGTTTTTGCCCGCCAATTTTGTAGCCGCAATCTTTAGTTTCCTGCTGATGATTTTGGCCTTATTGCTCCTGTTCTTCGGAGCACTGCAATTGGGCATGCTTGCAGGTTTTATGGGAAAGATGCTCGTATGGGTCACCACCGCCTTTCATCAGCTTATTGTGGCCTTAAACAAATACACACCCGATATGGCACGGTGGCTGGCAATGGATGGCCTGGATTACCTGCTCTTAATGGGTGCTATTATTGCACTGGCAGTATATGGACTACAGCGGCATAAATGGTCTTTGTTTGCCGGATTATCTGTGCTGCTTTTATACTTCATCAACCTGGCGATACAAGACGGGCTTGCGGCACAACAGGAAAAGGTAATTGTATATGCTGCTAACAACCGTAGTGTCATTGATCTGATAAAAGGACATACTGCATGTACTTATAGCGATAGTACTTTGAGTACAACACAAGCGAAATTTGTGTTGCAGCCGGCCCATATAGGATATCGGATCCGCAGGATGGAAAAAGTGCCCTTACAGAATACTGAGCTGAGTATACAGGGTAAACGTATTGTGTTATGGACACAGGTAAATGTGTTGCCGAAACCCGGTATGGATTATCTGATATTATCGGGAAAGGACTTTGTCGATCCAGAGTGGATACACCGCTTAGAACCTAGGCAGGTCGTGATTGGTTCCGGAATACCCCGAAAGCCTGCATTAAGGCTCTCCCGGTCCTTAGAAGATTTAGGAATACCGGTTCATAATGTCTCCGAAGAAGGGGCCTGGATTTTTCAAAAATAATTTTGTGTATTTCCGATAATTTTCTCCTATATTTGCACTCCGCAAGGGGAATTAGCTCATTTGGTAGAGCGCTTGCATGGCATGCAAGAGGTGACCGGTTCGATTCCGGTATTCTCCACAAGAGCTTCACTACAATGTGAAGCTTTTTTTAAAAGGGCAATTAGCTCAGCTGGTTCAGAGCACTACCTCGACAAGGTAGGGGTCACTGGTTCGAACCCGGTATTGCCCACAAAGACGCCAAATATGCTTTAGCATATTTGGCGTTCTCTTTTTACAGAATTTTCTTGTGCTCTGCACCCTTCCAAAGCTGCTCCTACAGCGATTTTTAGTCTTCACTTTTGAGTAATTGCTTGCGTTTTTATAATGAATGTAGAAGATGAAAACACGCTAAAAATAAAAGATATTTGCGTTTTGGCTGCATGATTTGTTTTTGGTGTTGAAGTGTGCAGCCTGTATTTTTGAGTATCGATTAACCTAACAGACAATACACAAATATTTAATCTGAGACTTGGTAACAGACAGTACAATCAGCTATAGGAGCCTAAAGCCCGAGACAAGCCTTACCGGCTTTGTAGAAAGCTTTTGGATGCTTGAAAATAAAGCAGACCGCGCACATGAAATAGTTGTAGTACCTAACGGCAGATTTGATATCGTTTTTTTTCATACCCCGGACAATCCTTATCATGTGATGCTGATGGGACTGGAAACAGAACCGCAAAAAAGCACCATTCCCCCTAAGGCCATCATCTTTGCCATAAGCTTTAGGCTACTGGCCATTGAATATTTATTGGATATGAAAACGGCGGCTATCATCAATACGGCTTACGCCTTACCAAGCGACTTTTGGGGAATCTCTTCGGATGATTTGAATGATTTTGAACAGTTTTGCTATAAAGTCTCCGTAAAAATGCGTTCCCTTATCAGAACCGATATCGATAATAGAAAGCAGGAATTATTTGAATTAATCTATACTTCAAAAGGAGCGCTGTCGGTAAAAGAATTATCTGAAAAAGTGTTCTGGAGCAGCCGGCAGATTAATCGATATTTCAAGGAGTACTTTGGCATTTCGTTAAAAGCCTATAGCAACATTATCCGTTTCAAGGAATCATTACCACACCTGCTGGAAGGAAAACTTTTTCCTGAGTTGAACTTTACCGATCAAAATCATTTCATTAAGGAAATCAAAAGGCTTTCCGGTGTGTTGCCTAAAGAACTATCTAAAGATGTAAACGACCGATTTTTACTATTCCACTCCATACCCAATAAATAATTTTGCAGGTATAAATTCATTTAAAGTATGCTGGTAGAAAATATAAGTATCGCGATCGTCGGTGGCGGTCCGGGTGGGCTCACCCTGGCGCGTCTTTTACAACAAAAAGGAGCGCATGTAAAAGTGTATGAAAGAGATTTTGATAAGGATGTGCGTATGCAGGGCGCAACCCTCGACCTTCATTTTGAATCGGGACTCAAAGCAATTGAAGCGACAGGCCTTACAGATGCATTTAAAGAAAGATACAGACCTGGTGCGGAAAAGGGACGTTTGCTGGATAAACATACCCATATTTTATATGACGAGCACGATAAAGAAGGCGCTAAAGACTTTGGTCATGAGTTGTTCAGACCGGAAATAGATCGCAGTGATCTAAGAGCGCTATTATTAAATTCCCTTCAACCGGATACCCTTGTGTGGGATAGTCATGTGCTAAGCCTGTCGCGGCAGGGCGCGCAATGGAAGCTGGTGTTTAAAAATGGAACAACCGCCACAGCAGACCTGGTTATCGGAGCAGATGGTGCCAGCTCTAAGCTGCGGCCATTGGTGACGGATGCAGCCCCTTTTTATGCGGGGAACACTATTCTGCAGGGAAATGTAGCGGATGCGGAAATGAAAATTCCCGGTATGTTCCAATTGCTGAAGGGTGGAAAGATATATGCGCATAGTGACGGAAAGTACTTCCATGTATCTCAAAAAGGAGATGGCAGTATTGATTTTTACATCAGCGGTATAATGGATGAAAATTGGGCAAAAAATGCTGTCGTCGATTTTTCGGACCAATCACAAATAATGACATGGGTCAGGGAAGCGTTTGCCGGATGGGATTCTCTATGGTATACCTTGTTTGAAAAGGCCGGTTTACCTATTTTGGTACGGCCGCAATATTGTATGCCTTTTGACCAAACCTGGGCGGCGCAGCCAAATATAACCTTGCTCGGAGATGCAGCGCACATCATGCCGCCTTCGGGAGAGGGGGTAAACTTAGCCATGTTAGATGCTTTGGAATTGAGCGAATGCCTGACCAATGATGCTTATGAAAACATCCGGATGGCCATTGCAGCCTACGAGGAACCGATGCGTATAAGAGCTGCGGCGGAAGCAAGGGATTCGCTGGACATGGTAGCATGGATGCATGCAGAAGGCGCACAGGAAAAAATGATGTATTTCTTTAGCCAGACGCACTGAAGAATAAAAGCACCCCGCCTTTGGAAAAGTGCGGATAAGGTACTTTTATTTCTTTTGCAGCAGGGTAAACGAAATGAGATATGGCTTAAAACCAGATCCTCAGTGTGTATTTTGGGAAAATTACAGGATCCGCATCATATCCAGAAAGGCATCTTTGTATAATCCACCCAAGGGGATTTCAGCGCCGGAGCTTAGTTTGAGTATGCCATTGTCAATCTCTTTAATAAAATGTTTGTTTACCAGAAAAGATTTATGCACCCTGTGTATAAAGGGAAAGTTAGCGAGCTGCTCCTCCATATAAAGCATCGTACTATGTACCATCACTTTTTGATGCGGCATATAGATACAGAGATAATTTTTAAGCGCCTCAATAAAGATAATTTCTTCCGGATTTACTTTGATCAACTTACGATCACTGCGCACATAGAAGCTGTTCTCCTGCCTGTTTTCGGGATTAATTGCAACATTGGGCTTTACCTTATTGACGGCTTTTAAAAAGCGATTAAAGGGAATCGGTTTTAATAGATAGTCTACGACATCCAATTCGAATCCGTCCAGTGCATATTCATGAAAGGCGGTAGTGATAATTACCTTAGGCGTTTGCTTTAAGGTGCGCAGGAATTCCAACCCGGTCATTTCCGGCATTTTAATATCCATAAACATCAGGTCGACTGTCTCCTTATTAAGTGCCGCAAAGGCTTGTAGTGCGCTGCTACATTTGCCCACAAGCACTAAGGAGTCCACCTTTGCAATATAAGATTCTATGACTTCCTGAGCCAATAATTCATCATCTACAATCAGGCATTTCATGTGTTCAGGTTTACGTTTAGCGATACGGTAAAAATAGCGTTTTCCTCCTTTATACGGAGTGTATGTTTCTGTGGATAGAGCAGTTCCAGCCGCTTGCGCACATTCTCTAAGCCAATGCCACCGGCCTTCTTGATACCCGAGCGTTTGAAATTATTCTTTGCATGAAACACAAGTATACCATTGTTTATTTCGATGCTGATCTCAACAAAAGCATGTTCGCTCATGGAGTCCAGGCCGTGCTTAATGGTATTTTCAACAAAAGGAATTAAGAGCACCGGGGCAATAACAGCTGTGCTGAAATCGCCTTTTAATTCAAGTGAGATTTGTTGCAGGTTGCCTATCCTTATTTTCTCAATACCAACGTAGCTTTCAATCATATCAATCTCTTTCTCGAGGGCTACTTTTTCTTGCTGGGTTTCATATAACATATAGCGTAGGATTTCAGAGAGCTTTAAGACTATTTCCGGTGTACTATCTGATTTTTTAAGCGATAGGGCGTAAATACTGTTTAATACATTAAACAGAAAATGGGGATTGATCTGTGATTTCAACAGGCTGAGCTCTGAAGCGATTTGTCTTTTTTCGATGAGTGCGGCTCTTTTTTTGATTCTGAAATACTGCTGTGTTAAAAAGCCAATAGAAAAAATAAAGAGTACTATTAAGACACTCGGTAAGACACTCAGGTAATAATTTATCCAGCTCATGTCCGAGCCAATAGTGCCGATGGTGATGGAAGAGAATTGTCCATCCTCCAGACCCCGGAAATGGTCTACCAGCCAGACATTATACCGGCTGATGATTATGGTAAATATTGTGATCAGCGTGAACAGACCCACTAGATAGGTTTTGTATCGTTGGGTCACGAAATAGGCAGGCATCAGCCATAGGGTATTGATACTGCAAAAGAGGACAAAGAGGCTATTGTACCCGATAACATGCCAGGTGAATTCCATTTGCATTCCTGCTGCAGGATGGTAATTCAGGCTGTTATTATAGGCGGCGTTCAGGATCAGCCCCCAGCCAAGTATATTGAGGATAATTCGGATGCCGTGTTTATGAATCCATGCTAACATAGTGCAAATATTCAGAAGGAATTTTTAAACACACTAAAATATTGGACAAATCCCCTTTTTTTGTAGACAAAAATAAGAAAAAGCACTTTTAAAGTTTACGTCAATGATAGGCACCATTTGGTCAAAAAACGGTTCAGGAGCTCTCCGCTTAGCGTTTCTTTGCCCTATAAAAATAATAAATCATGAAAAGATTAATCTACTGTGCTGCGGTCTGCATATTTGCGACCGTGTATCATACAAGCTACGCACAACAAAAATTTCAGACCCGAACGGCCGACAGCCTCTTTAATAGCCTGCATAAAGAAGGGAAATTTAACGGGAATGTGCTTCTGGCGGAAAATGGGAAAGTATTATATAAAAAAAGCTTTGGATTGGCCAATCAAACGACCAAAGCACCATTGAATGAACATTCGATGTTTGAGCTGGCCTCCTGCTCCAAACAATTTACGGCGATGGCGATTGCCCTGTTACAACACCAGGGAAAACTGAAAGTAGAGGAGGAATTTGCTAAGTATATTCCTGAACTCGGCTTTTACAAAGGTATTACCATCAATAATCTTCTGTATCATACCTCGGGACTTTCAGATTATATGTCGCTGGATACCCTGTGGAGTACTTGGGATGATCAAAAGATTGCCAATAATGAAGATATGATTGCAGCTTATGCCCGATATAAACCGGCATTAATTTTTGAAACGGGTACAAAGCATGAGTATTCCAATACCGGATATATGCTCCTGGCCAGTATTGTAGCCCGCGTGTCGGGTATGTCCTTTGAGGTCTATGTACAGCAGAATATCTTTAAGCCCCTCAAGATGAACCGTAGCATGGTATATTCCAGAAGGTATGCACCCAAGAAGGTAGATAATTACGCCTTTGGTTATGTGATGGATGACTCTTTACAAAAGCTGGTCTTACCTGATGACTATCTGTATACCCGGTATGTGTACAATTTTGATGGTATCGTTGGAGATGGCGGGGTTAATTCAACCGTTAATGATCTCTTGAAATGGGATGCAGCCTTGTATACGAATCAACTGCTTTCCGCGTCGGAAATGAAGGCCCTATTTACCTCCGGAACCTTAAAAGACGGCACACCGGTTCATTATGGCTTTGGATGGTTTTTGAAAACCAATGCCCAGAGCGATCCCATCGTATTTCATAGTGGCAGCTGGCCGGGTTATATTACGTATATAGAAAGAAATACCAAAACGCATCAGACTATGATATTATTGCAGAATGGATCCGGTATCATTCCTAAAAAAGAAATTAAACTCTTGATGGACGGCAAACCCTTGCCACAACCTGCTTTTAAGGAAATTCAATTGCCCGAAACAGCCCTGAATATATACGAAGGCCAATACCAGTTGTTGCCCGATATGATCTTAACGGTTACTAAGGAGGGCAATAAATTATACGGGCAGGCAACCGGACAGAACAGAATTCAGTTATATGCTGCTGCTGAGGATAAATTCTTTACAAAAGATATTGAGGCACATCTTGAATTTACAAAAGAAGGCGGTCAGATCACAAAATTACTTTGGTACCAGGGTGGGCAGGTGATACCGGCAACAAAGATTAAATAAAGGCTAAGGGATAATCTTTAAAAGAAACGCTTTTTTAGTCTCCGGATGATACCAAAAGAATATGCGGCTCCCATTCCGGAAGGTACTATATTGTGGTGAACGGGCAATAGCAGCGGTATCCCACCATTGTTTCGGAAAATAACAGCAGCTGGCATAACTATCCCTGTTTTTTTCTGTATCCAAACTAAGAGCTAAGGTCAGTTTCACCTTCTCTGCAGTGGCAGCGTTACAGTCAAAAGCTAACCAATAAATGGCATCTGATAATACATCATCCTTATATTGGATATTGTGCACATCGGTGCCGGGACTAAAGCCTGTAAGCTGCTTGAAGTCTGTAGTCTTACGGTTGCAGGAAATAAATCCCAGGACTATCATTAAGGCAAAATAGCATTGCAATTTACTGGTGTACATAAAGCATATTTTATAATCATTTTCAATAATAGGGAGCACAGTAGCGTGCTCCCTATCGCTTTTATGGTAATTCAATCGCCTGCCTTACCCCAATCTGGCTCAGGAAATACTCATCATGAGAAATAACCAAAAGCGTTCCCTGGTAATCATTAATGGCCGTCGTTAAGATGTCTATATTCTGAATATCCAGATTGTTTGTGGGCTCATCAAGGATAATGATGTCTGGGGCCTTATTGGCAATAGTCAGGCAGCAAAGGATTAAACGCATTTTTTCTCCGCCGCTTAAAACGCTGCAGGGTTTGTCCCAGTAGTCTTTGGAAAATAAAAAACGATTCAGGCGTATTTTGAGTTCATGTTCTTGCAATCCACTGTGATTAAAGGCCTGTGCCTGTTCGTAAACGCTGTGTGATGCCTCAATCAGGGAATAGTCCTGGTCAATATAGACCGCTTTAACCGTTGCGCGCTGTATGCTGCCTTTTTGTGGCTCCAGGGTTCCTAAAAGGATTTTAATCAGTGTCGTTTTTCCCGAACCGTTTTGTCCTTTCAGGGCAATGCGATCACCACTGGTGATGAGTACGTTTAAGGGGCTGTTCCAAAGCGGCTTTTGGCCATAGCTAAAGTTGATGTCTTGAGCATGGATCAGGATCTTGCCCTTATGTAAATCGGCGGGATCAAAACCGAATTTCATCTTATCTGCATCCGGCAATTCTTTACGCAGCTGGTTAAGCTCACGGGCGATGTTGCCCACCTTCTCAGCATGTATATCCTTGCTGCGTGCGGTACTTTGCTCCGCGCTGTTCTTCATTGTTTTTAGCATGATCGTGGCCACCCCGGCTTTCTCCTGCTTCTTACGGCCACGGGCATCTAATTTCTGCTGCCGTTCCAGGGTTTCCCGCTCCGTTTCCTTGGCTTTGCGTAAGGCTTTCTCCTTGCTTTTGATATCCATGTCCAGCGCAGTACTTTCCAGGAGCTTTTGTGCGGCATAGAAATCATAATTGCCCCCATAAACGGTGATGCCCCGCTTGCTCAATTCATAAACCGAATCGAGCAGATTGAGTAAAGTCCGGTCATGGCTTACAATGACCAGAGTGCCGGAAGTATTTTGTATGAAATCATATAAGATCTGCCTGCTTTGCCTGTCCAGGTGATTACTGGGCTCATCCATTAATATGATCTCGGGCTGGTGTATGGTGATACCCGCGAGGAATACTTTTGTTTTTTGTCCGCCACTTAGGCCACTCATCTTTTGTCCCAAATCCAGGTGGTCGAGTTGCCAGCATGATAAGGCCTCCCGGCATCGTTCTTCGATCGACCAGTCATCATTCAATATCGTAAGGTTTGTTTCATTCACGACCCCACTAAGAATCTCTGCTAAAGCCTTTAATTTGTCTTCAATTTGTAAGGCCTGTGCGAGCGTGTATTCATTGAACTGGCCAAAAATCTGGGGGATATAATAAGCGCGGGCATGGCTTGTACACACGCCACTTGCCGGTATTAAAGTGCCGGCCATGATTTTAAGCAGGGTAGATTTTCCTGCACCATTATTCCCGATCAGGGCTATTTTTTGGTTTTTATTGATTGTAAGGTTGATATTGTCAAACAATACTTCCTTATTGGGATGTATATAAGCGATCTGTTGCAGTATAAGCATAAAATCTCGATCTTTTAAAAATGGAATAAAATAGCAAGCCACGGAGCGGCTGTGCCAGGTATTTATTTTTTTGGAAAGAAATTTATGTCTACATCTATCTTACTTATGCTTTAGAGATTACAAAAGTAAGATTTTTTTAGTTATGGCGCTTTTTAGGTGAAGCGCGCTTTTGATCTGTGGATAGATCGACCGGTAGCTGATAAAAGGAAATTTCCTTTATATTCAGCTACCGATGTATCTGCCTCATATTTTTTTCATGGGAAAGGTCTCTTTTACCTGCTGTCCGTTTTGAATACCTGAAATTTCGGCCACTAAGGTATCCGCAGCTATTTTTTTGTAGGTAATGCGTTGGGGAAAATCGTGTTGTGCATTTTCAAACACTAAATCCGTATCTGATATTTTAGTTAAAGTAAAACGTACCGGCAGATCGTTATTATGTCCTTTTACCGTTGGTATATACACCAGTGATCGCTGTTCCTGAACCAATTTTAGAGATTCAAAAATCAGGGTGTCCTTCCCTTCAAGAAGATAACTTTTCCCCGTAAATTCCGTATCATTTACCCGATGCCAGCTTTCATAAACGGTACCTTTGGCCGTTTCGTTTTTCCAGGTACCCAAAAGCCAGCCGGCTTTGTCTATTTGTTTTTTCGGCTTTGCCTGACTACTGCAGAGCAAGAGGACACAGCCGAAGAGTATGCCTATTCTTTTCATCATGTTTATTGTTTTTTTATTGAGGAGAATGTAGGGCCATCTTATTGCCTTCTGTATCGATAAACATTGCGAAATATCCCATTTCAGGACTGATTTCTGTTTTGGGAACGATTACAGTGCCTTGATTCGGGGCTATTTTATCCAATATCGCTTGCAAATCTTTACCGCCGTTCAGGTAGGCAACCACACCAGTTGTTGCCGGTAGGTAATCAGGCCCCTGTACAATAGCACCACTTACATTTTGCCCGTCAGAAGGAAAGAAACCCATTTTCGTGCCGAACATATCGGCTTCTTCGATTTTAGTGTCCAGGATGGATGTATAAAAAGAAATTGCTCTGTTAATATCGGTTGCGGGAATTTCGAACCAATTGATCAAATGCTCCATTTAGAAAATAATTTTAAGTCTGCTGCAATATTGCCCTACAAAATTAGGCCGGAGGCAAAACAAAAAATTGTAAAAATGCGACAATTAATCACTGCCGTGAAAGAGGGCAGACATCTTACTGTTTTCATTATAAAAATCCTTTGGAGATAAGCCGGTAAACTCTTTGAAGTCTTTTATAAAATGCGCCTGATCATAATAATCTCCTTCATAGGCCAGGTCAGTAAGCCGGTTATACTGTTTACTCAGCAATAGTTTTAAGGCCGCCTGCAGGCGAATGATTTTGGAGAGTTGTTTAGGGCTTAGGCCGATGGTGTCGGCAAACCGGCGTTCCAATTGTCTGCGGTTGATGCTCATTTGCAGGGACAGTTCCTCTACCGAGAGTTGTCCGTTACCCTCCAGAATTGTGCTGAGCGCGGCACTCACAATGCGATCTCGGGTGTCTTTATGGGCCAGTTTGTCTAACAAAAATGCTTCGACAATCTTGATTTTTTCTTCCGTATTTTTGGTGCCTAAGACACGGCTTTCCAATTGGATTCCTTCTTCCCCAAACACGGTTTCCAGAGATACCGCTTTATTTTCAAACGCTTTGATGGGTATTGTTGCAAAGGGCATAAACCCTTCGGGATGAAATCGTACAGAGAAAATACCCGTTATGCCGGTGGGTTCAATCTCAAGCGGTGCAGTCAGTTGCCCAAACACACAAGCCCGCGGTTGTATAACGCCCTGACCGTCTATATACTGCTTGTACAGATCTCCGTAATGGAAGATCATTTCCATACAACCATCCGGCACAATCCTTTGCTTTTGAGGAGTCTCCTCCCTGGGACTATCTATGGTCCAATAGCATTTGATCACCGGGTTGAGCTCCGGGCTTGGGTCGTAGGTATTATAGTGCATAAAAGTGCCTTGTCTTATTCATCTCAAATATAAGCCTTGTCTTAGATATTTGGCTTATCTAAATGGGTAAGCCTGATCGTGTATAAATGATAAAGCCACTTCAAAAGAAGTGGCTTTATCATTTATATATCGGGATGAACAATTACTTGTTCATTGTAATTAAGAATTCTTCATTGCTCCTGGTACCTTTCATATTCTGGAGTAAGAACTTCATTGCCTCATCCGTATTCATATCGGCTAAGTGATTACGCAATACCCACATTTTACCGAGGGCTTCTTTGCTGATCAACAGATCATCTCTACGCGTAGAAGAAGACGTAATATCGATTGCCGGGAAAATACGTTTGTTGGCCAGTTTACGATCCAACTGTAACTCCATGTTACCGGTACCTTTAAATTCCTCAAAGATATAATCATCCATACGGGAACCCGTGTCGGTAAGGGCTGTGGCCAATATCGTAAGGGATCCGCCATTTTCTATTTTACGGGCAGCACCAAAGAATTGTTTTGGTTTTTGCATCGCATTTGCTTCCACACCACCACTCAATACTTTACCCGACGCAGGGGCAACGGTATTATGCGCACGCGCCAGACGGGTAATAGAATCTAAAAGGATCACCACATCATGTCCTACTTCTACCAAACGTTTGGCTTTTTGTAAGGCAATGCCGGAAACTTTTACATGTTTTTCAGCCGGTTCATCAAAAGTAGAGGCAATTACCTCTGCGTTCACGCTCCGTTGCATATCTGTTACCTCTTCCGGACGTTCGTCGATCAAAACGATCATCAGGTAGCATTCCGGATGGTTAGCGGCAATAGCGTTGGCGATTTCTTTCAGCAACATGGTTTTACCCGTTTTCGGTTGTGCCACGATCAAACCACGCTGTCCTTTACCGATTGGTGTAAATAAATCCATGATCCGGGTGCTTAGATTTGAAGCGCCCATATCAAGGTTTAGTTTTTCATTCGGGAAGAGGGGAGTGAGGTAATCGAAAGGAACACGGTCGCGGATGTCTTCAGGAAGACGGCCATTGATGGTTGATACCTTCAACAGCGCAAAATATTTTTCGCCTTCTTTCGGAGGACGTACATTACCTTTTACGGTATCTCCGGTTTTGAGGCCAAATAATTTAATCTGAGAGGGTGATACATAAATATCATCCGGAGAGCTCAAATAGTTATAATCACTGCTGCGCAGGAATCCATAACCATCAGGCATCATTTCCAGGACACCTTCGCTTTCAATAATCCCGTCAAATTCGATATTGAAACTGGTGGGTTGTTCTTGTTGCGGATTGCGGTGTCTGTTATTGTTATTATTATTGTTGTTTTGCTGATTTTTATGCTTGTGTTGGGGTCTTTCTGCCTGTGGTTCAGTTACGGGATTGGGCTCTTGTAATTCGATGGCCTCTCCGCTTTCGGTAACAATAACTTCTTTATTAGGGGTAGACTCGGTTGGGGTTGCCGTAGCTGCTGTGGTAGGGTTGCTTTCCGGAGTATCAAATTCCAGGTCTGCGGCATCATTTACGGCTTGTTCTGCAGGTTTTACTTTCTTTATCGGTTTCTTAGGCCTTGCTTCTTTTTTAGGTTTCTCTTCATCCGTTACTTCCTGTATCTCTTTTATTTCCAGGGTTTCCTGTGTTTGCGGTAAGGCATCCTGGGCTTCACTTTCAGGTGTTTCTCCTTTTTCTACCTTAGGTTTCCGTGTTCTTTTCGGTTTGGATTCCGGCTCTAATGCGCCTGTTGCAGCTTGCTTATCAATAATTTTATATATTAAAGCTTGCTTTTCTAATTTTTTAAAATTAGCCACTCCAAGTTGCTCCGCAATGTCATTCAATTCTGGAACAATCATATCTTGAAGTTGATTGATGTCGTATGGCATTTAATGAATTTAATTAATTTAAAATATTCTTTGAATAGAATTTTAAGGGGATGTAGTAGGTGATCGTATAGAAAATTTTTAAGGAAGCGGTTGGCGCAATCTGGTTTGTCTGCGCCGCGTGATATGCAAGATTACAAAATATTTCTGTAACTGCAAAAAAATAATAATACGTTAATCCCTATGTATATTCGGGGGTAATACTATTTGATTAACCCGTTTTTATCCGCATCAGGATCGTAAAATTCAGGAGTAAATCAGACGTGGATTTGTCTTATGTCTGTGTCTTCAGGAAGGCCGCTGCCATGCGTGCAATCGTTTCTTTTATGGGGGTAAAACTAAAGCCGGGCATTGCCTGTAGCCATTTCTGATTGTCGTAAAAACATTGTGTTTGTGCCGTGCGGGCAGTTTCTTTTGTGATGGTCACTTTTTTGCCGGTAAGCATGCTTTTTACGGCAGACAAGCGCCAGATCAAAGCAGTCATGAGAGGGCTGGCTTTTTTATGAGGTGGTTTTTTACCCAAAGCCCCGGCCATCAAGCTGAAAATGCTCTTATAACTATGATTGCCTTCTGTCAAAATAAAACGTTCTTCGATAAGATCACTGTCCATTAGTAAGACCATGGCACGGGCTACATCCTGTACATCTACCCAGCCATTAACCCCTTCGGTATACCAGGGAAATTCTTTGTAAGCCGTCTTAATCAGTGCGGCCGAACCTTCGTCCCAGTTACCTTCTCCCAAGATAATACCCGGATTAACCACCACTGCATTTAGGCCTTCGGCCATTGCCCGCCATACTTCCATTTCGGCATAATATTTACCCACCGCATAGGCAGAATTATTGCTGCTGTCCTGCCAGTGTGTTTCTTCCGAGATCGGATCGGTAGCCGTCAGTGCCCTACCCAAAGAAGCAATACTGCTTACATGTACCAGTTTGCGGACACCTGCATCCAGTGCTTCATTCACCACATTTGCAGTCGCAGCCTGATTATCATTGATCACACGGTGATGGTCTTTTTGATCAAAAGATACAATCGCAGCACAGTGGTAAACCATCGTTATGCCCTTCATGGCTTCTTCAACGGCATAAGGATCTAACAGATCGCAGGCATACCATGCTATACGGGGGTCTTGTACTGCGGGAGGGTTTTTATGATACAAAGCGCGTATCGGAATTGATAAGGGTATCAACTCTTTTAATAAATGTGCGCCCAGAAAGCCGCTTGCGCCTGTAACTAAAATCAAATGCTGGAATATTTATAAGGGTAAAATGCAGTAAGCGACAAGCGCTTACTGCATCTGAAATATTATTGAATGGGCGTAAATTGTTTCAAAAAACGCACATCGTTCTGTGAATATAAACGTAAATCGTTGACTTGGTATTTTATTTGCGTGATCCGCTCCACACCCATACCAAATGCAAAGCCGGAATAGACCTCTGGGTCTAAATTGAAATTGCGTAAGAGGTCAGGATGTACCATACCACAACCCAAAATTTCTACCCAACCGCTGTGTTTACACAAATTACAGCCTTCGCCACCACATACAGTACAACTAAT
>NZ_QAJI01000003.1:205901-341190 GCF_003852495.1 Taibaiella sp. KBW10 | reverse complement strand
ACGTACTTTAGTATTGCTTCCGAACATCTCCGTTACAAAATAATACAGCACCTGCTTCAGGTCTGCAAAAGATACATTTTTGTCGATATACAAGCCTTCCGTCTGGTGAAAGAAGCAGTGCGCGCGGGCACTGATGGTTTCATTGCGGTACACACGACCGGGGCAAATAACCCGAACAGGGAGATTACCTTCTTCTAAAACACGGGCTTGCACAGACGAGGTATGTGTACGCAAAATCCAATCCGGGTTTTGGGCCACATAGAAGGTATCCTGCATATCTCTTGCCGTATGGTCGGCAGGCATATTCAGCGAAGTAAAATTGTGCCAGTCGTCCTCTATTTCGGGGCCTTCGGCAACGGTAAATCCTATTTTATTGAAAATACTGACAATTTCATTTTCGGTCACCCGCAAAGGATGACGCGTGCCCACCGGCATTTGTGTGCCGGGCAGGGATAAATCAATCGTAGATTTTTGGGCCTGATGGCCACCTTGTAAATGTTTGAATTGCTCGTAATGGCCTTCTGCAAATTGTTTGAAGGCGTTCAGTAACTGGCCCGCATCTTTTTTATCTGCAGGTGCCACATCCTTCATTGCCGCAAAAATCTCTTTCACCAAACCTTTAGTTCCTAAAAACTGTATGCGGTATGCTTCGAGTTCATCGGCATTGGTGGGGATGATGTTGGCTATGTCCTGCTGAAGCGCAGCAACCTTTTGTTTCAAAAATTCCATAAGACTGCAAATATAATATTTAACTCGCTTTTATTTAAATACAATATTTTTTAAACTTTGATCACTGTCCTCCTTTATTTTGTATGGATTTAGGGTCCTGTACATTGATTTTTTAGTACAATTCGAAAGTATCTCCCAAATCAAAAACCCTGTATGCAAATACAGGGCTTTTGATTTTTTATGTTTGAACTGATTTATACCATCAGTTTTTTTAGTATTTCAATCGCACTTTTGGCGATAATCGTGCCCGGTCCGAAGACAAAGCTCACCCCGGCTTGAAATAAAAAGTCATAATCCTGTTGGGGGATTACCCCACCAGCTACGACCATAATATCTTCCCGGCCATATTTTCTCAATTCTTCGATTACCTGCGGTACCAATGTTTTGTGTCCTGCTGCCAGGCTGGATACACCCAATACATGCACATCATTTTCCACCGCTTGTTTAGCCGCTTCTGCAGGCGTTTGGAATAGCGGCCCGATATCCACATCAAAACCAAGGTCGGCAAAGCTGGTAGCGATTACTTTTGCACCGCGATCATGCCCGTCCTGGCCCATTTTGGCAACCATAATACGGGGACGACGGCCCTCCTGTGTGGCAAAATCATCGGCCATCTTACGGGCCAATTGGAAATTTTCATCCATAGCTATTTCTTTAGAGTATACCCCGGCAATGCTTCTGATACGTGCCTGATAACGGCCAAATACCGTTTCCAATGCATAAGAAATCTCCCCTAAGGTCGCTCTTAACCTTGCGGCTTCAATAGCCAGTGCCAGGAGATTGCCTGTTCCGGATTTAGCGGCATCGGTCAGGGCCTGGAGTGCGGCCTGTACCTTATCATTGTCCCGGTTATCTTTTAATTCCTTAAGGCGGGCGAGTTGTTGAATCCGCACTTTGGTATTATCCACCTCGAGGATTTCGATATCCGATTTCTCGTCTGTTGTATAATTATTTACCCCTACAATGATGTCCAGTCCGCCATCGATACGGGCCTGCTTTTTAGCAGCGGCCTCTTCGATACGCATTTTGGGTACACCCGTTTCAATGGCTTTAGCCATACCCCCGAGGGCTTCTACTTCTTCAATCAGCGCCCAGGCCTTTTCGGCGATTTGCTCCGTTAGGTATTCTACATAATACGATCCGCCCCAAGGGTCTACCGTACGGCAAATATCCGTTTCCTGCTGTAAAATAATCTGGGTATTACGGGCAATCCGCGCACTGAAATCGGTGGGTAAGGCAATGGCCTCATCCAGGGCATTGGTATGCAGGCTTTGGGTATGCCCCATGGCTGCTGCCAGTGCTTCAATAGCCGTGCGGGCCACATTGTTGAAAGGATCTTGTTCGGTGAGGCTCCAGCCACTGGTCTGACAGTGGGTACGTAAAGCCATACTTTTCTCTTTTGTCGGGTTAAATTCTTTTACAATTTTAGCCCAAAGCATACGAGCGGCGCGCATTTTGGCAATCTCCATAAAATGATTCATACCTATAGCCCAGAAAAAAGAGAGCCTTGGTGCAAATTCATCAATCTGCAATCCAGCCTTAATACCCGTACGGATGTATTCCAAACCGTCGGCTAAAGTATAAGCCAGTTCGATATCTGCAGTCGCACCGGCTTCCTGCATATGGTAGCCACTGATCGAAATGGAGTTGAATTTCGGCATATTGCGGGAGGTAAACTCGAATATGTCTGCAATAATCTTCATGGAATGTTCCGGTGGGTACACATAGGTATTACGCACCATGAACTCTTTTAAAATGTCATTCTGTATGGTTCCGCTCAGCTTATCCATCGATACACCTTGCTCTTCTGCCGCGACAATGTAAAACGCCAGAATAGGCAATACCGCACCATTCATCGTCATGGAAACGCTCATCTCATCCAGTGGAATCTGATCAAATAAGATCTTCATATCCAGGATAGAGTCGATAGCAACCCCTGCTTTTCCTACATCACCCTCAACCCGCTCATGGTCACTGTCATAGCCCCGGTGTGTGGCAAGATCAAAGGCCACTGAAAGTCCTTTTTGCCCTGCAGCCAGGTTACGGCGGTAAAAAGCATTACTCTCTTCTGCTGTACTAAAACCGGCATACTGGCGTATGGTCCAGGGCTTTTGTACATACATACTGGTGTAAGGACCACGCAAAAAAGGAGCGATGCCCGCAACCAGTTGTAATTGCTTTTTATTTTTAAGGTCAGATAAGGAAAAATTATTTTGAACAGCAATTCCTTCTGCCGTTACGAAAGTGGCAGTGGGGCTTTGTTGTTTTTTTTTTGTATTTACAAATGGAATTGCAGAAAAATCTTTTCGCATTTTGGCTGTAATAGATAATAAATAGATTGGCAACAAAGTTAATTAAAAAAGCCTACACAATGTCGTCTCGCTTATTCTACGCTTATCTGCCTGTTCTATTGCTCGTAATGGCCTTCTGCCGCCGCACAAAAATACAAAGGTGTGGGGATTGTAAACACTAAGGGTAAAGTTTATAAGGAGAAAAGGCAATGGAAGTTTGAAGCTGAGATCGGCCTGAAATTCCCCAATGCCCGGGAGGTTGCCGTCTATCCCTGGCTGAGCGCCGAGAATATGGATGCCTATCGGACATACTTTTCATTGCTTTCGATTGGCGGTATGGTTGTGGTGTCTAGTCGGGTGGCTTTCGGATTGGAATTTTATTATGATGAGCAAGGAGATATAAATGATGTAAACAGCAAGGAAGCCTACCAGCAGTACCTCACGGCTTTGGTAAAGATGCGGTATTGCTGGCAAAAAGAAGAAGATCGACCTTGTCGCATATATAGCGCACTGGCAGTAGGCTATGGTAAAGATCTTGCCGGGCATGATGATAACTATTACGGTGTGGTAACGAAACGGGAAAGAGGCTTCGAGTACCAGGCGGTCTTGCTGGGGCTGCTGTGCGGCCGTAAAAAAGCGCGTTTTATGGGGGAGCTGGGCTATGGCAGTATGTACCTGGTCAAGGTAGGGTTAAACTATCGCTTTTAAAATAACGACCGGGATTCCGGGTATTATTACTTGCAACATTTGCGTTATAGCCTTATCTTGCAGTGTCAAAACCATAAATCATTCATGTCGCTAACCCGTTTCATAATATTCACGCTCCTGATGGCAAGTACTTTGGGCCTGTCGGCTCAAAAATACAATAAGGTATCGATCCGTAATGCCCGGCAACCAAAGGATAGAGAGCGGTATCATCAGTTGCATGTGGGTATCGGCTTACCTTCCGGTGTCGCTGCCCGGGATGATAACTGGTACTCCAAAAGTCTTGCCGGCACGAAAGCAGGCGAAAATGGTATGTTTTCTGCACAATTGGGATATACTTATGGGGCAAGTAAACATTTACAATTCTTATTACACGGTGGCATAGAGCGCCTCATCTACCGTATGGAGCGGGGTAATGTTCTTGCCGATAATGATCACGACCGTACCTTTATCAACCTCAATATCGGTGCTAATTACCGTTGGTTAGTCCGTAAAGATTTTGCTTTGTATAGCGGCTTTTTAGTGGGTGGCGGTTATTCCCTATACCATCCCGATCAGCCCAATCCCAATATTCCTTTTGACCGGACCAATTATTTTTATCCTACGGCGCAGTTAACTGTTTTTGGTGCCACCTGGGGAAGGCGCTTCGGCGGTTATACCGAGGTTGCCCTAAGCACAAGAGGGATTATTTTTGGTGGGGTATATTATCGTATCTATCAATAAAAGAACATTTCATTATTAAAAGATAGAAAGCGGTATTCCATTCGGAATACCGCTTTCGTTTTGTACCTGCATTAGCAGTATCAATCAAAACCTTTTAAGGAGGAATATTGCTCCTTCTTGTTAAGAATATGGTGCAGATGCGGATTAATATTGCCCGGTACTGAGCAAAACGAGGGTACAAGCTTCCTGAGGAACAATACCATGCTCTTCCGCCATTTGTTCCAGTTCGCTGTTCTCTGTGCCCGGATTGAAGACAATCCGTTTAGGCTTCAGCGACAGGATATAATCGTAATATGCTTTTTGATTTTGAGGATTCAGGTAAAGCGTTATGGTATCAATCGCTTCAAAAGGCTTCATTTCTTTTTCGAATGATACATCTTCCACCTCGCCGGCTCTGGCGCCGATCGCAACCACCTCATGACCGAAACGACGCAACATATGGATCGCTTTATTGCTATACCGATCCGGATTTTCGGAAGCACCAATCACGAGTGTTTTCTTATTTGCCATTTGTGTTTCTTTTATTTTACACTAAAATTACATATTCTTTTAAAACCCTCCTTCATAATTTATTGTAAATTCGCAGGCAATTAAGCCGCATGCAGAAACGATTTTCGATATTGAGTACAAAGGAACTGAAAGCCGATACCTTAGCGGCAGCGGAGGGTACCCGTTTTGACATTACCTGTATTCCCTTTATCAGGATTGAGTTTGTCGCAATGGAGGCGCTGGCACAGAAGCCCAGGCCAAAAGGCACAGGAATTTTCACCAGTGTAAATGCCGTAAATGCTTATGTGTCCGGTCGGGCAAACCTTCCGGAGATTGATTGCGTATATTGTATCGAGGGGGCGACTTCTGAAGCCGTGCAGGCTTTATTACCAGAGGCTACGTTGCTTGCAACCAGTCCTTATGCAGTAGAACTCTTGCTACATATCGTAGCGCAGCATATGCAGGAGCCTTTATACTTTTTTTCCGGCGATCAGCGCCTGTCGACGATTCCGGATGGATTAACCAAGCTGGGCATTGCATTTGAAGAGATAGGCTTGTATAAAACGATCTTGCAAACGGCCCCCGTAAAAAAGCAATACGATGCGCTCTTGTTTTTTAGCCCTAGTGCCGTCAGTAGCTTTTTTAGAACAAATACGATAGCGGAAAAAACAACTGTTTTTGCGATTGGGCACACGACCGCGCGCGCGCTTGAAGGGCTTGTGGATAAAGTGATGGTTTGTGACCGGCCCAGAGAGGCGTCCTTACTGCAATTTGCAATGGAATATTTTGAACAATAAATATTATAATAATCATTTATAAATGAGAAGAGATACTACTTTAAAGAACGATCTAATTATTCGTACCCTTTTGGGAGAACCTACAGAACGCACACCGGTATGGATGATGCGCCAGGCAGGCCGCTACCTTCCTGAATACATTGCTTTGCGTAATAAGTATTCTTTTTTTGAACGTTGTCAAAACCCTGAACTGGCCTGTGAGATCACCTTGCAGCCCGTAGATATTGTGGGGGTAGATGCAGCGATTTTATTTTCTGATATTTTGGTGGTTCCCCAGGCAATGGGTCTGGAAGTACAATTGATTGAAAAGCAAGGTCCTTTATTGCCAGATCCGATCAAAACGGCGAAAGATATGGAGCGCATACGCGTGGCGAATGTGGATGAAACCCTGTCATACGTATTTGACGCGATCAAACTGATCAAACAGGAACTGAATGGCCGCGTGCCTTTAATCGGTTTTGCCGGAGCGCCCTGGACACTCTTGTGTTATATGGTGCAAGGCAAGGGAAGCAAAACCTTTGATGAGGCTAAAGCCTTCTGTTATCAACAACCCGAACTGGCACATCAATTACTGCAAATGATTACCGATACGACTATCGCCTATTTAAAAGGGCAGGTGGCTGCCGGTGCAGATACTTTGCAGGTATTTGACAGCTGGGGTGGTTTGTTGAGCAAAAAAGATTTTGAGCTGTTCTCTTTACAATATATACGCCAGATCGTAGCTGCTTTAAAAGACGAAGTACCTACAATTGTGTTTGCCAAAGGCGCATGGGGTTCTTTGCAGGAAATGGCCGATACCGGAGCACATGGCTTAGGTATAGATTGGTGTATAGAGCCGCATATGGCGCGCCAGTTTGCCGGTAGCAACATTACCCTTCAGGGCAATTTTGATCCTGCAAGGTTATTGTCGCCAATCAGCGTGATCGAGTCCGAAACCAAGGACATGCTGCAAGCCTTTGGCCCGGGCAGACATATCGCGAACCTTGGGCACGGTATTTTACCGAATGTACCGGTGGCACACGCCAAGGCTTTTGTAGATACCGTGAAAAACTTTAAACACCAATAAGAGATAAATAATATATTTGTCTTGTGTTGACAAAGGAAAAAATGATCCCTGAAGAGGGATGGCGTAAGCAAGTTTATCGAATAATTTACTACTCGGACACACCGGCTGGTAAGTTATTCGATATTATTTTATTGGGTGCAATTGTATTAAGTGCGGTATTGATCATAATGGAATCTTTACCTGGCAATTACAGTAAGCATTTTAATGCCTTTTATATTTCGGAATGGATACTCACGATATTCTTTACGCTGGAATATATGCTGCGCCTGCTTTGTATCAAGAACAACCGGGCTTATGTACTGAGTACACTCGGGATTATTGACCTGCTGGCTTTATTGCCCTTCTATTTGAGCCTTGTTTTCCCGGGTGCCCACTTTTTAATGATTATTCGCTTATTGCGGCTCCTGCGGGTATTCCGTATTTTCAGGTTAATGGCTTATCTGAAAGACGCAGCTTATATCCTCAATGCACTCCGGAATAGTTATCGTAAGATCTTTATTTTCCTTTTCTTTATTAGCGTGATCTCTGTAGTGGTCGGGGCTTTGATGTATGTAATCGAAGACGGCCGAAACGGGTTTCATAGCATTCCTGAAAGCATCTATTGGGCTATTGTAACCATTACGACGGTAGGATATGGCGATATATCTCCGGGTACAGCCATCGGGAAGTTCTTTGCTGTGATCCTCATGCTTTGTGGTTATAGCATTATTGCGGTGCCCACCGGCATTGTAGGTCAGGAATTTAAAAAAATAAAGAAAGGCGCTAAAGATTGTGACCGGTGCGGCAACCAGGATAATGATGCCGATGCGCGGTACTGCAAAGTCTGCGGGGAGAAAATACAGCAAGAAGCTTAGTCTGCATCAAAAGCAAAAGGATCGCTATAGGCCTTGTTTTGTATCAGTGTAGAGTCGGTAAAGGTTTTTAAAAAGGCCACCAAAGCCTTACGGTCGCTTTCCGGAACATACACACGATTGGTGAGCATCGTCATGTGCTCATCCAGATTGGGTGATTGTGCATTCACCTTATCAAAATAAAAATTAACCACTTCTTCCAGCGTCTTAAAACGGCCATCATGCATATACGGGGCGGTAAGGGCAATATTGCGCAGGGTAGGTACCCTCATTTTGCCAATATCTTTTGCCAACAGTGTATTTTTGGCCATACCGGAATCCGGTTTGAGATCTAAGCCGTTATTACGGAAAAAATTATCGGTCAACAATACATCACTGTGGCAGTGGTTACAGGAGGCGCCTTCGCTGAAAAACAAATCCATGCCCCGCTCTTCTTCTTTGGTAAATACACTGGCATCCCCACCGAAAAAATAGGCATCAAATCTTGAATTGAAAGAAACGATACTCCTTTGGAACTGAGAAAGTGCCTTTAAAACCAGGCTACTGTCAATCTTTGTCGTTCCAAAAGCTTTATAAAACATTTTCGGGTAATCGGCATGCGTCTGTAACCTTGGCAGGATCAGTTTCCAGTTACTGGCCATTTCGATGGGATTGGTAATAGGATCATGGCCCTGTGCTTCGAGCGATTTGGCACGTCCGTCCCAAAATAAAAAATGACTCCAGCCCAAATTGACCAGGCTCATCGATTGTTTAATACCAAGGTCGCCGCGTACGCCAAAGCTAAATTGGCGGGGATCAGAAAAGGCATTGGCCTGCCGGTGGCAGCCTCCGCAACTCATAGTTCTGTTTTCACTTAGGATCCCATCATAAAATAGATACCTGCCAAGCGCGACTCCTTCCTGGGTCATAGGGTTATTGGCCGGCATAGGCATCGGTTCAAAATAATCATACACAAACTCAGGGAGGGAAAGCTTATACGGTGTAGGCTTGTAAGTAATTGCTTTTTCTTTTTGAGCAGCACTGAGGATAATCGAAAGGCCAGCCAGTCCAATAACGGCCAGCCATGTTTTACTTAATTTCATTCTGCTACAAATTTACTCTTAGATACTTCTGCCGCATGTCGTACTGCTTTAATGATTTTGCCGTTTTCTAAGGGCGTATAGCCTTGGCGTTTATAGAAACCCTTATGTCTTGGTCCATCACCTACGACCACAATAGTGGGCATGCCCATTCCTCCGTAAAAAGCTACTTCTTCTGCTCCTTTGATAAATAAAGCATCGGGGGTAAATTTATTTTCCTTGACCCATTTTTTGGCCATTTTCTCCGTAGATTCGTTCTCGTAAACGGTTTGGTAGTATTTGATCTTTCCTGGAAATTTTTCTTTGAGGGAAGCGACAACTTTTTCCAAACCTTTCCCTGCAGTGATGCAAGGGCGGCAGTCAATCATAAAATATTCATGAATAATGACATAGCCACTATCCAACATATTCCAAAGCACAACTTCCTGCTGGTTTAGTATGTTTGTATTGGTCCAGTTTTTAGTATTGTAAATAAAAGATTCGGGAATAGAAAAATTATGGGTATGGTCTTCCTCTTTTTGTTCATATTCCTGCGCAAAGCTGCCGAAACAGGCTAGGGTAGCCCATATAAAGGTAATATAGAAAACATACTTTGTCATACTACAAAAATAAGCGATTTAGATGGAGATATCAATATTTTAAAATATCGTAATGTTTTTCCAACCAATATTTTAGGGAAGCCGTCTTATGGGTATGGGAAGAGTGTAATTATCGAAATGTTAAAAAAAAAGGACTCAATATTATGATTTGAGAAACATTTTTTTTACTTTTACTCATCATATTGGGTTTTTTACACTTTACCATGAGGTTTCAAAACTTAAAAAAATATAAATTTTGATTATGAGAAAAATTTATTCCCTATTGTTGTGTACCGTGTTATGCTTCCTGTTTGGCAATAATGCATTTGCATCCCATGTTGTAGGCGGAGAGGTAACCTATAAATATGTTTCTTCTACAGGAACAAACCATACCTATCAGGTACAGATAGTTATCTATGGGGATTGTAGTGGTGCTGCCTTCGGTTCTTTTACCGGGGCAAGTTCTGCAGGCTTAAATATTTATAATGCAGGCGCTTTGATCTCAACGGTAAACATTCCAAGAGTGAATGCAGAAAGTGATATCCTTATTTCTCCCGTATGTGCCACTCAGCTGACGAGCACTACTTGTAGTCCTGGCGGAACCATTGTTGGGATCAAGAAATTTACCTTCCGCGGTAATATTGTTCTGAACGGAACCTCTGCGGATTGGCGTTTTGCCTTTAACAGTGATTTAGTAACTACCTCGGCTGGTAGAAGTAATATTATTCAAAATGCCTCAAACGTAGGTACGATGTATATTGCTGCTACGTTGAATAATGTGGCCGGCCAAAACAGCTCACCAACCTTTACCTCAGACCCTTCTCCATTTTTCTGTCTGAACCAACCTCAGTCTTTTAGCCTTGGTGCGGTAGAAACAGAAGGTGATGTAATGAGTTTTAGCATGGTGTCTGCTATTACCAACCCATTGGGTACTGCTAATGTTACTTATACAGCTCCTTATACGGCAGTACAACCTTTACCTGCCGCTCCGGGCACGTTTATCTTCTCCGGAACAACAGGTCAAACAGACTTTACACCTAATGCACTGGTTAATAGTGTTGTAGTTACCAAAGTAACGGAGACTAGAAATGGAGTGATTGTCGGTACAACTTCCCGTGAAATGTTATTCGTAATTTTACAAAATTGTACCAATACGGCACCTTCCACACCAGTATCCGGCGCGCAAAACGGCGACTTATTACCAAGCACTCCAAGCAGTGTTCAGTTTGAAACTTGTGAAGCGCAAACGGCAACTTTCGCCTTTGATGTACCGGTAACCGATCAGCAAGGTGATAATGTAACCATTACCGCTACGAATATTCCTACCGGTGCTACCTTTAATGTAACCAATAACGGTACTCCTAATCCTACGGCACATTTTTCCTGGATATTGAATACGGTTGCTGCCGGTACTTATCAGTTCTTTATTACGTATAGAGATGATGGTTGTCCGATTTCCAGCATTAAAACAGTAACCTATACCGTATATGTATTACAGTTTAACGGCAACTTTACAGTTGGCTCTCAGCCACCTTGCCGTGATCAGATTAATGGCCTGGCTTGGATTAAGCAACCACTAAATGATACTTCGAAATTCAAAATTACCTGGATGGATCCTGCTTTCAATGTGTTGAAATCTGTGAACTTTACAAATCTGGGAGATACCTTCAAAAATATTGCTGCCGGTAATTACATTGTTGAAGTGGAAAACCGCAGAGGATGTAAACGTAAGTTTGACGTAGTTGTAGACTCGCCTACTTATAAAGCACGCTTTGAAACCGATTCTATTACTTGTGTGAATACAAATCTTGTATTTAACCCGAACTATACGAATAACGAATTTGTAAGCTGGCATTGGGATTTTGGTAATGGTGTAACTTCTATCATGCAAACGCCAACCCATCAATATCCTATAAGCGGTCGCTATTTAATCAAGTTAAAAGCAGTGAACCAATTTGGTTGTATTGACTCTACACAGCAATGGGTAACTGTCGATTCTGTAATGACACCTGAGTTTATTATTGATCGCACGAATATCTGTGCCGGAGAAAAAATTAATGTGACTACCGACTATGGATTTAATCCGACAGGTGTATCATGGGATTTTGGAGATGGCGGAACCTTACAAACAGCTGCTTTGCCAGGTATCAGTTATGCTTATCCTACTCCTGGTGGTTATGCCGTTAAAATGACGGTATCATACAGAAGTTGTCCGGATGTGAGTTATACAAAAAATATTACGATTAATAATTTCCCTGTGGTTGATTTAGGTGGAGATACTACACTGTGTTATCGTGGTGTACCAATCACCCTTAAAAATAAAGCAACTAATACAGGTGTAACTTATAAATGGAATACTGGTGAAACGACATCTGCTATTGCTGCTAAAGGTCCTGGAGTATATAGCCTCACTGCTACTAATGGCGCAGATTGTTCTACTACGGATAGTGTGTCCATCAAGAAAGATTGTTATATCGATATTCCAAATGCCTTTACACCAAACGGAGATGGTAATAGTGATTTCTTCTTACCAAGAAGCTTATTGTCCAGAGGCGTTACTAGTTTTGAAATGACCGTATTTAACCGTTGGGGAGAGAAAGTATTCTATACAACCAAAACCGATGGTAGAGGTTGGGATGGTACCTTAAACAGTAAAGAACAACCTGGAGGTGTATATGTATATATCATTAATGTTAAGTTCAAAGATGGCCTTGAAGAACGCTATCAAGGAAATGTAACCTTAATCAGATAAATACAGCACTGATGCTGATGCGCGCGCCGAAGGCGCGCGCATCAGGTATTATAACAAGTAACAAAACATAAGAAAATAGATATTAATGACAACTCTGAAGAAAATAGTTTTAGGTAGTGCTGCTTTGCTTTCTATGATGTATTCTTTACAATCCTGTAAGAAAACCTATAGTACAGATGATGCCTTGGCAATCCCTTATGTGGCGTCTGTATATGCCGTAAATAGTAATAAAACGGTATATGCTTTAGAGCCGGGAACTGGTACAAAACGTTGGGAAGCTAAAGTCAATAATGATGTTTACGCGACGCCTGTGGTGATCTCCAGGAAGCTCTATGTTGTAGATGTTGCCGGTATGATCTATAAGATCAATCCTAAAAATGGTGCCATTGAGGGAACAAAATCTTTGGGTGGGCCTGTATTTGGTACGCCTTTGGTGTATGACAATAAATTAGTAATTCCAATAGGAAGTACCGTTAAGCTGATCGATCCTAATGATAATTTTAACGCCGTTTGGAGTTACACAGCCGGTGTTCCGGTATTAACGACACCGACAATAAATGTGATTAAAACAGGAACGGACAAAACAGTATTTTTTGTAGCAGATACAAATGTATATGCGCTTAAAGCCGCTACAGGTGCCCAGGTATGGAAAAAAGGTGTAACCGGTGCCGGTATTTTTAACTCTTCTATATGTGCCGCAAACAGCAATTACCTGTATGCCGGTAATGACGATGGTCAGTTATATGCCTTCAATTCTAATGATGGTAGTACTTATTGGACATACCCTACCGGTGCTGCAATTAAGAGCTCTCCGATCTCTATCGGTGGTAATGTAATTGTGGGTAGCAATGACCGTCAATTGTATTCTGTTGATTCTGCTACGGGTTTATTACGTTGGAAATATACCGCAGCCGATCGTATTTCTTCTTCCCCTTTTGTATATGATCAAAATGTATATTTCGGGTCTAATGATTACAACTTGTATGCTTTAAATATCATTGACGGAACCCTGAAATGGAAATTCTTAAGCTTCAGCGTGATCACCAGTTCTCCTTTGGCCTATGGAAATACATTGTATTTCAATTCTTACGATAAAAATTTATATGCTTTAAATAGCGAAACCGGAGCCCAAAAATGGACTTACAATACCAATGCAACCATGAATGCATCTATGATCTTAGATACTATTTCTGGTAGTGTTGTACCCTCCATTAGCGGTAATTATCCGTACTAAAATAAAAAAGTATTATTAGAAAGGAGCTGAAGGGAAACCTTTCAGCTCCTTTTTCGCGTCAAGCATAAAAATATTATCTTTGACAACTTAAAACAGAACAAGCACGGATATGAATATCTTTAAGACGGCATTACGCAATTTTGATTACACGGCCTTTATGCAGTACGCCGAAGAGGTGATCACTCATAATGAAGCAAAAGATGAAAAGGCGGAAGATGAAAAATATGCCTTCTATACCAAGCTGAATTATCAACGCATGAAGCGCTGGAACAAAACGTTTGTACCCCGCGAAGATCTGATCACAAAGCTTAAAGCAAAACCGGGACAAAACTGGTGGCTTATTACAGAAGCCTGGTGTGGCGATAGTGCGCAAAACCTGCCCGTAATTGCGGCATTGGCCGAAGCGGCGGCTATTCCGTTGACTATTGTATTAAGAGACGAAAATGAAGCCATTATCAATCAATACTTGACAAATGGCACTAAAAGTATTCCGGTATTAGTCTGTTTTAACGATCAGGATGAAATGTTGTTTCGTTGGGGGCCAAGACCAGAAGGGGCACAAGCCCTAATGAACGATTGGAAAGCCGATCCTAAGGGTAGGGATTTTGAAGCCTTTGAATTGGAAATGCATCAATGGTATACCAAAGATAAAGGAAGCCAGACCCAGGATGAATTGGCTGATCTGGTATAATATTTATGGAATCTTATCAGCGGCTGCATCTTTGATATAAGCCTTCAATTCAAGAAACATTGCAAGAAAACGTACAACATATCTCCGAAGAAACGCTGCTCGCTCTTTACTATAAAGAAGGCAATAATGTGTATGTGGGAGAGTTGTTGAGCCGGTATACCATGAGACTCTTCGGGGTAAGCATGAAATACCTGAAAGACGAAGATGAAGCGAAAGATATGGTGCAGCAGGTATTTGTAAAAGCATTGCAGGAAATAGGGAAATATAAAATCGATAATTTTGGAGGCTGGTTATACCGGATTGCTCAAAATGCCTGTATCTCGCAGATCAGAACAAAGAAAAACTTTGTAGAAGATACAGCCTTGAAATACGTACACTCTGAAACAGAAGTCGCCGATGCCGAATTTTGGAAGGAAGAGCAAAATATTCACTACTTACATCAGGCGATCGCTTTATTAAAAGAAGATCAGCGTCATTGCATTGAATTATTTTACCTGCAGAAGAAAAGCTATCAGCAGATCGTCGCAGAAAGTCCATATACTATAAAAGAGGTAAAAAGTAATATTCAGAATGGGAAACGAAACCTGAAAATACTGATAGAACAAATTAAAAAAGACGCCAAATATGTCTAAGCATAAAATACCATATCAGAAAGAGCGCCTTAATGAGGAGGAGCAGCTATGGAATTATGTTTCGGGCAGCATGCCGCCTGATAAGGCACATGATACAGAATCGGATAAGCTGGACGATCCTTTTTGGAATGATGCGGTAGAAGGTTTAGAGCAGCTGGAGGATAAACAAAAAATAAAAAACATCACGGTACAGCTGCAACAGCAAATCCGAAAACAGACGGCTTCAAAAGGGAAGAAAAAGAAAGGCATTCAGGGGCATTGGCAGGGTATGGTTATTACCGTATTGTTGCTCTTGCTTATAGTGATCTGCTATTTGTTTTTCCATTTTGGGGTCAAACGATAGGAGTGTTATAAATATAATTTTCGATTGATCATAAAAAGATAAGGCGCTATCTGTTGCAGATAGCGCCTTGTCTTTTATAGTAGCATAAAGGAGTTTATTGATCCTTTTTGCGATGATAAATTTTATCGTTATTGAATTCGTTGATTGATTGCAGTACCGGATTGGCCATACGCTCATAAAAACGAGAAATTTCGATTTGCTCTTTATTCTCATGAACTTCTTCCAAAGTATCCGTATGGTTTGCGAAATCTTCTAATTTACGATGTAATTCTTCTTTCATCGTAACGTTGATTTGATTTGCACGTCTGCCAATAACAGCAATAGTTTCATAAATATTGCCCGTTTTTTCTTTCATTGCGGCTACGTCGCGAGTTTCGATCAATGGGTTTAAAGACGAAACGAGTTTTTTAGTTGTGCTCATTATTTTTACGTAATTTATTAATTTGAGAAGTCGCAGCCACATTAATACTTTCTGCGTTTTTAAGATAAGTTGATTGAGGATATAATTCTTTCAAAGTATTATAAGTTGATACTACTTCTGCAAAGCGTTCTTCCTGTTTTTCAAGTCTGCTGCGCAGGGCGTAGCGGTAATTGGCACGCACAATCATATAATGATAATAATCGGCATTCTGCGATTCCGGATATTCATCCAAAGCTGCTTTGTAGGCGACTTTTGCGGATTGGAACTGCTCCATATCAAAATACAATTTTGCGGCGTTCGCTTCTTTCAGTTCTAATTTTGCACGGCAAATATCCAGGTACTTATTAGCGTCTGAAGTGTATTTTGAATTCTTATACAAAGAAGTGAAGGTATGTAAAGCCGCCATTGCCTTAATCGTACTGGATTGATCCAAACTAGGTTTGGGCGCATCACTATACAAACTCATGGCATACATATATTCACATTCTTCCGCTCTTTTACTGGAAGGAAAGTTGTCTACAAAAGTCCGGAACTGGTATGAAGAACTCAGGTAGTCTTTCATATTGTAGAAAGAATAAGCATAGCGGTATACCAGCTCTTCATAGTTCTTTGTACCACGTACAACCGGGATCAGAGAAGCGTATAAAGCATTTGCTTTATACCACGATTTCTTCTCGTAGTATTCATTGGCCTTTGTCAATCTGAAATTGGCATCCTTATTCTTTAAATAAGACTCCACGCCTCCGCAAGAAGAAAGGAGTATTGTGAAAAGGGATGCAATGATTAAAAGTTTGCGCATAATAGTTTGCAAAAATACGATTTTTTAATTAAAGATATTAATTTATGATAAAAACGTATAAACTCTCCAAAATTGTATATATATTTGCACACTTCTGAAAAACATGCGGCGGTGGCGAAACTGGTAGACGCGCAACGTTGAGGTCGTTGTGTTCGCAAGGACTTGGGAGTTCGAATCTCCTCTGCCGCACCTAGTGGACAATTGAAAATTATTTTCGATTGTCCGCTTTTTTTTTTGCTTAAAATTTTACCACCAACATATTTTGAATGTGTATAATGACCTGTCCTTTAATTAAAGCTAGGGTGATTTCTCTTTTAGGACGATCCATATATAGACAACCCTTTCATTCGTCCTTTTGTGGCCTTATAAATCCGGCGTTAAGAAAATTACATTGGCTCGGTCGCTAAAGGCGTAAACCACTGTCCGAGCGCAGTGAGTTTGACTACCGACCGACACCTTGATTTTTTGGCGCTACCTTTTGCATCAAGGCAAAAGGTAGCATAGTGATAAATGGAAACCAAAAGAAGAAAGTATGTCTTTGTTTCCTAAAAGAGCATACTCATTTTCTCTTTTGGGAGCATATTTGCGCCGGACGATTATATAATATACCCCAATACCACAAAAAATACAGCTCATGATTTCCCGCAAACGATAACATCATTCGAAATACGTTTGTTAAGCGCACATATTTAATGAAATGTAAATCCTCCACTAAAAATATTTTTAATATCCTTATTGTTATACATTTGATTTTTATTCATTTTTAAAAAACAATGTTATGAACATCTTTTTACAAAGTGTCTCTATCCCTACCGACCAGGCTATTAAAATTGGTTCTACCTGGGCTTCAAAGGCAAAAGACCTTTTATTTGATTACGGCCCTAATATACTGGGTGCCATTGTGGTCTACCTCATTGGCCAATGGATCATCAATCGTGTGGTTGCGCTGCTGCGCAGATCCATTGCTCATAAAAAATTTGATGCCTCTCTGTCCGGGTTTTTATTATCTCTCCTAAAAGTCACCCTTTTACTCGTTTTATTCCTCTCTATCGCCGGTATTCTGGGTATTAATATCATGGGCTTTTCGGCCATTCTTGCCGGTGCGGCTGTAGGTATTGGTGCCGCATTAAACGGATCGTTGGGCAATCTTGCCGGGGGCGTCATGTTGATGATCTTCCGTCCGTTCAAAGTTGGCGATATTATAGAAGCACAAGGCAGTGCCGGTGTGGTTAAAGAGCTGGGTATTTTCAGCACGGTAATCCTTACCCCCGAAAACAAAACGGTTATCCTGCCCAACGGGCCTTTATCCACCGGTGTGATCACCAATTTTAATACACATGGTAATTTAAGGGTAGACATTAATATGGCCATTGCCAATGATCAGGACGTCGATAAGGCCAGAATGATCGCTTTAGCGGCGGTGAAATCACATCCTAAAGTGATGCAAACACCGGCACCGGAATTTGTCGTCAGCAGTGTTTCTGATTTTATGACCAAAATTGCCGTAAGGCCTTACACCACACAGGCTGATTACTGGGAAGTTTATTTTGGGGTAACAGAACTGGTCAAAAAGGCTTTTGAAGCCAATGGAATCGCTGGTCCTACACCTACCCACGTCATTATTAATAAACAGGCTTAGAAGCATTTATAACGAATCTCGCTTTTATAGGTATTTTATCGCCTGTTCCACAGCCAAGGGGAGCGCGTCCTCACCAAGACTGTATTTTATATTATAGTCGGGAGTTGGCTATAGAATAATCGCTATTTTTTTTGAAACTAAGCGGCAATGATTTACATTTGCCGAGAAATTTTTTATATAAAATCAAAAATATGTCTGTAGTAGATTTGATCATGCCTAAAATGGGCGAAAGTATAATGGAAGCCACTGTATTGAAATGGCACAAACAACCGGGAGATGCTGTTAAGATGGACGAAACAGTACTGGAGATTGCCACAGATAAGGTGGATAGTGAAGTGCCTTCTACTGCAGCCGGTACTATTGTTGAAATTTTATTTAAAGAAAATGATGTGGTACCTATTGGTACGGTTATAGCCCGTATCCAATCTGGTGATGGCGCGGTAACACCTGCTCCACAGCAAGCTGCAGCACCCCTTGCACAAGCGGCTCCTGCAGTAACGGCAGCGCCGGTTGCAACAGCAGCACCCGTAGTGAGCGGAACAACTGGCGGTAATCGCTTTTACTCTCCTTTAGTATTGAATATCGCTGCTAAAGAGGGCATTGGCATGACCGAATTGGAAAATATACCGGGTACCGGCAATGAAGGCCGTGTAACGAAAAAAGATATCTTAACATATGTATCCAACAGAGGTGCAGCACCTGCTGTTATAGCGGCCCCTGCTCCGGCAGCAGCTACTGTAGCTGCTCCTGTTGCCACAACACCTGCTCCTGCCACAACCAATCCGGGTGGTAATGTAGAGATTGTGGAAATGGACAGGATGCGTAAGCTGATTGCAGAACACATGGTGCGTAGTAAATCTACTTCACCACACGTAACCAGCTTTACAGAATGTGATGTAACCAATCTGGTACAGTGGAGAGATAAAAACAAAAATGCATTCCTCAAACAATACGGAGAGAAAATCACCTTTACACCGATTTTCATTGAAGCCATTGTAAATTGTATAAAGAAATTCCCAATGATCAATAGCAGTATTGATGGGGATAGAATTATCATCAAAAAGGACATCAACATCGGTATGGCTACGGCTTTGCCAAGTGGTAACCTGATTGTGCCGGTAATCAAAAATGCAGAAGTAAAAAACCTTTTGGGCATCGTTAAAGATGTAAACGGTTTGGCCAATGCAGCAAGAATCAATAAATTAAAAGTTGACGATACACAAGGCGGTACCTTTACCCTGACGAATGTAGGTACTTTCGGAAGCTTGATGGGAACACCAATCATTAACCAACCTCAGGTAGCTATATTGGCTGTAGGAAGCATTAAAAAGCGTCCTATGGTTTTGGAAACACCACAAGGTGATGTGATTGCCATTCGCCAGATGATGTACTTGTCCTTAAGTTATGATCACAGAATCGTAGATGGTTCTTTGGGAGCCAGTTTCTTAACGGCTGTAGCCAATGAATTAGAAGCATTTGACCCTAACAGATCTATATAATCTTACTTAATTTTAGTACCAAAAGACGGCTTTCATCGAAAGCCGTCTTTTTTTGTTTTATACCTTAATTGTTAAATAAGTGCTAAATATAGTATTATGTATTGTAAAGTACCTAATTAAGTACATATCTTTGCAATGTAAACAATAACCTAAAAAACAAAGTATATGACTAACGTAACAGAAAAGTATTGTAATGACTGCGGTGCAGTGATCAATGTAAATGCAGAAATATGCCCTAAATGTGGCGTAAGACAAATGGCTGCTCCGGGCACCTCCGGATTGGTTAATAATGAAGAAGGAAACAGATGGTTGGTAACCCTGCTCTTGTGTTTCTTTGGGGGTACCCTTGGATTGCACAGTTTTTACAACCGTAAGATCGGTATCGGGGTAGTGCAGTTATTAACCTTAGGTGGTTGTGGTATCTGGGCTTTGGTAGACCTGATCATGATCATTACCAACAATTTTAAGGACAATGACGGAAACTATATCACCAATAAAGGGCTGTAAGCAAGCAACAATCCTTTTTTTGGAACGGAACAAATGGTATATAGGATTTGGATTGCTTTATATCGCAACCCTTCTATTGAACCAATATACCAGTTTGGATATAAGTATTCCTTGTTTGTTCAAAAAAGCATTTGGGGTCGATTGCCCGGGTTGTGGCCTTTCAAGAGCGGTAAGCGCTTTGCTGCAAGGAGATATTACGCTGGCCTGGCATCATAACGCCCTTCTGTTTTTACTGATACCTGTTTTAGGATACAGTCTGTTGCAACAATGGATCAACATATATAATAAAATTGTTCACACAAAAAAAGTGCCATGAATGTAGATAACACACAGTCGCAAATGCGAAAAGGCGTGTTGGAGTTTTGCATCTTGTCGATTATCCGTAATGGGGAAGTTTATCCCTCAGAGATTTTAGATAAAATGAAGCAAGCCGGCCTTAACATACTGGAGGGTACCTTGTATCCTTTACTGACAAGACTCAAAAATGCAACTTTATTGAATTATCGTTGGGAAGAAAGCCAGTCCGGTCCGCCAAGAAAATACTTTTCCCTCACAGAAGAAGGGGAAAAGTTTTATCAGGAACTCGCCACCACCTGGGATCAGCTCAGTAATGCCGTAAACAATATTATTAACGCTAATGCCATAGATTATGAATAAGGTAATCAATATCAACTTAGCCGGGCGTTTGTTGCCCATCGATGATGAAGCGTATAGTCAACTCACCACGTACCTCAATTGGTTAAAACAACATTTTGGAAAAGAAAAAGGCGGCATGGAAATCTATAGCGATATGGAAGACCGTATTGCAGAACTTTTTCATGACAAGCTGAAAAAAGACAATGTGTCCATCGCAAAAGAAGATGTACAATCGGTCATTAAAATAATGGGCAGCCCGGAACAAATCGTGATGGAAACTTCCGACGAATTTATAGAACCGGAAATAGAACAGCTGCGCCCGGCACAAGGCCTGCCTCAGAGCAATCTGGCACAGCCATCAGGAAAAAAACTGGTGCGTAACGCCAACGATAAAATACTCGGAGGGGTTTGTAGTGGTGTCGCATCTTACCTGAATGTAGATGTTGCCGTAGTGCGGATTGCCTTTGTGCTCTTAACCTTGCTTTATGGAAGCGGTGTACTGTTGTACTTCTTACTGTGGATCGCTTTACCGGCTTACTTTATCCCCACAACCCAATTAAAAAGAAGATTATACCGCGATCTGGATGGTAAAATATTAGGAGGCGTCTGTAAAGGACTGTCCGCATATATGAACGTATCCGTTAATTGGCTGCGCTTATTCTTTGCCTTTCCGCTCTTAGGGATTATCTTTTTCAATATCATTAATGAAAATGAGCTGGCCTCCTTTTCGACAGCGGCATTTCCAACGTTATCCCTTTTGTATATTGTCCTTTGGGCTATTTTGCCAAAAGCATCAACCCTGACTGATAAAATGGATTTACGCGGCGAAAAAATTGATGTGCAAAACCTCAGTGCGGCCTTGAAAACAGAAAATAGTGCGGTTCCTACACCGGTACGCAATTCCGGAAGCAACTTTTTCGTGGTCTTGCTGAAAATATTTGCTTATACGATCTTATTCTTTGTGCTGGGTACCCTGGCACTGGTGCTTATTGCCATTCTGATCGGTTTACTGGCCCTGCTCTTTGGTTTCTCGACTTTGGGTGTCGCCGTCATGCCCTTCTCCAATATCATCTTTGAGCATTCGTGGCAGTCAAGTTTATTATATATATCGGCTATTTTAGCAGCTGTCATTCCTATCGTGGCGATCATCAGATGGTTGATACACCTGATCAAAAAGCCCAAAAAGACCAACAAATGGGTGGGTTATGGTTTAGGCATCACCTTCATGCTGAGTATTTTTACCCTATTTTATGTTGGGAGCGATCTTTTTTCAGATGTAAAAAAAGAATTTATTCTTGAAGAAAGGCTGTCTATGGTCCAACCAAAGGATACACTCACTATCGGACAGATCAGGGATTCAATATCAACCAGTGCAGAGGACTTTACTTTTGTGAGGGAAACCGTTGCCGGAGGCTATGAATTTGAAGCCATGAGTGTAAAAGTAGTGCCCAGCGCCGATAGCCTCTATCATTTAAACCTGATCAGGCAAAGTAACGGGAAAAATGTCGCTACGGCACAACAATATGCCACGGCCATGCCTTTCCGCTTTGCCCAGGATAGCAGCGGGCTGAGCTTTCCAAGGTACATCTCTCTCGGAGGACCAAAAGTATACAGAGGCCAGTTGCTGACCGCAGAAGTGCAGATTCCCAAAGGCAAAGTATTCCGTATGGGTGATATCCCTAAATCTTTTTCCAAATCCTGGAGAATTAAAGGACACAGAGGCTATACAATCAATGTAAATGATCATCCAAACTGGAAAGCCAATACCTTATATAAAATGGAAAATGATGGCAGCATCAGCCCATTACCTTAACTATTAGTCTATAGTTTGTTTACGGTAGCCGCCCGACGTTCTCGTCGGGTGGCTTTTTTATAAATAGCTTACAACTGCACCCCCAAAGTGGCATAAATGGCCCGGCCCTCTCCCGGAATGATGCCCGGTCCCGGATATCCGGTTGCTCTTCTGGTGGTGTACGTAGCATTACCCAGGTTATTAAGGGATAGCTCAATCAAAAGGTATTTCCAGCGCCAGGCGGCCGAGAGATCGATTAAGGTATAAGCCGGTAACAAACCGATTACTCCACTGAAATTGCCCGAAGTGGCATTGGTGGCATCGGTGTACTGTTGGCTTAAATGACTGAGTTGTACCGATACTTTCAGCTGTTTATACTGGCTTTGTATACCTGTTTTCCAGTTTACTTCAGGTACATACTCTACCTGTTTATGCAGTACATTCGGAAGCTTGCTTTTGCTGATGCGCGAATGGGTGAGGGCAAGATTAGAATATACCGATAGTTTGAATTGTTTTTCCTGCTTTGCCAGGGCATGAAGGATATTGAGTTCGAGAAAACTTTCCAATCCCGAAATTTGGGCGACCCCGATATTGCCCCTTCTGCGAATCACCTGCCCGTTTGTCCGGGCAAAAAAGTACTCGCCAATCTTATTACCATAGTATAAATGAAAACCACTGATGTCAAAACGAAGGCTTGTTCCTAAGTTACCCCTTAAGCCCAAATCGGCACTCCATCCTTTCTCATCGCGGATATTGGGGTCAATTTCCAGAGAGGCATTCACCAATTGTATATCACTAAAAGTCACCGAACGATAATTTTGTGAAATATTGCCATACAGTTCCAGGTCTTGCCGGAATTGGTAGCTGCTGCCAAGCCCGCCTATAAGAAAGCTGCGGGCTAAAGACCGTGATTCCGGAGTCGCCGTTTTGCTAATGATACTATCCCTCAGGTCATAGATGATTTCATTAAACGTACCCGTCGAGCGTGTTTGTATAAATTCAAAGCGAAGACCGGGCGTAATGCTCCATCGATCCGACAAGCGAAAAACCTGTTCTGCAAAAGCTGCCATATTCAGATTTGGGAAGCGATAATCGCTGATCAGCTCATCAACTTCTTTGTGGAACGTAAAATCAGCACCGCTGCCATTGTCTACATTGCCTTGTTTACTTAAAGTATTGCCCTTGTAAATCCTTACTCCGATTAAGGCACTTTGTCTTTTTCCGAATAATTGATAATGATGCAGCAAACGGGATTCAAGTGCATAATTCTGAAAAGTACCGATCAGCAGGTCACGCTTTCCTCCGGGATCGGTCTGTGCAGGTCGATTTGGTCGGAACCCAAGTGCTTTCCGGTGCGCCATAAGACCATAAGCAGTAGTTTGTAAGCTCGTGTTCGGGCTGATTTGGCTCAGCCATTCGATGCTGAACAAGTTCCAGCTAACATCAAACCAGTTGCGTGCGCGGTTGCTTTGACGCGGATCTTGAGCATACATTCGGTCATCAAGACCGCCTGGTTGTTGCGCCAGGTATTTAAGAAGGGTATATTGGAAGCTGATCTTATGCTGATCATTCACCCTATAGGTAATTTCGGTATAAGCATTGATCGCATTAAAACCACTGTTGGGGCGCCAGCCATCCCCACGTTTATAATGCGCATAAGCGATATAATCTATTTTTTTGCCGATATGGCCATTAATGCGGTTGAACGAACCAAAGAAATTCCAGGAACCCAGGGTTTGTTTAGAGGTCAGTTCGAAAGGTTTATTGCCCCCTGCCGGTTTCATTTTGAAGTTGACCAGACCGCCAAATTGGGTACCGAACTGAAGACTGGCCGCGCCCTTTATGATCTCGATCCTTTGCAGGGCATCGGCGGGTGGGGTATAGTAACTTTCCGGATAACCCAGTGCATCGGCGCTGATATCATACCCGTTTTGGCGTACATTGAAATTTGCGGTGCGGTTAGGATCCAAGCCCCTGCCACCAATACTGAGCTGTAATCCGGAACCATCATTTTCAAAAATATTCAGCCCCGTGACCTTGGCATATAGCTGCCGAGTATTATTGTTAGATTTGTTTACCGTGAGTTGCTCCACATTGATTACCTCCGTTTTCTTTCCTACAGTAATTTTCATCCCATCAATCTTGCGCAGGTTGTCAAAATCGCTTGATGCCTTATCGTTAACCTGTACTTCATCTAAAACCCTGGCTTGCCGCAGGGAGTCCGTTTGCGCAAAGATTCTTGGAGTAGCAATAAGGAAGCATGCAAATAATAGCACGTATTTATAAGCCATAAATAATATCGTTGAATGGAGTGATCCAGTCTTTATGTGTAAAATTATCTTTTTCCTGTGCCAGATCCCTGTTCGGATCAATATACAGCACGCTTCTTCTGCCATTGACACTAACATGAATCGTAGCATGGACCTTTGGGTTTTTCCAGCCCATACTTTTGTAATGCCCGGCCAGGAAATGGGCGTATTGCAGGATAAAATCGGCCTGTGTACTCATCATTTTTTCCTGATTAGGACTCAAAAATTCATTATTGTTGATGCCCACCCTCCGGTCGCTGCCTTCCTCTTTAACGACAAATTGGGCATAACCCATTTTCTCCATGAGCATCACCCGCCAGGAAAAGCGATATCCCTCTTCGGTCCAGAATAATGTTCCTTTATAACATAAATACCGCCAGGGAAGCAGCGCCTGAATCGTAAAGAAAAGGATAAATACGATACCCGTCAGCCGTTTGGCGAGCGGGTGGTAATGATAGACATTATAATGTTTGGCCAAAGGTATGGAGGGAAGTATAGCCTTTATCTTAATCCAAAAAGCATCTATACCGGCGGAAGGAAAAAAGATAAGGGTTGACAGGATCATCACATAAGGAAACATACCAATAGGAAACAGGATTGCAGTCGCAATGTGAAACGCTATAACCGTCAAATAAGCCGGTATTCGGGTTCTTTTATAAAAAAGCAACCAGGGAATGCTCAAATCGTAGGCCGCACCAAACCAACTGAAAAAGTAGGCGACCCAGGTTTTATTCAGCAGATTGCCCAGAAGCGGAAGATCATTTTTGGCCGGCAGCCACAGCTTTAGGGGCATGGCCTCCAATAGCCAGTCTGAATTTAACTTCGCCAGGCCGGCATATACATATACTATTCCAAGTAAGAGCCGGATACTTGCAGTAGTCCATAAGGGTACCTGTCGTTTTTGCGTTGCCGGTTTCCGGATATTGTCTAAGGCCAGGTTGCTATGGGCCGGTAAAAAAATCATCAGAAACAGAACCAGGCTCACAAAGTAATAATGGTTCAGGTAGTTTGTTTTGTCGAGTAGTTCTATATAGGTAAAACTCAGGAACAGTACCACCGCAGAAATCCGGTAAAACAAGCCTAAGGCAAATGACAGGGCGCTGATACCACAAATCGCAAATAACCAATACGTATAGTTACCCCAATTGCTTACCCAGTTGAATCCATAATACTTAAAATAAAAGCCGGGGTTAATATAAAGGGTTTCGATCCAGCCTTTGGCAAAAAAACGCAGCATACTGGCTACAATCATCAATCCGAAAAGAATCCTGAAAGTAGCTAAGGAAGCCGAGTAAATGGGCTTCCTTAGTTGATTTATGCGCGTATGTTTTAGTAAAGAATCAGGCAAGGTTTACCTTTTTGTGCCACAAGACCGGGAGCAATCTTTTGTAGTAAAATGACAAAAGAAGAATTGTTGCGGCCAAATAGCGGCCGGTCTCTATATTTTCATGTGGCCGGTTGTCAAAGACAAAATGCATCAGGAAAATGTTCAGTATAATCGGTAGTAAGGTGAGCAGGCCCGCCATTCTGGTTTGAGGGAAAAGCATCAGCAAACCCGAAAGGATTTGAAAAATACCGATTACCTTCAGAAATCCGCTTTGGCGAAAGGTGTTCATCGTCAGATCATATCCATAGGGTGCGGCATAATTTTTCTCTACAAGGATTTTTTGTACAATATCCGCCTGGTTTTCTATTTTAATATTTTTTTCCCGCAGCTTTCCCGGTTCAAATTTTTGAAAACCTTTGTAGATAAAAAAAGCAGCTAATGCCAGCGTTAGCAGGGCATGGATATAGGATACGATGCGTTTTTGGTTCATGTATATATATTTTGAGGGCTTAAGCAAATATATTAGTCCCCGTCGTTATCTAAATAGGTTATGGAGATCCCAAAGGCAGAGACCATATCAACTTTTAGCAAAGCCACGGATAATTGTAATTTATCATATACCGACAACACCGCCACTCGGTTGGTATTGACCCCATCTTTAAGGGTACCGTTCAGGTTTTGTAAGGCAGTCAATCCATTCGTAAGAGAAGTACTAAGGACGGTTGCCATCAAGGTACCGTCACTATCTTTAGTGCCGATACTACTCAGGTACTGCTTCATGCCATTGGTGCTTGCTGTGCCATCATAATTTTTTCCTTCATAAAAGGCAATAAAGCTTTCCAGGGCTTTTATAGCAAGTCTTTTGGATAATTCTGGGCTGTAGTAGGCTTCTACATGACCCGGTAGGGCAACACCTGTCATGGCACCTACAGGATAACCGACCTTGCCCGAACGTAAATAACGCTCATAATACAAGACAACGGCATTAGTCATTTTAGAAAGCCCACCGGCGGCATCTGTTCCTGTGGCATCCACAAACGTATTTCTGCCCGATACCCAATTGTTCTTAACCGTAATTGCTTTTTCCTGCATTTTCCGAATGACATCGCTTAAATATGTTTTATAGGCAGCGGCATTAGCGGCTGTGGTAAACCGGGCGATGGTGCCCGATGCGTCCAGGGCATTGATCAGATAGTCTACAGCCGGAAAACCCTGGGCATCTTTATTCCCAAAAGTCTCCAGGTTATAATTACCTGCTGTGATATTCGCTTCAATTTTGGATTCGGTGGCCGGGTAGGTGTTCATATATGAACGCAAAGAGATTTCTTCCGTTGCCCCAAATTCCAGCATATCTACGGTTTGCCAGGTCAGATAGGCCGTTTCCCAGGCATTTTTTAAGGCGATCAGGCTGGAGTTGTTCGGTGTACTGGTAAAAGCAGCGGCTTGTGTATTCAGGGTATTCAGATCGCGGATGAGGGCATCATAACCGGGCAGTACATATTGATCTGCATAATGACTGAGCATCGGTTTCCTGTCCAGGGCAGCTGTATCGTCTGTCTTCTTCTTGCCTTTATTACAGGCATACAAAGAAAGTAAAAAGACCGTTGACAGACTTGCATACAAAAGGATTTTACGTAACATATGGGATTGCTTTTTTGACAATAAACCAATGGGTTGTTTTATTGAACAGCCCATTGGTTTATATAAAATAAAGAAAAATAAGGTTTAGTGGTTAACCACTGCAGCTTTGTCTACTCCGGTCAGGGTAGCAATCTGATCTCTAACCGCATCAATATCCGCATTCGTCAGGTCCCAGAATCCATTAGGCTTATTCATCAGGGCATCCATTAATTCCTGAGATTTGGTAGCGTTTACTTTTGCATTAAAGGCAAAACGTAAAGAATACACGAAACCCACGCCTTCTGCTAAAGAGTGCATTTTAGCGCCATTGCTGGTTGCCGTTTTGGTTTTGTTGAGGTAACTGATGGCAATCGTTGCAATTGCTTTTTCCAATGAACTGCGAACGGCTGTAATTTGTGCATTACGGGTAGTCAGGTCTTTGTTGACGATAGCTGCTCTACCTTTTAACAGGGCCATATAGATCGCGCTCGGATCTCCACCTACACTTGGGCCTACCTGACGGGCATAGCTACCCAGGAATACTTCCAGCCATTTAGTGGCATCAGCAGGGTCTGGTTTAGGATAGTATTCGTTTGCAGTAAGGTATCCATAAGCTTCATCCCAGTTATGGGCCAAAGCCGTATAGTTTTTACCGGCAATAAGGGCTTCATTATCGGCAGCCATCTTTTCGGTGCCTAAGTAAATATTACTAATCTGGTCTAAAAGCATCGCTCCGATCAGTCCTTTTTGTACCAATTGATTGTATTCAATACCCTTTTCATTAACCAGGTATTTGCTTTCCAGTAAACCTGCAGTACCACTGGTCGCTACCTGAGTATAATGCTCACTGGCCGCTTTTAGTTTCGCAAAGTAAGAAAGAAAGCGCTGGCGCTCCAGTTCTGCATTGGCGGTACTGAATGACTGTGCGGTTTTAGAAATGATTGTCTTGTCTGTGGCGCTGTTCAGTGCTGCATTTGTAAACGGAGCATTGGTATTGCGGAACATATTTTCCATTTTGGTAACATCCAGGGTGGAAGTGGTACCCTTTTTCATATAGGCATCTAATTCAGATAACATTTTGATGCGGGTAGTTTGTCCGTCAAAATTAACCGTTGTGGCACCGGCATCATCTTTAAAGGTATTGAAGTAGTGTGAGGTGCTTGTTAAGGTACTATACTTAATCTTCAGATTGGCCTCATCATTTTTCTTGGTGTCTTTCTTACAGGCACTAAATAATAGTACAAGGGAACCTGCGGTAAGTAAAAGTTGTTTTTTCATTTTTTTAACTGGTTTTTTATGATTCGCTGCAAATATATCAGAGCAAGGTTGGGAAACTGTCGCGGATTAGTCATATATATCCAGATTGCTATATTTTGACAATATAATGACAAATCTTGAACGGGCTGTGGAAAGGGAGTGCTTTCTGATTTTTCAGTTTTGACATATGTGCTTTACTTTCATAATGATAAATTAAAAATGGCACGCGGAATTTTACCGTTTCATAAAGCGGGTCAATGCCTTGATTTGCGTAAGTTTACAATTCATGTTCAAAAAGTATTTCTATCTATGCCCGTAACCTATATTATCATCGGTATATCCGTATTGATCTCCTTATATTGTTTCAAACAGGAAGCTATCCGTCAAAAGCTGATGCTCTATCCTGTTGCCATGCGCCACCCCTTACAGGCCTACCGGCTGATCACTTCCGGCTTTGTTCATGTGGATACAGCACACCTGGTTTTTAACATGATTACCTTGTATTTTTTCGGCCCTTTGCTGGAGCGGTTTATCGGTGCAGATCAGTTTCTGATGCTTTATTTAAGTGGGATTATTGTGGCCAACCTGCCTTCTTTTTACCGGCATATGCATAATCCCCGGTTTGCAAGCTTAGGGGCATCCGGTGGGGTGGCATCTGTCATTTTTGCATGTATTTACTTTATTCCCTGGGAGCGGATCTGTATCTTTTTCTTTCTCTGTATCCCCGCTATTTTATTTGCAGTAGGCTATCTTATTTACTCCGCTATTATGAGTCGGCGGGCAAAGCAAACGATCAATCACACGGCACACTTTTTGGGTTCAGTCTATGGCTTGGTATATATGATTATTATTGATTCGAGTCATGGTGCTTTGTTTTTAGAGCGACTCATGAATTTTCATATGTAGGCTAATATTTATGTAATTATTAATTGAATTTTTATTTTATAGCATATTATAAAAGTATAATTTGAATAGGGTCTGGTTAGCCAGGCCCTATTTTTTTGCGCCTACTATATATTGTTACAATACACTATATGTTGTTTTTACTTCTTTCTTATTGTTGTTTATTTAAATGTGTAATAAGTATTATTTGTGTAATTTGAAAATACCCAAAACGGATTATTTGGGTGGTATGCACCTTCTTTTTATGCTAATATATTAATATGTGTTATAAATATAATATTAAATATTGCTTCCTGCTCCAGTTCTTCTAAATATGAAAATTAGGTACATCTGCTCTTGGAGTAGGGTAGGCTAATTATTTTTTTTACATTCATATTAATGTAAATTAATATTAAATAAAAATGAACAATAATAAATATTAATTTACTAATTATCGAATCGGAGCAATAGTGATGCTGCCGGGATTTTTGGTATCACTTCCGTTTTTTATTTTTATATATAGTAACATATTTCATGTGAAAACTTAAAAAATCATATATTGAAATATATAAGTTAAATGAATTATTCTATATTTTAAATTAGTTAAACTTTATAATAGATATAAAATGAAGTACTTAATTATACTTTAAATGATTTTTATGACATTATGTCAATTTTTATTTTGTTTTATTATTATCTATATTTTAAAATGATGATTTTCAATAAAATATAAAGTCTACTTCATGTTTTATTTATATTAAATCGCAGTTAATCTCAAAAAGTTGTATCAGATTAATAAATTTTATTATTCATAAATACAAGTGCTATAATATTATTTGTTAAAAGGCTAATATTTAGTATATTTACATGATATCTCTTGCAATAATTTAATAATATATATATTATATACATGAAAAATAAATTACAACTATTAACACTGATCTCCTTTTTCTTTTCAAGTATTATTTCATTTTTATATATTAAAAATATACTATCTTTTGACGGTGATATTTTGAAAGTAATTTGGCTCCTGTTTTCTATTATATATTTATTTTACTCAATTCAAAAAAAATCCCTCACAAGCTGGATTATTTTCGCGATGATCGTTGGGGTTCAGGTCGGGCTTAACTTCCCGGATTTCGCCTTTCAGCTTCAGTTTTTAAGTAAGATATTTCTAAGGCTGATCAAAACGATCATCGCCCCGATTTTGTTCGCAACCCTCGTTGTGGGGATCGCCTCTCATTCCAATATGAAGCAATTGGGCCGTATGGGTTGGAAGTCTATTTTATATTTTGAAGTCGTAACGACTTTGGCTTTGGTTATTGGATTGATCGCGATCAACATTTCCCAGGCAGGTAAAGGGGTGGTTATTCCCGCCGGCTTACATGAGGACTTGCCGGCTACTGCAGCAATGAGCTGGCAGGATCATATTATTCATATTTTCCCTGAGAATTTTATTAAATCTATTTATCATGGAGAGGTATTGCCGATTGTGGTATTCAGCATTATTTTTGGGATCGCACTGGCACAACTGCCCATTCATAAGAAAGAGCCGCTGTTGAATTTTACGGAAAGTTTGGCAGACGTTATGTTCCGGTTTACCAATATCATTATGAAATTTGCTCCCCTGGGAGTAGGTGGTGCCATCGCCTATACGACCGCTCATATGGGAATCGATATGTTGATTTCTTTACTGAAATTGCTGATTACTTTATATATAACTTTAGTCGTATTTATCGTGGTGATTTTGGTGCCGATTGCGCTCATCGCAAGGATCAATATCCGGCAGTTTATCAAGGCCGTTTCAGAACCGGTTTCGATTGCTTTTGCGACTACCAGCTCAGAATCGGCACTGCCTTTGGCGATGGAGAATATGGAGAAAATAGGCGTTCCGCGTAAAATTGTGGCCTTTGTACTGCCTACCGGATATACCTTTAATTTGGATGGTACAACGCTTTATTTATCCCTTGCCAGCATCTTTGTGGCACAGGTAGCCGGTAAAGATCTGCCCTTTAGCGAGCAGCTATTGATCGGGCTTACCCTGATGCTCACGAGTAAAGGGGTAGCGGGTATTCCCCGGGCTTCTCTGGTTATTTTAATGGGAGTGGTGACTTCTTTTGATTTGCCTATGCTGCCGGTAATGGCTATTTTGGGTATAGACGAACTGATGGATATGGCCAGGACTTCGGTTAATGTGATTGGGAATTGTCTGGCTAGCGCCGTAGTGGCCCGTTGGGAAGGAGAGCTGGATGACGAAAAAATGAATACAGCTTTTACTGTTGCGGAGCCTTCTTAAGGCTTCTTTTGCGCAAATAGATGGCAATATTGAGTTCAAAACCCAATATAATGATCACGCTGCTGATCGATAGCCAAGCCAAGAACATAAGCAAAGAGCCCAGGGAACCATACACCTTATTGTAGTGGATAATATTAGTTGCAAAATATACAAATACATAGGACACCAGCATACTCATGACAGTGGCAAACCAAGCTCCGGGAGAAAAGAATTTGCTGCGCTCATGCAATGAGGGGCAGAATTTATAGATGAGGCAGATCATCAAAAACATAATAATGAGCATACTCAGCCGGCTGATAATCGTAACTAAAGTAGAATTATGCTCAAACGACTGGAAGAAATAGGCGAGCATATTACTCTGGAAGATCAAAAATGCGACAATCATCAGCGAAAGGAGCATGAGAATGATGGTTAGCCAAATCGCATTCAACCGACGGTTAACGCCCGTTCTGAATTTTGTCGCATCGGACACGCGGTCAAATGCCCGCATCAAGCCCATTAACCCATTGGAAGAGTAGAAGATCGTGAACAGGATCCCTATAGAGAGGAGGTCTCTGCGTTTGGTATGCAGGAAATCGGTGACGATAGCGGAAACGTTTTCAAATATTTTTTCGTTGGGTGATAAGAGTTTTATGGCATCAATGATTGCCGGTTCTGTATTATTTAAAGGCAAGAAGGGCACTAAAGACGCCAGGAAAATCAAAGTTGGCGGTATCGCCATCAGCATATTAAAGGAAATGGCTGCTGCCCGTTCAAAAAGCCTCAGATCCCGATTACCTTTTACAATATCCCCTAAGATCACATAAACAGGGAATCCTTCGAATCCGGGTAGGGTCCAGGTGTGCCATCTTTTTTGCGTTTCAGGTTGATTATTGGTTGGGATTGATACTTTAGCTTTCAAGAAAATGATTATTCGGAACAGGCACAATATTGTGTCACAGCCCAAATGTAATACATTTTTGAAATTCTATGTGTGATCGGTTCCTATAAAGTATAAAGATATATATTATGTTTCCCTCAATATTTAAGTAACAGCTTACGTTTTTTAGCGCCTGTCCTTATGTAGCCTAGTGGCGGCCGATTCTTTATCGGCATTTTGGTATGATATCTATGTTGCTCTACCCTCAGCTGCAGTATCTATCACATATTTTTTATACGACAATTTCGTATCCCTCACGGATAAATGAAATCTTTTTCAGGTTTTTTCAAACGTTTTTTAGAAGACGACCGTCTATATATAGAGTGGGCGCAAATATAGCGTATAGGTTCTCTAAAAGGGAACTATGGCTATAAAGGGTGTTAACTTGATTAACCATTTGCGTCAATACACCATACAATTAAGACAAACCATACAATAGGCCACCAGAACTGGGCGCTTATTAGCAACATAAATACAATTCTACCACCATCAACCAGACACGGCCTCCAAATTGGAGGCCGTGTTATTTTGGGACAATCTTATGGGATGACAATTTGTCATATTCGCTTTTGCCCTATGCTCCGGCAAAAAAGACACAAAAATGCAATGATATAGCCGAATGTTTTGATTTCGGTATGGATTTAGTGTGATACCGTTTTAAGTCCGATAATAGAGGCAATTAAGGTACAGATAAAGAATACACGCCAAAAGGTTGCCGGATCTTTAAATACGAAAATGCCGATCAGGACGGTACCTACCGCACCAATTCCTGTCCATACGGCATAAGCCGTTCCGAGGGGAAGGGTTTGGGTTGCTTTCATGAGTAATAACATACTGATACAGCAAGTGATCACAAAACCGGCGTACCAGCCGTAGGCAGTGCTGCCAGTCGTTTGTTGTGCTTTGCCTAAGCAAGACGTAAAGGCCACTTCAAATAAACCCGCAAAGATCAGGATAATCCAATTCATATAAATTAATTTACAGCGAAGTTCCGGCTTCTTTCTGTATTAATTTTTTACAAATGATAAAAAAGCTATTTGATTTCGGCGCGTATACGGCTCAGGCTTACTTGGGTAATGCCCAGATAGGAGGCAATATGTCCCAGTTGTACCCTTTGTAGCAGATCGGGGTGATTGTGCAGGAGTTCCTGGTAACGCTCTTTGGCGGTCTTGAACTGCCTGGAGATAAGCCGTTCTTCAGTTTTAATCAGTTCCTGTTCTGCAAATTTCCTGCCCCAATTGCTGATGTGGATATCTGTTTCGAACAGTTGTTGTAGTGAACTGGTATGTATCCGGTATAAACTACAGTCTTCCAATAGTTCAATATGTTCATAACCGGCCGCACCGTCTACATAGCTTTTCATCGAGATAATAATATCCTGTTCCTTCCCGAACCAAAAGGTTATATCTGTATCATCGGGATTAGCATAAGCTCTTACAATGCCTTTCTCGATAAAATACATCTGATGTTCTATTTTATCGGCCCTTAACAAGAGGTGGCCTTTGGGGAGCAGCATATGCTCCGCCAGTCGTTCCACCTTATGAAGGGCACTGTCGGGGAGTACATATGTTTTTTGTATGATGGCTGTGATGCTCATTGCATGAAATTACTCTCTTAAGGAGCGTCCGGTATAGTGTAAAAATAATTCCTCCAGGGTATTTACACCAGCTACCTGGGCTTTTAAATCCTGGATACTGCCCTGTACCACTTGTTTTCCATCATCTATAATCGCGACCTCTGTACAAAGGCGTTCCGCTTCGTCCAGCAGATGTGAGGTATACAATATGGTATGGCCCTCTTCATTATAGGCGCTTAAAAAGTCAAGGATCATCGCACGCGAATGAATGTCTACTCCGGCAGTAGGCTCATCAAGAATTAGTAATTCGGGGTCGTGTAGCAGAGAGGCAATAATATTACAGCGTCTTTTCATACCACCGCTAAAATGCTTTACCTGTTTTTTTGCGCTGTTTTGGAGGCCAAAGCGCTCCAGCAGAAAGGAGATTTTATCGTGCAGTGCTTTCTGAGGGATATTGTACAGGCCGCCTATGTAAACAAGGTTCTCCCAGGCGGATAACAGGGGATATAAGGCCACATGTTGGGTTACAATACCCGTTTTTTGTAAGATTTTATGGATATCTGTTTGGGCATCCAGGCCTAACACTTTTACGGAGCCGGAATCGGCTGCGACCAAGCCGCACATAATGGAAATCGTTGTTGTTTTTCCGGCGCCATTAGGACCTAAAAGCCCGGATATCTTTCCTTTAGGAAATTGTAAGTTCAGGCCATCTACAGAGTTAAACTCTGCATGGGGATACTTTTTGTAAAGATTTGTGATGTTTATGGCATATTCCATGGTACTCAATCCTGCATTTTTCGAAGTTAGCAAAGGTACTGCTTATTTCAAATCAGGCCTGCTTTTCTTTAATAAAGCTGCGTATATAATAAGACACATCCTGTGGTTTTTCCCATTGCAGAAAATGACCGCATTGGGCAATTAAGGCAAATTGCAGGTCGCTAAACTTGGGTTGTACGGCCATCATCATCTGTTTAAGGCTTGTTGGATGGATAAACTTATTGGGGATCAGGGTATCTTTTTCTCCAAAGAGCACCAATACCGGAACGTGAATATGAGCAAATTGCGTATCTACAGGTTCTTCCAGCATGGCAGAAATGCACTTATCCATCATTAACCGGTAATGCTCTTTTGTTTGTAACTGCATGAGCGTAATCAGGTCTTTGATGAGCGTTTGCGCACTCGCCGGCAAAATATAGAAGCTATTGTTGATGGCTTTCCGAAGGCTGTTTTCTTCAGTACTCAGCATATCAACAAATAACATTGTGTTTTTGTATAACGATTTCTCCCATTCATTAAAGGTTTCGATACCTGCAGGGGCACATTGGATTAACCCGCTTACATTCGGCTGGTTCTGAGCGGCCAGTGTGAAGGCTATTTGCCCGCCCATAGAATGACCACATAAATAGACCCTTTCTAAGTGTAGTTGCAAGATGAAATCTTTTATTGCATCTGCAAAAAAATGCATGCTGTAGGGATAGGCCATATCCTGGGATGACATGCCGTTGCCCGGTAAGTCTATGGCAATACACCGATAGTCTTTTTTCAACAGATCAATACATTTTTGCCAAGCGATCATCGTATGCCCAAGCCCATGAATGAACAGCAGTACGGGAGCATCTTTAGGCCCTTCGTCACAATAGGCAATTTCGACCGAGCCAAATAATACTTTCTGGTATTGTATCGGATAAGGGTATAATGCTGTGTAATCTGGACTCATGATGTTTTTTATGGTATGATACAAAATAAGGGTTTATCTTTTTGCCAGATAAACCCTTATTGAAAATAAGCTGTATGCTCTTATTGTAATTGCTTTTTGTACGTATAAATATTGCTGATGGTAATAGCGGCTGTGGTGCCCTGTTTCCGCTCATCAATAGTAAAGGTGTTGACATCCACCATTTTGAAATCGCCTTTTACCAAAATAGAACCATCTACATTACTCTTATTGGTATATATTTTGATATAATTCTCGCTTTGTATCACGTAAAATACATTAGCGACATCGGGAGCAGAACTAGTACATTTTGTCCAGTACTCGTCAATGGATAAATCAGAAGTCGATTTGAAAAACCATCTGTTATCCTTAAGACATGGGGCAACACTACCGAAGGTACTTGTCCAGGTATTGGTACTCACATTTACATTAGGATTGTTTTTGAGATCTGTCAATACCCAATGTTTATCCATTAATGTTTTTTCGTAAGAGATGTCAATTTTGGCTTCTTCTTTACAAGAAGTGAAGAGTAGCGTGGAACACAATACGGCAAGTAATACCTTTTTCATATCTAAATAATAATTAATAGTGTAAATATAAAAATAATTTTGAGCAATCCTACATTATTGCGGATTTTCATTTGTTTCTTCTACAGACAAAGGTTGCTGGCGGATACGGATATCCATATTTTCGCCTTCTAATATCGTATTAGGGTAGCCTTGTTCATTTCTGGCTGCAGGCATCTGAAAGTAGACCACCGCCGTGCTGGAATCGCTAATAGACCCATCCCAAACCTCTGTAATGAATATATTGCTCGCGTTGAGTAGTTTAATGGCCTCCCGATAAGGTAAATTGATCAGGTTAGGTACATTTACACTTACATTACTTAAGCCATCACCAACTACGAGATCAATACGCGTGCCTTGTTTGATTTTCTGACCGGGGCGAATAGGTACGCCATTCAACAGTTGTTGTAAAACAGCTCCTTTGGCCATATCCGGTTTGAAAATAGTATCACCCAACACCAGTTTATTACTCTCCAGAATCAGCTGAGCACTTCTAAACGAAAGGTTGACGAGATTGGGCATATCCACTTCTGGCGGATACATTTTATTGACAATTAAAAATATGGTACGGCCCTGTTTTACGATAGATCCTTCCTGTGGTTGCACATCAATCACCTCCATTCCTTTTTTGGTAGGGTCAAATACAGAGTCCACACTCACTTTAAAGCCTTGCTTTTCCAGTTCTTTTAAGGCAATATCCAGTTTTTTGCCCTTCAGTTGCGGCACATTGGTCGATTTACCATGATTAGTCAGCATGCTTAATGATGCAAAAAAAGCAAAATACAAGGCAAAACAAATGGTTACAATAAAGAGTACGTTAAACCAGAACGAGCGAAAAAGTTTTTTCATCAAATGAATATTTTGATCCTTAAATCAAGTGCTAAGGTAATTTTTATTTTTTATTGCGTAAACATTCTTCAAGCATTTGCTCGTAGAAAGCATTTAGTTGCATACCTGCGGCCCTTACCTGTTGCGGGATCAGACTTTGCTCACTTTGTCCCGGCATGGTATTGACTTCCAAAAAGTATAATTCGTTATTGTGTTTATTCAGGATAAAGTCCATGCGCACAAAACCCTTACAATTGAGTCTTAAAAAGATCACTTTTGCTTTGTCTTGCAGATCCCTTAAGATATTGTCCGGAATTTGCGCCGGGGTTACTTCTTCGCTTTCATTATTATACTTTGCTGCATAATCAAAAAACTCATTTTTAGAGATAATCTCCGTCGGGGGGAGCGTATTGATCTCTCCGCCGATACGGTAAACACCCATAGTCAGTTCCCTGCCTTCAATAAATTCTTCGATTAAAGCCTGCGTATCCACGGCAAATACCGCTTCGATTGCACCGTGTAAATCTTCTACTTTAGAAACCTTTGTAGTCGCAATGCTGGAACCTCCTTCATTGGGCTTTACGAATACGGGTAACTGTATTTTGTCCAGTACCGATCCCAGGGAATAAGGATCTTCCTTGAACAAGTGTACCGATTTGGCAATATTGACGACGCCAAAGTCGTTCACTACTTTGTTACAGAAACTTTTGTTGAACGTCACTGCCGATACAATCGCATTACAGGTGGTATAAGGCATACCGATCATATCAAAATAGCCCTGCAGTTTCCCATCTTCACCCGGAGTACCATGAATCGCGATGAATACCGCTTCAAAATTGATTTTATTACCGGCTACTATAATGGAAAAATCATTCTTATCAACCTCAATCCTGCTATCCTGGTATTCATAATACCAACTCTCTTTTGTAATGATAATCTTATAGACGGAATATTTATCGGCATCTAAATTTTTTTCTATTGTTTTAGCTGAACCGATAGAGATAATATGTTCTTCGCTGTAACCACCAGCTACTAAGGCGATATTTTTTTTCATTATTATGATATGTAATGAGATGTATGTATTATAAAAGAACGCCAAAGGTAATAAAATGAGCATACTTTTTGGGGCTAATGTTGTAAAAAGAATTTATGAATTATATTTGTACGAAATATTCGTAGATTTAGTATGAAGGATATAAAAACAACCGGTCTGTGCACCATCCTATGCATATTATTCGTATGGCCTGCTGCTTGGGGAAAAACGGTGACAGGAAGGGTAATCGATCAGGCGACACAAGTTCCTATAAGCGCTTGTGCAGTATATATTAATAATACAACGATTGGCACCACTACAGATGAAAAAGGCTATTTCACCTTATCTTATGCGCAACCACTTCCTGTCAATCTTGTATTCCAGTCACTAGGCTATGAACTGAAAAGCATGAATCTAAAAGAGGAGCCCCTTGAACCCTTACAAGTAGTGCTTCAGGTGAGGACAGAGGAATTGTCGGAAGTAAATGTATTGTCTCCCCTTAAAAATGGTTGGGCACAATACGGACAGGATTTTATGGAGAATTTTATCGGTTATTCCGATTGGGCAAAAGACTGTGAGATCGTGAATAAAAAGGCCATTGTTTTCCGGTTCGACAACCTGAAACAGATATTATATGTACAGGCCAAGGAGCCGATTAGGATCAGGCACAAACAATTGGGTTATACCATTTACTACGATCTTATTGATTTCACCAAAGATTATGCAGCACAGAAAGCTTTTTACTCGGGCTATTCCAGATATGTAATTGATCAAATAAAGCAGAAAAAGCGCATCAATACTGTGTCGCAGAACCGGAAATCGGCTTATGACGGTTCCTTAAATCATTTTATCCGCTCGGTATATAAGAATAGTATCCTTCCGGAAGGATTTGAAGTGCGGGTTTTGCAAAGAATCCGGAGTACTGAATATGGGAAGTATATGCCGGTATGGGTTGATACCCTGAACTTATCCCGGAAAGAAGACTTAAGCCGCCTGGTAACCCGAATGACCGAAAGACCAGGAGTGGATACAGCGAAACTTATTCCTGCTTTTTTGGCTTTAAAGGCCTGGCTCAGCAGCGATACAGGTAGTAGGGTATCTCAACTGGCATTGCCTATGAAGGATAGCATGCAAACAGCACATGATTACTATTCTTTTGAAAAAACGGCAAAGGATACGGCGCTGATTGTTACCTATTATGATCACAACCGCTTAAGTCCACAGGATAGTATTACAGCGGCAGCGATGAAAAACATATCTTTTTCCGGAAAACCAGAACAGGCAGATCGTATGCCGTACAATCGGGTGCGTTATATGGATATATTATATACCGATATACTACCTTCCGATTCTTTTCGGGTCAGTGAAGCGGGAGCGATCATACTTGCCTTTAAGGGGTATTTGCATGTTACCTATACCCGCGAATTGGAAGAAGCAGCTTATTTGAAACGCTTGTCACCCTATAAACACATCCCGGCAAAACAGCAGACAAGCATCATTACAATCCTCAATGACAATGAAATACCCGTTTTGGAAGATGGTAATTATCTAAATTTTTATGACCTGTTTCTGGAAGGCTATTGGTCTTATGAAAAACTCGATAAACAGCTGCCGCTTGATTACAAGCCTTGATTATCATTATGGCAAGGGGGTATTAAAAAGGCAATTTCAGACTACATAAATATGTTTATCTTTGTTGCTCTAAATTTTTTATTTTGTTTACTCCGATTGTTCGTTTTGCTTTAATGGTCTTATGTATTATCATCGCCATTGTTGCCTCTGTTTTGAATCTGAAGATCCTGCTGGTCTTAGCGACATTACTTTCCGTGTCTTTGCTATGGGGATACTATAAATTGGGTACTGTTTACCTTGCATTGGGCAAACTGCGTAGAAATCAGTTGGAAGAAGCGGAGACCATCATCAACCTTAATACGAAGCCGGAGCGATTAATGAAAAACCGCAGGGCCTATTTCTATTATATTAAAGCATACCTCGCCAGGGAAAAAGATGATTTTAGTACGGCTAAAAACCTGTTTGAACTGGCATTGGATGAAGGTCTGCGTGTTGAACAGGATAAGGCCATTGCTTTACTGTCTTTGGCTGATATTGCGGTGATTAAGGGGGAAAAAGAAGTGGCCAGGAGCTATTTGCAGCGTATGAAGGGACTAAAAGTACAGCCCCAGCTGATGCCGCAAATACAGCAAATGCAGCAATATCTTGCGTAAGTGTTTGTAAAAAAAATATTACATTTGAACGGCAAAAACTATTTACATAATTAATTAAAAATATATCATGTCAACTACAGAAACATTTGCACAGAAAATTGCCAAAGCGCAGGATTTTTTACCAATTAATGGTACAGATTATATCGAGTTTTACGTAGGTAATGCCAAGCAGGCGGCACACTACTATAAAACGGCGTTTGGCTTTCAATCGGTTGCTTATGCCGGTCCTGAAACGGGTGTGCGCGACAGAGCTTCTTACGTGTTACAACAAGGTAAGATCCGTTTAGTATTAACGACCGCCTTGCATTCAGATCATCCCATTGCGGAGCACGTGAAAAAACATGGAGATGGAGTGAAAATACTGGCTTTATGGGTAGATGATGCCTATAGCGCATTTGAAGAAACAACGAAAAGAGGTGGTAAGCCTTATATGGAGCCGGTGACGATTAGTGACGAGAACGGAGAGGTACGCATGAGTGGTATCTTTACTTATGGAGAAACGGTACATATGTTCATTGAGCGTAAAAACTACAATGGTGCATTTATGCCGGGTTATGAAAAATCGGAAAGTGATTATCAACCTGCAGAGGCCGGATTGTTATATGTAGATCACTGTGTGGGTAATGTAGGCTGGAACAGAATGTTGCCGACCGTAAAATGGTATGAAGACGTGATGGGATTTGTAAACATCCTTTCTTTTGATGATAAGCAAATCAATACCGAATATTCTGCCTTAATGAGTAAGGTAATGAGTAATGGTAACGGATTCTCTAAATTCCCGATCAACGAACCCGCAGAAGGAAAGAAGAAATCCCAGATTGAAGAATACCTGGAGTATTATGAAGGTGAAGGCGTACAGCATATTGCCGTAGCGACTAAAGACATCGTAAAAACCGTTACAGATCTGAAAAGCAGAGGCGTAGAATTTTTAAGTGCACCACCGGAAGCTTACTATGATATGTTGCCTGAAAGGGTAGGCAAGATCGATGAAGATATGAAAAAGCTGCAGGCTTTAGGCATCCTCGTAGATCGCGATGAAGAAGGTTATTTGTTACAGATCTTTACCAAACCGGTAGAAGATCGTCCGACCTTGTTCTTTGAAATTATCGAAAGACATGGTGCCCAAAGTTTTGGCGCGGGTAATTTTAAAGCATTGTTTGAAAGTATCGAGAGAGAACAAGCGAAAAGAGGTAATCTCTAAGTTTGTCTGTACGATTATTATATTAAAATCCCCCGGAACCTTGGTTTCGGGGGATTTTTTTTGCGAATATGTTTTCAGTTATGCATTTTACCCGGTATAAATATTACCGTATCAGGCTAATATCTCCTTTGAGCGTAAGCGGTTTGTCCTCCGCGCCATAACGATTGATGACCTTAACGATATAGAAATAGGTGCCGGGATCTGCGGGTGTATTGCCCTGATAGGTTCCGTCCCAGCCCCTGTCTCTCTGAAAGGAGGAGAAAACCAGCTGGCCATAGCGGTTATAGATATGCAACTCATAAAACTTTGCATCACAACTGCCTGGAAATACCGGCATAAATACATCATTACGACCATCCCTGTTGGGGGTAAAGCTATTAGGGATGATGGGTACACAGTCACAATTGATTTCTGTGAGCAGCAGAGTATCCGACTGTATACCGCACATATTTTGCGTGGAAGCCACATAAGTCCCCGGCTTGCTTATGGGAATGGACGGCCCGCTTTGCCCGGAATTCCAGTAGATAGCACTGTTCATATTGGTGCTGGCGCTTACATATATTGTGCTTCCGCTGCAAATTGATGTATCCGCTTGAAGGATATTTATTTCCGGTTCCGTGATACCTAACTTAATCGAATCGGAGAAAGTGCATGGCCCTGCTTGTACGGTCACATAATAAGTGCCCGGCGTATTTACTGTAAGTGTTGTTCCGGTGCTGCCGTCGCTCCATTCATAATGATCGAACCTGGGATCGAAAGCATTTAAGATGGCTTCATGGCCTTTACAGATCATGGTGTCCTTGCCCAGGATCAGGGGAGCGGGAGACCTGCTGACGGTAAAAGTGTCTATATAGAGCGTGCAGGCATTATGGGAGGAGCGTACCCAATAAGTCCCAGGCTGCGTTATCGTATGGTGATCAGCATTACTGCCGTCATACCAGTAAAAAGTAGTATTGCCCGGGTGCAGGTTTTCGAGCACTACACTGTCTTCCTCGCAAAGAAGCATTGCTGAGGTGTGGCTGCGGATTGTATCTGAAGAGTTATGTGGCGGCTTTAAATTATTGGGCCCCAATCTGGCCAAGAGTAAAGAGCTTGCAGTTCCGGTGACGGTGAAAAACTGAGGTGTAAAGGTACAGGCCGGGCCGATGAGATTGGGCTGTTCAATCCGGCCGATATAGTTGCCGATGCTGGACACATAGATTTTACCGTCAGGAGCGAGTCGAAAATCAAAATGAGGGCCACCTGTGCCAACAGTTGTTACCGAAGCCCCGATCGCCGTTAGGTTAGGGTAGAGCTGTAAGTTAAATTGCTTTATGGTTGCGGCATCAGAAGTGTATAGGATTTGCTCATCAGGAGACAGTTCAAAATGCCAGGTCGCCGTATTCGGAATAGTTCCGAAATTACTGAATATCCCGGTGGTTTTATTAAATGAGGAACGTATCATATCGCCGCTATTCGAGGCGGTATAGGAAGCCTGCCGGAGATTCGAGACCTTAAAAGATCCTTCAGCAACCGGAATATTAGGCGTGGAGATAACAGGAGTGGTTGATACACCGTTGGCATCTACTTTAAAAGCATAATATTGACAAGGGGCCTTTGTTAATACAATATACCAGTAATTATTACAATCGCCATAAGCAGTACCGGTATTCTCGGTGATACCATACAGCCCTGCATCCAGCAACAAGGTGTTTTTTGAAGCCGGTATCACATCTCCCAAGCCTCCATTCAGGCTCATATCCACGATATGGTAATATACTTTATCCATACCGTCCTCGCTGGCATTGGCAGAGAACACGTAATACTGATTGGAATTTGCCGGGTTGGGCAATATCTGCACACTTTCCTGGCCCGAACCTTGCACGGTACCCCAGGATGGCCCATTGCCCAACAGGCCGGTAGCATTGGGCATCTGGTTGCCATTGCGGTCCCAGATGCGGCAGCCTATGGTATAAAAAAGCAGGTTGCCCTGAGCATCACTTACGGCAGCACTGCTTTCAAAAGTAGCCATATTAGAATTCTGGTTATAGCTGGGTGGCGTGGTATTAAAGTTGATATGATGACCCATTCCGAAGTGCCATTGCTTATTCTCTCCCTGCGCCAGTGCCACCATGCTCCCTGACAGCAACATAAATAATAGCGGTAGCCAGATACGGTATATTTTCTTCATGTGAATCTGATTATACCCCCTCAATATACAATTTTTTTTCTTTTATGTGAGCTGGAAGACTGCTTTATTTATGGGCCAATCTCCTTGAACAAACTTCAGCTAAAACAAGCAAGATCAATAAAAAAGAGATGCGCAGGCACCCCTTTTTATTTTTTTAATGCGCTTTTACGGCCCGTGTTTATTGCTTTTATTTCGCGGGGTTTTCTACCCAAGTTATTTGTAAGCTAAACGGTAATGACCATTGCCACAAAAGGACGAATGAAATAGTTGCTTATATGCGGATAGTAATAAAGAATTTTATCCGTGCATTAAATGGGAGTCTTATCGTATCAGAGTAATATCCCCTTTAAATATAAGCGATTTGTCCTCAGCTCCATAGCGGCTGATCACCTTAACCATATAGAAATAGACCCCTGGATCTGCTGATTTGTTATTCTGGTAATTCCCATCCCAACCTTTGTCTTTCTGAAAAGAAGAGAAGACCAGCTGTCCGTAACGGTTATAGATATGCAGTTCATAGAACTTTGTCTCACAAGTGCCGCGGAATAAGGGCATAAAGACATCATTACGGCCATCCTTGTTTGGGGTAAAGGTATTAGGCACCATAGGTAGACAGTCGCAGTTTACTTCTGTAAGGAGCAGAGTATCGGACTGTATACCACATATATTTTGCGTAGCAGCAATATAAGGCCCGGCTTTGGTTGCTGACACAGAAGAACCAGTCTGTCCTGTGTTCCAATATATGGTGCTATTCATATTCGTAGCGGCCGTTACCATTATGCTGCTTCCGGAACAAATAGTTGTATCTGCCTGCAGGATGGCTATTGCCGGGCTCACCATGTCGACCTTTATCGTATCGTAAAAAGTGCAATTGCCCTCTTTTGCGGTCACATAATAGGTGCCGGCGGCAGTTACCGCAAGTGTAGCGCCAGTACTGGCATCGCTCCAGGTATAAGCATCTGCATCCGGGGGATATGCATTCAATATTAAAGGTTGTCCCGTGCAGATTAGCGTATCGGCGCCAAGAAATGAAGTCATATTCGGGTACTGTACAATAAAGCTGTCGATGTAGAGTTTGCAATCGCTGGATCGGGCCTCGACCCAGTAAATTCCTGGTTGGGAAACGGTCTGCTGTGAACTGGTATTTCCATTATTCCAACGATATGAAGTGATATTGGGATGTGTACTACTTAACTGCAGACCACTACTGGAACAGGGAAACGCGGGCATGGTTTTGCTGAAAATAGTATCCCGGTGTGTCCGGATTCTCGCGGGTGGACCGAAAGAAGCATAATAGGATATTTGGTTGGGGATCGACATGTACTGTGGGATAAACATACAGCCTGTACCTAATACATTGGGCTGTTCTATCCGGGACATATATGCGTTTAGAAAAGCCTGCGGCATATAGATTTTGTTGTCGGGACCCAGCCGGATATCTCCTAAATTGGCTAATGGCAGAAGCGTGACTACAGAGGCTGCAATGGCTGTCGTATCGGGATAGGGTTGCAGATTATATTGCGTTAAGGAATAAGGAGTAGCACGGTATAAAACCTGCTCATTAGGCGACAATGCAATGTGGCTATCGCCAAAATTATTAATGAGCATCTCGAAATTATTGAATACCCCGGTACTTTTATTGAATGAGGAACGTACTACACCCTGATGTACTGCAAAATAGGCTATCGGACTCATGTTTGATATGTACATATCAGCCATATAGTTTATACCCACTATAGACCTGACCGGAGTAGTAGATACGCCGTCCTCATCTACTTTGAAGGCAAGGATATCGCCATTTTGAGGTGTGCCGGTAGCGACAATATACCAATAGGTATTACAATCTCCGTAAGCTGTAGCGGTTATTTCCGTAAGTCCGAAATAGCCGGCATCAAATAATACCGTGTTTTTAGAAGCGGGTATCACATCGCCCAAACCGCCATTCAGACTCATATCCACAATGTGGTAGAAAAGTGTATCCAGGCCGTCTTCCGCATCGCTGGCCGAAAAAACATAAAACTGATTGGCATTGCCGGGGTTGGGAAGGATTTGAACACTTTCCCGTCCGGAACCCACAAATCCACTATTGGCCGGTCCATTGCCCAAGAGGCCGGTGGCATTAGGCATTTCATTGCCGTTCCGATCCCAGATACGACAACCCATCGTATAGAAGATTAGATTACCCTGAGCATCGGAAACCGTAGCGCTGCCCTCCGAAGTAACTATATTTGAGTTCGTATCATAAGTGGGCGGACTATTATTGAAATCCATATGATGACCCCTTCCAAAATGCCATTGATTATTCTCTCCCTGACCTAGTGCGGCTAAGGCGTTAAATAATAGTAGCAATATGGTTAAGTGGGTTACATATATTTTACTCATGTTATTCATTTTTATTCAACGGGTTAAATATACAATTTTATTTGACTATTTTTAGGCAATCGAAATGTTGTTCTATTCTTTCTCCGGCTAAGCGATTTTGATGATTCAAAGTGACAGGTGCTTTTCCGTTTTTTACCAGACAACAACCCGACCAAAATGCCTGTTTGTGCCAATAGGATGGTTGCCACCATGATGCAAATAGATGCGTATTGAAATATTATCAAACCCTGTTTTTTATAAACAGATTGTTCTTTATCTTTTAAAGTACTGTACCCGCTTTTCGTGTAGCAAACGGTTATCGGTAAGTTCAGTCGGGGATGATGAATGATATGATTGAAAATAAAATATGATTAAGTACTAACGCTTTATGATTTCCATACGTCATGCTTATGGAAGTATGCTTCGTAATGACCTAATAGATCCCGCTAAATATTTTGAGAATAGAAGAAACACAAACCGCCCCTTTGAAAAAAGACAGAGCCTTTTCAGGCGTTGAAGGGTTGTTTTTGCTTATTCAACAGTGTATTGCCAAAGATAAACGTGCGCAAAAAACGCTGTATGACCATTTTTCGCCTGCCCTCTATGCCAAAATCCGTAGATATGTATATGATGTAAATCATGCCGGAGAAATCCTGAACGAAAGTTTTTTTAAAATTTTGACGCATATCGAAAAATATGCTCATTCCGGTTCTTTTGAAGGCTGGATGCATAGAATTACGATCAATACCACGATGGACTTTCTGCGTAAAAAAATAAAACAAGATCAGATTGTAAAGACAGAAGTCAAAGGACAAGAGATCTCCATCCCCGAAACAAGTATAGCAAAATTAGCCTACAATGAATTGATCACATTAGTTCATGGTTTACCCGATATGCAGCGGAGTGTCTTCAATTTGTTTGTATTTGACGATTTTTCGCATAAAGAAATTGCAGGTTTATTGGGTATTACAGAAAACAATAGTCGATGGCATTTAAATGATGCCAGACGCCGATTAAAAGAAAAGATTGACGCTTTAACGTAAAGCAATGAATAATAACAAAAGAAATATTGACCAATTTTTTCAAGAAGAGCTCGGTAATGCTACCGAGACACCTCCCTTATTGGTATGGGAGGCATTGGAAAAGAGATTAGATGACGATCGTGCGGATCGCCGTATATTCGGATGGTGGTTTCAGATCTCACTAGCGGTGTTACTGATTGGGGTCGCTATTGCGGCATATTATGCCACCCGGTCCAAGTCCTCATTCTCTTTGATTAAGCATGCAGTGAGCCAGTCTATTGTGTCTCAAAGAAATAAGACAAATGTAGCACAACAGTATAGCCCCAAAATAAATACGAAACAAAAAACGCAGGAGCGGGTCAATATAAATGACATAGCGATGTCGGTAAGCAAGCATCCGTTAACTAAAAATAAACCGGAGCGTAATCCGGGTAAGCGCAATCATAGGGCTAAATCGGATGCTGTTAGAGGTGTGGTTACAAAAGAGGAAGTACAATTGCTTCATCAAAAAAGGAAGGCAACCCCTAATGTGGCACAAAGGACTGTAGCACAAAATGAGCACACATTGCCGCATCAGGATCGGCAAATCGAAGCACATCACGTAAATCGTATTACGGATGAGGCTTCCCCGGCAGAAAATACGGTCTTAAAAGGACGCGTGGTTGAAAATACTTTGACGAAATCTAAAAAATCAGCACAAAAGTCGAGTACTACAGTGGGTATGGAAGAATCAAATACCGAAGTAACAAGCGATCAGAACGCCATAAAGCAACCATATAAAAAGGATATTGCGGTAAGCAGCAAATCGAAAAGGCAGAAGTACAATAAGCCTGCTCCGAAAAGTGCAGCGAAAAATGAGTCAAATTCGATAATCGTGCATAGCGCGCAATTTAAAGATCCGACAGACGCACCGGCCCATAAAAAAACCAATGCCGAGGTGGGTCGAATCGGAACCCTAAAGGAGCAAAATAATACTCCGGAACCGGGCTTGCAAACGATAGCTGCTAATCCTGATATATCCATAAAAGCGGAGGAAAGCACCAAGAACACAGTAGAGCATACAATTGTTCCGCATACCGGAAAATCAGCTGTTGTAAAGAAAGAACAAGATAAAAATAATACGTTCCCTAAAGAGAGCATATCAAAAACCAAAACCCTTAATGTTACAGAAGAAAAGAAGATCAAGAAACCGCTAAATGTATCTATGGGCATCAAGGCCGGCTATGAAAATGGATTCAATAGTTTTACTGCCGGAAAGTATGTGGGTTCTATATTTGGAGCGCTGCAGTTTTCAAACCGCTGGAATTTCTTGTTCCAGCCAAGTATTAAAGTAGCGCGGTTAAACCGCTCCTATACACGTATGACCGGTAATTTTTATCAGGCGGGGCCAACCATAGCGGAACTATTTAATATCAGACAAGATAGCTTACTCGGAAATAGATATGATTTTGCATACAGGCAAACCTATGACTCTATCATTACTTCAATAGAAGCGAAAAGAAATTTTGTAGAACTGGAACTGCCTTTCCTATTCCAATATAAAATAAGCCGGCATTTTTCTGCCACGGCAGGAGTCAATTTGACTTTTGGTAAGATCGTTTTGTGGAATAATAAACTACGCACATTATCTGGTCTTACGATTACTGATACCGTATTAAATAGTATCGATACCACAGCACCTGCGGCCTCAGGTAAGTTTTTGCACCCGGGAAGCAATCCCTTCTATAACTATAAGCCATCCCTGATACCCCAAAACCAAAGCCCAGTATGCTTCGGGTATAGTTTAGGGCTTAGTTATACTTTCAGAGAGAAGCTGATGCTTGATGTGTTAATACAACAAAATCTATCGGGTTATAATCGCATTGCGGAACCTGATTTGCGTCAAATATTTTCGCAAACCTATATCCGACTATCCTTGGGGTATACACTCTTCCGTCTAGGTAAAAAATAATATGAAATCCGCATATAGGCGACCCTGTTTTTATCAAGGCGATTGCTGTGCATCGCAACTTCACTCACAAAATTGTTATCGCTGTGGTGAAAACAATAAGCGATCCGTACAGAACAGATTGCTTAGGTCCTGCCTTATAAATCCGGCGTCAAGAAAATAATTGGCTCGGTCGATAAAGGTGCAAACCACTATCTGAGCGCAGCGAGTTTGGTTGGCGACCGACCGACACATTGATTTTTAGCCATGGATTTATACAGCCCTGATTTTTTGGCGCTACCTTTTGCCTCAAGGCAAAAGGTAGCATAGTGATAAACGGAAACCAAAAGAATAATTAAGTCTTTGTTTCTTAAAAGCAGATACTCAATAAAAATAATTTTCTTTTTACTAACGAACGGTATAGCAGTATCGTTATATATAGTGGCAGATAATAATGCCAAATTGTTAACCCCAAAAAATTATCTTTTATGAAAAACAACTTTATCACCCTTGCCAGTTTCGTATGTGCATCGCTGTTATGCGATGCTGCGACAGCACAAGTTACCTGTAACCCGGATTTTTCTTATGCACAAACGGGTTCCAACTATCTTACATACGCATTTACAAACACGACAGTTGCCAGCAGCAGCTCTTATCAAAGCTATACACTTTATTTGCTGAACAATAATCTTTACTTAACATCATTGGCTTCTATTGGCGGCAACGGATCTACGGCGCAACATACATTTAGTGGTCCGGGGATCTATAAGGTTGTACTTGCCATGGATGATTCATCGGCACTTGGTTACTGTCACGCATACGATACACAAACTGTAGTGATCAACAATCCTATTCAAGGAACTATTATTGCGCTCCATGACAGTATCAATAATCCTGCCACGTACACTTATCCTAACCTCTCCTTTAAAGTATGGCTCATTCAGTATAATGCGGCCACCAACATGTTAAGTGCTGTGGACTCACAAATTGTAAATGGCACCAATACTTATATGGTACCCTACGCCTTTCATAATAAACCAGATGGTAGTTATTTAGTTAAAGCTAAAGATATGTTAGGCCTTACTTATAATAGTACTTATATGGTTCCTACCTATCACATGGATGATATATATTGGTACAATGCAAGCACAATTAATCATAGTAACCTTGTTGGGCCTTTTTATAATAGGAATGTAATGATGATGGGTGGCGCACAAACTACAGGTCCTGGTTTTATAGGAGGAGATGTTACCCAAGGTGCTAATCGCCCTGCCGGAGCAGGAACGCTTGCCATAGGTGATCCGGTAAGTAATATGGATATTTATTTGAAAGATGACGCGACAGGTTCTATCGTAGGATATACGACAACAGATATGCAAGGTCACTATGCATTCGCTAATTTACCTTTAGGAACGTATACGGTGTTTCCCGATGCGCTTAATTTTGAAACCATAGCGGATGAGCATATCACTTTAGGGAACACAAATCCGAGCAGTAACACGAGAGATTTTACCCAAACCGCTACAAAAGTTAAACCCAATAGCCCTACTGCAATAAATAAAGTAAACGTGGAATTAGTGGGTGTATATCCAAATCCGGTGACCGATAAACTGAATATCAATTGGAAAAAACAAGTGAAAGAAGTAACCGTAAAAATGTATACTATTATTGGAGAAGAGGTATATAGTGCTACAAAACCGGTTACGACAATCGATTTGCATCATTTGGCCAAAGGTGTTTATGTATTAAAAATAACGGAAGGAGATGCAGTGCAAACCTTAAGAATAGGTAAGCAATAAGAGATACTATACAGGTTGATTTTAATAAATAAGGTGGTCCAAACGGACCACCTTATTTTATGGGTACTGCTCATCCCGGTATAAGAATACCACAAATTTTTTAAATAGCCGTTTACAATAATTATGTAATAATTATTCCTAGCTAAAACACATACTGCGCTCAGGCTATTTTAGTATCGGCTCGCTCCAAGCTGGTGACTTTTTCATGCCTGTCTTATTGCTTGATCAGTTTAATGGTTTTGCTGTCTGAATCGGTTGTAATGGTAAATTGGTATACCCCTGCAGCAAGATGGCTGATATCAATTTTCGGGATCACACCGATGAACCGGTTTTGATAAACCTGTTTCCCATCCTGTGTATAAATACGAATCGTGGTCTTCCCTTCCTTGATCCCTTTGACAGAGACGTGGTCCGTGCCCGGATTAGGATAGATCGCTATCGCATCCTTACAGTCATTATCGATTTTAATCACTGCGCTGTAAGCAGTGCTCCGGTCCGCATCCGTTATTTTTAAACGGTAATAATTACTGCTGTTCAGCGGTGTTTCATCTGTATACACATATCGGCTATCAGAACCTTTGGGCGCAAATGTTTGTATGTTGCTAAATGTTTGTCCATTGCTACCACGCTCAAGTATGATATGGCTCACGTTATCTTCCAGCCCGGTTGTCCAGGACAGATAAATACCACAGTCTTTATCTTGTTGGCCGGTAAAAGACAATAATTGTAGCGGTAAAGGAACTTGCCAGTTGATTGTATAGGCAGCAGGTGTATTGTCCTGAATATCCAAACCATCCCTCGTAGCATAATAAAATATTGTAGATAAAGTACCAAAAGAAGTCGGCCCCGGTTCGATCGTCAGTAGTGTAGGATTGTAATTGGGAATTACCTGATTCGTTGTTACCACAGATCCGTTATACCTCAAAACATAACCATTTGTGGGCAGTGTAGTGATGACGATTGTTCTGCCCGACCAGGATCCTTGCACCGGCTGATCTGTCGGATCGCTGCCTTGTAGGGGTGAACCACCCAGGTTGGTCACTCTTGGTGCTCCGGTTTGGGTATTGGTGACGCTGTACGATTCAGGCGGTTCACATCCTATTACTGCGCTGATTGTGGCAGGGGAGGATGTAGAAGTGCAGCCCTCAGTATTGCGCACCGTAACATTATAGGTGCCGGTCGCTACCGTCGTAAAATTGGGGGAAGATTGATAGCTGGTACCATTGATGCTATAGGTCAGTCCTGATCCGGTCGGTGTCGTTACCGTAATACTGCCCGTTGTGACCGAACAGGTCGGTTGTGTGATGCTCAGGGTAGGCGCTACGGGTGATTTTTGTACCGTAACGTCAAACGTAAAGGGACTGCCGCTACAGCTATCCATCACCGGTGTCACCGTATAGCGTACCGTCGCAATGGCTGTAGAACTATTGGTTAAGGTCTGGCTTATGGGGCCGGAAACCGGGCTAGTCTGATTGCTGAATCCGCTGAGTCCTGAACCACTTTGCAGCGCCGCTGTCCAAGTATATTTTAGGTTGCTGATTGTCGTGCTTGGTGTTACGGAGAACAGGCCACTGTTACAAACCACCGGTGGATTGGTTGCCGATGCAGAGAGCGCCGGTACCACTGTCGTGGTTATGGTAAAGGGCGTACCTACACAACTGGCATTGGTTGCAGTGACATTATAGACTACCGTAGCCGTAGTGGTTCCGGTATTGGTCAAGGTTTGGCGTACCGATGCCAATGTATTTCCCGCAGTAGCGCCGGTAACTGTGCCGCCGGTAATTGTTGGGGCAGACCAAGTATATGTGGTACCCGCAGGTGCCGTAACCGGTGCGTAATTAAACGAATCGCTGGTACAGATACGGTAGCTTTGGCTGGCAAGGTCGGGGCGTTGGGTCACATTGATAGACACCGGGCTGGAAGCGGCATTAGAACAGCCACCGCCGCTCACTACAGCACGAAACATCGTGCTCGTATTGAGATTTGTATAATTTAAAGTGTTTGTTGCATTGTTGGGTAAAAAGGTCGTCCAGGTAGTTCCGTTATCGATCGACTGTTCCCATCGTACCACCGTTGCGGTCGTGCCGGCCAGTGTCAACGTACCATTGGCACCGCTACATACCGGTGTGGCACCGGTCACCGTACCGGTAGAGGTTACTGTAATCGTATGTGTTGCTGTCTTGGGTGTACAACCCGCAGCTGTGACCGTAATCACGGCAGTGCCTGTATATAAAGAAGAAAAGGTTACCGTACCCGTTATCGAATCAATAATGGCTTGTGTACTCGTTGTGTTGATGCTATACCTTATGCTGCTGGCATTGGCAGCAGTTGCGGTATACGTTTGGGTGCCAGGTCCCTGGCATCTTGTAGAAGTGCTTCCTGCAGCGAAGGTAGGCGTACCCACGATACCATTAACCTGTATGGTTCCCGTCGTGCTGGCATTGGGGCTACCTCCGGTAGTTGTAACCGTATAGGTTTGTGGCCCTGCTGTAGCTACTGTAGGGGTACCGGTAATGGTCACTTCCCTCGTAGTATTGTTGTAACTATAGCTGATCCCGGTCGGTAAACCGGTCACAATAGCACCTGTGGCCGAACCGCCAATGGAATAAGAAATGTTTACAATTGGGGTATTGATGCATACCGTTTGTGCATCTGAGGGGGGCGGGGATACTGAGGTAAGGGTAATCGTCGATGAAGGGGTTGTGCTAACAGTACTGGTATCATTTGTACTCACCGGATCTATTTGTGATCCGGTAATGGTGGCTGTATTACTATAATCACCCGTCGATTTTACTTTAGCCGAAATCGTCAATGTGGCTGTTGCACCCGGACCTAAAGAACCAATATTCCAGATTCCTGTGGTGCTGCTGTACGTTGTTCCCGGAGCAGCATTGCTGCTCAAATAGGTATAGCCCGATTTTAATAAATCAGTCACAGAAACACCTAAAGCCGTACCCACACCCAGATTGCTGGCCGTTAAGGTAAACTGAACCGTACCATTGACCGCCGGAGTAGCCATATCGACTGTTTTTACGATAGAACGCTCAATATTGCAAAGTGCAACCGTAACCGGTACCGATTGTGCGCTGATCCCGCAGGGCAACATGGTCGTGAGCGAATAGGACCCTGATTCTGTAGGGGTATAAGTATTATTGGTGGCACCCGCAAGCGCAATCCCGTTTAAATACCATTGATAGGGTCCGGTAGCTGAAGGCGCAGCCGTGAGCGTCACATTAGCGCAGCTTGTTTGTGTAGCAGTAGGAGTCACCGCTTGTTCCGGAAGAGGCGTGATAAAGTTAGACATCGAGTAACCGGCCCCGCTTTGTACCATTACGGCATTTATTCTTGAAGCACTGTTGAGCGTTATGGCTGCCGGTGTACCGATATTGCTATTTGTAAAATCGATCAGGTACACGCCGGTGCTGCCGAGCTGCCTTCTTACACCAACGCCGCTAATCGATTCAATATCAGTATTAGTGTAGTTTGTAGTGCCTCCTGTTGTGGTTAAAAATATCTTCTCCGTAGGACTTGTCGTCGTAATGTAGGCAAAGTACGGAAGGTCTGCGCCACTGCTGTTCCTGAATTTATAGGTTTTGGCAATCAAGCTTCCTCCGCAACTGGATACCGGAGCAAGGGTAAGCATATCTACTTCACAGGTATTAGCGGTTCCGGAATAGGTAACCACATTCTTCGAACTCAGAACGCGTGTCGCACTATATTGATTGGTTCCGTTTCCGTTGGGTATTGTTGTAAAACTACCTGCACCAACAAGCGTTTGTGTACTGGTAGACGCAATAGAGCCATTAACATTAAAATTGGTAATGCTTAAGGTTGTATTGGGTTGGGTAGCAACTATAGTGGTTTGTTCTGCCGTACTATTCCCCGCACTCCGGATAATAATATATTCGCTTCCCAAAGAGTTAACAGGGGGTACAGGATTATACACACCATCTCCGCAACCTGCAGGTGCATCAATATGAGCCGCTGAGTTCATCACAGCAGATGCAGAAGATTCTACCAGGCTACCAATTGCTGTTTGGAATAAATAACTCTGCCCTGCATTAAGGGTTACGATGGCAGAGCCATTCAGCCTTATGGTTGTATTGTTTTCTATAGCCATAATGCTATAGATAGGTTTTTGTGTCGTGCCTTGAAGAATGCCGTCCCGATAATATCCAACTCTGAAAATCGTACCAATCGCTGCATTTCCAAAAGAAAACAGGGCCGAATTTCCTTTAATATTGGCATCATTATATTGATCAGAGGCTACATTCCTTACATTTACCGTAATGGGGTTATTGCCTTCCACAATCATACCCTGATCAGATACAATAGTATTCAGTGGATTGAGGGCAATGCTATTAGGCGCCCCTACAAAACGGTACACAGAAGGTACTGTTGGGGTAGGGGTAAGAGTGGTTACCAATGTACCATCACTCTTCTTTACGGTTACCGTTGTACTGGCTGAGTTGGTTGTCACCACCAGTTCATTGGCTTGTGACCAGTATTGCCAGGGAGCCGGGGCAATGTAATGTTTTGTATAAGTCTGGCTATAGGAGCGAAAAACAGATATCAAGCCCAGTAAAATAAAAAAGTATACTTTATTGATCATTTTATTTATTATATAAGTACAGTAATTATTATATATAAGTACGGTAATTGTTACAAATAGGTTTTATGTATTTCTATGCGGCGGTATATGCCGCCAATCAATCAAAAAAGGTGTAAAAACCTTTTGATACATGTGAATAATTAATTGATTGATTATCAATGTAATGCTCCTTCAGTCAGGGAAACCGCTCCCAAACAAACTAATTATGGCCTGGCGTCAAAAGACGGTGAGCCATAAGGGCTTGTGTGCGTTGTGATGCCCTTATTATACCCAGCAAAGATATAAAGCAAATGTTTTTGACATCGGTTAAGTCTATGATTTCGCTTCTTTTTGGGAAATGGTATCTGCTGTAATGCTTTGTGGTATTGGTTTTAGGTCTTGTATTTGCGCTTGTTAATTTTATGTTATTCAAAATAATAACAATATTAAATAAATAACATACATTGTTTTTTGTTATAGTGTAAAACAGTAAATAACAGTACTTTTTGCTCCTAAAAGCCAATTTAAGGGGTCAATATTTACTCTTTTGAAGAAACGCCTTTTTGAAGCAATTCACATAAATATAATACAGGATAAAGGCAGGGGTAATATGCATGAATCAAATTTGTAGCTTATCAATTTTTTAGCAATGAATAAGATTTTTACGAAATCGGCATTACTGGTTTCTCTGGGATGCTTTTGGGCGCAGGTGTCTTTGGCACAAACGACCATCACCCAGTGGAATTTTAATTCCGTACCGCCCGATGCTTCAAGCACCACGGGCAGCATGGCGTCATCACTGGGTGTGGGTACCATAACAGCCGTAGGTGGAACCATCAGCTCTTTTGCCAGTGGTACCTCAAACGGAGGGTCTTCTGATCCTGCGACTACAGATAATACAGGATTGGGTTTGTCTACCTTTCCTGCGCAGGGAACTGCAAATAAAACAGCGGGCATCCAATTCATTGCGGGTACTTCCGGTTATCAAAACATTAAAATATCCTTTGATCAACGCCATAGTAATACCGGTCCGGCACATATGCAGTTACAGTATACGCTGAACGCGACGGTGAGTAATCCGGTATGGGTTGATGTTGATACGGCATCCGCTCCATCCGGAGATATCTGGAACAGCAGATCCTTCAATTTGTCGGCAGTTACGGGTTTGAATAATAATCCCAATGCCGGATTCCGGGTCGTTTCGGCCTTTGCTCCGGGCGGTAACTATGCCCCTAGTAATCCTGCGTCCAGTTATGGCGTGAGCGGTACCTGGCGTTTCGATATGTTGACCGTAAAAGGAGATGTAATCTCCACCACACCAGTATTGCCCAATCTGGTGATTACAGAAATCCTCCATACGCCTAATAATATAGAGATGGTCGAAGTGTATAATGCCGGTACTACCGCGGTGGATATGACGGGCTTATACCTGAGTAATGGTACAAGCGGAAACTTTCCTGCCCAGATGCTGGCAGCCGGTGCTACCGTTTTGTTTTCAACCAATCCGACTAGCGCCAATAGCTTAATGGGAGGTACCTATTATAGCCTTACCGGCGGTTTAGGAGCGACTTCCGATATCCTGGTGATCAAGAATGCGGCAGGTAATATCATCGATTCTGTAGCCTATCAGGTAGGTACAGCCGGTTGGCCGGCCGCACCTGCAGGTACCTACTATGGTGCTTCAATTGAACTGAATAATGCGGCTTTAGATAATAATGTAGGTGCTAACTGGACGGCAACTACACAGAATATTATTTCTTCTGCTTCGGGACCGATATGGGCCACTCCGGGTGTTTATCCGCCTCCGGTGCCTAATCCGGCACCCATCGTTACTTCATTTAAACAAAACAGTGCTACGAGTACCTCTGTTAAATTTAATCAGACGGTGACCAATGCTTCGGCGATCAATACCAGTCATTATGTGATCAGTCCTTCGATTGCGGTGAGCAGTGCGGTATTAACGGCCGGTAATGATTCGGTTGTGTTGACGCATGCACCGCTAGCCAATGGGGTTGCCTATACTTTAGCCATAAATGGCGTGCAAAATGCAGGTGGTGCTAATAATGTGGCAGATACCGTGGATTTATTATGGAACCAAGGAACACCGAATCTGGTGATTACCGAGATCATTCACAGTCCGAATACGATAGAAATGATCGAGGTGTATAATGCCGGAACGACTGCTGTGAATTTAGGTGGTTTGAAATGGACCGACGGCACAAGCGGAAATTTCCCGGTGATGTCTTTAGCCGCAGGTGGAAATGTAGTGTTTTCTACAAGCCCTGCTGTTGCGGATACCCTGTTGCACGTACCGACTATATATATGTTGAATGCCGGTTTGAGTTCTACGGATGATATTTTGGTGGTGCGTAACTCACTGAACCAAGTCATTGACTCGGTACATTATTTTGTGGGTACCAATAACTGGCCTACACCTCCGGTCGGTATTTATGGGTATTCCTATGAGTTGATGGCGGCCAATCTGGATAATAATGTAGGCACCAACTGGATCGTACCGATAAATGAGATTACTCCTCAACCGAGTGTCGGTGTCATCCGTTCCACTGCCGGTATTTATCCGCCACCGGTTATTGTGCCGACCAATGCTTCTGTAAGTTTTGTGGGCAGTTCGGTTGCCGTAAATGAAAACCAACTGGAATTAAAAATAGTAGCCAACCTGGTAGGCGGTATTGCCAATCCCGCTTCTGTAGCGATCGAGCTATTGCCAAACGGAACGGCGACCAGTGGTTCTGATTATACCTTACCGACTAACCTGAGCTTTGAATGGCCGGCTTTAGCCAATAATGTAAATGATACCATCACCATTGTAATCAACAATGATAATATTGCGGAAAATGCAGAATACTTTGCCTTTAAATTTACTAATCCGGTAAATGTAACCTTACCTAATGCTGCGGCTAATGTATTTACAGCCTTCATCTTAGATGATGATAAACAAGCGCCGGTAGCTTTAAAATCAGATTTTCTGACGTATATCAGTTCTTATCAAAACCACCCTGCTGGAACCAATTCTGCGGAGATCGTTGCTTTTGATAAACAATCAAAACGCTTATTTATTGCCAACTCTATTGGCGGTAAAATTGATATTGTCGATTTTCATAATCCTGCCAGCCCGTCTATGATTTCTTCCATTGATATTAATCCTACTTATGGTAATATCAATTCCATTGCGGTTAGAAACGGGATTGTTGCGGCAGCTGTAGAAGACCTGGTGCCTGAAAACCCGGGAAAAGTAGTATTCTTCGATACCAATGGGGTCTTTAAAAACCAGGTAACGGTAGGCGCTATGCCCGATATGATCACCTTTACACATGACGGTGCAAAAGTATTGGTGGCAAATGAAGGCCAACCGAAAACAGATTATTCCATCGATCCGGAAGGTTCTGTTTCGATCATTGATATCAGTGGCGGTATTGCCGGTTTGGCACAAACAAATGTGGCTACAGCTGGCTTTCAATCTTTTAACAGCCAGATTGCTGCTTTAAGAACTGCCGGGGTACGTATTTTCGGGCCTAATGCAAGCGTAGCGCAGGATATGGAACCGGAATATATTACTGTGGCAGAAGATAACAGTAAGGCATGGGTTACCTGCCAGGAAAACAATGCTATTGCCGTAATAGACCTGGTGACCAATAGTATTACCGACATCTTTCCTTTGGGTACCAAAGACCATATGGCGCCTGCCAATGCTTTAGATGTCAGCGACCAGGGAACAAATGTCGTATTAGCAAACTGGCCGGTTAAAGGCTTGTATATGCCGGATGCGATTGGTTCTTACCGTGTGAACGGACAAACCTATCTGGTTACCGCCAATGAAGGGGATGCTCGTGAATACGATGCTTATGCTGAAGTGCTGCGTTTAGGATCATCTGCTTATGTCTTAGATCCTGTTGCCTTTCCGAATGCGGCATTTCTTAAAGCTAACCTGGGCAGGTTAAATGTAACCACAGCCTCTGGAGATACAGATGGAGATGGTGATTTTGATGAAATTCATACTTTTGGTGCCCGTTCCTTCTCCATCTGGAATGCAACGACCGGCGCTTTGGTATCGGATAACGGGCAGGATTTTGAATTGCTGATCGCCAAACATCCGGAGCTTGCAGCAATTTTTAATGCCAGCAATACCAATAATACCCTTAAAAACAGAAGCGATGATAAAGGTCCCGAACCCGAAGGTATCGTAGTGGCTAAAATCGGTGCCAAAGTATATGCCTTTGTCGCTTTGGAAAGAATAGGTGGTTGTATGGTCTATGATATTACTAATCCGGCTATGCCTGCATACGTAGATTATAAAAATAGCCGTACCATAGCGACTTATGGTGGGGACAATGGTGCCGAAGGTGTTTTATACATTGATTCTGCAAGTTCACCTACCGGAAAACCTTATGTGATTCTGGCCAATGAGGTTTCTTCCAGCCTGAGTATTTTTGAGATCAAGCCAATAGCCACACCGACGGCTACAGAAGGGGTAGACCAACATACTTTCTGTTATGCGTTCCCGAATCCGGCTACGGCAACCGTAAATTTGCTGGTAGAAGGAATAGTGAAACAGGCTACGATCCAGGTATTAAGTATTGAAGGTAAGGTGCAACAGCAACTAAAAACCAACAGCAACAATACCGTGATTGATATGCAGGCCTTACCTGCAGGTGCTTACTTCATAAAATATACAGATGGCGCAAGAACCGGTACGGTAAAAGTACAAAAACAGTAAAGCGGACTTTATATAAAAAAAAGTTGCGCGCCGCATAGCGGCGCGCAACTTTTTTTTATATCCTATTTTCAGCTTATTTCTTTTTCTGCTTACCCTTTTTCTTTTGTTTTGGCTCCTTTTTCTGATCTTCTTTCGGCGCTTCTTTGTCGGCTACAGCGGGTTCTGGTTGATCTAAAATTTGTAGTCTTTGAAAAGGGGTAGCGTCTTTCATAAGTTCCTCCAATGATTTAGGTCTTTCCGCTTCCCGCCATTTAAAGCGGCTGAGCCTTAGCGCTTCCGGATCCGCATTCCTCATGGGGGTCATGGTTTGTTTGAAATCCAAAAGGTAATGGATTTTCTTAATCTTACGGTTTTTAAACTGAATCCGTAAACGCGTGCTGGAAGCCTGGGAAGCCCCAAGGTAAGCGTCATCGTCATCCTTAGCAAAATAAATCGTTTCTGCATTAGGGTAGGCTACAGCAGAATCCAATTCATTATTAACAAAGAAAGCATGAATCCGGCTCCCTTGTATCTGGTCGAACATACCTGCTTTTGCGGGGCCATTCTGCTGAATGACAATCGCATTTTTCGGAACATATACTTCCTGTATCTTACTGCTGTCCAACAGCGCATAGATCGTATCGCCTAATATCTGGCTTTGTCTGCCCCAGATCACCGGATTTTTATACAGAATCATCAGGGAGTCCAGCTGAGAATAGCGAAGGCTATCACATTTAGCCTGTGCCGAATCGGCATACACTTTTACATTATGATAGGCAATGAAATACCGGGGTTTTTGTTCCCCCTCTTTAGTGCCTTGTGTTCCTTTTTCAAAGATTTTTTGCTCCGGGTTTTCTCCGATGCCATGCTTTGGCCGTTGTGGGCGATCACCTGTCGCTTCCAGGCTATCTGCCGGGTTCAGGTCTACGGCATGCCGTATGGTATCGGTATTGTTATGGTCTGCAAGGCTATCGCTGCCTGCAATATTCATCTGAGGAAGGTCCAAAGGCGCTTCTTCCGGTAGGTTGAGGCTATCGGCCGCAGTGATCGGGGTGTCTGTCGCTTGAACATGAATAAGGCTGTCAGCAGGATGAGCAATGCTATCTTTAGGCAACTTAGCGCCCAAAGAATCCCTGGCCGCAGGAACTTGTAAAGGGATTTTAGTGCTGTCCACTTCAATCCCGGATTGTAATTCATTAATCAGCTTGTCCAGCTGTACTTTAGCCGTATCGATCGGTCCGGCATCCGGACGTTTCAGGTTAGCAACCGGCTCACTGAATACGGTGTCCGAAAAGATAAACAGGCTATCCTTTCCGTCTTTTCGTTTCATAATGGGATGATCCGTCGCTGTCATTTTCTCCGAAATCTCATTATATACCGCAAAGCCACTGTATAAGGTTGTTTTCATCGCCGTATCAATCGCCACAACATTGCCTTTTGCGACCGCCCAGCCCGACACTTTATTATATTTAATATCATCGGCCTCTATAAATTGCGCATTATGGATCATATTAGAGCGTCCCAGAAACTTTGCAATCTTATTTTTGGCATCATAGGTTCCCGCCTTGGCTACCAGATAGGTACTTTCATTCTGAACCACTGCAGGAGCATAAAAACGAACCAGTTTCGTGTCTGTATTATAGCCAATATCTTCAGAAGTGACGGTATACTCAGGGTCATTCACCACCACATCACCCTTAAAACGGGCATCTTTTGATTTAAGATTATATTCTCCGTATTTACTGGAGAGTAGGGTGGATTCATTTTTTAAAGTACCTGTTTTGTAAAACTTACCCACTTTAGTGCTCAGGTTATAATCCACTTCATCAGACCATAATTCATTGCCTTTATTATCGGTAAGAATCACATCTCCCTTCATATATACCGTTTTGCTGCCACCGGTATATTTAAGGTAGTCGGCAAAGGCTTCCGTGCCATCGGCCTGCTCTATGGAGACATTACCAAAGGCCTCGGCTACTTTTTTATTCTGGTATAAGACCGCACTGTCGCAGTACAACATATCTGTACCATTGCGCAGCTTTACATTGCCCACGATCTTAGTTACCTGTTCAGTACCCACCTTAACGATGTCTGTATACTCAGAATTCAGGATTTCAATAAAGGAGGTATTGCTGTTTTTGGCCGTATCATTAGCCACAACAGGAACTTGCTGCTGCGCCATACCCGGCACAGCAGCAAGCAGTAGTATAAAACAGTATAGGGCTATTTGTGTTACAACCTTCATATTTAGGTTTAAGGTACTCTGTATAAAAGGATATAAGAGTGACCTGCTATCCGATAGCCTGGTTTAAATCGTTGATAATATCAGCTACGTCTTCAATACCCGTGCTCAGACGGATCAGGCCATCAGAAAGACCATTTTTGAGGCGTTCTTCACGAGGAATGGATGCATGTGTCATCGTTGCCGGATGATTGATCAGGGATTCTACACCACCTAAACTTTCTGCCAGGGCAATCAATTTAGTGGACATCAGCATTCTTTTTACATTTTCGGGGCTGTCATCTTTCAGTTCAAAACTGATCATACCGCCAAAACCGCGCATCTGCTTTTTGGCCACAGCATGGCCGGGATGGTCTTCAAAACCTGCCCAGTGCACTTTAGCTACTTTATCATGGTTGCGCAGGAAATGGGCTACTTTTTCGCCGTTTTCACAATGCCTGTCCATACGTACGTGCAGGGTTTTGATCCCTCTTAAGACCAGGAAACAGTCCTGAGGTCCCGGTACGGCACCACTGCTTTTCTGAATAAAAAACAGATCGTCTCTCAGTTGTTTGTCATTCACAATTACCGCGCCTAAGATCACATCGCTATGTCCGCCCAAGTATTTGGTTGCCGAGTGCATCACTATATCCGCACCCAGATCTAATGGATTTTGCAAATAGGGAGAGGCAAAGGTATTGTCAACACATAAAAGCACCTTAGCTTCCTTGGTAATAGCAGCTACCGCCTCAATATCAGTAATGTTAATCAGGGGATTGGTCGGGGTTTCCGTCCAGATCAGTTTCGTATTTGGATTAATGGCTTTTCGAATGTTTTCGGGATCTTTCATATCTACATATTGAAAGCGGATGCCGAATTTTACAAACAATTTTTCAAACAAGCGATAAGTACCACCATACATATCATTAGCCGCAATTACTTCGTCTCCGGGATGAAGCAAGCGAATAATGGCATCTGTAGCCGCTACACCGCTGCTAAAAGCCAGGCCATACGCGCCATGTTCGATACCGGCCAAAGCATTTTCCAAAGCAGTACGGGTCGGGTTGCCGGCACGGGAATAATCATATCCTTTATGCTCGTCCGGGGCATCCTGTACATAAGTAGAGGTTTGGAAAATAGGGGTCATAATGGCCCCTGTACTCGGATCCGGTGTTACACCTGCATGAATTAACGTAGTACCAATGCCGTATTTTTTGTCTGCACTCATTATTTAGATTTTTATAAAGATTAGGGTAACCGCGTTGCCGCAGTAAAAGTGGCTCAAAATTAGGCTAAATGATCAGGATTTTAAAATTAGAAATCCTAAGAGCAACTTAAACTTACGCCCAATACAAGTTCCTTGTTTACTAACTTCTTATGGAAAATGGCTTGAAAAGCGACTTTGTTCATCATAACGGCTTTTTGCCGGAAATAGGTATCCGTTTTGGAGCCGTTTTACGTACGATTCCATAAAACCGGCGCAGCCGATCTAGATTTGCTCAAATGAAGGGTTGTAATACCGCCCAAACTCCAAGTAATATTTATAATCGGGTCGGGATACAATTGATTTATGGTATGTTATTAACAATCAAGGCCGTACCAAAAATATAAGCAGCTATCAGTGCAGGGAAGAGTACAATAGCCAATACCTTCTCCCCAATGCTGCGTTTTTTGGTAACTAAGGCATCGATCAGCACAGTAAGATAAGCCGGAATCATGCCCAGCAGGCGCATTAAATTAATGAATTCCATGTTTTCAGGCAGCTTGTAGGCTTGGGTTGTCCATTTCAGTACCAGGTCATTAATGATAATCAGCAAAGCAATAATCAGCGATTTATATACTAGATTGAGTTGCTGGGTAAGAATACAGATCATCGCCGCAACGATAATATACAGAAAAGGCGTTACGGCAATCGTAATATATGTCAGCAAAAAACTCATGATCCAGTTCAGTACAATTAGTCCCGAAGCGAGGATAATGATTTTCCGGTTAGCGTAGTTGGTTTCTTCCATAAAGATTGGAATGACAGGGGGTAAAGCGTTTTATAATTTGATATTTTCCTTGAATATTTTCACAGCAATGGCAATCAGGATTACCCCGAAAAATTTGCGGATCACTAGGATACCCGCAGGACCCAGTAATTTCTCCAGCGCATTCAGCGAGCGAATACAGATGAAAATAATGATCAGGTTAATGATGATACCAATCAATACATTATACTGGTGATAAGCCGATTTTAAAGATAATACTGTAGTCAGCGTACCCGAACCGGCAATCAGTGGGAAAGCGATGGGGACAATGCTGCCGGTTTTGGCAGAGCCACCATCCGGTTTGAAAAATTCCATGCCCAGGATCATCTCCAGTCCCAAAATAAAGATAATAATCGAACCGGCTATGGCGAAGGAAGATACATCCAGGCCCATAAACTTTAAGATATCATTACCTGCCATAAAGAACAGAATCATTAAGGCACCGGATACTACCGTAGCGGTCAGGGCACTGATATCCCCCATTTTTTTCTTAATACCGATCAGCACCGGTATGGAACCCAAAATGTCGATTACGGCAAAAAGGGTGAGGGAGATTGTTACAATCTCATTGAAATTGATATGGCTCAGTTCGTTCATAAACTATAATGTCTTAAGGTGAATTAATTGTTCAGCCGGTATATTTCCAGCTTGTCTTTATACAGGTAGAATAAACGTTCTTTTTCGATCCGGGCACAAATAAAACCGGTTGTTTGGGGTAGGGGTATTTTCTTTTCCTGAAGGCTATTGAAGTCATAACTCACTAAACTATCTGCAGTATTATATATCAGTGTGTTGTTAAATACCTGTATATGTTTCACATGGAACAAATTTATATTATTTAAAATACTGGCAAACTGATCGAACACATATAAGCCCTTAAGACTGTCTAAAACATAGATTTTCCGGTCTTTATCAATGATTTGGGTGGCCTGTAACACATCGCCCAAAGCAGAACGGAGATCATCACTTTGTTGCAACAGGCTAAGGTTATCATCTATTTTCAATAAACGGATCGTATTGGCATCGAAAACCCAGATATTCCCGTCACGGGCCATACCGATCGCGGTAGTTTGGTAGAGTTTCAGCTTTTTTAAATCCAGCTCATTCTTAAAGCTCATCATCCGGTCAAGAAAGACAACTTTGGAATAATCGGGATAAAACAACAGCAATTTGAGCGGGTTACTGGCATCGACAATTTGTAAAGGGCCATTTTGGATACTTCGGAAGTTCCCCAGGCTGTCCCCGTTGCTGTTATATTTGACCAGGCTATTATCGGAAAAGGTAATATAAATATTACCGAGCTCGTCGGTCGTCATATTTACCGCATTGGCCAGAACTTTTTGCTGTAATAATTCCTGCGCCTTTAGCTCCCTTGAAGGGGATAAACAATAGAGGAATAAAAGCAGGAAGAAGAATCGCATAGAAGAATATGAGGCAAAATTAATATTAAAATATGGCTTACACACGTAATAAGCTAAAATTACGTTATTTTGACATAGAATTAATATTGAAATTAAATTGTTGATGAAAAGAATAAAGAGCATAATGCTTTGTGTAGGGTTGAGTTGTGTGTCTTTTGGGTTAGGGATAATACCCGTATTGGCGCAGAATAGCAAAGAGGTGAAGTCTGCTGCAGACGAAAACCTGAATAAAAAGGACAAGCAAAACCGCAAGCAGGGTATGTGGTTTTATAATGTACCTGGACAGTTTGGAGATCCGGCTTATATGGAGTTCGGGGCTTATAAAGATGATCAGAAGACGGGTTTGTGGTATAAGCTGAGTAAAGAGCAGCAGTTAATCGCTATAGAAAATTATAAGCAGAATGTACTCAACGGGCAGGCACAATATTTCGAAAATGGAAAATTGTATTGCATCGGAAACTATAGGGGTATCTATTCTAAATACGCTTATGATACCTTTTTGGTGACCAATCCCATTACCCTGATCGATACTTTGGTGGCCACACCTTCAGAACAGGGATATACGAAACATGGAAACTGGCGCTATTATAATCCGGTGACGGGCCATTTGGTCAGGGAGGCCGAGTATCAGGTCGATATTTTACTGAAAGAAATCAATTATGCCCAACCCATAGGGTTGCCGGCGACCGAACGACCCAAATTACCACATGAAGGAGGGGCACATAAAGGGTGGAATACAGGGCATTCCAGCTCAAAAAAATCTTTAATAAAATAAAATTTTGTTTTTAAAAAAGAAGTGTTTACCTTTGCAATCCCAAAACAAGAAACGACTGCCGCGTTGGTCAAGGGGTTAAGACGCCTCCCTTTCACGGAGGAATCACGGGTTCGATTCCCGTACGTGGTACAGAGTAATTTTAAAATAGTCGTTTTTTAGCCGCGTTGGTCAAGGGGTTAAGACGCCTCCCTTTCACGGAGGAATCACGGGTTCGATTCCCGTACGTGGTACCCTTACAAAAGCCTTTTATCATTTTTTGATAGAAGGCTTTTTTTATTTTCCCCTTGTTGATAAAAATACTTTTTTAGCCCAAAAGATTCCTTAATTTTGCGCTTTACTTCAATAAGCTATGGTAGATGTATTAATAGGTTTGCAATGGGGAGACGAGGGTAAAGGTAAAATTGTAGATTATCTTGCCGCTCAGTACGAGATCATTGCACGCTTTCAAGGTGGCCCTAATGCGGGTCATACTCTTTACGTAAATGGTCAAAAGGTTGTACTACGTACCATACCTTCCGGTGTTTTTCAGGAAAATAAACTGAACCTGATCGGAAATGGGGTCGTGATTGACCCGGTGACTTTAAAAGAAGAAATCGAGGGCTTAAAAGCTTTAGGGGTGCCGGTAGCGGAAAACCTGTTCATTTCTCATAAAGCACATATCATCTTACCGACACACAGGGCTTTGGATGCCGCTTCTGAGCAGGCAAAAGGGTCTGATAAAATAGGGTCTACGCTAAAAGGTATCGGACCGGCTTATATGGATAAGACCGGTAGAAATGGCCTTAGAGTAGGTGATGTAATGGCGGCCGATTGGATGCAGCGTTATGAAAAATTGAAAACGAAACATATTGAAATGCTTCGTTTATATAATATGGAGCTTGCCTGGCAGGAATGGGAGCAGGATTTCTTTGAAGCCATTGCTTATTTACAGCAATTAAATGTGGTGAACGGAGAATATTGGCTGAACAATCATATTGCGAACGGCAAAAGAGTATTGGCCGAAGGGGCACAAGGCTCTATGCTTGATGTGGATTATGGTACTTATCCTTTTGTAACCTCTTCCAATACGATCACAGCAGGCGTATGTACCGGTTTAGGTATTGCACCTTCTATGATAGGTGAAGTATACGGGATTACGAAGGCTTATTGTACCAGGGTTGGTAGCGGACCGTTCCCTACGGAGCTGCATGACGAGACCGGAGAAGCCTTGCGTAAAGCCGGAAACGAATTTGGCGCGGTTACCAAACGCCCGAGACGTTGCGGTTGGATTGATCTGGTTGCTTTACGTTATACGATTATGTTGAGCGGCGTAACAAGGTTGATCATCACGAAGGCCGATGTAATGGATGAGTTTGACGAAATCAAAATGGCCACTGCATATAAGGTTGCCGGAGAGGAAACTTCCGAAATGCCTTTTGATATTTGTGACATGGCTATTGAGCCGGTATATCAATCTTTTAAGGGTTGGACTGAGCAAAGAATCAGTGACTGTACTACTTTGGATCAATTGCCAAAGACTTTTACGGACTATTGTCAATTCATTGAAACCTATTTGGGCACGAAAGTACAATATGTATCTAATGGTACCGGTAGGGACAACCTGATGAAATTTTTCTAAAACAATAATTAAGATTATCAATAAAATAAAGCGCCGAAANNTTTCGGCGCTTTATTTTATTGACCATTAAGGAATAAGAGCAGATAGGAAGCAATTTTAAATTTCAATATCGGGATTTTCGAGTCATTTGTTATCGTTTATTTCCCAAAAAACAAGAAAAATGCTATGAATTCCAACCAAAGGGCTGTATATTGGTGTCTTAAATTCTATAAATCAGTCTTGTTATATGAAAAAAATACTTTTACTCATTCTTAGTAGTATGTTTAGTGTCTTTATGGCACAAGTGTATGCACAAAGCTATACCTATACGCTGAACGGAAATCCCATCAATACTACCGGTTGGACCATGGGAGGAAGTGCTACGAATAACGTCACCTCTATTAAGTTAAATAACGCAACGACCTCTCAAAATGGGTTCATTTATTATAATGTGCCCCAAAACTTGAGTAGCGCCTGTGATTATTTTAGCGTTTCTTTTGACTTTCAAATGATTACAACCCCGGGTGTAGAGCCTGCCGATGGTTTTGCTTTCTGGTATATTGCCAATCCGCCTTCTGGCTTTGTGCTTGGTGGTGGTATCGGAATGCCCAATACCATGAACGGGTTTGGACTAGTTTTCGATGTGTATAGTAACGATAACAATGTGACTCCTCCTAATAACCCTTTGATTTCTTTAAGGAAATTCAATAACAATGGTTATGTAGAGGGTTCTACGACCGGTTTGGTCGGTTCAGAGGTGTACAACCAAAGCTCCTTAATTGATGGGAACTGGCACACTTGTACCATGATCTATCAAACGGGTGTAATGAGTGTGTATTTAGATGGAGGAACCACTGCTATTATTTCCGGTCCTTTGGCCTTAAATAGTAATGTGGGTTATTTCGGATTCTCGGCTTCTACAGGTGCCTTATATGAAGTGCATTCTATCAGAAATGTAATCATTTCCGGTGGACAAGAGCCTGATCCTTTGACTTTGACAAGCTTAAGCTATTGCGCCGGTACACCTGCGCCTGCGCTGACGGTGTCTGGTGCGCTTCCGGGTGCAACTATTCACTGGTATACTACTCCGACGGGTGGAACAGGCAGCACTGTAGCACCAATACCGAATACCGGCAATCCGGGTACAACTACATGGTATGTATCTCAAAGCGCTGCAGGTTGTCCTATTGAAAGTGTCAGAATGCCGATTAGTGTTGTGGTAAATACAAAACCGGATGTAACCGTAAACCCGCCTTATGCGGAGATATGTAAGGGTACGCCGATATTATTAGTAGCTTCCGGAGCCTCTACAGTAGTCTGGTCTCCTGCTAACTCGGGTTTAAGCGCGACAACAGGAACAAGTGTAAGTGCCTCTCCTGTACAAAGCACAACTTACCGCGCAGTCGGTACGACTGATAAGGGTTGTAAGGATACCGCGATTGTAACGGTAGTCGTACTGCCAAGCGATTCTATTGTAATTAATAAAACAATTGATGAAGGGGAGAGCTATATTTTTGATAAGCTGACCCTAACCACGCCCGGTACTTATAAGAAACACTTCTTATCTTCTGTAGGTTGTGATAGTTTGGTAATTGTAAACCTTAAGGTAAACTATAAAGACAAGGTAACTATGTTCCCTAATGCCTTTACCCCTAACGGAGATGGTCGTAACGATCGTTTTGGGCCGGTCATCAACTATCCTAATTTAGTTATGGTAGAACAGTTCGATATCTTCAACCGATGGGGTCAGATGATCTTCGGATCTTATGGTACTAAAGCCCTGAGCGGTTGGGATGGAACCTTTAACGGAGAGATGGTTGACGGTGGGGTTTATTACTACACCGCCCGCATCAGAACGAGGGAAGGGGTTAAAGAATTTAAAGGAGAAATCATGCTGATAAGATAAAACAGTTAAATGATAAGAAAAGAAAAGCCGCGCAGATGCGCGGCTTTTCTTTTCTTATCATTATTTTTTTACAGGAAGCGGTATGGCTTTTTTCTGTTTAAAATGTAAAGCGATAAAGGATAAAATAAATCCGATAACGGCGATCAGCAAGAGGTTAAAGATATAAGGATAGGTAAGGTCTACCGGTCCGTTCTCGATAATTAAAATGCGGAATGCCGGTAAAAAATGAGTGAGCGGGATAACGTTCGCAATATATTGTATCCATACCGGCATCTGGCTTAAAGGCCAGGTAAAACCTGATAGAATAAAGCTTGGCGTAGCGATCACCATCAGTATCTCTGTTGCTTTCAACTGATTGGGAATAAGAATACTGACCAATATACCAATGAAACAAACCGAGAGCACAAATATCCCCGCAATCAGAGTGAGCATACCCAGGTTTTCTGTAAAGGGAATATGAAACCATTTCGTAAAGCCCCAGTACATCAACCATATGCCGAAACTCATAATCAGGTAAGGAATAATTTTGATCCAGATCAGTTTAAAGGTGGACGGTACCTTTAAGGATAGTTCTTTGAAGGTGCCTTTTTCAAATTCCGAAGCAAAAGAAAGCGCCAAAGCCAGCATCAGCACCTGTTGCAGTACCGTGGCCAATATACCCGGCCATAAGAAATACATATAGTTTGTAGAGCGGTTATACTTTTTAATAAAAGTAGTTTTAAAGGGCTCGTACTGGCTCATCAATAGGTTTTCCGGAACCCCTTGTTTACGTAAAGCTTCTAATTGGCTGCCGACTTTCAGCGTACCGAGGCATACCTGGATCGCTGTAGAAGCATAATTGGCGGTCAATACATTAGATGTATTAACAATAGTCGTGATTTCCGGGTATCTTTTGGTCAGTACCTGTTTTTCAAATCCTTCGGGAATGATAACGATACAGGCGGCCTCTTTCTCAATAGCAATCCTGTTCAGGTCGTTTTCATTGTAGCGTAAAGCCGCAATGGAAAGTACTTCATTATCATTCATCATCTCGATCGCTTTATGACTGAGGTTACTCTGATCATGATCTACGACAACGATGGGCAGATCGGTCACTTTTCCTTTGCTGTATACATAGCCGAGCAATAAGCCATACATGAGCGGCGCACCGATAAACAACACCCGTAACACCTTATTATTCCAGAATAAGCCGAACTCTCTTTTGAGTAATTGAAGAAATGTTTTCATGATGATAAATTAAGGTCTGATAAGGACCGTCGTTTTGGGATATAAGTTGATGGCTGTCGCCGGATCCTGAGGACTAACAGTTACTTCATATAAAGCATCCTGCATTTCATAATCCGGATAAGCCGTAGCGATATTGGCATAAGCGCCCATTTGTTTTACATTCTTGATCACACCTGCGATCTCTTTATTGTCCTGATAAGGAATGCTAACCTTAATCGTCTTGCCCACAGGATAAGCTTTTAACTGGCTTTCCGGAATCGTAAATCTGAAATAAGTCGTTTCACTTAAAGAACCGGTAAACAAGGTATAGCCGGGTAAGGCCAGCTCGCCCACGCTTAAGGTAATATTTTCAATACGCATATCCTGAGGCGCAATGATATAACGTTCTTTATCCGCAACCGATACCTCTTGCAAGGCGCCCAGCGCGCGGTCCTGCTGCCCCAAAGCCATCGTTTGCTGCTCGATGCGTACGCCGTTTTGCACATCGGCAATTTCGGCATCTACCGCACTCAGCTGTGCTTTAGCACCCTGATACTTTGCGAAGACCTCGTCATATTGTTGCTGTGGAATCAACGAATCTTTGACCATAGCCCCCAAACGATCCAGCGATTTTTGCGCAAAATCGAACTGTTCTTTCAAAGCCATTTTTTTAGCATTTAATTGTTTCAGCTGATTGCCCGTAGCCCCATGTACACTCATAGCATATTGTGCGCTGGCCGAGGTTACGGCACCTTCTGCCTGCGTTTTTTTAGCGGCTACCTCCGGTATGTCCAGTATAGCGAGCGTATCTCCTTTTTTGACCAGGTCTCCTTGTTTTACATTAATCGTCGTGATTCTGCCGGCTATTTTGCCCACCACCGAGATTTGCTCCCGTTCTACTTTTCCCTGAATCTGATCTTTATTGGTCTTATTATTTCCGCAGGAAGTCAGTAACAGTGCTCCTGCTGCACATAAAATATAGTGTTTCATGATTATTTTGTTTGAAGAGATGATTGTAATGTTCCGGTGGCGGCATAGGTTTCTAAAGCGGCCAAGCGTTCTTCGATCAGCACATTAATCTTGTTTAGCGAAGCCTGATAAATATCGGTTTCTGCCGTCAGGCGCTCCGTAATATTGATCAATCCTGCTTTATATTGTTTTTCCGCCATCGTCAGGTTATTGGACGCTATTTTTTGACGTTGTTCTGCCAGCGCTATTTGTTGTAAGGAGGTTTCGTAACGTGCCTTATTATTCTGTAACTGCAGGTTCATTTTATGCTTGGTATCTGCCAGTTTGTTTTCGATCTGGGTGATGTTGATCCTTGCTTCTTCAATTTTGTGCTTACGTTCAAAACCACTGAAGATTTCCCATTTAAAGGCCAGTCCTACCATCCAGTTGGGGCTTAGGGTAGCTTGATTCAATTGTAAATTAAGGTTATAATTATAAGCCGTTCCGCCGATGTTCCCCAAAGGAATATTGCCCGTAGCTTGTCCATTAAATAAAGAAGCATAGCTATAAGAACCAAAAGCGCCCAGGGTAGGGAGCAAGCTACCTTTTTCCTTTTTCAAAGCATAACTATAAGCGTCTTTAAAAGAAGATAACGCTTTTGCCTCCGCACGGTTTTCAGTATTGAGCGCTGCTTCTTCTGCGACCGTAATAGGATAGAGTTCGTAATTAACCGCATCAATCTGCACATCATCATAACCCGTAAGGTCATTTATTTTTTGATACAATACTTTACGTTTACCAGAGATTTCTACTTTTTTAGAAGCCAGTTCCAGTGCTGCGAGTTTGATTTTATCCCGGTCATAAGGAATCGCCAGACCCAGTGCGATGGCCTTTTCTACCCGTTCCGTTTCCTTATTCAGCCTTTTTTCGCTTTCCTGCAAGAGTTGTTCCGCTTCATTGAGCAAGCGAATGTGGTCAAAAGAATGAATCACATCTTTGATTACTTCATCCTTTTTAGGTTCCAGCAGATAAGCAGTACCTTTTGTTTTAGCCTCAATTGCTTTGGCTCCGTTATAAATTTGTCCGCCGCTAAATAAGACCGCCTTGGCGGTAATGCCTCCGTAGAAGACCTGTCCCTGGTTGCTGAACGTCTGCTTGCCGTCAAAAAGAGTTGTACCTGACAGCGGAAGAGTTGTAGCCGGAATATCCAGCGTCAGTTCGTTATTCAGGTAACTGTATAAGGCACTGGCTTCTACTTTAGGAATGTATTTATTCCACACACTCTTACGTTCGAGTTCCAGTTTCTCAATTTCTAAACCTTGGTTCGTGATTTCGGTGCTGTTGTGCAATGCAGCCTGTATGGCCTCTTGCAAGCTTTCCGGAAGCTGCAGTTGTGCCTGTATGCCCTGAATGCTCAGGATGCTGAAGACGAGATAACTAAAAATTTTCTTTTTCATTATTTATGTGCGTCAATATTGTGATAAATAGTAGCAAACACCTCTTTTACAGTAAGGAGTTGTGCCGTGGTCAAACCCTGAGTTATGGTGTCCAAAGTACCGTTCGCCACTTTCATGATCTTTTTCTCTATGGCTTTTCCTTTTGGGGTCAGGCAAATCAGGTTGAGCCTTTTGTCCTTTGCATCCGGTTTACGGAGGATGTAGCCTTCCTTCTCCAGGTTATCAAGCAATCGGGTGGTGCTGGGTTTATCTCTACCCGTTTCATCTGCGATAGCCTGCTGCGATACACCGTCTTGTTTCCATAAAACCACCAGAATCGTCCATTGCTCCCTGGTCAGGGTGATATCATTCGCTTTGAATTGCTGGCCCAAAAACCGGTTTACATACATGAAAATTCTTCCGGTCAGTAAGTTGTGTTTGTCTTCTGTGGAAATGATATGATCTGTGTTCATAATTATAGTTGTTTAGACAACTGCAAAGTTAAACTAAAAATAGTTAGTTAAACAACTATTTTTGTATATTTCTTTAAAAGTACTCATTTTGAACCTTTAAAATTCCCTGTTTTGTGTATTAATTTATGATGAATATGGGTCAAATAGAGGAACATCCGAATAGATAAAATAAAATCGGGCAAAACATAAGCGACTTATTATCTTTGTGCCTATAAATAATGCATAAAAGCACACAAATACTGAAATGCGCATAATCGTAGCCACATTGGCCTTGTTGATGAGTGCTGCCTGGATTTTCTTTATGGGAAATCGCATCGGCAATACGCCTCCGCTGGGCAAATTCTTTGGCCCTGTAAAAGGGTTTTGGAAAAATGCCATCCCGGTTACAGAAGATGGCAGAGAACTCCGCATTCCCCAGGCCAGTTTGTTACAAGCGGTCGACATCAGGTTTGATGATCGTTTGGTGCCGCATATTAATGCGCAGAATGACGCGGATCTCTATTTTACCTTGGGTTATGTACATGCCTATTACCGTTTGTGGCAAATGGATATGCAAGCCCGCGCCGCTTCGGGCCGCATTAGTGAAATCGCGGGTAGCGATGCTTTGGAATATGACCGTTTGCAAAGACGCAAAGGCATGGTTTTTGCCGCAAAAAATGCCTTGAAGACCATCGAAAAAGACCCGAAAAGCCGGGCAATGCTACATAATTATACTAAAGGTGTAAATGCCTATATTGCCTCTCTACGCCTTATGGATTATCCGGTGGAGTATAAAATGATGGATTTTAAACCCGAATTATGGAGCAATCTGAATTCGGTACTGATCATAAAGTTCATGGCCGATAAGCTGACCGGGTATTCCGATGATATTTCAAATACTTACCTGAAGAAAATACTTTCCAAAGAGCAATTTGATATTTTATATCCGGAACAAATAAAAGGGAGTAGTACCGTGATTCCTGCGGGAACAGTATTTACAGCGGCATCTATGGCGCCGGCGCAAATACCTCCGGGCGATCTCTGGGCAAATTTTACCCTTAAGGACTCGCTGACTGCAGTAAATATTGCTGAGCAAGATCAAAAAGAGCCGGGCATCGGATCGAATAACTGGGCTATTGATGGCCGACACAGCCGATCCGGCGGGGCGATCTTATGTAATGATCCGCATTTACAGCTTAATTTACCTTCTTTATGGTATGAAGTACAATTGACCGCGCCCGGTATCAACACCTATGGCGTGAGCTTTCCCGGTATTCCTTCTGTAGTGATAGGCTTTAATGATAGTGTGAGTTGGGGTTTCACCAATAATGCACGGGATGTAAAAGATTTTTATGAGATCACGCAGGCCGCAGATCCCCGTTATTATATATTTGACGGGCAGGAAGTGCCTTATAACTATAGTGTAGAAGAAATTGCGGTGAGGGGCAGAACGAATCCTTTTATAGATAGTGTGAAGTACACGATTCATGGACCGGTACAGTATGATACCACATTCCCGGATCGCTTTAAATCGGGTAAACTACTGGCTGTACAGTGGATGGCACATCGTCCCTCCAACGAATTGCTGGCCTTTTATAAATTGAACCGGGCCGAAAATTATACCGCTTTTGTACAGGCTATTACGGATTTTGAATGCCCGGCACAAAACTTTGCTTATGCGGATCGACTGGGTAATATTGCCCTTTGGGCGCAAGGTAAATTTATTAATAAATGGAAGGAACAGGGTAAATATGTGATGAAAGGCAATACTTCGAAAACCTTATGGGGCAAAAGTATCCCGACGAATGAAAACCCTTGGGTCTTTAATCCCGCACAGGGATATGTTGCCAGTGCAAATCAAAGTGTAACCGACCAGACTTATCCTTATTGGTATAACGGTGATTTTACGGAATTCAGAAGCTGGTACCTGAACAGAACGTTGCAACAATGGTTGTCCGATACGATGTACCGCGCTACGGTATCCGATATGATGGAATTGCAAACCAGTACCTATTCTTTACTGGCAGAACAGTTAATACCATTGGTACAGGGCTATATTCCGGCGCTGAAATGGCACGATCAGGCACATCAGTATCAATTATGGAAAGACAGTAAAGATGCCACCTTTTTTGGCATTCTTTGGTATCAGGTCCAGCGTCAGATGTGGGCAAATCGTTTTGAAAAGTATCCTTTACTGACCCGGCCGGATGAAGCGGTGACGCTTCAATTACTACTCAATGATACTACAATAGAAGGGGCTGCTTTATTTGAAAGCCTTACCGGGAAGAAGATTTCGGAAGTAATGAGTCAGAGTTATGCTAAGACATTGGATAGCTTTAACCGTGTAGTCGCAAAAAACGGCGGCGAATGGTACCGGCAGAAACGCACAACTGTAGAGCATTTGAGTAAGCAAAGTGCCTTTGGGTTTACCGATCTGGCCACGGGCGGCGATCATAATACTTTAAATGCTATGCAGGAACGTATGGGGCCAAGCTGGAGAATGATTGTAGACATGGATCCGAAAGGAATTAAGGCCTATGGCATTTACCCCGGCGGACAAAGCGGACATCCCGGCAGCAAATATTATCGTTCCTTTCTGCAGCAATGGACAGAAGGGTTGTATAATGAACTCACTTTTTATCCTAAAAAAAATAACTAGCAGCTATGCGTTTTTTGATTATCATGACGATTACCGCTTTGGCATCAGTACTGCTATTGCATTTCCTGCCCTGGTGGGTATGTATGGTGATTGGCTTCTTGCTGGTTTTGATGATGCCCCTAAGAATGGGTGCCGCTACACTGGCTACAGGTTTGGGCACCGGTCTGTGTTGGCTGGTGGTCATCGTGTTCCGTGATTTTAGTAATGAACATATTCTGAGCCGGCAGATTGTGGTTTTGATGGGCGTACCCTCTTATATTTTTGTGATTTTGATCGGTGCGGTAATTGGTTTTATCACCGGAGGGCTGGGTGGCTTTACAGCAAGTGCTTTATTAAATGTGTTGAGGCCACGTAAGAAAACGCCCGCTGCACTTTAAGAATACGCAAAAAATAATAATCCTTTGCCCTAAATACAATTGGGTTTTGCTGCATCAAATAAGGTAGCAAACAGGCCAACATCATCGGTAAACGTCACTATTTATCAGTATCTGAAGACCCGCTATGAGCATACAAGAAAGTATCTATTTTATCAGTAATGCCTTGGCGGCTATTTATGAGCCCTCAGAGGCGGAAATCATTGCCCAATGGCTCTTAGAATCCATAACGGGTTTGGCGCCCACGGCAATGCGGTTACAAAAAGATCAACTCCTGACTGCTGCTCAGGAAGCGACAATGCATCGTTATCTTGAAGAGTTGCAGCAGCATCGGCCCGTGCAATATGTCTTGGGAGAAAGCTATTTTTATGGATACCCCTTTTATGTTGATGAAGCCGTATTGATTCCCCGTCCGGAAACAGAAGAACTTGTACAAAAAGTATTGGCATATATCGACCATAAATATTCTGCTACAGAACCGGTACGGATACTGGAAGTAGGTACAGGAAGTGGTTGTATCAGTATTGCCTTGCAAAAGAAAGTCGCACAAAGCCAGGTTACAGGTCTTGATATTTCGGAAGAAGCCCTTGTTGTTGCTCGGCGCAATGCAGCATCGCTGGGAGCCACCGTTACTTTTGTCCGGGCAGACTTTTTGGAAGAGGCTTCCTGGGAAGCTTTAGGGACCTTTGACCTCGTAGTGAGTAATCCACCCTATATTACCCTTCCGGAAAAAGAAGCGATGCACACACATGTACTCAGTCGGGAACCGCACCTGGCCTTGTTTGTAAGCGATAATGACCCACAGCAATTTTACCGGAAAATAGAAACCTTTGCCCACAAATATTTGCGTAAAGATGGTGCAGTATTTTTAGAGCTGAACCAAAGCTTTGCCCACGATACACAAGACTTGTACAATCGCAATGGATGGAAGACCGATTTGTATAAAGATTTGAACGATAATGAACGGATGTTGGTCTGTTACAGATAAAAACTTTCTTTATTGGAACGCATTCATTATTTTTGTGACCAATAAAGTGACCCTGACCTTCATTTTACAAAATAAAAACGATGATTGAATTATTAGACGAAGCGGTAGATCTTGCAGCTTCAAATATGAAAAAAGCTTTAGCGCATTTAGATACGGAATTGTTGAAAATTCGCGCCGGTAAGGCTGCTCCGAACATGATCGACGGAATTACTGTAGACTATTATGGCTCTCCGACACCGATCAGTCAGGTGGCGAATGTAACTGTGCCCGATGTAAGAACCATTTCTATTCAGCCTTGGGAAAAGAATATGATCAGCCCGATCGAACGTTCTATTATGATGGCCAATATCGGTTTGACACCCCAAAATGATGGTGAGGTGATTCGTTTGTTCTTACCACCATTGACAGAAGAGCGTCGTAAAGAATTGGTGAAAAGAGTAAATGTAGAAGGCGAAACCGCAAAGATTGCTGTGAGAAGCAATCGTCGTGATGCGATTGAAACCATAAAGAAGCTCCAAAAGGATGGCTTGAGCGAAGATGCGGCTAAAGAAGCCGAAAGTCGCGTTCAGGGCTTAACCGATAAGAATATTGAGAAAGTAGAAGAAGCTTGTAAAGACAGAGAAAAAGAAATCATGACGATCTAAGTTTTTCTTTTATCATATTTCAAAGCAGGCTTCTTTCGGTAGCCTGCTTTTTAATTTCATAAATATAGCCTTATAACGCGCATGCTCTTTTTATCCCTGTTGGTTTGCTGTCAATTATCTCATATGAAAACTGAATTTCAGCAATGGAACCAGATCGTCCTAAATTGGATCGCTACAGTTCTTGTCCAAAACCCGATGTATTGTTTGGTACGGCCAGCTTACAGGAAAGAAAAATGATCAGAACTTATCAGTTTGTAAATAAGGTGGGGGAGACCTGGGAAACCCGGCAGCTACTCATCGACCCTAAAAAATATAGATAATCGTTTTAATAATAGAATACAATTATCTTTGCAAATCTTTTTAGTAGAAATTTTATATACATTTAAATACATTATGCATTTACATCAATTTTCAGAGCAAGAGCTGGTCCGCAGAGAAAAACTGACGGCCCTCGCTAATGCAGGCATAGAAGCCTATCCTGCACCTTTGTATCCCGTTTCGCACTATTCAGCCGATATAAAGCAGCAATTCTCCGAAGATAAGAAGGACGAGTTAGCCAGCGTATGTGTAGCCGGTCGTGTAATGAGTGTGAATAACAAGGGAAAGGCGGGTTTTCTGAAAATTCAGGATAGTAAGGGCATTATTCAAATTTACTTAAAGAAAGAAGAAATCTGTACCGAAGAAGATACCCGTCTTTGGGATGTAGCCATTAAAGGCATCGATTTGGGCGATATTATCGGTATCAAAGGATATGTTTTTGCAACCATGAAAGGAGAAATCTCGGTACATGCGCAAGAATTTACCCTATTGTCCAAATCCCTGAAACCCTTACCGGTTGTAAAACGCGATGAGGAAGGCAATGTATTTGATGAAGTAACAGACCCTGAGTTTCGTTATCGTCAGCGTTATGCCGACCTGATCGTCAATCCGCATATTAAAGAGACTTTTTTACAGCGTACTGTTATTATGAATACCATTCGGGAATTCTTAAATGCACAGGGCGCGATAGAAGTAGATACACCGGTACTCCAAAACATTCCCGGGGGTGCTGCGGCAAGACCCTTTGCCACGCATCATAATGCCCTTGATGTGCCTTATTATTTGCGTATCGCCAACGAATTGTACCTGAAACGCCTGATTGTAGGCGGTTTTGACTGGGTATATGAGTTTAGCCGTAACTTCCGTAACGAAGGAATGGATCGTACCCACAATCCGGAGTTTACCGTGCTGGAATGGTATACGGCCTATAAAGATTATTACTGGATGATGGAAATTACCGAACAATTGTTCGAGAAAATGGCCATGGCGGTACACGGAACGACAGATGTTCCTGTAGGAGATAAAATCATCAGCTTTAAAGCCCCCTTCAAACGTATTTCTATCTTTGAGTCCGTTAAAGAAAACACGGGAATTGATATCAGCGAAATGGATGAAGCCGGTCTGCGCCAAGTGTGTAAAGACCTGAATATAACTGTTGATCCGAACATCGGAAAAGGTAAACTGATCGATGAGATCTTTGGAGAAACCTCGGAACATACTTATTATCAACCGACCTTCATCATCGATTATCCGATCGAAATGTCTCCCCTGACTAAAAAACACCGTACAAAAGAAGGTTTGGTAGAGCGTTTTGAGTTAATGATCAATGGTAAGGAAATTGCCAATGCTTATTCAGAGTTGAACGATCCGGTAGATCAGCGTCAGCGTTTTGAAGAACAAATGAAATTGATGGAGCGTGGTGATGATGAAGCCATGTTTATTGACCATGATTTCTTAAGAGCACTTGAATATGGAATGCCACCAACTTCCGGTATCGGTATCGGTATCGACCGTTTGTGTATGTTGCTGACCAATCAGGCTTCTATACAAGATGTGTTGTTCTTCCCGCAGATGAGACCCGAAAAATTTGAAGCCGATGTGGTTGCATTATCGGATGATGCGAAAATTATTAAAGGCATTTTAGAAAAGGAAACGGAACTGCTATTAGATACCTTAAAAGCAAACAGCGGCTTATCCGGTAAAAAATGGGATAAAGGCATTAAAGAATTGACCTCAGCCAAACTGGCAACAGTGGAAAAGAGAGCCGATCATCTTTATGTGATTAATAAGTAGCCTTGACCCTTTAAATCAGCCTATTCGCTAAGCGCTGATATTAAATATACGACATTAAAAAATCNNGATTTTTTAATGTCGTATATTTGTGTGTTACTATTTAATAGGAAAAATGCGCAAAATATTAGTTACCGGCGGCTGCGGATATATAGGAAGTCATACCATTGTCGATTTAGTCAATAATGGTTTTGAAGTCATTTCGGCCGATAATTTATCCCGTGGTTATGGAGAAATGAACGATAGGGTAGCCCAATTGTTAGGCAGACCGATTCAGAATTTTGAAGTAGACCTTAGTGATGCGACGGCTACCCGTACCATCTTTGAAGCCCATCCGGATATTGAGGGGATTATACATTTTGCAGCTTACAAATCCGTTCCGGAATCGGTTCAGGAGCCTTTGATGTATTATAAAAACAATATCGGTTCCCTGATCAATATTTTAGAGTGCGCCCAGGCATACGGGGTTAAAAATATTGTGTTTTCTTCTTCCTGCTCTGTATATGGGAATGCCGATACCCTTCCTGTCACGGAAGCAGCACCCTTAAAAGAAGCAGAGTCTCCTTATGCCGCTACCAAGCAAATGGGAGAAGGGATTTGTGCCGATTTTGTAAAGGGAAATCCAGGATTTAAAATAGTTTTATTACGTTATTTCAATCCTGTAGGGGCACATGAATCTACCCTGATCGGGGAGATGAACCAGCGCCCGGAAAATATAGTACCCATCGTAACCCAAACCGCTGCCGGCATTCGTGCAGAAATGACGGTTTTTGGCGATGATTATGATACCAAAGACGGTTCCTGTGTACGCGATTATATTCATGTAATGGATATCGCACATGCCCATACTTTAGCCATAGAAAAATCACTGGCAGATGCACTGCCGGAACCTTGTTCTATCTTTAATTTAGGAACGGGCGAGGGGGTTACCGTATTGGAACTGATCCATGCATTTGAAAAAATATCGGGTAAGAAGCTGAACTATATCATTGGCCCGCGCAGACCGGGAGATGTAATTAAAGTGTATGCCGATAATACCAAAGCACGCACCCAATTGGGTTGGGACCCGAAATACAACATTACCGCTATGATGGAAACAGCCTGGAACTGGCAATTGATGCTCGCTAAAGAAAACGCGAAATGAACCCGGTAATCCCATCCGGTAAAGCGCTTGTTTTATTTGATGGCGTTTGCAATTTGTGTAGCAGTAGCGTACAATTGATAATCAGAAATGATACCAAAGACTATTTTCGGTTTGCTTCGTTACAATCGGAAATAGGGGCTCAGGTGTTACAACAAAGCAACATCCATACCGATAGTATTGTTTTAGTAGAACAAGGGCGTATCTATACCCAATCCTCGGCGGCATTATGCATCGCCAGACGGTTAAAAGGCCTGTATCCCTTGCTATATGGATTTATGATTATCCCTAAATTGCTGAGAGATGCCGTTTATGGATTCATTGCCCGCAACCGTTATAAATGGTATGGTAAAAAAGAGGCTTGCTGGATACCAAGCCCCGAATTGAAGAATAAATTTATTGCCTAATTATTATATTGAACATGGAAGATATTTTAGTTGGTTTTGATACCGCTACTGCTGATAACTGGAAAAGTCGATTAGAGAAAGATCTGAAAGGAATTACCTTTGAGCAACTGAGTGTTGTAGATGATAATGGTATCACGATCAATCCTTTTTATACTTACGAAGTAAAAGAATCATCCGCACCCGCATTTAACCATGCCGATTGGAGTATTCTGGAAAAAGTAGTGGTAAGGGATGAGAAAGCTGCTAACGAACAAGCCTTAAATGCACTGTCTACCGGTGCCAGCGGCCTAATTTTTGAATGTACCGGGGCAGATACCGATTGGGCTGCTTTATTACAAGGAATTGAACTACCTTATATTTATAGCTTTTTTAAATTAAAGAGTGGGACTGCTAAAGAAGTCCTTGACTTGTCTGCATATTTATCTGCAACAGACACGACCTCCTCGCTGACCCTCGCTGGTTACGATCCGCTTGCCGATTATGTCGCTTCCGGAGAACAGACTTATAAAGCGGCATTTGAGGCCTATGGTGTCGCAACCCTACATAAGGGACAGATCGTCGCAGATGGAAGTATTTATTATAATGCCGGTGCGAATAGCACTACCCAGCTTGGATTAATCACAGCGCAGCTGAATGAATATGTTCAAACCCTGGCCGATCAAAATAGCCTTGATGCTATAAAGCAAATCCACATCACCGTTTCTGTGGGGACAGCATTCTTTGAAGAGATTGCTAAATTAAGAGCCTTGCGGCAGCTGATCGATTTATTGCTTGCCCAATATGAAATTGCGCCTGAAGTTATCTTACAGGTACAAACCGGTACACTTTATAAAGCCCCTTTTGATGCGTATAACAACTTATTGAGAGATACCCTGGCTGGTATGGCCGCCGTTCTGGGTGGGGCAGATGCCTTGTATATACTGCCTTTTGATGAAGGTTTTTCTAAAGGGAAAGACGCTTTTAGCAAGCGTATGAGCATTAATGAACAATTGTTGATGAAAGAAGAAAGTTACCTGCATCAGGTAGCCGATGTCGCCAATGGCAGTCACTATCTTGATACATTGACGATGCAATTTGGCGAACAAGCCTGGGCTTATTTCAAGCATATCGAAAATACGGGTGGCTTTTTAGCGGCTTTTGATAAAGGATTAACGACAGCAGATATTCAGACGCAAGCCGGGATTCTATTAGAAAAATATAAATCGGGAGCGCGTACCTGGATCGGGATCAATAAATATCCCAATAGTGTAGATATGCCGCAAACGATGGAAATAGAGCTGCCTCAGGAGGGTATAATCAGCCCATTGAATATGGCTGCATTGATTATTTCCTAAGCACATCTATAAGAAATAATAGTTTTAAACTTGCATTTTAACAAAATGCGCTATATATTCGGGGAAAATTACAACAAAACAAATTACATATGGCACTTTCAGACAAACGTTACGTATTTTTAGTAGACGATGAGCCTATTCAAAACGAAATGTTGAAAGACTTTTTGACAGAACGGTATACCTACGAAATAAAGATATTCGATAATGGCGAAGATGCCATGGCACAAATGCATTTAAATCCTGAGATTGTAGTGCTTGATTACCACCTTAATGCGCATCTTGCTGATGCAAAAAACGGGGTAGACGTGCTTAAGGAAATGAAGGATAAACATCCGGAAACGCAGATTATCATGCTGTCGGGTCAGGATAAAATCGATGTGGCTGTAGATACAATGAAATACGGGGCATTCGATTATATCGTAAAAGGAGAAAGTGCTTTCTCCAGAATCGAAAACGTAATCAATAATGCCAGCGAGATTCATAAACTGAAAATCGTGAACGAGGGTTATAAAAGAACCATTACTTTATTAACGATTGTTATTGGTTTGATCGTTTTAGGAGCGGTGTTTTTTATGTTCTTAAAACCGATTATGGATAATCAGTAATTAGCAATATTATCATATAGTTAAGCTTCGATCTATTTATGATCGAAGCTTTTTTATATACTTTTTATTTACAATTTAATAACCGAGTGTATGATATTTATATATATAAATACCATTAGCTTTGTTCTTTATTATTAAATAAAGTATATGAAGAAAATCAACATTTTCCTTTTATTAATGTTCATTAGTTGTATGGGTTTCGCTCAGGTCAACCTGACTGCGGTGGGGACGTATTCCCAGGACTTTAATACGATTAATCCTACTACAGGTACCTTTACCAATAACAGCACTTTATCGGGCTGGTACATTAATCCAGGACCGGCCTGTAATCCTAATAATGGTAATACCAATTCTGGAGCATGTTATCATTTTGGTGCGGCCAGCCAGACCGATCGCTCTTTGGGAGCGATTTCCAATGGTACGATAACCGCTTATGTCGGCGTACGGTTTAAAAATACTACAGGTAATACCATTACTTCCCTTACGATTTCCTATACAGGAGAGCAGTGGAGATTGAATTCCAGTGCGAACGGTTTGGTATTCGGATACCAGATCAGCGCATCTGCAATTACCGATATTACAACGGGTAGCTGGACGGCTAATACGGCATTGGACTTTGCACCGATTAATACCGGAACTGCTGGTCCTATCGATGGTAACAATAGCAGTAACCGCCAGGCAAAAACCGCAACGATTGCCGTAAATATTCCTAATAATTCTGAGTTGTCTTTGAGATGGGTAAAATCTACCTCTAACAGTACCGGATTAAGTGTGGATGATTTCTCCATGTCCTGGAGTTCAGGTGCCTGTACGGGTGTTCCTACCGCACAAGCTAATTTTGGTACCATTACGCCAGACTTAAATAGTGCCACGGTTAATGTGACTGCAGGAACCGGTGGTTCCGGCAGAGTTGTGAAAATCAACACGGTTAATACTTTTACCGATATGATCGACGGAGAAAATCCGACGGCTGCATTGGCTTATGGCGGTGGTGAACAAGTCGTTTATAATGGTACAGCTACCTCGGTAGGCGTCATTACCGGGTTAAACAGCGCGACAACGTATTACCTTGCAGTATATGAATATAATTGTACCACAGGTCGTTATTATTTAAATCCTGCGACCGGCACACAATTTAACACCTTAACACCCTGTACCGGTGCACCTGCTGCACAAGCTGGCTTTGGTACGATTACCCCGGCTTTGAATAGCGCAACGGTTAACGTAACTGCGGGTACCGGAGGTGTCGGAAGGGTTGTAAAGATTAATACGACCAATACATTTACCAATATAGCAGACGGCAGCAATCCAAGTGCCAGTCTGGCGTACAGTGGCAGCGGAGAGCAAGTGGTATACAATGGTACCGCCACTAATGCAGGTACGATTACCGCGCTTACTGCCGGTACACAATATTTTCTGGCCGTATATGAATATAATTGTGCTACAGGCCGTTATTACCTCAACCCGGCTGCTACTACAGATTTTACAACTTTGATACCTCCTCCGGAAGGATTGCAGGTTGCCGCGGCAAACACGGCTTATACAATAGACTTTGATAATACGGTATCGGGGGTTAATAATGGTGCTTTTAACGGATCATCCAATACCACCGGTAATAACGGTACTTTAAATTCGAATGCCTGGTACTTTACCAATTCCGCTGCTACTTTACCGTCTACACCACCTACCTTCAATGTTACGGTAGGCAGTGCACAGGCAAACCCGGGATCAGGCCCGAGTGGTATGTATTCCATGAATATTAACGGAGGACAAGCAATTGGTATTCAACCTACCGGAAGTGTATACGAACCCGGAGCCGTTATTTTAAAAATACAAAACAAGACCGGTGCTCCCTTAACCAGCTTAAGTGTTGCCTATAACCTATATGTATACAACGATCAGGGAAGGGCTACTGCAGTATCCTTAGGATACTCTACAGGTAGTGCTTTTGTGGACATTGCCGGTTTAACCGAAACGTCTCCGACTACGGCCTCAGGAAGTCCTGTTGCAGAGAAAAACTTTAAAGCAGTTGATATTGATCTGTCTGCATCGCCGGTAGCCAATAATAATTATGCGTATATAAGATGGAGTTTTGCACCATCAGGATCATCTAGCGGTTCCAGAGATGAATTTGGTATCGATGATATACAAATTATAGGAAATGCGACAACGACTAGTCTTCAGATGCCTTCAGGTACACTTGTAAGTGCGGTATATAATGGTGATGTGAGCTTAACGGCGGCAAGCACGATTACGAAAAAAGCAGATTTCGCCTCTGGTGTCGTTACAACAGGAGCAGCAGCGCTGTTGACCATTGATAATGCCGCAACCATTACCGGAGGTAGTGCTACTGCCTATATTGATGGCCCTGTCGTTAAAAATACCAATACCACCAATTCATTTACTTTGCCTGTGGGTAAAGCGGGTGTTTATCGTCCGGTCACGATTGTGCCTAACAGCACTGCTGCCACTGCATTTAATGTAGAATACTTTAATACTCCATACAGCAATACCAGCGTAAATAGCCCTTTACAATCGGTGAGCAATAATGAATACTGGGATATTAACCGTACCGGTACGGCCAATGCAGATGTGACCTTAACATGGGGCAGCAGCTCTAATGTGGCAAATGTTTCTGATGTAAGACTGGCACATTTTAATAGTGGTAATAGTGCCTGGGAATCTTTAGGCGGTACGGCCAATGGTACCGCAACAGCAGGTACCGTAACAGTTGCCGGTGTATCAGCCTTTAGTCCTTTCACCATCGGAAGCGGATCTACACCATTACCTGTTCAGCTCCTGTCTTTTACAGGAAACAGAAAAGAAGCACAGAATGTATTATCCTGGACTACAGCAATGGAGCATAATAACCGTGGTTTCGAAGTGCTGTATGCAACCGACGGAATCAATTATCAACCCATTGGCTTTGTAAATACTTTGGCTAAAGATGGTCATAGTGTACAACAACTGGCTTATACTTTTGCGCATAGTACAACACATGCTAAAAGCTATTATAAATTAAATCAGGTAGATGTTGATGGTGCGAAAACACAGTCTGGTGTCGTGGTAATCAATAACGGGAACGCAGCAGATGCGATCAGTGTATTCCCTAATCCGGCTAAGGGTGGTACCGTACAAGTACGCTTTGCTAACACAACAGATGCTTTGATTACCGTAGTGGATGCTACAGGAAAAGTGATCTTGTCTGAAAATATGCGCAATGCCGATCGGTATACGCTGGAAGTAGGCAATCTATCTGCCGGTACCTATTTGATTCATGTGAGTGGATCGACAGGCAATGTTTTTGAAGGAAAATTCATAAAATTGTAAATTATTGTGTAAAAGATAGAAACCCATCGTATTATGCGATGGGTTTTTGTCTTATATACTGTACCTTCGTTATAACCTGATTTTCTATTTAAAAACACACAATTGCATGACGAGAAAAATTTTATCTTTTGTAACCATTACCTTGATTACGTTTGGTTGTACCCAAAAAGCAGAAGCACGCCTTAAAATCCCCTTTGGCGAACGGGATGTCCTCTCTAAAGTTGCGGATCTTCCCGATACCGAGGCATATCTTGTTAAAAAAGGGTCAACCATGATGTCTACCCAGAGCCAATATATGGACTTGGCGACCTATCATAAGGAATTCAACATCGCTTGGTTCTTACCCCTTTGGATTATACAAGAGCCTAAACTGGTAGGTTATAATGAAGTGGATAAAACGGCTTACGAATTATCTGACCAGGAGCTGCAGGAGATCTTAGCTGAAAATAAGCTGGATAAAAGCGAGCTGAATAAACTCGGTTTTTACACCCAATACGGCGGTAAGATCGTTGCCGGATTATTAATCATCTTTATTATATGGGGCATGATGCCATCTAAAAAATCGCCGGTAAAACCTCAAACTGTTTAAAAAAAACCAAAAAATACATTTTATGAATAATACTGTAATCTACGTGATCCTGTTTATGGTCATCATTTATGCCGCTTTCTTTTTCTTTTCTTACCAAAGGCGTAAAAAATTAAAAGACGTCTTTCAAAACCTGGATTTGCAACAGGAAGCCCTACAGGCAGATGTATACAAAGATAATTTGCTGGCAAAGGATTTCGGATTTATACAAGAGCAGCTTTCCGGCGAACCTATAGAAGCATTTACCTATGCCAATGCCCAATACACCGGGAAAGACCAGGCTAAAGATGTAGCCAAAGATGCCTTGAAAGGCATTGCTACATTAGGTACTGTACGCTTCACAACCGTTCAGACACCCAAATACCTTATACTGAGTCAAGGTGCGGTACACCTTCTGGATACCGATACAGAAGGGGAAGTATCCAAACACCTGATTTTCGATGCTTCAAGGATGCAAAATGCCCGTATCGAAGAAAAAGCGTTGAGCACTATGGCGAAAGCGCAGGCCAAATTTGCAGGCTTCGAGTTAAAATCCTATTCTTTACACCTGCCGACCGATGGCGACGATGTAGTGCTGGAATTATATTCAACACTTATGTTTAATCAAGCTACAACCGGTGGCAATATGATGACCATGAGCAGTCAAAGGCAAGTAGAAAATTTTGTGATTGCTAATCAGTTTTTATACAAGCTGGGGGTTAAATATCCACAATTGCGGGTACAAACAACCGTTCCTTTTTAAGCGCCTTTGCGCATAAAACAGGCATAAAGCATTTTATATTAGCGAAGGGGAAATACAATCAATTTGTATTTCCCCTTCGCATGTGTTACCGAGAGTAAATGCTATTTTGTAAATTCCGTAAAATGACAGAAATTGCAGGATGAAAGAGATACAATGTGTATTTCTACACTTGAATTTTGACTCTTAATATTAATGTCAGCACAATACTTAGTTTCTGCCCGTAAATACCGCCCTCAGACTTTTGACACCGTCGTTGGGCAGTCTCATATCACCACTACGCTGAAAAATGCGATCAAATCAAATCATCTGGCACATGCCTATTTGTTTTGTGGTCCGCGGGGTGTAGGGAAGACCACCTGTGCACGTATTCTGGCTAAGACCATCAACTGTGAGCGGCCAACAGCCGATACAGAGGCTTGCGGTACCTGTGAGACTTGTGTTACCTTTAACGAAAATAGTTCTTTTAACGTATTCGAGCTGGATGCGGCGTCCAATAACTCGGTAGATGATATTCGTTCCCTGACAGAACAGGTACGCTTTGCACCCCAAATTGGTAAATACAAAGTATATATCATTGATGAGGTACACATGTTAAGTGCTGCGGCATTTAACGCTTTTCTGAAAACCCTGGAAGAGCCACCACCGTATGCGATCTTTATCCTGGCTACTACAGAAAAACATAAAATCTTACCCACGATTTTATCCCGTTGTCAGATTTTTGATTTTAAAAGAATTCAGACCAACGATATCGTTGCCCACCTGAATGATATTTGTACCAAAGAAAACCTGAGTGCAGAAGAAGCCGGACTGCATATTATCGCTCAAAAAAGTGAAGGATGTATGCGGGATGCCCTTTCTATCATGGATCGGATCTCCAGCTTTAGTAATGGTAACCTCACTTATGAGCAAACCGTAGAGCACCTGAACCTCTTAGATGCCAGCTTTTATTTTAAACAATTAGATGCCGTCATGAGCACCGATGTGGCCAGTGTATTATTGCAACTGGAATCAGTGTATCAACGCGGATTTGAAGGAGATGCGATCATTAACGGTTTTGCAGAACACTTAAGAGATCTTTTGTTGTGTAAAGACAGTAAAATGACCATGTTGCTGGATATTCCGGAAACACATAAACGCATGTTCTTTGAAAAAGCGCAAATGGTTTCTTTGGAGTACCTGGTTTCCGCGCTGAATATCCTGAATGATGCCGAGATCAATTACAAAACAACACTGAACAAGCGACTGCATCTCGAAGTTACCTTTATTAAACTCTGCTACCTCAACAATGTTTTCGATACATCTTCCCTTACAGAAGATGCAAAAAAAAAATATCCCAGTCCTATAGCTGAGCCTGTTGTGCCTTCTGCCCCTGTAGAAGCACCACAAGCAAAAAGGCAAGAAGTAAGTCCTGAAAAACAACCGGAGTTACCAACCCCGACAGAAGCTACGGTAAAAACAACACCGGTAGCATCCGCTGCTCCTGCGGCTGCGGACGCCATTGCATCAACCCCACCACCTATCGGACCTCCAAAACCCAAGTTAGGTAAAGGCTTTTTGGAGCAATTACAGGCGCAAGCCGCCAGTACAGTTGTTCCACAAGAAACAATTGTAATGACGCAAGCCTTGGCGGAACAACTGTATGCGGCCTATATCGAAAAATTAAAAAACGATTCTGATAAGCTCTTACAAGCCACCAATTTGTCCAATGCCAGGATCATACTTAATAGTCCTGAGGAAATGATGGTCCTATGTAACAGTAATATCAGCCTGATTTATGTTGTGGGCAATATCGACCTGTTTCGGGATTATTGTAAGCAGGAAACCCATAATAAAGACCTTAGGGTATTGGCACAACTAGACCCCGGTGCGGAAAAACAAGCCCCTAAATTGCAATCTATCTCCAAAACAGAATTGTTTGATATGATGGTGGCGCAAAATCCTTTACTCAAACAGCTTAAAGATCAATTGAGGTTGGATTTAGGCTAAAACCATTATAGTATTCTTATGCATAACAAATTATTACTTTGGGCATTACTTTTGATGCCCTTTATATGCAGCGCACAGGATAAACAAATTGTCGGGAAAGTATATAAACTAAATGGTGTATTTGAAACCGCAGGTACGACAATGTTGGAAGATGCGCTTGAAATACAGGACTATAAAGTACTTCTTTTGAGAAGAAAAGATCAGCGATCGGGGCATTCGCTTTATACTGCGACACAATCTGCATTCTAGATTAAGCTGGATGAAACTCAACTAAAAAAATATAAGTATATAGCGTTCCGTTCCAGAGAGGAACAAAGTGTATTGGAAATCGCAAAAATCGGTCAGGATTCTATTGATGTTATTTTAGAAAATGATCTTCCCGGTATTGAAGTTTTAAAACCGGCTATTTACCTCTATCCCGAACAAACGACCACCGTCAGTGTTAAACATCACTTTAAAGGCACTGTTTTAAATACCTTTCCACCCTATGAAGAGGGCTGGAAGGTTATCGCCACACCGGAAGGAAAATTAAAAAACATAGCAGATAACCGAAATTATAGTTATCTCTTTTGGGATGGGAAAACGAACTTCTCTAAAAAGCACTTTGATTATAAAGAGGGATTCTATGTGTCCCGAAAAGATAACATTGCATTCTTACAGGAGCAGCTATCTTTGCTGGGCCTTAACGAAACCGAGACAAATGACTTTATTGTCTATTGGTTACCCCAATTGAATAGAAGCGAACGGAACTTTATTCATTTCTGGGTCAATGATAATATCGACCATACTTCTACACTCGAGGTACAGCCTAAACCGGAAACCATGATTAGAATATTCATGGAATTTATGCCGTACGATGGAAAAAAGCCCATGCTCCCAAAGCAGTTATTACCCCGAACCCCACGCAAAGGATTTGTGTTGGTCGAATGGGGTGGTGGACCTGTAGGGAGCTCGAAAATTGAATAAAATTTAGCCCCTAATTTCCCCCATAAAATGCAAAAGATACTGGATAGTATTGTTGATCATCAAAAAGTATTTGGAAGCTCTTTTGCAATAAAATATAAGGAATACAGCTGGGAAGGCCATAGCGGCACTTTTGAAGCCGGAAGCCAATACTTTCTTGGGAGCACCACAAAACTCTTTGTAACGGCAATCATCTTACAACTGCAGGATAAAGGATTATTACAATTAGATGATCCTATTGAACATTATCTTGATGATGGTCTGCTTAGAGATCTTCATTACTTTAAGGGTAGAGATCATAGCCGCGAGATTACCATTAAGCAACTGCTGTCGCATACTTCCGGGCTACCGGATTATTTTACCCAGAAAAACCGGAGAAGCATCAGTTTACAAAAAGACCTGACCAGTGGTATTGACCGCTATTGGGGACTACAGGAAGTGATTACCTATAGCCAGGAATTAAAGCCCCGGTTTGCCCCCGATACCAAAGGGAAAGCGGCCTATTCCGATACCAATTTTCAGCTCTTGGGCCAGATCATAGAAACGATTTGTTATAAAAGCTTTGCGGACTGTTGTGCAGAAATGATTTGTGTCCCTTTGGGCTTGACAGATACTTATGTATTTGAGGATGCAAAAGATACGCGGCCGCAAGCGCTATATTATAAACAAAGGACCTTACATATTCCTAATGGCATCGCTTCTGCCCGTGCAGATGGGGGAATGGTGTCTACTTCCAAAGACTTACTGGTCTTTACAGAGGCCTTTTTTAAAGGACGCTTATTTTCCGGAGTATCGATCGATCAATTAAAAGTATGGAACAGGATTTTTTACCCGATGCGGGCCGGTATTGGTATTCAACGGTTCAAGCTTCCATGGGTTTTGAATCCCTTGGGCGGCATCCCCGATTTATACGGGCATTCAGGCTTATCCGGTGCTTTGGCTTATTGTAATCGAGAGCAGGAATTGTATGTAGCCGGTACGGTCAATCAGATTGCTTATCCTGATATGGCTTTCCGGGTAATGATCCGGCTGATTCAGCAGGTACTGAAACATTGAGGATTTTTGTAGGCATGCCTAATCGCTTCTTGCTTTTCGGAAAGGAAGATAATTCCTTTTCGTACCATGCCCGGAGTAAAAAGTATCTTTTTAATATTTGATCTAAGTAGGTGTGTCGGTAGAGAGTAATTTTCGGATATCCACTTCATCCTGTGCAATCTGCGCTTTCAGGCTTTCTAAGCCATCAAATTTTTCTTCGCCCCGCACATAAGCGATAAACTCTACATACAGCTTTTCGCCATAAATATCCTGCTGGAAATCCAGGATATTCACTTCAATTGCAATGATATTATCATCGGTAACCGTAGGTCGTTTGCCGATGCTCATCATACCCTGGTATACCGTGTCTTTATAATGCACTTTTACAGCATAAATGCCAATGCCCGGAATTAAGATATCCGAATAAGTAGGTTGCAGGTTGGCCGTAGGATAACCGATTGTTCTGCCGATTTTATTGCCGTGTACGACCACCGCTTCAAAGCCATAGGTCCTGCCCAGCATGGCAGTTGCTTCGGCAATATTCCCTTTAGTAATCGCTTTCCTGATTTTTGTGGAACTGACATCAGCTTCCTGAATGAGCTGCTCTTCAATTTCGATAACCTGTACTGCAGCAGGAAGCATCTCTTTTAATGTACCGATATTACCCGAACGGTTATGGCCAAAATGGTGATCATAGCCAATGATAATCGTATGAGGTAGAAAAGTGTTGTATAAGAAGTTTAAGACATAATCCTCCGCACTCATCATAGAAAAATCTCTGGAAAAAGGAACCACTACAATGTGGTCGATCCCCTCTTGGGTAATGCGCTCAATCTTCTCTTCTAAAGACGACAATAAACCTAAAGCTTGCCCCGGTTGGATGATTTTTCTGGGATGCGGCTCAAAAGTAATGAGGATGCTTTCTCCATTCACTTTTTTTGCGGTATCGGCTACATTCCTGATAATCTTCTGATGTCCCTGATGCACCCCGTCAAAAGAACCAATCGTTAGGACAGGGTTCTTAAATCTGGGAAGATCGTTGATCGCATAAAATACACTCACTGCGCTTGCTTTATAAAGTTTAATCTATTCTTTTTAAATTGATATTGGAGGCCGGGGAAACGATTAATGGGAATTTCTCTATCGTTACATCAGAAGGATCCAGTCCGAAGCCTTTTTCTTCAGATAAGCTTATATTTTTTAAGATAAAATAGCCTCTCATCACCATTTTCTCAAACAGAGACAGCTGGTTGTCCCTTGATAAGAATTTTTCTAATACGATAAACCTGAAATCGCCCCGTACATTGTTCTTGCTCAAAGATTCATAACGGCTTACGATATTCACCTCTTTGTTCGCAACCAGGTCTTCAACCACCTTGCGGAACATCAATTGTACTTTTTGCTCCACACGGAATCCTAAACGGAATTCGATACGGATGATCTCATTAGGAATAATCGTATGTACCGAGTATTCGGTCGTATAAGGCTCATCCAATACATGTACATGCACAAACCAGTAGATATCGGCTCGTTTAGGTTTTTTGTATAAGATGGAGTAGATAATCTTATGTTCAATCTCTTTCTTTACATCGGCACTCGTCAGGTATACCAGGTGCGTCGCATATTTAGGAATAGAACGGTCATTAGACAGGTCCTGAATAATAGGTACATAATCTTCCAGTTTGACAAACTCAACGTAACGGTTCTTGATCTTGCGGGCACGATACCATACGTACATGATCCCAAACAGAAAAACAGCAATCACCAAAGTTACCTTACCTCCATGCTCAAACTTATCGAGATTGGCAATAAAGAAAGAGAATTCTATAGTAAAATAGATGGCCAGATAAAGGAAAATCAAGACCATAGACACCCTTCTGGTATATAGATAAAAGGCAAACAGGGTAGAGGTCATGATCATTGTCAGGGTAATGGAAAGGCCATAGGCACCCTCCATACTTTCTGAATTACCAAAATAAAACACGATCATACAACAGCCGGCAAACAAGCCCCAGTTAATCGCAGGGATATACAACTGTCCGCGTTCTGTAGTAGGATAATTGATTTTTAGCTTAGGCCATAAATTCATTTTAATGGCTTCGCTCACCAGAGAGAATGCCCCGGAAATCAAGGCCTGAGAAGCAATAATAGCCGCAAACGTAGCCACAAGGATACCGATAGTCCGGTATTGTTCCGGAATGATCTGGAAAAATGGGTTAATCTCTTTGGGTAATACTTTACCACTATAGTTATGAAGCAACCAGGCACCCTGTCCGATATAGTTCAGGATAAGGCATATTTTTACGAAAATCCATGATACGCGGATGTTTTCCTTACCACAGTGTCCCAGATCAGAATAAAGTGCCTCCGCTCCGGTAGTACACAAGAATACCGCTCCTAAGATCCAAAAGCCTTTAGGTTCTGTGATCAGCAACTGAATGCCATAGTATGGATTGATTGCTTTGAAAATGGCCGCATCATCGCCGATATGAATCAGACCAATCAAGGCCATCATAATAAACCAGATAAACATAACCGGTCCAAACAGTTTTCCGATCGATTTGGTACCAAATTGCTGCATGAAAAAGACCAATGCAAGAATCGCAATGACAATATTGATTGTGGTACTTTGAGACTGTTTTAAGCCTTCGATCGCGGAGGTTATGGTAATAGGTGGGGTGATGAGCCCATCGGCCAGTAAAGCCGCTCCCCCAATCATCCCGATAATGACAATCCATTTGGAATGCCGCCGCACCAAAGCGTAGAGCGAGAAGATGCCCCCTTCTCCGTTATTGTCGGCCCTTAGGGTGAGCCAGACATATTTAATCGTCGTTTGTATCGTTAAGGTCCAGATAATAAGAGATACGCCTCCCACCACCAGCAACTCGTCAATAACCCTTCCCCGTACAATAGCACTCATGGTATAAAGGGGAGAAGTACCGATATCTCCGTAGACAATACCCAATGCAATAATAATACCTGCTAACGATAGCTTTTTAGATGGTGCGCTCACAGCTCAAAAAAATAATTTAGGAAACAAAGGTATAGGTAAATTCTAAACTACAAAATTATTGTTCATTGTAAAATGTTTGACATTAATGTGACAAATGCTTTTGTAGTTTAGAAAACTAATGTATTTTCGCAAGGTCTCATGGGCTACTACGTATCTTTCCCACGCGGTATCCATAGATAAATAAAATTAATAGGACACCGTATGCTGCACATTATACAACAGATTCTTTTCATTATAGTATTGGGCTTTGCTTCTTTTATATTCTACAAAAAGATCATGTCGATCAGGCGCAATATCAATTTAGGTAAAGAAGAAACCTTTGGCGGCGCTGCCGGACTTCGCTGGAAAAATGTATTGTTGCTTGCCCTGGGGCAGAAAAAGATGTTTAAACGCATGACCCCGGCCATACTGCACTTCTTTGTATATGCCGGCTTTCTGATCATCAATGTAGAAATGCTGGAGATTATGCTGGATGGTATTCTAGGTACCCACCGTTTATTCGCTCCTTATATCAGCAGCATATACCCCATATTAGTCGGTTTCTTTGAGTTGCTGGCGTTTACCGTACTGGTATCCTGCGTCATCTTCCTGATCAGAAGAAACGTCTTAAAAATCAAACGCCTTACTACCGGTGAATTGAGTGGAGGATGGCCCAAAACCGATGCCAACCTCATTCTGATTACAGAAGTGGTGCTAATGTCTTTGCTGCTCATCATGAATGCCTGTGATTATAACCTGCAACAGATGGGCTCAGAACATTATATGCAAACAGGTCCTTTCTGGATCTCCCAATACATTGCACCTTTATTCTCTGGTTTAAGCGAGACATCTTTAATTGCGATCGAGCGCAGTGCTTGGTGGATACACATTGTAGGTATTCTGGCCTTCCTGAACTACCTGCCTTATTCAAAACATTTACATATTGTCTTAGCATTTCCTAATGCCTACTACGCTGCCTTAGAGCCGGCTGGTAAGATGCATAATATGACCGACATTCAGCAAGAGGTTTTGTACATGATGGAGCCGGAAAAAGCACCAACGGAAGTGCCTGCTGATGCGGCACCTGCACGTTTCGGTGCCAAAGATGTTATGGACCTGAGCTGGAAAAGCCTCATGGATGCCTATGCCTGTACCGAATGCGGTCGTTGTACCACCAACTGTCCGGCAAACATTACGGGTAAAAAATTATCGCCGCGTAAGATCATGATGGATACACGCGATCGCCTGGAAGAAGTGGGCAAAAACGTGGATGCGAATAAAACTTTTGTAGAAGATGGAAAAGCCTTGCTACATGATTATATTACGACCGAAGAGCTAAGGGCTTGTACCAGCTGTAATGCCTGTGTGGAAGCTTGCCCGGTAAGTATCAATCCTTTGAACATCATTTTGGAATTGCGTAGAAACCTATATATGGAAGAAGGTGATGTGCCTCAGGAATGGATGCAGATGTCTACAAATATTGAAAATAATATGGCCCCATGGAAAATGAGTCCGGATGACCGGGATGCCTGGGTACATAATTAAAGATAAAACATATCATGCACGATTTATTTGTATTTGCAACCATAACCAGACAAAAATTTGCACAATTAGTAGATAGTTTGACTATTGAACAATTGAATACCATACCTGCCCATTTTAATAATAATATTGCCTGGCATTTAGGGCATATTGTAGTAAGCACAGAAATTCTGTGTTATCACAGAACGGGCGTACAACCAGAGCGGTCTATTGAATGGATGGATAAATATAAGAATGGAAGCAAGCCAGAAGGATTGATTACAGCAGCGGAAATAGACCTATTGAAGGACAGATTACAGCGCTCACTGGAAGAGATCCGTTCAGATTATGATCATGGCGTCTTTAAAACCATAAAACCTTATCAAACTATGACCTTTGGTTTTGTGATGGACAATATGGAGACGGTATTAGAATGTTGCTCTCATCATGACCTGTTGCATTTAGGTAATGTAAGCGCTATGCGAAAATTAGTATAGCAGATAAAATAGAATAGTAATTTTACATATAAAATTAGGAAGAGAATGACGGTAAAAACAATGGCCGAATATATGGCTGAAGGAACGGAGCCAGAAGTGTTGTTTTGGGTGGGCTGTGCCGGTAGTTTCGATCAGCGCGCACAAAGAATAACAAAAGCATTTGTACAGATATTAAATAAAGTAGGTATTCAGTTTGCTATTTTAGGTAAAGAAGAAATGTGTACCGGCGATCCGGCACGCAGATCGGGTAATGAATTCCTGTTTCAGATGATGGCCTATAATAATATTCAATTATTAAACGGTTATGGGATTAAGAAAATCGTCACGGCCTGTCCGCACTGTTTCAATACGATTAAAAACGAGTATCCGGCCTTAGGGGGCGAATATGAAGTCATACACCATGCTACTTTTCTGCAACAGCTGATCAACGAAGGTAAAATCGTAGTTAAAGACGGTGGTGCTTTTAAAGGAAAAAAAATAACCTATCACGATAGCTGCTATTTAGGCAGGGCCAATAATATATACGAAGCGCCCAGAGCCGTTTTGGAGGCTATGGATGTGGAGCTGGTAGAAATGAAACGTTGTAAATCCAATGGTTTATGTTGCGGTGCCGGTGGTGCCCAAATGTTTAAAGAAGATGAGCCGGGAGATACCCGCATTAACTTTGACAGAAGCAAAGAAGCGGTGGCAACCGGAGCGCATATTATCGCGGCGAACTGTCCTTTCTGTACCACCATGTTGATGGATGGGGTGAAAAATGCAGAAAAAGAAGATAGTGTACAAGTATTAGATATAGCCGAAATGATTGCACAAAGTTTGGAGGCGTAACACTTGTTTTGCGGGGAAAGAAACAGAATTCCGGCAGATAGTGGTGGTGTGAAGGGTAATTAGCCTTTAGTGAAAAAATGATATTTATAAACCAATAATCTTAATATTTAATCATGAAGAAAGTAATTACTGCCGTTTTAGTATTGAGTACAATAGGATTCTTTTCTTGTACTAAAAAAATCTTCACTTGTGAATGTTCTTATGACGAGAACGGAACAAAAAGTACCGTGCATTCTGGACTGCCCAGTATTACCAAAGTAGATGCTGATGCATCCTGCGATACGCTGCAAACCAGGATGATTGCCAATGGCTTTGCCAATACTTCCTGTTTTCTTAAATAGAAAGATGTAAACTTTTTTGATCAAAAGCTGCTTTTCTGAGCAGCTTTTGTGTTTCATATATCAGGGATATTCCTTAATTTTATCCAATGAAGAAAAATCCACTATTATTGATAATATTAACCCTGGTTGCCTTTACCTTTTTGCAGTCCTGTAAGAGAGATTATTCCTGTACTTGTGTAAGTTTTAACAATGCGACCTACAGCAAAGCGGATACAACCATAAAAAAAGCAACCAAAACGGATGCCATATATTATTGCGATCAGATCGAAAGACAAAAAATATATGATTATACAGTTGGCTTAAGCAACGATACGGTGATGTATTGTAACCTCGGTACAAAATGATAAATTAAAAAGGCTGNNCAGCCTTTTTAATTTATCATTTACTTAATGCCATTCTTGAAAAAGAAATTGTATTTTTAAACTAACTAAATATATAATACTTTGACAGAACAAATCATTAACCTGGAATCGGTAAACCCCATAGAATTTTTTGGTGTAAATAATAACAAGTTCGACCTGATCAAAAAGCGTTTTCCCCTGTTAAAGATATTATCCAGAGGATCCCAGCTAAAGATTGTAGGTCACCCGGATGAAGTGGCACTTGCAAAGGATAAAATTGGCTTGATTGTACAATACCTTGAAAAAAACGGACATCTTTCGGAAGACTACTTTTCTACTATTTTAGGCGATGCAGATGGCAACGTTGATGATGGCGCGCCTACCAGCATACTGGATATAGACTCAGATAATAATATCATTGTTTTTGGAAACAATGGTAAGGTTATCAAAGCGAAAACCAAAAACCAAAAGTTGATGGTAGCTATAGCGGATAAAAGCGATATAATTTTCGCTATAGGACCCGCAGGTACCGGTAAAACATATACGGCAGTTGCCTTGGCAGTAAGGGCGCTGAAGAATAAGTCTGTAAAAAAGATCGTCTTGACCAGGCCTGCTGTAGAGGCAGGTGAGAACCTGGGATTTCTTCCCGGAGACCTTAAAGAAAAAATTGACCCGTATTTGCGTCCCTTATACGATGCATTGGATGATATGATCCCTCCGGACAAGCTCAGCTATTATATGGCCAACAGGATTATCGAGATTGCGCCGCTGGCCTATATGAGAGGCCGTACCCTGGATAATTGTTATATTATCCTGGATGAAGCCCAAAATACCACCGATCTGCAACTGAAAATGTTTTTGACCCGTATCGGACCGTCCGCTAAGGCGATTATTACCGGTGATATGTCGCAAGTCGATTTACCAAAAAATCAAAAATCAGGATTGGCAAAAGCAAACCGCATCCTGAAAAATATTGAAGGGATCAGCTTTATTGAACTGACCGGTGATGATGTTGTACGCCACAGACTGGTTAAACATATTATCAGAGCCTACGATCAGGAAACCGACCGTGAAGAAAAATTGCATGAGCAATACAAAGAAGAAAAAAGGCAACAATATAAACCACAACATATCGAAGCCGAAAATAATAGCAAACCGGAGTAATCTATATACTTTAATGATAACGTGCAAAACAATTCTGTTTTGCACGTTTTTTTTATACAAAAGAGCACAATTTCTCTTTCTGTAAATCGTAAATAAACTAATTTTGAGGCACAAATAAAACAGATGACGTTTACAGATAAAGTAGTAGCAATTACAGGGGCCTCTTCCGGTATTGGCAGAGCCTTAGCGCTGGATGCATTAAACAGAGGGGCTTTCGTAGCCGTATGTGCCCGGAACTTGGAAAAGCTAAAAGGGAGTTTCCCGCAGCATGAAAGACTGTTATTGCTTGCCGCAGATGTTTCTAAAGAATCGGATTGTAATTCCTTTATCGAGGCCACGATTGCCCAATGGGGTAGGGTAGATGTCTTGATCAACAATGCCGGAAGCAGTATGCGTGCTTTGTTTCAAGACCTCGATCTTAAAGTACTCAGAGAGTTAATGGACGTCAATTATTGGGGTACCGTGTGCACCACAAAGGCGGCCTTAGACAGTATCATAAAACATAAAGGAACGATTGTCGGCGTATCTTCCATAGCGGGCTACCGGGGTTTGCCGGGGCGTACCGGCTACTCGTCTTCTAAATTTGCGATGCAGGGCTTTATGGAATCCTTACGTACAGAATTGCTGTATAAAGATGTAAATGTAATGTGGGTAGCACCGGGTTTTACCGCATCTAATATTCGGAACACCGCCTTGGCTGCAGACGGTTCCGCACAGAAAGAAACACCTCTGGATGAAAGTAAATTAATGAGTTCGGAAACCTGCGCCCGTATCATTTTGGATGGTGTGGAAAAGCGAAAACGAACCATCGTCATGACCGGACAGGGAAAACTAACCGTCTTTTTAAGTAAATTCTTACCGGGATTTCTAGATAAAATGGTCTTCAATCATTTTGCAAAAGAACCGAACAGTCCTTTGAAGCGATGATAAAGAAATATTTATAATACAGCCGGTTTAGACCTTCTAAACCGGTTATTTATTTTATCCCACTCCTTTAGCGGTAGCAGTGCTACGATCAAAATGCCCAGTTGTTCAATAAAGAATACATTGGCAAACAGAGCAGTGCTGATAAAAATAAACAGTCCCATAAAGATCAAAAAGCGATCATATTTCCGGGTGAAAAAGCCGATCAGGAACATACCTTCTGCCAGAAAAACAAATTTCTGCCCGATATTGACCAGAGTGCCATGTTGAATTAACCAGGAGTAAGCCATCGTCAGGGTAGACCCCGGATTTAAAAATACATATTCAGCCACTTGCTCTTTCATGGTTTGCAATCCATAATCCCATTGCCACATCGCACCGTTTATTAATTTTAAAATAAACGTAGAGCCATATACCCAACAGGCATAGAAGCGTAATCCTTCCCATAAAAGCGCGAAAGACCGATCGGAACGCATACAGAACGGAAGCGTTGCCAGCCATAGCAAAAAGAGATAATGCTGGTTAAAATTGACGTAGATATTGGTCGTAATGATGAATAAAAGCAACAATATGCTAAACAAGACCGCGAAATAATTTTTCCTCGGAAACACAGCCAGTAAAGCCGCTGCGCCAAAAAGAAAAACATTGAACAGTTGTGCCGTAAAAGGATATTGTGTGAGCCATTCCCCTATGCCGGAGGCTCTGTAGAGGATATGGGCAATGTTGTAGCCGGCCCTTGTCAATACCGGTTGCGCAAGTTGGGACGGTAAGGTATGGGCCATTGCCCTTAAGAGCAAACACAAGATGCAATAAATCATCACAAACCTTGTGATGATCAGTCTTTGCTTTTCTATCGTGATGTGTATCTCTTTACTCATTAATGATTATTTTACTGCTGTCTACTTGTAATATTCCGCCTGCATCAAATTTTACCCAACGTTTCGTTACTTCCAAATGCGTTATTTGTTCACCGGTATTATTTTCCATATATCGTTTCAGCCATTGCGGATAGCGCTGTACGTCATTCCTTTTATTACTGATATGGCTTGCAAAAGCCGGATCGATATGCAGCTTTTGGAGCACAGCGGCATATTTGCTATTTAGCGGATCTTCATAACCGTTAGCCTTGATATTGTCGTAATTTGGAATGGTATAGCTAAAGAAAATTTTCCAATGATCCTGAGCCGTAGGCAGGTTAAAGGTTTTGCCATTATATTTCAAATCATAAAAAACATAATTCTTTTCAGGAGCCGCATCAATATTTGTAGAAAACATACCCCAGGTAAATACAGGCGTCATTTCAAAAAACATATAAGGGTTCACCCGAGATTGGATCATTAATATAGAACCTATAGCATATATAACGACAAAGATATATAGCCTTTTACTGTGTTTTCTTAACCTGCTGAAATACGATTCCTTCATAAGCGATGTACGGAATCATTAGGTTTTTATTCCGTTTTTTGTCTGTAAAATAGAAATGTTCGACAAATTTAATCTATTAATAATCCATATTTTAGGATTAATCATAAAATTTCTAAATATTAATACTACCTTTGCAGCCTTAAAATAGAAAATTTTATAATAAATGAACATACGTAATATTGCCATCATTGCGCACGTTGACCACGGAAAAACATCTTTGGTGGATAAAATTATCCATGCGACACAAGTATTCCGCGACAACCAGGAGACTGGTGAGTTGATTATGGATAACAACGATTTAGAGCGTGAGCGTGGGATCACCATCTTAAGTAAGAATATCTCTGTTATATATAACGGTACAAAGATTAACGTTATCGATACCCCTGGTCACGCCGATTTTGGTGGTGAGGTAGAACGCGTATTGAAAATGGCTGATGGTGTACTGCTTTTGGTTGATGCCTTTGAAGGGCCTATGCCTCAAACACGTTTCGTATTACAAAAAGCATTGGCTTTAGGTTTACGTCCGATAGTTGTGATCAACAAGGTAGATAAACCAAACTGTCGTCCTGATGAGGTTCACGATAAGGTTTTTGATCTATTCTTCCAATTAGATGCAACCGAAGATCAATTGAATTTCCCTACTTTGTATGGTTCTGCCAAACAAGGTTGGTACAATACTTCATTGACACAAACTGAAAACATTAATCCTTTATTGGATGCTGTTTTGCAATATGTACCAGAGCCTGCAGTTTCTGAAGGTACGGTTCAAATGCAAATCACTTCATTGGATTACTCTTCTTTCTTGGGTCGTATCGCGGTAGGTCGTGTGGCTCGTGGTGTGATTAAAGAAGGACAAAACATTCAATTATGTAAGCTTGACGGTAGCCTTGTAAGAGGTAAAGTAAAAGAGCTTTACGTATTTGAAGGTATGGGTAAAAAGAAAGTTACAGAAGTAAAAGCAGGAGATATTTGTGCCGTAGTAGGAATTGAAGATTTCCAGATTGGAGAAACGATTGCCGATTATGAAAATCCTGAAGCATTACCGGTTATAGCTATCGATGAGCCTACCATGAACATGCAGTTTAGCATTAATAACTCACCGTTCTTTGGTCGTGAAGGTAAATTCGTAACGAGCCGTAACTTACGTGATCGTTTGTACAAAGAATTAGAAAAAAACCTTGCATTGCGTGTTAAAGACACGGATGATGCCGATAAATTCTTAGTATATGGCCGTGGTATTCTTCACCTTTCTGTATTGGTAGAAACCATGCGTCGTGAAGGATATGAGTTGACAATTGGTCAACCTCAGGTAATTACTAAAGAAATTAATGGTCAGAAATGTGAGCCATTTGAGAATTTGGTAGTTGACGTTCCGGATGAATTTGCCAGCAAAGTAATCAACCTAGTTACCATGCGTAAAGGCGAAATGTTGATCATGGAATCTAAAGGTACCATGCAACACCTTGAATTTGATATGCCTTCTCGTGGTTTGATCGGTTTACGTTCTCAAATGCTTACCGCTACAGCTGGTGAAGCGGTGATGGCGCATAACTTCTCTGAATACAAACCTTGGAAAGGGGCTATTCCTGGTCGTAATAATGGGGTACTGATTGCAAAACAAGGCGGTACTTCTACAGGATATTCTATCGATAAATTACAAGATCGTGGTTCTTTCTTCATCGATCCGGGTGAAGAGGTTTATGCAGGTCAGATCCTGGCTGAGCACATCAAACCAGGTGATTTGAGTGTAAACGTTATCGAAGGTAAAAAATTGACCAACATGCGTTCAAGCGGTACCGATGGTGCAGCAAACATCGCTCCGAAGATTCAATTGAGCCTTGAAGAATGTATGGAGTATATCCAACAAGATGAGTGTATCGAGTGTACACCTCAAAGCATTCGTATTCGTAAAATTTATTTGGACGAAAACGAACGTAACAAATACTCAAAAACAATGAAAGCGTAAGTTTTCCGTTTATATGATTATCCACAAATGCCGGCAAATTCTTGCCGGCATTTGTTTTTATAAGACTATTCTTTATTTTTGGCACTCATCCTGTAACTATTGGCACCACAACAGACACACCGTAATAATTTCGATTTTTTAAGACTACTGCTCGCGTCCTTCGTGATCATCTCACACAGTTATGCTTTGTTGGGACTCGAGGCCATGGAGCCGCTGCGCAGATTAACCGGTAGCATTATTTTTTCCGGTATCGGGGTAGGCGGTTTTTTTGTATTAAGCGGTTTTTTGATTTATCAAAGTGTGCTCAACTCTGCAAGCCTTGCAATTTTTGTGAAGAAACGGTTCTGGCGTATCTTTCCTGCATTGGTAACAGTAGTGCTCTTTGCTACCTTTATATTAGGAGCTGTTTTTACACAATTGCCATTATTAGACTACCTGAGCCAAAAGCAAACTTACAGCTACCTGATCAAAAATATATTCCTGATTCCCTCTGATAATATTCTGCCTGGTGTATTTAGACAAAATCACCGGCCTGAGATCAATGGCTCTTTATGGACCTTACGTTACGAAGTACTGTGTTATGCAGGCATGTTGCTGTATTTTTTGATTCCCTTAAAGAGGCATAAAAGCTATACCCTTATCGCCTATGGCTTTTTACTGGCCGGCGATCTTTTACTCACCTATAAACCGACATTACTACCCGATGCCTTACAATATCATTTAAGCAATTTCTTTTCCCTGACTACCTTCTTTTATACCGGCGTTTTACTCGCACAATGGCAACAGGTCTGGAAGCCTTACTGCAAACAGATATTTATTGCTTCCTTATTATTGTTTGTTGGTCTGGGTATTTTTAAAGCCACTTTAATTGCGCCCATTGCCATATGGCTCTATCCTTTACTTATTTTGAGTTTTGGCTTGATGTACAACCCCTCATTGCAGATCGGGAAAAAGATAGGAGACATCAGTTATGGAACCTATATTTATGCCTATCCGATCCAACAAATGCTTATTGCTATCGGCATTCAGGAAGTAGGTACACTCATGCTACTATCCTTTATCTGCAGCTGGATCGCCGGTTGGTTGTCGTTCCATCTGATTGAGAAACGGTTTCTATATAAACAAAAAAGGATTTCCTGATAAGAAACCTTTCGTGCTATTTGTATGGCAGTCTAAGGCCTGTATTCATTATCCGGTACTGTATTTTTTGCTTTGCGTTCTGCCTCCAGTGCCCTTAATTCTACTCTTCTTATTTTGCCGCTGATCGTTTTAGGAAGATCTTGCACAAATTCAATGACCCGGGGCATTTTGTAAGGAGCCAGCTGCCCTTTGGCAAAAGAAAACAAATCGCCAGCCAGTTCTGCCGAGGGCTCATAGGCAGCACCCAACACCACAAATGCTTTGATTTCATATCCTTTAACCGGATGAGGGCTGCCTACCACGGCAGATTCCAGTACGGCTTCATGCTCCAGGAGTACACTTTCTACTTCAAATGGGCCCACTCTGTAATCCGATGATTTTATCACATCATCATCCCGGCCCACAAACCATAAATAGCCTTCTTCATCCTTATAAGCCTTATCTCCGGTATAGTAAAGGCCATGTTTAAAGACCGCATTCATTTTTTCGGGCTCATCAAGATACTCCAGAAAAATCCCATTCGGTTTATCCCTGTCGGTGTGCACACAAATATTGCCCTCTTCACTCACCGGGATTTCATTGCCCGCGTCATCTGCGATAATCACTTCATATAAAAAAGTAGCTTTGCCCATAGAGCCGAATTTCACTTTGCTATTGGGCATATTGGCCACCATACAAGTACTTTCTGTCTGCCCGAAACCATCCCTGATCAGTATGCCTGTTCCTTTTTTCCATGCTTCAATAATCTCGGGGTTTAGCGGCTCACCGGCGGCCACACAACTCCTGAAACTAAAGGAGTAAGCCCCAAGATCTTCTACGATCAACATACGCAATACTGTTGGTGGCGCACAAAAAGTGCTGATACGGTGTTGTGCAATAAGAGATAGTTGCGTTTGTGCATGAAACCGCCCGGTCGTATGATAGGCAAAAATAGTCGCGCCTACACTCCATGGCGCGAAAAAACTGCTCCAGGTAAATTTGGCCCAACCGGGTTGTGAAATATTATAATGAATGTCTCCCGCCTTTATGCCGATCCAGCTGGCAGTCGTCAAATGGCCTACCGGATAGCTAAATTGGGTATGCGTAACCACTTTGGGCATTCCGGTCGTGCCCGAGGTGAAAAATAAAAATAAAGGATCATCGGACCTGGTCTCTGCAGCAGCAGCTGTGGAATCGTATTGCAGAATCTCGCTGATACTGATCCAGCCGGCTCTTTGTCCCTCTGCAATAATCTTCACATTGATATGAACGCCGGACTGCTGTTCTGCAGCCTCAATCTTAGCCGCATTGTCCTGGTCGGCAATAACAGCTTTAGGTAAAAGTCTTTGAAAACGATAGCTAATGTCATTTGTACCGAGTATGGTAGCCGCCGGGATCATCCGGAAACCACCTTTTATTGTGCAGAGAATAGCCTGCCAGTTGATCACCTGCAAGGAGAGTTGCGTAAGGATAACATCTCCTTTAGTTAATCCATGTGCCCGTAATAAATTGAGTAATTGATTACAGGCTATGCCCATTTGCCGGAAAGAATAAGTGTGGGTGTGTACACCATCAGTCCATAGCAAGGCTGTGGCATCAGGACTGTCTTTTATATTGATGTCTTCGAAAACTTCTTTAACCCAATTAAAACGTTCTGGTTTCGTGAGGGGCATATTTGCTAAGGCATCATAATTTTCCTGTGCGATAAGATCCCGGAAGGTTCTGAAAATGTGTTCCATAATATAAAGTGGTATGATCGTGAATTTACCCTATCTAAGTTACATAAAAGCAGTCTAAATCAAGGTTTTGTCCGTGATATTAAGATAATTTTAGTTTGTCACATCTTGCTGACAATTATAGCAAACGGCTGTTGCCTTCTAAATCAAGCCGTATATTTGCAGCCACAATAATTGAGTACCATAATGAATATAGCTCTTGCAGGAAATCCCAACAGTGGTAAAACGTCTTTGTTTAATGTATTAACAGGCTTGAATCAAAAGGTAGGCAATTTCCCGGGAGTAACGGTAGATAAGAAGATTGGTTATACGAGCTTGATCGAGGGCACGAAAGCTAAGGTGATCGATTTGCCGGGTACGTATAGCTTATATCCCAAGAGTGCAGATGAATATGTGGCTTACGAAACCTTAATCAATCCTTCTGGAGAAGATGTGCCCGATGTCACTATTGTGGTGGCAGATGCCACTAATCTGAAAAGAAACCTCTTGTTCTGCTCCCAGATCATGGATTTGAAGAAGCCCGTAGTTTTGGCATTAACCATGATGGATATTGCTCAAAAGAAAGGCATTTTAGTAGATGTAAACATCCTGTCCCGGATGCTGGGGATTCCCGTTGTTGACATTAATCCGAGAGAATCAAAAGGGATAAAACCTTTAAAAGAAGCCATCTTAGGGGTTATGCAAGGCAAGCATATTCCAAAAGAGGATTTTGTAAAATTTCCGGCGCTCAACACCGGATTTCTACCCGAATTAAAATTAATTGCAGGTATTGACAACGATTATGCGGCCTTACACCTTGCCTGCGCAACAGAGCGCCTGAGCTTTTTGACCGAAGAGCAACACAACAAAATGGAGGCGCTTAAAAAGCAATACCAATTTTCTAAAGCAAAAGTACAGGCAGCAGAGGTGATGGATCGCTATGCGACCATAGATCACCTGATACAATCTTCCATAAGAATTCAGGACAATACTTCGGGGAGAACCTCCCTGACGGCAAAACTGGATAAGGTCCTGTTACATAAAGTATGGGGTAATCTTATCTTATTTGTAGTCTTAATGTTGCTGTTTCAAAGTATTTTCTGGCTGGCATCATATCCTATGGATTGGATCGATGGTGGCTTTAGTGCTCTGACCGGATGGTTAGGAGAGGTAATGCCCGAAGCCTGGTGGAGCAATTTGATCATAAACGGATTGGTCGCCGGTATCGGTGGGGTAGTAATATTTGTACCGCAAATTGCGATTCTTTTTGGCCTCATCACCCTTCTGGAAGATAGTGGCTATATGGCAAGAATCAGTTTCCTGACCGATAGGCTGATGCGCTCTGTTGGCATGAACGGACGGGCAGCGATGCCCATGATCAGCGGATTAGCCTGCGCCATACCAGCCATTATGGCGACCCGTATTATCGAAAATAAAAAGGAAAGGCTTATTGCCATACTGATCACCCCTTTAATGAGCTGTTCTGCAAGGCTGCCCGTATATACCATTCTGATTAGTCTGGTCATTCCTAAAAGCTATGTACTCGGTTTTATTTCCTTACAAGGATTAGTAATGATGGGCCTGTATTTACTCGGGTTCTTTATGGCCTTAGTCGTATCAAAGGTGTTAAGTATCATTCTGAAAAGTGACAAAGGAAGCCTGTTTTTAATGGAATTACCTTTATATAGAGCGCCCCGTTGGGGAAATGCCTTACAGACAATGGCGGAAAAAGCCATGATTTTTGTAAAAGATGCCGGTAAGGTCATTATGGTGATTTCCGTTATCCTTTGGGCATTGGCCAGCTACGGCCCGGGTAAGAGTATGGATCCGGTGAGCAAAAAGTATGAAATGCTGAAAGTAACGCAGAATGGAAAACTGACGGACGAACAAAAGGTAGAACAGGCACACGAAAGACTGGAACATTCTTATGCCGGTATTATGGGCAAAACAATTGAGCCGTTTATAGCACCTTTAGGATATGATTGGAAGATCGGTATTGCCTTAATTACATCTTTCGCTGCCCGGGAAGCCTATGTGGGTACTATTGCTACCTTATACAGCGTTGGCAATGCCGAGGCAGAAGAATCGACCCTGAAAGAGAAGATGGCGCAGGCAAAGCATAAAGACGGAACACCCGTCTACACCCTGGCAGCAGGTAGCTCGCTCCTGGTCTTCTATGTTTTTGCGATGCAATGTATGAGTACCCTGGCCATTGTAAAAAGAGAGACCAAAAGTTGGAAATGGCCCGTAATTCAATTCGTTTATATGTCTGGCTTAGCGTACATTTGTGCCTTTATTGTATTTCAGGTTTTAAAATAAATTATAGATGAATAAATACTTATTGATCGTTGTAGGCATATTTGTGGCCATTTGCGGATTAATCTATGCATTTAATGCAAGTACACCCAATGTTTATGATATCAATGCATTGCTTGTAGGGAACGGCGTATTGGCCATCCTTTCAGCAGTAACATATTTTATGGTGACCGGAGCCCTGAAGAATGATAATCCGAATGCTTTTATCCGTGCCAAAATGGGGAGCACTATGTTGCGCTTCTTTTTGTGCGTGGTATTGTTTATCGGTTACGCTTATATGCATGGCAAAGAAGGAATTAAACCTACTGTATTTATGTTTTTAGGGATGTATGTCATTTATTCTATTTTAGAATCGGTGGTACTATCCCGGAAAGGAAAGAGCGGAAAGTAATCCGTTTGCACTATGGCTAAAGAAAAGCTAACTTTTGATTCTTTTGGCAAATACCTCCCTCAGGGTACTTTAGAAAAAGTAATACCCTGGTTTAAAAAATATACCATTCAGTTGATCATTACCCGGGAGCGAAGAAGTATTCTGGGTAATTATCGCCAGCCCATCCCTTCGCATCCTTTTCATCGCGTAACGGTGAATGGAAACTTGAATGCGTATGCCTTTCTGATTACTTTATTACATGAATTGGCTCATTTGGAAGCCTACGTGCAGTTCAAGAACAGGATTGCCCCGCACGGGAAAGAGTGGCAGGATATTTATAAAAATATTCTGGTGGAATACCTCGGGAAAAACTTGTTTCCCGCTGATCTGGAGAAATCGCTGCATACCTCTTTGAAAAACCTTAAAGCATCTTCCTGTGCCGATCCCAAGCTGTACAAAGCCTTAATGGCTTTTGATGAGCCACTTATAGAAGGGCTGGTACTGGTAGAAGCATTGATACCCAATACCCGTTTTGTGACCAAAGAGGGGAGGGTTTTTCTTTTGTTACAGAAAAGACGTACCCGATACCTGTGTAAAGAAATCAAAACGAATAAAGATTATCTTTTTTCGGGTTTGGTACAGGTAAAGCCCCTTGTAGAGCCGGCATAAAGAATGCGGATTTTAAATTTGTCAATTTAGAAATAATTAAATACCTTTGCAGTCCGAAAAAATAAGGGCCACCTTTTAGACGACTAAAAGATGTCCATTTGCAGCCCTTACGCATAATCCGGGTTATTTTATTTATTAAAAAACATTTTTATGGCAACATCAAACATTCAGAACTATGAGTTGATGATTATCTTCACTCCGATCTTATCAGAGGAAGATTTCAAAGCTGCTCAGAAAAAGTTCACATCTATCATTGCAGAAAATGGTGGTGAATTGGTTCACGAAAATCCTTGGGGACTTCGCTCTTTAGCTTACCCTATTCAAAAGAAAACCACAGGTTTGTACACAGTAGTAGAGTATACAGCACCTACGGACGTTAACGCTAAAATTGAAATTCAATTGAACCGTGACGAAAACGTAATGCGCTATATGTTGACTCACTTAAACAAATTTGCGGTGGAGTATAACACTCGCAAACGCAATAAAGCTTAATTAAGCACATTGCGCTATTCGTAAACTAAATTTATTCAAACCACAATTTTATTAAAATGGCTAGAAATAACGATATTAAATACTTGAGCAGTACTCGTATCGAGAACCGTCAAAAAAAATACTGCCGTTTCAAAAAATTAGGCATCAAGTATATCGATTATAAAGATGCTGAATTTTTGAAAAAATTCTTAAATGAACAAGGTAAAATGTTACCTCGTCGTATTACCGGGACTTCTTTAAAATACCAACGTAAATTAGGTCATGCTATTAAAAAAGCACGCCAGATGGCGATTTTACCTTATGTTACGGACTTATTAAAGTAATAAAAATCTTAAACAATGAAAGTAATCTTAATAAAAGACGTAGACAATTTGGGTGGTGCACACGAAATCGTTGAGGTTCGCCCGGGATACGCTCGTAACTTTTTAATTCCTCAAAAACACGCTATCGAAGCTTCTGCTTCTAACGTTAAAATTCAGGAAGAGCGTCAAAAACAAATCGCTAAAAAAGAAGAAAAATTATTAGCTAACATTGCTAGCGTTAAAGCCGCTTTAGAAACTGGAGCAGTTAAATTAACCGCTAAAATTGGCGAAAATGGTAAAATCTTCGGATCAGTTACTTCTATCCAATTAGCCCGCGCTATCCGTGAGCAAAAACAATATGAAATCGATCGTCGTCGTATTTCTATATTGGATGAAATTAAAGAAGCTGGTTCTTACAAAGCACAAATTGACTTTGGTAAAGACCACGTTCTGGAATTAACATTTGATGTAGTTGGAGAATAAGTCCGACGATAACAATAAAAAAAAGCTGTGATATTCAAATATCACAGCTTTTTTTTATTGTTATATTTTCAATATATTTGCCGAAAACCCGCAGAAAATCTATGAAAGCAAACAACGCAAAACTCCGTTTTGCATTGAAGCCCGCTTTTGTCATACCATTGTGTTTACTGATTACAATTGTTGTTTCTTGCAAACAATATTATATCGGTATGTATGGTAATCACCTGACATTTAAGAAAAGTTTTTGGGACGCAATACATCATCATGACCTATATCGTGACTACTCGGGAGCATTCCTGGATAGTTTTCACTACGGCCCTCTCTTTACAATCCTTTATACTCCTTTTGCTCTGTTACCCGACCTGTTCGGGATGACTTTGTGGAATCTAGCCAATGTAGGTATATTACTATGGGGTATTTATAAACTACCTATAAAACCTACAGGGCAATCAATCATAGTGTTGCTTTGCTTGAATGAATTAGTTACGGCGATCTTAGGTTTCCAGTTTAACGTGGCGATTACAGGGCTTATCTTACTTGCGTTTAGTTATACCCTTCAAGACAAACCCAAGCAGACAACCTTTGCGATTGTATTAGGAACGCTAACCAAAATTTATGGCATTACCGCACTTGCCTTTTTACTCTTTACTAAAAGAAAATGGCAATATCTTTTGTGGGGGATCATTTGGGCTATTTTTTTATTTTTCCTGCCTATGCTTTTTCTGGGCGCAGACTACGTTGCAGAAATGTATGTTACTTGGTTTGGAGATCTGGCGCATAAAAATGAGGCCAATGCTTCATTGATTACTATGCAGGATATTTCCTTAGTAGGAATGATCAGACGTATTACGGGAAACGGGCATATTTCCCAAACACCTTTCATACTTATTGGTATGTTGTTGTATGCTATTCCTCTTTTTAAAACCAGTTTATATAGCAATGCGCGTTTCCGTCTGTTATTACTGTCATCTACTTTAATTTTTACAGTAATATTCAGTAGCAGTTCCGAATCCCCGACTTATATTATTGCTTTTGTTGGTGTAGCAGTATGGTTTGTTTCAAAGAGGCAGTATACAAATTTGGATATTATACTCGTTATTTTTGCAATACTGCTTACCTCTTTATCTGCAACAGATTTATTTCCAAAAGCGGCCAGAGTTGTAGTAAGACAATATTCACTGAAGGCACTGCCATGTGTTTTAATATGGCTTAAGATCATATACGAAATGCTGACGCATACGGAATATACTAAAACAGACCAAAATGATATTATTAAGTTTTGACATTGAAGAATTCGATTTGCCTTTAGAATACGGGCGTGATATTACTTTTGAACATCAGATAGCTATTTCTTCAGAAGGATGTAATCGTATTTTGGATATTTTGGCCAAGAATAAGATTTCAGGAACATTCTTTACAACTGCAACCTTTGCCCAGCATGCTCCGGAAATTCTTCAAAGGATTAAAAACGAAGGTCACGAATTGGCATCGCACAGCTATTATCATTCAAAATTTGATGTAACAGATTTACTACGCTCAAAACAAGAATTGGAGCGCTTAAGTGGCATGCAGGTTTTGGGATTTAGAATGCCTAGAATGCAGCCGGTATGCCAGAAAGAAGTGGAAAAAGCCGGTTATGAATATAATAGTTCCATCAATCCTACATTCATACCCGGAAGATATAATCATTTTAAGTCAAGCCGTACTTTCTACCAGGATCAAAACGTCCTGCAGATTCCCTCTACGGTAACACCATATATGCGTTTCCCCCTCTTTTGGCTTACTTTTCGTAATATTTCTCTGAGATTATTTACGAAAATGTCAAAAAATACATATAAAAAAGACAATTATCTAAATATATATTTTCATCCTTGGGAATTTTGTGAACGTGTTGCAGATAAATCCTATGGCTTACCCAAATTTATAATCAGAAATTGCGGCGATAAAATGGTTACGCGTTTGGATAATTATATTATAGAGTTGAAGCAAGCGAAGTTGCCATTTTCCACCATTGGGCAGTGGATGAAGACATTTAAGTAAGGAAATGCAAAGTGCCCTCCATAGAAAAATAGTTAATTTTCAAGGAGGGCATTGTAGCATGACTATTGGTCTTGCTGTATAATGGATAAATAACGCTCAAGGCTTTTTTGTTCATTGGCGGCTATAAATATTAGGAAATCTTCTTTTTGTTGCTGCGTCTGAGCCATTTCTAATGATTGATAATAAGCCATCCGGTTATCATAATCGCCTTTGATATTAGCAATCACGTAGCCATGTTGTAATAATATCAGGTTCATGAGTAAACGGGACGTTCTTCCATTACCATCTATAAAAGGATGAATAGTTACTAATCTTTCATGCATTTCAGCAGCCAGCAATACCGGATGTAATTGCCGTCTGTGCTCATGATACCAAAAAAATAATTCTTCCATTTGCTTGGCTACAAGATAGGGTTGTGGAGGCATATGGGTACTTCCTTTGATCATCACTTGTATACTGCGGTATTTGCCCGCTTCTTCCGGATATATGCCTCGTAAAATAAGGTTATGTATGTTTAGTACGACCTTTTGCGTGATTGTAGTTTTCTTATCCATCAGTTCCTTTATGTACACAATGGCCTCCTGATGATTGATCGCCTCTAAATGTTCTTTCATAGACTTCCCCGAGACGGTCAATCCTTCATTGATCACCAAATCGGTCTCTCTTAAGGTTAAGGTGTTGCCTTCAATACGATTGCTTTCATAAGTGTATTCCAATTCCAGTGCTTGTGCAATGCGGAAACTGTCATACTTTCTATAGGTATTCAAATGAGTTCTTAACTGATCAATCTGCTCCAAAATTTCCTCAAGATTACGGGAGATTGTCCTCTTATCTTGTTTACTTCTATATTTTACTTCGTCTTCTGCAGCAACCAATGCCTGTAATACATAAGGTTCTGTAGCATATTCATTTAATATGCGTTCTTTCATCCAGGCAATAAGAAGGGTTTCCTGGTCTATTTCCAGTACTTCTGCTATGTTGCGGATCTGCTCTTTTGTAGGTATTCTTAAGCCTTTCTCATATTTACTAATCAAGGCCTGGTCTATTGCAAGGTGTTGGGCCAATGTTTTCATGGTCCATCCTTTGTCTTTGCGGGCTTGTCTAATAATATTTTTCATTATTGACTTTTTTATTCAAGACAAATTTAGTCTTTTATTTTGGTTTTTAATTTTTATTTATCTGCAAATTTGTCAGTATTTATTACCTTTGCCGATTACAAAGTATTATATGTTAGAAACTCATAGGAAGACAATGGATGAAGCGCGTCAAGGCGAGGCTTTTGTGGGGCAACTGGATGCCAAAAAAACGTTTAATAAGCATTTTTATATAGAGAGCTACGGTTGTGCAATGAATTTTAATGATAGTGAGATTGTGGCCTCTATCTTAAATGAAAATGGTTTTGGAGCGACAAAAATTATTGAAGAAGCTAATCTTATTTTAGTGAATACCTGTTCGATCAGGGAAAAAGCAGAGCAAACCGTTAGAAACCGACTGGTACATTTTAAAGGGCTGAAAAAGAACAGACCTGAAATGTTGGTTGGGGTGCTTGGCTGTATGGCAGAGCGTTTAAAATCCAAACTTCTGGAAGAAGAAAAATTAGTAGATCTGGTTATAGGGCCTGATGCTTACCGTACACTTCCCAACCTGATAGCGGATGCAGAAACAGGGCAAAAAGGGGTGAATGTATTGTTGAGCAGGGAAGAAACCTATGCCGATATTGCTCCGATTCGTTTGGATAGTAATGGCGTGAGCTCCTTTGTCAGTATAATGAGAGGGTGCAACAATATGTGTACGTTCTGTGTGGTACCCTTTACCCGTGGTCGAGAGCGTAGCCGCGACCCTAAATCCATTATCAGAGAAGTACAGGATTTGATTGATAACGGTTATAAAGAAGTGACGCTTTTAGGTCAAAATGTGGATAGTTACTATTACAGTAATGACGATGCGAGTGAGGTAACCAATTTTGCAAACCTTCTGGAAATGGTGGCCTTGGTATCTCCCAAATTGAGGGTACGTTTTAGTACTTCGCATCCAAAAGATATTACAGACGAAGTATTGTTCACCATGAAGCAATACGATAATATCTGTAAGAATATACATTTACCCGTACAAAGTGGTTCTACAAGGGTATTACAGCTCATGAACAGGACTTATACCAAAGAATGGTATATCAAGAAAGTAGACCGTATCCGGGAGATAATGCCTGATTGTGCTATTACCTGCGATATTATTTGTGGTTTCTGTACAGAAACAGAGGAAGATCATCAGGAGACTTTAGAAGTGATGGCACATAGCAATTACGATTTGTCTTATATGTATATTTACTCCGAAAGACCGGGTACCTTGGCGGCACGTCGTTATGCTGATGATGTAGTAGACGAGGTGAAAAGCCGTCGCCTGGATGAGGTCATTGCTTTGCAAAGAAAGATGAGTGCGGCCATATTTAAAAGTGACATCGGTAAAACCTATGAGGTACTTATAGAAAACACAAGTAAGCGAAGCGATCAGCATTGGTCTGGCCGTAACAGCCAAAGTAGGGTAATTGTATTCCCGAAAGGTGACTATAATCTTCAGAAAGGAGATTATGCTACTGTCAAAGTTACCGATGCGACCAGCGGTACTTTGATTGGCGAAATTGTTGCTGTATAAACCTCTAAACCAACCAACATGGATTTACAATCAATAAAGAATAGATTCGGAATCATAGGTAATGACCCTGCATTGAACTACGCTTTACAAGTTGCCGCGCAAGTTGCCAATACCGATTTAAGTGTATTGATTATGGGGGAAAGTGGCGTAGGGAAAGAGATTTTTTCGCAGATCATACATAATCTATCCTCTAGAAAACATAATCCATTTATTGCCGTAAACTGTGGCGCGATACCGGAAGGAACAATCGATTCTGAATTGTTCGGACATGAAAAAGGATCCTTCACCAGCGCGAGCGATCAGCGTAAAGGATATTTTGAAACCGTCAATGGAGGTACTATTTTTCTCGATGAGATTGGAGAAATGCCTTTAGGTACACAGGCGCGTTTATTGCGTATGTTAGAAACAGGCGAGTTTATACGCGTGGGCTCTTCAAAAGTCTTAAAAGCAGATGTGCGTGTGATCGCAGCTACCAATAAAGACCTTCTAAAGCTTACACAGGAAGGTAAGTTTAGAGAAGACTTATACTATCGTTTAAATACCGTTCCCATAAGAGTGCCTGCATTGCGTGAGCGTCTTGAAGATATATATTTGCTCTTTCGCAAATTCGTTATCGACTTTTCGGAGCGTTATAAAAGCAATCCGATTCAGTTAGATGAAGAGGCAAAACAACTATTAGTTGCTTATCCATGGCCCGGCAATGTTCGGGAATTGAAAAATATGGCAGAACAAATATCCGTACTGTCAACCGACAAGATTGTAAACGCGGAGAAATTAAGTAATTTCTTACCTAAAGCCAATCAGGGAAATAGAATGCCCATGCTGGCCAGTGCAATGGAATCTGCACCGGTAAAATCTTATAATGCTTCCGATGCATCAAGCAGTAATACCGAAAGAGAAATACTATATAAACTGTTTTTCGATCTGAGGAAAGATTCTAATGATATTAAGCAATTATTATTCGAACTGCTACAGCAGCAGGGTACCGGTAATAGTATGCCTAAAACAAATGCGCCGATTGCAGCAGAAGGTTTTGCCATGCCGCATAGTTATGCAACGGCCAATAACCCGATGCCTGCACAGGAAAATAATTATGTCAATTATCCTGCTTCATCCGGTGCACCCGTTATCCTAAACAATACAGACGGACTAGATCTTCATGAAGAAGTGGAAGAGTCCTTATCGCTTATTGATAAAGAGAGAGAATTGATTACCAAAGCATTGCAAAAACATAAGGGGAAACGAAAAGATGCTGCACATGAATTGGGCATTTCGGAACGGACCTTATACCGTAAGATAAAAGAGTACGATATTGACGAATAAGTTATTACAGAATACCTGGAATAAGCGTATTTATACCTATATTTAAAAATCATTAAAACTTATTATTTATGCGTTGGAGAGGGGAGCGCGAAAGCGATAACGTAGAAGACAGCCGTGGCATGAGTGGAGGAGGGAAATTGGCTATAGGTGGCGGTTTGGGAACAATTATTATTGTAGTTGTCGGTTTATTAATGGGTAAAAGCCCTACGAATATTCTGGGCGATGTAATGAACAATAAGGCGCAACAAAGCTCGGGCTACGAACAAACAACAACCGTCGATCCAAACGACAGCACGACCAAAATGGTACGTGTTATTTTGGCCAGTACCGAAGATGTTTGGAGTGATGTCTTCAACCAGGCGGGAGCAACCTATCAAAAACCGAAATTGCGTATTTTTAGCGGATCAGAAGAGACTGCCTGCGGACAAGGTTCCCGTGCAATGGGGCCTTTTTATTGCCCTGCAGATGCGAAAGTATATATTGACCTTAGTTTTTGTGAAGAATTAAGAACAAAGTTCAAGGCACCCGGAAATTTTGCGGTGGCTTATGTGATTGCACACGAAGTAGGGCATCATATCCAAAACCTGATGGGGACTTCTGAAAAAGTACAACAATTAAGAGGCCGGCTTAGTGAAGCACAATACAACAAGTATTCCGTTGCTTTAGAATTACAGGCAGATTTTTATGCAGGTGTTTGGGCCAACCGGGCTCAGAAAATGCGTAATATATTAGAACCCGGCGATCTAGAAACCGCATTGACCGCGGCCAATGCAATTGGAGATGACAAATTGCAGTCTGAGGCGCAAGGATATGTAGTGCCCGATGCATTTACACACGGTACCTCACAGCAAAGAATGTATTGGTTCAAGAGAGGCTACCAAACAGGAGATCTTAATCAAGGCAATACTTTTAAAGAATTAGGATTGGCCAATTAATCGTATATCATAAAAATAAAAGACATTGTCTATCATTGTTAAAGGCTTAACACGGAAATACGGAGAACAATTAGCCGTTAATCATATCTCTTTTGAAATCGGGAAAGGCAGTATCGTGGGCTTTCTGGGGCCTAATGGTGCCGGTAAATCCACCACGATGAAAATGCTGACTACTTATGTGCCTCCTACTTCCGGAATGGCTACTGTATGTGGTTTTGATATTGAGAAAAACGTATTGGATGTCCGGAAACATGTTGGCTACCTGCCCGAAAGCAATCCCTTATACTACGATATGTATGTACGGGAATATCTACATTTTGCTGCAGGGGTGCATCAACTGAGCAATAAAAACAGTAGGGTAGAAGAGATGATTGCCATGACTGGTTTGGCCAAGGAAGTGAATAAAAAATTAGGACAGCTGTCCAAAGGATATAAGCAGCGGGTAGGTCTGGCACAGGCAATGATCCATAATCCTGATGTACTGATTCTAGATGAACCCACCAGTGGTCTGGATCCTAATCAGCTGGCGGATATTAGGGATCTTATCCTGCAAATTGGTAAAGAGAAAACAGTGTTATTATCTACACATATTATGCAGGAAGTCGAAGCCATGTGTAGTCGTGTCATTATTATCAATGACGGTAAAATTGTCGCCGATGATGCACTGGACAGTATACAACAGCATCAACACAATAAAAATACTTTAATCGTTCAGTTCAATAAAACTATAGAGGCGGCACAATTGCAACACTTATCAGGTTTAGAGTCAGTACGGGCTTTAGACGATAACCGATGGGCTTTACAAACTGCCGCACCGGATCAGTTACGTAAGGCTTTAATGCAATGGTCTCTACAGCACGATATTGCGATAGAGTCTTTACAGACAGAATCGAAAAGCCTGGAAGAGGTATTTAGAATGCTGACCTTGAAGTGATAATTCTTTTTTAAGTGATTTATTTTGTATATTCGTTAATTCTATAATTTAAAAAAACGATGATGAAAAAATCAATTATTTTCCTGGGTCTATTTACTGTTATAGCGACGACAGGAACACTTAGCCTAACAGCCACCTCTTCTTATGCAGCAGAGCAAACGACAGGTAATACCGTAACCATCGATATTATGGCTTCGTTCATACAACAGACTGGTGAAGATATAAATCCCAATGAAGCCTATGAAACTTGGATGAAATGGAGAGGCGAAAGAATGTCTGACAATGTGATTGACCTGAGGGGTATCCCTTTTATTTTTCATAGATTGTTTAATGATCTATGGGATGCAGGGTACAGATGGTAATATAAATGCTTGTTAAGCGTTGATAATAATCAGGAACACTTGTACTTTCGTATGAGTGTTTTTATTTAGAAAAAAGATATGAGAAATATTAAGGTAATCAGATATATAAGCCCCTTGCGGGAAGGTGGCTCATTGCCTGCTATTGCAGAAGGAGATGATGATTTCCTGTATGTGCTAAAATTCAGAGGCGCGGGACAAGGACTTAAAGCCCTGATTGCAGATTTTATAGGAGGTGAACTAGCCAGAGTTCTGGGCTTAAATATGCCCGAAATGGTCTTTGCAGATCTTGCGGAGGGCTTTGGGCGTACAGAACCCGACGAAGAAATTCAGGATTTGCTTAAAGCGAGTACTGGCTTGAACCTTGGTGTTCATTTTTTAAGCGGTTCTATTACCTTTGATCCTGAAATACATCAGATCGATCCGCTGGTTGCCTCAAAAATTGTATGGCTGGATGCTTTATTAATGAATATCGACCGTACGGCTAAAAATACTAATTTACTGGTTTGGAATAAAGATATATGGCTCATCGATCATGGCGCGTCCTTATATTTTCATCATAACTGGGATAGCTTGGAGAGCCTTGCTCAGAGTCCTTTTGCGATGATCAAAGACCATGTATTGCTCAGCCAGGCCAATGCATTACAAGCCGCAGCCACAGAAGCATTATCCTTAATCAATCCAGGTGTTATTGCGAAAATTATAGATATGATTCCCGAAGAGTGGCTCAGCCTTTCTGAACCGGAAAGAAGCCTGGAAGAGATTAAAAACGGATACAATCATTTCCTGCAGCAACGATTAGTACATAGTGATAAATTTGTAAAACAGGCAATTGATGCAAGACTGGCAATTATATGAGTATGCAATCATCCGCATCGTACCTCGTGTAGAACGCGGAGAGTTCATTAATGCAGGTGTATTGCTGTATTGTAAAAAAGAGCAGGTACTGATCTGTAAAACACATTTATCCATAGAAAAACTAAAGGCACTTGATCCCGAAACGGACTTAGACTTAATACAACAACATCTACTCGGCTTTGAGCGCATTGCCACAGGGGCTAAGTCTTGTAAATCGCCTATTGCAGCTCTAGATAAAGCTTTGCGTTTTCGATGGCTCAGTTCCACCCGCAGTACGATGGTGCAATGCTCACCTATTCATCCCGGTTATGCACAAGACATGGGACATGCAGTAGATAAATTAATGGCCCAATTAGTATTATGATTCCAATAGGAGTTCATAGCTAATCTGAGCGCCGGCAGCTCTTAGCGTGAAGGCAACAGAACAGTATTTGTCCAGAGACAAATCTATAGCTCGTTTTACAGGAGCTTCATCAAGGCCTGCTCCCTTCAGGGAAAAGGTTATGTGTATCTGTTGCCATAGCGCAGGCTCCTTATCCTTTTCTCTTTCCCCCTCGACCGTCACCGTATAGTCTGATACTTCCAGCTTCATCTTTCCCAAGATCATCAATACATCAATACTGGCACAACCCGCCAAGGCATGCAGCAACATAACCATGGGACTGCTCCCCGTATTATGTCCGCCCAATTCTGGTCGCACATCCATTTTTGTCACGATTCCCTGATCATCCGTAGAAGTAAACCCATAGGGGCTTTGCGCAATAGTTAATATCGTTTTCGGCATACATAAAGCAATTTTCTTTGGGTAAGATAGAAAAATATTTATGGAAAAAAATGAAAAATGTGTTTTATAATAAAATCCTGAAATGATGAATACGCAAAACCAAAATGGATACCTCGATCTTCTTTTTGAAAACAGGAATAAAAAATACGGTGCTTACGAGCTTCGTAAAAATTATAATCAACGCATGTTGAAAGCAGCTGCCATCGCGAGTTTGATGATATTCACAGCAGTGTTTCTGTCTACCATAAAAAGCAATAATAAAATAGCAATAGCTTCAACGCAACCCAAGATTACCGATACGACTACATATGTTTTAAAGAAGGTCAAAATTGAACGGCCTAAGATACAGGAGCCTGAAGTAATCACATCGCGTGGCGGTAAAACGGCAAAGACACAAGAGCATAGCACACCGACAATTGTCAAAGACAAATTGATTGATAAACCTGTTATGAAGATGCTGGATAAGGATGCCCTGGCCGGACCGGTGGATAATATAGGTTTAAAAGATGGTACCGCTATTGCGCTGGATAAAAGCCTGAATAAAGATGGCGAACCCGGTGAAGTCTTTAGCAAAAAGGGAGAAAAGAAAGAGACCGTCATTGCAAAAGAGGAGGAAACAAAGCCGATCAATGTTGCCGAGGAAATGCCGGAATTTCCTGGTGGCCTTGCTGCCTGGAAAAAGTATTTAAGTGAAAATCTGAAATACCCGCTTGCCGCCCGGGAAGCCCCGATTTCAGGATTGGTTTATGTCAGTTTTGTAGTGGCTAAAGACGGAAGCTTGTCTGAGATAAAAATAATACGTGGCATTGGAGGCGGATGTGATGAAGAAGCGGCAAGAGTGCTCGGAAGTGCTCCAAAGTGGAAAGCAGGAAAGCAAAATGGCTATGCCGTTAGTGTACGCATGACCTTACCGATAAGATTCAATTTACACTAAATTCCTGTTTCAAAAATAAATAAGACTAAAATGCCGGCGGAACATTCCGCCGGCATTTTGCATCGTTGAAATTAAAGGCACAAGTGAATATTTAACATAAATAATAGTACAAAATCAACGCGTACTCCGCTGCGACTACCTAACTTTGCGATGTTTATTCAATGGCGATACAAGCACCTTTAAATCAACATTCTATTTGTGCGAATGCCTGCTTTTTTTGTTGGTATTGAATAAATATTCATAGATCCGGGTTTTAAGGGAAATGGATACATAATCTTTAAACTTGGATTGGTGTTTTATCATATTCATAGACATTAACAGCAATAATTATGAGAGTAGTAATCGTTGGGGGAGGTTTTGCCGGGATTAATTTGGCGAAATCGCTTGCCGGAAAAGAAGACATGGAAGTGGTATTGGTAGATGTAAACAATTATAATTTCTTCCCGCCGCTTATTTATCAGGTGGCCACCGCATTTATAGAACCATCTAATATCAGCTATCCGTTCCGGAAAATGTTTCAGGGACAAAACAATATTCGGTTCTTTAACGGTAACCTGACCAAGATCAATCAAGCGGAAAATTTTATTGAAACAGATCAAGGGCGCTTAGATTACGATTATCTGGTATTGGCAATGGGTACCGAAACCAATTTTTTCGGTATGCAGAATGTACGGGAACAGGCTTTGCCACTTAAAAACATTAATGATGCGCTAAAAATCCGAAATACCATTTTACTCAATCTCGAAAAAGCATGTAGAACGACCGATCCGGTAGAAAGGCAGAAGCTCATGACCATCGTCATCTCAGGTGGAGGCCCCACTGGTGTAGAGGTGGCCGGTATGCTGGGAGAAATGGAAGGGCATGTAAAAGAAAAAGATTATCCGGAATTAAACGGTATTCACACCAGGATTTACTTAATCGATGCCGGCAATAGTTTGTTAGGCCCCATGAGTGTAAAATCGCAGCAAGAGGCCTTAAGACAATTGACCAAATTGGGCGTAACGGTGAAACTATCAGTAGCCGTAAAAGATTATAAAGATGAGGTCGTTTATTTAGCTAATGGAGAAACCATCTCAACCTATACTTTAGTTTGGGTATCGGGAGTGGTTGCCAAAGAAGCACCGGGTTTGCCTGCCGAAAGTATCGGCAGAAGCCGGCGTATTTTAGTCAATGAACACAACTTGGTTCAGGGAACGACAAACATTTTTGCGATTGGTGATCTCTGTTATCAGACGACAGATGCCGCATTTGCGCAAGGACATCCGCAACTGGCTCAGGTAGCCATTCAACAGGGAAAGCTGCTTGCTAAAAACCTGGAAAATATTAAGCAGCAGAGAGCCTTGAAATCATTTACGTACAACGATAAAGGGAGTATGGCCATCATCTCCAAATTTAAAGCGGTGGTAGACCTGCCCAAAAGCTTTATGAAAGGTTTCCTGGCTTGGATGGCTTGGTTATTGATCCATATTATGCCCATTGCCGGATTTAGAAATAAAGTGAAACTGTTTTTCAGCTGGATGTGGAGTTTTGTTACCAACGATCCTACTATACGCCTGATCATCCGTGCAGACAAGCATGAAGGTGATATACATAACTAAAGCGTTCATTAAAAAGGATCACCAATATCGGTGATCCTTTTTAATATCTGCGGTCTATAAATTTAAGTTGTTTTCTGGAGCCGTTGGGAAACTGCATACGGGCGATGCTTTCCTGGTCACAGATGTTTATCTTTGGAATAACCCTTAAGCTAGCTTGTAACCTTTGCTTTAAATTACTCATGGCCATCGCCTCAGCTACCGGTAAGTATAGGTGAAGCATCAGGTCATCCTGTCCCGTATCATCCAGCGATAACTCGATTACATACTCCCCGATAAAATCCAAGCCATTAAGCAGTTCAAAGAGGGTAGGCGGATAAACGGACGTCCCCTTGTACTTAATCATTTGTTGCTTGCGACCCGTAACCGGTCCTAAGCGCATACTCGTTCTGCCACAGGCGCAGGGCTCATAATACCCTTTACACAGATCACCGGTTCTGTAGCGAAGCAGCGGCATGCCTTCTACACCGAATGTACTAATTGTTACTTCTCCCACAGTGCCTGCCGGTACCTGCTTACCAGCTTCATCCAATAATTCTACATAAAGTAATTCGGTGTTTAAGTGCCCGCCCCGATGCTGTGTACATTCTGTAAATGCCGTTTGCATTTCGGTTGCAGCATAGGTACCGAATATGGCTATATTCCAGTCCTTTTTGATGCGTTGAAGCAGGATATTATCTTCTAAGTCTTCTGTTCGGATACTTTCCCCTATGGCCAGTACTTTTCGGGCACTCAGCGCATTCACATCAATATGATGCTCCTGGGCATAGTGGATCATCTTAAGTAAAAAAGAGGGTACAGCGACCAAAGTGCCCGACTGTAGCCGCTGCATGACTTCCAGCTGCATTTGCGGTAATCCCGGCCCCGTTCTGATGACCGATGCTTTGAGTTCCTGTGCCCCTTTATAATAAGCCATGCCCGCCATAAATTGCTTATCCAGTGTAAGCATCAGCTGTATAATATCCTGTTCCCCGACCTCCATCAGCTTAAAAGAACAGTATTCATTATAAGCAAGGCGTTCCAGGTCATTGGCCGTTAAGGCAATGGTCACAGGAGTACCTAATGTTCCGGAAGTAGCCGTATATTCTGCTATGGATGCCCTGTCTACACACAAAAAATCCCAGTTATATTGCTGGATATCTTCTTTGGAAGTAGTGGGTATTCGTTCTAAGTAAGTAAGGGATTGAATGTCTTCAATCCTAATACCATATTGGTTAAACTGTTTTTTATAAAAGGGAGAATGAACAGATACATATTGCAACAAGACCTTCAGCTGTTGCAGCTGAAAGTCTTGTTGTGCCGCTAAACCGGCATATTCAATCTTACTGTGTCTGGTCCATTTATTCATTGCCCAACATTAGGTATGCTTTGATAAAACCATCCAGATCACCATCCATAACGGGTTGCACATTACCTACCTCATAATCGGTGCGATGGTCTTTGATCATTTTATAAGGATGAAACACATAAGAACGAATTTGGGAACCCCATTCAATTTTTTTCTTATTAGCGTTTGCCGCATCTCTTACCGCATTGCGTTTTTGCAATTCAATTTCATACAACTTGCTTCGTAGCATCTGCATCGCCAGCTCTCTATTGCCCAACTGGCTTCTATCTTGCTGACACACAACAACAATTCCCGTAGGAATGTGGGTGAGCTGTACCTTTGTTTCTACTTTATTTACATTTTGTCCACCGGCACCGCCACTGCGTGAGGTTTCCATTTTAATATCTGCGGGATTGATCTCAATGTGGATTGTATCATCTACAAGGGGATATACATTTACCGAAACAAAACTGGTATGCCTGCGGGCATTACTGTCGAATGGTGAAATACGGACCAGGCGATGTACACCACTTTCGCCCTTCAGCAGCCCGAAAGCAAAAGCACCTTCTATTTGTAAGGTACAGGTCTTAATACCGGCACCGTCGCCCCATTGCCAATCTACTTCAGAAACGCTCCAGCCTTGCTTTTGTGCATACATACGATACATCCTGGCCAGCATTTCTGCCCAATCCTGACTCTCCGTTCCACCCGCACCGGCATTGATTTGCAGCATTGCGGTCAATTCATCTTCCGGTTCGTTTAAGGTCGATTTAAATTCTACATCATCGAGTATTTGTATGGCATTGTCAAAAGAAGTTCTTACCTCTTCTTCCGTTGCTTCCTGTTCTTTCCAGAAATCAAATAAAACGGCAAAATCCTCCACGCTGCTTTCCGCAGCCTGATATAATCCTACCCAGTATTTATTAATTTTCATCTCTTTAAGAATGCCTGTAGCACGGCTTTCATCTTCCCAGAAGCCGGGAGCAAGCGACAGTTGAAAATCGCTGTCTGCTTTAGCCGTACGGTCTTCTACTCTTAAAAATTGTTTCAGGTGTGCGAGCCGGTCCCGCATTAGTTTTAATTGCTCTACAGTCATTCTTATCGCTTCTCAGCGTATTTGTATTTGAGCAGCAAAGATAAAACTAAAATGGGGAAACCATCAGGATTTCAGCATTTCGATATGGGGGAGGTCATCTTCCAGGTATTCGGTACCGATCGGCACAAAGCCAAAGGAGGCATAAAAAGTTTGCAGATAGCATTGAGCGCTAATGCGCACGCTGTTTTCCTGCCATTCCTGTTCAATAAAATCCAGGGCTTTTTGAAACAGCACTCTGCCATAACCATGCTGTCTTGCAGTCGGCTTGGTCAGCACCCTGCCAATACAACATTCTGCATAGGTGACGCCCTTGGGCATGATTCTGCAATAAGCAAGTATAGCGTGTTGTTCATCTTCCAGAAACAGGTGCATGGCACCGAAATCTTTATCATCCAGATCCTGATAATAGGTTTTCTGTTCTACAATAAAGACTTCATTTCTTACTTGCAGGATTTGATACAGTTCCTGCTTACTGAGCGATTCAAAAGATTTTATTTTCCAATTCATGAAAGTACTTCGGCCCTTGTCAGCACATCCTTAATGCCATTAAATGAAAGTTTCAGGTAGTCATTTATTTTTTCGACCGGTACCCATTTCGCCTCAACAATATTTTCTTCAGCTTGCGGGATAAGGTCATAAGCATCCTTTACCGACATATGATACCAGTAGGTCGTTTTAATGATGTCCTTTTTGCGTTCAGTATATATATGATAGGTTTGGCAAATGTCTTTGCCCAGCGATACTTCTGGTAATCCGGTTTCTTCGATCACCTCTCTTATCGCGCAGTCCTTGATCTCTTCACCTTCATCCAGCTTGCCTTTGGGCAAGTCCCATTTTCCCCTTCTGTAGATCATTAAAACATCCCCTTCCGGATTACGGACCACACCACCGCCGGCAGTAATCGGCTGAAAGTAATTATTGAGTTCTTTTTGTATCGTATCTATATCTATATCTTCAATAATGATACCCGTCGACATCGGATTTTCCAGATGTTTTTTGGCCAAACGGAAATTCCGGTGAAAAGCACCGATAAAAAGATCATAGCCTTTACTTACGGGAAACTGTTGCCTGTATTGCTCTACAGAGTTTGTAAGGATAAGCGGTTTATTGTTGATATATATTTTTTGTATATAGTACATATAGCGAAGGTAAGCGGAATTATTTAAATATTTCGGTTAATTGACGTAAGTTTGCGGCATGAGTACTGCTACTATTTTTGCTGAAAAACTACTACAAATTAAGGCATTAAAATTGAATGCTGATGAACCGTTTACCTGGGCTTCCGGTTGGAAATCGCCGGTATATTGTGATAACCGCAAGCTGCTTTCCTTTCCGCATGTGCGTGATTATGTAAAAAGCGAGTTGGCCAATTTGATCCTGGATCAGTTTGGCGATGCGGAATCTATTGCAGGGGTGGCTACTGCGGGTATTCCACATGGTGCCTTAGCGGCAGACCTGTTACGTTTACCTTTTATCTACGTGCGTTCCAAACCCAAAGGACATGGCTTAGGCAACCAGATAGAAGGTGTCTTAGAACCGGGACAAAAAGTAGTGGTTGTAGAAGACCTGATCTCTACGGGAAAAAGTAGTTTAGAAGCAGTAGAGGCATTACGCCAGGCGGGTGCAGATGTGATTGGATTGGCAGCCTTGTTTACCTATGGTTTTGCCGAAGCGGAAATCGCTTTTGAAAAAGCCGGTGTACCTTTCTTTACCATTAGTAATTATAATGCTTTGACAGAAGTTGGCATTAAACAAAATATTATTTCAGAAGAACAATTAGATCAATTGCTGCAATGGCGCGAAAGCCCGGCTACCTGGCGGCAATAATATTCTTCTTGAATACCACATATAAGCGTTACGAAATATTAGGCAACAAATATTCGTAACGCTTTTTATATGGCCCTGTCAGCAGCTTAACTACTGACAGCATTCTTTGCTTTAGGCCGCAATTTTATTTAACTGGTTGAGTATGGCAAGCCTGATATTGCGCTTGGCCAGTTGGGGTACATTGATTTTATTCCCGTTTTTCTGTACGGCAATCAATAATAGCTGCACTTCTTGCGCCGCAATCGATAGCATTTGCACATAACTCAGCAGGTCGTTATTAAATTCACTGATAATCGTACTCATCAAATCGGAATAATTATCGATTTGCGGTACTTCTTGAATACCAATATGTTGGCTTGCGTTATAATTGAAGGTTGCGTTCATAATCCTTGTTTTTTTATTTAGAATACAAAGAAATGACCCACCTACGCCAAGCTGTGACGTAGTATTTTATCCTTTTAATAAATTTATTGCAGATTTTGTTTTGTATAGCAAAAATTATATATTTAGTAAATATTGTACACTAAATCAAATGAACTATGTTTAAAGTAGGAGACCAATTCAAGCAACCCTTCAGCTATACACAAGAAGAAGTAGACATGTATGCAAAAGTGAGTGGCGATACCAATCCTTTGCACATTGATGAGCAAGCAGGAAAGGACAGTATCTTTGGAACGAGAATAATCCATGGCTTTTTAGGAGCCAGTATTTTTACCCGTATTTTCGGAACATTATGGTATGCCGAGGGAACGGTATATATGGCGCAAAGTATGAAATGGATGAGACCCATGTTTGTTGGAAAACAATATGAAGGGGTGATCACGGTGAAGGAAATTTTTCCGGATAAAAACAGAGCTACTTATGTATGTGAAGTATTTGACCTCGCTTCAGGAGAGCAAACCATCGCTGGTGAAGCCACTTTGATGAATAAGAAACAATATGTCTGGTAAGATAATTCCTTATAATTAAGGTATAAAAAGAGCGCGGTCAACATCTGACCGCGCTCTTTTTATACCACTTCTATTACTTTCAATTATTCTTTTACGACCTTCCGGATGATTACATAATCAATGCCGTTATACCGGATCGTCAACTTAAGATGATAAATACCCACAGCATATTGACGCAACACTATGCTCATCTTATTATTCCGGACCGTATATTGCTCCATCACCTGGCCAATATTATTAATAAGTTGCAGATCACTTAATTTTCCCTTCGAAACATCAATATATACGATATGGCTTGCCGGGTTAGGATAGACTTGTAAGCCTAATTCGGTTGCCAACTGATCAATACCCGTGCCTTTATTAGACACCACAATTGAGCTTGAGGTATATGCGGTATCCGTATAACATCCTGTTACCTTTAACGTTGCACGTATTGTATCCGGATTGGCTGCTGCCGGTCTTGTATACGTATTTACAGGACTATTGGTAGTTTGTACCAATATCCCGTTTGCATACCATAATAATTGATACGCAGTTGCATTCGTAACATTGGCTGTATATATGATCGGGTTGCCGATTGTTGCATTGGAAGAGGGGTTCGCCGTAAGGCTCACCGCAGCGGTTAGGGTTGGATTTACAATTGCTGTAATGTTATTACTGTTTGCCGTAGTCGTTGCCGCACAAGTGGCATTACTGGTCAGTGTACAGCTGATTACATCGCCATTGGCCGGTACATAAGCAAAAGCATTGCTGTTAGTGCCAGAGTTTGCACCGTTTACTTTCCACTGATATGCAGGGCTGGTTCCTCCGTTCGTTGCTGTTGCCGTAAAGTTCATCGTTTTACCCGCACAAATATTATTATTCGTGACTGCCAGCGTTATCTGCGGCGTAACACTACTGCTTACAATCGCCGTAATGCTGCTACTGGTTGCCGTTGGACTAGACAGGCAATTTGCGTTGCTGGTTAACACACAAGTCACCACATCGCCATTTGCAGGTACATAACTGAAGGCATTACTGTTTGTACCCGAGTTGGCCCCGTTTACTTTCCATTGATAGCCTGGTGCAGTACCGCCATTGGTTGCTGTTGCGGTAAAGTTCATTGTCGTACCAGCACAGATATTATTATTGGCAGCGGCAATACTTATACTAGGGGTTACACTACCGGTTACAACAGCGGTAATACTATTACTGTTTGCCGTTGTTGTTGTGGCGCAGGTAGCATTTCCGGTCAGGGTACAGGTAACAAGGTCTCCGTTGGCCGGCACATAGGAGAATGTGCTGCTGTTTGTACCTGAGTTAGCACCATTTACTTTCCATTGATAGCTTGGTGCAGTACCGCCATTGGTCGCGGTTGCGGTAAAGTTCATTGTCGTACCAGTGCAGATATTATTATTAGCAGCAGCAATATTTATTGTAGGGGTTACACTACCGGTTACAACCGCGGTAATACTGTTGCTGTTTGCCGTTGTTGTTGTGGCGCAGGTTGCATTTCCGGTCAGGGTACAGGTAACAAGGTCTCCGTTGGCCGGCACATAGGAGAATGTGTTGCTGTTTGTACCTGAGTTAGCACCATTTACTTTCCATTGATAGCTTGGTGCAGTACCGCCATTGGTCGCGGTTGCGGTAAAGTTCATTGTCGTACCAGCACAGATATTATTATTGGCAGCGGCAATACTTATCGTAGGGGTTACACTACCGGTTACAACCGCGGTAATACTGTTACTGTTTGCCGTTGTTGTTGTGGCGCAGGTAGCATTTCCGGTCAGGGTACAGGTAACAAGGTCTCCGTTGGCCGGCACATAAGAGAAGGTGCTACTGTTAGTGCCCGTATTTGTTCCGTTTACTTTCCATTGATAGTTTGGTGCCGTACCGCCATTTGTCGCGGTTGCGGTAAAGTTCATTGTCGTACCGGAACAGATATTGTTATTAGTTGCGGCCACTGTAATCAGAGGTGTTACACTATTGGTTACAGTTACGGTAATGGCATTGCTGGTATCACTGGTGTTGGTCAGGCAAGTCAGGCTGCTGGTGACCACACAGGTGACCACATCACCATTGCTTGGCGTATAAGAAAAAGAGCTGTTATTAGTGCCCGAGTTGGTCCCGTTTACTTTCCATTGATAGCTTGGAGCTGTTCCGCCATTGCTAGCTGTAGCCGTAAATGATTGAGCACTTCCGGAGCAATTGGTACTGGTTGTGGAACTGATGGTAGCTACAGGTGCGTTATACCCTACAATTACGGTAAAATCTTCTACCTGACCATAGACAGGGTTGGCACATGCCGTTAAAGGAGCACTGCCGCTGTTGAAATCAGAGGCAATCCGCATTCTAAGCGGCGTACAGGACACTGCGGTTGATGGTACTACAATATTGGCTGTAGCCAAGGCGCCACCGGTGGTGGCAAAAATGGCCATAACGTTTTCGCCGGCCTGGAAAGTTCCGTCATTATTCCAGTCGATCCAGGCATACGTCTTTTCCGGGTTAGCTGCTCCGGTACCAATGGAGAGGGTATAGGTATTCCCGGCAGTTACATTGGCTACCTGCTGGTTTTTCATACAGCCATTAGTCGTATTATCTATATAGAATTGGTGAAAATCGTTGGTATATCCGGTACTGTAATAGCTCAAATTCGCAAAACTAACATTGCGTGGTCCTACATCCGCGGTATTCATATTGGTAATGGCATTAGGAACACAGGCAAGTGCCGGGGCGGCAATATTTGTAGCGGGCGAACTTCCGGGAGCTAGACCACCTAAAGAAGTCAGTAAAGATCCTCTGAAGTTGATCAGCTGAAAGATCAGCCGGTCTTTTTGCCCTGCACTAAAGCGGTTAGGACAGGAACTGTAGTTCATTATATTATATACTACAGGAGTATAGGGGTTATTTGTACAGGTATTGGTTCCTGTAGGACAACCTGATACCAAAGCATGTGGATCTGTATCACAGACCATATCGCCATCAGCGACACAGTTTGCGTTGCCCGGGCAGACTGTTGGACCGGAAGAGCCTTCAAAGGTATGATACAGCCCAAAAGAGTGCCCTAATTCATGTGCAATTGCCCATTGGGTCTGGTCGTAACGCAGTACGACACCATCAATATCGGAACCAACTCCGGGAAAGTAAGCGTAACCGGCCACACTACCACCATTGGCAGCGGCACCTTGTATACCGGTTACAATCCATATATTCATGTACATATCATTGCGCCAGTTGCTTAACGCTTTTACCGAGGTTTCAGGGGCGCCTTGTGTAGCCCCTTGCATGCGTACACCATAGGTGGTATAGCCGGCCAAACTGCTTCCGTCAACCCTGTTGACCCCGGTTGTGGCCTGACAGGTGGGTGTACGTTGTGCCAACACAAAGCGAATAGGAATATTGACGCCACCGCTACCTACCGCCGGATTGGCCGGTAACGTTGCTGCATAGACGGCGTTCAGATAATCTACCAAACCCTGGATCGTTGCATCAGATGGGTTTTGGGGAGTACCTATCGCCTGGCCGGTATGAATGATGTGGAATACAATGGGAACCTGGTATTCCGGTCCGTTAGGACCATTGATTACAAGTGCAGCGGGGTTATTCTTACCCTGCATATTATGGTTGATCCATTGTTGCTTTTGTAATTCCAAGGATTTTGCAAACTGGGGATCAATATTTTTTTGGTATTCATTTGCTTCCGTAGCGGCGCAGCGGTGCTCCTGTGCATGGGTGCCGTACAGGAAAAGTGACAGCGTAATTATGAGTGAAAATATTTTTTTCATATATTTATTAGTTAAAGGTGGTCGCAAATATACTATAACTATTGGTATATAATTTATATATGTTCTATTTATTTTTGGCTATTGGCGATGAAGTATTTAGATGTAAAATAGCCTAAAGGTGATTGGTATAGCGACACGAAAAAAGCCGTTCTAAAATAGAACGGCTTTATATATATCCGAAAAATGTTTAAGTTAGATTTTGAAGTGGGCGAATGCTTTGTTTGCTTCAGCCATACGGTGTGTATCTTCTTTTCTTTTGAAAGCAGCACCTTCACCTTTTGCGGCAGCAACGATTTCATTAGCTAATTTATCGGCCATTGTTTTACCGTTACGTTCACGGCTAAAACGGATCAACCATTTCATAGATAAAGAAATTTTGCGATCTGGACGAACTTCAGAAGGGATTTGGAACGTGGCACCACCAATACGACGGCTACGTACTTCTACTGCAGGCGTTACATTTTGTAATGCTTTTTTCCAAATTTCATAACCTTCTTCGCTTGTTATTTTAGATACTTTATCCAAAGCATCATAAAATATAGTGAAAGCAGTTGTTTTTTTACCTTCCCACATTAAAGTGTTTACAAAACGGGTAACTAATTTATCATTAAACTTTGGATCTGGAGCCAAAGGTAATTTCTTCGCTTGTTGTTTTCTCATTTTTTTAATTTTTACATTTACTACAGGCTGTTACTTCAAGATTAAAATAAACTTTACTCAGCTGTAATAACTAATTGAATTATTTTTTAGCTTTTTCTTTTTTCGTACCGTATTTAGAACGGGATTGTTTACGATCTTTCACACCTGCAGTATCTAATGCACCACGTACAATGTGATAACGTACACCTGGTAAATCTTTTACACGACCACCACGAATCAATACGATACTGTGCTCTTGTAAGTTGTGACCTTCACCCGGGATATAAGCAATAACCTCAATTTTATTAGTCAAACGAACTTTAGC
>NZ_QAJI01000003.1:0-205841 GCF_003852495.1 Taibaiella sp. KBW10 | reverse complement strand
ACCGCGACGTTGTGGACATTCGTCCAAAGCCGGAGATTTTGATTTTGCTTTAATTACTGTACGTCCTTTACGAACTAATTGTTGAATAGTTGGCATTCTTAATTCTTTAAAATTTTTCGGACTGCAAAGGTACTGATTCTTTTTTATTTACCAAACAAATTTATATAAAACTTTTTTCAATTTTACACATCATGTGGATTAAGCGGTCCGAACTGGTTATTTAATGATATTTCGTTTCTTTTAAATACTGTGTTACATAATCGCTAACGCCTTCTTCCAGGCTGTAAAAGCCTTCTTTGTAGCCGGCATCGATTAGTTTTTTCATATTGGCTTCGGTAAAGTACTGGTACTTCTCCCGGATATCTTCCGGGGTGTCGATATACGTTATTTTAGTAGGAAGCCCTAAAGTATTGTATAAAGCATTGATCAAGTCATTAAAGGTTCTGGCAGTTCCCGTACCTAAGTTATAAATGCCATTTTCCGGTTGCTGCAGCATCAGCCAGGTACACACCTTCACCAGATCTTTAACATAGATAAAATCGCGCATTTGTCCACCATCGGCATATTCCGGTTTATGAGAGCGGAATAACTTCACTTCACCATCATTTTTGAGTATTTGCTGGTAGGCATGCAGGATTACGGAGGCCATACGCCCTTTATGATATTCATTAGGGCCGTAAACATTAAAGAATTTTAAACCCGCCCAGAATGGGGGAGTACTCTTCTGCTCTAGTGCCCAGACGTCAAATTTTTGTTTCGATACACCATAAGGGTTGAGGGGAGCCAGCTGAGGTATCAGCGCCTCATTATCATCATACCCGAATTCCCCGTTGCCATAAGTAGCGGCAGAGGAAGCATACACCAAAGGAATGCCATTTTCAGTACAATATTCCCATATACTTTTGGAATAGCGTACATTGAGTTCCCTGAATATTTCATAGTTAAACTCGGCCGTATCTGTGCGCGCCCCTAAGTGAAACACATAGGCCACTTTGCCCGGATGCTCTTCGAGCCAATCAAAAAACTGATCCCGGTGTACTTTGGCGAGATACTTTTTATCAATAAGATTATTGGTCTTTGATTTTGACGAAAAATCGTCTACCAATACTAATTGTTCGTAACCCAGGTCATTCAGATGGCCTGTCAGTACACTGCCGATAAAACCGGCGGCACCTGTCACGACAATTACAGCATCTTTTTGCATAAGCAATATAGTGTGGTTTAAAAAAGGCTAAGCGATTTGCTTAACCTTTTTTAAATCTATTGTTCTAAAATTAGTGTTTTGCAGGTGCTTCATGTGCCTCAGTCTTAGGGGTATCTTTACCCTTTACACTCTGAGCAGCGTCTGCAGATGCTTGTGCCTGAGCTTTAGGCTCATGAGGCGTTGGTGTAGCATGTGCATCGGCACCATGTGTTTCTGAACCATGTGTGGGATTAGGAGCAGTATGCGATTCTGTTCCGTGTGCTGCACTACCGCCATGTCCTTCGGTGTGACCCATTTCCTGTACAAAATTGATCGTACCGACTAATAAACCTACAATCATTAATGCGAAAAACATCGCAGATTTGGTTACTAATACCGGCTTTTCTTCTTGTGTTGCGTGTGACATACTTAATAAGTTATTGAAAGTCTTTTATGGAGCAAAAATATAAATTATTCTTGTTTTCTTAAATTAATTTAGAACGAAAAAGCCTGATCTACCAACATTTGCTGTTCTTGCGCATGCAGTTTTGCAAAACCGGTAGCCGTAGCAGCACTTGCCTTGCGGGTCAGATAGCCTAAGTTGATCGGTTTATTGATATTCATTTTCAGGAAAGAAGCAGCCCCCATGTTTTTAGGTTCTTCCTGTACCCATAACCATTGTGCCCCACTATATTTTTGATATAAGGCGTTCAATTGTTCTTGTGGCAAAGGATGTATTTGCTCCAAACGAATAATGGCAACATCTGTTCTGTTTTCCGTAATCTGTTTTTCACTCAGGTCAAAATAGATCTTTCCGCTACACAACAATACGCGTTTTACTTTAGCAACATCTTGTATATTCGGATCATCAATCACTTCTTTGAAACCGCCTACGGTAAATTCAGCAACAGAAGAGTAGGAACGTACATGACGCAGATTTGCTTTAGGGGCAAAGTTTACCAATGGTTTACGGAACGGCAGCGCTAACTGGCGGCGTAAAGCATGGAAATAGTTTGCAGAGGTGGTAATGTTGGTAATATACACATTATTCTCGGCACTCATCTGTAAGAAGCGCTCCAAACGGGCACTGGAGTGCTCTGGTCCGCCACCTTCATAACCATGAGGCAACAACATAACCAGACCATTCTGAGTTTGCCATTTTTGCTCTGCGCTGGTCAGGTATTGATCGATAATGATTTGTGCACCATTGGCGAAATCACCATATTGTGCTTCCCATAAGACCAGGTTAGAAGGGTTTGCCATTGCATACCCATAATCAAATCCTAATACAGCATATTCACTCAATAAAGAGTTGTAAATATAAAATTTACCCTGGTCAGGAGACAATTGGGATAAGCGATTGTATTCCTCATTGGTTTTTTCATCTCTTAAGGCCGCATGGCGATGAGAGAAGGTACCACGTTTCACATCTTCACCACTCAATCTTACTTCATATCCTTCATTCAGTAAAGTTGCGAAGGCTAAGAGCTCGCCGGTTGCCCAGTCGATCTTCTCGCTTTCCTCGTATAATTTCGTTTTGTCGGTAAGTAATTTCTGTACTTTACGCAATGGATTGAAGCTTTCCGGCCATTGCATCAGTTTTTTAAACAGGGTATCAATCACCTCTTTAGTAACTGCAGTATCAGGAGACTTTACAAAATCTTCCTCCACCCCTTTACGCAATTCCTGCCAGGCTAATTCTGGTTTTTGGTAGGTATAAGGTATTGGGTTTTGTTTGTTCTCGTCCAAACGCGCCTGCATCTCATCCCAGAACACCTTCTCCATGTCTTTAGCCAGGTTTTGTGCTTCCGGTGTACCGTGCTGCATCAAATACTCTGTATAAATCTCTCTTGGATTCTTGTGTTTCTCAATTAAGGCATAGAAACTCGGTTGGGTGAATTTAGGTTCATCCCCTTCATTATGTCCATGTCTGCGGTAACAAACCATATCAATAAAGATATCAGCATGGAACTTTTGACGGTATTGTGCCGCAAAAATACAAGCCTTTACCACTGCTTCCGGATCATCACCATTAACGTGTAATACCGGAGCATGTACCATTGCTGCTAAGCTGGTACAGTAGATAGAGGAACGGGCATCTTCAAAGTCGGTTGTAAAGCCGATTTGGTTATTGATTACAAAGTGAATGGTACCGCCTACAGCATACCCCTTCAATTTGCTCATTTGTAATAATTCGTATATAATACCCTGACCGGCTACGGCAGCATCACCATGAATTAAGATGGGTAATACCTTGCTGTAATCAGAATTATAGATGGCATCAGATTTAGCCCTTGCAAAACCCGCAACTACCGGATCTACTGTTTCCAGGTGAGACGGATTGGGGATTAATTGCAGATTCAGGTCTTTTTCATTAGCCGTTTTTACGATAGAACGGAAACCCAGGTGATATTTCACATCACCACTGCCCATAGTCATATCAGCAGGCATGGTGCCTTCAAATTCGGAGAAGATCTGATCGTATGTTTTACGAAGGATATTGGCCAATACATTTAAACGGCCGCGGTGTGCCATTCCGAAGATTACCTCTTCCACGCCACCATCAGCAGCAGCAGTAAGCATGGCATCCAAACCCGGAATCATGCTTTCGCCACCTTCCAGACCAAATCTTTTCTGTCCGATGAATTTAGTATTCAGGAATTTTTCGAAAATAACCCCGTAATTCAATTTATGTAAAATGCGTTTCTTTTGCTCGAAAGAAAACTCTTCCTGCATAAACGCTTCGAAATGCGTTTCAACCCAATCGTAGGTTTCTGTATTGGTGATATAGGTATATTGAATCCCTACACTACCTGCATAAATGGTATGTAATTTTTGATAAATATCCTTCAGCTTTGCTTTGCCTAAACCGATAAAGGAGCCGGAAGAGAATTCCGTTTCCAGATCTGCATCGGTAAATCCAAAATCACTTAAAGCCAGCATGGCCTTACGGTCTACACGCGGGCGAATAGGATTGGTATTGGCGATAAGATGGGCTCTCTTGCGGAAAGAACGAATCATATCATATACGGCAAACTCTTTGGTGAGTTGGTCGTTGCTTAAGGTTGCGCCCCCTCCAATACTTGCACCTGCTTTGGTTTCTGTCGCTGTACCGCCTTTTGTGCTGGCATAGTCGAAGCCTTCAAAGAATTTTTTATATTCCGGGTCTACTGTTTCTGGATTTTTTAAAAAATCGTTATACAAAGACTCTATATAAGCCGGATGCGCGTTGGTGACAAAAGAAAAATCTTTCATTTTTTCTTAAAATGGAATTTGGATATTTTCGAAAATAAATGTGCGAAAAATGGCTGCCTGAAAACAGCCTTTTTTTCTGAGGCACAAATATAAAACAAACAAAAATGAAATAAGTAATATTTTGTTCAAAAAGGCATGTTTTGCTTCGTTTTTAATCAATTTTTAGGGATTTTACCGATTTTCCGCAGATATTAGAAAATGTTTGAGGTATTTTGCACGTTCAATATCCAAGTATTCCAGAGCAGGCTTGAAAAAAATAAGATCATATTGTCATATACTCCTACTCATGGGCATCATGCTGCTACAGGGCATGCCTGCTGTTGCTCAGGATACAAGTGTACTTTCTAACCTGATCTCCAGAAGAGTAGTGCTTCATACGGATACGCTCCAGCTCGACAGTCTTAGCATCGGTTTAGGTTCTTTTTATATAGATCATGTACCTGCTGAGGATTATAGCGTAAATTATACAAATAGCACCTTGGTTTGGAACAAAAACAAACCGATTCCACCGGATAGTGTCACCATCCACTATCGGCGTTTACCCCTTTCCTTAGCGCGTCCCTATTATCATAAAAAAGCCAACTTAATAGACCATAATGTGGTAATGGGTGGAGGCTACCGCTATGATGGAACGATGGCCAACGGTAATGCCGGTAATAACTTCGTCAATTTTAATGCGATTGATTACAACGGGAATTATGGGCGCAGCCTTTCTGTAGGGAACAACCAGGATATCGTCCTGAATTCTCAGTTTAACCTGCAATTGAATGGTTATATCCTGGACAGCGTTCGAATCGAAGCGGCCATTACCGATAATAATATTCCCTTTCAGCCTGATGGTAATACGCAACGCCTGCAGGAGTTTGATAAGATGTATGTTACCTTCGAAAAAGGACGTCATAAGCTTACCGTAGGAGATTACAATATGGATAAGCCCAATAGTTATTTCCTGAATTTCAATAAACGGGTGCAGGGAATTGCCTACGATGGAGTGCTGCTCAAAACCAAAAATATTCAGAATACCCTTAAATTAGATGGTTCGGTAGCTAAAGGCCAGTTTACCCGTAATATTTTTCAGGGGATAGAAGGCAATCAGGGGCCTTACAAGCTGCAAGGGGACAATGGGGAACAATATTTTATTGTTTTGGCGGGTACGGAACGGGTATTTATTGACGGGGAATTAATGGCCCGGGGAGAAGATCTGGATTATGTGATCAATTACAACACAGCAGAGCTTATTTTTATGCCGCGTCGCCTGATCACCAAAGACAAGCGTATCCAGGTTGATTTTGAATACCAAAGCCGGAATTACCTGAATACCTTATTTTTTGTGAGTGATGAGCTAAAGATTGGTTCCAAATGGACTTTCCGCTTTAATGCCTACTCCAATCAGGATGCGAAGAACCAAACGTATGTACAAACCCTAAGTGCCGACCAAAAACGGTTTTTAGGCACGATCGGTGATAATATTGACCAGGCCTTTTATGCTACTGAAAAATTAGACACTTTTGCCGGAAATAAGATACTGTATCGAAAAACAGACTCGGTAGTGAATGGCATTACCTATCCCGGTGTGTATGTGTATACGACCAACCCGAATGATGTCGTCTATAGCCTGAATTTTAGTTATGTGGGGGAGGGCAATGGTGATTATGTTATTTCTGGCCTGAATACCAATGGCCGCTCTTATGCCTGGGTTGCTCCTTTAAATGGGTTAAAACAAGGGAATTATGAACCCAAAGCCTTATTAATTACCCCAAAGTTACAACAAGTCTTTACCACCGGCGCGCATTATCAGATCGACAGCCTGAAACAGGTATCCATGGAATGGTCTTCCAGTAATTATTCTCCCAATACCTTTTCTTCCATAGATAATGCCCTGCATTGGGGCAGTGCAGGGAAACTGGCTTATGAAGAAACGCGTCTATTTGGAAAAGATAGCCTGACGCGCAAAAGCCCCTGGAAGTGGAACAATAAAGTAAGCTACGAGTATGTAGATGCACGGTTTGTCGCCATTGCTCCTTATCGCAATATAGAGTTTAACAGAGATTGGAATATTGCCGCAACAGATACAAGGGCCGATGAGCACCTCGTTACCTTGGCGACTAATATGCTGCATCACAAAAAAGGAAATCTGGGTTACGATTTTACGTTCTACAAACGGGGAACGGATTATACAGCCAACAGGCATCAGGTCTCATTCTTGTATAATAGCCTTCGTTATAAAGCAGGCCTGGGTGGGAGTGCGATGAATAGTGTGTCGCCCGATCAGAAAAGTATTTTTTTACGCCCCACATTTTTTGCAGAAACAGTTACTGGTCGAAAAAGTAAATCCACAATAGGATTTCGTTTCGAGAAAGAATATAACGAATTGAAAAACAGGATGGCAGATACTTTGTTATGGAGTGCTTATAATTTTGACATCTCTAAACTGTATTTCAAGACGGCAGAAAATCAGCCTTTAAACCTTAACTTGAACTATGCCTTTCGGCGGGATTTTGCACCTGCAGGGACGGCCTTTAAACAAAGTAACCGTGGGCATACCGTGGAGGCTAATTTGAATGTCAGCACCTGGAAAAACCATCAGTTGAGCCTTACCGGTTCTTATCGCTTACTCCAAATAGACAATAGTTTATTATCTAAAGAAACCGCAGGATCAACACTTTTAGGCCGTATAAACTATAGTGGTAACATCGCTCATGGATTTTTGGTGCCGAGTTTGGTCTATGATTTTGGTACCGGTCAGGAACAGAAAAGACAATTTACCTATGTGGAGGTGGCTGCAGGGCAGGGGACTTATATGTGGATAGATTACAATAATGATGGGGTACAACAGGCCAATGAGTTTGAAATCGCGATTTATAAAGACCAAAAGCGATTTATACGCTTGATCACCCCGACCAATGAGTATGTAAAAGTGAATTTTGCCAACCTCAACCTCAGTCTGCAATTGAATCCCGATAATCTCTGGCGCAATGTCAAAGAACGGAAGGGCATCCAAAAGTTTGTTTCCCGATTCAGCGACCAGCTGGCATTGCAGATCAATAACAGAACACTGTATGCAGAGGGTTTGAAATCCTTTAATCCCTTTGCCACCAATTTTGAAGATACCAGCATCATTTCTGGCAGTACAGCCTTGAGTAATACCATCTTCTACAATCGCAGCAGTGCCCGTTGGGGTTTGGATTATACGACGGTATATAGTACGAATAAATCATTACTCACTTATGGCTTAGAAGGACAATCGCTATTGAGGCACAATGAAAAACTGCGATGGGTACTGAACAGGAATTATACCTTTATGTTGGCCACAATTCACGGGAATAAACAATTTTCTTCTCCTTTAGACGATGGTCGCAGTTACTTTATCCGCTTTCAGGGTGTAGAGCCTTCATTGCTTTTTCTATACAATAGTAAAATGCGGATTACCGCCAGTTATAAACTGGAGCATCGTCAGAACAAAGGTCTGTTTGGCGGGGAGTTTGCCAATGTACAGAATATTTCGATCGACAGCAGGTTGAGCTTTCCATCTTCCGGGAGTATACAATTCAGAGGTACTTACAGCCAGATACAATACAATGGTTTGGCCAATACCTCCTTGAGTTTTGTGATGCTGGATGCCCTGGCCAAAGGGGCTAACTGGCTCTGGTACCTCAACTGGACCACGAGGATCAATAAGAGTATCGAGTTTTCTTTAGAGTATGATGGTCGTAAGCCCGGTACCAATCCGGCGGTACACACCGGCACCATGAGTGTGCGGGCGATATTGTAAGATAGGATTGAGCACCTTTTTTGATATTTAGTCGGTTAATTTTTGCTTCGCCTTTATAAATTTGCTTCCCTTGAAAAAATAAAATCGGGAAAAACGCAACTCGTCTTTACTGATAGCGGCAGCACCGGCGATGGCTTTACGGAAACGTCGGGTGTATTTCGGACAATAATCGGTTTTGTAGTATAAATGATTGACCGATAGGATTGGATTCCTAGTTTTGTTTTGTAACAAAGTTGCGGGAAGATCATAATATTCCGATACAACATAGAGATTATAATTCCGCTGATCACAATAAGCCTGTGCCGCAGATAAAAGAATGCATACTTCAGAACCACAATGTGCACTCCAGAAATATACAAGGGTGATGTCTTTGTCTTTAATACAATCTAAAAACAGATCGGCCGTTACCGCATATATCTTCTTATCATTCTGAATGTTGCAAAAATCTTTCGTTTCGGTTACAAAGTGGATTTGTTGTTTATCCGATGCATTCAGCTTTTTATATCCGCTGTGAAAGCCCGGGGTATCCAGTATAACACAGCTACTTAAGCAAAGCATAAACAGACAAAGAATCAAATTCCTATATTTTAGCATGTTTTTTAATTGTACTACAATATAATGCATTATAATACAATTACTTAATGAGCGGCGCGAAAGCCTGAAAAACAGAGGGTTAATTGAGCTTTTATCTGAAATTAAAGCCGTTCGTACGACTATCCTAAAAGAAAAGTGTACATTTTTCTTTGTCACCCCAACGATAGGAGGGGGCTAATATTAATGATGAAGAGATTGTTCATTCCGCTTTGCTTGTACACTATTTCGCGTAGACAGACACTTTATAAGACAAAAGGCATCTACTGAGTAGATGCCTTTTGTCAATATATTAAAAATTAATTATTATAGTTTCTCGATAACAAGCGCACTGGCACCGCCGCCGCCATTACAGATACCGGCAACACCGATCTTAGCATTGTTTTGTGCTAAAACATTGATCAGGGTTACGACGATACGCGAACCGCTAGAACCCAATGGATGGCCTAATGCTACGGCACCACCATTTACATTTACTTGTTCTGGTTTTAATTTTAAAATTTCACAGTTGGCTAAACCCACGACACTAAATGCTTCATTCAATTCGTAGAAATCTACGGCATCAGCTGCGATACCTGCTTTTGCTAAAGCCAAAGGCACTGCTTTTGCAGGAGAAGTGGTAAACCACTCCGGTGCTTGTTCCGCATCGGCATAGCCGCGGATAACCGCTAATGGCGTCAAACCTAATTCTGCCGCTTTTTCTTTACTCATCAGGATGAGTGCAGAAGCACCGTCATTCATGGTAGAAGCATTTGCTGCCGTTACCGAACCGCCTTTTACAAAAGCAGAATTTAATTGAGGGATCTTATCAAATTTTACATTGAATGGCTCTTCATCTTTTGAAAATAAAACAGGCTCGCCCTTACGTTGCGGGATCTCTACCGGAACAATTTCATTTTCAAATTTACCATTGTTTACAGAAGCCTGGCTACGGGTGTAGCTTTGTACGGCAAATGCATCTTGTGCTTCACGGCTGATGTTCATTTCTGCTGCAGTATTTTCTGCCGCATTACCCATTGCATAATTGTGGTATACGTCTGTAAGGCCATCTTTAGCCAAACCATCTACCATAATTGCATTACCATATTTATTTCCCCAACGAAGGTTCGGGCTATAAAAAGGTACATTACTCATGCTCTCCATACCACCGGCCACTACGATTTCCGCATCACCCAGCATGATTGCCTGAGCCGCCATCGTGATGGCTTTAAGCCCACTCGCACATACTTTATTAACGGTAGTACAGTTCACCTCATCCGGTAAGCCCGCAAATTTTGCCGCCTGACGGGCAGGAGCTTGTCCTAAATTTGCTTGCATCACACATCCCATCAACACATCCGTAACTTTAGAAGGCTCTAAATTGATTTTGGCCAAAGCTCCTTTTATCGCAATAGCACCTAACTGAGTAGCAGAGAAATCCTTTAAAGAACCACCCCAGCTTCCTATTGGCGTACGTACTGCTGAAACTAATACAACTTCTTTCATTTTATGAATTTTTTAAATTTAACGTCGCAAATTTAATCTTTTAATCGGATAAATTTGTTAAGAGTTTAGAGACCATGTTGCACGCGACAATCCTTATAGAATTGGCCAAATTTCAATCATACCCCGGAATTGGTCGTTCCTGAGGCGTATCCTTTACTCCTGTTATTCATATTGCTTTAAGCGATGCTGTAAAGAAGCAATCTGATGATTCATTTCCTCCATCCGGGAGAGTAAGTGGCTGATGGCCTCTATCCCTTCCGGGTTAATGCCCAGATCCGTCCGCAGCCTTACAATGCGCTCTATAAGGGGCAATTGCTCCGGTTCTATATAAAGTTCCTCTTCTATGACGATCAGCGGAAACAGTTCATACTGCTGTAAATCGCTGATGAAACTAACTTCTAAATGATGAACATGACAAAAATGACGGACTAATATTAATTGTTCCTTTTGCATAATCTTAGGTTTAAGACTGAGATAATTGCTTAAATAAAGCTTTTTGCTCCTCACTGAGGCCTGTCGGTAAGGTTACGGTATACGTAACATACAAGTCTCCGAATTGTCCTTCGGACTTATATACCGGCATCCCCTTACCTTTTACCCTAATTTTAGTCCCGTTTTGGGTTTCCGGGCTTATTTTTAGCTTTACCTTTCCCTCAATAGTATCGATCGTTTTTTCTCCGCCCAAAACAGCAGTATACAGATCTATGTCCGCGTTCAGGTGTAAATCATTGCCCGATAATTTGAATGGAGTGTTATTGTGCACATAAATAGTGATATATAAGTCGCCCGAAGGGCCACCATTGGCACCGGGATGTCCGTAACCGGCCAGTTTTATCTTCTGCCCGTCTTCAATACCTGCCGGAATGGTAATGCGTATATTTTTTCCATTTACAGTAAATGTCTGTTTTTGAGTATGGTACACATCCTTCAGCTCAAAACTCAGTTCGCCGGAGATATCTTGGCCCCGGAAGGCCGTTTGCCGGCCACCAGATCTTTGCCGCCCAAAAAAGGATTCAAAAAAATCGGAATGATCTCCCGATCCGAAATCGCCCTCCCAACCATACTCTTGTTGTCCGCGGGACTGCTGTTGACGGTTGCTTTGGTTTTGCTCAAACTGCTCGGCATGTTTCCAGTCTTTTCCGTACTGGTCATATTTTTTCCGGCTTTCGGGATCACTCAATACCTCATTGGCTTCGTTGATCTCCTGAAATTTCTTTTGGGCCTCCTTGTTATCCGGATTCAGGTCTGGATGATATTTTCGGGCTAATTTCCGGTACGCCTTTTTGATTTCTTCTGTTGTGGCCTCTTTTTGTATACCCAGGACTTTGTAATAATCGATATACTCCATATAGCTTGATGATTTTATAAATTCAGTAGATGTTTGATCCCTAACGCTAATTTAGGTAATCGTACTTGTATTTGCGGTTTTCTGCTGTTAAAAATAGATTTCCTTTATAGATTGATATCACGGGCTTGTTATAAAATAAAGCCGGCTGTTTACGCAATTCATTTTTTTCCGTAATTTGCTCCAAATGTAGGTACAATATGAGTCAGAATGTGCAGCTGATTAACCAGGTATTTGAGATCAGTCAAAAAATTGAACAAGAGCAGCTTAGTGCAAAATTTGAGCGCAACTTTACTAAAATATATAATTTGCTGGAAGAAGAAGGCCTGCACTGTATTAATCCTTTAGGCGAAAAATACACAGAGAGCAGAACAGACTGTGAAGCGAGTATTGCAGGAAAAGCAAATCATAATATGAAAATCACAAAAGTCATCAAACCAATTGTCTACAAACAAGAAAACGGACAAATGGTACTGATACAGAAGGGCATTGTTATTGTAGAATAAGCAAATGATCCTTCTGTTTAACTTTTGATTTAATAATCCATATCAGCATGAAATCGATAAATTTCGGAATAGACCTGGGCACCACCAATTCTTTGATCACGAAGTATGAAAATGGTCAGGTCACTATTTTTAAAAACCCCATCGGGCATAAAGATACCCTGGCATCTGTGGTGGCTTTTCGCCCGGACAGGACCTTGGTTGGTGATAAAGCGCGGGAATTTTTGATTAAAGACCCCATCAATATTTTTGCCAACTTTAAACGCAGAATGGGTACGGACGATAAATTTTATGTCGTTAATCTTGATGAAAATATTACCCCCATTGAGTTATCCACTTTAGTATTGAAAGAACTAAAACAGTTTATCTATTCGGGAGAGCAAGCCGAAGCGGCGGTAATTACCATTCCGGCCAGTTTCGATACCATGCAGAGCAATGCAACAAAAAAAGCAGGCCTGGCCGCCGGTTTTGAGGAAGTCGTGTTGCTACAGGAACCTATAGCAGCTAGTTTGGCTTATTTTAATGCGGCCAATCAGGGCGAGGATAAAAATGGTTATTGGCTGGTCTATGATTTGGGCGGCGGTACCTTTGATATAGCCCTGATGGAGATTAAGGATGGCGAAATGAAAGTCATTGATCATGAGGGAAATAACTTTCTGGGAGGTGCCGATTTTGATTTTGGAATGATTGAGCAAATCATTGTACCCTATGTCAATGCACATTTTGAGATCGAAAATTTTGAACAGGAGCTGCGCAGTAAAAATGGTAAATATGAAAAACTGTTTTACGAACTGATCTATAAATCGGAAGAAGCGAAAAAGGAATTATCGCATCAGGAGCAGACGATCCTTGACTTTACGCTTATGGTTGACGGAGTAGCGCAGGATGTGATGTTATCCATCACACGCAAGCAATTTGAAGAAACCATTACCACCCGCATTAGCGAAACCCTGAGAATGTTGCAGGATATTCTGCAGCGAAACCAGATCGCGGCCTCAAATATTGAAGAGATACTACTGGTAGGCGGTAGTACTTACATTCCTTATGTCAAAAATAGTTTACAAAGCGAGACACAGATTGCCGTTAATTCGGGTATAGATCCTACTACAGCGGTAGCCATCGGTGCGGCATACTATGCCGCCAACAAATATTATCAGCCTAAAGGAACCAAACTGGCCCTGGGCAATAATGTGGACGATCTGCTGAACAGCCTGGGCAGGGTCGAGGAAGAGGAGGATTTTGACCTCGATGCTGTGGAAATGACACCGGTACAGCTTAAAGTATCTTATAGTAAAATGAGTAAGGACGTGGAAGAGGTACTTATCATAAAGGCAGAGGGCGACCTTGACCGCAAAACCTATAGAATTATCCGGAGTGACGGGGGATTTGATACCGGTTTTGTGCCTCTTAAATCGAAATTCACCGAATTCCTTCCTTTGTTACCCAATATAAACAATACCTTTTTTCTGAGGGTATACGACGCCGATCAGAACGAAATTCGGGCAGCGATGGAAGAACTGAGCATTACACATGGCCAATACAATATCTCGGGACAACCCTTGCCCCAGGATATCTGTATCGAGGTAGATGATAAAGATAACCATACGACCAAGCTCGAGCTGATCTTTGAAAAAAACAGTATTCTGCCACAGAAAAAGACCTTATACCGCGAAATCTCCAAAACCATTAAACAAGGTTCGGACGATAGCATCATCATTAATATTCTGGAAGGGGATCGTTTTGCAAGACCCTTATCCAACCTTGTGATTGCCTGTATCGTGATTTCGGGTAAAGACCTCACATCCGACCTGATCAAAGGTTCTGATATAGAACTACAGATTTCCATGTCTGATAACCGGGAATTACATACAGAAGTCTATCTGGTAATGACCCAGCAGGAGTTTAAAAATGCATTTTCAATCTCGGAAAAGCATGTGAATGTGGATCGGCTTAAAGAACAATTTATCGACCTTGAAAACGAAATACGCAACAGCATTAAAATGTTTAGTGTAGATGATAATGATGTATGGGCACTTCAGGCCAATGATTTCTTAAAAGAGTTGGGTCAGCACAAAGCGGAGCTGTTTAAACTGCAAGAAAACGACAGAACGGATACCAAATATGTAATTGCAGAAATGCTGAACCGTATTTCCAAAGCCTACGATAAACTAGGTGGCGAAGACCGCCTGGAGCGCCTGCGCTATGAATATTTTGAGTCCAAAGATTTTGCCGAAAATCATTTGCCCATGGCCGATTTCAGAAAAGAAGAGCTGGCTCAGAAATACCAGAAAATTTTGGGAGGAGAGCATCATGTATTAATCAGCCGTAACCCCTCTATACTGGAGAAAGCGACGGAAAAGCTCAATGACCTGGGCTGGGATATTCTTTGGAACACACTCAGCTACCTGATCTCGCGTTACGAAGGTTTTAAAGCATTAGAACCGGCACATTACACCAATTATAACGGCGCGCAAACCATATTTAAATCGGCAGATACCGCCCTGAACGGAGAGAAGTACTACGAGTTCAGGCAGCATGTATACAACATTACCCATTTATTGGTTCACAGCGATTACAAAGTGAAGAACGATGATTTTAAAGGCACAGGAATCGGTTAAATATGCAGTATAAATCACCCATAAGATTTTTTGACTATAGTCATATTGACCTTACAGATGTTGCCGCTATCAATATCGCGAGGGTTAAAAAGCAAATTGCGGCTGAGTTTAGTATGGAACCTACGGGGATCATCACTTTGGAAGGGATAGACTATAGTAAGCAGGATATATTCTCTATTATAGAATCTGCGCAGTTTGCTACCGAGATAACGCATCATATAAAAATTTGGGCGCATAAAAGCCTCCTTCAGTTTCTCGAATCGGGAACCGTAACCGAACTCTTGGATCAAGAGACCGCCGGGCTCAAAGAAGATTTGCCTTTTGTAAACTTCTGTTCTCCGTATTTTGCACCGCAGTTTAACAAGGAAATGAAAAACCGGCTGTCCAGAAGTGATTTTAAGGCAGCGGCAGACTGGATTGCCAATTGTGAAATGATCCTGATCTCCGATGGAGAGGTGGCTTTTAGTAGTGCCAATACTTATCTGGAGGATGCCATCAAACTCTTTCGTAACCTGAATAAAACCACTTTTCTTTCCCGTAAAGCAGAAGTAACCGTATGGACAAAAGATTGGGCGAGGTTCCTGAATTGGCTGCCTGATAATTTATACAGCGTAAAAGATGATCTGGCGACTGTATTGATCAATTTTTGTGTCGAGATACAAAATGTGGATGAGCGAACCTGCTACCTGATCAGCAGGCAGATGATACAGTTGGATTACCTGGATCCGACCAATACAAAACTGGTCAGAGAAAACCATGAGATCTACGAAGAAAAAATTTCGGATACCGATCTCTATCCAGGAGGAAGAAAAAGAAGGCCACACAAAAAGAATTCAAAAGGGCTTAATTATATATGGCTTATTCTGGTGTTTGTAATTACGGTTGTCCGTTTGATGGATAAGGGCTGTGGCAACAGCTCCAGTAAGTATTCCAACAACCTTAATTATGTCACCGAATCCAATAAGGTAAATGATCTTGTGGCTAAATTGTTTTTTGAAAGAGCGCGTTCAGCGAGTCTCAAGAATATATCTCGCTTACACGGAAGTTTGGATACTGCGGTACAGACGATGCCTTTTTTCGTAAGCTTTTTTCAATCGGTAAAGATGGAAGAAGAAGCAACGATTGAAGTAAAGAACAGTACTCCTGAACCATTATATCTTTTCGTTTTAGACGATGGGGTGCCCTTACAAATGGAGATTTCACAAAACCAGTCTTTAAGGATTAAAAAAGGTTTCTTGCATGCCTGCGATTTTATTATTGGAAAAGAGGAAGATTTAAAGCTTTCTGCGAGCGACAGCCTGGAGTGCTTTACGCTTAAACAACAAAAGGTGAAGATGGTATTTGAACAATTTTCAGATACTGCGGTTCTTTACCTTGCCGATACTAGTTATAACAGGCTTATAAGGCTGAATATAGAAGCGAAAAACGGTAAATATTACCTGAATACCCCTGATAAGGTAGAAGTGAATAGAAAAATAGTAAGGCTGGGAACCAATCCCTCCCAATTGTAAATATAAAAAAGGGAATCGCGTTCAACGATTCCCTTTTTTAATATTTATGTGGTGCACGTATCTATAAGTGCATTTTCTCTTTCTTCTCTAATAATTGCTCTACCGTCTCTTCATACAGCTCATCAGGCACACAACAATCTACCGGACATACTGCCGCACATTGAGGCTCCTCATGAAAACCCTGACATTCGGTACATTTATCTGGCGTAATGTAGTATACATCAACCGCAACCGGTTCATGTGCTTCCTGCGCATCGGTGGTCGTGCCGCTCATTAAAACGTATTCGCCCTTTACGCCCGTACCATCGGCCATTTTCCATTCTATACCGCCTTCATATATTGCATTATTAGGACATTCTGGTTCACAGGCACCACAGTTGATACATTCGTCCGTAATTTTTATCGCCATTTTAAATAATTATTGATTTATTTTGAACGCAAAATTACAACTTACCTAGCATAAATTCCAAACTGTTATGATACTTTTAGAAAATAGAATTGCTTTACTGGCTCAATTAGGATATTATTTTGAACAAAAATCGGAGGAACTGGAGGACGTAATAGACCTGGCACACCGTGCTAATGGCTGGTTTATACCGGAATTTACCCGTCTGGCCATGGATAATATCGCAAACTATTTTTTGAAGAAAGAGGCGCTTGAAAATTGGATACAGCAATATCCCAAACTATTGCAGCAACGATCTGAACCCAAAACGGTCGGGATTGTAATGGCTGGTAATATTCCTTTAGTGGGTTTTCATGACTTTTTATGTGGTTTTATTTCCGGACATACGCTTAGAATTAAATTATCCTCTAAGGATACGGTGTTGTGGAACCATATATTTGCTAAACTGGCCGAATGGAACCCTGAATTTGCAGCGGAGGTATCCGTATCAGAAATGTTGAAGCATTGTGATGCTTATATTGCCACAGGAAGCAATAATTCTGCTCGTTATTTTGAATATTATTTCCAGAAATACCCGCATATTATTCGCAAAAACAGAACATCTGTGGCGATTTTGGACGGTAGCGAAGACAAAGATTCGTTAAAAAAATTATCGGACGATGTGAATCTCTTTTTTGGCTTGGGTTGCCGTAATGTAACGAAGGTCTACGTTCCCAAAGATTATAACTTCGAAGCACTCTTGAGATCTTTCGACCGTTTTGCCGCACATGGAGACCATAACAAGTTCCGGAATAATTATGATTATCAATTAGCGTTATATTTGCTGAACAGGCAACTTTATATGAGTAACGGACATGTGCTCATGGTCGAAAATGAATCGCCTTATGCGCCGATCAGCGTGGTACATTATTCCTTCTATGAGGATAAAGCAGCTTTGATTGAAGCCTTACAGCAAAATGACAGTATTCAGTGCATCACCACAGGAACGGTAGCGGTAGATTCGGGTAAATTAATGCCTTTCGGCGCGAATCAAAGCCCATCCCTGACCGATTATGCCGATGGGGTAGATACCCTGGCCTTTTTGCAAGACCTTTAACCTTATTCTTAAATTTCTTTTAAAAAACAATTGCTTAGCGGAATCATTTTATACTAAAGTTTATATTTGTTTATATCAATTTTAATTCATTTTAAAATTACTTTTTAGTACGATGAAAAAGTTAGCAATTCCCGTTATTGCCGCTGCAGTATTTACCTCTGTAGCCACCGTTTGGGCCTACGACAAAATTCAAGGCCAGGAACAATCCAATCTATCTGCTCAAAATAAGCAAAGCGCGGCCGGTTCTGATCTGCATTACGCCAACAACAGTGGTGCTATTGTGGGGCAACCAATTGATTTTACCGCCGCGGCCGAAAATACCGTAAAGTCGGTAGTGCATATTAAAACCATGAAACAAGGGAAAACCGTTATGGCACGGGATCCTTTTGATTTTTGGGGTGAAGGCGGTTTACAACAATTCAAAATGCCGGATGCTCAGGGTGGCGGTTCGGGTGTAATCATATCAACCGATGGTTATATCCTTACCAATAACCACGTAGTGGATGGTGCTGATGAGGTGCAAGTGACCTTTAATAATCGCAATACCCAAACGGCTAAAGTAGTGGGCAAAGATCCCGCTACCGATTTGGCCATTTTAAAGATAGAAGGGCAGCGCTTTCCCGCACTTGCCTTTGGAAATTCCGATGAAGTAAAACTGGGGCAATGGGTACTGGCCGTTGGGTATCCATTAAACCTGGATGCTACCGTAACTGCCGGTATTGTAAGTGCCAAAGGCCGTTCCATAGGCATCAATCAAAGACAGTCTAACCGAGCCATAGAATCCTTTATCCAAACCGATGCCGCGGTGAACCCGGGTAATAGCGGAGGCGCATTGGTCAATACGCAGGGACAGCTGATCGGAATCAATTCCGCAATCGCATCCCCGACCGGTACCTATGCGGGGTATTCTTATGCCATACCTTCTAATCTGGCCCGGAAAATTGCCAATGACCTGATCAAATTCGGAAGTGTACAAAGAGGATATATCGGTGTTTCATTAGGAGACCTGAGCAATATGACGGAGGAGCAAGCCAAAGAAATGGGTATCAGCAAACGTGACTTTGATAATGCCAATGGCGTGTATGTAGGCGATGTTGTTGAGGGTAGCGGTGCGGCACAGGCCGGGATCAAAAAAGGCGATTTTATTACCGCTATTAATGGTACGGAAGTCAACAGCAGTAGCGTATTGACCGAGCAAATTGCCCGTTACAATCCCGGAGATAAAGTGCAGATCGATTACCTCAGAAACGGAAAACCTTTAAAAACCCAGATTGAACTTAAAGCCAATAAAGGAATGGTCGCCAAATCGTCCGTTGCAGGAGGTGTTTATAATGATTTAGGAGCCGGTTTTAAAGCCCTTTCCAAACAGGAAGCACAAAGTATGGGCGTAGATGGGGGTATTTTGGTAGAATCCGTAGGGGAAGGCACTTTGAGGAACTATACCGGCATTAAAAAAGGTTTTATCATTACTTCGGTAAACGGAAAACCTGTGAGCGATCTTAATGCTTTTCAGGAAGCTTTGGGCGCAGGAGATATGATTCAATTGGGCGGTACTTATGCCGGAAACAGGGGCTCTTACTTCTATAGCTTTAATAATATCGGTAAACAGCAGAAAAGTGTAGATTAATAGCTTCATACGCTTATATATAACATTAATATTTGGGTTAGTTTTGAATTACTATTCATTACTAACCCAAATATCTTTTTATGAACAGGAAAGAATTTCTCAGAGCTTCAGGTTTGGCCGGTTTAGGTCTGTCTCTGCCCTTTACTAAAGCTTTTGCAGAAGAGGAGCCGGCAAATAATCTCGCTTCCTGCACCCTTATTCCTACCGAAACGGCAGGTCCCTTCCCTTTAGATTTGACCGCCAATACCACCTTCTTTAGAAATGACATCCGCGAAACGCAACAAGGCGTGCAGCTGAACGTAAAGCTGAAAATTGTGGGACTAAATAATTGTGGTCCGATGAGTAATGTGCGGGTCAATATCTGGCATTGTAATAAAGATGGCCTTTATTCGGGTTATGATAATGCGATGAACGTGGGCCAGGCAGGGCTCACTTATCTGAGAGGGTATCAAATGACCGATGCAAACGGTTATGTAAACTTTACCACCATCTTTCCGGGTTGGTACAGTGGCCGTGTCTGTCATATCCACTTTCAGGTATATGTAAGCAGCAACTATGCGGCCATCTCACAATTTACGTTTGATGCGGCTACTAAGAACCTGATTTATGCTAATAATTCCAGTGTGTATACAAAAGGTGCTGATCCGATGAGTATCGCCTCGGACAATATATTTTCCGACGGTTATCAGTATCAGTTATGCACCCTTAGCCCTACCAGCAGCGGCTATGAAGCCAGCCTGGAAGTGGCCGTGCAGGGAAGTGGCACCACGAGCATTGGGAATATAGATAAAGAAACAGCCAAAAACATGCGTCTGGGTCAAAATTATCCTAATCCGCATTCTGGTACTACAACAATACCATTCTCACTAATAAAAGCGGCAAAAGCAGACCTTTTGATCTTTGACCTGATGGGAAGAAAAGTAGCGCAGATTGATTGTGGTAAATTGAGTGCAGGAGATCATGAACAGCAAATCAGTTTAGGTGGTTTGGGTCTGGCTAATGGAAACTATGCTTACCAGCTGAACGTAGAAAATAATAATGGTCGCTATACCGATGTGAAAATAATGACCTTTAAATAAAGAAAGTCTTTTAAAAGTATAAGCCTGCTATAATTAGCAGGCTTATACTTTTAAAGAAATTGTTCAATCATTCGAGAAGACGAGAGCGCGTCATCTTTCTTTTGATTTTTTGACATTCCGACTTTAGGAGGAATCTCTACGCTATAGTTTGTGTGTACCTTTATTTGCCATAATTCATTAAGAAATCCACCATCATCCTGATACCCATTGCCACACCACCTGTAGGGCGATAATCCTTACCGGAAATGTGATGTGAGACGCCTGCAATGTCGAAGTGCATCCATGGGTAATCCGTAAAGTGTTCCAGGAATTTACCTGCCGTGATGGCTCCGCCGGTAGGGCCGCCGATATTTTTCAGATCCGCAATATCCGATTTGATCATTTGACCATATTCATCCCAAAGCGGAAGCTCTATTACTTTCTCAAATTGGGCAAAGCCACTGGACTGGATTTTTTGTTTTGTATGCTCATTGGCCGTGCCCATTGTACACATGGCTACATCGCCAAATGCATTAGCGGCTGCACCGGTAAGGGTAGCGAAATCAAATACCAGTTCGGGCCGGTATTTTTTAGCATAATGCAGGGCATCTGCCAATACCAGGCGTCCCTCCGCATCTGTATTCAATACCTCGACCGTAGTCCCGTCATACATCGTAATCACATCGCCAGGAACATAGGCATTTTCTCCCGGTCTGTTCTCCGTTGCCGGTACCAGGCCTATAATATGCAAGGGGAGATCCAGCATTCCTACCGCATACATAATCCCTGCCACAACCGCAGCACCACTCATATCGCTTTTCATACGATCCATTGAGTTGGGTGTTGGTTTTAAACTTAAACCACCTGTGTCATACACAATGCCCTTACCCACGAGTACAATAGGTGCTTTATTGATAAACTTTTGCGGACGGTGTTCCATAATGCTGAAAGTCGGCGGCAAAATACTACCGCTATTCACCGCCATAATGCCCCCCATTTTCATCTGCTCGATCTTCGCTTTTCCCAGTACCTGTACCTTAAATCCACCCTCTTTGCCCAAAGCCTGAATATCTTTACCCAGTTGCTCTGCCGTAAGGTATTGCAAAGGCTCATTAATCAGGTCTCTTGCCTTACAAACCGCGGCAACAATCGTTTGGAGTTCGTTCAGCTCTTTTACCGTAATGCTTTGATTGGTAAAGAAGATATCGTTCAGGCTATGAGCGATTTTTTTTGCATTCGATTTATACTTTAAAAACTGATAATTGGCCAGGGAGAGTCCTTCTGCAAGAAAATAAGCAGCCCTTTTCTGTGTAGAAAGGTTGCTGATATGGACTTCTGTCGCTTTAAGCTGGTTTAAGCTGCCGCAAAGTGCTGCACCTTGTTTTCTCATCTTTTCTGCAATAAGCCATTCTGCTCCTTTAGTGTCTATAAAGAGGATATAAATCTGATGGGTATACCTATTGATACTACACATTTTCGCTTCATTCTTGAGCTGCTGTGCGATATACGCCTTCTCTGATTTATCCAGGTCTGTTTCGTCCAGTTGTGTGGTTTGGTCAATAAGGTATGCCAGATTCCCTTTCGGGGCTTTTTGTATTTTGAAAAACATGGTCTAAAAAATTTGATCAAAGGTAAAAAAATATTCATCATTTGAACGGTGCATAGGCTTATCAATACCGCTATAATTTATTACGATAAGACTCCTGTTAAATTTTAGTAATTTTGCAGGTTATAATAGTAATTAAAATGAGCAAAAAAGGCAGAGTATTAGTGGCCATGAGTGGGGGTATCGATAGTACGGTATCCGCTTTGATGTTGCATCATCAGGGCTATGAAGTAGTGGGTATCACGATGAAGACCTGGGATTATGATAGTTCCGGGGGCGGAAAAAAAGAAACCGGCTGTTGTAATATAGATTCTTTTAACGATGCCCGACAGGCAGCAGTACATCATGGCTTCCCACATTATATCCTGGATATCAGGGAAGAGTTTGGTGGTGCAGTGATTCAGAATTTTGTAGACGAATATATTGCAGGTCGTACCCCGAATCCTTGTGTGTTGTGTAATACCCATATTAAATGGGCGGCCTTATTGAAGCGGGCCAATGCTTTGGATTGTGAGTTTATTGCAACCGGGCATTATGTAAAAGTGCGGGAAGAAAACGAACGCTTTATCCTGTCTAAGGCTAAGGACATGACCAAAGATCAGAGTTATGTACTTTGGGGACTGGAACAAGACTGTTTGAGCCGTAGTATTTATCCCTTGGGAGACTATTTGAAAACGGAAGTGCGCCAACTGGCCGCAGATATGGGTTATATAGAATTATCTAAAAAAGCAGAAAGCTATGAAATCTGCTTTGTGCCGGATAATGATTACAGAGGATTCCTGAAACGTAATGTAGACGGACTGGAAGATGCCGTAATCGGGGGTAATTTTGTTGATAAAGACGGGAGAATACTCGGAAAGCATAAAGGATACCCTTTTTATACGATCGGGCAACGTAAAGGCTTGGATATTGCTTTGGGCAAACCTGCTTTTGTGACTAAAATCATTCCGGAGACGAATACGGTTGTCTTGGGAGATGCCCTGGATCTGGAACAAAATGAAATGATTGTTCAAGGACTCAACTATATTAAATACGATGCTATTTATGACGGGATGGAATTAGATGCCAAAATCCGCTATAAAACCGCGCCTACTTTAAGTAATGTATATAACGAAGTTGATGGTGCTATAAGAGCTTCTTTTTATGATAATGTAAGCGGTATTGCACCGGGACAGTCGGCTGTATTTTATGAAGGAGACGATGTTGTGGCGGGCGGTATTATCCGTTCCGGAAATATTTCGCTGAAATAAGTTCATAATGAAATATTTTTGATTTATCTTAGTCCCGATTTTTAACATATTCCATAATGCGAAATATATTTAAAGTAGTAGTTACCCTTGCCGCCGGTTCTGTGCTGATGCTTACTTCCTGTACAAAAGAAACCCAAGCACCCTTTGATAACAGCAATTATTTGCCTTTGCAAAAGGGTAAATACATTCTTTATGATGTAGATTCTATTGTACATAACGATTTTAATAATACGTCTATATCCTACCGTTCTCAAATGCGTTATGATGTAGTAGATAGTTTTTATGACAACCAAAACCGTCTAACATATACAGTAAATGTCATGTGGCGTAGAAACTCTGCAGATGCCTTTATTCCAAAAGATGTGATTCAGGTAACAAAAACAAAAACTGCTGTAGAATGGGTACAAACTAATGTGAGACTAACCAAAATGGTTTTCCCGGTTGTGGAAGGCACTGCCTGGAACGGAAATTCTTTTGTTTCTACTTTGGATCCGCAATTGGATGAATACCAAGTAGATAAATACGGATGGAACTATAAATACGCAAATGTAGGCAGTAGCTTTGATCCGGGTAATAATCCCTTCTATAATACGGTTACGGTTAATGAAGTAGATGCCAGTACGAACACGCCTAATGGCGATGTGTATGCAGACAGAAACTATTCGCAGGAAATATATGCCTACGGTATCGGTTTAGTGTATAAAGAGCGCATTTACTGGACCTATCAGCCTAATAAATATAAAAAAGGCTATGAGGTGGTAATGCGTGCAGTAGACCAAAACTAGTCGAAATAATAAAATAAGGAAAAGGGTTTTCTTCATCAGAGGAAAACCCTTTCTTATCTTTAGGCCCTTAATACAGTTAATATACTATAAATGAAAAATATTTTTGACGCTAAGGATGTACAGTACTTTACCGATCGTATGGAAAAGCTGAACACCAATACACAACCTTTATGGGGTAAAATGAATGCGACGCAAATGTTAGCGCACCTCAATGTGAGTTACGAGATGATCTTTGAACCCGGCAAGCATCCTGCTCCGAAAGGGATGATGAAAGTCCTGCTTAAATGGTTGGTGAAACCTAAGGTCACCAATGAAAAGCCCTATAAGAAGAGCTCCCCGACAGCACCTAGTTTTATCATCACCGATACCCGTGATTTTGAAAAAGAAAAGGCCAGACTGAGCACTTTTATGCAGCAGGTACAAGGTCTGGGGGCCAAACATTTTGAAGGCAAAGCCTCCCTTTCTTTTGGGGTCTTAAACCATCAGCAATGGAACAATATGCTGGCAAAGCATTTGGAACATCATTTCGGACAGTTTGGGGTATAAGTTATCGTAATTGCTACTTCCGTTGTTCTTTCTCTTTTTAGGGAGAGCGTAGCGGAAGCAGCATTTTTCTAACACAGTGACAATAGAGATTCCTCCTGTTGTCGGAAGGGTATAAGTGCTTATTGTATTACCGTTGTTATTGTATTTTTGAGTGTAGCGTAGCGGAAGAAGCCATCTACATTATAAATAGTATAGATTCTGTCGGGCATTAAAATGACATAAGCAGCCTCCCGGGCCGTTATAATTGTCCTTTTAAGTAATGAGAACAGAAGATCAATCTTGATCTGTTTAAGCGCTTTTTATCAATGTTATGCGGTAACAGAATTTTCCATAACTTGTGGTACAAAGCGGCTAATAAGCCTTTAATGCATTTTGAATCACCACTTTAGATCATGCAGGAAAAATTTAAGATATTTCAGCTTACACCAGAAGAAGCCTTAAGAATAGAACAGGGTAGTAACAATCCGCATTTTCATAGTTATGAAGAGCTGATTATCGGAGTGCAGGGCCAACTTACTCATTTTATTGATTTTAAATCGGTAAGCCTGGAAGCACCTTTTGTCAGCTTTATTTCCAAAGGAAAATTACATAAAGTAGCCTCCCAAACCGTTAATGGGGCTTTATGCTTTTGGGTTATCCGCTTTAAAAGTGAGTTTATTCCCGAACTGATCTTTCATTTATACGCTTTCTACCACAATAGTGCCAATATTGTTTTGCCCAAAGGTTTTTGCTTTGAGCGCATGGTTAAGCTCTGTGAAATCATGAACGACGAGATGAAAATGCCCGTTCCCGATGAATCGGTCCTGCGTTATTTACTCAGTGGCTTGTTTGCCATGATAGAAGCGGAACGCCGCAAACAGGAAAAAGATGCGAATCCTGTTGTCCAAACGCAAAATGAGACGTTTAAGCAATTTCTCAATCTGCTGGAGGCAAATTATAAACGCGGAACAAGCGTGGATTTTTATGCCGAAAAGTTGTTTATGAGCAGCAAAAATCTAAACCTTATCGCCCGTAATGTAATGCAGCAAAGCATTTCGGAGATCATCGAAACCCGGAAACTTACCGAAGCCAAACATTTATTGGTCAGTACCGATAAGACCATTTCCGAAATCGGTTTTGAGCTCGGCTATAAAGAGAAATCCTATTTTACCAATGTATTTAAGAAAAAAAGCGGCCAGACCCCGACTGAGTTTCGCGAGGAAATGAAAAAGCTGGTTTCCTAATATTACAACACATTGTCCTAAAAGTGTAACCAAGCAGGCCTGTTTGTGTCGGATCTTTGCAATATAAATCACTGATTCAAAAACACAAATATTATGGCAAACGTAAAATGGGTATTAGACCCCACCCACAGCGAACTTTTATTTAAAGTAAAACATTTAATGATCACCAATGTAAAAGGTGAATTCAGAACCTTCAGCGCCAGTATCGATGGCGAAGACTTTACTACGGCACCCCTTACCGTAAATATTGATGCGGCCTCCGTTTTTACCAATAACAATGACAGAGACGGGCACTTGAAAAGCCCTGACTTCTTTGATGCAGAGCAGTTTCCCGGTTTGACTTTTGTCGGCAAAGGCTTCAAAAAAGTAGATGATGAAGAATATAAGCTTACAGGCGACCTGACCATTAAAGATGTAACTAAAGAAATTACCCTTGATGTCACTTATGGTGGTACCAATAAAGATCCATGGGGCAACCATAAAGCGGGCTTCTCCGTAAAAGGTAAAATCAACCGTAGTGATTTCGGATTGACCTGGAACTCTGCACTGGAAACCGGTGGCGTATTGGTTAGTGAAGAAGTAAAAATAGACGCCGAAGTGCAGTTCGTACAACAAACCGTATAAGAAATAGCTTCTGTTTGCCTTTTAATAATATTTTCATTTCTCCTTTCCGTTCAGGATACATTTTTTGCGCAGAGTAGGTCAACCGTAGAGCGTGTAGTACAAACCAAGGTTCCCGAATAGATTAGCATTCCACTTTTGTGATTGGGTAAAGGCGGGGACGGAAGGGCAAATGAATATTTGGTATTAAAGCATTATGATTATGGATAGAAAGAACTTTTTAAGAACAATGGCATTATTGCCCATTGCCGGTGCCGCGACGAAACTGAGTTCCCTGCAGTCTATGGCGAGTAGTTTTTCTGCAACGGAAAAAATGCCCGTTTTATTTCTGGGGCATGGGAGTCCAATGAATGCAATAGAAGAGAATGAATTTGTAAGTGGATTCCGGAAGGTGGCCACCACCATACCGAAGCCAAAAGCCATTATCTGTATTTCTGCCCATTGGGAAACCAAAGGCACGATGGTTACAGCTATGGAAATGCCCAAGACCATACATGATTTCGGCGGCTTTCCTAAAGCATTGTTTGAGGTACAATATCCGGCCAAAGGAAGTCCGGAACTAGCCAGAATGACCAAAGACCTGATTACCGCAACGGATGTGCATTTAGATGACCGCTGGGGCCTGGATCATGGTGCCTGGAGCGTGATCAAACACATGTATCCGAATGCCGATATCCCGGTCATTCAAATGAGTATAGACTATACTGCCAGCCCGGAACGGCATTACGAAATCGCACAACAATTAGCGGCGCTCAGAAGAAAGGGAGTCCTGATTATCGGTAGTGGTAATATGGTGCATAACCTGGGTGCGGTAGACTGGCAGAATTTTGATAAAGACAACTATGCCTATGATTGGGCTATAGAAGCCAATACAAAAATGAAGTCCTTCATCATGGAGGGCAATCATGATGCCTTAGTCCAGTTTAGAAAACAAGGCAAGGCCTTTGATATGGCTATTCCTTCTCCCGAGCATTATTTACCCCTGGTATATACAGTGGCGCTGCAGGAAAAAGGCGAAGTGCCGCATTTATTTAATGATAAAGCAGTGGCCGGTTCCCTAACCATGACCTCTGTAAAAATTGCCTAAATCCGGCGTACGCAAATCAATCTGGTGTATAAGATACTGTTTTATATAGATTAATCTTGCGCATTTGATTTGCCATATATGGTAATGCGTTTATCTTTGCCCAAAACCAAAGAAAATGCAAGCCAATAAAAAGAATGCCGCTATCGGGTTTATCTTTATCACCCTGCTTATTGATATTATCGGTTGGGGGATCATTATTCCGGTACTACCCAAGCTATTGGAAGACATGCTGCATGTCGATGCCAGTGGCGCAGCCACTTATGGCGGTTGGCTTACTTTTGCCTATGCCATTACCCAATTTGTATTTGCACCGGTAGTGGGTAACCTTAGTGATAAATATGGCCGCAGGCCTATTATATTACTCTCCTTAGTCGGCTTCTCCTTAGATTATATTTTCCTCTATTTTGCACCAACCTTTACCTGGTTGATGGTGGGTAGGGTACTGGCCGGTATTACCGGAGCCAGCATCACTACAGCCAGTGCGTATATTGCAGACATTAGTACCGAAAAAGACAGGGCCAAGAATTTTGGCTTGATCGGAGCCGCTTTTGGTTTAGGCTTTATTATTGGTCCCCTGATCGGAGGGCTTTTGGGGCAATATGGTCCTAAAGTACCCTTTATGGCGGCCGCAATATTATGTATGATCAACTTTTTGTATGGTTACTTTGTCCTGCCCGAATCCCTTAAACCGGAAAACAGAAGGCCTTTTGACTGGAAGCGGGCAAACCCCGTAGGGTCCTTGCTGAGCCTCAAAAAATATCCCGAATTATTATGGTTGATCATCTCCCTGACCCTGGTTTATGTGGGCGCGCATGCGGTGCAAAGCAACTGGAGTTACTTTACCATGTTCCAGTTTAAATGGACCGAAAAGATGGTCGGTATTTCCTTGGGTGTGATGGGGGTACTGGTCGGTATTGTGCAAGGAGGATTGATCCGCTGGGTAAATCCGAAATTGGGTAATGAAAAAAGTATTTATGTAGGATTGGCATTTTATGCCATAGGTATGTTCTTATTTGCAAGCGCTTCCGAAAGCTGGATGATGTATGCCTTCCTTATACCTTATTGTTTAGGTGGTATTGCCGGGCCTGCTTTGCAATCAGTAATCACTTCAAAAGTACCGGCTAATGAACAAGGAGAATTACAGGGAGCACTTACGAGCCTGATGAGCGCCACCTCAATTATTGGCCCGCCACTGATGACCAATACTTTTTACTTCTTTACCCATAAGAAAGCACCGGTATATATGCCGGGAGCGCCTTTTATCTTGGGAGGCCTTTTGATGGGATTGAGTGCGGTTGTAGCCTATTATACCTTCACCAGAGGCCGTTTGTTTCGCTTCAATAATCAGGAAAAAACAAAAGAAAACATATAAAATTAAGCGTACAATTTATACAGCATGCTACAAATCGCGTTACACAAGGTTGGTAATAAATCGAATGATGAAGGATATTTTATGTCGGACAGCCTGTTGCAGCCCGAAGAAGAAATCAAAGAGTTATTACAATCTTATTTTTTATCCTCTTTTAAGTTCGATACCCTTTATGAGTTCTATCATGAAACACAATTGAGCCTGAATGAGGTATTCACATATGCAAGCGCCATCTTTGAAAACCCGGATACGCTTCATGAGCAATCTGTGGCTATTGCCAAGCATTTATACCAGCAAAGTAATCATCCTAAAATAAAAGGCGGAGAGTTGTATGTCACCTTTTTCCCGGATTATACGTTTCAGGGAGAAAGCGTACCGGCAGTTGGTATTTTTAAATCGGAAAATAAAGATGTCTTTTTGAAAGTATATCCCAAGAACGAAAACTTCTCGATAGAAAAGCAGGAAGGGGTCAACATTAATAAACTGGATAAAGGTTGTCTTATTATTAAACGGGCAGGTGAAGAAGCTATGACGGTAGCCGTCGTGGATAACCTGAACAAATCGACTGAAGCACAGTATTGGCTGGACGAATTTTTAAGGGTGCAACAAATGCAAAACGAATATTTTCATACCGCACAAACGATGTCGATGTACAAAAATTTTGTGATGCAGGATCTGCCGCAGGCTTTTGATGTTTCCAAAGCCGACCAGGCCGATCTCCTCAATAGATCGGTGCAATACTTTAAAGAAAACGAGGCTTTTAATATGCAGGATTTTGAGCAGGAAGTGATGGCTCAACCCGATATTATCGACCGTTTTGCAAAATATAAGAACGAATTTGAACAACAATACGAAGTGCAGGTAGAGAATGAGTTTGATATTTCGGAATCGGCCTTTAAAAAACAAGCCCGTAGCTTTAAAAGTGTAATCAAGCTGGATAAAAATTTTCACATCTATATACACGGAGACCGGAATAAGCTAGAGCAGGGGATTGATGAAGAAGGCAGAAAGTACTATAAAATATTCTATGAAGTAGAGCAATAGGTATACCCTGGTATCATGGGTATAAGCACCGCAAAGGGAATTCATGTATGGATTCCCTTTGTTATTAGGGAACGCTGTATATTAGGGAAGGTGTATTAAGGAATATTGTCTTTACAAGACTAAGGATCAAGTTCCTTTTTACGTCTAATAGTAAGCATTCCATCATATGCGGTTTTTTCTGAAAAGCAATAACCTATTTTTAGTTTTATAAACCCCGATCACACGAATATGAAAAAACTATCCTTAACCCTCCTTTCCTTTACCGGACTTACTTTTCTTGTCTGGTTATGCTCTCTGGCATCTTGCCGGCAACAAAGCTATAATGTTATTTTAAAAGATATTAAGCTGAATACTTACCGGCTCTTACCCCCGGCAAGTACCGATCAAGACACCGTACTTCTTCCTCAGGGAGTGAGCGTAATGATCGATAGTTTCATGTTACGTTTTGAGACGAGTACTTATACCTACCTCGTAAAAAGCGCACCAATGCCAGCTTTGGGTAATACGGCCTATGCACTGACCATTGCGCCCGATAATTACAATCATATCGATAAAATTACCGATGTAAAGATTTTTACCCTCAATAATTATAACAGCAGCTATCCGGCGGGTGCCGATATTACAGCGATATGCAATTTTCATTACTATAATCTACGAACCTTGTCCGATCCCATAACCCTATCTGCTCTGTTGGAAAATGTATATGGCGATAACAGGATTGATCCCGTCAGTAGCTTTCAGTTCGGGATAGCGATACGCCAAAATCCTGATCTGGATAATGCCGTACACCAATTCCGCGCAGAGATCAGAACAGATAAAGGGGGTATTTTTATAGACACCACAACATCATTCCGCATAAAACGATAATCCTATGAAAAAAAATCTATTAATCGCTTTATTGGCCTTATTGTGTGTACCGGCATCGGCACAAAAGCAACGTAGAGACAGACCTGGGAATGTAAAACGACCGGGCAGTCTTCAATCCATTGTAGAGCTGGGCGTATATCAAAATATAAATGGGGTAGATTATCAATCTAATAAAGGCAATGTATTGAAACTCGACCCGGGCTTAGGCGCAGCTGCTGCCATTGGCATAAAAGGCAATAAAGGTGGTTTTGTATATCAGGTTACCTTCGGGGGCATGATGAACCATAGTGGTTTTTCCGTGACACAACCCCTTACAAAAACAAAACTGATGACGAGTAGTTTTACGAACTATTACCTCAACCTGAAATTTATGGCGGGTGCTACAGTCTATAGATCCCGCAAGGGAAGTAGTGTGGAGTTGCTTGCCGGATTTAACCTGATGGGTTCTCTGAAAAATAAGCGGTCTGTTACCGTTTTGTACGACGATTACACCCTGACTCCGGGTGGAACAGTATACCATACACCTATTGCCTATATCGACTACCGTTACGGTAAAACCAAGAACAGCGACGACTTTACCCCTTCTGTAGGCACCTTTCTGTTTACCCCTACCTATCAGACCGCTCCCTTATTCGGCGACTCCCGTTTAAGGATAGGACTAGAGTTTGCCACAAAGATTAATTCAGAAGAGACCGGCTATACCAATAGTGCCCTGGTTGCCTTATATCAGGGAAAGGGAGACCGTAGTCTGATCAGCGAAAGTAAGTATGAAGATATGCATCTACATATTGGCTTAGTTTTAGGACTTACTTTTTAAGCAGGAAATAATATATTTGTAGCACAAAGCCACAAAGCAGCATAATGGAACGCATACACAATTTACTACGTAAGATACAAGACCTATATTATAACAAGGAAGAGAAGCAAATCATCGATGTAGACCTGATGCTCGATTATACACGGGTGCTCTATGCCGACCTGCTTGAATGGAAAGACACTATACAGGATACTGCCAAGCCCAGTCCCGTTCTGGAACCAGAATCGGCGGTAGTGCCGGAGCCGGAAGTTATTGCGGAAGAGACGGTACCGAATACCGAAGAAACAGTAGCGGCAATAGAAGCGCCTGTTGATACAGAAGTGCCTACTGCTATTGCTACAGAAGAGACTACTCCGGCTCAATTGCCGGTAGAAGCTCCGGTATCGACAGAAGAAGTGAAGACTGAAGTGGCAGAAACGGAAGCCGCACTGAGTGCAGAAACCGAAGTGCAAGCCCCATCATCAGCTATAGAAAATGATGAGCCACTGGAAGTGCCGGAAGATGTAATTGAAAAAGAAGAAATACCGGTTGCCACACCAGCTGAAGCTGCCGTACCTGAGGCTGAAAAGGTGCAAACCGTGATCAATGACGATGATTATCCTGAATTGAGCGAAGTGCCTGTGCCTGCAGAAAAAAAAGAAGCCGTGCTTGCAGAAAAAACGGAAGACCCTGTGCATTCTGAAATTCATTTTGAATTACCGGTAGTGAATGATGAGGCTGTTAAGAGCTCGGTGACTGACTATGTATTCGAAAGACCCCGTAAAGACATTCGTTCCTTTATCGGCATCAACGATAAGTATCAGTTTATGAACGAACTTTTTGGGAATAATAAAACGGCCTACGAAGAAACGCTGGATAAGATTAATTTTTGCGGCAACCTGGCAGACGCAGAACGCTGGATCAGTAAAGAAGCCACCAAGCGGTATAACTGGTCAGAAGAAGATGTGACCTATTTGTCTCTGCTGGCAACAATTAAAAAATTCTACGCGTAGCAATATAATTTAAGATCAGTTCCGTTGCACCTTTGTTTTGAAGCACATAATTTTCTGTGGCTTGTAGGACAAAGGTGTATTTTTTTTCGTCTGCCTGCCATTGCGCGATCTGTGCCGCAAGGCCCTCACCCGAACTAAAATCATGTGCAGCGCCAAGAGCTATTAAATCCAAAGCCTCTTGGTAGCGGCTATAATTTGGCCCCCAACATAAAGCTTTGCCATACACTGCCGCTTCAATACTATTGTGGATTCCTGTTTTATTAAACCCCCCACCGATCCATACATAATCTGCATAACGATAGAGATAGGCCAGCATGCCCATAGAATCTACGATTGCTACTGTCGACTGCGCTAATCGTGAACTTTCAGAGATCAGGCAACAATCTGCACCAAATAAAGCTTGTATCTGTGCAATATGGGCCGCGTTTACCTCATGAGGGGCAATCAATAGCTTTACCCCTTTAGCACTTATTGCACTTAATGCATCCTTTAAGAGCTGCTCATCCTCCGGCCAGGTACTTCCGGCAATCAGCAATTGCCCTTGTTGTTTGAATTCCGGTACTTCAGGAATCGTTTTCGGGGTATTGGCAATCGTCAAGGCCCTGTCGATACGTGTGTCACCTGCCAGCGTCACCTGATCTATGCCGATACCCTGCAATAAAGTAACGGAAGATTGGGTCTGTACAAACAAATGATCAAAATAAGACAGCATCCGGCGATGAAGCCCGCCATACCATTTGAAAAAAGGATGGCGTTCCTGAAAAATGGTAGAAATAATAATGGTGTGTATGTGTTCACGGTGTAATGTGTTCAGGTAATGATACCAGAATTCATACTTTACAAATACGGCTAGTTTGGGTTGTACCAATGCGATAAAGCGTCTGGCATGGGCAGCCGTATCCAGAGGGAGATAATAGATATAATCAGCACCACTATATTGCTTACGTACCTCATAACCCGAGGGAGAGAAAAAGGTAAGTACAATAGACAAATCGGGATAAATGCTTTTGAGGGCTTCCATGACGGGCCTTCCCTGCTCAAACTCGCCCAGGCTCGCACAGTGAAACCATACGCTTTTACGCGATTCCCCTGCCATATCTGTGGCGATTTTCTGGAGAAGATGCTTTCTGCCTGCCGTAAACAGCCGTGCCTTAGGTTTGAAAAAAGCCAGCAGATATGCAGCAAGTGCATACAGCCTTATCGAAAGATTATATAAGAAAATGAGCAAAAACAAGATCAGAGATTTAGCGTTAATCCGTCATAAGCCAGGGCCATCCCTTCGGGTAGTTCCCGGTTGACTTCCTCATGCAAACCCAGTTGGTGGCTGATATGCGTAAAGTAAGTTTGCGTGGCGCCTACTTCCCGGGCAATCGCAATCGCCTGGGATAAGGTAAAATGAGAAATATGTTCTTCATGCCTTAATGCATTTAACACCAGTATTTTGGAACCTTTTATCTTTTCCAGCTCTTCGGGCGCAATATAATTGGCATCGGTGATATAGGTAAAGTCCCCGATCCGGTAACCATATACTTCCAGTTTATAATGTAAGGTTTTGATCGTTTTGAAAGTCAGATTACCCACTTCGAAATCCTGGCCTGATAGGGTATGAATTTTAAGTTGTGGTAAACCCGGGTACTGAAGATTGCTAAATGCGTAATGAAATTCCCTACGCAATACGGTTTCCGTGTCGGCATTGGCAAAAATGTCTATATCCTTTTGGGTCCAGTAGTTGTAAGCCCGTACATCATCTAAGCCTGCTACATGATCTTTATGTCCATGGGTAAAGACAATCCCGTCAAGTGTCTGTACCTTGGCGCGTAACATTTGGTATCGGAAGTCAGGACCGCTGTCGATTACCACACTGGTCTCTTCATTACGAAGCCATACGGCCGAACGCAATCGGTTATCTTTAGGGTCGGCAGAAGTGCATACCGCACACGTGCAACCAATCATGGGTACACCCTGTGAGGTTCCGGTGCCTAAGAAAGTAATATTCACAAACAAGCTTTGGATTAAAGATTTAATTCAGATTGTACCGAACCCGTATTGGATTGAGGGTTTTGGACTAACTGTCCATACCACTTTTGCATCTCTCCGCTTAGGGTCTGCTCGTCGATACGGATAGAAGGTAGTATTTCTACCAGCGCATTGATCCTTCCTTCAATATTGAGAAATTTGTTGATCACGACCACCTTTTTATGCTCCAAAACACAATAGCCTGAAGAAAAAGTACCCTTTTCGTAGCGCACAATATACTTGGCCTCATCGAAGAGTTGCTCCATTTTCTTTAAAGTGTTTGGTGTATATTTGAAACTCATAAAATGTTGTAATACCGATGTTCCGTAATGTGTTCAGAATATTATCCGATAAAGGTAGTAAAGTTCTCTTAATTGTGCTGTTTTCTTTACCAAATACACAAAAGGCCCTTGCGCAACATTATGAAGAAGGGAATAGACTCGTAGGCGGTTTACTCGGGGGAGCCAATTTCTCACAGGTAGATGGTGATGGCTATAAAGGCTACAATAAAATCAGTCCTTCCGGTGGGGGTATTCTGTATTTTCCGATCAGCAATGCCGATCTGCCTTTTGACGGTACACTGGCCTGGAGTATGGAAGTATTATACAGTGGAAAAGGGGCTTATGGTTCCGGTGCGTCTGTGTCACCGGTATTGAAAAGCCAGAAAATTTCACTGACCTATGCCGAATTACCCTTACAACTAAACTATTGGAGAGGGCCACGCAAAAGCATTTACGGTGCCGGCTTTGCCATAGGATACCTGGGTGCCTCAGAAGAAAAGATCAATACCATAAGTGGTCAAACTTATCAATTCCCTTTCCGGAAGCTGGACATCAGTTTCCTCCTCACGGCAAATTTCCATATTGGCTATGGCTTTTTCATATCCCCCAGGTTTCAATACTCCCTCGTATCGATCAGGAAAAAGAATGCCGCCCTGAGTAGTTTTGGACGGGAAGAACAGTTTAATAATGTGTGGGGCATCAAACTTATGTACTTATTTAACGTAAAAGCAGCCTATTAGCACCTAATAAGTCCGTCAAAATCAAAGTATAATACAGACCACTCAGAAGTAGTCTTTGTTTTTTGTAAAATATTGATTATCAGTATATTATTTCTATATTTCCCATGCAGACAAGCCTGTGATTTAAGGTGCATTGCGCGTTAAAGTACTCATAAATTAAACCGGGAAGGCACTTTCTTAGTCAAAGCCATCGTTATTTTGTACCCACGTTTAGCAATAAGCGGGATAAACAAACAAACAAACAAAAACAAAATAGAAATAATATGAAAAAAATCATGCTATCAGCAGTAGCTTTAGCTGCATTAGGAACAACAGTAAATGCACAAAGTGTAAGATTCGGGATTAAAGGCGGCGCCAACTTTAGTACGGCAGCCGTAGAAAACACTACTTTCGATACGAAAGCCCCTTTTGGGATTGGTGGCTATGCAGGTGGTCTTGCGGAATTTTCTTTCAAGAAACCAAGCGATAAGTTTAAAGCACAGTTAGAGGTTAACTATGATTTTTACAATCTTAGAACTAAATACGCCACACCTACAGGTGATGTGATCGGCATCAACAGGGTTCATGCTATTAGTGTTCCTTTGGTTGGAAAATACTTTATTACACCTTCTTTCAGCGTATTCTTAGGCCCTTCCTTTAATTTTAACCTGGCCTCTAATGCGAACACTAAATCCGGTTCCGTAAAGAGTGATAAATTGTCTACTAAGGACGATCTGAACACTTTTCAGTTAGGTGGTGTTGTGGGTGCAAACTATTATATCGTGAAAGGCTTTTTTGTAGAAGCAAGGTATAATTACATTACTCCGGAATTATATAAGAGCTCCCGCAACGTAAGTGATTTTGGTGCCATCCATAACATTCAGGTTGGGGTAGGATACAAATTCTAAAATATTTTTACACAATATTTCTGAATAAACAGCCGGTCATTGATATGATCGGCTGTTTATGTGTTACGGAGATAAGAGACCGTTTGTGCCGGCAAGGGCTGTTTGCGGATAAGCAGCAATATCTTATTGTATTTGATTATTTTTACGCCATGATTCGTTATCTCTTGGGCATGCTCACTACAGGCATCCTTGTTTCCTTCAATACGGCCGCGCAAAGGCTGAACATAGGCTTAGAAGCCGGTATACCGATGACTATTGCTCGTATGAACTTTGCCGGTAGTGATGCTTTTGAGCAAAAGAGAGTAATTCAAGCAGGCTTTACAGCAGGCCCTCTTCTTGAATATCGGCTGTCAGCACAGCTTCGATTAGAGTCGGGTATTTTAGTATCTCTCAACCGGCATCAAAACAAATATACCAATACGACAACACAGATCACCCTGACCAATACGGTAACGACCTTGTCGCTGCCACTATTATTAAAATATCCTTTATCCCCCAAAATAGACGTCAGTGCAGGAGGTATTGCCCTGTTTCCGCTACACAGTACCCAGCAATCTCTGGTAACCGTAAATGGGGATCGGTATACATCCCGGAATGCTACAAAGTCGATTACACGCTCCTTTATGCCTGCAGTTCAGGCAGGGCTTGGTTACCGTATAAACGCCCATTGGCATCTGAATGCTCAGTACCAGATCATGCCAAATGGCTATTTTGAGAGACCCAATTACAATAACCAGTATTTCGGCACGGTGCATACCCTGATTCTTGGGCTTCGTTATTGGAAAAATTGATACATACTTAAGCATAAACTAAGGCTTCAGTGGGCAACATTACCCTACATTTGTAACTCAAATTATAACTATAGATTTTATGGAATATCGCAAAATGGGTAATACCGGCTTACAATTAAGCCTCCTGTCATTTGGTTCATGGGTTACGTTTCACAAACAGATCGACGATTCTATTTCAGATCGTTTGATGAGCGTTGCTTACGAAAACGGGATCAACTTTTTTGATAATGCGGAAGTATATGCCTTAGGGGAATCTGAGAAAATGATGGGCCGGGTGCTGAAAACCAAAAATTGGGATCGCAGTTCCTATGTACTGTCCAGCAAAGTTTTTTTTGGATGGAGAGGAAATGATAATAAACCCAACCAACATGGTTTAGGTCGTAAGCATATTATGGAAGCCTGTGATGAGGCTTTACAAAGATTACAGGTCGAATATTTAGACTTATATTTCTGTCATCGTCCCGACAAAAATGTACCTATAGAAGAGGTGGTTCGTAGTATGAATACCCTCATTCAACAAGGCAAGATTTTCTATTGGGGCACCAGCGAATGGAGTGGGGTAGAGATCATGGAAGCACATGCTGTGGCACAACGCTTGGGTCTGGAAGGCCCCAAAATGGAACAGCCCGAGTACAACCTGTTCAATCGCCACAAAATGGAACAGGAATATGCACAGATTTTTAAAACAGTAGGGATGGGTACCACGATTTGGAGTCCCCTCGCTTCCGGTTTGCTTACAGGTAAATATAACGACGGTATTCCCGAAGATTCCCGTTTAGCTTTAGATGGTTTTGAATGGTTAAAAGACAAAACACTGACCGATAACAAACTGCAAGATGTAAGAAACCTCAAAAAAATTGCCGATGATTTGGGTACTTCTTTAGCTACCCTGAGTATGGCCTGGTGTATTGCCAATCCAAATGTAACTACCGCTATCGTTGGGGCGACAAAAGAAGCACAACTTATAGAGAACCTGAAAGCATTAGAGGTTATGCCCCTTTTGACAGCCGAGGTATTAGACCAGATTGATGTTATAATGGGCACCAAGCCGGTACAGCCGCAATTCTAAATAATCATTACCATAACAAAGGGATACCACTATCACACATAGTAGTATCCCTTTGTTTATTAATTAATGTCCGTTTGCTCAAAGCTGCATCCATATATTCTTCTGCCTTTTCCTCCTTGCAGTACAGGGATTTATTTTTAGTTTTCTCGCTCAGCGCGCATCGCCTTGAAAAGACAAAAAGGTGTTCCTTATTACATATTAATATAGCCCTTCTACTTTCCTTTTCTTATTATTCCAACAATAAGAGCAATCTTCCTGCATCAATGCTGCATAAACAACCATAGCGGCCATAACACAAAAGCATTATAAACTTTTATACAATCCTATGCGAAAGCTAATGGATAAGTATTGGATGCCTTTTCATATATTTTCTGAGTGACATTCCTATTCACCAAAGTGAGCAGTAACAATATACCATTCAAAAGACAAAGTGGGATGAAATAGTGTTGCGCCTTTGCAAAATAGTTGTCATTAAAGAAGTAATCCATAATTAAAGTCACAGAAGGGTAGCCGAAAACGCCGATAAAATAGTAGGGTTGCCGTACGATTCGGCTGATGAGCGGTTGTGTCGGTCGTTTATAACGATAATGCAGGTAAATGGGCATACTGATCTCATAAAGGAGGACCGCCACAGAACTATAAAAAGAAAGGTGCCCAGCAGCATAGCATCGGTTTGGAAGTAATGATATATAGTGAAAGGTATTACGAGCAGGAATAAGGTGAAGAGTATCTTAGGAAGCGTGAAATAGGCGCGGAACGCCTGGAAGTAATACTTTCGATGTGCCGCTTCCAATGATTTTTCTTTAGCAATAATGATATTGCGAAACCCGGTTTTGCCAAAACCCTGGTAAACTTCGTTTAAGGCTTGTTCAAAGCCTAAACCGGGACGATGGTGTATCTGCTGTTCGATTGCATTCGCGAGGTGATCTACCAGCTCTATCTGTACATCATAATAACGGATATAATGTTGCCGGCAAAAAAGAAATAAAACGTCTATCTGTTGTTCTGTCAAGGGTACCATCAGAATTAGATTTGAGCAGGTTTACTTAATAATTGTAAGGTTTCGATAAAGTTGGAGAGTTCCTGAAACGCTTTTTGCTGTGCCGTATGGCCTTTAGACGTAAGTTTATAATATTTGCGGGGTCTGTTGCCGATATATTCCAGTTCTGCCTGCAGGATGCCTTCTTCCTCCAAGCGGTGCAACAAGGGGTAAAGCGCTCCCTCTGTGATCACAAATTCACCTTTGGTCTGTTCTTTGACCATCATCGTGAGTTCATAACCATACATTCTTTTATGCTCCTGCAATAGCTTTAAGATGATTGGCTCCAGGCATCCTTTATAAAGCGCGCGTTTATTCATAGGGTATATTTTGATAAAAATACATTATTTATAGATACATTGGTAACTTATGTATTTGGTTTTATAAAAAAGGTTGCGCGCNNGCGCGCAACCTTTTTTATAAAATATACAATTATAATCCTACTTTAGTCAATTCCAGTTCCATAAAAGCTTTTAATTCCTTTATATAATCCGCATCAAAACTGAATTTGATACCTGCTGTTTCATATAACTGGGGAAGTGTCTTGGTATAACCCAAAGACAAGGCGTTCAGATATCGCTCCAAGGTTTCTTCCTTATTACCCTTATATTGACGCCACATGGCTACTGCACCTAACTGGGCAATACCGTATTCAATATAATAAAAAGGAACCTCAAATAAGTGTAACTGTTTTTGCCAATTGGCTTCAAAATAGGGTTCTAAACCAGAGCGGTCAATATTGGCCGGAGCAAACTCATTGAAAATTGCCTTCCATGCGTCGGTACGTGCTGCTACCGAATGTCCCGGATGCGTATATAACCAATGTTGGAATTTATCGATCGTCGCGATCCAGGGCAATACATCAATCACACGCTCCAGTTCCTCTTGCTTCGCTTTTAGTAAATCGTCCGCATCTGGTAAAAAAGTCTCCCAGTAATCCATAGAAAACAATTCCATACTCATACTCGCCAATTCGGCAATCTCCATCGGATATTCCTTAAAAGAACTTAAGGGTAGATGATGCGACTGGAAAGAATGGATCGCATGGCCACCTTCATGCATCATAGTGATCACATCATTGATGGTGCCTACCGCATTCATGAAAATGAAAGGAACACCCGTTTCTGCTAAAGGACAGTTGTAGCCACCCGGAGCCTTACCAATTCTGCTATCAAGATCCAGGCGTTTCTTTTGCTGCATTACCAGTAAACATTCCCCAAAGTAAGGACCCAATTGGTTGAATACCTGTATGCTTTTCTCAAGCATTTCCTGTCCATTATGGAAAGGCTTCAGCGGTTGTTCCCCTTCGGCAACGGCATCCACATCATAAGGTTTCAATTCAGACAAGCCTAAATGCTTTCTGCGATGCTCTAATAAACGTTCTTGTAAAGGAAGAATATGCTTCTTAATCGCTTCGTGGAATTGATAACAATCCTCCGGAGTGTAATCAAAACGGCCCAAAGCCTTAAACTTATAATCCCTGTAATTATCAAACCCCGCGTTCAAGGCCACCTGATGACGCAGTGCCAGCAACTGATCAAACAATTCATCCAGTACCTTCCGGTCCTCGAGTCTTCGTTCATTTACTGCGGTAAAAACATTTTTTCTCAGCTCCCTGTCCGGTTCCTGTAAAAATTTGGCTGCTTGCTGCAAAGTATACGTTTGTTCTTTGACCACTACCGTCATCTTGGAAGAGATCACTCCATATTGCTGTTGCAGTACGCTTAATTGTGCTTCCAATGCCACATTCTCCTCACGGTATAAGCTCAGTGCATTCTCAACCTGTCTTAAAAAAGGAAAATAAACTTCCTGATCCAGCAATTTGGTAAAAGGAGAGGCTACCAGTTTTTGTTGCAGGGTATTGGTATAAGACTTTAGTTTCGGTTCTATTTCCAGACAAAAATAATTGAAGGCTTCTTCCAGAGCAGGATCCGTTGTGTCGCAAGTCATCCTGATCTGTCTCCAGCAGGCATCTTCACTAATTACTGCCTCTAATTCGCTCCATTGCTGCAACCAGGATTCCAGTTGTTCTTTACTTTCAATAGAAGTATCAATAAGTGTCGTAAAATAAGGTGCTATAGCTTCCCAGGTAGTAACCTCAAATTGTTCCGGTAAAAACAATCTTTTAGCCGGTTGTATATTCGCGTCAGATGGCATAAATTTTTAATTTTCACAAAAGTAAAAAAACCATACAAATTGTATGGTTTTTTATCAATAGTTTATAATAAGTATTAGAACTTAGGACAAGCAAAGTTGTATCTCTTTTTAACAATCTTGTCAATGATGCCATTGTATGTGGCAGATACCTCTACCGCACCCTGACCACCGGTTGCTTGTTGGAATTTAGAAACGTTTACATCATAAGTAAATCCGATTTGCCATTTAGACCATTCGATACCTACATAAGGAGCGATCGCATCATTGTAACGATACCAGGCACCTAAATAGAATGTTGTGTTTTTGGTATCTTCATCATTATAAGGATTCAAGATAAAACCAACCGCACCGCCAATCAGGTATTCCCATGCTTTACCTTGTTGTTGATACATAGTACTCAAATAAGCAACGGTATGAGAGTTTAAGTTCATTGCACCACCTACATAAGCGGTATAACGGGAGTTGATTTTAGTCGATACGGTGTTCGACATATTGGTAAATTTCTCAGAAGGTCTTGTTAAGTGATAATAAGAAACGCCACCATAAAGCATCGTATTCTCGGTTACCTGACCAGAGTATAATACGCCCACGTTGAAATCGGGATAAGTCAGATCAGCATTCGCCAAACCTTCACCTGAAGTACCTTTTAAATATACCTCTGGTCTGCCGAAATCAATTTCATTACCAAAAATCAGGTTGTCAAAGCGAATTGACTTACTCACTAAAGACCCCTGAACACCCAAAGAGATTCTATGGTTTTTTTCAGTGCCTAAAGCCTTGTGATACGCTAAAGAAAGGGAGCTGGTAATGTTTTGTAAAGCACCTGAACCGGCTTTATCATATAATACCTGCAAACCGAAACCGGCTGCATCACCTTCCGGTAATTTTCCTTTTAAAATAGGCATATCATAAGATAAAGCACCACCTGTATAAGGGTTATTTGTTACCGTATACCATTGGGTCCGGGCAATTGCACTAAAACGGTAATCACCATTTGTAAGGCCTGTATGTGCCGGATTCAATGTTAAGGGAGATGCAAAATATTGAGTGAAATGGGAGTCTTGGGCAAATGAGGTCCCCACATTCATGCATAATAGAGCCGTAGATATACTAAATAAAAATTTCTTCATCTAAAGAGTAATTTTTTTGGGTGATAGTTGAACACTTGTACCTGCTGTAATTAAAATTACAAGAATTCATTCACAATACTATAACTTTTTCTTTAAATTTCCTAGTATAGTAATGAAAAATATTTATTACATTTTTTAAAATTGGAGTTTGCTTCCGAAAGACAGGTCACCTGCATCACCCAGCCCCGGTACAATGTATCCCTTGGCGGTTAATTCATCATCAATGTCACCGGCCCAGATATGCGCTTCCGGGAACTTGCGCAGTACATTGTCAATACCTTCCGAGCAGGAAATTACCGTCGCGATATGAATGCTTTTGGGTTTGCCGAATTCCAGTAAACCTTCAATGGCCAGGATCAGAGAAGCGCCTGTCGCCAGCATAGGATCTGCTATAATCAGCGTCTTCCCATCCAAATCGGGGCAGGTTACATAATGTTGCTCGATCTCAAAAGTACCATCTGCTTTATTATGTTTTCGGTAAGCGGCTATAAAAGCACAGTCCGATTGATCAAAATAGTTCAGCAATCCCTGATGCAGCGGAATGCCCGCCCTTAAGATGGTGGCCAGAATAGGCTGTTCCACAATCGTCTCCACTTGTTTGTTGCCCAAAGGGGTGGTGGTCTCTGTATGTGTATATTCCAGTGTTTTACTGATTTCATAGGCAATGATTTCGCCTACGCGTTCCGTATTCCTTCTGAAACGCATCCGATCCTGCTGAATATCAACAGCTCTTATTTCGTGCATCCATTGTGACAAGAGAGAATGCTGATGACTTAAATTGATAATCATGCTTAAGGATAATATTAGGCATGCAAAATATATATTTCTGACTAGTTAAGCAAATCGTATCCATGATGCTTCTGTAATATTTTAAACTTTTTGCAAATAAATTATTCTATAATTTTACATTATTATAATCACACCTCCATCAAACGAGCTTTAAGAATATGAATAAGAAATATACAGGATATGCGGGCTTGCTTTTTTTTGCCATGCTTTTTGGTCAAAAAATAATGGCCCAGGATAAAAAAGGGGTGAATGATACCATTGTCACCTATGGTGCCGTGCTGGGGCAGGATACCTTACCCTATTTTTATTTGCAGGAAGTAGCCGTATTGTCGACTTATCTGGACAAAAATAAAAGTGACCGCATGGCAAGATTAAGGTATAATGTTATGACGGTGTGGCCCTATGCCGTAGCTGCGGCGAAAGTCTTGAAGGACGTCGATATCGAAGCCTTAAAGGCAGATGGCAGAAGGGATAAAAAACAATACCTGAAATCGGTAGAAAACCAGTTGAATGCGCAATTTAAAGATAAACTGAAAAATTTATCGACCACTCAGGGCTCGATTCTTGTAAAACTCATTAACCGGCAAACCGGCCGGGATTGTTATTCCATCATTAAAGAACTGAAAGGAGGGCTGAATGCCCGTATTTCCCAAACGGTGTCTTACTTTTTTGATAATGATCTTAAAGCACAATATGATCCCTATAATAAGGATAAGGACATTGAAGCAATTGTACAGGATATCGAGTCAAAATATTATTTTAACCGGGTACCTGAGGTGCAAATTCGGAAAATAAAATAGGAATAAATATAATTTTTAATTCTTTGTTATAGCTTAAACCGGTAGGTGTTTGACATACCGATTTAAGCTATTTTTGCGTCATGAAAGTTAATGTAATGGCTATCGGAGCACATCCGGATGATGTAGAATTAGGCTGTGCAGGCACGCTGTATAATCATGTCAGAAAAGGGCAAAAAGTGGCCATCGTCGACCTTACAGAGGGTGAATTAGGCTCCAGGGGAACGATCGCTACAAGATATACAGAAGCGGCTGCAGCTAGTGCTGTGCTGCAACTTTCTTATCGCCATAACCTGAAAATGGAAGATGGTTTTTTTGAACTGAACAGAGCAAATATCCTCAAAATAGTACAGATACTTCGTTTACATCAACCCGATGTGGTGCTTGCCAACGCGCCTTCCGATCGTCATCCCGATCATGGCAGGGCAGCGGCATTGATCAGAGATGCCGCATTTTTAAGTGGCCTGATCAAGATCGAAACCGAGTGGGAAGGGAAGCCGCAAGAGCCCTGGCGCCCGAAAAGGGTATTTCATTATATTCAGGATCGCTTTCTGGAGCCTAGTTTTATTGTAGATGTCAGCGAGAGTATGGAGGTGAAGATGGAATCGGTTAAATGTTATGGAACACAATTCTTTAGCGAAAGTAATGATGGGGCACCGGTTACATATATTTCCAGTGAAAAATTTCTGGATAAAATAAAGGATCGTGCTTCTCTACTCGGAAAACGCATAGGCGTGACTTATGGAGAAGGCTTTATTTCAGATACGAATCTTGGTATTGCAGACCTGGACCAGCTTTTGTACCCTGAAATTGCCTAACCAATAAAAAAATAAATATTTTATTAAAAAAATTTGGCTGGGTAAAATAAAAGTCGCACCTTTGCAGTCCAAAAAAATAAACATTCGTAAGATATGGCACGTGTATGTCAGGTAACCGGAAAAAAGCCTATTACAGGTCACAAAGTCTCTTTCTCTAACAAGAAATCAAAACGTCGTTTTTTGCCTAATCTGCAAGTAAAACGTTTCTTTTTAGTAGAAGAAGATCGTTGGGTGACGCTGAAAGTATCATCTGATGCAATCCGTACAATTAACAAAAAAGGACTTTTAGCAGTTGTGAAAGATTTGCGTGCTAAGGGTGTAGCAATTTAATTTAGTTTAAAATTTAAAAATATTTACTGAGATGGCTAAGAAAGGCAATCGTGTTCAGGTTATTTTAGAGTGCACAGAGCATAAGAATTCTGGAATGGCAGGAACAAGTCGTTATATCACAGTTAAGAATAAGAAAAATACGCCTGAGCGTATTGAGTTGAAAAAATACAACTCTATTCTTCAAAAAGTAACTGTACACAAAGAAATTAAATAATTAATTTTGTTTGATAGGTTACTATCATTCTTAAAAACGTATTAAAAATGGCAAAAGCAGCGAAAACCGCGATTAAGAAAGATCCTAATGCTAACTTGGATGCGAAAAATTACACTAAAGTAATTAAAACTGTACGCAGTCCTAAGTCTGGCGCTTATACTTTTAAAGAAGCGATTATCCATAAAGATAAAGTAAACGATTATTTAGCTAAAAAATAATTGAATCTTTAAGAGTTTAAATAAACTTATTTTTTAGTGCAGATATTGTTTCTGCACTAAATTTTTTTTGTACTTTTGAGTAAGGTCATATTGAAAACGAGTAGTTTTTTCAATATGATTTTTTGTGTATAATACTTGTGTATATTTGAAAGCCCTTTATCAATGTTTTCTTACATCCTTATCGCTATTGCCATATTGCTTGTAGCACTGTTTGCTTTTAAAAATAAATTCTTTCCTAAAAAGGGCCTTTCTCCTAAAGAACAGGCCGCATTAAGCATGGATGACCGGTACAATATCCATAGAAAAGATAAGGAACTGGAGTTAGATGACTTGCTCGAAAAAATTAATGACAAAGGTTTGCAAAGCCTGTCTAAAAAAGAAAAACAGCGTTTGGAGGAATTGTCTCAATGAAGAGGCACGATACGTCTTTAAAACCCATAGCAGCTATACTGTTATGGGTTCTTATTTTTTTGACTATCGTTTCTTTTATAGCTTGTTTCCAAATATATTATGTGCTGAACAGCCCTATTTTGCCACAAGCGGTTGTCTGGGATGTTGTCCTCCCTTTCTTGATCAAAGGAACAATGCTCATGCTCTTGTCAATCGTGGCCGCATACTTTCTTCTACGGCGGCGCTACCAAAACGTGCTGATTTTATCGGGCATCAGCCTGCAGATCCATTTTATTTCCGAACTCTTCTTAACAACAGCAGGATAGATTATCTAAAATAGCTTATTTTTATAGCTTGTCAAATGTACTTTATATGAAAAAAATATACGGTATCGGGTATCTTTTGTGTACCCTGTTCCCGCTTTCTTCCCCGGCCCAAAACGGTCCCCAGTCTATCATAGAGGCAATCTATAAAGAAGGGAGTGCCGATAAATCATTAGAAACAAGGGCTTACCGGTTTTTAGATGTGATTGGCCCAAGGCTTATCGGCACGCCCGAGATGCAGCAGGCGCATGATTTTGTCAAAAATGAATATGAAAGTTTCGGGATAGAGGCTTATAATGAACCTTGGGGAGAGTGGAAATCCTGGAAAAGAGGGATTAGCCATATCGATATGCTGTACCCGCGCAGGATCAACCTGGAGGGTACACAAATGGCCTGGAGCCCGGCAACGGGTAAAAAGCCTTTGGTAGCCGAAGTGATGGTCTTGCCGGATCTGGCCGATTCTATATCATACGCCAAATGGTTACCGACAGTAAAGGGGAAATTGATTATGATTTCCCAACCGCAAATCTCAGGTAGGCCGGAGGATAGCTGGCAGGCTAATGTCAGTGCCGCGCGATTAGACAGCTTTAAAAAGGCAAAACAACTGGTAACTACTCAATGGCAGAACCGCATTGCAAAAACAGGTTTTACTGCCAGAACCTTACCTGCCCAATTAGAGGCCGCCGGTGCTGCCGGTATCATTGCCAATACCTGGTCTGGTGGCTGGGGCGTAACCCGTGTGTTTGCAGCGAAAACACAAAAAATACCTTCGGTAGAATTGGGTCTGGAAGACTATAATTTGTTATACCGCTATTTAGAACATGGTGTGGTACCAAAGCTGCAAATATATGCGGAATCTACTTTTGGGCCCTATGTACCTACCTATAACACCATGGCAAAAATAAAAGGAACCGTACATCCGGAGGAATATGTGATGTTATCGGCACACCTGGATTCCTGGGATGCAGGTACCGGTGCAACGGACAATGGTACCGGGGTGCTAACGATGATGGAGGCCATGCGTATTCTTAAAAAAGTATATCCGAATCCGAAACGGACGATCCTGGTCGGGCATTGGGGAGGGGAGGAGCAGGGCCTTAACGGTTCTCGTTCCTTTGTGCATGACCATAAGGATATTGCAGATCATATCAGTCTGGTGTTGAACCAGGACAATGGTACAGCAAGAATTGCCGAGATCAATACACAAGGATTTGTAAATGCTTATGCCTATTTCGATAAGTGGCTTAATTATATCCCGGAGTCAATCAAGAGTGATTTGAGTATGCGCTATCCGGGCGCACCGGATAATGGCGGATCGGATAATGTTTCTTTTGTAACCGCCGGAATACCTGCATTTTATTTGTCGGCTAAAAACTGGCATTACCGCGACTATACTTGGCATACGCAAAGGGATACCTATGACAAAATCGTGTTTGAAGATATCCGCAATAACGCGATGCTGATTGCGATGTTTGTTTACATGGCCTGTGAAGAACCGGAGCTGATGAGCCGGGAAAAAATACAAATGCCTTTAGATATGAAAACAGGAATGCCGAAAAAATGGCCTACACCTGGAAACGGAACCCGAAAAGGGCCGTGATATATACTAAAAAAAATATTATCTTTAGGATTAATCAATCTTTTGAAATGAAAAAAAGTATTCTATTTATTATCTTATCTATTGCGCTATCCGGTGCCACTGCTTTGGCACAGAATGATAAATTGTATGTGGCATTTAAGCCTGCTGTGCCACTCGACAATCGTCTTATCAATGAAAAGGAGATCATGGCGCAAAGCCCGGTATATAAGCGCTTGAAAGAAGCGTATGGCCTCTCTCTTGCCAATCCTTTTGATTTTACGGATCAAAAATTAGCTGAATTATCGGCAAATGCGATTAAACTCGTGGGTAATGATGATGCCGTAGCACAGCTGAAAAAGATCTTTTTGGTACAAACTGCCTCGATAGATAAGACGCATTTTGAGGCTTTGATAAAAGAATTGCAGCAAATGGATATTGTTGCTTACGTGTCGACACATCCACTTACGCCAATAGCACCCCCTGCAGATATTGCACCGGTAACGCCCAATTTTGAAGCGCAGCAAAGCTATATTGGTGTAAATCCGGGTGTGAATATGCGTTATGCATGGGATAAGGGCTTCTTCGGGCAAAATGTAAAAGTGAGGGATGTGGAATATGGGGTGAATATAAACCATGAGGACCTGGAGGACCAGAATATAACTATCCAACCAGGCAAAACCATAGAGCCTTCCTTGACGACCGCTTATACAGAACATGGTACTGCGGTACTGGGTATTTTGGCGGCAAATAAAGGTGATTATGGGATATCCGGGATGGTGCCCAATGTTACAGAAGCCGTATTATACCCGGAGTATACGGTGGAAACGGGTTATGATCGTGCTTTAGCGGTTTCTTCAGCTATTAATAACACCAGTATCGGAGATGTCGTTATTTATGAGATGCAGACAGGCGGCGTATCTGGTTATGCACCGGCTGAATATGATAATGTGATATGGAGCCTGACTAAGGCCGCTACAGATGCAGGGATTATCATTGTAGCCGCTGCTGCAAACGGGAGTCAAAATCTTGATGCTCCTGCCTATGCAACGTATATGGCCAGGGGCAATAGCGGTGCCATTATGGTTGGTGCGGGTACCAATACAACAGCGCATACGAGGCTTAATTTTAGTAATTATGGAAGCAGGGTAGATTTGCAAGCCTGGGGAACAGATGTATTCAGTACGGGTTATGGAGATGCTCATCAGATAGGGGGTGACTTTAATCAGACCTATACCAATTTCTCCGGTACCAGTTCTGCTACACCCATAGTAGCTTCCTGTGTGGTTAATTTGCAAGCTTATTACCGCCATCTGACCGGGGGCAATAGTATGACCGGGCAACAGATTAAAACGATTTTAAGAAATACCGGTATCCCTCAGGGAAGTCCGGCAACCGAAAATATCGGCCCATTGCCGAATATGAAAGCGGCGATGGAATACCTTGCAGCAACTTTAAGTACAGAGGATATTGCCCGTAAAAACAATATTTTTATTTATCCCAACCCGGTTGCAGATCGCCTGTATATAAAGGATACGGAGAATAAGGAAGTGGCTTATCGTATATTCGATATTTATGGTAAAGTATGGTTGACCTCAACTCAAAAAGGTACAGACCTGGATGTGTCGTCCTTATCGGCAGGTATCTATTTCTTGCAGCTGAGCGGTGACCGGTACAGCTATTACCAGAAATTTATAAAACAATAAATAAAAAGGGCGGCTACANNTGTAGCCGCCCTTTTTATTTATCTTCTTCGATCTTTAGTATTCTTTTTTGTGACTTCTTTCTTTCCTGATTTACCTCTATGTTGTTTCTTTTTCGCTTCCTCTTCTTTTTTCTTTTTTTCTTCTAACTGATCCTTCTTTCTTTGAGCTCTTTCTTGTGCCGGGCTTAGTTTCTTCACTTCTTCCTTAGGCTGTTCTTTGGTCTGTGCCTGCTTTGCCGCATTGATCGAATCTTGCTTTTGCTGTGCCGCCAGTTGTTTGGCCGCTTCTACATTACGAAAGGTATCTTTAGGCGCTGTAGGAACATTGGCCGGAATCACATCTTTTTCCTGAAGATCCAGCACTACATCTCCCAAATATTGGCTATCGGTTTCGGTCACGATGGTTGCCGTGTCTCCGAGTGTAATCGGTCCTCTGTCGGAATCATTACTGACGCCGGTACATGCACTAAAACTAATCGTCAGCAAACCGGAAATCAACAATAAGGTACCTATAGATGATATTTTCATAAGCATAAAAGTAGCAAAAATGATAGAAAATGAGCAATTAGTTTTTCGAACGTTCGATCTTTCTGATTTTATTTTCCTGCGTCAATTCTTTAAGTAAGTTGTCTAAAACACCATTGATAAATTGTCCGCTTTGTGGCGTACTGTAATTTTTGGCAATCTCAATATATTCATTGATGGTAACCTTTGTCGGTATCGTTGGGAAAAACAGGAATTCGCTAATCCCCATTTTTAATAAAATCAAATCAATAGAAGCCACACGGTCCGCATCCCAGTTTTTCAGCTTAGGCTCAATATATTCCATCAATACGGTTTCTTTTTCCAGTACAGAAGTGAGCAGGCTACGGGCATATTCATTTTTCTCCAGAGAGATAAATTGCAGAAAATTGATTGTTTTTGGATTTTTAAAGAAGTTTTCCATCAACATCATCACCATATCTTTATCATCTTCCCAACCGTCAAAAGTGTCGGTCATATACTCCAGGAAGTCTTCATTTTTGATCATTTCGTTCTTCCAGATGAAGTAGAGCATGGCTTTGTCTTCCGCTGCGGTACGTTCTTCTTTCTCGATATAGCTCAGATAAGTATCTTCGGTACACAGATGCTGGTACATCTTCTTCACCCGGTCTGTTTCGATCTTATCATCCAACTTGTCTTCGCTGACGCGGACATTGAAGGTGTCGTTTTCCAAAAGATGCCATAAGTAAATATTACCCGAAATTTTCGTGTTCACATTCATATCGGCGGCCGATGGCAGGTATTTGGAAGAACGCAATCTTGCATCCGTTTCGGCAAACTGTGCTATACGGGCAAGGTATAATACAGAAATATTAAACAACTCCGCTGCGTTCATAAACTTCTGCGTGAGCACCTGTAAGCCTTTCTTGCGCTGTGCATCATTGTCTTTAAACTCAAGTGCACCAAGGGTATCTAAAGCATACAGCGCTTGCATGGCCTTTATTCTAATATTTCTACGACTTATCATTGGAATTTTTGAAAAATGGAGAGCGAAGGTACGATTTTAATCACTAATAACCCTTATATCTTATATTATATTGCTCCTATTTTTAGTAATCATTATACCAGAATTATATTTTATCTTTACGCGGTTACTATTATTTGACCTCTATCGATCAATTGATTATGACTGTAGCTAATATCCTGATTATCCTATGTAGTGTCTCATTACTGTTTTTCCTGTTTTTTATTGTGGTATTCGTAGGTCTGGAGTATGCCTTTTTTGCGGCTAACCGGCTCACCATAGAATTAAAGCGAAAACAACAGACCCGTTCCGGTATTTTATTGGGACATTTTTTTGAGTACCCCGAGAAATTCTGGGGTGGAACCATTACAGCATTTTATTTATCCCTCATCGGCTTTTGCTTATCCTTACATTTTTTGTCGGGCCATCTCATAAAGATGTTTCCCGAGGTATTGCGTGATTTTGAATATACACAGATCATTGTCGATTGGGTATTAGCTTCTGTATTTATCCTGCTTACGATCAGTTTTATTGCCAAAAGAGGCTTTGAAAGCAATCCGGAAGGAAAACTCGGTAGTTGGGCGGGATTCCTGAACTTCGTGATTAAATTTACCAATCCGATCGCCAACTTTTTTATCCGTATTTCGGAGGTGATCCTGAAGTATCTGTTCAATGTTAAAACAAGCCGTAAACAATCTATATTTGAGCGGGTAGACCCTAATTTGTTTCTTCGCAACTCAATCCATGGACATAACGATGATGACTCTTTAAACAAAGAGTTATTTGAAAAGGTATTGCAGCTGACCCAGATAAAAGTGCGGAAATGCATGATTCCCCGCAATGAGATTCTCGCTATGGATGTGAGTAGTGCTCCTCAGGAAGTAAGAGACGCCTTTGTGCGTTCTAAACTGTCTAAAATTATTATTTACGAAAAAGATATTGATACGGTAATTGGCTATGTGCATCATCTGGAACTCGGCCGCAATCCGGGGAGTATTAAAGAGATTCTGCATACGATTCCAACGGTACCGCAGACCATGAATGCCATCGATCTGATCCATCTGTTTACCAAAGAACGAAAAAGTATTGCCTGGGTAATCGATGAGTTTGGAGGTACGGCCGGTTTTGTAACGATGGAAGATGTTTTGGAAGAGATCTTTGGAGATATAAAAGATGAGTATGATATAGAAGAATATACTGAGAGCCAGATTGCCGAAAATGAATATATTTTCTCGGGCAGGTTAAAACTGGACTATCTCAAACAGAAATATGATATTGATTTGGAAGATAAAGATACCGAAACGCTTTCCGGTTACATCATCAAGAACTATGCGACCATTCCGAAGCAGAACAGTAAAATTATCATCAATAAATGTGAGTTTGAAATCTTATTAGCCACACAGACTAAGATTGAGACGGTAAAACTGAAAGTCTTACATTCCTGATTATTTTATGCATAAAATATAAAAAGCGAGGCCATCCGGTCTCGCTTTTGCATTATAGTATCATTTATCTCAAAAAATTTATTGCATTTTTACCTTCACAGCAAATAAGATCCAGAATAGAACAATCTGACAGGAAACCACTCTCTTCTGAAAATACCTGATAATAAGGTGCACCGATATAAGCTTCATCTTTTGGATGCGTACTTGTTCTGAGGTCTAAGGTATCCTGATCATATTCCGGTATATATGCCTCGCTGGTGCTGATTGCTACCGGATTGCCCAGGAAATGATTTGCCCAAATGATGGTCGCCAGATTCCAGTCCGACAGCAAGGGTACTTCCTTTTCGAAAAAAGGGAATAGCTGATAATCGATATATTCAAAGAACGGAGCATTACCTAAAAGGGTTTGCAGCGTTCTCCAATGGGTCTTTTGCCAATGTTCTGCATAAGAAATACCTACGGCATTCATTGGTATCCTTTGGTTGCGTCCATTGGTCAGCGGAATGCTTAATATTGATTTGCCTTTTTTATCGGCCAGGTAATACCGGTTCCTGTAGGACATCTTCTGGTAATGCTCCTGCGTATCCAGGATCAATGTTTTCGCTTTTAATACTTTTTGCCACCAACTGACCGGTGGAAAGGGCAGGGCAGAAGCCACTACTTGTGTATATGTTTTGGTCATTGTTCCGGTCTTATGATTCTGTAGATTCTGCTTCGAGCCTTAATACTTTTTGAACGCCGTCTATTTTTTCGATAGCGACACAGAGTGCATCCAGTTCCTCTTTGTCTTTTACAAATACTTTAATGGTACCATCAAATACACCATCCTGTGAGTCAATACTGATTGAGCGCATATTAAGCTTCATCTCAGTCGTAATCACATTAGTGATGCCCTGTACGATCCCCACATCATCTAGACCGATAATACGGATACCGGTAAGGAAGGAAATCTCTTTGTTCTTGGCCCATTTGATTTTCACCACACGGTGGGCATAGTTAGCCAAGAGACTTTGGGCATTAGGACAGTCATATCGATGCACTTTAAGGCCTTCTCCGGAAGACACAAAACCGAATACATCATCGCCCGGAATCGGCTGGCAACAAGTAGCCAGTTTGTATAAGATCTTATCAGAGCTTTCCCCAAAAATGATCAGTTCGGCACCGCCTTTCTGGGTATTGGCTTTATTGCTGTCACTTTCTTTCGTCTCCTGATGATGGGTAGGCTCTTTGGCCGGTTGGTAAAATTTGTCCCCGTTGATGGTAAATGTTTTCAAGACCTTGAGGTCTACGCTACCCACGGCAACAGCATAATACATATCCAGCGGAGAAGGGAATTTGAAGTAAGCGCAAATCTCATTAATGTTATGCGTGTTCGGCTCTAAATGGAACGAGCTCAACTTACGCTCTACGATGGCACGGCCATCTTCAGAAATGGTTCTTTTCTCTTCCCGTAAATAATATTTGATTCTGGACTTGGACTTACCCGTAATGGCAAATTTAAGCCAGTCCTCAGAGGGTTTTTGTTTAGAGGAGGTAATAATCTCTACCTGATCCCCGCTTTTGAGTACATAACTGATGGGTACTAATTTGAAGTTTACTTTCGCACCGATACAGCGTGCGCCTAAGGCGGAGTGAATATCGAAGGCCAGATCTAAGGCGGTTGCACCTTTAGGTAATACCCTCATATCGCCTTTAGGCGTGTATACATATATTTCTTCCGTAAACAGATCAAGTTTGAAATCCTGCAAGAAATCCAGGGAGTCCGCTTCAGAGTTGTTCAGGATTTCACCCACATGTTTCAAAAAGGCGTCCAGCTTACTTTCACTTTGGGTCCCTTCTTTGTATTTCCAGTGTGCGGCAAGTCCTTTTTCTGCAATTTCGTTCATCCGTTTGGTACGGATCTGTACCTCTACCCACTTTCCTCCCGGACCCATTACTGTTGTGTGCAGGGCTTCATAACCATTTCCTTTAGGCACGGAAATCCAGTCTCTAAGTCTTTCTGTACTGGGCCTGTAAAAATTGGTAATGATAGAATACACCCGCCAGCAATCTTCCTTTTCCTGTTCTCTCGGGGAGTCTAAAATAATGCGTATGGCAAATAAGTCAAATACCTCCTCAAAGACCACATTCTTATTCTTCATTTTGTTCCAGATAGAATGGACGGCCTTGGGTCTGCCATAGATCTCAAAATTGAAATTATGGTCTTCTAATTCTTGTTTAACGGGTTTGATAAATTCCCTGATGTATTTTGCACGGTCATTTTTGGTCTCATTTAGTTTACGAGCAATGTCTATGTATACATCCGGCTGGGTATATTTTAAACTAAGGTCTTCCAGTTCGGATTTGATTTCATATAAACCTAATCTGTGCGCCAGCGGTGCATAGATAAAAGACGTTTCTGAAGCAATCTTCATTTGCTTGTCCCTGGCCATACTGGTCAGCGTACGCATATTGTGTAAGCGGTCGGCAAGCTTGATCAGGATAACCCTCGGGTCTTCTGCAAGGGTCAGCAATATCTTTCTGAAATTCTCGGCCTGCATTGACACGCCGTTTTTGAAATCAACGACATTGCTAATCTTTGTAAGGCCGTCAATGATGCGCGCATATACACTACCGAATTCCTGGCTGATGTCGTCTAGTGTTATTTCGGTATCTTCTACCACATCATGCAATAGGGCACAAATAGCGGAAGTAACACCCAGGCCTATCTCTTCGACGGTGATACGGGCTACAGCAAGCGGGTGCAGGATATAAGGCTCGCCAGACTTTCTGCGCATTTCTTTATGCGCATCGGCAGCTAGTTCGAAGGCTCTGCGTAATAATTTACGATCCCCTTTTTTGATGCGTTCTTTAAGTGCTTTTAATAAGGCTCTGTATTCTCTTAAGATAAATTTCTTCTCTTGTTCTTCGTCGATTTTTTTATACAATATAGTGCTCGCCATACGATTGATTTTTCAAAATGGATATAGGGCATAAAGCCGGTTGCTCTTTTGTTATCCTCTTGTATACTAAATTACAAAAAAACGGAAGCTCGTTGAAGCTTCCGTTAATAAATATTTTTTGAGTAGATTAATGTTGAATCATCAGCTTCGTGGTTTGTATGATTTTACCCTCTGTGTTTTTCATCACACCAATATAAATACCTTCCGGAAGTTGGTTTAAGCCACCGAAAACGATGTCATTACCATCTGCATTAATATTCTGAATCGCAACGGTTTTTCCGATAACGTTTACCAATTCTACTGTTTTTGCTTCGTTTCTTAAAGCAACCGATATCTTGAAATACACTGCGCTATTCGCAGGGATTGGATAGGCGATCATCTTTTTGTCGCTGGTGCTTAAGGTGCGTTGTTGCTCTACATTCTGTGCTTTAACGTCTTGCACCATAAAGCCCAAAGGCAACATGGCTAGCAAAAATATTTTGTAAAGTAGTTTCATATATGTCGAGTATTTTTTATTGTAATTAGGATTGATAACAAAGATATTTTATTTATTTTGATAAAACAAAAAATGTATTTCATCCGTTGTTTTTTATCAAAACACTAACATTTTTTTCAGCTTTTCATACGTTATTCAATTATACCTAAGACCATGACTTGAGTAAAAGGTTAAATGGGATAAAAAAAATTATGTTTCTAATTTGGAAATTTTATGAAAACAAACAAAATTTGCCTTTGAAATATCACAACTAATAAAGAAATTTGTACCACAGATTTAATCAAAAATATTTATAAAAAATGACCACTAGTAATTCTAATTCTGGTAAAAAGAGCACTACCAAGAAAGCGGCGGCACCTAAAAAAGCGGCTGTAAAGAAATCTACTGCTAAAGCAACAAAAGCGGAGGAGGATGAAGATGAAGACGACGATTTGGACGAAAGCCCCAAAAAGAAAGTAGCTTCTAAAAAGAAGGATATCGACGACGACGATGATGATGCCGATTTGGATGATGATCAGGACGATGATTTCTATAAAGAAGAAGAGGAGTTTGTAGATCCGGATTTTGAAGAATTTGAAATGCCGAAGTCTAAAAAAACGCCTTCCGGTGGTGGTAAGAAAAAATCGACAAAGGAAGAAGATGATGGTTTTGATGATTTCGAAGATTTGGGATTTTTAAATGATGATTTTGACGATTTCGAAGATGATGATTTTTAGATTTTAAATTACGGTGGCTTTGAAATATTGTCAAACAATTGATATTTCCTCTTTTCCTATAAAAGATATTAAAATAAAAATGCTGAATTGGATTAAACAATTCAGCATTTTTTCATATTTGGATAATAATAATTATACCAATCTTTATAATCGTTATGAACTTTTAATTGCGGCTGATGCCTATGAGGATTTAAAGATCACAACACTTTCTGTTTTAAGCGAACAAGTGGGGCAGGGCTGGCTTTTCGGCCATTTTAATTACGATCTTAAAAATACGCTTTACCCTTCCTTACAGAGTGCTCATCCTGCTTATTTTAAGAATGAACCGGTACAGTTTTTTCGCCCTAAAGTAGTTGCCTATATTCCTTATGGTACCAGCCGTTTGGTAATAGAAAGTGAGGGTACTATGCCTGAGCTTATCTGGCAGCAGATGATGTTGGAAGCGGCTATTATAGGTTCTGAATCATTTCCTGAAATTAAATTTACCCGCAACTGCAGTCCTGCACAATACCTAAGTCTGGTAGAACAAGTAAAAGTCCAACTCCGAGAGGGAAATTGTTATGAATTAAACCTCTGCGTGGGCGCTTATGCCACAGCAGTGGCAATTGATCCGGTGTCAGTATTTGATGCCTTAAACCGGCACAATCCGGCTCCCTTTGCCTGCTTGTACCGGCAAGCACAACACTGGCTTATGAGTAGTAGCCCCGAACGTTTTTTGTATAAAGAGTCGGAGGTCATTATCGCGCAACCCATGAAAGGGACGATACGCAGGGGCAGTGATGAAGCGGAAGATGAAGCGCAGAAGATAAAACTACTGGAGGACCAAAAGGAGCGGGCAGAAAACGTGATGATCACTGATCTCATGCGTAATGACCTGGCTAAAAGCTGCCGGGCGGGATCGATAACTGTTCCTGAATTATTTGGGGTTTATACCTTCCCTAGTTTGCATACCATGGTTTCTACGGTAAAGGGGATATTAAAAGATAAGACGAAACCCTTAGAAGCTTTGTTGGCGGCCTTTCCGATGGGTAGTATGACCGGAGCACCGAAGCATATTGTGATGCAGATCATCGAATCGTTGGAGCAGTCTAAGCGGGAGCTGTATTCCGGTGCAGTCGGGTATTTCAGCCCCGATGGTGATTTTGATTTTAATGTGGTGATCCGCAGCTTGCTCTATCATGAGCAGGAAAAAATGTTGTCTTATCATACCGGTGGCGCCATTACGATTGATAGTGTACCGGAGCAGGAATGGGAAGAGGTATTACTCAAATCAAAAGCTTTGGAAAACCTGTTTTTATAAAAAATGCCGCTTATAAAGCGACATTCCATTCCTTATAAAATTCTTCTAAAAATGTAAGCATAAACCGGTGCCGTTCTTCGGCTATTTTACGGGCACTTTCGGTATGCATCATGTCTTTAAGCAAAAGGAGCTTCTCATAAAAATGGTTGATCGTTGTACCATTAGATCGCTTATAGGCTTCTTTACTCAGGTTCAGGTTGGCAGGAACGTCCGGATCATACATCGGGTTATTCTTGTATCCGCCAAAGTTAAAGGTACGCGCAATGCCAATTGCACCGATCGCATCCAGCCGATCTGCGTCCTGTACAATTTGTAATTCGATGGGATGCGCGCTTACCTCGTTCCTGTTTTTAAAAGAGATATTCCGGATGATGTAGATGACCTGATCGATAAGGGAGGGATCTACCTTTTCCTTGTTTAAAAACTGCAGGGCCATATCCGGGCCGATGTCTTCATTGCCATTATGGAATTTTGCATCTGCGATATCATGCAGCAGTGCGCCTAGTGCAACCACAACTTCGTTGCAGTCTGTCTCCCGGGCGAGGTATGTACTGAGCTTCCACACCCTTTCTATATGAAACCAGTCATGGCCGGCTTCTGCGCCTTGTAAAGTTTGTTTTACGAAATCTACGGTCCGTTCTATAATGGTTTGCGTCATCGTTTTTAATGTTTAATCGCTGCTACTGTTTGGGGATTGTGTTTATGCCGGAAGAAAATGGCGAAAAGCAGGGCGACTACTGCCGAATAGGCGGCAAAGGTGAGCCATATTTCATGCCACATTTTATTGCCATTGGCATCGGTAAAGTAATGTTGAATGATATAACCGCTTAGTAAACTCCCAAATACGGCACCAAAACCATTTGTCATCATCATAAACAATCCTTGTGCAGAAGAGCGTACATGCCTTTCGGTAGAGGTTTCTACAAAAAGAGAACCGGACACATTAAAGAAGTCGAAGGCCATACCATAAACGATACAAGACATAATAATCATCCACAAGCCTTCATGTGGATTGCCATAGGCAAATAAAGCAAAACGTAATACCCAGGCGACCATACTGATCAGCATAACCTGTTTGATCCCGAAACGCTTCAGGAAGAAGGGTATGGCAAGTATAAACAGGGTTTCTGAAAACTGGGAGATCGACATAATGATCGTAGAATATTCTACTACAATAGAACCCGCATACTCCGGCATTTTTTTAAAATCGTCCAGAAACAAATCACCATAGGCATTGGTCAATTGTAAGGCGGCGCCCAGAAACATCGAGAAGATGAAAAATAGTGCCATCTTATAATTCGCAAATAATTTAAAGGCATTGAGTCCAAAGGTTTCGGTCCATTTCTGATTTTCCTTAATGCTTTTTAATGGTGGGCATGAAGGAAGCGAAAAGGCATATAAGCCTAAGAGCGCAGCGGCTGTTCCCGCAATATAAAACTGGTTTGCGGAGGCTTTGTTTCCGGTGAGATTGGTGATCCACATCGCGACAATAAAGCCCAGTGTTCCGAATACCCTGATGGGTGGAAAATCTTTAACTACATCATATTTATTGGACTTGAGCAGGGTGTAGGCAATCGAATTGGACAGTGCCAAAGTGGGCATATAAAAACACATGGCCAGCAGGATAACCCAAAAAAAGGTACTTGGGTTATCAACCTGTGGCAGGTAAAATAAAACGGCTGCATACAAGACATGTAAGATGCCGTATAAGCGTTCTGCATTGATCCATTTATCAGCCACAATACCCATTAGGGTAGGCATAAATAAAGAGGCAATACCCATACTGGAAAAAATAAGCCCGAATTGTGTTCCGTCCCAGTTCTTGGTGCCGAACCAGTAATTGGCAATAGTAATAAGCCAGGCGCCCCACACGAAAAATTGCAAGAAATTAAGTACTGTTAATTTAAGTTTTATGCTCATTATACCGTCACCAATATTTTATGTAAATAACAATTTGCTAATGTACGATAAATTTGAAATGTGAGGCGTTTATTTAAGATGTACATTTGATTTCCATATCTTTATAATCATGAAAAATGCTTTTTTATGGGGCCTTGGTTTGGCTACTGTAGTCATTCTTAATTTATCTTTTATACAGGATCAAAAAAGGCATACTTTTTTGGACAAACAGTATTATGATGTGGCATGTAATTGTGTGGTCAGCGAAAGCTTTTATGATGGTAAACGGATTCGTTATGAACAATATACCGATAGTTTTAATTATATCAAAAACGGCCCCTCGCTTCATTTTTATGAAAACGGAGATACGGTTAATGCCTTGTTGTACAAGGACGGCCTGGAAGAAGGAGACTATCGTGCGAAATACGCTAATGGGAAACTGTATATAAGTGGATATTACCGTGGCGGCCGGCCGGTGGGGGTTTGGAAAACCTATAGTGAGCAGGGTGCGCTTACGGAGGAAACGGTTTATGAAACGGATGCACTCAGGCATAAGCGTGTACGCTATTATGACCAGACAGGAGATACTTTATTGTACACCGAAACATATCAGGATGATGCCCTGATGCAAAAGACTGTCAATAATCAAGGGGCATACGACCGGATGATTTGGGCAAAGGAAAACAGAACCGGCGTACAGATCTTTCAGGCGAATTGTGCTTCCTGTCATCATCCTTATAACGATGCCACCGGACCTAAACTGAAAGGGGTGATGCAAAGGCATTCAGAGGCTTGGATCAGATCCTGGATTGCTAATCCATCCCGGATGATTGCCAATGGCGATAAGGCGGCTATAGCCCTTTATCATAAGTGGAATAAAACATCGATGACTGCCTTTCCGTATTTTTCAAAAAAAGAAATGAATAGTTTGATTGGTTATTTGAAAAGCCTGAAATAAATAAAGCCTCCTGAATGGGAGGCTTTATTTATTATATATGGATGAGATCTTAATAACCCATATCCATTCCACCGCCTGGCATTGCCGGAGCAGCTGATTTTGGTTCTGGTTTGTCTGCGATCACACATTCTGTAGTTAATAACATACCTGCAATAGAGGCTGCATTTTCTAAAGCTACGCGTGCTACTTTTGTCGGATCGATTACACCCGCAGTCAATAATTTTTCATATTGCTCTGTACGGGCATTGAAACCATAATCTCCTTTACCTTTCTTGATTTCCTGAACGATAACAGAGGCTTCAAGGCCAGCGTTGGAAACGATGGTGCGCACCGGTGCTTCTAAAGCATAACGTACGATTTGTACCCCTGTTGTTTCATCATTATTGTCGCCTTTTACTTTGTCTAAAGCTTCAATCGCACGGATGAATGCGGTACCACCACCTGGAACAATACCTTCTTCTACGGCTGCGCGTGTTGCATGTAATGCATCGTCAACGCGGTCTTTTTTCTCTTTCATTTCAACCTCAGTAGCTGCTCCTACATAAAGAACGGCAACACCACCGGCCAATTTAGCCAGACGCTCTTGCATTTTTTCTTTATCATAATCAGAAGTAGTTACTGCTAATTGAGATTTGATTTGGCTAACACGTGCAGTGATATCGGCTTTTTTACCTTTACCGCCTACGATGGTAGTGTTATCTTTATCGATTGTGATGGTTTCTGCAGAACCTAAATAGCTCATGTCTGCATTTTCCAGTTTATAACCTTGCTCTTCGCTGATTACCGTACCACCGGTTAATACTGCGATATCCTGCAACATTTCTTTTCTTCTGTCTCCGAAACCCGGTGCTTTTACCGCAGCGATTTTCAAAGAACCTCTTAATTTATTTACCACTAAAGTCGATAGAGCTTCTCCTTCTACATCTTCTGCAATGATCAACAACGGACGGCCGCTTTGTACTACTTTTTCCAAAATAGAAAGAATATCCTTCATCATAGAGATTTTCTTATCGAAAATCAAGATGTATGGGTTAGCCATTTCTACCTGCATTTTCTCTGTATTAGTTACAAAGTATGGGTTCAGGTAACCGCGATCAAATTGCATCCCTTCTACAACTTCTACTGTAGTATCAGTGTTTTTGGATTCTTCTACTGTGATCACACCTTCGTTACCCACTTTAGCCATTGCTTCTGCAATCAGGGCACCGATTTTAGTGTCATTATTTGCAGAAATAGTACCTACTTGTTCAATTTTTTTATTATCGTTGCCTACTTTTTGAGATTGTTTTTTCAAATTGTCTACAACGATTGCTACTGCTTTATCGATACCGCGTTTCAGATCCATTGGATTGGCGCCGGCAGCTACATTTTTCAAACCTTCTGCAATGATCGCCTGAGCTAAAACCGTTGCAGTAGTGGTACCATCACCAGCGATATCTGCTGTTTTGGAAGCCACTTCGCGCACCATTTGTGCACCCATATTTTCGACCGCATCTTCCAATTCGATCTCTTTTGCTACAGACACACCATCTTTAGTGATTGCCGGTGCACCAAATTTTTTCTCGATAACAACGTTACGGCCTTTTGGTCCTAAAGTTACTTTAACTGCGTCGGCCAATATGTCAACGCCTTTCTTCATTTTATTTCTTGCTTCGATATCGAAGAAAATTTGTTTTGCCATTATTATGAATTGAAAATTTTAATTGAGATTTTTAAAATATTTAAAAGCCCTTGAGGTGCTTTTAAACGGGATTAAATGATCGCTAATAAATCGCTTTCGCGCATGATCAACAAATCCTGACCATCGATGTTGATTTCTGTACCGGCATATTTACCATACAAAACTTCATCACCCGCTTTTACGGTTACGGGCTCATCTTTTTTACCAGGACCGGCAGCAATTACAGTACCACGTTGTGGTTTTTCTTTTGCCGTATCAGGAATGATGATACCACCGGCAGTTTTTGTTTCTGCTTCAGCCGGTTTAATGATTACTCTGTCGTGCAGTGGCGTAATGCTCGCTTGTTGTTTCTTTGCCATTAGATTATGGATTTAAAATTGATTTTAAATTATAGTTTGGTTGAAAATGGATTTCATTTTCTGTATACCATGGGTCTCAAAAATGCTGCCAAACCGTCTTTTGTGATCATTTTGTCAGTCTCGCGAATATATAAGAGATGCAAAAGACAAAAAAGCATTTATACCCTCAAGTACAAATGCTTTTTTGACATACAAATAGATGTATTTATGCTTTCCATCTTATGGCATAAGACAGGTAGAAGTTAAAATCGAAGGAGGTGGATTGATCGCCTTTTCCGTATCCGGAGATGTTGTTTGGGGACACCTGTCCGTCAAAAGTGCCGGAGTTAATAAAGAACTTTGCCCGTACATTCCAGCCGGCAAAAAAACGGGGAAGCACCTCAAAGCGCATGCCTGCGGTAATTTCTCCCCAATGTGCAATGAAGTTACGGGCTGCAACCTGATCGCTTTTAGGTATGCCGAAAGGATTGTTGACAATGAATGTTGCCGGGCCACGTTGGCCGACACCGATGCCATAACGAAAGCCTACAAGGATGATATCCCAGTCTTTGTTATCTATTTTGTCGAACATGGAAATGTCAATCCCCAATTTAAGAAAGCCGTTGCTGGTTTTGTATTTAAGGTTTTCGTAATTTATTTTTCCGCCACCATAACCGGCCTCCAACACCAGGTATTTGTCTTCTCTGAAGGTATAATCGGCCATAAATTCATACCCATACCGGGAAGGATAGGAGATACTCGCAATCATACGGTACAGATCAGTGCTCAAACGCAATTGTCTTTCAAACGGAGCTCTTTTTTTCTTAGCGCTGCTTGTGGTATCTACCGGCGAGGAAACGTTTTTTGCCTTATTGGTGTCTGTTGTGATCACCGTATCTAAAGTGGTATTTTGCGCATAGGTCTCTATACTCAAAATACACCATATCGGCAGCAATAACAAGGCAAGCTTCATTTTCATCGGTTAGTCCTTTGTTTAGTCTATAAAGTAAAGCTTCACGTGTTTGTCCTGGGCACTTTGGGTTACATCAGCTACATTAACGAAGGCAGAATCAAGTAAGTGTTTTGTAGTGCGTACGCTATCGAGCTTATAATAATAGGTATAACCACAGGCATTAGAAATAAAATGATAGGATGGCTTGTAATACAAGCGTATGGTATCATATTGATTTACGGTAGAGTCTGGTTGAAACCGATAGGTAATCACAGGCTTTTCCGGATTAAACATTACGGCCATTTGGGTTGCTTTAAAACCGCCCAGGAATTTAATGACCGAATCTTCATTGACCGATAACATAGAAGGGTAGTTCAGGGTGGTGTCGCCCGTTCTTATATAAATACTGTCTCTTTGTAAAATGTCTTTTCCAATTACGGTATCTATGTATTCGAACCCGATTTGTGCCGTCACGGATTTTGGCACATAGCAGTTCTGTGTATCCGGCTTACAGGATGCAAACAGGCAAATGCCTAAAAGTAGATAGAGTAGTGGTTTCAACAAGTTTAAAGATTTTTTATAGTATTGTCTATTTCATTAATAATGTTATCAATATATGTTTTTAATGCTTGCTGGTCATCATTTTCGCCTAGTCTTTTAATCATCAGTTCTTCTTCCAGTTGTTGTATTTTTTCTTCCTGTAGCTGTATCGTGTCCTCGAGGGAACTTACTTTTTTCTTTAACAGGGTCTCATTTTGCTGCACTTGATTAAACTGTCTGATCAAGGCGCGTAGCTTTTCTTGAAGTTGATACAACATCATATTAAGTCAATAAAGATTACAGGTTATAAACGGATACTTGCCCCGATTTCTTTTTCAAACTGTTGTATTAATTTCTGGATCATTTCTTCTACCTCTTCATCGGTCAGGGTTCTTTCATTGAGTTGGAAGGTGAAACTCAGGGCCAGTGATTTTTTATCGGCGCCTAATTTTTCGCTTTCAAATACATCGAACAATTCAAATCCTTTATAGGCATCCCATTTCTGTGATTGCGCTATTTTGGCTACCTGGTCGTAAGTTACTTTTTTGTCTACTACTAGCGCAAGGTCGCGTTTCATAGCAGGGAATTTCGGCAATTCACTATATTTTATTTTTACCGTTTCTGCGGCATCAACCCAATTTTGGATGTCCGCCTCGATGTAATACACGGCTTGCTTAATATCAAATTCTTTTAATCTCGTGGTATCTACAGTAAGGGCTTTGGCCAAAACGATCTTGCCGCGTTTCCATTCGATGCCTTTGTCTGTAGTGGCTTCCTGGTATTTCGCAATGCCGCTGATGGCGAGCAATTGCGTTACGATACCTTTTGCCGTATATATAGAACTGTTTACCGCCTTACCCTGCCATTGCTGTGCATGAGTGTTACCGGTAATCCAAATACCCAGTTTTGCAGTTTGTGTATATTTTCCTATTTCAGACTGTGCATATACATTCCCTAATTCAAACAACATCAGATCTTGTTGTTTCCTGTTTATATTATAGGCCAGTACTTCCAAACCGCTTTCCATGAGTTCCGGACGCATCACATCCAATTCGCTGGACAGGTTGTTCAGCATCTTTACCATCTGGCTGTGTTCCGGATAGTACTTACTGTTGGTAATCGAATTGGTAATGATCTCGTTCATTCCGATATGACACAGATGGTTGGCTATTTTCTCTTTCCATTTTCGGGATAGCGGTTCCGGTCTTTTATTAAGCGACATGGAAATACTGTTCCCGATCGGAACATTGTCCAATCCGTCGATCCTTAATACCTCTTCTGCCAGATCGGCTGCTTGCGTCACATCAACTTTATTGGTTGGTACCAGCACTTCAAAGGTATCTCCGTCCTGTGCTGTTTTAATGAATCCTAAAGTCTTCAGTATATTATCGGTGATCTCCGGAGCAAATTCTTTACCACAAAGCGTACTGATGAATTTATAACTTGCTGTGATTTTTCTTGGCGCTAAAGGAGTAGGGTAAATATCTTTAACCTCAGAAGCAACCTGTCCGCCGGCATGCTCAAGAATCAGCTGTACCGCACGGTTCAAGGCAAGCGGAACCATATTCATATCCACCCCTTTTTCAAAATGGGTAGCCGCATCGGTCCTTAATCCATGATGCATGGAGGTACGGCGAATGGTTTTTGCGTCGAAATAAGCACTTTCCAGGAAGATGTTGGTGGTATTGTTGGTAATGCCTGAAGTGGCTCCGCCAAATACACCGGCAATACATAATCCTTTTTCTGCATCGCAGATCATGAGGTCTTCGCTGCGTAATTTTCTTTCTTTATCGTCCAGTGTTTTGAACAGGGTGTCTGCCTCCAGTTTTTTGACTACGATTTTGTGCCCGCTCAGGGTGTCGTAATCAAAGGCATGCAGGGGTTGCCCTAATTCATGTAGGACGAAATTGGTACTGTCTACTACATTATTGATCGGACGTACACCGATGGCTTTTAATTTTAATTGTAACCATTCCGGCGAAGGAGCAATGGTTACGCCGGTCAGGGTAATGCCCATATAACGGGGGCAGGCTACCGCATCTTCAATACTAATATCGATAGGTAAAGTTGCCTTTGCTGCGGGAATATTGATTTCCGGATAGACTACCGCTACAGGATTGCCTTTATGATGCGTCAGGTAAGCACATACATCGCGTGCCACCCCTAAATGACTCATGGCATCGGTTCTGTTGGGGGTTAAGCCTATAGAAATCGTCTGGTCTGCAGAAGCGATATTGAAATATGTTGCAGCAAGCGTGCCTATTGGTGCATCTTCCGGTAAAACCATAATACCAGCATGTCCGGTACCCAGGCCAATTTCATCCTCTGCACAGATCATACCTTCGCTGGCTTCCCCACGGATTTTTGCTTTTTTAATTTGGAACGCTTCTCCTTCAGTTGGGTGTACCGTGCAACCCACGGTTGCCACCACTACATGTTGCCCGGCCGCTACATTCGGCGCTCCGCACACAATCGGTAAAATAATGCCCTTACCTACATCAACTGTTGTAATGCTTAATTTATCCGCATTTGGGTGGGTTTCCCGTGTAAGCACTTTACCAATCACCAAACCTTCTAAACTGCCTTTAACTGCTTCGGCCTTTTCTATGCTTTCTACTTCCAGACCAATGCTGGTTAAAATCTGGCTTAACTCATCTATTGCTACAGGCTCAGGCAGGTACTGCATTAACCAATTGTAAGAAATCTCCATATACTTTTCAAAAATATGCTCGTTATAATAAGGTGTCAAAGGTAATAATTATCGTGCAGATAATTAAAATCAAATCATGTCCTGTAAGGATAAGGGCATTCAATAGTGTTAAAAAAGGATTTTCATTTGTTAATGTTTTTTTATTCTTTATCATATAAATATATATTTGGGAAATGAAGCAGAGGGCAATTGTGATGCTCGTTTGTCTGGGGGTAGGGCTTGTTCTTTCTAGTTATTATTCCAGATTGACCGTACAAAACAATAATTCGGATATATCCTTTTTAGAACGTCAAGGATGTATGGAAAAACCGACTAACCCTGTTCAAGATTTGCTTACTAAAATAGTTTGCAAGCATAGAAAACTACCTAAGGCTACCAACCAACCCACCTATAATAAAATACAAAAAGAACATTTTGCCGTTTTTTTTGCCAAAAATGAATGCCCCCAGATTAAAATCCCCTTATCGGGATGCTCTGAGGCGCCTGCCTTTGTGGTTAAATATTCCGACATCATTTCTGCTGAACTTACCCATACGCACCCTAAGCAAGTAATAATTTACAGAAAACACGACAATGCATTACGATATGCGTGACGTAATGATATGGATAGACACAGGAGTGTTATAATAATCACCTGGTGTATGGGGACTGATGCAATCGTAGGTTTATCTTGAGGGAAATATTGTGTAGCCGGTTTTAAACATCCAATGGATAAAGGACGTCAAAGTGCGTATATAAATTTGATATAAAGTAAACAATAAATAAGAATAAAACATGAAGAAAATACTTTTAACCGGTATTTTAATGGGGGGCTTCTTCTCAGCATTAAGGGCACAAGAATCATATTGGCGCCCATCTGTTACGGACAATAAGTTGGATTATCCTGCTTATGGATTTACCGTAAATAGTCAGACTTTATTACAGACCTTACATGAGGCGGGTAATTCAAAGGAAACCGCTGTAAAAATGCTTATTCCCACTCCTGGCGGAGAACGACTGGAGTTGTTGGTATGGAAGAATAGTCTGCTTCCGGAAGCGCTGCAGGCCAAGTTTCCGGAAGTACTCACTTTTGATGCCATTGTATTGAATCAAAAAGGGGTAAGCGCCAAGCTTGATTATAATACTTACGGATTTCATGTAATGGTATACGACGGAGACCGTACTTTTTTTATTAATCCTACTGACGTAAATACCGGTGCATATGCGGCTTTTTATAAAGGAGATGCCAAAAGAGTGGGCGCAATTATGCCTTGTGAAAATACGGATGAACAATCTTCATTTGTAGCAGGAGCACAAGAAGACCGCATTCGTCAAGGTGGTACGACTGCTCAAAGAACGAATGGTAATACACGCAAGACTTATCGTTTGGCTTTAAGTTGTACGGGGGAATATGCAGAAGCAGTTGCGGGTGCGAATCCTACTAAAGCAGCAGTATTTTCTGCGATGACGACTTCTATGAACCGGGTAAACGGTATTTATGAAAGAGAGTTATCGGTAACGATGCAGTTTATTGCAAATAACGATACGCTTGTATATACTAATCCTACGACCGATCCTTTTACGGCAAATAATAACGGAGATTTATTGTTGGGTCAAAATCAATCCAACACAACCTCTAAAGTAGGTAATTCTAACTATGATATTGGCCATATTTTTAGTACCGGTGGTGGCGGTATTGCCCTTCTGGAAGGGGTATGTATCACTAATTTAAAAGCAAGGGGTGTAACCGGAAGGCCTAATCCTGTTGGCGATCCTTTTGATGTAGATTATGTATCACATGAAATGGGACACCAATTTGGCGCTAACCATACTTTTAATATCTGTACCGGAACGGAAAACCAATCAACCGCTTATGAGCCGGGTAGCGGATCTACCATAATGGCTTATGCCGGTATTTGCGGTTCTAGTAACAATCTTCAAAATAATAGTGATGCCTATTTTCACAGTGCCAGTCTTAATGAGATAGGAACAAGCTTGTCTATAGGGTCTGCTTCGACCTGTGGTGTTGCTACAGCCGGTATTGCTTCTCCTAGCTTTACAATTGATAATATTCCTGATTATTATATTCCTAAGAAAACACCTTTTGAATTTGATTTCCCTACGGTTACTGCAGGAAATACGGACAGTAGGATTACCTATAGTATTGAACAATACAATTTGGGTAATTATCAGGAAAATGAAAGTGGGGCATCCGGCTTTAATGCAGGACCTTCATTTAGGAATTTTATACCAGACACGGTAGCGTTCCGGAGTTTTCCAAATCTTGCTATGCTAAAAGGTGGTTTTACCTCACAAAAGGGCCAACGCCTTTCTGATGTTGCCAGAAATTATAATTTTAAATTTACCGCCAGAGAAGTTAAAGATGGCTGGGGAGCAATTAATCTTTCTGATGCAACGAATCATATTACGGTTGTGGCTACACCAAGACCTTTTGGCATCATTTACCCTAATGTAAATGACAGCATCATCAGAAACAGTGCGACTACTATTTATTGGGATCAGGCACATACAGGCGGTGCGCCGATCAATTGTAATGCGGTCAATATTTACTTATCTTTAGATACAGGTAATACCTTCCCTATTATATTGGCACAAGATGTACCGAATACAGGTAGTGCAATCGTTACTATTCCGGATGTTGCCAGTACAACGGCAAGGGTGAAAGTGAAGGCGAGTAACAATATCTTCTTCTCTATGTCTCGCAGAAATGTTGTGATTGGTACTGTCGCAAGCCCGGTTCCGGTTATTGACACGACAACAGGTATTAAACAGCTTAATTTTGCACAAGGAGTCAGTATTTTCCCTAATCCTGCATCAGACAAATTAAATATTGTCCTGAATAAAGAGGCTATTGCCGGTGGCGTACAAATGGTAAATATACTGGGACAAGCCGTTTGGGCAGATGAGCTGACAACGCAAAACAAGGAAAAAACAATCTCTGTCTCTCATTTGAGCAAAGGCATTTACTATATCAGGTTTGTGAATAAAGAAGGAAGTACTTATACACAAAAAATCACCTTACAATAGCTTGTTATTTAATTAATCTTTCACATAAATAGAATTTAGAATTGAAATATTAGTCCTACATTCGTTAGGTAAACAGGATTCATTCATCTTAAAAACTATTTATTATGGCAAACAAAAAAAGTGGTGGATTATTAGCATTAGGTTTAGCAGCGGCAGCCTATTGGATATGGGGAATGAAAAAAGAGGATAAGGATAAGGTGAAAGAAACCGTAAAGAATGCGGGGACTAAATTGAAAGATAAATTACCTCAGGACCTCCGGGATAAACTGGATGGATTTTCTTCCTCAAAAGCATAAGGCACACAGACTAAATAATGTGATAGTACAAAAGGAGCGCTACGATTCGTAGCGCTCCTTTCTTTTACATTACCTTTATATTTTTTATTTTAATTGTCTTTCTTTCTCGAGGTACCGGTACTCTTCTTTGGCGAGCTGGTACTTTTCTTTGCCGGATTGGCTCCTTTCTTCTCCGAACTGGTATTTTTCTTTTTTACTACAGTTTCCTTTAGGGCAGCAGCGGCTTTCTTTACAGGTATGGCATTTCCGACCTGGTCTTCCGGTACAAAATCAAAGTCAATCTGCTTCTTCTCCAGGTCTGCACGCACAACTTGTATTTGTACTTTATCGCCGATTCTAAAGCGCATTCCGGTATGGCTGCCTACTAAGGCATAATCCGCTTCAACAAATACGAATTCATCTAAAGAACTAAGGTCCGCTATAGAAATCATTCCCTCACATTTATGTGCAATCGTTTCTGCCCAAAAGCCCATGGTTGCGACACCACTGATCAAGGCCTCGAAGGTTTCTCCGATATGCTTGCTCATGAATTCTACCTGTTTGTATTTGTCCGCCAATCTTTCGGCTTCCATTGCTTTTCTTTCTCTTTCCGAACAATGGGTACATTTAGCATCCATTTTCTTATCAATTTTCACCTCATTGTCGATCACCTGTTGTACAATACGGTGTACCATCACATCCGGGTATCGGCGTATCGGAGAGGTAAAGTGGCAATAATCTTCAAAACCTAAACCATAGTGGCCAATGTTTTCGGTAGCATATACCGCCTTCGACATGGTGCGAATACCCAATTGCTCCAGGATATGTTGTTCGGGTTTGCCGGCTACATCTTTCAACATCTGGTTGAAGGAACTCGCAATGGTATCGGGTGTATTTAAATTTAGTTTATAGCCAAAACGTGCAGAAAACTGTGCAAAATTGGCCAGCTTATCCTCATTAGGAAGATCATGGATCCGGTATGGGAATGGGATTTCAGCATTGTTTACTTTTCGTTTACCCACATAAGCCGCTACCGTTCTGTTGGCCAGTAACATGAATTCCTCTATCAGTTTATTCGCATCTTTACTTTCTTTGACCATAATGCCGATAGGTACCCCTTCTTCATCAAGTTTAAACCTGATCTCTTGCGAAGAGAAATTGATCGCCCCTTTTTCAAAACGTTCTTTTCTCAGGTTCTGGGCTATGCGGTGCATGGTTAGCACCTCTTCCGCGTAGTCCCCAACTCCGGTTTCGATGATTTCCTGAGCTTCCTCATAGCTAAACCTTCTGTCGGAATGTGTTACCGTACGGCCAATCCAGTATTGTTTCACTTCTCCTTCTTCGTTTATTTGGAAGATGGCGGAGAAGGTAAATTTATCTTCATTAGGTCTTAAAGAACAGAGTACATTGGAGATGTGTTCCGGAAGCATAGGTAATACTCTATCGGGCAGATACACTGAGGTAGCTCTTTCGTAGGCCTCTTTGTCCAGTTCGGTATCCGGCTGTACATAGTGACTTACATCGGCAATGTGTACGCCTAATTCATATAAACCATTTTTTAACGTACGGAAGGAGATGGCATCATCAAAGTCCTTTGCATCAGCAGGATCGATGGTAATGGTCAGAATGTCTCTGCAATCTTTCCTTTTGGCGATCTCGGCTTCGGGCAATGTTTCAGGTAAAGCATCACTTTCTTTCATGGCTTCGTCGGAGAAGCGCAATTGGAATCCCGCATTCAGCAAAATTTCCTTCATCGCTACCTGATTGTCGCGCTCTGCGGAAAGCAGCTCTACGACTTCGCCCTGGGGGTTCTTATTGGCACCATTCCAGTCACTGATCCTTGCAATCGCTTTGTCTCCGGTCTTTCCGCCTTTTAAAAATTTGGAGGGAATGAAGATGTCAAAATTGATATTGTTTTTGTCCGGGATAAGGAAGCCGAAATTTTCGGATACTTCCAATATACCGGTGAATTCGTTCTGCATTCTTTTAACCACTTCGGTCACTTTTCCTTCTGGCCGGCCACTGCTGCTTACTCTTTCTACCAGTACTTTGACGATATCACCGTCAATAGCGGTCTTCATATCATTGCTTTTAATCAAAATGTCTTTATCCCATCCTTCTACGATGACGAATCCCATTCCTGATTTCACTATTTCCAGTTTGCCGGTTGCGGATCTTCCGGAGAGGGCCGATTTTTTCTGTGTTTTAGGTATATATTGTGATTGTTTCTTCTTAGTCATAATTGCTTCTTTTTAATCTTTACTTCGTTTCTATTTTTTGTAAATATAATGTTTATCTCAAAAAGAAATGGCCATCTGTAGCAAGATGGCCGTTTCTCTTATCGCATGATGTATAATTTTCCGTAGCCGTTTTTAAAGAACTTGTCTACCGAATTGTTTTTGCTGAGCTCTATGCTTTCTCCCTGATTATTATTTGTAATGACCCTGTAGAGGTAGACACCATTACCCAAAAGTTGTCCGAACTGATCGCGGCCATCCCAGCGGTACTCGGTCATATTGCGGCCGATATGGATATTGCCCAATTCGCCTTTTGTAATCTCCTTTACCACTTTGCCCGTAACGGATATGATTTGTATTTTGAACTGACTTGGAATTTCTGAGCCTGTCAGGGTAAACACAAACTGTGTTGAGGTGGAGAAGGGGTTAGGGTAGTTGAGTACATTCGTGATCGTCGCCTTATTATGTACAATAAAGCCTATTTCATATTTATTGCTGGTACTTCCGGCCAGATTTCCTGCTTTATCTTTGGCGCTCACCTGCAACGTGTAGGTATTGTCTGCCAATGTAGGTCTGTACTCGATATAGGCCTCATTCTTTCCATTGTTACTGGCCGGTATAAACTTACATACCGTACCATCAAAAGGAATGGTTACAAACGTTCTGTTTGCCGTATCTCTAAGGCTCACTTGCATTAGGGAGGTATCGGCTAAAAGATTATGTAAATTTTCATCTTTCAAGAGTATTTTGATCATTGGTTTGGCAGAAACGATGTCATTATTCAGGATATGAATACCGTCAAAAGTTACATCCATGACCGGGTTGATCTGGTCTGATTTTAAGTAAAAAGGAAGATAGCCGAGATTGTTTGGATGGTATTCTTCCGGTTGGTCAAAATCAGGATTCGCTTCTACATATAATACGTTTTTACCCAGGTAGGCAGAAGGGTCAAACTGGAAATGCGTGACCAGCGTATCCAATGCTTTCAATGGTTTATAACGCGTAGTACCGATGGTATGGGTTACATTATTTGCATCAATCAGTTTATATTTGATCAGCATGCTGTCCATGGGTAAGCGGGTCAGGTTTTCCACGCCTAATTTTAAAGATAGTGTTTCACCTTGTTGCAGCGAATCTTTGAACTGGAAAGCTACTAATTGGTTTAATGCGGCTTCAGGCAGCGGTTGGTATAAAACCCTCCAGTAGCGCAGGTCTGATGGGGAAGATAGGGTACTGTCTTCGGTATACCATTCTAATCTTAAATACTTGTATTGTGCAGCACTGATCCCTGCTATGGAAGTGTCGGTGTTGCTGGTAGTGAATAACAAGGTTTCTGTGGCATTGTCATTACCGGAGAGGCCATATACTTTTACATAATTCTTGTCATATTCCAAATGATTATCGTTCGATTTCGGAGACCATAAAAGGCTTTTCCATTCGCTGGATGGCCCTATGGTCGTACTGTTCATATTGCCTTTGGTGTCATAAGTATTAAAGTCTCTTTCCAAAGTCACATTGTCGGTACTTAAATTACCCATTACCTGTGAAGGGGCAAATGAAGGATCGCCTTTTCTGAAAAAGAAAATGAATGGTTTTCTTGAAGTGAATTGATTGATGTCGGTCAAGCCAGCATTGATGTATGAATGATACAGGGATTTTCCGGAACCATAAAGTGTGGTATCGTTTTTCCAGGTGTCAATATACGTTTCTCCGGAAGAGGTACTCATAATGGACTTCGTCATCACATAATAACCATCCGGTATATTTTGGAGGAAATCCATGGCACTTTTCCGGGAGGCCGCATTTGTTGTCGCAAACTCAAAATGGTACATCCTGTTGAGACATACTGGTATGGTACCCGCATACTGCCCCGTATTCACCATAGCCAAACCGGTAACCGGACTGATCAGTACAAATTGTACCCCACCTTCAAATACGCAACCGGCATTACCCAGATTGACGTTGTTTAAAAAGTTAGAAGAATAAGATGCATTAAAGCCAAAAACCTGATTGAGTATTCTTACATTATTCACGTGTGCCCCAAAGTGGAAATGACGGTCGTTTTCTGCTAAATCGAGACCATTAAGCTGGTCTTTGGCATATTGAAAATAATGTGACTGGTTCCAACCTTCAGAACCATTGGCCAGATAGATAAAAGAACTGTTGTTCCAGGTACGGTTACCATTAATGAGGGTATCAATGGTCGTTCTCCAATAATAGACGGTACTATCGGTCATCTGGAAGGGAATCTGCCACTTGATGACACCACCCAGGCTGGTAATATTCTTGGTTTGTTTAAATGCACTATTGAACTTCTCGGTAGTGTCTATTTCCATTAAAAACCGGGTATTAGGTAAAAACGGATTTAGGGTTGAGGCTTTTAACTCGATATTCTGCTCATGCACTATGGAGAAATTATAAGGATATATCGGTGTAAGGTTGTTTTCAGAAATATACAATTGCAATACCGCTTTATTATTGGCAAAGGAAATCTCATCCGGTAAAGCCGCTTTATTGACGTTGATGGTATAATTGTTTAATCCCACATCGGTCAGGGGATTGACCGGTACTCTAAAGGAGATGGTTTTATGATTTAAGATCTTTATTTTAACGGAATCCTGAAAGAGGACAACAGAAGAGCCTACTTTTGTATGGCTCAGGTATACGTAAACAGAATCATTTACGGCCATACCCAAATTGTAAACCGTTGCATTTAAGGTAAAGGAATCGATTGTGGTATTAACGATCGAGGGATTGTTGGATAGCAGCACATCTTCTACGAAAAAATCTGCCTTATCAGGATTGTAAACAGAAAGGCCGGGGTCTCCCTGCAGTAACATATTTTGTGTGTGGATAGCGGTATAGATATTAGACGGGTTATCATTTTGCAGCCCTTCCAGGTTATTTCTGTACTGTTTTCCCAGCGTATTGCCATATTCTTTGTAAGCAATATTACGGTACATACCGCGCATATAATTGTCCAGATAACTTGTCCAGCCATAGTTGTCCAGCCATAGTTGTCGCAGGCGATCATCGCAATAGAACCACCATTGGCCACATCAAGGTAGCGCTCGCTGATGGTTTTCGATACCGTCAGGGTAAAGATATTAGCGATATCACAACCATGTGCCATGAATATGGGGAACCTGGGCTTCGTAGTCGTATTTTCCGGGCTATTCAGGTTGTAATCAAAACCGCTGGAGGAGGCGTGGCCAAAAAAGTTAACGTATTGTACGCCTGATTTGATCAATGAATCGATCTGTGCGCTCGCGTTTTCAATAACATCAGTAGAGCTTTTGCCCGAAGTAATAATGGTAGCACCGGTCAGCGTATCTTCTATAATACTTTTGCAGGCATTAAGGCCTAAATACAGTTCTGCCTGAATATTGGCACCCTGAGAACCGGCAATGTGCAGCCCTTTTTTCTTCCACAAGCTATTTTCTAAATTCGGTACAGCCGGTGTTTTTATGGCTGCCTCATACGATTTTATTTTTTCCAGATAGTTAGCCACTTCCGTATTATTCAATACAGAAATACGGCCAATCGCAATAGAAGGAATATTGCTATTGCCTATTTCTGCAAAGAGGTTGTCAGAGCCTGGTGTTCCATAAGTAGGAACTGCCGGAAAATCAAAAGCACTTTGGTTTTCTAAATATCCTTTGATGTTCTGATAGCTTAAGCCCTTCCCGATAATAAACATATATTCCGGTTTGCTGCTCCAGTTGCTGTTGCTTTGCGCATATTTCAGGAATCGCTTGATGGCCAGCGCATGATAATCGAATCCATACCCAAATTGGTTATACAATTCATTTGCCTCAATCACCGCAACATTATAGGCCCCACCGGCAGTAGAGGTTCTGTACGATTTATAAGCCGCAACGGCACTGTTCGGTATATTCACCAGCGCCTGATCGGTCAGGATAAGGTAGCTTCCCTGGTTGGCCGTAAGGTTATAATTCTTAAAGGTTACAGGTGTTAAGGCAAGGATGTTTTTGGGCGATTGTGTATAGCAAAGGTTTCTGAAGGTACCACCATTCGGAGGTAAAATGCAGTTGATTGTACCCGAGCCGTTAAGATGGTATATATTATTCGTATTGATGTCGATCAGGGCGTTTGTTCCACTACCCACATTCGTCAGGGAGATCAGTTGGGTATTGTTATTGTTGGGCACGTCAAAATTTAAATTGGCGATACCGGCAAAATTATAATTACGGGGATAATAAAGGTTTGCTTTCTGTATCGTATAGCCATATTGGTAAACATTAGATACATTAAGGGTATTTGTTGCAGAAAGGCTGCCGGTGTTAACGCTTACATTTCTTTTGATAAGGTTATAAGGCGCCAGACCTGCCGTGTCAAATATCGAATTACCATTTAAAGTGAATTTTAAATCTCCGCCAAGCTTAGAATTCCAGAATACGACACTTTGTAATATGGCACTGATACCGGTATATACATTTGGGGTATTGTACGTTAAGCTGGTGGGTGCATATCCGGTGAGCCCCCAACCTTCTCCTTTATCATACTTTCCGGAATAATAATATACCAACTCTGATCCCAGATAATAAGACTCTCCGTTGGAGAAGCTGGTTCTTAAAGAAGTCGTAGGGTAGGCCGTGGTCATACAATACGCTTCTGCTGCCGGCGGATTGGACGGCATCGTGTTTGGGTTCAGGCTCAATCTTGTATTACCACCGCTATTGGCCGTATAGGTGATGAAATAAAAGGCCGTATCAGATATGCTGTTTACTTCATCATTAGGTTGTTCCGAAGCATTGAGATACATCTCCGTATCCATCTTTCCATTCGCTTTGGTACCATAAAACTCTATATAGTCTGCAGCGGTAAAAGAACCATTGGTGCTGACATATACCGGTAATTGCAGCCCTTCTCTGTACAGGGCAAACTGTCCCCCTTGTACATTGCTCAATCCATAGCTTTGCAAGACGCTGTAAGGAATGCGATAGATGCCATTTTCTCCTACCTTAAATTTAAAATAGGTTTGGCTGTAATTGATCCATTCGTTACCCAATGGCTGGGCGGTAAGTATATTGTTGGAGAAAAATACTAAAGCCAAAATCACAGAAAATAATCCTGTCTTTTTGTTGCATAAATTTCTATACATAATCATTGAATTAATAGGGTGAGGAGAGGCTTATGGTTTAATCGGTTGTTCGGTTACAGGCGCTGCCGGAGCTGGTGTTACCGGAGCAGGAGGAATCGCTTCTGCTTCCGGATTCGCTTTTTTGGCTTTATTGAAATTTAACTTCAGAGAGACTACATGTGAGTATAAAGGATTGTCCTGCATATTCAAACTTGTAAACGCATAATCAATATGTAGCTGTTTCAATTTAAAACCTACCCCTACTGCCGGTTGAAATACGAAGTATTTCCGGGTATTTGTGGTATCGGCATTATCCGTTGCATGATACATATTACTAATACCCCCTCTTAAGAAGATGGTGTTTTTATAAGAAGCCTCGAGGCCCATCCGGGGATCGACACTCACCTGTTTGGACGAAATCAACGCAATACGTTTTCCATCTGTAGTTACATCCAGGCCAATTTCCGCGCCTAGTTGGAAATCTTTTTTAGGATTGATGAAATGCCGGCCTATACCCAGATTGATTCTAGGATTCATGACTTCATAGGACTTAATTGGAATCTCATTGCCCGTTTTGCTGAACGTTTCTTTTTCTTTTTCCGTTAGGTGAAAGCTCCAGGACGTAATGGTGGTTGTAATATCTTTTGCCATAATCCCAAAGTACCATTGTTTCGCCTTGATCTGCAGTCCCAGATCGACTCCTGCACCCCAGGCATTCGCCATGCTCCCGACATTACGGTAGATCACTTTTGCATTGGCTCCAAAACTTGCACTGAAATCTTTCTTATTTTTAAACCAGCCCAATTGCTGCGCATAGCTAAAGGTGAAGGCATAATCACCGGCAGAAAAAGCTTTGAGCTTACTCTCATCAAATGATCCGTCCGGTTGCACATAATCCAGGGTATAGGGAATATTATCTGTGGCAAATCGAATAAAAGAAACGCCAATTGCTCGTTTTTTGTCTTTAAGTTTTATCGCTAATCCACCATAATCATATTTGAAAATGCCCCCGAAATACTCCGAGTGCATCAAACCAAGTTCTGCATTGTTTTGCATTTGTGCCAAACCTGCCGGATTCCAATACGTTGCATATACATCATGTGTGGAAGCCGACTGTGCACCGCCCATACTTAAACCACGTGCCCCTACGCCAATATTTAGATATTCATTGACATAGATCCTGCTTTGGGCAGTTGAGATAATAGGCAAGCTTAAGATAATGAATGTAATGGGTATATTTTTTATTTTCATGTGAATGCTTCCTGAGTTTATGCGCTAAACGGCAAATTTAACTAAAATATTGCTATTTATATACTAACAATTTGTAATTTATTGGCTTCCTTATAAATAAGGTACGAACTATTCCTGTTGATGGTTCGGATTATTCTTAATAAATTTGCCAACCTTAAAGTAATGTTGATGAAAAATTTTATTCCGGAGTTAAGAGAACGTGGTTTGTTACAGGATATGATTCCTGGTACCGAAGAATTGTTGGCCAAAGAGGTGGTGAGTGCTTATGTGGGTTTTGATCCTACGGCCGATAGTTTACATATCGGGAGTATGCTGCCCATTATTTTGCTGAAGCATTTACAGCTGTCCGGACATAAACCTATTGCACTCATTGGTGGAGCAACGGGAATGATTGGTGATCCCACAGGGAAATCGGCAGAACGTAATTTATTAGATGAAGCCACCATTGATAAAAATATTGCAGGGATTCGCAAGCAATTGGAGAAATTCATCGATTTTGATGAAACCCTCTCCAATAAAGCTGAAATCGTTAATAATAATGACTGGATCGGGCAATTCTCCTTCTTAGACTTTATTCGTGATGTGGGTAAACATATTACGGTAAACTATATGCTGGCTAAGGATTCCGTACAAAAGCGTCTGGAATTTGGTTTGTCTTTTACCGAGTTTACTTATCAGCTCATCCAGGGATACGACTTTTTTCACCTGTACAAAAATATGGGTGTGAAATTGCAGTTTGGCGGCGGCGACCAATGGGGAAATATCGTGACCGGTACCGAATTTATACGTCGTAAAGCGCAGGGAGAAGCCTTTGCCTTCACCTGTCCTTTATTGAAAAAAGCAGATGGCGGAAAGTTTGGTAAAACGGAAAGCGGTAATATCTGGTTAGATCGCAACAAAACCTCTCCTTATGTGTTCTATCAATACTGGTTGAACGTTACGGATGAGGATGCTAAAAACCTGATCAAGATTTTCACCTTTATACCTGTGGCTGAGATTCATGAATTGATTAAGGCACATGAAGAAGCACCTCATTTGAGAATGCTCCAAAAACGCCTGGCCGAAGAGGTTACAACGATGGTGCATTCCAAAGAAGACCTGGAATTTGCGCAGCAAGCTACAGAAATACTGTTTGGAAAGGCCACTCAGGAAGCATTAATCAGCCTGAATGAAGCCCAGTTGCTGGATATTATGGATGGGGTACCTCAGGTGAGTTTTAAGAAAGAAGCGTTGACAAATGAAGGCTTGGACTTGATCACTTTCTTTGCGGATACCAATGTGTTTCCTTCTAAAGGGGAAGCCCGTAAAATGTTACAGAGCGGCGGGGTGAGTATGAATAAAGAAAAAATTCAGGGCATTGATGCCCGCATCACGACCGACAATCTTTTAAATGATAAATATATCTTGTTCCAAAAGGGCAAGAAACAATATTATTTAGCTGTATTTGAATAAATAGCAGTTACACAAATAAAGAAATAAAAACCGGAGACCGGGAGCCGCATTTACAGCGTTCCGGTTAACCGGTTTTTTAGTTTTATAAATGGCTTTTCTACGATGCGATGTAGTAAATAAGCTGCTGCAGTACACATAATAATACAAATCAGGAGCATCAGGTTTTCATTCACCTTATAGTCGGCCAGCAATTGATGCGTTATATGAACGACTCCTTTATGCGTGAGGTAGATGGCGTAAGAAAGGCTTGCGATAAAAGTGGTGCCCCGGGACTGCCATCGGTACAAAAAACTGGCCGGGCTTATTGCCCCGGTAACCATACATCCATACCCCAAGGCAATTAACGGAAATCCGAAAATGGATGCGTTAAATGTCTGCTGATTTGCACATAAAAAATATGCAAGCGCCAGTAGTACGATACCCAAAATCATAAATCCATTACCATATTTCGATAGTGTAGACCAGCAACGGGGCGAAAATTGATAGATTGCGGCAATGGTAACACCGACCAGCAGGCCATCTAATCGATTGTAGGTCGGATAGTAAATATATTTGTACCAATAAACCCAATCATTTGCGTTTTCTATTTCCGGCAGGTATAAGTAATGATAGCTGTACCATCTTGTAAGGAATCCCAGTCCGAACAGTGCCATAAGTAAGAGGTAGGCGCGGTTCATACTTCTGGTGAATTGCAGCAATAAAAGAATCAAAGGCAGGAACAGATAAAAATGCTCTTCCACACAAAGGGACCAGGCATGAGAAAATGTACCCTGATCTTTCAGGTTCAAGCCGAAGTTTTGCGTAAACGTTAAAAACTTCCATAAGGAAGGTAAATGTTCCTTTTCGCGAAAAAGAGGAATACAAAAATACAGTCCGACGGTGATCAGGTATGCCGGAACTATTCTGAAAAATCTTTTTAGATAGAAGGATCGGAGTGCAATGGTTTGCCCTTTGCCAATCCGGGAAAATAAGGCCCCTGAAATTAAAAAGCCACTCAGTACGAAGAAGAGATCTACTCCGGTCCATCCGAAGGCAGCAAGACCCGGCAGCCATGCCGGTTGCCCGCTACTGAGTATGAAATAATGAAAGAAAAAAACTAGAATAATTGCCAGGGCTCTTAAATGGTCTAATCCGTAAAACTTCTGCTGCATTTTTTTTGCGTAATTTATCGATTACCGGATTGTATTGATCACTGATTGTACGCCTGAGTAAGCAGCACAATAAATCCTTATTGCATCCTTGTTTTATTACTTTTTACGTATTGAAAGGCTTCCTGCGCGAGCCGCGACCATTCACTCTGATGGGCATAGGGCACCTGTATCCATTCTTTCATCGGCCTGTTTTTACCCGAAGGGTCAAACAATACAGCACCTGCTAATTGTAGTGCTGCTTCACGTGTATTACCGGTAAGCTTAAACACCATGGCATCCTGAAAAAAAGAAACAAAGGCTTTGCCGTTTATTTTAAAGCAAGGTTTACCAAACATCTGGCTTTGTTCGGCTTCGGAAATGGATTGGCCAATGGAAGTATAAAATGCTTCTTCAGTAGTCATGGACTTTTTTTGTTTAAAGATAAATTGATTTTTGGTTATGCAGCGGGTAGGGGTGCATTAAAATAATCCGGAGTCCTCATTAAGCATTTTGAGGACTCCGGATCGGGGTAATTTAATTGAATATCTGCTTTAGTAAACAAAGACTTTCTTTATTATTTTGGTTTCCATTTATAGCTATTGCTACCTTTTGCCTTGATGAAAACAGGCATTTTTGGTCCTTTTGTGGCAACAAAAGGACCAAAAAAAGAGTGGCCTAAATGCGGGTAGTCATGTGATTTTATATTGTCTTTTTTGTCCTTCCGACGTAAGGAGGAATCCATAAAAATTTGTTTAGATTTCTCATTCCGCTTCGCTGCATTCAAAAAGACAAGCGTTCATGTATTGTTCTTCCGACCTAAGCAGGGATCTTCTTAAGACTCACAACTGCTACAGGTCACCAGGTTATTCACCAGTTCTTTTGATACACTTTGACTGCGTTGGTAATACAAGGTTTTTACGCCTAGTTTCCAGGCTTCAATCATCAGCTTATTCACATCTTTGATCGGCATATTAGACGGAATATTCAGGTTCAGGCTTTGTGCCTGATCGATAAAGCCCTGACGGATAGATGCCTGCTGGATAATCTCCAATTGGGAAATCTCCTTAAAGGTTTTAAACACATCTTTTTCCTGTTGGGTCAATTCCTCGACATGCTGTACACTACCATTATTCAACATGATCGTTCTCCAGGTATCCTCATTATCGAGTCCTTTTTCTTCTAAGAGGGCTTTCAGGTATTTATTCTTACGCATAAAATTCCCTTTCGATAAACCCGCTTTGTAATAGTTACTGCTAAAGGGTTCTATACCCGGCGAAGACTGGCCCAGGATAGCAGATGAGGAAGTGGTAGGGGCAATCGCCAGAAGGGTAGTATTTCTTCTGCCGTAGCCTTTTAATACTTCGGGCTCGCCATAGATATAACTTAACTCAATGGTTGCTTTTTCCGATTTTTCGTGAATGTGCTTGAATATCTCATTCGTCAGTTGTTTGGCTTTCAGGCCTTCAAACGGAATCCCGTTTTTCTGCAAATAAGAATGCCATCCTAATACACCCAAACCTAAGGCGCGGTGTCTTTTCGCAAATCTGTTGGCTGCTGCTAAATAATAATTATCTTCTGTTTTTACAATAAACTCCTGCAACACTGCATCCAGGAAGAAAATCGCCATTTTTACCGCTTCCGTATCTTTCCATTCGTCATACAACTCTAAATTCATAGAAGATAAACAACAGATAAAAGACTCGTCTATAGTGGACGGTAAGGCAATCTCCGAGCAGAGATTGCTGGCGTTGATCTGCCAGTTATTATCTTTATATACCTGTGGTTTGTTACGGTTTACATTATCGGTAAAGAACAAATAAGGCAGGCCTTTTTGTTGTCTTGATTCCAATACTTTGGCCCATACTTCCCGCTTAGCCATATCTCCGTCGATCATTTCCTGCATCCAGTAATCCGGGATACATACCCCGAAGAACAGGTTTTGGATTGGATGTCCGATGTTTTTAATAGACAGAAATTCCTCTATATCCGGATGGTCAATATCCAGATAGGCGGCAAAAGCACCACGGCGTACCCCTCCCTGAGAGATGGTATCCATAGCCGTATCAAACAATTTCATAAAAGAAACCGCACCGCTACTCTTACCATTATCGGTTACGGCACTGCCGCGTTCCCTTAGGGTACCAAAATAGCCAGAAGTACCACCACCTATTTTGGTTTGCATGATTACTTCTCCCAATTTATGGGTAATTCCTTCGATATGATCCGGAATATGGACATTAAAACAGGAAATAGGCAATCCACGCTCTGTACCCATATTGGCCCAGATCGGGGAGCTCAGGCTCATCCAACCTTTTTCAATCAACTCCTTAAAGCCTTCTTTGAATTCCGGTTTGTATAAACGTTGTGCTGCTGCTGTACAAATCCTGTCGATAGCACCTTCTACCGTTTCTCCTTTTAATAAATAGCCCCTGTTGAGTATCTGCTCACTTTCCTCGTTGAGCCACCATAATCTTTCCATATCTTTTAATCTAGTATTTTAATTGGGTTTTTGTGTTCGTCGATCGCTACGAAAGTAAACATGCCACTGATCGATCTTTTACGTTCATCATCAAACATTGTTTCCTGAAAAATCTCTACAGAAACTTTTAAGCTGGTATTACCGATCTCTGTAATCTTACCAACCAATTCAATAATCGTATCGGCAGGAATAGATTCTTTAAAATCGATCTGGCTGGAAGAGATCGTTACCATTCTTTTTCTGCTGAAGCGGGTAGCTGCAATGAAGGCGACTTCATCCATCAGTTGCATTGCGGTACCGCCAAACAGCGTATTATAGTGGTTTGTGGTGTTTGGAAAAACCACTTTAAATATTCTCGTCTCAGCGCTTTTTATTCTTTCCGCTACGTTCATCATTATTATGTTTCGATTAAGATTATCAGATCAGGAATGTGCTTTTGAGGAATGTGCTTCGCTCTCGCTTAGAACAAATCCATAGCGGTAATACTCTTATCATGTTTGGTATAGTCTACCGGGCGTTTAGCAAAGAAATCATCAAGGCTATTGGCAAATACTTCCTCTTCAAACCACTGCATCGGCATATATTCAGCTTCTTTGATATTATATACTTTAGATAAGCCGATTTTAACCAAACTATCGTCAATCCTGTATTTCATGAAATTAAGGATATCTGTTTTGGAGATTTTTTCCAGTTCTCCATCTTCAAAAATCCAGTCCAGGATTTCCGCTTCAATGGTTAGGGATTCTTTAATGATCTCCTGGATTTTGGCTTCCTGATCAACATTCAGGTATTCCGGAAATTCTTTTTTGATCTCGTTAATGAGGTATATCCCTGCATTGGCATGTAATTGCTCATCTACAGAAGTCCAGGCAATAATGTTGCTGGTGTTTTTCATAAATCCTTTAAAACGGGTGAAATAAAGGATGATGGCAAACTGGCTGAACAAAGAAACATTTTCGATCAGGATGGTGAACAGCACCAGGGAAATGATGTATTCCTGTGGTTCGGCGCTTTTAGCATTCTTCAGGGCATTACCCAGGTATTGGATGCGCTTTTGAATGGCCGGAATCTCCAGGATTTTTTCAAATTCGGTATTGTATCCCAGTACTTCCAGCAGGCGGGAGTAGGCTTCGGAATGGCGGAACTCACATTCGGCAAAAGTACTGCCTAAGCCATTAAATTCCGGTTTGGGTAAATGCGTGTATAAATTGCCCCAGAAGGTTTTTACACTTACCTCTATTTGTGCAATCGCCAGCAGACTTTTTTTGATAGATTGTTGCTCGGCAACACTAAGGTGAGAGTGGAAATCCTGCAGGTCGGCGGTAAAATCGACCTCCGAGTGTACCCAGAAAGATTTATTAATCGCATCTGTAAATTGTAAAACCTCCGGATATTCGAATGGTTTATAGTTCTGTCTGAAGTCAAAAATACTCATAGCGATAACTTTTTTGTTTAAAAGAATAATAATATTCCGTTCAAAGCAACGCTATCCATTTGCGTAACAGGTGTACGCAAGAAGGGCAGACATTGCTTTTTAGCGAAAGCAAAAATCATAGTATTAAAATAGGTAGCCTGACTTGTAATGATGAATTACTCACAGTTGCGCTACAGCTCGTGAATTGCACACGATTCCCCCAATCTCTTCTTCTGTATATCTTCTATACCGAATGCTTAATACCCAATATGAACCTTTCGGTTTCCAAAGGTAATATTTAGCAGAATTTTTAAAGATTTAGTTTATGCACAGCTTGTTGATAATGTTGTACAATGCAGTACTGTAGCGGTTTTTATTCGTTCGGGCCTTTGTCTGCCTTACTTTCAGCCCTAAAAGCGCCGAAACCGCTTTACGCATTGGTTCCGGCGCCTGTTTTTTGTGTATTTAAGAGCTAATTGGCGATGTGCAATTAGCCATATCATTACTTTTTGGACACTAAACTAAACCGTTGTTTATTGGAGAAAGGGATATTAAATTTATTGAAATTAATGCTGATGCCTGCCATAAAAGTAGAAATGGGTAAGTCGTATCGGATATTGGAATAATCACGGCCATGATAATAGTGGAACACAAACCCTAAGGCACGCCATTTCTGACGGGTGTACATCAGATAGAAATGTGGGTTAAACCGGTATTTCTTTTGATGCGGGTACAGGCTCAGATCACCAAGTATATACTCATAATCCAGCCGGGCCAGGAGTTCGTAACTTCTGTGTAATCTTACCGTTCTTTGCGGGCTACAGCTGTCACAAATGGCCGCGATTATAGTAGTGCCGCCCTTCTGATTTACTTTTCTGCCTACGAAGCGGTATTGAATAAAGCCTTTCAGACGGTCTTGCCCGTAACTCTTGACCTGTTCGTCCGAAAAACTCAAAGGGCCGAAGACATTCCCATCCCGCTGATAAGCCAGTTTAATCGAAAAAATACTTCTCTTTGCGGTCATGTGCGAAGCCGTAATACCTACCTGCAGATAATTGGTCGAAAAATCGCCACGCAAATAATTATTTCTTTGTTGGGGTATCCCGTTTATCGTATCCCTTAAAAAGAATCCGGGAGGCTGCCCGTTGGAGAAATGATGTGCCGTGATGTTCAGAGAGACGGTCGTGAGGGCTTGTTCCAGCCGGTTCCAGTCAGAGAAAGCATAGGCGCTGTTTCTTTTGAGCGGTTGAAACCGGGTATACGAATCCCAGAGAATCTTGTCGATGGTCAACCCGATAACGTTGTTGTTCGGCACAAGCGGATTAGAAGGATCTTTAGCCATCCTGATATTGAATCCGTAATCAAACGTGAGCCGCGAGGTTTGCCATAAATGATTACTAAGATTACGCCCCATCATGATAGGTGCCTGGTGATATAAATTGCCTTCAAAAAGAAAACCGCTTTTTCCTTCACCGTCTCTTAGCGGAATAGCCGGGTTGGCTACGGTTTTGAAGTTGGGGATGGCCAGATAGGAAATTTGTTCGTTGGAGTACCATATGTTTTGCATAGCGGTGTACACACTGTGATCGCTATTGGGGCTGGAGATGCCTACAAAATATTGCGGTTCGGTACTACAGCTGTCTGTGGCGGCCTTTTGTGCCAAAACGGGTTGGGCCAAATAGCAGAGCAAACCCATCGGGAGGAGTAAAGATTTGTGTTTCATCATTTTTTATTTTTGTGTTTAGGGAAATCATTTTATATATTTTTATTTTTCTATAAAGCTACCTTCTTGTGCGCCGAAATCATAGTGATTGCTACGGTTTTTTATACCGTATAAATGCGGCGGCAATCTTGCAAAATATTTTCTTAATTTAGGGGCATGAGTTTAGGGAAAACATCCGGCAAATATCTCTATGTAGCATTGCTTTTGGCTTTGGCATATTTTGCGGTGCTGATGTTAGAAATAACCCTCCGCTATTTCCCTTTTAGCCCGGAAGCGGCTTTCCTGCAAATCAAGCAGACAGAGGTTACACAGATCGGGTATTACCTTCCTATATTCTACATCCACGTTTGTTCCGCCATGTTTTGCTTACCTGCGGGTTTTACACAATTTAATCGGGCAATATTGAAGCAAAGAAAAAAGCTACATCGTGTACTGGGTTTTATCTATATCGTTTCTGTACTCTTTTTTGCAGCGCCCTCCGGTTTTGTGATAGGCTTACATGCCAATGGCGGCTGGGTCGCAAAACTATTCTTCACCACTTTAGCCATCTTATGGTTTATCTTTACTCTTAAGGCATGGATAGCCGTAAAAAATAAAGCCTATGAGGAACATCGCCAATTGATGATGCGCAGTTACGCCCTGGCACTTTCTGCGATTACCTTGCGGTTATGGAAGGTTATCCTGGTCAAGCTGTTTCACCCTGCGCCAATGGATGTGTATATGATTATCTCCGGATTGGGCTGGGTACCCAATTTATTATGGGTAGAATATTTACTTTTACGTCGGAAAGCGAAACAGAACGTCCACTTGGCCGGATCGTAAACCACTTATAACAGGCCACTAAATCATTTCATATGAAATCAATAATTACCGCAATTGTCTGCTTAAGCCTCCTGAGTGCTTGTAACAATAACAAGGAAACGCAGCAGCAAGTTGATGCCCCTGCAAAAGAGGTGGTGGAACCGGAACTGCATACCGAACTCTATGGAAATTATATCGGCAATTTTGAAGATGCCGTACAAGATAATGATGAATATATCGAGTCGGCAAAGATCAATATTATGATTACGCAAATTACAGCCAAAGGTGCGCAGGGCAGGAGTGTGGTAAAGGGGAATAATCGTCCGATGAGCGGTAAGCTTACGGTTTCGGGAACGAAATATACTTTTGTGATGGATGAGCCTGGCGATGATAAACATGATGGCCGCTTTGATTTCTACATCCAAGGCGATAGCCTGGTGGGCACCTGGGAAAGCTATGATCAAAACGTAAAAGGGCCGAAGAAAAAATTTGTTTTGAGTAAAAAGCCCTTTGTTTATAATGCCAATCTCATGCTACCTAAAGACTGGGAATATGTAGATTACGAAAACAGTAAAACAAAGAATGAATTTTACAAAAATGAAGATGGTAGTACCGATACGATCGTGAATCAATATTATCGTGCGGCCTCTGAAAAAGTGTATCAGATCAATGCCTCCAAGCAAGCCCTAACCGAGGCGCAATTGAAGAATTTGAAAAAACTCGATCTGGAGATCATTCGCAATACGGTCTACGCCCGTCATGGCTATTCCTTTAAGAAGAAAGGCGTACGCCAGTTCTTTGACCAGGTAGACTGGTACATACCCGTAAGCAGTAATGTAGATGCAGTACTGTCGCCGGTAGAAAAAGATAATGTAGCGCTGTTGAAACGCTTTGAAAAATATGCAGAAGATAATTATGATACTTTTGGTCGTTAGTTTTGAAACAGAGCATTATGGGTAAAGACTTTAACGTACGGGTTTATGGCATCGTGATCAATGCTCAGGGTGAAGTGCTGTTGAGCGAAGAGCAATATGGCGCGCATCGTTTTGTGAAATTTCCCGGTGGCGGTATGGAATATGGAGAAGGCACTATAGATTGTCTGCGTCGGGAATTCGAAGAAGAACTGGGCTTGAACATAAAAGACTGTACCCATTTTTACACCACTGACTTTTTTCAGAAATCTATCATAGATGATACACAGATCATCAGCATCTACTATCTGGTCACACTAGTAGCTGGGCAATATATTCCGGAAGCCTCAGATACCGGAACACTCAAGTTTTACCCAATAGAAGAAAAGCTTATGGAAACATTAAGCCTTCCGATCGATAAAGTGGTGGGGAAAATGTTGTGCAAACACCCTTTTTGAGGCGGCCATACCTTTAATCAATACAGGAAGACCCATAGGGTTCATTTGTGCTACGAGCACCTTCTCAAAAGCAAATGTAAAGTCTTCTTTTCCTGTTTTTCTATCCGCTTCATGGATTCTCCTTTAAGCCTTGTTCTGGCAACAAAAAGCACAAACATCAGATTGTCAATTATATAGATTTGTAGGAGTTATTAATTCATAATTTAGTAAAATAAAGTGTATATATTTTTTTATCTTTATTTGTATATTTAACGACAATAAAACTATTTTATATGAACTGGGTTTATATAGTAGGGCTTGGAATTTTATCACTAACGGCCTGTAATAAAAAGAAACAGTCATCGGAGTATTTTTCATTTGAGGCTAATGGCCAGCGTTATGAATATCCACAGGATGAAACCAAAGGGAGTCTGTTTGTGGGCTCTGCCTATACGCTCGGTGCCGGCAACCAAAGCGGAAGCCTAGGTTACCAAATCTATGCCTTGAGTTTAAAAAATCAAAACGCCACAGGAATGTTTCAATTTTCATTTTCCGGAAATCATATGCCGCTCCGGGATACGCTATTATTGAATGATGTTTCCGCCTCAATAAGGATAAAAGATTTTATACGGCAAGATGATTTTTACAAAATGAAAGCAAACCAAACGGGAAGCATCATTTTTACAGAAAGAACGGAGCAACGGTTAACCGGCACTTTTGAATTTGACGTGCAGTTATACCATTCCGATCCTGCTGTTTTGGGTGGTATTATCTGGTCCGATACTATATTGCACGTAACCAATGGCCGGTTTTCAATTATACCCACCAATTAGCCTTATTTAGGCATCAAACATAATCAGATTTTAGGTAGTGGAACGTCAGTAACATATTTCCTCAGGATAAGCCCAAGGTTTACCAGATGAGTATTGAAGGTTTTGTGTACGCACTGTAATCCTCCCGGGATCACTAGCAATACAAAGACAGGTACATCCGCTATCAGCCACAAATCAAAAGCCTGGTTCACCCCACATGATTACTCTTTTATTAATTAGCCCCATAACAAATCTGTATGAAAAGAATTTTATCTTTCTTAGCATTATTTGGTAGTAGTCTCCTCCTCCATGCGCAGCAGGATGAGCTGCCGGAAACAAAGACCTATATTGAAACCCAGGACAGCCTGTTCCTGCATTTGGATAAGACGCGTATCCCTTCGGGCGTCTTATATGACCGGGTATTTCCCTGGGCTGACCTGTCCCTTGGAAGATTACCAGATCTTATAGACTATGCCTATACGGAACAAGCCTGGTATGAACTGGAGCTAGCCACTTACGACAGGAATGCTATTATGATGACAGCCGATGCGATGAAACAGCGTATCCTCGAAAATGAACAGAGTGACAAGGGGATTACACTCGGCTATATTGATTACCGTTTTAATAGTATGGATACCAATGCCCTGAAAAATGGTGCTATCGTCTATGGTGATGATAGCCTCTTGTACGATGGCATCGGTAACCCCTATCTGAACCACAGGACAACCCTGCCACTCATTTCCAGTCAGGAACTCAAAGGTAGTCAGGTTAAGTTTTACCTTGATCCTGATGTTGCGCTGGATAATACGGCTGATCATTTGGATTATATGGAGATTACACTGGCCGAAACCGGCCATAAAATCCGGATAGATCCGGGGCAGGAATTATCGCTGGATATTAGCGGCATCACCGATTCGCTGATCAAGGGCTCCATAAAAATATCAAAAGGGGGCATTCTGCTGCCCGGGACATATCCCGTAGTCTGGCATAATGGAAACGTGGCCATGCTAAGCGCCTTTTTTAATGATCCCTGTTATGATGACGGGATCATTTGGTCCGGTACAAACCTTACGTTCAAAGGATATGATGAAGCAACAGCTACTCAGGGTAAAGGGGAGTATAAAATTTTTTATCATCAACAAAATAATTCCTGGGGATCTTGTGACAAAAGTATCAAAAAACCGATCATAATAATCGATGGCTTTGATCCGGGAGACGGTCGCTGGATTCTGGAAAGATATAAGGGTGATAAGAAGATAAAAGGGATTTGGGACCTGCTTCAATATGGGAACAATAAACATCTGGGAGATGAGTTGCGGAAAAAAGGATATGATGTGATTGTACTTAATTTCCCTAATTATAAAACGGCCGAATCCGGGGCAGACAGAGATGGAGGTGCCGATTATATAGAGCGGAATGCGATGGTATTGGTAAAGCTGATCCAACTGGTTAATGCCGGGCTTAGCCAATCGTCAAGCAATGAAAAGATAGTTGTGGTAGGCCCGAGCATGGGCGGGCAGATTGCCCGGTATGGTTTGGCTTACATGGAAAAATATGGACTGAATCATAATACACGCCTGTATGTGAGCTTTGACAGTCCGCATAAAGGAGCAAATATTCCCTTGTCTTTGCAAAAATCCATCTATGCCATGGGCTACGGGCTGAATAAGAAAGGCGCAAAAGATTCTTACAATAATCAGTTGCGCTCCAAAGCAGCCAGACAGCTGTTGATTGAACAAACGGATGGTGCTAACGGTACGGCTGTCTTTCATACGCAGTACTATAACAATTACCTCGTCAATAACGGTATTTCCGGGAGCAACGGTTGGCCGGTCAATCTGCGTAAGGTATCCCTGATCAATGGTACGGCTCTCGGAAAGAAGACCGGAACGGAAGGCGTGGAAATATTCAATGTATATGCAGGCGGTTTTATAAAGGTGATCAATGTAAAAGCATCCTCAATGCCGGTTTACGGAAGCAGCATTAATCCTTTTTACAGGGTAGGTGGTTTTGTAAGCATTTTTAATCCATCCTATTCTGTTTCTGAAAATATAAACAACAATAACAGCAGGGGCTCTATGGATGTCGTCTCCGGCGGAACGTATACCACCGGTGCTATTCTACGGGATGAAATCAAGGAAACAGCAGCTGGCATGAATATCGGAACCTTTACAAATGTATTGCAGGAAACACATTGCTTTATACCTTCGGTCAGTGCTTTGGCTTTTAACCAGACCAATTTTAACTGGGCAAATGCCTTTAATAACCGTAATCTTGTATGCAATAACGAGATTCCTTTTAATAATTATTTTACGGCAAAGGTAAATGAAGACCATGTCTCCCTGACAGAAACTTCGGCAAAATGGATCACCGCAGAAATTGAGAGAGGCCAACCAGGATGCCCGAACATCTGCAAGAATACCCTTCTGGTAATGAATGACGTCAATACACCTTTATGTATTGGCAGTACCCGGACCTTTTATCATAATTATGCGATTCCGGCCGGTGCCACGGTTACCTGGGACTACCGGGATGTCGCGGTGCAAATGATGAGTTCCAATAGTTATAGTATTACTATCAAGGCAATCAATGATGCTCCGGCTTATGTAAAGGCAACAATTCATAATCCTTGTGGGGCAGATATCGTAGAACAATTTGATTTTGCCGCAGGTTCGGGTTATAGCTTTAGTGTATCGGATGAAAATATCCTGCACCCCAATGGATATACAAAAGGGAAAATACTGACTGTAAAACCGAACAGCCCTTATATAACCAGTGTACGATGGAGCCTGGATGGAACAAATTATAGCGCCTCTCAAACGAGTTATAACGTGTACAAACCGGAGCTAAGCGATTACAGAGCCGTTTGGATCAAAACACAAAATAGTTGTGGGGAGTCCTATATGTCAAAAAATGTGTGGTTTACCATTAACGAATACAATGAGTATTATGGTATAAGAGGGATAATCCCTGACCTAAATCCGGCTGCAATGGCTGTCTCTGTCTATCCCAATCCCAGCACTGCAAACTGGACTGTAGAATTACCCCTAACAGAACTGGATGCAAACCTGGAACTTTATGATGTGAACGGAAGAAAAATATGGAAAAAGCAAAAGGTACAATTACAGGCAGAGGTACCGGGTGCTGATCTTCCTGCAGGTATTTACCTGTTAAAGATTACAATAGGCACACAGGAGAAAATGCAGAAATTGATCCGAAAATAGGATGACTGTTTTTATATTTAAGACAAAGGCGCCTTTGTCTTAAATATATTCAATGCTTCTCTATAAACTTATTTTTAATTTCAGCTCATCCAATTGCTTTTGTTCAATAGCTGCGGGCGCATCCAGCATTACATCACGACCGGCATTGTTTTTGGGGAATGCAATAAAGTCACGAATACTCTCTTCACCACCTAGTAAAGCGCATAAACGGTCAAAGCCAAAAGCTAAACCACCATGTGGCGGCGCACCATATTCAAAGGCACCTAATAAGAAACCGAATTGTTCCTGTGCTTCTTCTTTACTCATGCCCAAAGCGGCAAACATTTTTTCCTGCAGCTCCCTTTGGTAGATACGGATAGAACCACCGCCGATCTCTGTACCATTCAGTACGATATCGTAAGCATTGGCATTGATCTCTCCAAAACGGGAAGGATCATCCATCAAAGCAATATGCTCCGGTTTGGGTGCGGTAAACGGATGGTGTTTGGCATACCAGCGGTTATCTTCTTCATTATGCTCAAACAATGGGAAATCCAGAACCCATAAAGGCGCGAAAACTTCCGGGTTACGTAAGCCTAAACGCTGACCCATTTCCAATCTTAAATTTGCTATAGCACTGCGGGTTTTATCTTCCCCGCCGGCCAGGATCAGGATAATATCCCCGGCTTGCGCACCACAAGTATCGGCAATCTCTTTTTGTTTGGCTTCATCAAAAAACTTATCTACACTGCTTTTGAAGGTGCCGTCTGTATTGCATTTAATGAACAAGAGTCCGGTCATGCCGATTTGCGGGCGTTTGATCCATTCCGTTAATTCATCTGTTTGTTTACGGGTATATTCCGAACCATTGGGTACACTGATCGCCAGAATGGTTTCCGCTTCATTGGTTACTTTAAAATCAACACCATTCAAGGCGGCACAATGCACCGTATTGTTTACTTTAAGGTTTTGCACCTTCATGCCAAAACGGACATCCGGTTTGTCATTTCCATAATGCCACATTGCTTCATGCCAAGTCATCCGCGGAAAAGCATCCGGGAGATTCAAACCTTTTATTTCCTTGAAAATGTGCTTGAACATACCTTCAAAGTTTTGTAAAATATCTTCCTGTTCTACAAAGCTCATTTCACAGTCGATCTGTGTAAATTCCGGTTGACGGTCGGCACGCAGATCCTCATCACGGAAACATTTTACAATCTGGTAATAACGGTCATAGCCGCTCACCATCAACAATTGTTTAAACGTCTGCGGGCTTTGGGGTAAGGCATAAAACTGTCCCTCATTCATACGCGAAGGCACCACAAAATCGCGGGCTCCTTCGGGCGTGGATTTGATTAAGAACGGCGTTTCAATATCCATAAATCCTTGCTCATGCAAATAATTGCGGGCGGCACGGTTTACCTGGTAGCGCAGTTCCATATTGCGTTTTAGGGTAGGGCGACGCAGATCCAGATAACGGTATTTCATGCGCAGTTCATCACCACCATCCGTTTCTTCTTCAATCGTAAAAGGAGGTACTGCCGATTTGTTCAGGATGGTATATTCCGATACCGCTATTTCAATATCGCCGGTAGGCATTTTCGGATTTTTGCTGCTGCGTTCAATCACTTTACCCTTTGCCTGGATCACAAACTCACGTCCCAAAGGATTGCTGTCCAGCAAGGCCGTTAGGGCTTCGTTGAACAATAATTGTGTGATGCCATAGCGGTCACGCAAATCCACAAAAGTGATGCTTCCGAACTTTCTGATGGTCTGTACCCAGCCACTTAGGCTTATTTCCTGATTGATATGTTCCGCGCGCAATTCGCCGCAATGATGAGAACGATACATGTATGCTTGTTAAAATATTGAATAATATACAGAGCGTGTGACCGCTAAGGATTGATTTTTTTATTGCAGTGCTTAGGTATAGAGACCGCCGTTGATCGAGATCACCTGTCCGGTAATATAAGCCGCTTTTTTTGAGGCTAGAAAACTAACCAGATCGGCCACTTCCTCGGGTTTGCCAAAGCGATTCATCGGGATAAGGGCAGAAAGCTCCTTTTCATTAAGATCGCTGGTCATATCCGATGCCACAAAACCCGGGGCAATAGCATTGACCGTAATATTTCGTTTGGCCACTTCCTGTGCTAAAGCCTTAGTGGCACCGATGATGCCGGCCTTAGCCGCAGAATAGTTCACCTGTCCGGGCATTCCTTTGATTCCGCTGAGCGACACAATATTGATGATTCTTCCGTAACGGTTCATCAATAGGGGTTTCATAATCGTGCGGGTTACATTATACATGCCTTCCAGGCTCGTATCCAGTACCGAGCGCCATTGCTCATCTTCCATAAAAGCCATCAGCACATCATTACGAATGCCGGCATTGTTGACTAGTACCTCAATCGTATCGCCGGGATGGCTGGTCATCCAGCCTTCCAAAGCCTCTGTCACCGATTCCTTTTTGGCGACATCAAAAGGCAGCAGGATTGCTTCCTGGCCAGCCTCTTTTACCGCTGCAGCGGTTTCCTCTGCCGCAGCCAGATTGCCTTTATAGTTAATGATAACAGGGTAGCCCAGTTGTGCCAGTGCAATACAAACTGCTCTGCCGATACCCCTTGATCCCCCGGTGACTAATGCGTATTTCATTTGAAATTATACTTTATATTAATGGATTAAAGAGCCCGTTTTATTTACAATGGCATCCTTAATTTACCCTTTCTTTTGTTCTTTGCTCCAGCTGTCTTTTAAACCAACCGTTTTATTGAATACCGGATGCTCCGGAGAGCTTTCTTTATCTAAGGTAAAATAGCCGATGCGTAAAAACTGGAAACGATCTTCCAGTGTCGCTTCAGTCAGGGCCGGTTCGATATAGGCTTTTTCAATAACACTTAAAGAATCCGCATTGATATAGTCTTTAAAATCACCCTCTTCCGAAGCAGGGTTTTCCACTTTAAACAGGCGGTCATACAAGCGGATTTCCGCTGTTTGTGCCGTTAAGGTATCTACCCAGTGCATCGTTCCTTTTACTTTAATCCCGCTGGTATCGTTACCGCTCTTGCTTTCCGGAAAATAAGTACAATGTACTTCCGTTACCTTCCCGTTTTCATCCGTTTTATAATCGGTACATTCTACGATGTAAGCATGCTTCAGGCGTACTTTTAATCCGACACCCAAACGGAAATACTTTGGCGGAGGATTTTCCATGAAATCTTCTCTTTCGATCCAAAGTGTATTGCTAAAGGCTAAAGGACGGTGACCGCCGTTTTCGTCTTCAGGATTATTTTCTGCATTCAGGATTTCTGTTTGTCCCTCCGGGTAATTGGTGATCACCAGTTTGATCGGATCCAGCACCGCCATTCTGCGTAAAGCAATTTTATTCAAATGTTCGCGCACACAGAACTCCAGTAAGCCGATCTCGATCAGGTTTTCGCGCTTGGCTACTCCGATTGTCTCCGCAAATTTACGGATGCTTTCGGGGGTATAGCCTCTGCGCCGCATCCCGCTGATGGTAGGCATACGCGGATCATCCCAGGCACTCACATGTTTTTCTTCTACCAATTGCTTCAACTTGCGTTTGCTCATCACTGTATAGTTCAGATTCAGGCGCGCAAATTCATATTGATGAGAGGGGAAAATACCCAATTTGTCAATACACCAGTCATATAAAGGCCGGTGGTGGATAAACTCCAGGGTACAGATAGAGTGCGTGATCTCTTCAATACTATCGCTTTGGCCATGAGCAAAATCATACATCGGATAGATACACCAGGTGTCTCCGGTACGGTGATGATGCGCATGTTTGATGCGGTAAATGATCGGGTCGCGCAACAATAAATTGGGATGTGCCATATCTATTTTTACCCGAAGTACCTTTTCGCCATCAGCATATTTGCCCGCACGCATGTCGGCAAATAACTGCAGGTTTTCGGCGATACTTCTTTCCCTGTACGGGCTGTCAGTACCCGGTCTGTCGATATTTCCTTTAGTAGCGGCAATTTCTTCTGCTGTTGAGTCGTCTACATAGGCCAGTCCTTTGTTAATCAGGTCTACGGCAAAATCATGTAATTGCTCAAAATAATCGGAAGTATAGTGTAACTCATCCCATTCGAAGCCTAGCCAGCGTACATCATTCATGATGCTGTCTACATACTCCGTATCTTCTGTAACGGGATTGGTATCATCAAACCGGAGGTTACATTTACCCTCATATTTTTTGGCCAGTCCAAAGTTCAGACAAATAGATTTGGCGTGTCCGATATGTAAGTATCCGTTCGGCTCGGGTGGGAAACGGGTATGTACCCGCCCATTATGGGTGCCGGCCGACAGATCTTTTTCAATAATTTCTTCTATAAAGTTTAAAGAACGCTCTTCGCTCATTGTATTCCTTTCTTGGTGAATTGTAAATAACGATGCAAATATACCTAATGCAACTTAGCTATTAAAATTCTTGTTAAAAATGTATTTAAAATAAAAATGCCCGGCAGAAACCGGGCAATATGCAATTATAAGGGATAGATCATCCGTTTACTTGACCTCTTCGTAGTCAATAAACTCTCCATCTACTCTTTTTGATTGTTTTTGCGGTTGTTCGGCCTGCCCATTCCTGCTGTTCATTTGTTGCTGCATGTCATTCATCTGCTGTCGTGCAGCTTTCGTAACCTGAAGAATAGGCATAACAAAACGAAGCACAAAACGTGCGATGAGGCTAAGGACGATTAAAAATATGAATATCTTGAGAAACATAGTGGGTCAAAGATAAAAAGAAAATCGGTATCGATTTTCCAAATTAGAAAAACTATAACGTTTGTAAAAAATAGCAAACAGGCCACAAAGAAAATTTCTTATTCCCTGGGAATAAAAGTATTAGAGACCGTCAAGACAATCAGTCCGACGACAATCAGTAAGACAATAAGCGCGAGTACCCAAAGTAGCGCCTCTTTCCCGGCCAGGGTATAGGAACCTTCGTATTCGTTGAGGAATATCTTTCGTCTTTTATTTGGGTTGCGGTATCGGATAAACAGGTATAATTTACCTGCAGAGTTGGTTATCGTATCAATCAGTAAGAAGTCCATTGCAGCACATTTGAAAACTATTGTAAAGGTACGGCAGCAAATACTATGGAACTCTTAAGCAAATACTAGGGAATTCTTAAAACTTTTCGGCCAGGGTATCAGGATCCCAGAAGATTGTTTTGAAATCCAACACTTTATCATTTTTTATGGTAATGCCTTCTGCTTCCAGCAATTCCTGCATGCGGGTAGGGGTCTCAAAATGAAACCTCCCGGTAAGTTTGCCTTGGCTGTTGAGTACACGGTGTGCCGGTACTTCGGGTAGGTTATGGGAATTGAACATTGCCCTGCCCACGACACGGGCGGTACAGCCATAACCCACACATTTGGCAATAACCCCATAACTGCACACCCTTCCAAACGGAATGAGCTTCACGATATCGTAGATCGCCTGATATTGACTAAGCGTGTCTTGGCTCATGAAGCGAATATTTGAAGTAAATGCTCCTGATCAAAAGGTGTTTTACTTTCTTGTGCAGAAACCCAGATCAGCCGTACGTCAATCGTTTGGTCATAGGCCTCCACAAAACCACATAAGCAGGCATCTGTATCGTGGTTATCCAGCAAATCCTGTACATAACCTTCCATAAAATAACAATCCGTTGCCGGGGCAACACTGCACAATTGCTCTCCTTTGAATTGGTGGCGAATGCAGATTTCGCCCAGCATGATGTTAGGTAAGGTATATACAAATAGTGCAGGAGAAGCCCCTTCACTACGCGAGGCTTCAAACTTTTCATCTACTGCCAGACATCCAGAAGCAGTGGTGAGCACCGTGGCTACCTTATCCCGGTTGCCCTCAAAACGAACGGCCTGCATCAAAACCTCTGTTGCCAGAAAGGCAGCCTTAGAGACCAGATCCATTTTAAAAAACTTGGGATAGCTGATCTCCAGCAAGCGGTACAAACCGGTAAGCGTTTCGCCAATCTCCGCCACCGGAAGGGTGTGCTGGAGGTGCTTATCTACATGCAGGGCATCGTTCCGCAAAGAAACGCAGTGATTGATATACAACATTACCCGGATTTAGTTTTTACGCTCTAAAAAATTGATCAGCGAACTTACCGATCTTTCATGGTTTTTGACAAAAGGATTGGTATCATCCCAGACATATCCGGCCAGTACCGAGCAAATCTGTGCTTTTACGCTGGCATCTTTATTATCAGCAAAGAAAATTTTATAGAGATCGCCCGTATACCAGGACTTGACATAGGTTCTGAACACATCTACGCCCTTCTCCATATATCGCATATAATCGTTTTCCCAGTCTACATTTTCGCCTTTTAAGTGTTTGATCACCAGGTTGGCTGCCTTTTGAGCTGATACGGTGGCGAGGGTCACACCAGAGGAGAAGATCGGGTCCAGAAACTCGGTTACATTGCCCGTCAGCACAAAGCCATGACCATAGAAAGTCGTGGAAGTTGCACTCCAGCCTTGCAGTATCCGGGGTTCAAATTTAAGAACTACATCTTTAAAGCGTTCCCTGAGGTTGGGTTCCGCTGCAATCATTTTTTTGAATTTGGCGGTGATGTCCTCATCGCTGCCATACTGTTCAAAATATTCGGGTAGCGCCACAAAGCCTACAGAGGTTGTTCCATTTGAAAAAGGTATGGTCCATATCCAGCAATCATTCCCTTGCGCATAAATCACGATACGATCAGGCTCTTCAACAGTTTGTCTCAGCGGATCTTCCATGTGGCAAAAAATGGTCTTGCGGGTTGGTAATTGTGCGGGCTTGTCCAGGTTGAATAAGCGTGGGATAACGCGGCCGTAACCACTACCATCCACAATAAACTTAGCAGAAACGGTAAACGTACTGCCATCTTCTTTTTGGACAGTTGTTATACTGTGGCCTTGTTCGTCAATTTTGATATCAACCACTTCACTTAAGTAGTGTACCGGAATACCCTTACGCACACATTCATCAGCCAGCGTGCTGTCAAAGTCAGCACGGGGCATTTGCCAGGCATAGTTATAGCCCTTTGTATGTTGTTCATTAAAAGTGAAATCGCAAATAGCATCGTTTAAGACAAATTTTGCGCCCCATTTTTCCTGAAACTTTTTTTCTTTCAGCGCAGGGATAAAACCGGCTTCTTCCAGGGCTTCCAGGCAACGGGGTAATAAACTTTCACCAATCACAAACCTGGGAAACTGTGTTTTTTCAACAATCTCCACTTCGTATCCTGCTCCTTTGATGATGGATGCTGCTACGGTACCGGCAGGGCCGGCGCCAATCACTAAAACATCAGTATGTTTCATTTCTAAAGTATTTTGTTTTGTTCTACAGAAATGTTTATTTCTTTTTTAATTCCAGGATGGTATGGCTTAAACCGATGTTATCATGGGTCTTAATGATCTCAAACCCCGCTTGCTCAATGAGCTTATAGAAAACCTGGCTATCATACATCTGGCTGTTGCCATTGGCCATAGTCGTGAAATAGAGCGAGGTCATTTGCAAGGCAAAAGCAGAGGTTTCAAATTTTTGGCGATCCCAGAAGGTTTCATTGATAAACACACGCGTGTCGGCGGTGGCTACTTTATGGCATTTTTGTAAAATACCTACAATTTCGTCGTCGGAGAAACAATCCAAAAACTGGCTCATCCAGATGATGTCATATCCTTCCGGTAAGCTCAGGCTATTGTCCAGTACATTATGGTTATAATACTGTACCCTTCCTTTAAATCCTGCGGCATCAATATTTTTTTCGGCCATTGCCAATTGTCCTGGAAGGTCTACAATACCTACTTGTACCTCCGGATTATAATGAAGGCTTTGTAAAGACCATTTACCGGTATTGCCACCAATGTCCAGTATTTTTTTGGGGTTTGAGGCAAACACCAGTTCCAAGGCCACCTCAAAGGTGTTGTCAGAGTAATAGTGATCAAAAGCCAACCAGCTTGTTTTGGCGGGTTCCGGTAATACAGAAAGCCCCTCATATAAGGTATTCCAGTTGCCGAATACTTTCAAGCCTTCGGGTTTGGAATGATAAATAGAAGATTCCAGAGACTCAGCGCCCTCGGCGCATACATCCCGCATGAATTCGTAATTGACTTTTGTCATTTCATTTTTTAGCATGAAATAACCCGTTTTGGCCAGCAGGTATTTATCGGCCTTACGGTACACTAATCCAATGCCTAAGCCTGCTTCCAATAATACCCTCACCCCATAATGAGAAAGGTCTGTTTGAGGTACAATCTCTTCTATGCTGATGCCATCTGTACCGCTTTTGTCTACAATATTTAGTATGCCTTTTTCGATCAGCAGTTTTGAGGCTTCCCATACATAAGGAGCAAAAGCAATCAGGTGTGCCCGATCCAGGGCATCCAGCGCTTTAATATTGTCCGTTTCAAACATATTCTTTGCATTATTGGAATTCATAAGTCTTGATAAGATTGTTAAATAATGGACCAAAAGTAAAATTATTCGTGCAAAGTAAAAAGTATTGTTGTTTGTGATGATGCTGAGAATAACTTACTTTTGTCTCATCATTTTAATTTTTTTTGTAAAATAAAACTATGTACAACGTAAAATTTTCTGATGCTCAGGAACTGGCTGTTTCTGTAGATCAGGATCAGGTATTGGTAAACGATAAAAAGATCGATTGGGACGCTGTCGCTTTGCCTAATGCCAGTTATACGATTATTGCAAACAATAAAAGCTATGTAGCCAGTGTCGTGCAGGTTGATCGTGCTAAAAAGACCTTGTCGCTTAGCGTCAATAATAATTTATACGATATCCAGATTCAGGAACCAATAGATATCTTACTGTCTAAAATGGGATTGGATATTTCTAAAATGCAGAAAATAGAACCGATAAAGGCACCCATGCCCGGCTTAATTCTGAAAATATTGGTTACGGAAGGACAGGTGATTAAGAAAGGGGAACCGGTATTAATCCTGGAAGCCATGAAGATGGAAAACATTTTTAAAGCGCCAAATGATGCTACGGTAAAAGCGATCAAAATCACAGAACGCCAGGCTGTAGAGAAAGGGGAAATATTGATTGAACTGGCATAAAGGAATCGAATGAAAAAAATATTGCTGTTTTGTAGTCTTATGGGGCTGGGGCAAATAACCATAAGTGCCCAAGAGAAGAATGATGCCTTTGTGTATATACAGGGCGATAAGCAAACCCCTATTTATGTAAAGATGGAAGGGGAGATGCAGGCGCGTTACAGCAAAGATTTTGCAATCCTTAACGGCCTTGCTGCCGGACCGCTTCATTTGGAAGTATTGTTTCAGCAGAATGCTTATCCTGCTCAGAAATTTATATTGAATATTGCACCTTCCGGTCAGCGGTCTTTAGTCTTAAAAAAGCTTAATAATACGCAGTTTGCTTTATATGACCTGAATAATGGTCATTACATCAATGCCGGTAATAAAGTAGAGGACGATGTCATCACTACCGATCCGAATAAGGAACTGCAAGATATGCTGGCGGTGAATAAAGAGCCGGATGTTGCTAATACAGGAAAGGAAATTGCCGATCCGGTACAAGAAGTGCCGGAAACCAAACCGGTTAAGGCTGCCAAGCCAAAGAAAGAGAAGAAGGTTGTGGTTGTAGCAGCGCCGGAAGATACACCTGCAACACCTGCCACAAAAGAAGATACCCGATTTCTTGACTTTGAGATGAATAAAGAGGCTGCCGCAAATGCAGAAAAGCAGAAAGGTAATAAACGCAACAAAAAAGAAGAGCCGGAACAGGCTGTTACTATAGAGGCAACACCAGAAAAGCCGGTGAAAAAAACGATCAATTGTGAAGAAGGGATGACCGAGGCCGCATTTAATGCCTTTGCGCAGCGCTTGGAAGATCGCACCGATGAGGAAAATAAACTTTCTTATGTACAAAAGTACGGTAAGGCATTTTGCTTCAGTACGGAACAGGTACGGGTAGTTGCACTAAGTTTTAATTCGCAGTCTTCCCGTTATGAAGTGGCAAGGGTTTTGAAACCCCGGGTTTCAGATATAGATCATTACACAGAGCTGCTTTCTTTGTTCAATACCAATTATTTAAAAGAGCGGTTTAAGAATGAGGTTGTAGGTAAATAATAGTCTTATCATATACACAATTAGGGCGCAACCATGGTTGCGCCCTAATTGTGTATATTAATTGAATATCTACTTTTAGGAAGCAAAGACTTCATTATTCTTTTGGTTTCCCTTTATAGCTATTGTTACCTTTTGCCTTGATGCAAAAGGTAGCGCCAAAAATCAAGGATTTATAAGGCCGATTCCTAAGCGATCTGTTCTGTATCGATTGCTTATTGTTTTCATTAAGGCAACTTATATTATTTGAATTTTAGTCCAATCTGAATATTTCCCTGATTTTGTCCAATTTAGTCTGGAAGTCGATTTTCTGATCGATCAACTCACCTGTACGCAGGTCAAATACCCAGCCATGTACCGTTACCCCGCGTTCTCTTACGCCTCTTTGTACTGCTGCTGTTTTGAGTACATTAAAACATTGCTCCTCTACATTTAATTCAACCAGGCGGTCATAGCGTTTTCCTTCATCACTGATGGCATTCAGTTCATCCATATGCATTCTGTACACATCGCGGATATTTCTTAACCAAGGATTCAGGATACCCAAATCTGCAGATTGCATTGCCGCTTTTACTCCGCCACAATTATAATGGCCACAAACCACTACATGATCTACTTTCAAATGATCTAAAGCATAGTTGATTACCGACATTACATTAAGGTCAACATTGTTCACCAGGTTGGCGACATTTCTGTGAATAAAGGCTTCTCCCGGTTCTAGCCCGATGATCTCCTCCGCCGTAACCCTGCTGTCGGAACATCCGATATACAGGATTTTGGGTTGCTGGCCTGAGGCTAATTTTTCAAAATATTGATCATCACTTTTTAATTTGCTTTGTATCCAGTTGCGGTTATTTTCAAATAATTGTTCGATGTTCATAATGTATTTGTTTTTTTGTTTGAGATAAAGATACTGTAGAATGCTTTTTTAGGAAGCGGTCATTCCCCAAAATTTTCTTAAAAACCACTCTGATGCTGCAATGGCGATAATCAAAAAGAACAGCCATTTAAGATCGATGAGCGGATGTATTTCACTTTTACTATGGATTTTTATTTTGATATTGCCATCTTTTTTCAAGCTATCGGTAAGGTTATTAAAATTGTATTGTGTGAAGAAACGGCCTTGCGACTTTTGTGCCATCTGGAACAGCAGCTCGTAGTCGGACTGTGTCCGTAAGGCTTCAAGTGGAACGTCCGATACATAGCACAGCCCATAATCTTCATAGGTTTTTCCGTTATAGCTTACTTTGGCGGTAAGCCTGTATGTGCCCGAGGCGAGTAAACCTGCCTGCAGGCGATAACTGTTGCCCGTTTTTTCAAAATTGTAATTCATGTCCTTGCCGGTGCCTGCGACAGAAAGGATAACTTCCGGTGTATTGATCAGATCACCAGTACTGTTCCTTAATTCGGCCAGTACCACCAGCGGTTCACTATCGCTTAAGTTATGCTTCGGTAAGATGAGCTTAAAAGGTTTATTGTCTTTAGGGGACTGTAAGAATCCCACCGTTTGTCGAATGAGTTCGGGAGTCGTTTGTTGTGTTTTGAAATTTTTATACTCATAAATATTCCATCGCCACAAACCAGTGCCGTTTAAAATACTAAAAGGCACTTTGCCGGGGTTATAGCTCCAAATACTATTGCCGCTTTGGTCGCTCAATAAAGGATTGCTGCCGGGCTTCATCTGGAATAATACGCCCGTCAGTGGCGGCATTTTAGGGAGTGTCTGCTTGATGTTGGCCGGTAAGGTGTACAGGTTGAAACTTTGATTCAGCAGGGCCATAGGTTCATTGGCGCTTGCGATAGGACTGGTGCCCGTCAGGCTCATGATTCTTTTGGTGAGTCCGGGATTGTTTTGTGGCCCCAGGATATACCAGGCAGGTATATTGTCCAGGTCTGTGCCTGCGTAAAACTGATAGGCGATGAGCACATTGTATTCCTTAAGATTGCCGGGTATGCTGCCATTCAGCACGACATCAACTTTGTATTGTCCTGCATCTTTAAGTGCATTTTGGATAACTGCAATATCGGGATGCGGTGCGGCAGCCAGCAACAATACATTGATCTTTTCTTCTGTCACCTCTACGATTGCAGATTGTGTATTGTTCTGTATATTTTGTTCTGCACCGGTTTTGGCAACCGATACAGTATAGTGTTGCAAGCCTTTGGTGCTGGCCACTACATTAAAGCTAATGCTACTGGCTTCATTGATGCTATTGATCTGCAGGCTTTGTGTTGCCAATACTTTGCCGTTATGGTTCAGGCTGACGGTTGTTTGCTCGCCTGCAAGTCCGGTAGCTATGATGTCGGCAAAGATTTCAAAAGTACTACCAAGGCTTACGGTTTTATTGGTATGAAGGGCATTGATGCGAATATCTTTAGGGGTGGTGCTGTCACCCAGCGCAATCGTATATAGCGGAATTGGTTTAGGGAGTTGCAGGAAGAGAGGATTGCTACCCTCATTGTAAATGCCGTCAGAAGCAATAATGATAGCCCCGATATTTTTATCCTGGTTTTGTTCTGCAGCGCGTTCAATGGCACTGGCGATATCGGTGCTCTTTTGTGTATAGGTATAAATACTGTCTTTAATACTCGTGTTGCCGAATCCGATTATTTGTACCTGATAGTTTTTGTTTAATTGTGCCAGTGTTGCTTTCTGTGTAGCCTGGTATTTTTCCTGATATTGGCTCAGTGCATTTTTGGTAGAAGTAGATACATCCTGTAGCCAAATGATCGTAGGTTTCTCTTCTGTATTGTTTAATCCGGAAAATGCAGGTGCTAAAAGTAAACCTGCGGTTAAGCTGCCTGCAATGAAGCGGAGGAGTGCAGGGAGCCATTTGACGGGAACGTCTTTTTGTTTGTCTTTTCTATAAACAAGAAATGCCAATAGTAATCCGAAGAGTAGGGATAGTGTCCAATAGAACCAAATCATCGTATGTATAAAATAGTATGGTGGACGTAAAGATACGTGCTAGAGTTTGTAATTAATACATCAAATATTTATCCGGAAAATGATCAGAAACTGATTGTGGAGGGGCAAAAAAAAGAGCCGTTACATATTATGTAACAGCTCCCCGAACTTTACTTACTAACCCATCGTAAGTACTGCAAATTTCATAAAAATAAATGGAATTATGAAATGTTTTTTTTGATGAAGTCATTAGATTTTGAGGCGAAATGCCTTGAAATGCCGAATATTCATGATAAAATAATACTAAAAACGACAAAATGTCTTTGTTTTAATTTAAAATATGACAAAATGTCTTGTTTATTGTGTTGGTCTGGAACTTGCTATAGATACCATACAAACATTTTTTAAAACAAATAAAAAACAAATAATTATGAAAACAGTTAATGCAAATGGTGTGAGAAACTTTGGTGACCTTATGGAAACTATTTTTGATGGTAGATTCAATACCATGTTTAAAGACGATCACGCAACAGGTCCGGTAATGCAACCACCGGTAAACATTTATGAAATGGAGCAAGGATTCAATATTGAAGTGATGGCTCCGGGCGTGGCGAAAGAAGATATTAAATTAAGTGTATTGGATCATATCCTTACCATTTCTTATGATAAGAGTGAGCCGGCAAAAGAAACAAGCGGCAAGCTTTTGAGAAATGAATTTGGTGTCAAGTCCTTTAAAAGAAGTTTTACATTAGGCGAGAAAGTAGATGCAGGTAAAATTAATGCCTCCTTTGAAAATGGTATTTTGAAAATCGCTTTATCTAAAAAAGAAGTAATCAAACCCGCGCAGGTAGAGATTGCAATCAACTAAACGTATTATTGCCCTGAACAAAAAAAGCACGCTGCATTTGCAGTGTGCTTTTTTTGTAATCAGGTTCTAAATTTTTCAAGGTTGCGCCGGGTATGATACCGATGGCGCTTAACCTTCTTCAGAAAAATCTAATCATTATCTTTGCGCTAAAAAAAATGTTGATATTAAATATAACAACTAAAGTAATGCACTCGATAGAACAAGACTGGTTGCAATGGATGAAAAGTACCTGGATTAAGGAAATGCAGGATACGGGCCTGTTTGGTGAGCACCGGTTTTGTAAATTGCAGGGCAATGATGATGAGGAAGGGGTAATGTACGTTACACAGTTTCATTGTGATACCCTTGAAAATTATAATACGTTTTTAAGTGAACAGGATGAACGTTTGAGGTCCTTAGGGCATCAGCAATTTGGAAATGCCTTCATTTCTTTCCGCACAATTATGGAAATTATACATTAATCAATCGTAATGGCATACAAGACTCTTTTTTTTGATTTAGACCATACCCTTTGGGACTTTGAGCAAAACTCCTACCATACATTATCGCATATTTATGATACTCATGAACTCGCTACGATAGGTGTTCCTTCGGTTGCGGTATTTTACGAACATTATAAAGTACATAACGACCGCCTCTGGGCACGGTATCGTAATGGATTTATTGGCAGGGAAGAATTGAAATGGAAACGCATGTGGCTGACCTTAATCGAATTCAAGATCGGAGACGAGCGCTTGGCAAGGGCTTTGAGTCAGGTATACCTGGAGGCTTTGCCGCATCAGCAGGCTTTATTTCCTTTTGCAATAGAGATACTGGAGTATTGTAAAGCGCAGCAATATGATCTTAATTTGATCACCAATGGGTTTGAAGATACACAATGGAAGAAATTAAATGCGGCCGGTATCGGTCATTACTTTACCCATGTCATTACCTCTGAGGCAACCAATAGCCTTAAGCCACATGCCCCGATATTTGAATATGCGTTGACCGCTGCAGGAGCCGATAAACAAGGTTCCTTAATGATCGGAGACAGTCTCGAAGCAGATATCATGGGTGCAAAATCGTTTGGGATGGATCAGGTTTATTTTAATCCTGAAAAAATACCGCATGAAGTACAGCCTACTTTTGAGATATCCTGTCTCAGTGAATTGAAGCAAATTGTCTAGATAACGATTTATAACACAAGAGGAACCATGTATATGGTTCCTCTTGTGTTATAAGGGTAAAGTATGCTTAGAAATCAAATCCTAAGGAGATATGATACATTATTTTATTATTGAGATTCATTGCTGCGTCTGCTCTTATAAAATATCCGTAGAGCATGGTGCGTAAGCCAAGACCATAGCCCAGTCCTACCGAATTGACACCGGCATTATTAACCGTTAAGGTTACATTGCCCGGAGAGTTGATGCTATTTGTCGGGGAAATAAAGGTAGCGCTTCTGCTTCTTTGATCTTCCTTACTTGGAATAAGGTACTGCCATGCTGAACCCGCATCTACAAAGGCAATCGCCTGAAGATTTTTCAATATGCTGGACTGTACCGGCTTTCTGAACAGGGTTTCAAAAACAGGCATCCGCAACTCTGCATTAACCAAGAAGTAAGTATTTCCGTTACGGGCATTCTGATTGTATCCTCTAAGGTTTGTAGCCAAGCTCTGGAAGGCAAATTTACTGGAAGGAATAGGGTAGTCATCCAGTTTTGCATTCAGGGAATTGTCTACACCACCCAACATATACAATATTTTTTCGTTGCCACCAGAATGCGCGCCTGCAGTCCGTATCGCAAAAATCATGTTTTTATATATTGGTTCGTAATAGCGGATGTCAAATCCGAAATTATAGAAACCACCTGTTTTTGGCCGTGTTTGACCGCCATTGGCATAGACATTATCATCATGAAGCTTATATAAATACTCGCCAAATAACTTCAGTCTTAATCCATCTAATATATTGGGTGCAATAGCACGGGTGTCGTCATGTACATACTCTAGCCTGGAGGTAATATAGTACTTGTCTTCATCTTTTACAATTGCACTCACCGGGTTTACCGCACGCAGGATAGTGCGGTCTTGCCTCAGGCCTACATTCAGGCGTATACTTTTTGTTTTATCTAAAGGATAGTTTGCATAGCCCTGTAAAATGTTGACTACAGGTTTGATCGGAAGTATAAATAATTCTCTTCCTGCAGGTGTATTGGCAATTAGCTGCACATCCTGGTTTTGGGTCTCCCGGAAATAAGTAAGTCCCCAGTCGACTTTTCTTTTGAAATTATCGAACTGTACAAAATAGGCGCTACCATTCGTGGCAAAAGGAATTCTTAATCCACCGGTAAAGCGATAGTTCTCCATTTTGTCATATACGCTGGCAGAAAGCATTCCACCCAGGCTTGGGGTAGAAATGGTGCCCGTGAAATTCTGATAACGCGTAAACAAGATATTATTATCCAGGCGCAAACTATAAAAATCGGTTTTGTAGCTTGGCTTATATTCTTTCGATCTCAGGCGAATGTAAGTACTGTCAACATATACAATATGCTTTTTTTGTGTACTATCAGTTACCGCTGTGCTGCCCCCGGAAAGCTTTTGCGCAAATCCGTCTGACTCTGCACGAACCACCACTTTTTCGCCGGCGCCATCTTCTGTATTGGTATTGTCTGCTGCTTTGCGCTTTCTGTTACGGCTAAATTTACTCTGCATCGCATCGCCTTCTTTAATGTCCAGCTGATCCTTAGCGTTATTATTGTTTTTATCCGTAGAAGAGGAACTTGCTTTACTCCGCTCTTTTATATTTTGATCATTAATGATCACATTCTTTTTAGTGTTGCTCAGAAAAGCTTCCTCTACCAGGCTGGCCGGAATACGGTTTACTGCTTTTAGATCACCAAAGGGTTCGGGCAGGTTTACTTTTCGGAAATAAACCTTGATGCCATCGGGCGTCTTAATAGCATCAGCAATACTTTTACTGGCCGGATTATACTGTTGGTATAAAATGCCGTAATTGCCATCCGTTACCGGTATGCTGTAGGCAACATCTTTATTCTTATTATCCCTGCTAAACGCAACGACATTTCTATTGTACACGCCATTATTATTGGTGAGGTAGGCAAAGTTATCCGGACCATAAGGAATGATCTGTGTGACGTCACCTTTTTCATTAGGTGTTAAGGGCAACAATTCATAGTTCTGTGTGGTTGAATTGTAAAAATACCCCTTTGACCTACCCGTAGGAAGTTCATTAGGCAGGGGTTGTATGTTGATATAAGGTTCCGGTCTGTTAGACAGAAATGCAATGCCCTTTCTGGAGCCACCGCTTACATAATTCGGTTCCAGGTCATCGTAAGCATCATTGGTAATCTGGTTGATACGGCCACGTTTCAGTCGATATTCATAAAGATCACTTTGTCCGCCTTTAATAGCCGACATAACGATCATATCATCATCTTCCATAAAAGTGAAACTCAGGACGCGGTCAAATTTCTTATTGGAAATGATGTACATCTCAATCTTCGCTTTGACGGCATCATATACTTTTAGGTATATCGTACCGTATTTTTTATAAATAATACCAAGTTTATAACCGGTATTACTCCAGGCCAGAATAGGGTAGTTCGGGTCGTCACTTTCGTTATGATTAATGAGTCCGCCGCTCACGATTTTGGCAATGTGCTTTTTTCTGATTCCTTCTATTTGTTTGGAGGTTTCCAGAATCACATCAAACATACCGTTTTTCCAGGCCACATAAGCCACATCATAACCTCTTGGGGATACCTTTACATTATATATGCGCCTTTGATAGTCCTTGTTCTCTATATTTAACAGAGGGGTTTCTGCTGTAATATCCGTTTGGTTTTGTAAATCGGTATTGTATGCATTTTGGTAGAAGACAATCAGCGAATCAAAATTGGGGACAATTTTTTTGTCTGTTAGCGAGCGAATCGCTTTGTTGATCTTGGTGTCGTTTTGCGTCAGGAAGATAAAGTCTTTTACTTCTTTTTCGCCATAGCGCTCAATCAGGTATTTCCAGAAAGCTTTACCAGAGAGTTGTGGATATTTACGCGCCAGTTCTTCAAACTTAAGGGGCTTGCCGGTATTGATCAAAGCTTTCCATTCATTGTCAGTTCTGCTGTCCCAGCCATCGACTACATATTCAAGGTATCCTTCCGTAAACCATTTTGGTAAATTGAGGACTAAAGCGTTTTTTAGCGATTCTACAATATTGTCGCCAAACACCGTTTTCTCCAGGATAATACTGGAGAGTGCAGAACGTAACTGACGCTTAAGGTCGCTATGGTTACCGGTAAAATATACCACTAGTTTATTACCCACAATATTCACCCTGCCGGCGGTATTGTTATGTATATTATTGTTGGAAGTTAAGCCGATATTCGTTTGCTGAAAGTCATCAAAACAATTGTACAGCATAATGTCCAGCTGATTAGGGAAGATACCGCCCATCTGATTTTCAATAGCAGTAAGGTCTTGCTCCATTTGCTCGGCTACATACCTGGAGAGATCCGTCCCGGCTTTGTCGTAATGGTATATTTTAAAACGCTTGGCTTCATAATATTTCCAGTTGAACGTCTTTGATTGTACCCTGTTCTGCCCGAATAACTCAGTACTCGTTTGGGCATGGGTGTACAAGGTTGCAGACATGCTTAAAAGCATACAGCCGGAAAAAACATAAATCTTATTTCTCATAAAGTTTTCTGATTCCCAATATTTAAGGTAATATCACCGCCGAATTTACATAAAAAATGTTAAAAACTTATATAACCGGTCGATATTCATAAAATAAAATGCCCTGCTTTAAACAAGATCACCCTAAGGATAAAATAACTAAATGATTTATGTGTACAAAGGACTTTTAAAGTATAACAAAGAGTCTTGTTTTGCCTGAGGGAAACAGAATGATAAAGCTTAATTCGTATTTGTTTAAATACCACTTTATTATATGCAAAAAAAGAAACAATACGGAGTATTTAAATTGTATAAACGACTGCTAATTAATCCTCAATAAATATGATATTCTAAATGCGATAATTTTTATCGATTATGTTTTTTTTGGAAGCAAAACCCTTATCTTTGCACAAAATTTGGAAAACGTGTTAAAAAAATCTAAACTGTTTTTTGCTACTTTAATGCTTGTTTTTAGTGCATTTGGTTCCTTTGCACAAGAAGCGCAGCAGCATACAGAAGAGCCTGCAGCAGCTGCAGCTCATCATGAAGAAAAAGGTAAACTAAATATTAAAGAGATTATTTTCGGTCATATCAGTGATGCCTATGACTGGCACGTAATGGATATTGACGGTCATCCGATCGCTATGCCTTTGCCGGTTATTGTCTATCATCCGGAAAAAGGAATGAGTATGTTTATGTCTTCTAAACTGGAACACGGACATGCTGCTTACGAAGGATATCAATTAGTAACCGAGTACTATATGCATGAGCGTAAAGCAGCCGGCGCTACCGAAGAAGAAATGAAAATGCTGGAATCTAATACCGGTAAGATCATCGCAACGGACGGAGCATCTATTAAAGATATTTCTATTACGAAGAATGTATTTTCAATGTTATTGTCTGTAGCTTTATTATTAATTATAATGCTTACAGTAGCGAATAAATATAAGAAGAATGGTGCCATGAAAGCGCCTACCGGATTACAAAATGCAGTTGAGCCTTTAATTACCTTTATCAGAGACGAAGTGGCTAAGCCAAATCTGGGTAATAAATATATGCGCTTTATGCCTTTATTGTTAACCGTGTTCTTTTTTATCTGGATCAACAACTTATTAGGCTTAATTCCTTCCGGTGCCAACTTTACAGGTAATATCGCAGCGACTGCAGCATTATCTTTAGTATCGTTCATCGTGATCTTATTCAGCGCAAACAAACATTTCTGGGGTCACTTATTTAACCCGCCGGGTGTACCTTTGCCTGCAAAAATATTATTGGTTGTTATTGAGATCATTTCCTTGTTCATTAAACCGATTGCCTTAACCATCCGTTTGTTCGCAAACATTCTGGCCGGTCACATCATTATCCTGAGTGTTATCTCTATGATATTTATCTTTGGTGCCATGAATCAGGCTGCAGGTTGGGGATTTGCTCCGGTATCCATTGCCTTCTCTATCTTTATGTTCTGCTTGGAATTATTGGTAGCGGCCATTCAAGCGTTTATCTTTACCAACCTTACCGCAGTATTTATCGGTCAGGCAGTAGAAGAAGGACATCATGATGCGCACGGAGACCATGGTATGGATCATGCACACAGTGAGAATGAATTAGTACTTTAATTTTTTTATAAACAAGTTTTTTTAATCACTTAAATATATAATACAATGTCTTTATTGAACACTGTAATGTTACAAGCCGCAGAAAATGGAGCAGGTCTTGCAAAAGGATTGGGCGCTATTGGTGCTGGTATCGCAGCTTTAGCAGCAGGTATCGGTATTGGTCAAATCGGTAAAGGTGCGGTTGAGTCTATCGCTCGCCAACCAGAAGCCGCAGGCGATATCCGTTCAAGCATGATCCTGACTGCTGCATTCATCGAGGGTGTTGCCCTTTTCGGTGTAATCGCTGGCTTATTAGCAGTAGTAATGTAATCTACATTACACAAGCTAACACAAAACATTAAATTACGCCCAACGCAAAGGGCAGCGGGCGTAATTTATTTAAGAAATTAAAACATTACCATACTCAACATCTCTAATCATTACAAATAATTACAATGGGATTAATTACACCAGCTTTAGGTCTTTTTATATGGACATTAGTAGCTTTTTTAATTGTACTGTTCATTCTTAAAAAATTTGCCTGGAAGCCTATTCTGAAAATGCTGAATGAGCGTGAAACAGGTATCGCAAATGCGATCTCTTCTGCCGAAAAGGTGAAAATTGAAATGGCTGAGATGCAGGCAGATAACCAGCGTCTGATCCAGGAAGCCCGTGAAGAGCGTTCTATCATGCTGAAAGAAGCAAAAGAAACGAAAGATAAGATCATCAGCGAAGCTAAAGAACAAGCAAAAGCAGAGGCAAACAAAATAATGGAAGAGGCACGCACGCAAATCGAATTGAAGAAAAATGCGGCGCTTACTGAAGTTAAAAACGAAATCGGTACTATGGCAGTAGCTGTTGCTGAAAAAGTATTGCGTAAGAAATTAGAGGCTGCTGATGCTCAAGCTGATTACATCAAAATGTTGTCAGAAGAAATTAAATTGAACTAATTTTAATCATTCAAATTACCCATAAATGCCTAATCCACGTCTCGCTTCAAGATATGCTAAATCATTATTGGATCTTGCAAAAGAACAAAATAATGTGGAAGCGGTATTGAGTGATATAAAGACCATTCAAAACGCATTAGAAAATTCACGTGAATTTCAAATGTTTTTACAAAGTCCTTTGGTAAAAGGGGACAAGAAGGTGGCGATTATCAATGCTATTTTTGCTGATAAAATCAGTCCTTTGTCTGCTGCGTTTTTAGCCCTTGTGGTAAAGAAAGGCAGAGAAACGGAATTGTCTGAGATTGCCAGCGCTTTTATCGCTCAATATCAAGAATTAAATAATATTCAGACCGTTCATATCACAACTGCTTATCCTTTAGATGCTGCTACGCTGGAAGTACTTTCTGCAAGAATCAAACAAAGCTTAGGCAACGATAACGTTATCTATAAAACAATTATAGATCCCTCTATTTTGGGAGGATTTAAATTGCAGGTAGGTGACAAATATTTTGATATGAGCATTTCAAGAGATCTGACCGATATCAAAAATCAATTTACTAAAAACGTATTTGTCGCAGACATCTAAGTTTGTATTAAGTATCATAAATTTTTAAATCATTATAAATATTTATAACAATGGTTGACATTAAACCGGACGAAATATCGGCGATATTACGCCAACAATTGAGCAACTTTAATAGCTCAGCTGACCTTGAAGAAGTAGGTACCGTATTACAAATTGGTGATGGTATTGCTCGCGTATATGGTCTTGGAAGTGTACGCCAAGGAGAATTGGTAGAGTTTGAAGATGGCACAAAGGCCATTGCATTGAACCTTGAAGAAGACAATGTAGGTGTGGTATTGATGGGTGAGAGTGACAAAATCAAAGAAGGTTCTAAAGTACGCCGCACGGGTAGCATCGCTTCTATTAACGTAGGAGAAGGTATGGTAGGTCGTGTTGTTAATACTTTAGGAGAGCCTATCGATGGTAAAGGTCCTATCAAAGGCGAATTATATGAAATGCCTATCGAGCGTAAAGCTCCGGGTGTTTTGTTCCGTGAGCCGGTAAAAGAACCTTTGCAAACAGGTTTGAAAGCCGTAGATGCGATGATTCCGATCGGCCGTGGACAACGTGAGTTGGTAATTGGTGACCGTCAAACGGGTAAAACAGCCATCTGTCTGGATACCATCATCAACCAAAAAGAATTTTTTGATGCAGGAAAACCTGTTTATTGTATTTATGTAGCGATTGGTCAGAAAGCTTCTACCGTAGCTGCAGTAATGAATGTATTGGAAGCAAATGGTGCTATGGCTTATACGACTATCGTATCAGCTACTGCAGCAGATCCGGCTCCTTTACAATTCTATGCACCATTTGCCGGTGCGGCTATCGGGGAGTTCTTCCGTGATACAGGTCGTCCAGCATTAGTGGTATATGATGATTTATCAAAACAAGCAGTAGCTTACCGTGAGGTATCTTTGCTGTTGCGTCGCCCACCGGGTCGTGAGGCTTATCCTGGTGACGTATTCTATTTACACTCCCGTTTACTGGAAAGAGCTGCGAAAGTAATTAATGATGATAGCATCGTTAAAAACATGAACGACTTACCGGAATCAATCAAACATTTGGTAAAAGGTGGTGGATCTTTAACAGCATTGCCGATTATCGAAACACAAGCGGGTGACGTATCTGCTTATATCCCTACCAACGTAATTTCGATTACAGATGGTCAGATCTTCTTAGAAACTAACTTATTCTTATCCGGTATCCGTCCTGCGATCAACGTAGGTATCTCGGTAAGCCGTGTGGGTGGTTCTGCGCAGATCAAATCCATGAAAAAAGTAGCCGGTACCTTAAAATTAGATCAGGCACTTTACCGTGAGATGGAAGCATTCTCTAAATTTGGTGGTGACCTGGATGCAGCAACTAAAAACGTAATTGATAAAGGTGCCCGTAATGTGGAAATCCTGAAACAAGCACAGTTTAGCCCGTATTCAGTAGAGAAACAAGTTGCGATCATTTACTTAGGTACCAATAACCTGTTAAGAGAAGTACCGGTTAAAAACATGAAGCAATTTGAAGATCAGTTCATGCTGGAAATGCAAACTAAATTGCCTAATGTATTAGCTGAATTCAAAAAAGGAAATTTACCGGAAGACGGAATCAATCAAATGGTTGATTTAGCGAAAGGCTTAATTCCTCAATTCAAAAACTAAGGTTTTAATATAATAGAAAAAGCGCTTTACCATTTTGGTAAAGCGCTTTTTCTATATCCTGATTTCTGGTCTGCTTAGCTTTTAAAGACTAGCCACATGCCTTGGTGAATAAGGAGATTGCGGCATATGAGGCTTATAGAAGTAATTTGTTTATTTTGTTTGTAACCACATCGGTTTTGTTTTGATAATCGCTTTGTGAATAGCGCAATCTGCGGTATGTGCACCGGCGAGATAACCGATACTCATCAGGAACTCACCAACAATCTCCCCTCCGGTAAACTTGAATGTTTTCTTAAACAACTTTACCCATTCTTCTTTCGTTTTAGGGTTATGGTGCTCCAGCCATAGTTCAAATGATCCGAATTCCTTTTGCAGATCCAGAATCGTTTTGGCATTTTCAATGGCCGCATTTACTTTTAGGCGGTTTCGGATAATGCCGGCATCTGCTAATAACCGCTCCCTGTCCTGTTCTGTATAAGCTGCTATACTGGCAATATCAAACTGGCTATAGGCTTTCCTAAAGCTTTCTTCTTTTTTTAAAATAGTCTCCCAACTCAGTCCGGCCTGATTGATTTCCATAATCAAGCGACCGAATAATTCATTATCATCGTGAATGGGAAAACCATAATGGTTGTCATGGTAATTCTTATGTAAGGCCCTTCTTTCTTCAGGCATCGTATCGATAACAGCGCAGTAAGACATTGTATTTATATTTTAAGGAAGGTTAAGCTCCATTCCGTTTTTGTGAACACTTTCCATACAAAAATAAGACTTTATACTTGTTTGCGGGACGCAGCAATGCTGTATAAATAAAAAAGGATGCTTCCTTAAAAGCATCCTTCTATCACCCGGATTATCGTTTATTGGGCTATTTCCGCCTTGCTCGTAATTGCAATCCTGTTCCATGCATTGATGGTTACGATGGCCATAATCAATTGAGATAAATAATGCGGATCAAATAATTGGGCCGCCTTGTTGTAGACCTCATCAGAAACGCCGTGTTCGTGTATTTTGGTCATCTCTTCGGTCAAAGCGAGCACTGCTTTTTCGTCTTCAGTAAATAAGTTCGTTTCTCTCCATGCATTTAAGAGGAAAATACGCTGTTGGGTTTCTCCGTTCTTTAAAGCATCCTTAGTATGCATATCGATACAAAAAGCACAGCCATTGATTTGTGAGGCGCGGATTTTTAAAAGTTCCTTATGCGTTTTGGAAAGCCCGCTGGTTTGCAAATAGCCTTCCAGGGCATACATGGCTTTATAGGCCTGAGGTTCTGTTTCCTGAATATTGATTCTCTTTTCCATTGAAATGTTTTTATAAGGCAAAGATAGAGCGGCGAGAAGATAATTTGCTTAAACTGGTTTAAGAACGCCTTTTGGCCCTGATCTCACTTATATATTCGGGGGTACAGCCCAGGTAATTGGCCAACAGGTATTGGGGTACCCTTTGTACAAACTCCGGAAAATTACTGCTGAATTGAAGATATAATTCCTCCTTAGAATAACCGTAAAGAAACTTAACCCGCATTTGTGCCGCAGCAGCGGTAATCTGGTACACCTGTCGGAAATAAGTTTCCATAAACGGGAAATCGTTGAGTAATTGGGCATAAGCTGTAGCCGTGATGCTCAATACCTCAGTTTTCTCCAATGCCTGAATGGCAAAGGAAGAAGGCTGCTGCCGGATAAAAGAAAAGAGATCGGCCAACCACCATTGTTCAATGGCAAATTGCGTTGTTTGTTCCGCGCCCTTTTCATTGATAAAGAACATCCGCATACAGCCCGAGAGCACAAAATATTTTTTCTTGCAGGTTTGTCCCTCCGATAAAACCTGTTCTTTTTTCTGTAATAGCTCCTGATTAAAATAAGTACAAATCCCGGTGAACTCCGCTTCTGTGATCGGGACGAATTTTGCGATGTGTTGTTTAAACTGATCCGGCATTATGTAAGGAGTATAGGGTATTGATTAGCGTTTTATAAGTACAAATGTAATACATAATCCAAACCCTTGCTTTCGGTTTGAGGTGTGGCTTGCAGCAGATCAGGCAAAATCAGCCTCAATAAGTGCTCTGTTAATCGCCGCGCCGGCAAAAGCTCCGGAGGCTACCGCAGCAGACACCGCGCGCATCATAGTGGTGTTATCGCCGCTGGCATAAATACCCGGAACAGTCGTTTGCTGCATAGTGTCAATCTGGAGCAGACCCTGTTCTGTTAAGAGGCAACCCAATTGTTCCGGTATGCTGCAATGCTGGTGGAACGGGATTTTGGCATATATCGCATTAAAAGGCAGAGCCTTTCCATCATCCAAAACCAGTTGTTGCACCTGTCCCTTGTTGTGGTCTATAGCCTTGATCTTTGTTTCAACAATCTCAACACCCCGTTCCTGTAATACCTTTGCTTCTTCCTCATTAAGTGGCGAAGGCCCGTTGGTCAGCAAAGTGAGTTGGCTGGTCCAGTTCAGGATCATTTTAGCAAACTCAAAGGCGATTGGGCCATTGGCTATAATACCCGTTTTTTGATGACGTACTTCATAGCCATGACAATAGGGGCAATGGATCAGAGAAATACCCCAGCAGTCGGCAAAGCCTGGAATGTCCGGCATCTGGTCGGCTACGCCGGTCGCAAAAAGGAGTTTACCTGCTGTGAAATCCTGGCCTGTTTTGGTTTGTATGCTAAATCCCTCCTGGATGCTGCTGCCGCTTACTGCAAGGTCCGATATAAATTGTACCGTAGCGTATTGGGCTACTTCTTCCCTTGCGATACGGCTTAGTGCCTGTGGTGTTGCTCCATCCCGGGTCAGGAAATTATGTGAATGCGGGGTCTGTGCATTGCAAGGCTTACCGCTATCGATCACCAGTACCTTCCGAAGTGCACGCCCTAACGCCATAGCTGCGGATAAGCCCGAATAGCTACCGCCGATAATGATCACATCGAAATGTTGTTGTGCTGCCATATGTTGATTTGTTTTTGTTTGTATGTAAAACACCGGATAGGGTGTATTTTTGCCAAAAGTAATTCATTTATTCTTATTATTGCAACTAAGTCGCAATAATTAACCATAATTTTATGAGTGTCCGTCAAACAAAAACAAAATCATTAATCCTGGAATCGCTTCAGAAATCGAAACAAGCCATTTCTCATGAAACCATACAGCATGAGCTGGAAGGGCATGTAGACCGGGCCACGATCTATCGGGTACTGAATCGTTTTTGTGAAGAAGGTATTGTGCACCGGGTCGTGGGCGATGACGGGAAGCAATATTTTGCCATTTGCCTGAATTGTGCAGAACAACACCATCAACACAATCACTTTCATTTTCGCTGCATTAGTTGTGGTAAAGTAGAATGCCTGCAACAGGAGATCGCCCTGAATTTACCCAAAGGATATAAGGCCCAAAACTTCAACGGAGTGGTATCCGGGTATTGCGACCTTTGTACACGTACAGATAAATAGAAAATGGCTCGAAGGACCTGATACAAGCCGGAAGTTTATAAAATTGATAAAAACTATTATGCAATTTAAATAGGCAACTTACCCCAAAAAAAGGGGATGGGCAAACTTCAGGAATCAAGCCATTGGCCTATGTGCTGCGGTATTATAAGTAAGTAAGGAACAGTCATAAGAAATCCCTTGNNCAAGGGATTTCTTATGACTGTTTTACAAACTTTCTGGTACTCCTGCTTCCGTCGGCGGCGGTTACTTGCAGGAAATAGAGTCCGGGAGAAAGACTTTCCACATTTATTTTCCATATATTATCGCCGGGTAATGCATGCTCCTCACGGCTTAATCGTAAGCCTCCGGACAGATCATTTATCACTATTTTTACGGTTGACCGGCCGCTGCTAAGAAGGCTTAGCGCTAGTTCCTGATGTACCGGATTAGGCATGAGTTCAAGTAATTGTATTGTGGATGCTACGGGTTTCATCGATGTAGTACAGCCTGTAATCCGCTCCAGAAGCTCGTCCCGTCCTTCTCTTAGCCCTTGTATGGTAGGGCTCACAATCGTATCAATTTTAAGACCATTGCGCTGGCATTGATACCAATCGTCGTAATACCAGCCCAGGCCGGTAAAGTATAGCTGGGTTGCATTTGGCAAATTCACATAATTCACATTGCCATCTGCCCCTGCCGTTTGCGTTCCTATGACCTTGGCATTTGCAGCATTGCTCAGGTATTGTACGGTATACTCGCCATGGCTTTGGGTCTCCTGATTAACAATCAAGTATAGCTTTCCGGAATAAGGAGCAGGGTTATTCCAGGTACCATGATTATTCAGGTCTGTATGTACGGTAAAAAGTCCCGGTGCTTTTATATCCGGATTGAAGTAGCGGGCAGACATAGTCGGTTGCTGCAGAAAATACCGGGCAAGCGTGGGAAATGTGCCTTTCGGGTAATTACGGCAATCTAAAATAATGCCGGGTTTTGTTTTGAATTCTTCATACATCTGTGCGCATTGGCTTATGGTCAGTTTACCCATATCCACATAACCGTAACCATTACAAACTGTTTTCCATGCGGGACCATCCGAAGCTTCCTTCCAGGCATTCCATGTTGCCCCTTCCAGATTATATTGCATTAAGTGGGTATACAATTGCCCCGAAGCGTTCCTGAATTCAAAGTTAACAGCACTGTTGTAAGCCCTTCTTACTAAAAAAACAGATAAATTCCGGTAAAAAGTTGCCTCATTAGAAGCTGCAATGATATTTCGATACCTCGCAGCAATGTCTGCTATGTTTTCGCCATCAATCTTTACTATTTCATCGCCAACCTGAAATCCGGTTGTACCGGGGTAGACTTTATATACAACAATCTTATTTTCGTACCAGCGAAATTGGGCACCCAATGCTCCGCGACCCAGATAATCAGATAAAGATACACTACTAAATGAAGCATGCGCATCATCTATATTTGATTGCATTTTTGCGAATGCGAGTGTATAATCCAGGTTACCCGTCGCAGTCCTCATATCTGTAATGGTATGTTTCAAAACAGTATCCCAGGATACATCGTTAAGCTTGCGGTAAGGCCCGAAATAATTAAACGTATTCCAATAGTAAAATGTAAGTGCCAGCCGATCTTTCTCCAAGGTATAATCGGGGATAAAGTTCGGTTCGTCGTAACGAAGGTCTAAATAACTGGTATAATCATAATCTGTGTAGTCATTGAAGATGATACGGCATGCTAAGGAATCGTTTTTACCGGCACGGCTCTTAAATGTTTGCAGGAAATTTTGCACGGTAGTAGAAAAATTACTATTGTTAATCCAGTCCAGGTTAAGGTTCAGATTCGAATCTGCTGCCGGTGCTACCGTGGAGAGTTGTGGCGGAATTTGCCCCACAAAGTTCAACATATTATTCAATGAATTGTTGAAAGAGGCATTAGACGGAGCCGTAGATACGAGGGTGATATTCTCCCGTAAAAGGCTGTCCCAGTTTACCTGGCAGGTTTTGGGATGATAGTATTTTATATATCCCCATACTTTACACAAACCCCATAACCGCCCCTCTGCATTATCCGGAATCTGGCTATGGGCTTTATTACCGAAAATAGCAATTATAAAAACAAGATTAAGTAGTAAAATTCTTTTCATGTTGAGCTGTCTTTTGTATGAATGAAGCAATATTGATCTGCTGCTATCGCTGATCGCGGCCGGAAAATGTCCTGTAAATATAGAATCAAGATTTTGTTTTCGAAAATACCAGTTCATATAGTAAACCTTTGGGTTCATACTTATTGCTTTTGAATTTACCAATTGGGATTTGGTGTAGGACAGGGCTAATGTCTCATGGAAACAATATTATAGTGCTTAATCAAGATTTGTGTCGATATAAAGCAGGGAAAGGGCCTAAACTACTGCGTAAAAGGGTGGCGCGTGTAAAATTATGTCTATGTCGGCCATGTTTTGCCAGTTTCCTTTGACCGTAGGCTACTTATGTTGTAATTTCGCTGCAAATTAAAATAAACGATTATTCCTATGTACGAATATACTTCCTCCAAATCATTATTTGAACGAGCACAACAAAGTATTCCGGGAGGGGTCAACTCGCCGGTGAGGGCTTTTAAAAGTGTGGGCGGCACCCCGGTTTTTATCAAAAAAGCAAAGGGTGCATACCTGTATGATGAGGATGGACAGGAGTATATTGACTATATCGCTTCCTGGGGGCCGATGATCTTAGGCCATGCCTACACACCGGTTATAGAAGCCATTCAAAATAAAGCGGCAGACTCTACTTCTTTTGGTGCGCCTACAGTATTGGAAATAGAAATGGCGGAACTGATCCGTTCTATGACCAAAAATGTAGACCTGATCCGGATGGTGAATAGTGGTACGGAAGCCTGTATGTCTGCCATTCGATTGGCAAGAGGCTATACCGGCAAAAATAAATTTATCAAATTTGAAGGCTGCTATCACGGCCATGCCGATATGTTTTTGGTAAAAGCAGGCAGTGGAGTCGCTACATTTGGCATTCAGCATGTACCGGGCGTAACTGCAGGTATTGCCAACGACACCCTTACCGCTCCTTACAATGACCTGTCCGCAGTACAACAATTAGTGGCCGAGCATAAAGATGAAATTGCCGCGATCATTATTGAACCGATCGCCGGTAATATGGGTTGTATTTTACCGGAAGCCCAATTCATTAAAGGTTTGCGTGCACTTTGCACTCAGGAAAATATATTATTGATTTTTGATGAAGTAATGACGGGCTTTAGAATGGCTGCCGGCGGAGCACAGGAGAAACTGGGTGTAGATGCCGATCTGGTCACTTATGGTAAAGTGATCGGTGCAGGTATGCCCGTAGGCGCATTTGGGGGTAAAAGAGCCATTATGGAGCATATTGCTCCTTTAGGAAATGTATATCAGGCGGGTACCTTAAGCGGTAATCCTTTGGCTATGGCCGCAGGCTGTGCCCTCTTACAAGCGTTGAAAAACAATCCGCAATATTATACAGAACTGGAGGAGAAAACCATATATCTCCGAGAGGGATTAGATCAGGTGCTGAACGCAAGCGGAGTCGATTACGTCATCAATCAGATGGGTAGTATGATCAGCATTCATTTCTCCAAGCAGGCGGTCACAGATTTTGCCAGTTCGGCAGCATCCGATATTCCCTTCTTTAGCCGCTTTTTCCATGCCATGTTGAAACGCGGTATTTATCTTCCGCCTTCTGCATTCGAAAGTTGGTTTTTAAATAATGCCTTAAGCTACGCAGACCTGGATAAAACAATTGCGGCTGCAAAAGAAAGTTTAGCCGAAATCATGGCTTAATATAAACAGAACAAACATATTTTGGATAAAACTGCTCTTAAAACAATTGTAATTATTGGCGGTGGTGCCGCAGGTTTTTTTTGTGCGGCAACATTTGCACACAGAAAAGATACGCGGGTCCTGCTGCTGGAGAAATCGGGTAAATGGCTGAGTAAGGTGAAAGTGAGTGGTGGCGGGCGCTGTAATGTGACCCACCAATGCGATAGCATTGCCGATATGGCAAAGAAATATCCCCGTGGTGAGCAGTTTGTGAAAAAAACCTTTCATCAGTTTTTTGTACCCGATACCATTAGCTGGTTTGCAGCGCATGGCGTAAAGCTCAAAGCAGAGGCAGATAACCGTATGTTTCCGATCACTGACGATTCCCAAACGATTATCGACTGTCTGATGCGGAAGGTAGCCCAACAGCAGGTACATTTAAAACTCAATCATCACGTTACACAGATCCTTCCTGAAGAAGGGCGCTATCGAATACAACTAAAGGGTTTGGAAGATATTGTGGCAGATATTGTTGTATTGGCATCAGGAGGCTTTCCGAAGCTGGATCAGTTTGACTGGATGAGTACTTTAGGGCATAATATCCTTTCTCCCGTACCTTCTTTATTTACCTTTAATATTCCGAAACATCCCATTGCACAATTGATGGGTTTAAGTGTGCCCAATGCGCTGGTTAAAATTACCGGAACCAAGCTACAGCAATCGGGACCTTTGCTGATTACACATTGGGGTTTGAGCGGGCCGGCAGTGTTAAAGCTGAGTGCTTATGGTGCCTTAGCTTTAGCAGAGGCTAATTACCATTTTTCGATCCAGGTCAACTGGCTGAACGATTTTAATGAAGAGACCCTCAGAGCACATTTGCAGTATTATAAACAGCAGCATCCACAACAAAAAGTAATCAATACACAGGGGCTGCAAATGCCCGCGCGGCTATGGGGATTTATGTTGTTGGAAAGTGAGCTCGGCCCGGAACAGCGATGGACAGATCTGCCAGCAAAACTATTTAATAAACTGGTGAAGAACCTTGCCGCTTATGAATTTGAAGTAAAAGGAAAAACAACCTTTAAAGAAGAATTTGTGACTGCCGGTGGGGTAGACTTATCAGAGGTGAATAGTCAAACCATGGAAAGCAAGCGGCATCCCGGTATTTACTTTGCGGGGGAAATCTTAAATATAGATGGGGTAACCGGAGGCTTTAATTTTCAAAATGCCTGGACAACAGGATATATTGCTGCCCAGAACATTGCGGCTACTTTAGAACGCTAAGTTACTTTTTGCCTGTTGCAAAATCTTTAAATTCCTTTTTTGTTGCAGGCAGGGTGAATACATCGCTCAGGCTGCTATAGTTTTCCCGATCCTTAAGATGAGGATAAGCCTCTTTAAGGAAATCCATTTTATTATCATCAAACATAATCCAGGACGATATGGTACGTACATCGGCCGTGTACACCGGATGTTGTGCGATATAGTCCTTTGCTAAAGAAAGTTTTTTCGTGTCCTCTTTTACCGCCTCAATCTGTTTTTGCAGCCTGCTTAAGTCACTTTGCGGACTCATATTTACCTCATTTTCTGCAAGCGGTACATCTTTACGGAAATCTGGTCTTGCTGCGGGCGGCGGTGGGGTATAGGTGCCCGGAGACTCATTTATATTCTTAATGTACAATTTACGGGTAGTGACATCTACGACACAATCATAAGTAAAGCCGGGTTTTATTTTAAAATCGCCGCTATACATTAATTCCGCTTTTCCGCCTTTGCCATCAACATAAGCACGAAATTTATACACCTGAATATTGTGTCGTTTACGGGGAAGGTCAGCAATAGTGATCAGGGTATTCACCTTTTTGAAGTCACGGCTGTTAATCGTTACCAACAGCGGTGCGCCGTCACTCAACCGTATATTTAAGGTACTTCTATTGCCTTGTGCCCCTGCAAAAATGGTCTGGAATAATAAGAACAGAACTGCTGCAATATTTTTCATTTTCAATAAATTTGGGGTTTGACCATGAAAATGGTAAAAAGTTAAACCGAAAGTACTAATTTAGTTAAAATCATTTTTACTATTTCTTACATTTGCACCATGCGTTTTAAAAGTATTTTGTGTTTAAGTGCCTTTCTGTTGTTGCTTTTGGCTTCTTGCAAAAAGAAGACCGAAGAAGCAGCCTATGATCCGGAAAAGTCTTATTTCTCCATCAAGCAGTTTATTGCCGACCAATATGATCTTAAAAAAGGACAACCTTTTGTATTTAGAAAATATACAACGGTAAATGGTAAAACCGATTCTGCTTTTGTCCCTTATGATGAAGTAGACTGGAATACTATTTTTAAACTGTTCTGTGCTACAGATATCAGCGACAATAAATATTTTGATCAATACGATTTTAATAATTTCGACGACAATACTTTAGAAACGTCAATCATGACCTACACCGCCAAAAGTCCGGATATGTTTGTACAGAAGTTTAATGTGAACTACGACAACATTACGGGAAAGATTGGGATGGTGTATGCGGAAACAGCCGACAATGGTAGGTTTCATTCCAAACAACAGAAACTGGCTTATTATGTGAATGAGAAAATTGTGATAATGGAAACAGAAAAGTCGCTGATGTCCGATCAGAAAGAAGTCATGATCACCTATCAGTTCCCTTAAACTATTCTCCATGCTCCCCTTTTTTTTCCAGGAACAATTGCCTCAAGATGCAGTACCGTATACTTTAGACGAAACAACCTCTAAGCATTGTATACAGGTATTGCGTATGAAAGCAGGTGATGCCTTATTACTTACCGATGGTAAAGGTACCCGTATAGAGGCTACCATTACCCTTGCTGAACGTAAACATTGTCAAGTGCAATGCCATACCGTAACAAAGGTGCCGGCGAGGCCGATGGCCTTTGCCTTGGCCATTGCTTTCACCAAAAATAACAGCCGTAATGAGTGGTTATTAGAAAAAGCCACGGAGATGGGTATCGAAGCCATTTATCCTATTGTAACCGAACGCAGCGAAAAAGATAAATTAAAAATGGATCGTTTGCAAAGTATTCTGACAGCGGCAATGCTGCAATCACAGCAATGTTATTTGCCCCGCTTAGCAGATGCAATATGCCTGAAGGATTTATACAAACAGGAGCTCGGTATATATCCTCAGAAATTTATTGCCCACTGTATCGATGAGCAAGAAAGAAAATCGTTCCTCCATAGCTTGCAGCCACAGCAGGGCGCATTGGTGCTGATTGGGCCCGAAGGCGATTTTTCTCCTGCAGAGATTGAATTGAGTATGAGCCATGGATTTGCCCCGGTCACATTCGGGCAAAACCGATTAAGAACAGAGACCGCAGGCTTATATGCCTGCACGGTATTTAATGCGGTACATTATGGTTAAGATTTATAGTTTTTTACTGCTTCTTTGTTGTGCTTTTGGGAGCACGGCACAACAATTGAAAATAGGCTTGCTGGTTTATGGTGGTGGGGGAGATTGGTATGCCAACCCAACCTCAATCAAAAACCTGGCGGCTTTTTGTAATCAAAACCTGAATACCCAAATCGATACGAAAGAGGCTCAGGTAGAAGTCGGCAGCGCCAATATTTTTAACTACTCCTTTTTGCATACGACTGGTCATGGCCGTATGTTTTTTACAGATGCTGAAGCGAAAAACCTGAGGCTGTATTTAGAAGCGGGTGGTTTCTTACATATCGATGATAACTATGGTTTAGATCCTTATGTACGTCCCGAAATGAAGAAAGTATTTCCCGAACTGACTTTTGTAGAATTGCCCTTTTCGCATGCCCTTTATCATCAGAAATATGAGTTCTCAAACGGATTGCCAAAGATACATGAGCATGATGGCAAACAGCCTAAAGGCTATGGTTTGATCTACAAAGGCCGCTTAGTTTGCTTCTATACCTATGATTGCGATCTGGGCGATGGATGGGAAGATCCTGAAGTGCATAAAGATGCGCCGGCAAAGCGTTTGCAAGCCTTACAAATGGGTGCGAATATTATTCAGTACGTCTTTACGAAATAGATTTTATGAAATCCGTATATAGGCACTCACTTTGTTCCTCCTTTTTGTGGGAACAAAAGGACCAAAAATGCCTGTTTTCATCAAGACAAAAGGTAGCAATAGTTATAAGCGGAAACTAAAATGATAATTAAGTCTTTGTTTCCTAAAAGCCGATACCCGATATAATTTTTTTGTGGAATGAGAAAAGGCCTTGCATCTTATGGGTAAATACGAAGATATGAAACCTGTAATGAAAATAGCCGAACCTTGTCATGAAAACTGGAATGACATGACTCCCAATGCGACTGGCCGCCATTGTGCCCTTTGCAACAAAACGGTAGTCGATTTTACAAACTGGGAAACCGATGATATACGCCAGTATATAACGAATAACGCCAACACTTGCGGCCAGATGAGCGTAGATCAGTTGCAAGAGGAAAGTATTCAACCTGTCGCTTTTCTGCCCGAAATAGTTCGCTCCTCACTGCCTTACTGGAAAAAAATAGCCGCTGTGGTCGTCCTGTTTTTTAGTTTAGCTTCTTGTGCCAATGCTCAAGAGCCTTTAGGTGAAGTAGCACCTGTGAAGGTAGATACCCCTAAAGCAGATACAATCAGACCGATGATCTTAGGTAAAATTATTTGCCCACCCAAAACAACTGACATAAAAATACCTGTAGTAGATACCATCACACCGGTGATGAGGGGCGAAATCACAATTGAACCGGCACCGCGGCCTCCTGTCAAAAAAACAATCCAGAAAAAGAAATAAAGGGTTACCGGGTAAATGTTGCCCGGTAAACAGATTGATTTTTGTTTTCATCTTCCGCGATAAGCTTCAGCGTTTGACTTCCGGTAGGGCAATGTTCGTCCGGTACATAAGTGTAGGTGTTGCCCTTTCTGGAGAAACAAACCCATTGATCATTAATAAACCCTTTTAAGCCTGTAACAAAAGTGAGGTTGTCTGTAACCGTAAATTGTATCAGCGATTTACTTTGTGGATTGATCCGGATTATTTTGGGAGCAGTAGTGTCTATTGCGACACTATAGTTGCCAAAACTGCGTACTTTGGCCACCGCATAACCACTGTCCCAGTGTGCGGCTTGGGCTTCCTGGTCATTGCTTCCGGGAAGGGCTGCTTTGGGGATTTTATGGATAAAAACAAGTTTTTCATACAGGTTTGGTGGCAATGTTTTGTGTAATTTGATCCCCAACACAAAATAATCATGTGCCGGGATTTCCGGTTTCAATATTTCGAAAAAGTTAGAGAGTTTAGTTGGTTGAAGCGATTCTCTGATGTTAAAGCAAACATCGTCGTACAATACATTTTCGGGTAACATCAGATAGACATTGCCGGTAAAGTGCTTGTATATATTTCTTTGCCCTGCCTTAAAGATGCCCTTGCATGCAGTTGTTGGTGTTGCCGCTCTGTACTGTACGCTGTGGCTTATACTAGCCGTGTTCCCTAGTGCATCTTTCATAATGATCCGAATCTGATGGATGCGCCCGTCAGAAATATCGAGTACGCCATTGTCCACCATGTTTTGGTACACCTCCAAAGGATTATTGGGGAGTCGGTATAAGCCATGTAACCAGATACCCTTCATTTGGTACGTTCTGAAATCGGCGTAGGCATTCACGGCCCTGTTTTGAGCAAAGTTCAATTGAGTAATTTGCACTTCGGAGATCAGTTGCTCGTCGGCATATAATTGTAAACCCGTAATACCCAACCAATTGGTACTGCCATTAGTAAAATCTTTGGCATCAGTACCCAGCATGATTTTTTTATATGAAAGGAAAGTTGTTTTGCCTGCAGTATATTTTCCCGGGGCGCTTTGTTGGAGCTTGAGCAACAATGGAGTTTGTCCAAAAAAACTTTCAGCATTATACACCGCTAGTTTAGTGGCTTTAGGTGCGATATTATCCTTGACCGGCAATCCAAAAAATAAGGCATTATATACCGCTTCAGTTTTGGTATCCCTGATCTCAAAATGCAGGTGCGGTGCGGTAGAGCCGCCCGTATTACCACTATACGCGATTTGAGCGCCCTGTTGATATTGAAATTGTGTTGAGGAGAGGCCTTTTAGATCCACATTCCATTTTTGTTGGCGGTATTGCTCTGCTTTCACATAGGCCATTACTTCCGGCATAAAATTGTTTAAATGCCCGTAAACCGTTGTATATCCATTGGGATGCTCCATATATATACAGTTGCCATAACCCGCATGAGATATAGATATTCTACTGATAAAGCCATCTGCAGCAGCCAATACCGGAAGGTTCTCCTTATTATTCGTCTTTAAATCAATACCGGTATGGAAATGATTTGGGCGGCATTCTGCAAAACTGCCGGCGAGCTGTATGGGTATCTTTAAAGGACTGATAAAATCATTTTTGGGAAATTGGTCTTGTGCCCGGACAGTAGTATAACAGATCAGCGAGAGGAATAGGAAGCAAATATTTTTCATTCTTGAGTACTAAATTTGGGTAAAAGTAAAAAGTAATTACTAAATCGTTTGGGAGATCAATATCAATACCCTAAATTTAGCCCTGTAAATTTTATTAATATTATAAAAACCATTTATTTATGAGAAAAATAGTCCTCATTCTTTTATGCAGTGTATCCTTTGCTTCCTGCTCTTTCTTAGAAACCAGAAATGCGACAGAATTCAATAATGCTATTGTAACAGAACAAAATGCCATCATTACTCAGGTGATCGGCCTGAACAATGCCATCACAACACTGGATAGCGCCGGTGCACAGCAAAAAAGAGTACAATTAATCGCCAGTGTGGATGCCTGCTTGGCAAAGGTAGACAAGCTTGAGTACAAAGGCGATGATAAAGGCCTGAAAGCGAACTTTATAAAACTGCTTAACTTTTACAAAGCTACTTTTTCAAATGAGTATACCCAAATCATTGCGATATCATTTGATAAAAATGCGACCGCTACAGATGCGACTAAAATACAGAACATGACGAACAATATCGTCAAAGAAGAAGAAGTATTGGATAATAAGTTTCAGGCAGCGCAACAAGAATTTGCCAAAGCGCATAATATGCAAATTGAAGAAAATGAAATGCAGAAGAAAATAGACCAAATGTCTAAATAGTTTGCAAAAAACAGTATTAAAAAAGGCTTCCAAAAATTTTGGAAGCCTTTTTTAATACCCGAATATTCCTTCAGATTATTTAGAAAAGCGAATAGCTGTTTTACGATCAGCTTCTCTTGCTTTATCATCAGCATTTTCGTCTACTGTTGCAAATTTTTCACCATAACCTTCAGCACCCGTTACCTGTGCACCAACACCTGCTTTCGTTAAAGCAGCTTTTACCGCATCGGCACGACCCTGAGATAATTTTAAATTACCGGCATCGTCGCCTTTTTTATCGGTATAAGCACCCACTTTAATTTTAGCATCTTTAAATTCTTTTAAGATAGCGATAATATTATCCAATTGAACGGTAGAAGCTTCTGTGATTTTTGTGGTTCCGAATTCGAAGTTTAAGTTATCAAAATTGAACCACTTATTTTTTAAGGCTTCATCATTAGCCGCATTTTTATACTCATCAGATTGGATGAACTGTACCATCTGATCTTCAATACCACCTTTATAGGCATTTAAAGTAGCGCCGCTAGGTAAGGTAATCACGAAACTTTCTCTACCCGAAGCTGCTGTCGTTGCAGCAGGAGTATCAGGTATGGCAACTGTTGCTGCAGCAACTGCCGGAGTATCTGTAGCAGTACTACCACTGTTATTTTTATTACAACCATCTTTGGTAAACCACCAGATAAGGCCACCTACTGCCGCTAGGATCACCAAAGGCACCAGCCAGCTATTGCCTTGTTTTTTGCGAGCCTGTGTATAACTTGGGCCATTATGTAGTGTTGTTGTTCCGGAGTTGACAGGATTTGCCGTTGTGGCTGCAGCAGCACCTAGTCCGCCTAAACCTAAGGCTGCACCGATACCGGCAAAGTCAAAACCAGCAGGAATGAACGTGCTCAAGGCATTTTTTTGCGTATTTAAGTAAGTACTCAAGCCATTCGCATCCAGATTTTGTTCTGCACTATACTTGCCTACTGCACCTAAAGTAGCTGCCGAGGTAATGCCTAATACACTATTAGCCGTTGATTCTTTCACACCACCAAAAGAGGATAATGCGCTTACGATATGGCCAAGCTTATCACCAAATAAAGACTTTAAGATGGTCCAGATATTAAAACCGGTACCATTAGCAGGTTCCGTAGCTCCCAGCATACTGGTCAGGTTTCCTAAAATGCCGCTATTGGCTGCACCCTTAACCATATCGAAAACACCGCTCGAATTGCCGGATGATTTAGAAATAAGGCTGCCTAAGATAGTGGGTAGCGCGGCGCTGATCACTTTGGAAATGCCGGATTCAGATTCTCCTGTGTTTTCCGCAATTTGGCCTGCAAGATTGGACGGAAGATAGTTTTTTACGATGTCTAAGATGTTCATTGTTTTTTAGTTTTAAGAGATTTTTAAAGTGTATTGATCATAGTAACTCACAACAAAAGAATACATTTTTATTTAATAATTATATGAATTGAAATTAATAATATGTTAATAAGTTTAATTTGACGCATATTGCTTGTCTGTTCTAGCGAAAAACTTTATTTTATACTCCCGTTTCGTTATATTTATTAGATTTGCCTTTTAATAAAATAATCAATAAATACCTGATATTTATGTCGAGCACTACATTTTACACAAGAGTACAAAGTGAATTGTCTGAAATTCAATCTTCCGGGTTGTTTAAGAAGGAAAGAAAAATAGATTCTGTGCAGGGCGCAGAGATCATGGTGAATGGTAACAAAGTATTGAACTTTTGTGCTAATAACTATTTAGGTCTGTCCTCTCATCCCAAAGTACTGGAAGCAGCGAAAAAAACGATTGACGAACGTGGTTATGGAATGAGCTCTGTACGTTTTATCTGCGGTACACAGGATATACACAAAGAATTAGAACAAAAATTATCGACCTTTTTAGGTACTGAAGATACCATTTTATATGTAGCGTGTTTCGATGCGAATGGCGGGGTTTTTGAACCCTTGTTAGGCGAAGATGATGTCATTATTTCTGATGAGTTAAACCATGCTTCTATTATTGATGGCGTGCGTTTATGTAAAGCGAAAAGAGCCCGTTACAAAAACTGTGATATGGCAGAACTGGAAGCGCAACTGATTGCACATAAAGATGCCCGTACACGTTTTATTGTTACCGATTCTGTATTTTCTATGGATGGTACTTTGGCTCCTTTAGATGCCATTTGCGACCTGGCCGATAAATATGAGGCGATTGTTATGATCGACGAGAGCCACTCTTCCGGATTTATGGGTAAAACCGGCCGTGGGGTGCATGAACTGAAAGGTGTTATGGGTAGGGTAGATATTATTACCGGTACGCTGGGTAAGGCTTTAGGTGGTGCCTCGGGTGGATTTACTTCCGGAAAAAAAGAAGTCATTGAGATGTTGCGCCAACGCAGCCGTCCTTATTTGTTTTCCAATACGGTTGCCCCTTCCGTGGTAGGCGCCTCTATTGCTGTACTGGATATGCTGAGTGAAACGACTGAGCTTCGGGATAAATTAGAAGCAAATACAATGTATTTCCGTGAGAAAATGACGGAAGCCGGTTTTGACATCAAGCCCGGTACGCATCCTATTTGCCCTTTAATGTTGTATGATGCAGTAATGGCGCAGGATTTTGCGGCAAAATTATTAGAAGAAGGTATTTATGTGATAGGGTTCTTCTTCCCCGTAGTACCTAAAGGATTGGCACGCATCAGGGTGCAGATCTCTGCCGGTCATGAACGGCATCATTTGGATACCGCCATTGCGGCCTTTACGAAAGTAGGTAAAGAGTTGGGCGTTATTAAATAAATGTAGCTATATGACTGCGCCGCTATTTGAAGAGAAACAGAAATTTACACAGTGGTGGCTGTATGCGCTATTGCTGCTGCCTCTGGGTGTCATGATTTATAAGATTTTGGTCAACGGTTCTTATAACCTCGTTTCTACATTAATACAGAGCCTTGTTTTGTTGCTGATCGTAGGCTTTATTTTTATGATCAGGCTCGAAACCCGTATTTCAGAAGAAGGGATCAGTGTGCGTCTTTTCCCTTTTATGCCCAAGCCCAAGCAATACGACTGGGATATGCTGCATAAAGTGTATGTGCGGCAATATAGCCCGCTAGCGGAATACGGCGGCTGGGGTTTACGGTATAGTCTTAAAAATGGCCGGGCCTATAATATAAAAGGAGATAAAGGGATACAGCTCGAACTTAAAGATGGCCATAAATTGTTGATCGGTACACAGAAGGAGGAAGCGGTACAGCAAATACTAGCGCTTTTAAATAAAAATTAAATGAAGAAAATAATATTGGCTTTGGCACTTTTGGCTGCGGCACCGCAGGTACAGGCAAAAGGGGGAGATTCGGAATATAAAGTCGTTGTCGTGAAAAATGAGGCAACGGGTAATGTTTGCTATGAGCAGGTTACAATGGTAGAGGGTGTTGCAAAGCAAGAAATGTTTAACCGCGCGAAAAAATGGATTATAGCGAATCTCAAAACCAATGATAATAATATCGCGTTTGATGAAACGGCTTCCAGCATTAGTAATACAGCAACGGTAGTGCTTAAGCCGGCAAGTGGTTTTAATTGGGCTATTACCAGCGGTATGATTAATTTTAAGTTGAATATGCAATTTAAAGAAGGTCGTTATAAATTCGCCTTTGACAATATTGTGGTACAGGTTGCTTACGCAGACGGAATCGTGGAAACCCTGAACTATGACCAGATACAGCGAAATAATAAGCCGGCAAAGCATATTAAAAAAGAAGTAAACGAAAAATTACTGGCGATTGCAATGCAATTAGAAACCGCCATTAAGCAAGGAAATACCGGAAATGATAACTGGTAAAATAATTGGAATACATTAAAAATAAAGAACAAAATGTCTCAAAACGTATATATAATTGATGCCGTACGCACCCCGATTGGGAAATATGGCGGTACTTTAAGCAGCGTGCGCCCGGACGATATGCTGGCCGATGTGATTAAAGCATTAATGGCGCGCAACCCTTCGGTAGATGCAAACGCTATTGAAGATGTGATTGCCGGTGCGGCAAACCAGGCTGGAGAAGATAACCGCAATGTAGCCCGTATGGCAGCATTATTAGCCGGGCTTCCTGTGACTGTGGGTGGTAATACCGTAAACCGTTTATGTGCTTCCGGCCTGCAATCTATAATGGATGCCAGCCGCGCCATACAATGTGGCGATGGGGAAGTGTATATTGCCGGTGGTGTAGAAAGCATGACCCGTGCACCCTTTGTGATTGGTAAAGCCGAAGGTGCTTATGGCCGTAACCAGCAAATGTTTGATACGACCATGGGCTGGCGTTTTGTCAATAAAAAATTATCAGCGCTATACCATCCTTACGCCATGGGCGAGACGGCCGAAAATGTAGCCAAACAATGGAACATTGGCCGTGAAGCACAAGATCAGTTTGCTTATGAAAGCCAGGATAAATACCAAAAGGCACATGAAGCCGGAAAATTTGCCGACGAAATCGTACCGGTAACCATCGATCTGGGTAAAGGCAAAACAGTTGTTTTTGAAAAAGATGAGCATCCGCGCATGTCTCCTGTTGAAAAACTGGCCGAGCTGAAGCCTGCCTTTATTAAGGACGGTACCGTTACTGCCGGGAACAGCAGCGGGATCAACGATGGGGCTGCCGCTTTACTCTTAGCATCTGAGGAAGCCGTAAAGAAATATAACCTGAAGCCCTTAGCAAAAGTGATCGGACGCGCCATTGCCGGAGTAGATCCTGCAATTATGGGTATAGGCCCAGTACCGGCTACAGAAAAGGCTTTACAACGTGCCGGACTGACGATTGAAGATATCGGCCTTGCGGAGATCAACGAAGCATTTGCCTCCCAGTCTTTGGCAGTAGTACGCGATTTGAAAATCAATCCGGAGATTGTCAATGTAAATGGCGGCGCCATTGCCATTGGCCATCCATTGGGTTGTAGCGGAGCCCGTATTACAGCTACTTTATTGCACGAAATGAAACGCAGAAAAGTAAAATATGGTTTAGCGACCATGTGTATCGGTGTCGGTCAGGGATCTGCTATTGTCTACGAATTAGTTGATTAGATTATAACGGGTTTTATCATAACTAAAGCGTGTCTTCCACAATCAGGGAAGACACGCTTTTTTGTATGTTATATTTCATATATGTTCCCTTATATATAATTATCATTCCCTGAGGCGAACATGCTTTATGCCGCGGCATCATAATTTCGCGCACTGAAATATAAATTTATCTATACGTGTAATATGAAAAAGACACCTTTAATGTTCGGCCTTATGCTCTCCGGTCTTGCCGTACAAGCCCAGCAACAAGCTGCACCCGATACGCTGAAACAACAACTTCTTGAAGAGGTGCAGATCTCAGAAGACAAATACAAAATCAATGAAAGCCATACAGTGGGTAAATTAGCATTGAAAGATCTGGAAAACCCACAGGTATATAACACCATCCCCAAAGCAGTACTAAAAGATCAGTTGGTGACCAATCTGAATGATGCCCTTAAAAATGCGACAGGCATTACCCGTTTATGGGAATCGACGGGTCGGGGAGGTGATGGCGCCGAATTTTATAGTATGAGGGGTTTTGCCTTACAGCCCAACCTGGTGAATGGAATGGCCAGTATCAGCAATGGCGGTCTGGACCCGGCAAATGTCGAAAATATAGAAGTAGTTAAAGGCCCCTCGGGTACCCTATACGGCGGTAACCTGATTGCCTACGGGGGATTGATCAATATCATGACGAAAAAGCCTTACGACAGGCTGGGAGGGGAGTTCTCCTACATCGCCGGATCATATGGATTGAACCGTTTTACCGCCGATGTTAATGCTCCTTTGAGTCAGTCCGTGTCAGTAAGGGTCAATACCGCTTATCATTACGAAAATACGTTTCAGGATGCCGGTTTTAACCGCTCCTTCTTTATCGCACCTTCTGTCAAATTCGTCGCTACAGATAAACTCAGTTTTTTCGTGAATACTGAATTTAAAAGCGGGGAGAGTGCCAATGCGCCCATGATTTTCCTGAGTCGTTACAGTCCCCTTTCCTTTTCGGGCATGGATATTTTTGAACAGAACTATAAAAAATCATATACCAGCAATAACCTGACGATTAAAAATCCGTCTTTTGGCTTGCAGGCACAGATGATCTATGCTTTTTCCCAAAACTGGAAAGCGCAGACGATCGTTTCGCGCAGCAATACAAAGACAGACGGTTATTACCAATACCTTTGGGATGCCGCCAACGGAGATGAGTTTACCCGTTTTATGTCTAAGCGCAGCGGAGCCACTAATGCCACCGGTATCCAACAAAACTTCACCGGAGATTTTACCATCGGCAAGCTGCGAAACAGACTGGTTGTGGGTGTAGATTATATCCAAAAGCAAGTACAGAACAATAGCTCGGGGTGGATCGATTATGGTAAAGTTTCTCTGAAAAACCAGATCGATAGCGGTATACTTACGACACAAGCTGTGGACAATGCTTTGCTGCATTCGACCGAAGGAAATGCCATAGCGACCACCAAAATTCTGAGTGCTTACATTTCTGATGTGATCAACTTTAGCCCGAAACTATCGGCCATGCTGAGTTTAAGGGTCGATAATTTTAATGGTAATCCCAGTGGTTATGCGACACAAGAAGTGAAAAACCAGACGACCTTATCGCCGAAATTCGGATTGGTCTACCAACCGGTAAAAGATAAAGTGTCTTTATTCGGGAACTATATGAATGGTTTTGTAAATATTGACCCTGCACAGGTATCCGATATAGATGGCCGCAATCCCCGTATGAAACTGTTTGATCCGGAACATGCCAATCAATTGGAGTTTGGTCTGAAGTCGAACCTGTGGCATAATAAACTGGGGCTTACCGCTAGCTATTATAATATTGAAGTGGGTAATAAAGTGATGACCGATCCTACTAACCCTAACAATTCAATACAGGGTGGTACCGTATCCAGTAAGGGTATCGAAGTCAGTTTAGTAGCCCATCCGGTAGCGGGTCTTAATATTATCTCAGGCTATAGTTATAATGACAGCAAGGTGACGAAAGATGCGCCGGAGGCTGGTTATTTAGGGATGCGCCCGGAAGAAGCCGGCCCGCAAAACCTGTTCAACTTCTGGGCAAATTACAAAATACCCCAAGGTGCGTTGAAAAACTTTACTATAGGCCTGGGCCTGAATGCCGCCAGCGAAAATAAAATCCTGAACAGAGCCAATATCGGAACCTTTACCTTGCCTGGTTACGCCATCTTTAATGCTTCTTTGGCATATACGGCCGAGCAGTATAGCGTCAACCTGAAAGTCGATAACCTCAGTAATGAACATTATTTTTCCGGCTGGTCCACCATTACCCCTCAAAAACTAAGATCCCTTTCCCTGGGGCTGAGCTTTAAATTCTAAACATGTCCCCATTCAAAAAATTAATGAAAAAACTACATTTATGGCTCGGATTATTATCCGGGCTTGTGGTTTTTATCATAGCCCTCACCGGTTGTATTTATGCTTTTCAGCAAGAGATACTGGATGCTACAGAGGGGTATCGCTTCGTGCAAAAAGAAGAAAAAGCATACCTGCGGCCTTCCGAATTAGTGATTATTGCGCAACAGCAATTACCAGGAAAAGAGCTGCATTCCATTAAATATTATAAAGAAAAAAGAGCCGTCGAGGCGGTATTCTATCATTATGAACCTACCTATTACGAGGCCGTTTATATAAATCCTTATTCGGGTAAGGTGCTGGCTGTTGAAGACCTGAACAAGGGCTTTTTCAGGTTTATCCTGAACGGGCACTTTTATTTATGGCTACCGCCCGAAGTGGGGCAGCCCGTAGTCGCCATCTTTACCCTGATCTTCTTTGCCATGATTATTACCGGGCTCATCATCTGGTTTCCTAAAAATAAGCATGCCTTTAAGCAACGCATTTGGTTTCGTTGGAAAAATACCACCAAATGGCGGCGTAAAAATTTCGATCTGCATGGCATCATCGGTTTTTACGCGTCCCTTATCGCCATTATTTTTGTACTTACCGGTTTAGTCTGGGGCTTTCGCTGGTTTGCCTATGCCTACCATAAAGCATGGGGCGGTACCAAAAGCCTGGTTTATGAAGAACCTTTATCCGTAAAAGCGAACCCGGCAAGTCAGAATATACTGGATTTTTTGTACCAGGATATCCGGAACAATACACCGGAAGCAGCTTCTATAGAATTGCATCCCCCGACAAGCGATACGGCGACTATTTCCGTAAATACTAATGTTGCAGTAGGAACCTATTGGCAGACTGATTACCGTTATTACGATCAATACACCGGCAAAGAAAAACCGGTGCACCATCTATACGGGCGCTTTGCAGATGCCGGAGTGGCCGATAAGGTCATGCGGATGAATTATGATATTCATACCGGGGGCATCTGGGGCATTGCAGGTAAAATCTTCGCCTTCCTCATGAGCCTGCTGATCGCAAGTTTACCGGTTACCGGTGTATTGGTCTATATAGGCCGTAAGAAAAAACAGCAACCGAAAAAGAGATAAATATTATTTTCTTTTATAGGAAAACAGAATGGTCTTTTTGGCTATTCTGTTTTTTTATGTTTCTTTTGTCTGATTTTTCGCTCCCTTTCATGATGCACGCGACCAAACCAAAACCCATTCAAAAGATACTTATCCTTCGCTTTTCTTCCATCGGAGATATTGTGCTGACCACACCTGTGTTGCGCTGTCTTAAACGGAAATATCCCGAAGCGGAAATACATTATCTGGTCAAAAAGCAGTTTAAATCAGTCATTGCCGATAATCCTTATATAGATGTCATCCATACGCTGGAGGAGGATTTGCAACAAAATATAGCGGCGCTTAAAGCCCTGAAATTTGATGTCGTCATAGATTTGCATAACAATTTGCGAACCATGCGCGTGAAAAAGGCACTCAAGCTGCGCCAAACCTATACTTTTTCTAAATTAAATACCAGGAAATGGTTGTATACCAACCTGAAATGGAATACTCTGCCGCCAATCAGTATTGTCGCGCGGTATTTTGAAGCCATCAGGCCGCTTGGCGTGATGAATGATGGTCTGGGACTCGATTTTTTTATTCCGGAAGATAAGGAAACCAAAAGGGAAGATATTCCCATGGGGCATTGGATGGGCTATGTGGCTTGTGTGATCGGCGGCTCTTTTGAAACAAAGCAGTTCCCGGTAGCTAAATGGAAAACCCTCGTCGCGGAATGCCCTTACCCGGTTATTTTGCTGGGTGGACCCGACGATGCCGCTATGGCCACCGCAATAGAGGCGACCGATCCGGTGAAAATCTATAATGCCTGTGGCAAGTTCTCGCTTGTAGAATCTGCCGATTTGGTAAAAAAGGCCAGGGTAGTGATCACCAATGACACCGGGCTGATGCATATCGGAGCCGCGTTTCAAAAAAAGATGATTACTCTTTGGGGCAATACGACGCCCTGGCTGGGTATGTTTCCCTATTACGGTGCCAATGACCTGGAGACCACCATAAGCCCTTTATTTACCATTGCAGAGGTTAATAATCTATCTTGCCGCCCTTGTAGCAAGATCGGATACCATGAATGCCCCAAAAAGCATTTCAGGTGTATGAATGATATTAATATAGCACAAATATTGGTCGATTTGGATGCCTTTTGGAAGGCCTAAAAGCAAGAAATTATTAAAAATTAATTTGTTGATATGAAATAATTGTTTAATTTCGCCAAAATTTTTGGAGCATGTTTGCAGTTGTAACAATAGCAGGACAGCAGTTCAGAGTAGCTAAAAACGATGAACTTTATGTACACCGCCTTTCAGGTAATGAAGGGGATAAAGTAGAATTTTCTGATGTCTTGATGACAGGAACCGATAGCACTATTGCAGTAGGTAGCACAGTTAAAGCAGTAATTAAGGCTGAGATTGTGAGTCATGAAAAAGGCGACAAGGTTTTGATTTTTAAGAAAAAACGTCGCAAAGGATATCAAAAATTGAATGGTCACCGTCAATCGTTGACTAAAATTAAGATCCTTGATATCGCTTAATTAAGGATTTTAATCTAATTTGTATTAACATTTAAAAGAAATTAAGCAATGGCACATAAGAAAGGTGAAGGTAGCGTAAAAAATGGTCGCGACTCACATAGTAAGCGTTTAGGCGTTAAGATTTTTGGTGGACAACCTGCCATCTCTGGAAATATCATCATCCGTCAGCGTGGTACACAATTCCACCCTGGTCAAAACGTAGGTTTAGGTAGAGATTTCACAATCTATGCTTTAACTGATGGTATCGTGGAATTCAGAAAAACAAAAAACAAAACTTTGGTATCTGTTAGCGAAGTTGCTGCAGTTGCTGAAGCATAATTTGCTGAAATAATATATTTGCCATATATTTGAACTTTAATATATAAAAGTCGAACTTTTTTATTTCTAACCCACAAAAATTGTAAGTATGGCAACTACTAAAAAAACTGCGAAAGCGGCAGCTCCTAAAAAAGCAGCGGCTCCCAAAAAAGCGGCGGCTCCTAAGAAAGCAGCAGCTCCTAAAAAAGCGGCGGCTCCTAAAAAAGCAGTAGCTAAAAAAGCAGTTGCAGCTCCTAAGAAAGCAGCAGCTCCTAAAAAGGCTGTAGCTAAAAAAGCAGTTGCGGCTCCTAAAAAAGCAGCAGTTCCTAAGAAAGCTGTAGCTAAAAAAGCAGTTGCAGCTCCTAAGAAAGCAGCAGCTCCTAAAAAAGCGGTAGCCAAAAAGGCAGTTGCAGCTCCTAAGAAAGCAGCGGCTCCCAAAAAGGCTGTAGCGAAGAAAGCAGTAGCTCCTAAAAAAGCAACCGCTAAAAAGAAATAATATTAAATGTTACATTTTTGAAATGCTATTCTGCAAAGGATAGCATTTTTTTTGGTTTTTATACGTTATATTGGTGATATGGTGAAAAAGCAATACCTGCTATCTATTGGCATACTCTTATGGAGCTGTTTTCTTTATGTTCCGGCTACTGCACAACACATGTATGGGAGCATATATGACGATGGGCTTACGCTGGACAATGTGGTCCTGACTAATCTAAATTCCGGCAACGGCAGTATTAGTGATGCCAAAGGTTTATACCGCTTGTCTTGCAGGGCTGGTGACTCTATCAGGGTGTCACTTATCGGATACAATGATGTAATCCTCTATGTGCCTACAAGCCTTAAGGGAGATTACTTCCGGAATATAGAATTGAAGCCAATGTCCTATATGCTGGAAAGTGTAGAGGTAAGTGCCTTGACCCCTTATCAGAGAGACTCTATGGCCAGGCGAAACCTGTATGGCCAGCCCTTATCCCGCGAGTGGGTTTCTGGCCCGAAAGCGATCTTTTCTCCAATGACCTATTTTGCACAGAAAGTATCAAAGAAGGCGAAGCAACGCAGGGCATTTCAGCTTAATTACGGAAATTGGGAAAACCAGCAATTTATAGACTCCCGCTATACAAAAGAGTTTGTAGGCACTGTGGTTCCTTTGCAGGGCGATACTTTGGCTTATTTTATGAATGCGTATCCAATAGCGCCGGATTTTGCCCGTGCCGCGACGGATCTTGAATTGAAAATGTGGATTAAATATAATTATCTGGAATGGGTCAAAAAGCCTGAAATTCCCGTGTTTACCTCGCCTAAAAGAAAATAATAAACTACATGAAGAACCTTCTTTTCCTGCTGCTGTTGTGCACCGTTCTTCCCGGTTGGGCACAGACCCAGCTGAAAGGCTATGTGAAAAATATAGAAAAAGACGAAGCGGTTCCTTTAGTATTTATTAAGAATGAACGTACGGGCCAGACCCTTACCGGTGCTCAGAATGGTTATTTTCAGATTGAAGCAGCCCCGAAAGACAAAATTGTATTTTCCCGGTTGGGGATCAAAAAAAAGACAATTATCGTGAGTGAAGCCATGCTACAGGGTACGCAGGGTATTTATGTGGATTTTGCGAGCGATGAACTCGAAGAAGTGGATGTAAGTGGCTTAAGCACCTATCAAAAAGATTCGATGAAACGATATGAGTTGTATAAACCCACCCTAACACGTAAGAAAGATAAGTTGAAGGTTTTTGTTTCTCCGCTTGGTATTGGCTTTAAAAATATTTTCTCCTCCTGGATGCAATATGTAGCCCCGAAAACAAAACGCAAACTGAAATTTAAAAAGACATTTGCCCGATGGGAAGCGGAGAAATATGTTGAATCGGTATACACTACCGCCCTGGTCAATGATATAACCGGTCTTTCCGGTGAGGAACTCGCTGTGTTTATGAATACCTATCCCATGCCGGCTACCTTTGCCCATGAGAGTAGCGATCTGGAGCGCAAATCCTGGATCAAGGCCAATTTTGAAGATTGGAAAGGTAAGGGCAAACCCTTGTTAATAAAGTGAAAAATATGATAAAAGTGCTGTATAACGCCTGAATTATGATATTTTTACACTTCAAGCGATCATTAAGCAATACCGAAAATATTCATACCATACACGACATGCCATATATAAAATCATTATCTGCCCTGGGTTTATGCCTGTTGGTAAGCACCACAGCGCAGCAAGCATTTGCAGGAGATAAAAAAGACGATAAGAAAAAGAAAACGGAAAAGGCGCAGGTCGTAGATACATTGATCACTCCCATTCCAAACAATCGCTGGATGTTTGCCAATAATGTGACGAAAGCCATCCGTGCGATCGATGCAAAAGACGGCTCGGTTGATAAGGTGGTTTTTATGGAGGATCCGATAAAATCAAAAGTGCTTACACAAACTTTTTTAGTAGATGCACCTTTGCTATTGATTAAAATAGAAAACTCAAAAGCGACGCATGCCAATAAAATCCGGTACGAAAGAGCTTTGGCAGACCGCTTAAACTCCTTTAGGAATTATACTGCCGGCGATCCGGATGTAATCTATTACAAAAAACTCATGAAAAATTTTGAGGATTTAATGCAGGCTGATATTGATGGCCGGGTAATGGAATTTGTAAGACAACAACCTAATATTTACAGTTTAGAGAATATAGATGTAGTAGAGAATGGTGTAGAAGCTAAGGCTTATCTGTTTGAAAAAATCGGGGTAGAAAATCCCGAAATGATGATTAAAAAATTAGGGGAATTTGCGAAAGAATCTTATGCCGATCCGATAGTGGCTGCTGCAGCAAAGGTAGTGCCAAGTACGATCATGAGCTATGCAGCGCCTACCTCAAAATATACCAATGTCATTCGTAGAAATCCGGATAAACTGGTACAGACGATTGTAAAGATTGTAGACCAGTCAAAAAAACCATTTAAAGTACTGCCTTTCCTAAATCAGATTAATGACGGAAGCAAGACCATCGCACAGATAGACGAAACGGCCAGAAACGACGATGCTTATTTTAAAAGCCTTGTAGAACTAAAGATATCAGGAAAAGCCTGGTCTGAAGTCGCGATAGATGATGAGATCAGCTATCGTGCATTAAAGTATGTACGCACGGTAAACGAATTGCATGAAAAAGCCGATGCGGTACGGTTTAAATCAGTAGAAGGCTTTGATCCTAATGAGTATTATTTTATGCTTCTGGGCGGTCAGACGAATGAGATTTACACCAGTTCTTATCTGGGTATCTTCAAAAGAATGATCTCCAAAATGGGTACGACTTCGGGTTACGAATTACTGGAGAAAGTGCGCATGTCCCATTTCAGAACCTTTATCAGGATGGCTGCGGGGTATAATACTTTAGGACAGTTCTTGGCGACGATGACCGAGCCGCAGAAAACAACCTTAATGCGCTCTTTTGTAGCTAATCTGGAACATGGCGGCCGTAGAGATCTGGCTGATGCGGTAGACGTGGCCGATGCCTTTGGTAGCCTGACCAATGAAGAGCTGATGACCTTTTTGAAATCGGAAGTAAAGTCCAATTATGAAAGAGTCTACAGTGATAAATCTATTCCGGACGATAACCGGGAAAAAGGTGTCATCGTGTACGGTTTATTGGGAACGATTTTTAATAACTCCGCCGATGCCAATCAATTACAGCAAAGCGTAAGTGAAATTCCTCCGATTAACTATGTCGACTATAATTCTTTGGTTGATAAAGACGGTAAGGTAATACAACAAGTATTCTTTTACGGGGATGAAGATGGTAAGATCTCCTATCAGAGTTTCTTAACTTCTTTCCGCAGTAAAACATGGAAGATCGATGAGTCCAATCCGCAATGGGTGACCATTTCTTCTCTCGTGGGAAAACCAACGGTGATTTATGCCAACCGTCCTTTGCCGGAACCTAAAGATGAAGAAGCACAGAATAAATTATTTGAATACCTGGATGCCAATGAGATTCGTCCTACGGTGGTGATTCACCGTGGTCATAGTTATCACTTGGATGGCTCTTTAAAAAACCTTACTCCTAATGTGAAAATCGTGATGTTGGGTTCTTGTGGCGGTTTCCATAACCTGGCCAGTGTATTGGATAAGTCGCCCGATGCCAATATTATTTCTACCAAACAAGTAGGTTCATACAAAATCAACGAACCCATTATCAGAGAAATGAACGAGCCGATTTTAAAAGGGGAAAATGTAGATTGGGTAGCGATGTGGAAAAACCTGAATACGAACTTTGCGACCAAGCCTGCCGGCGATCGTGATTTGTTCAGCGATTATATTCCACCAAACAAAAACCTGGGTGCGATCTTTATCAAAGCATACCGTAAGATGGAACTTTCTAAAGAAAGTTAAGCCAATACTTATATTATATACCGGTTCTGAAATTCTTTTTCAGAACCTTTTTTGTACCTTTCAATAAAAATTATCATGCCTAAAACTGCAAAAATAAAATTATCCAAAATAGATACGCGTGCCCCTAAAAGCATTTCTAAAGAACAGGCTAAGAAAGAAATGGAAATCCTGTTTGAGGAAATTGATGAATTGCAAAATATGTTATACGCAGAGCATAAACATAGCTTGCTGATCATTATTCAGGGTATGGATGCCAGTGGGAAAGACGGTCTGGTGAGAGATGTATTCAGCCATGTAAATCCCAGTGGGGTAGTGGTGCATTCTTTCAAAGTACCTACAGAGGAAGAGTTATCTCATGATTTTTTATGGAGAATACACAGTAAAGTGCCTGGAAAAGGGATGATCCATGTATTCAATCGCTCGCAGTATGAAGATGTATTGGTGACCCGTGTACATGGCTCCTGCGATGCGAAGCTGGCTGCTAAAAGAATGAAAGCGATTAATGAATTTGAGCAATTATTGGAACAGCATAACAATACTGTGGTGTTGAAATTGTACCTGCACCTTTCTAAAGAAGAACAATTGATCCGTTTGAAAGAACGCATGACCATTCCAAGTAAAATGTGGAAGTATAATGCGAATGATATTGTAGAATCGCAAAGCTGGGATCAGTATATGAAATACTATGAGGAAGTATTTGAACAATGTAATGAAGTACCCTGGCACATTATTCCTGCCGATCAGAACTGGTATAAAAGCCATACGGTAGCAACGCTTATCCATAAAGCCCTGAAAGGTCTTAAGATGCAATATCCGGGTATGAAAAAATAAACATCAAAAAAGGATTTGGGCTTACGCTATCCTCGTATACTGCGCATGCAGGCGTTACCTGTATGCTATTTTATTGATTGACTAGGATTTAATGCACGCCCTTTTCAAGAAGCCCAAAAGAAGCCTTGCGACAACAATGTCGCAAGGCTTCTTTTTTGGTCAAAGCCTAAAAAAGAATATACACATTTGTGTATAAATAGCCTCGGATTCCATAAGCAAAATAGTATTTTTGTAGGTACGTATTATGGCAAAGAAAACAGCAACCGAAACCCCGCTGATGAAGCAACATGGGGAAATTAAAAGCAGATATCCTGATGCTATTTTATTGTTTCGCGTAGGCGATTTTTATGAAACCTTTGGTGAAGATGCGGTGATCGCGTCTAAAATTCTGGGCATTACCCTCACCAAAAGAGCCAATGGTGTAGCGGCTTATATTGAGCTGGCGGGTTTTCCGCACCATGCTTTAGATACCTACCTGCATAAATTAGTTAAGGCAGGATACCGCGTCGCTATTTGTGACCAGCTGGAAGATCCCAAAACCGTAAAAGGTATAGTGAAACGGGGTGTGACCGAATTAGTAACACCGGGTGTCGCCACCAGCGATCGTTTGCTGGATAATAAAACCAATAATTTCCTGGCGGCCGTCTTTATTGATGATAAAGAATGCGGTATTGCCTTTATCGATATTTCTACGGGAGAGTGTTTTGTGGCGCAGGGCAATATGGAATATATGGATAAACTCTTACAAAGTTTCCAGCCCTCGGAAGTACTCGTGTCTAAAGGAAAACAGAAAATATTTAAAGAAGAACTGGATCAGAAATATTACACCTATGCGCTGGAAGACTGGATCTTTCAACATCATTATGCGTATGAATTACTGATCAAACATTTTCAGATACAATCGCTCAAAGGCTTTGGCCTGGAAGATTGGAATGCAGCCATCATCGCTGCCGGAGCGGCTTTTCACTATTTTAAAGATACAGAACATCCGCATTTACAACACCTTACTTCGCTGCAGCAAATCAATGCAGGAGACTTTTTATGGATGGATCGTTTTACCATTCGTAACCTCGAACTCTTACACAGCCCGGCAGAGCATGGCTTTACCTTGTTGAACAGCATTGACGAAACCATTACGCCAATGGGATCAAGGATGCTGAAACGCTGGCTGATCTTTCCATTGGTCGACCTGCCTCAGATTGAGACGAGGCATGATATTGTGCAGACCATTTTTGAGGATGAAGAGTTGAATGCCGGCTTAAGACAGCATTTGAAAGCCATAGGCGATATTGAACGACTGGTCGCCAAAGTACCTTTAAAGAAAATCAATCCCAGAGAAGTCATACAACTGGCGCGCAGCCTGCAACACGCCGATGCGATCAAAGACCTGCCTGTAACTGCCGCCGCACATGCCCTGAACCAAATTCTGGCGGGAATACAAGCGACCACAAGCATACAGGAAGTCATCCATAAATACATCAAAGAAGAGCCCGCAGTAGCAATACATAAAGGAAATGTGATGAACGATGGGATTCATGAGGAACTGGATAACCTGCGCCAGATCGCTTTTCATGGTAAAGAATATCTCGCCAAAATACAGGAAACAGAAAGTGTTAAAACGGGTATTCCTTCTTTAAAGATCGCCTTCAACAATGTATTCGGGTATTATCTTGAAGTGACCAATACCCATAAAGATAAAGTGCCTGCTGAATGGATACGCAAGCAAACATTGGCCAATGCGGAACGATACATTACCCCAGAGTTGAAAGAATATGAAGAGAAGATCCTGGGGGCAGAAGAAAAAATGCTGGCCATAGAGGGGCAACTGTATGAAGTCTTATTAGATCAATTACAATTGTCTTTAAAAGTAATGCAGTCCAATGCCCAATTGATCGCGCAGATCGATTGCCTGCAATCGCTGGCCACCATCGCTAAAAAATGCAAGTATGTGCGACCGGAGATGGCAGCAGATCCGGTATTGGACATTAGGGCGGGGCGGCATCCGGTGATCGAACAACATTTGCCTCCCGGAGAGGAGTATGTCCATAATGATGTTTTGCTGAACAAAGAAGAGCAGCAAATCATTATCCTTACCGGTCCCAATATGAGTGGTAAATCTGCTTTACTGCGCCAAACAGCATTGATTACCCTGATGGCGCATATGGGTAGTTTTGTACCCGCAAGCAAGGCTATCATTGGGCTTACCGATAAGATCTTTACCCGTGTAGGTGCATCTGATAACCTGAGTGGCGGCGAATCTACTTTTATGGTAGAGATGAATGAAACAGCAAGCATCATCAATAATTTAAGTAACCGCAGCCTGGTTTTACTTGATGAGATCGGCAGGGGTACCAGCACTTATGATGGTATTTCCATTGCATGGTCTATTGTTGAGTTTATCCAAAAACACCCGAATAAAGCCAAAACTATTTTTGCAACCCACTATCATGAACTCAATGAACTGGAGCATAAATTTGAGGGCATAAAGAATTACCATATTACCCATAAAGAGACGGCCAATAAAGTGATCTTCTTAAGAAAGCTGGCACCTGGTGGAAGCCGTCATAGCTTTGGGATACAAGTAGCCAAGATGGCCGGCATGCCGGTTGCGTTGACGCACCGAGCGGATGAAATATTGGCCGTTTTGGAAGAAAAAAATAAAGATAACCAGATCGGAAATAAGATGAAGCAAATCCATACGGATACCTTTCAACTCAATATTTTTGATGGTTTGTCGACCGACCTTTCCCGAATCAAAGAAATTCTTTTTCAGACCGATATTAATACCCTTACCCCGGTAGAAGCATTGATGAAACTGAATGAATTGAAAAATGTAATTAAAGTATATCAGGACTAAACAGATGGAATATTACAGCGATACGGTTTTTGAAAACCAACACTACACCGCAAGCCCTTTACCTTTTGGGGAATATGAAGGATGCACTTTTCAGAATTGTGATTTCGGCAAGGCCAATCTGAGTATGTATAAGTTTATCGACTGTACGTTCAGCGGCTGCAATTTAAGTATGGTGCTTACCGGAAAAACAGTGTGGAATAATATCCGTTTTAAAGATTGTAAAATGTTGGGTTTGCATTTCGAATCGGCCAGTCCGATTGGTATGGTGATACAGTTCGATCATTGCGTCTTGAGCCATTCCTCATTTTATCAAACCAAAATACACCAAACCAAGTTTAACACCTGTACCCTGGAAGAAGTAGACTTTACCGGTGCGGATTTAAAGGGGGCCTCTTTTGCCAACTGTGATTTAAGATTGGCTCATTTCGAGCGCACCAATCTGGAAAAGGTTGATTTTAGCAGTGCCTATAATGTGTCTTTAAATCCCACGCTGAGCCAGTTGAAAAATGCGGTCTTCAGCCAGCATAACATAGCCGGTTTATTGGAGGTGTTTAAAATTAAAATTCAATAGAGATTTGCAGGCCTGATACCCACTCGTATCAGGCCTTTTTTGTAGCGCGGCTTAAAATACTATAGCCCACAATTCCCCCGATGATAGAGGCAACGAAGATGCCGATCTTAGCCTGTACCATATAAGCTTCATCTGTAAAAGCCAGCGAAGTAATGAACAAAGACATGGTAAATCCTATGGCCGCAAGGAACCCTAATCCGAACAGGTTTTTAAGGTTCATCCCTTCCGGGAAAGGGGCTATTTTTAATTTTACCAGCAGTAAGGTAAAGCCCACAACGCCCACAACCTTTCCGACCAGCAGGCCCAAAGCCACACCCAGAGCCACATGGGTATTAAACAGTTGATCCGTATCGATGGCAATATCAATCCCGGCATTGGCCAGTGCAAAAATTGGAATGATGATAAACGTAACAAAAGGATGCATGGCATGCTCCAGTCTTTGCAAAGGTGGAATAGCAGCATCAGTATCTTTTCTTACCGCTTCTAACACGTGCAATTGTGCTTCGGTAAGCGTTGGTGACTGTTCATTAGGGTCAATCGCTTTAAAGCGTTTTAGGTAATCCTGTATTTTGGCGAGGTACAGATGCTCTTTAATCCTTACATCGGCCGGAATAGTAAATGCAGCCAATACTGCAGCAATCGTCGCATGCACCCCGGATAACAGGAAGGCAGTCCATACCCCGAGAATACCTAAAACAGCATAAAATATAAGGCTTCTTACACCCATTCTATTGCCGATATACATAATCAATAAAAACAGTAAACCAATCAGCAGGTTCATGATAGAGATATCGGAGGTGTAGAAAAAAGCAATGACCAAAACGGCACCCAGATCGTCAACAATGGCCAATGCCGTTAAAAATATTTTTAAAGAAAGCGGAATTTTATTGCCTAAAAGAAACAAGACCCCTAAGGCAAAGGCAATATCGGTGGCCATTGGAATACCCCAACCACTGCTTACGGCACCGGAAGAATTGAACATAAAATAAATCAGCGCCGGTACAACCATACCGCCTAGCGCCGCCCCGATCGGTAGTAGGGCATTTCTGGGATTGGCCAATGCGCCACCCACAATTTCCCGTTTCAACTCCAGTCCTACAACGAAAAAGAAAACAGACATCAGACCATCGTTGATCCAATGATGAAGGCTGTAGGTCAGATAAGCACTGCCATTAAACTGGAAACCCAGGGGCTGCTCAAAGAAATGGAAATAGGCCGCTGCCCAGGGAGAGTTGGCCAAAATTAAAGCCAGCACTACGCTGATGCCCAAAACAATCCCGCCGGACTTTTCTTGTTGTATAAATTTTTGTATCGGGTACACAACTCGGTCGATGGGGTATTGCTTCGGTGCTTTCATATATTAAGTACTGCTTAGATCTGGTAAACGGTTAGGATCAAAACTACTAAATAATTTCCTCATCCTGGTTTTAAGCGACATAATATACAGATTATATAGACTTGCACTTCTGGAATTTTGGCTTAGGGTTGCACCTGTGCAGAAGGAGGGTTACCCTTACGCTGGTTTACATCAATTATCGGTTTAAAGGCTTGCGTGTACTGGATTTTATTTTCTTACATTTGTTCTTTATTAGGTATTTAAGATAAAAATCATACGAATTTCAGCTATATCGAATCGCTAAATCATGAGGAAGAACGTCATATTATTAATGCTTGCAGCCAGTACTATTGGCTATAGTGCGATGGCACAGCAGAAACCCTATTTTCAACAAAAGGTAGATACGAAAATAGAGGTGAGCCTAGATGATGTAAAACATTTTTTACATGGCAGCATTACCCTGCAATACACCAATAATGCCCCGGATACACTTTCGTATATATATTTTCACCTGTATCCCAATGCTTACAGCAGCGACAAAACTGCTTACGTAAAGCAATCGGTGGAAAACGGCAGTACGGCGCATTACCTGGCCAAAAAAGAAGACTGGGGCTATATCGATAGCCTGAAGTTTATGGTGAATGATATGCCTGCAAAAATGGTCACTACCGATGATGCGGATATTGTCAAAATCCTCTTACCACAACCGATCCTGCCGGGAATGACGGCGAGCATCAGCACGCCTTTTCGGGTAAAGATTCCGAAAACCTTTTCCCGCATGGGTCATGAGGGGCAAAGTTATCAGATCTCCCAATGGTTTCCGAAACCTGCAGTATACGATAAGACCGGCTGGCATCCTTATCCTTATTTAGACCAGGGCGAGTTTTATAGTGAATATGGCCATTATGATGTCAGCATTACCCTGCCGCAAAACTATGTAGTGATGGCTACCGGTAATCTGGAAACACCTGAAGAAGAGCAGTGGTTAGATGAACTGTCTAAGAAAGAATGGCCGAAATCGGCAAAAGAAGATAGCACATTGACCAAAAGAATCCCTTCTTCCACTACCTTAAAAACCATTCGTTACACTGAAGATAATATTCACGATTTCGCCTGGTTTGCTGATAAAAAATGGGTGGTCAGAAAAGACACCGTTCAGGTTCCGGGCTCCGGCCTGGTCAGCACCATTTATACGGCTTTTAAACCGACCAATGCCAGTGGCTGGCGCAAATCGACCTTATCGGTAAAAACTGCCGTTCTGAAATATAGTGAATTAGTCGGGCCTTATCCTTATAAAACTGTAAAAGCAGTAGAAGGCTCCCTGAGAGCGGGTGGGGGCATGGAGTATCCTACGGTAACGGTAATTGCACCCGGATATGACGTAGACCTGAACCATACCGTGATTATTCATGAGGTAGGGCATAACTGGTTTTATGGTATTTTGGGGTCTAATGAACGGATGTATCCCTGGATGGATGAAGGGGTAAACAGTTATTATGAAAATATAGTGACTGCATTACCTTTCTCCGATAAACCGAAGTCTGTCTACAGTAAATTGGAAAGCCTTACCAAGAACCTGGGCTTTACGATTCCCATGTCGATGCATATCGATCAGGCCCTTGAGTTGCCGGCATATGAATATACGGCTAATGGTTATGGAGGGGATGTCTATGGAAAAACGGCGGCATATCTGGTCTTGTTAAAAGAATATATGGGGGAGGCATCTTTTAATGCAGCCATGCAGGATTACTTTACAACCTGGAAATACAAACATCCGCAACCTGAAGATTTTAAAGCTATCTTTAAGAAGCATACGGATACGGATAAGGATATCGACTGGTTTTTTACAGATGCTTTGCATAGTGCAAAAGGCGTTGATTTTTCGATATCTAAGCCTAAATGGATTACCTCAGACGGAGCAAGGATGGTGACCCTGAAAAACAAAACGGGTATTATGCTCCCCCTTGCTTTACAAGTAGACAGCAATAAGGAACTTTATTGGATTAATCCGATACAGGGGAAAACGAAATTCGGATTAATAGAACATTATCGTAAAATATCTGTAGCCTCTTTTATCCCGGACTATAACGTTTCTAATAATGTTGGTACAAAAGGCTTTCGGATGAAGCCCTTTTTGGGCTGGGAAGCTACCGGTAAGCAAACCACATGGGTTTTACCGGCAATCGGGTATAATGTATATGATCGCTTTATGCTGGGAGGCCTATTCCATAATATGACCCTGCCCGAAAAATCATTTCAGTACGCACTTGCTCCAATGTATGGTTTTGGCAGTAAAACACTGGTGGGTACCGGTATGGTCAGTAAGGCCTGGTATCCGCAATCTTCCTGGCTGCAGGAGTTGGACCTGAATATTGAAGGAAAGCGTTTTTCCTACAGAAGAACCATGCTGGATAATATAGATAACCCCGAAGCACAATACCTGAAAGTAGCGCCGGAAGTACGTTTCGTATTTAAAAAGCCGTATGCCAGAAGTACCCTGAATCGCTATTTGTCTTTCAAAGGATATTATATTCAGGAAGGGCAGTATCGTTTTGACCTTAATCCGGCAGATAGCCTGTATTATCCTTCTAAAGCCGGCTATAGCACAAATGTGTACGGAAGGGTACAATTCGGTTTAGAGCAGAAGCGCACGTTTAATCCTTATAGCCTTTTACTGGAAGCTCAGGTAGGTAAGACCTTTGCTAAATTTTCTGCAGAAGGTAATTTGAAAATAGACTATTTCTATAAAAAGAAAGCAGTATACCTCAGAGGCTTTGCCGGTAAAATGGTAAACTTCAACGGAAGTGCGCTGGACAACCGGAGATATAGTTTTAATGCGACCTATTCGGGCTGGAACGATTATCTCTACGATCAAACCTTTATCGGCCGTAATATGCAAACTGGTCTGGCGGCGCAACAAATATACCTGAAAGAAGGTGGCATGAAAATGCCAACCTTGATGTATAGCAATCCGATTGGGCTGACCAATGACTGGATGGCGGCGCTGAACCTGAAAATAGACCTGCCCATTGGCTTGCCGATCCAGATTTTTGCCGATTTTATGACCTTTGCAAAAGCCAAGGAAGTGAATCCCAACCAAAGCCGTTTCTTGTACGATGCCGGAATTACGGTGAAGCTAACGCCATACCTGGATGTGAACCTTCCTATACTGATGAGTCCGGAATATACAGAGTATAAAACATCCATATTAGGCAAGAATGCTTTTGGCAAAACGATTACGTTTAATGTAAACCTGGATAAACTCTATTGGCCAAGATTACAAAGAGGTCTTGGTCTTTTCTAAATATAATAATTTGGCCGACCGACACAATGATTTTTAGCCAATGATTTATACAGCCTTGATTTTTTGGCGCTACCTTTTGCATCAAGGTAAAAGGTGACAATCGCTATAAATGGAAACCAAAAGAATAAAGAAAGTCCTTGTTTCCTAAAAGCGGATACTCAATTATAGTAACATCATAATAAAAAGCACTTATCTATACGATAGGTGCTTTTGTGTTTAGCGATCTTAATGAAATCAGAAGCAATCTCTAAATATTGATTATATTTGACTTTTAAATATAAATATCATTATGAAACGTATTTTATTCTTTATCTCTTCATTGCTTGTTGCTTCAATGGCGATGGCACAAACACCGGCCATCACCAATGGTACTTTCGAGTCCTGGGTAGCGCCCTCTTTACCTTATCAGCTAGAAAGACCCACTGCATGGTATGGTACCGATGAGGTTTTAAATAATCAGGTAGGCCCCTTGCTTTTGCTCTCCGGTGTACCTTTTACCCCACAAAAACAATTATATAAATCTGCCGATAAATATGAGGGGGATTATTGTGCAAAGATCATGACCAAACACTTTGGCGATTCTTTGAAAAATGTACCTGCATTGTTGACCAATGCCAAACAAAACCTGAATATTGCGGCCTTAATGCAAGCACAGAGTTCCGGAAATGTTAATCCTTATGATCTTTTTACCTATACCAATGGTACACCCATGTACGGTAAAAAAATAGATAGTGTTACTGCTTATATAAATGCCCCTGCCACCAATCAGGATACCGGTGTGGCTTTTGTATTGGCCTATGGACATATCAGACCCGATTCTATCGGCGTTATCGGACAGGGTATCGTTTTGGCGCCCCCAAGTGCCAATGGCTATACTAAGGTGAAAATTCCGGTAATCTATACCAGTTTTGGAACGGCTACAGATACTATGGTGGTTGGATTTGTCTCTGCCGGAGATGCAGGTCCTAACGGATACTTTTTGAATAACACCTTATTTGTGGATAAAGTTGAATTGTTCTGGAGTGCCGGTACCGCAGGCATCAATCCTGTTAAGACAAGTAATTTAGGTTTTAAAATCTATCCGAATCCTGCAAAAGACTATGTTGTTTTTGAGCAAAAAACAGGCTTATCACAGGTATACACCTTGGTGGTTTATAATGCTTTGGGACAAGTAATGCACCATGAGCAATTTAGAGATGGTCAAAAACGCCTTGATCTAAACCGATATGCAGACGGTTTGTATTACTATGAATTGTATAATGCAAAAGGTACTGCAAGGCAAACCGGCAAGTTTACAAAATAAAGTAAACTTGAGGCGCTGCTTGTAGCAAGCAAGTGTTTCCTGATGTGGTTATGCTTATCTTTTCCATTAAGAGGATTGATATGGCTCATTTGACAATTAAGAGCATAAATCGCTTACTGTTGTATGGCGCGCATATTGTAAATAAATATTAAGTAGCGTACGAAAATGCCCTGGTTTGTAATCTCAAACCAGGGCATTTTGTATAGACGGGTTTTCTCCTTCCGGGCATAAAACAAAAGAGGTCGTTANNTAACGACCTCTTTTGTTTTATGATTGATTTACGCTTTTTTATGGTTGTACATAATAGTCCGTAATGTAATTTGAATATTGTTTAGAGAAGAAACCGCCTACATTAAAGTCGTAATTTTCGCTAATGATTCCTAAGCCTCTTCTAAATTTCATGATGATCGTACCACAGTTTGTCCAGGTGAGCAGGTTCAGCTTTCCGTATAATACACTTTTTACCTCTACTACGCTGTCGACTACCACATTATTTACGGTAAAGGTTCCGTTGATGGAGGTTACCTTACCTTCAATTTTAGTTGGAATAGCAATGCCGTAGGTAAAGCTTCCGGTGCTTTCCCAGGTATTACCTACCTGTGGGTTTTCATTTAATACAATTGCTTTTACATATCGGGTGCCGCTGTTGTCCAATTGCAGCAAAGTATAATAGTTTCCTTCAAATTTAGCATAGAACTCTTTTACAATCGTACCAGTGTTCACATCTACCTGTTCAAAAAGGTTGTAATTAAAGCCGTCCACAACGGTATCTCTGCCGGTATAATATCGTTTAAAAACAGTGCCATCACTTGCAAGGTACTTCCACCAGTTATTTACGTTAGTCGGTAAGTACGTACTTATCCCTTCGTTGGTAGGGTCGATGATTTTCTTTTTCTTACAAGAACCAAAAAACAAAACAGATAATAATGCGGAAAGACTAAATAAGCTTACAAGATACTTCATGGGCTATTTTTTTAAAAATTCAAATATTTGATAAGGGGTTATTATAATATCTAAAGGTATGTCATTTTTATTAATATCCGAAATTTCGCTGACGGGTTCGAAATAGCTAAATCCGATTTTTAAGGTATCCGTACGGCAGGTTTTTAGGTATTTATCATAAATGCCTTTCCCAAATCCGACCCGATATCCCTGTAAATCAGCAATCAGCAGGGGTGTGAAAACGACATCAATTGCTTCGGGATCCATTTTTAAGGTACTGAGGGGTTCGACTAAGCCGAAACGATTTTTTTCGAATGGAGTATTTTCGTCAGCAATAAAAGCCTCCATCGTACTTTCTTTAAGATTGGTAATGGGGTAGGCGGTGACCAGGCCGGGAATGATGGCCTCCAGGTATTGGGCGAGAAAATAAGTATTCGGTTCTGCCATCTCCGCCATCGGTACATAATTAAACAGCGTTTGGGTGTTGAGGAGCGGCACCCTTTGTAACTGGATTAAGAGCAGGTCATCCTGTTTGTTGCGCTCGGCTTCGGTCAGGGCCTTTCTTTTATTGAGATATTCCGTCCGGAGTGCTTGCTTGGTCATCATGAGCCAAAGATACTTAGAATATTTACCCGTTTATTGTTTACCTTTATCAATTATAAGCAGAGGAAAATAAAAGTTTTGGATTATAAAAAATAATATCTTACTTTTGCATCCTCAAAAAATCTGCAATAGAAATATGTAGATTTGGGAGAGTCAACAATTAACTCGTTAATACCAAAAAATTAAGCAATGGCTAAAGAGATTTCGGGCTATGTAAAGCTCCAATGTAAAGGCGGTCAGGCAAATCCAGCGCCTCCAATCGGTCCTGCTTTGGGTTCTAAAGGTGTAAACATCATGGAATTCTGTAAGCAGTTCAACGCACGTACACAAGATCAACCAGGTAAAGTATTACCGGTTTTGATTACCGTTTACACGGACAAATCATTTGATTTTGTAATCAAAACTCCTCCGGCAGCAGTTCAGTTAATGGACCATGCTAAAATCAAAAACGGTTCAAAAGAGCCTAATCGTAACAAAGTAGGAAAAGTAACTTGGGCACAAGTTGAAGAAATCGCGAAAGATAAAATGAGCGATTTAAACTGCTTCACTGTAGACAGCGCTATGAAAATGGTTGCCGGTACAGCACGTAGCATGGGTCTTACTGTAGAAGGTGATGCCCCTTGGCAAAACTAAACCCTATTAGTTCATTCCTAAATTAAACTTGTTGTTACAATGGCAACCTTAACTAAAAAAAGAAAAGCTGCAGAAGCTAAAGTAGATAAAAATAAAGCGTACTCGCTGGGTGAAGCCGCTCAGTTGGTAAAAGAAGTGAATTGTACAAACTTTGATAGTTCTGTAGACGTTCACGTTCGTTTAGGTATCGATCCTAAAAAAGCAGATCAGGCCTTACGTGGTACAGTAACCTTACCACACGGTACTGGTAAAACAAAGAAAGTATTGGTACTTTGCCCTGCAGATAAAGAAGCAGAAGCAACTGCTGCCGGTGCTGACTATGTTGGTCTGGACGAATTTATTTCTAAAATCGAAGGTGGTTGGACTGATATCGATGTGATTATCGCTACACCATCCGTAATGCCTAAAATCGGTCGTTTAGGTAAAGTATTAGGTCCTCGTAACTTAATGCCAAACCCTAAAACAGGTACAGTTACTAATGATGTTGCTGCAGCTGTGAACGATGTAAAAGGTGGTAAAATCGCTTTCAAAGTAGATAAAGCAGGTATTATTCACGCATCTGTTGGTCGCGTATCTTTCGAGCCTAACAAAATTGCTGAAAATGCTCAGGAATTAATCAACACATTAGTTCGTATGAAGCCTGCAACTGCAAAAGGTACTTATGTAAAAGGTGTAACAATTGCTCCTTCTATGGGTCCTGGTATTGCGGTAGATGCAAAATCTGTATCTTAACTTTAGCGTTTAGCGAAACACATTAATTAACATTTCCGATCAAACGGAATTAAATCATTCAAACAATGACAACTGCTCAAAAACAAGAAGCAATTGAGCTTTTAAAGAATAAATTTTCTCAGTATAGCAATTTCTATATTACGAATACGGAGTCTTTATCAGTAGCGCAAATCAGTAGCATTCGTCGTGCCTGCTTCGAAAAAGAAGTAGAAATGACCGTAGCTAAAAATACTTTGATCAAAAAAGCATTAGAAAGCTTGAATGATGAGAAGTATGCAGGTATCTACGATTCATTACACGGTGTTACCGCTTTAATGTTCTCTGATTCTCCTAAAGAACCAGCAGTAATTTTATCTGCGTTCCGTAAAGACAATCCTGGTGATAAACCAGTATTGAAAGCAGCGTTAATCGGCGAAGATCTGTTCGTTGGCGACAACACTTTAACTCAGTTGAAAAATATCAAAACCAAAAACGAGCTTATCGGCGAAGTTATCGGTTTATTACAATCTCCAATCAGCCGTGTAATTGCTGCTTTAGAAAACAGATCAGAAGGTGGCGAAGAAGCTGCTCCTGCTGTAGAAGAAGCACCTACACCAGAAACTCCGGAAGCTCCAGAAGCACCAGAGACTCCGGCTGCAGAGTAATTTTAAGAACGATATTTCCTTATGGATTTATCAACAAATATTGGCTTCCAGTATCATTATAAATTATATTTAACACTATTAAAATCTTATAAAAATGGCAGACGTTAAAGCATTAGCTGAACAATTAGTAAACTTAACAGTTAAAGACGTTCAAGAATTAGCAGATTTCTTAAAATCTGAATACGGTATCGAACCAGCAGCAGCAGCAGTAGTTGTAGCAGCAGGTGACGGTGCAGCAGCAGTAGCTGAAAAAACTACTTTTGATGTAATCCTGAAAAGTGCAGGTGCATCTAAATTGAACGTAGTTAAAATCGTAAAAGATTTGACTGGTTTAGGTCTGAAAGAAGCTAAAGAATTAGTTGATGGCGCTCCTAAAGCAATCAAAGAAGGTGTTGATAAAGCAACTGCAGAAGATTTGAAATCTAAATTAACTGAAGCTGGTGCTGAAGTTGAATTAGCTTAATTCTTCCAACCTCATATAATAAAGGCTTCCCAAACGGGAGGCCTTTATTTGTTATGTGCCTATCCTGTCTTAGAGAGGCAGAACAGGGTTTATTTCTACGATAGCGATATCTTTGCTAAGTTGTATCGCTTATTACTTACAAGCTGTGAATAGGCGCGCTTTAAAGCAGAACATTATGGGACAGGAAATAGAAAGAAAATATTTAGTAGATTTTGACAAATGGAGCCAAACGCCAAAGCCGGAAGGGGCAAGATACAGACAGGGATACCTGTTAACCGACCCTCAAAAGACCATCAGGGTAAGGCAGACGCCAGATAAAGGATTCTTGACCATAAAAGGGATCTCTGTGGGCGCTACCCGAGCAGAGTATGAGTATCAGATTCCCTATCAGGAAGCAGAAGAGCTGTTAGCGATGTTTTCCGTTTCAGAGTTATCTAAGACCAGGTACAAAATATTATTTAAGGGTAAGATTTGGGAAGTAGATGAATTTGCAGGGGATAATGCCGGATTGATCGTGGCGGAAATAGAACTGACTAGCGAAGCGGAACACTTTGAGTTGCCCGACTGGGTGGGCAGGGAGGTTACCGGACAGCAAGAATATTACAATTCAAATCTGACCATCCATCCATATAAAAACTGGAATAAATAATCTTCTGCGATGTCACTTAAGTTGCTTTATCCTGTAATGTATTCTTTTTCCTGTCCTTAGCTCAATTGTTTTTATTTACAACTAGTGTAGTAGTCTGTAGGTTAACCGCAACGTGGCTTTAGTTTACCTCAGGACAATATTTATTCGATAAATATACTATATCTTTAGCCCTTCAAAATGTTCAATATGATTAAAAATATTCTCGTCTCTACTGTGGCTATTGCCTTGTGTACGGCAGCTCAGGCACAGCATAGAGTAGAACCCAGCCCCCAGCAGAAGAAAGAGGCTTATGATGCTTTACGCAAACTGAGCAAAGAAGAGTACACTGCAAAATTCCGTGAGCAGCATAAGCGCAAACCGGCTACTGTACTGCAGGATAAAGAAGAAGTAAAAAAAAACGCAAACACTACAGGAGGAGCGCCACCGCCAACCGTAAGCGACGCTAAATTTCCGGGAGAATTTGAGGAGATACAGGGTGTCTTTATCAGCTGGCCATATACCTACGATGCGGTGCCGGTAGTAGATACAATGTTGTCCTCTCCTGCTCCGGATTTATATATTAAATTGGCCTCTTCCATCCAGGAGGCTGGTGCTAAAGTATATATTACTGTTTGGTTTGCCAGCGATACTGCAGCGGTGAAGGAACGCATGCAATTGGCCGGTAAACCATTGACCAATTACCGCTTTATGATTTATGACGGTGACGATATATGGGCCAGAGACTTCGGTCCGATAAACTATTATTATGATACCGACGATAAGATTGGCTGGGTTGATTTTAAATATTATCCGGGAAGGGACATGGATAATTTATTACCCATCAAATGGGGTACAGAACTGGGTATACCGGTGTACCAATCACCTGTATATTATGAAGGCGGTAATATACTGCTCGACGGTACAGGACACCTTGCGACCAGCACTGCTGTATATGAACTGAATGCTTACTATAATACCTATACGCAAACCAGGACTAAAGATTCGATAAGTAGTGCCTTAAAGCTCCAACGTGCGGATATTCTTCCTCTGCTACCACATGACGGTGGTACAGGGCACATTGATTTATATGTAGATATGATTGATGAAAATACCTTCGTCTACACTAAAATGCCTACGGCAATGGCTACGGTGCCGGGTTTTACCGATTATACCATCGCTAAAAACAATATTGATACCCTGGCTACCAGGATAAATCACCACAATAAACCCTATCAGTTTAACCATATTCCATTCCCATCTAAAGATGACGGAAGCTGGTATACTTCTGCAGACGATTATGCAAGCTATACCCGTACATATTCCAATCACCTGATCGTAAATAAAACGATTATACAGCCCATATTCAGTGATGCAACCAGTGGTAATATTGCCGGAGATCTGGCTGCCATCGATTCTATCAAAAAAGCTTATCCGGGTTATAATATTGTGCCGATAGATATGCGTTTGTTAGATGGCTCGGGTGGATCTATTCACTGTATTACCAAAGAATTCAGTGCAGAGAACCCATTACGCTTTTTCCATTTTCCTTATCGTTCGCTCCAAGGCTACCAAAGCGGTTATCCTATTGATGCCGAGATCACCAATAAAAGTGGTATTGCCGCTGCTACATTGTACTGGAGAAAAAAAGGTAGCACTACCTGGACGAATACAACAATGACTGCCGGAACGGGCAATCATTGGCTGGCTAATATCCCAAGTACAACAACCAATAATATAGATACCTTCGAATACTATTTGTCGGCGACCAGTATTAATGGTAAGACCATAACCAGGCCAATGCCAGGTGCAGAAGGGCCTTATGTGTTTTGGTATAACAAAACATTGAGTCTGGACAAAGTGACAAATACTAATTTTAGTATCGGCAACCTGTATCCTAATCCGGCCACTACAGAAACGAATATTGAGATCGTGGTTCAGAAGCCCGGCAATATAGACCTGTCTCTCTATGATGTAACCGGTAAGAAGCTGTCTGTGCAGCATTATGGGAGGATCAAAGCGAGTCAGTACCTGAAATATAATACTCAGGCGCTGAGTGCCGGTGTGTACACTATGGTCATCAGCAGTGACGGACAAGTAGTGGGTAGCCGTAAACTGATCAAGAAATAAGGAATCGATTAAGTGATGGATGCTTGTTAATAGCAACATTATAAACGCATACAAAAGAGGTCGCCTATGTTAGGGCGACCTCTTTTGTTATCCTCGTGTATTGAAATTGGATAGCCGATTGGTGATCATTTAGTGCGATAAACTTCGGCAAGTAATCACACGTTTCTTCTTTTATTGTGATGTCAACAAAAGAGTGGAGGGAAGCGTACAATGAATCAGGATTACATGAAGCCCTTGATCATCTCAGCCCCATGGCATCGAAAGAAAATTTATGTCGGACGCTCAGGTCTATAAGCGCCTCAAAAGTTGAAAATGCTAATTTATGGCTGTATGGATTTTGAGGTACTTACTATCCACCTGTTCTTGCACCTGTTAATCTGTAAGGGGCTCTGTTACATCGGACACTTTCTCTTCTTTAAAATAAATAACCGTGGCGCCTGATTTTCGGGTAAAATAGTCAGCCAACCTTTCTAAATGCATTGCGGCATTTTTATGATCATTACTCCAGATACGGATCAGGTAATGATCCAGTACTAAATATCCTTCATTGCTTTGTATTTGAAGTTGACCCAGACTTTGATCTAAAGTTTTCTTGTTCTTAAATCTGTAGACAATAGCGCCGGCATAATGTGTTTTTTGACTTTCTTTGTTTTGGTATATCTGGTAATAAATACTATTGATACCACTCCATTTAATATCTTTAGGGGCAAGCTTTTTTATAATATCAGGATTAGTGGTCGTCCCGGGATTAGTGCTGAACCCAATTTCTTTTTTAATTGCTGAGGTGACCGGAGCAATGATAAAATTGGTTAAAAAAGTGTTGCTCATCCTGAAGCTGTTGGGATAAGCAATATGCTTAGTCGCCTTTTGTGCCCATGTACTTGTTGTTAATAATATACCCAAAAAGAAAGTAGTTAATGCTTTCATCGTAATGTCTTTTATTTCCGGAGGTTGCTTAAGAGGAGATCAATTCGTTGCAAATAATGCCCGTTGCCACAGCGACATTCAGCGACTCTGCATTGCCTATGCGGGGAATTGTAATGCCTTGTGTTGCCAATGCCTGCACCTCGGCCGATACCCCTTTACTTTCATTACCCATAATGATAAAGCCTTTGGGGGTTGCGGTTAAGGACCCGATCGGACTACCACCTAAAATAGCTGCATAAGAAGCGATTTCGTTATGAGTTTCAAGGAAAGAAACCAGGTTCGTATGGGTAAACTGCATTCTAAGTACACTGCCCATAGTAGACTGGATTACTTTGGGATTGTAGATCTCGACACAGTCGGGTGAACAGACAATCTGTTTAATACCAAACCAGTCTGCGGTGCGAATGATGGTGCCCATATTGCCCGGATCCTGAACTTTATCCAGTACCAGTGTCCATTGGTCTTTAAAGTCGGCTGCCGGCTGTATTTTGGGCATGTGTGCCGTCAGTAAAACCTGGTTCGGTGTTTTGAAACCGGAGATCTTTTCAAAATCGGCTTCTGTTGCAATCAGAATCTTAGCGCGTTCCAGGTGTGTATATAAAGGCATATTTTCGGTATACCAGGATTCCAGGGCCACGATATATTCAATATCAGCTTTAGCCATCAGCCATTCAGCTGCATTTTTTATTCCTTCTACAATATAGGTCTGGTGTTCTTTCCGGAATTTTTGTTGCGAAAGGGAGCGGATATATTTGAGTTGATTTTTGCTGATATTCATGTTATTTGAAAAGTAGTTTACGAAGCATTCCTGCAATAACATTGACAGGCAGTGCAAATATATTGATGATCACCAGTAAAAAGAGCAGGGATTTTGAATTTAAAATACTCAGGTCGATGAATGCTCTGGCCAGCGTGACCCAGCCAAGGAGTATTGCCAATGAGGCAATATGCATCCAGCTCAACCAGGCAGAAAGCAGGTAAGAATGGCAAAGCCGGTATAAGAGCGCCATAACCAGTAGCACGGCACTATAAGCCCAGTAAATATACTTTTGGTCAATGATAAAATACGTATCATGCAGGTGTATATCCAATACACTCAGGTCTATAAAAGACCCGGCAAAGGTCAGTACCGCAAGCAGTACCAGGACATTATAAGGTTTTCGGAGCCATGCGCTCATCAGTAAGGTCATATCAGTAAAGGAAACAAAGGCTTTACTCTGTATAAGAATAAAGCCTTTGTTGGAAATATTGGATAATTCACGATTACATATTCAGGATATCGCGAGAGATCACCAATTTCTGGATCTCAGTCGTTCCTTCACCAATCGTACACAGTTTAGCGTCGCGGTAGAATTTCTCTACAGGGAAGTCTTTGGTATAGCCGTAACCACCGAAGACCTGTACGGCATCTGTTGCCACCTGAACACAAATCTCAGAAGCATACATTTTAGCCATGGCCGATTCTTTGGTCATTTTCTCTCCACGATTTTTCAAATCTGCAGCTTGATAAATCAGTAATTCAGCGGCTTCAATTTTAACTGCCATGTCGGCCAGTTTAAAGGCGATTGCCTGGAAGTTAGCGATAGGCTGGTCAAATTGCTGGCGTTCTTTAGCATATTTAACGGCAGCTTCATAAGCCCCTTTTGCAATACCTAAAGATAAGGCTGCGATAGAGATACGGCCACCATCCAATACCTTCATGGCTTGTTTGAATCCGGATCCTACTTCACCCATACGTTGTGCATCGGAAATACGGCAGTTGTCAAAAACCAATTCTGCGGTTTCAGAAGCACGCATGCCTAATTTATTCTCTTTTTTACCGGCAGAAAAACCAGGAGTTCCTCTTTCTACGATAAAAGCCGTTACATTATTTTTAGTTCTTGGTTCCCCTGTACGGGCCAATACAACAGCCACATTACCAGAGATACCATGAGTGATCCAGTTCTTAGTACCATTCAATACCCACTCATCTCCCTCGCGGGTAGCCGTACAGCGCATATTACCGGCATCAGATCCTGTATTGGCTTCGGTTAAACCCCAGGCACCAATCCATTCGCCGCTGGCCAGTTTCGGTAAATATTTTTGTTTTTGCTCTTCGTTACCAAAGTATAAGATATGACCGGTACACAGAGAATTATGTGCTGCTGTCGATAAACCGATAGAGCTACATACTTTCGCGATCTCACTTACCACCGTAATATATTCAAAGTAGGACAGTTCTGCGCCACCATATTGTTGCGGTACTAATACACCCATCAAACCCAGTTCACCCATTTTGTGAAATAATTCCACAGGGAAAATCTGGTTTTCATCCCACTCCATAATATTGGGGCGAATTTCTTTATTGGCGAAATCTCTAACCATTTCCGCAATTTGTTGCTGCGTCTCCGTGTACTTAAAGTCCATAAACTGAGTAATTATAATGATAAATAGGGTGCAATTTTACGATATTTTTCTTCATTAATCAAAGGAACTTGACGGAATTCTTCTATTCGTTTAAATTGTCCGATGTCTTTGCGGTACAAGATAATGTATTTTACCATATTACGGGCATAAGGATGTTGTCTTAATTCTTCTTCTGTAGCGGTATTAATATTGATCTTCCGTATCTGCTCCGGTTGTATCCTGATGAGGTCTTTGATGGCTTCATATAAACTGTCATTCATTCCATACACCTCTTTGAGCTGTTCTACGGCAATAAAACCTCCCAAGATATCTCTGTATTTAAGGATACGGGAAGCATAACCGGTACCGATCCCCCTTAACCCCATAAGTTGTTCGGGTGTACAGGTATTGATATAGACAGGTTCATTTGTTTTGGAAGGGTAGGTGTTACGGCTTCCTTTGGCATTCTTATGATAGGGATAAGAATTATATGCCTGATGGCCATAAGCCTGTTTATTACCTCCTTCAATATGGATGTAGGGCAGCAGTCGCTTGAAATCTTCTTCCCGAAGGGTGTAGATCTTGGCAAAATCCTCCTTTTTGTAAAATCTCCCACCCTTATTGCGGTAATTGAGAATCGTACGTGCCACCTTCGGACTCAGGCCCAGGCGTACAAAATCGTTTTCAGACGCTGTATTCGGGTCAAAAGAGAAGAGGGTGGTACTGGAACTGCCCGTTTCCGGATAATCGTAGGTGTTTGGATGTTCTGATGGGTCCTGTGTTATTTTTTCGTACTTTTGCGCGGCTTCCCATTCCTTTTGTATACCAGCTTGCGGTATATAGTCATTATCGGTTTGTAACAGGGGAATGATTCGCCAGCAGACAATGAGGAGCAGGATCAATACTATTAAGATGACGATGCCCCATACCTGATTTTTTGAAAATGAGGCGGCAGATGCAGTATTTTTCATAACGCATAGATTTTTTAGGTGTACTCAAATATATGAATTATTTAGTATATCTGAAAGTCTTCCTCTATACTGCACATTTATATTGCAATAGGTCAAGCATACTATTGTCGTAATAATATATTTTTTTTACATTATTCAAAAAAAATTGCTTACCTTTGCATTCCTTTTAGAAATTATGGCAAAACAGCCCCTTATAAAACAAGACGGAAATATTATAGAAGCCTTATCCAACGCAATGTTTCGGGTAAGACTGGAGAACGGACACGAGATATTGGCTACGATATCCGGTAAAATGCGGATGCACTACATTCGTATTCTTCCCGGAGATAAAGTAGGGGTAGAGATGAGTCCTTATGATTTGAGTAGAGGTAGAATCATCTACCGTTACAAATAATCTTCCTTTCTGAAGGTAATAAATTTGTTTAATTGTAAATACTATAAATAATAAACATGAAAGTTCGTGCAGCCATCAAAAAGCGTAGTGCAGATTGTAAAATCGTGCGTCGTAAAGGCAAATTGTATGTGATCAACAAAAAGAATCCTCGTTTCAAACAACGTCAGGGATAATTAAATTTCTAAATTTTTAAAACAAAATTTATTAAATGGCTCGTATAGCTGGTATTGACTTACCTAAAAACAAACGTGGCGAGATAGGTTTAACCTATATTTTTGGAATCGGCCGCAGCACTGCTCGTTACATTTTAGTAAAATCTGGTATTGATTTTGATAAAAAAGTAAACGAATGGAATGATGAGGAACAAACTGCAATCCGTAACGTAATCGGTTCGGAATTCAAAGTAGAAGGTCAGTTGCGTTCTGAAATCCAAATGAACATTAAGCGTCTTATGGATATCGCTTGTTACCGTGGTGTACGTCACCGTAAAGGTTTACCTCTACGTGGACAACGTACTAAAACGAACAGCCGTACCCGTAAAGGTAAACGCCGCACTGTTGCAGGTAAGAAAAAAGCTGCGAAGAAGTAAACCAATTAAACTTGGTGTGGACGCCAGATCTCTGTATTGTACTTCTTCGCGAGGGAGGGTTCACCCGGCTAAGCGCTTGATCGCTTAGTTATTTTAAAACATTTAAAGATTACCTTAATTAAAATGGCAAAAGGAAAAGTTAACACAGCGAAAGCTGCTGCCAAGAAAAGAGTAGTAAAAGTAGAGCCACATGGTGACGTACACATTACTTCGACTTTCAACAACATTATTATCAGTTTTACAAATAAAACAGGTCAGGTAATTTCTTGGTCTTCTGCAGGTAAAATGGGTTTCCGTGGTTCTAAAAAGAACACACCATACGCTGCACAACAGGCTGCTGCCGATGCTGCTAAAGTAGCGATCGACGCAGGTTTGAAAAAAGTAGACGTTATCGTTAAAGGACCTGGTTCTGGCCGTGAAGGTGCTATTCGTTCTGTTGCTAACAGCGGTATCGAAGTAGTAACAATCAAGGATATCACGCCAATTCCACATAATGGTTGTCGTCCTCCTAAAAAACGTAGAGTATAATCTATAACTAATATAACTATTGGATTAACCACATTTTTGTGGTTAGTCTAATAGTGTTTATAACATTCTTAAATTCCCTTCAGATCGGCTTTTCCGATTTTTAAATGAGCTGAAGGGCCGTGTTACAAAAATCGATATAAAATTTAAACAAAATGGCTCGTTACACAGGACCAAAAAACAAGATCTGCCGTATCTTCGGCGAACCAATTTTAGGATCAGGTAAAAACCTTTCTAAAAACAGCAATCCTCCGGGAATGCACGGTGGAAACCGTAAGCGTAAATCTCAATCTGAATACGCAATTCAACTGAAAGAAAAACAAAAAGCAAAATACACCTACATGGTGTTAGAAAAACAGTTCCGTAACATCTACAAAGAGGCTTCTCGTTTGAAAGGTGCGACTGGTGAGAACTTGATCAAATTGTTAGAATCCCGTTTAGACAACACAGTATACCGTTTAGGTTTAGCACCTACACGCCCTGCTGCCCGTCAATTGGTTTCTCACAAACATATCCTGATTAACGGTGAATCTGTAAACATTCCTTCTTACATTATGAAAGCAGGTGATGTGATCGAATTGAAACCAAAATCAAAAGTAAATTCTGCAGTAATAAGCTTAGTTCGCGGTAAAAATCCAAACATCAACTGGTTGGATATGAACGAAAAAGAATTTAAAGGTACTTTCATTGCTGCTCCAGAGCGCGAGTTTGTTCCTGAAAATATTAAAGAGCAATTAATCGTAGAGTTGTACTCTAAATAATAAAAGTTCAATTACCTCGCTATATAAGGAGGTAATTGATTTTTTTCTATTATATTGCAACAAAATTTTATTTTATAGACCGAATACATTGTTCGGTTGAAACTTCAAAAAAACAACTCTTTCAATATGGCTATATTGAATTTTCAGAAGCCCGACAAAATTGTATTGCAAAAAGCAACAGACTTCGAAGCACAATTTGAATTCCGTCCGCTGGAACCCGGTTATGGTGTCACCATCGGGAATGCATTACGTAGAGTATTATTAAACTCTTTGGAAGGTTATGCAATCACCGGTATCAAAATTGCTACCGTAGACCATGAGTTCGATACAATTAAAGGTGTTATTGAAGATGTTACAGAAATTATTTTGAATTTAAAACAAGTACGTTTTAAATCCATCACAGAAGGCAGTATTTCTTCTGATAAAATTTCCCTGGTAATCAAAGGTAAAGAGCAATTTACAGCAGCAATGATTGGCGAAGCTACTCCAAATTTTGAAGTAATGACCCCTGAACTGGTAATCTGTAATTTGGATACTTCCGCTACTTTAGAGATTGAAATTCATATCGGTAAAGGTCGCGGTTATGTACCTGCAGAAGAGAATCGTCCAAAAGATTCTTCGATCAACTTTATCGCTATTGATTCTATTTTTACGCCAATTAAGAATGTAAAATACGCTATTGAAAATACCCGTGTGGAGCAACGTACCGACTATGAAAAATTAGTTATGGATGTGATTACAGATGGTACTATTCATCCGGAAGAAGCCGTTAAGGAAGCTTCCCGTATTTTGATTCAACACTTGATGATCATCACAGACGAAAACATCTCTCTGGACACAAAACGTGAAGAGAAAGAAGAGACTGTAGATGAAGGATTGTTACAATTGCGTAAAGTATTGAATACACCATTGGAAGACTTAGAACTTTCTGTACGTGCATTCAACTGTCTGAAAGCAGCGAAAATCAATTCCTTAATCGAATTGGTACAATACACTCAAGAAGAGTTGATGAAGTTCCGTAACTTCGGTCAGAAATCTTTAACTGAAATCGAACAGGTTTTAGGCGAAAGAGGTTTGAGCTTTGGTATGGACGTGAGTCGCGTGAAATTGAGTGAATCAAATCACTAATCAACATAATACCGTTTGGTTTCCCTGAGCCAGACGGTTTCTTTATTTAATCATAACCGGTTTTATTAAGCAATCGCTTTCATGGGAATAAAGCAGTGCTGTATGCCTTGACACGGTACAGCATATAAAAACACTTTTTAGTCATGCGTCACGGAGACAAAGTTAACAATTTAGGTCGTACCTCTTCTCACAGAAAAGCCTTATTACACAATCTGGCTGCTCAGTTGATTGAGCACAAAAGAATCACTACTACTTTAGCTAAAGCTAAAGCATTACGCGTATTCGTTGAGCCTTTGATCACTAAATCTAAAAATGATACGACACACAATCGTCGTGTTGTATTTGGTTATTTACAAAACAAAGAATCTATCAAAGAATTGTTTGATGTAATAAGTGAGAAAATCGCAAACCGTCCTGGTGGTTATTGCCGTATCATTAAGTTAGCTCCTCGTATGGGTGATGCTGCTGAAATGGCAATGATTGAATTAGTAGACTTTAATACAGTTTACAACAAAGAAGAAAAAACAACTGCTACTAAGAAAACACGTCGTAGCCGTGGTGCAGCAACTGCAACTACTCAAAAATCTGAAACGGCTCCAGTAGCTGCTTCTGGTGATGATTTAGTAAAAATCGAAGGTATCGGACCTAAGATCGCAGAAGCATTAAATGCAGCAGGTATCACTACTTTCGCTACTTTGGCAACGAAAACAGCTGAAGAAGTAAAAGAAATCTTAGAAGCTGCTGAAGGTAATTTCAACCTGGCTGATGCAACAACTTGGGCACAACAAGCGCAATTGGCTGCTGATGGCAAATGGGACGAATTACAAACATTACAAGATGAATTAAAAGGTGGTAAAGAAGCATAAGCTTTCTTAACTACTCATCATAAAAGCCGTCTCTACCAAGAGACGGCTTTTTTATGTAAAAAATTATCTGATCTTTCTAGTTTTTATTATTTTATATATTTAGTATTTTGTATTAATTGTTTATTTATATTAGTTAATGTATATTTGATTTTCTTTGAGCAATATTTATTATTGAATCTGCCGTTAATAAACAGTTTTATTAGGAAATCAAAAGCTAAACCTGAAATGAATAAACACACCCAATCTCTCAATGAAAAGAAATTGTTTAACCACATTTTTAATGATAGAGCGAATAAGCGATTGTTTTGGGCCGCGGTAATGATTTACCTGCTTTATTTTCTGGGATATAAATATGCCATAGCAGAGGCAGACTTTTACGCTGATTCTCATTCCTATATTTTTGCAGCTGTCAGGGACATGCGGAGTTACTATCGGCCTTTTGGGTATTCCAAGTATCTACAGATCGTACATGACTTCTTTTCTTCTTCTTATGCTGTTGTGTTGAGCCAATATATGGTTTTGTGCCTGAGCACACTGTTCTGTTTTTTTTCAGTTGATTTCCTATTTCCTTTTAAAAACCGTAAGCTGAAGATATTCACTTTATGTCTGCTGGTACTCAACCCGATCTTTCTTCCCTTAGCAAACCAGATCGCCAGTGATACCCTCTTCACTACTCTAACGATCGTATGGTTTACCAGCTTATTATGGATAATCAGAAAGCCCTCTGCCTGGGTACTTGTATTGCAGCTCATTATGCTGTACTGGGTCTTTAATGTCCGCTATACTGCTCTTTTCTATCCGATAGTAACTGTGGTGGCGCTATTGATCACGCATAAGGCCGGGATAGTTTATAAAGCGATTGGTATTGCAGGTACTTTATTAGTGATTATGGGGGCCTATAGCGCTATAAAATCTGCTATTTATGAAGAAACCGGTACCAATGTATTCTCAGGTTTTTCTGGTTGGCAAATGGCTAACAATGCCTTATATATCTATCACCCTTCTAGTGAAAACCGTATTGAGTGGGCTACTCCGGAACTGAAAGAATTCGATAGCATAGTTCGTTACTGCTATGCCCACCCCAGTCTGGCTTTGAAAGAGGGCGGATTTCGGGAACGACAGGAAGGGAAGGTAGGTACTTTCTTTCTTTGGCATAAAGAAAGCCCCTTGAAATTATACCTTTATCTGTATTGTAGACGGTACAGGGTGTCTTATTTTAATGCCTGGTATGCTTTATCTGGTATGTATGCAGAATTTGGTAAGGAGACGATAATGAATAATAAATGCGATTTTATTAAATATCAGATAGTACCGAATACCCTGAATTTTGTGCTTCCGCACGCGGAAGCTTTGACTAGTAATAATATGCCTGATAGCTCTTGGGCAACTATTGAAACCCGGAACTGGTTTGACTTGCGGCCGGATAGTTATAAAGTAAGGTATCCAGGTTTGCGGGTCGCTATTGTGAAACCATTTCCCTACCTTATTGTATTGGTTCATTTTTTATGTGTCGCTGTACCGGCACTGTACCTGTTCAGGCAAAGGAAAATATATGGCCGTTGGAAGCGTGACTTTGTGTACCCTGTTTTGCTTTGGTATATATGCTACTTTGGATACTTTGCTTTTTCTGTTTTTGCGGCGATTATTACCCTGCGTTATATGCTGATGTGGTTTGTACTGGGAATTGTGATCCCGCTATCATTTATAGACCAGATGTTCGGTAGGCCTGAAGAGCAGCAGGATTAAAATTTTTAAAATTAGATTTATGCCCCCCAAAATTGCGATTATTTCAGGCGCAGGACCTGCAGGCTTAACAGCCGCTTATGAACTGTTATCCAGAACCGATATTATCCCGATTATTTTTGAAAAGACAAACGATATCGGTGGAATCAGCAAAACGGTCAACTATAAAGGCAATCGTATTGATATAGGTGGACATCGGTTCTTCTCCAAGTCGGACCGGGTTATGAAATGGTGGACGAGTATCATGCCTCTGGAGGCGCTTGCAGCAGACAAGTTCGGATCTTATGCGGGTAAGCGCAAGGAGCATGTATCTACTTGCGCTCCCGATAAAACGGATAATATTATGCTGATCCGTAACCGATTATCTCGTATTTATTTTCTAAAAAAATTCTTTAACTATCCGATTTCCCTGTCTGTAGACACCCTTAAAGGCTTGGGACTGATGCGTTCATTCAAAATAATGGCTTCTTATCTCCTTTCCCAAATCAGCCCGAGGAAGGACGAAAAGTCGCTGGAGGACTTCTTTATCAACCGTTTTGGTAAAGAATTGTATCATACTTTCTTTAAAGATTATACGGAAAAGGTTTGGGGTATCTCCTGTCGTATGATATCGGCGGAGTGGGGTGCACAGCGTATTAAGGGCTTGTCTATTACCAAGGCGATCATGCATGCCCTGAAGAAACCAAGACAGGAATCGGGATTATCACAAAAAGAAGTGGAGACCAGTCTAATCGAGCAATTTCTGTATCCTAAATTCGGACCCGGACAAATGTGGGAAACCGTTGCGGATATGGTCACGCAGAGAGGTGGTCGTATTGTAATGAATACAGAAGTAACCGGTATAGAGCTGGATCCGGCAACCGGAAATGTATGCAAAGTAAAAGTAAAGCTTAACCAAACCGGGGAGGAGACAATGCACCATTGTGATTATTTCTTCTCGACCATGCCGGTGCAGCAGCTAATCGATATTGTCAGCCCCAAAGCGCCGAATAATATACTTGATATTGCAAAAGGCTTGGTGTATCGTGACTTTTTAACTGTAGGATTATTATTGAACAAACTGACAATTAAACGGGATAACCAGCGCCCCGCAGGGTCGGATAATACCGTTAAAGATAACTGGATCTATATACAGGAGCATGATGTAAAAGTAGGTCGTCTGCAGATCTTCAATAACTGGAGTCCGTATATGGTTGCTGATCCGAATCATGTATGGGTAGGTATGGAATATTTCTGTAACAAGGGGGACGACATCTGGGAAAAAGATGAGACTTCTATGAAGGTGTTGGGCATCGAAGAGTTGTCTCAAATTGGTATCATCGACAAAGCTGATGTACTGGATGCTACTGTGATTAAGATGGAAAAAGCATACCCGGCATACTTTGGTACTTATGGTGATTTTGATCAGGTTAAAATATACACAGACCAGATTGCGAACTTATTTATGGTAGGCCGTAACGGGATGCATAAATATAATAACAGCGATCACTCTATGTTGACAGCAATGGTTGCCGTAGATAATATTGTAAATGGGATAAACACCAAGCAGAATATCTGGGAAATTAATACGGAGCAGGAGTATCACGAACAAAAAGGAGAAAAATAACCGCATATACATTATAAAAAATCCCGGAAGAAGCTCCCGGGATTTTTTTTGATGTATAAAAAGATATTTACTTATTGTTATCGTTACTCCAGCTACCGATATTAGACATACCCCATTGGTCCATACTGGCAAAGGCGAAGTCTGTTTTGTAACGTTGTGGAATATTATCCGGATTTAAGAAAGCGCCCATTTCATAAGATGGGAAGATCTCTTCATAAGTCAGCATGGAATTTAAGGAAATACGACGATAGATATGAGAACGGGTCAGGTCTTCTTTGCTGGTTAACCCGGCTGCACCCAATAACTCGATAAAGTTTTCAATCGTGTATTTGTGGAATTGTGCCACCCTTGTTTTCTTATCTTCTACCACCAAACCTACAGACAATGATTTGTCCTGTGTAGCGACCCCTACAGGGCATTTGTTGGTATTACACATCAAAGCCTGGATACAACCTACGGCCATCATCATGGCACGGGCAGAATAGCAGGCATCTGCTCCTAAAGCCATTGCACGCACTAAATGGAAACCACTGGTAATTTTACCCGAAGCCAATACTTTAATATGCTTTTTGATGTCAAGCCCTCTTAATATATTAGATACAAAATCAAGACCATCTAATAAAGGCGCTCCTACATAGTTGGAGAATTCCTGTGGTGCCGCACCGGTACCACCTTCACCACCATCTACGGTAATGAAATCGGGATAGGTATCTAAAGCGATCATCGCTTTACAAATACTGATGAATTCTGATTTATGACCAATACACAGTTTAAAACCTACCGGTTTACCACCGCTGAGGTCTCTTAGTTTTTTGACAAATAAAACCAATTCCTTTGGTGTGCCAAAAGCAGAGTGGTAGGGAGGAGAAGCTACTAAAGTATAAGGTTCGATTGCACGAATTGCGGCAATCTCAGGGGTATTCTTAGCCGCCGGTAAGATACCACCATGACCCGGTTTCGCACCTTGTGAGATCTTGATCTCGATCATTTTCACGGTTTCCAACTGTGCTTTTTCGGCAAATAATTCGGTAGAGAAAGTACCATCTAAATTTCGGCAGCCGAAATAACCGGTACCGATTTGCCAGATCACATCGCCTCCATGTTTTAAATGGAAAGGACTCAAACCCCCTTCACCCGTATTGTGTGCGAAGCCACCGATTTGCGCTCCGGCGTTCATTGCTTCTACCGCATTAGAACTCAGGGAACCATAACTCATCGCAGAGATATTGTAAATACTCAACTCATAAGGTTTGGTACAGTCCTTGTTTCCTACATGTACCCTTGGGTTATGATTCAGGCTTTTAAAGTCTTTTGGTGCAATGGAGTGACACATCCATTCGTACCCTTCGGCATACACATCTAATTGCGTACCGAAAGGCATCGTATCGTTTTCTTTCTTGGCTCTTTGATAAATCGTAGAACGATCGATCCTGTTGATCGGACGGCCATCAATATCACTTTCTACAAAGTATTGGTATATTTTGGGGCGAATGTCTTCCATAAACCAACGTAACCGCCCGAAAACGGGGTAGATACGCATGATGGAGTGCTTTTTCTGGGACATGTCATAATATCCCAATATGGTTAAGAGGAAGGTAATGCCGAAAAACACATACCAGTTTTTGCTTAAGAAAATGGATAAGCCCAAAGTTAGTAACACTAACAAGGTCGAAATAATAATAAACCCTTTACGCATATTATTTTTTGTCTATTTTTTGAAATAATCCGCGAACTTAAAACGAATAAATTACTTAATCAAATAAATAACAGGCTTCGCAGGTGTTAAGGTTAATATAAACGCTCAAAAGCTAATCCTGTAAAGGATTACAGCATATGGCTGCCAAAGGAAAACGGTAATAAATTTTGGGCATCATTAATCATAATAATCTTGCCGTTCGCACTACTCATTAATAAACGGATCGGGCTGTTTTGCCGCTGGTACACTTCACTGATTACTTGCCTGCAGATACCGCATGGCGATAAAACCTCATCCGCCATTTCTGCGTCAATATGTGCTTTCGTATAGGCTATTGCAATTGTCAATACTTTAATACCAGGATATAACACGGCTGCGCTGTTCAAGGCGACCCTTTCGGCACAGATACCTGCCGGAAAGGAGGCGTTTTCCTGGTTGCTGCCCTGTACGACGGCGTCATTTTCCAATAAAACCGCAGCACCGACCTGAAACTTTGAGTAAGGGGCATAAGATAAATTGCGGGCGGCTTCTGCTGCTGTGGCCATCAGTTGTTGTAAAACGGGGTCTATTGAGGTTGCATCCGGGAAGCTGTCATATGTAAAATGGAATGATGGCATATGTCTGTACTTGGTTTACTGCAATTTACAGAAATAATAATTATAACATTTAGTAAATCATTTTATGAAGAGCAATTGGGAAACTATGGACTATATTTGCGCTTTAAACGTTAAAGTTCATTATGAAAGATTTTTTCAAATATTTTTTCGCCTCACTGTTGGCGATTGTCGTATCAGGAATCCTGTTGATGCTGGTATTTTTCGGTATTATGGGTGCCCTGGCCAGCTCTGTAACCAGTTCACAGGTTGCCGTTATTAAATCGAACAGTATTTTGGAGATTGATTTATCAAAACCCATTAGCGAAATCCCTCAGGCTAATATCTTATCGGCCATTACAGGTGGTGCGCCTGCAGCAGAGGTGGGTTTGTTTGAAATCATGAGTGCGATTGAACTGGCTAAAGCAGACGAAAATATTAAAGGCATTTATATAAAAGCAGGCAATAACAATAATGGCTGGGCAACCTCTCAGCAGTTACGTAAAGCCCTGGAAGGTTTTAAAAAGAGTGGTAAATTTATCTATGCTTATGCGGATGGGATTGCCCAAAAAGCTTATTATGTGGCTTCTGTAGCGGACAGCGTATTCTTAAACCCGATCGGGAACGTGGAGTTAAAAGGTTTAAGTACAAACATTATGTTCTACAAAGGCTTGTTAGACAAGCTGGAAGTAGAACCCGAAATATTTTATTGCGGAAAGTTCAAAAGTGCCACAGAGCCGATTAGAGCTTATAAAATGACCCCGGAGAACAGGGCGCAAATTGCCGCTTATCAAAAGGATTTATGGAGCGAAATGTTGGTTGCCGTGAGTGAGCATACTAAAATGGACACTGCTACCATAGATTCTTTAGTACAAAAAGGCGCTATCCAAACCAGTACGGATGCCATACAATACCGTTTAGTAGACGGATTGAAATATAAAGATGAGATGGAGCAATTATTAAAGGCTAAATCCGGTATTGCCGCCGATAAAGACCTCAATTTTGCTTCTTTATCTGATTATAAAAGCAGGTTGTCTCAAAAACCAAGTAATAACCACATTGCCTTACTGATTGCTGAAGGATCTATTGTAGATGGCCGGGCCGGCGCAAATAGCGATGCGGTAATTGCTTCAGAAGATTTTATTAAAGAGATCAGAAGGGTAAGGGATGATGAGAATGTAAAAGCCGTTGTATTAAGGGTAAATTCTCCCGGTGGTTCTGCTTTGGCTTCTGAAAATATCTTAAGAGAATTACAGTTATTAAAAGCCAAGAAAAAATTAGTGACTTCTATGGGTGATTATGCCGCTTCCGGCGGGTATTATATCGCTTGCCAGTCCGACAGTGTTTTTGCAATGCCTAATACCATTACCGGTAGTATCGGTGTGTTTGGGATCATGATGAATACGCAGAAGCTATTTAATAATAAGCTGGGGATTACTTTTGATGTGGAGAAAAATGCGCCTATGGCGGATATGGGCCAAATGAACCGTCCTTTTACAGAGCAGGAAAGAAATATCATCCAACATGGTGTGGACACAATCTATAGTACCTTCAAAAGCAGGGTTGCTGCCGGACGTAATTTAAGCATGGAATATGTAGATAGCGTAGGGCAGGGCAGAGTATGGACTGGAACAGCCGCTTTAGGTTTGAACCTGGTAGATGGCTTAGGAGGTTTAGACAGGGCACTTAAAGCTGCGGCAAAACTTGCCGGTATTAGTGAATACAGGGTTGTTACCTTTCCTAAACCTACTTCTGATATAGAGCGCCTGCTGAAAATGGTAAATGGTAAAGAGCTGAACAGTTCTTTGTTTGCCAAACAGATGATCCAAAATGAATTGGGCTATAGTTTTGACGCTTTTCAGCAGTTTAAGCTATTAATGAACAACCAGAATCAAATCTGGACCATGTTACCCTTCCTGCCGGATACGAAGTAATAACAGGCTGTAGGAAACAAAACAAATTGCCCTTAATATGAATATTGTATCAATGATATGCAGTATATTTGGGGGTTGAAAATTAACATAAAAAACTAACGAATATATTATGGCTGAAGTAGTACGTATGCCCTTATTAAGTGACACCATGAAAGAAGGTGTTATTGCGGGCTGGCACAAGAAAGTTGGAGATAAAGTGAAGTCAGACGATGTAATAGCAGATGTAGAAACGGATAAAGCGACCATGGAAGTAATGCCTTATGTAGATGGAACGATCTTGTACATCAGCGATAAGAAAAAAATTCCGGTTAATGATATTTTGGCCATTATTGGTAAAGAAGGAGAGGATATATCGGCTCACTTATCTGAAGCAGCCAATACGGTAACCGTTGAGGAAACACCTGCTGCTGCAACGGCAACAGAAGCTGCTCCGGCTCCAGCCGCCCCTGCAACTCCTGCTGCACCAGCTACAGCTCCCGATGCTTCATTGGCTACGGTAATACAAATGCCTTTGCTGAGCGATACCATGAAAGAAGGTAAAATCGTGGCCTGGTTGAAAAATGTTGGCGATACGGTGAAGTCTGATGATGTGATAGCAGAGGTAGAAACCGATAAAGCGACCATGGAAGTAATGCCTTATGCCGATGGCGTACTTTTATACCAGGGCGTACCTGCGGGCCAAGGCGTTGCGGTAAATGGCGTTATGGCCATTGTTGGTAAAGCCGGTACGGATGTAAAACCTTATATAGATTATTATAATAATAAAGCTGCTGATACTGCTCCTGCAGCTGAAGCCACGCCTGCACCAACACAGACCGCTAGCGCGGCGCCAGTCGCAAGTGCACAACAGGCTTCTGCCGCTCCAGCCGCAGCAACAAGTGAGGATAGCAGAGTGAAAGTGTCTCCTTTAGCCAGAAAAATGGCTAAAGACAAAGGCATCAGCTTATCCGATTTGAAAGGAAGCGGAGATGGTGGACGTATTATCAGAAAAGATGTAGAAGCTTATGTTCCTTCAGCTAAACCGAGTGGAACCGTTTCTGCTTCAGCGCCGGTGATAGCAGGGCAAGAATCACATACAGATATCGAACTTTCTCAAATGAGGAAAGTGATTGCACAACGCTTAAGTCAAAGCAAATTTACGGCGCCGCATTTCTATCTGACGATCTCTGTAAACATGGATAAGGCTATGGAAGCGCGCGCAGCTATGAATGAGCTATCCGAATCTAAAATATCCTTTAATGACCTGGTAATCAAATCGGCTGCGATGGCTTTACGCAAACACCCTGCGGTAAACAGTAGCTGGATGGGTGATTTTGTAAGAGAAAATCATCATATCCATATTGGTTCTGCAGTGGCTATTGAAGATGGTCTGATTGTACCGGTAATCAAATTTGCCGATCAGAAATCACTGTCTGCGATTGCTGCCGAAGCCAAAACATTGGTTAAAAAAGCAAAAGATAAAAAATTACAACCACAAGAATTTACAGGTAATACCTTCACCATTTCTAACTTGGGAATGATGGATATTGATGAGTTTACGGCGATTATCAATCCACCGGATAGCTGTATCCTGGCTGTAGGTAAAATAGCGCCTACACCTGTAGCAGAAGAGGGTGCTGTAGTGATCCGCAACATTATGAAACTGACTTTAAGCTGCGATCATAGAGTGGTAGATGGCGCGGTAGGATCTTCCTTCCTGCAAACGTTAAAAGCATATTTAGAAAACCCGGTAACCATGCTGGTATAATGATTTTATAAAAAATACGGGGTGTATAACATAAATACGCCTGTGTCTTGAAACGAAAATGCGGTCTATTAAGGTATTTAATCTTAATAGACCGCATTTCAATTTATGAGATCCTTATCTTAAAAAACGATTGGGAAATACTATTTATTTAATACCAGTTTCTTACAAGTATAGCCATTAGGCGATGAGATTTTAATCACATACATCCCGGAAGATACCTGTTGTAAGTTTAATTGTTTTGTACCGGTTTTAGCACCCTTTATTTTAGCTTCAAAAACTACTTTACCAGTAATATCAACAATAGTTACAGATAGATCAGTACTATTTTTGAGGTTGTACTGCAATTGTACATTGTTGCCGGAACTAGGATTAGGGTATACCACAATATCACCATCTAATCCTTCATTAAATCCGGAAAGGGATAATCCTGTTTCTGTTCCGCCACCGGAAGTCAGTGGGGCACACGTTTGTGTTACCGAATTAGTTTTCAGTACACCGGTATTGGCCGGATCTAAAAATGGCTTCAGGCTATTGGCTCCTGCTATTCCGTTTTCATTATACTCCCATACATGGCTAAGCTTTTGATACGTTACGGAATTTAGAGGATCCGCGTTCGGCTCTCCGTTAGCCTTTGTATTACAATTGGCCGGTATCGTAGCGGATACCCCGGCTACAGAAGCATCGCCGATTACGTAACCATCCCCATTAAATAAGCCACTACCGGAAGAACCTCCTTCCACATATCCTACTTCCAATTCTGTGGTCCAACGCGATCCAGATGGGCTGGGTTGTTGACTAGGCCATTCTGTAGATGCGATGCTTTGGGAAGTTGACAGCTTTTTATTATCTCCTGCCGGATGATGGAATCCAATGAATTTTTTGGGCAGGCTTACATTGGTTGGAAAGCTATTACTCCTATCCCAACCAGAAAATACGGCTCCGTAGCTGGCAGGAATGGCCTGACGTAATTCCAGTAACATAAAATCGCCTTTAATACTATTAAGATCGTTTAGCCATTGTGATTGGAAAGCAGATCTGGATACGAGATTTACGCCAGTTATGCTTTGGCCATTGGTCGCTCCACTATTATCACAGGTAGGTCGCTCAAAATTGAACCGTACCAAATACTGGTTGAAGACGGGCGTTGATGAGTTGGTTTGACCTGTCGGCTCGCAATGTGATGCGGTATAAATATATGGCTTACAGCTGGCTGCAGTATTACCGGTATGGGTAACCAGGGTTCCGGAGCAGGCACCTCCACCAACCATGTCTATTGTCTGTATGGTAGCTTTTCGGGGGTTGGGATAGTTCGCACCCTGAGGGCAAATGGCATTAATCGTACAGACAGAAGACCTTCCGTTTAACTGGGCATCAACTTGATCTAAAGGTGTTGCGCCCGCTATCAGGTACGTTTGTAAATGCTCAATAGCCCTGTGAAATACTAATGCTTTATCAATATGCATCTTTATATCGCTGAGGTTTACCTCCGGAGCAATATTTAGTTCTATATATACTTTAGGACCTTGTATGGCATCTATGGCAAATTGTCCTGAAGCATCATTGTTGCTGTTATCAAAGGCACCCACTACCTGTCTTTTATTTTCATTGGTCAGGTAGAGTTTTACTCCTTTGGGTAAATTGAATTGATCAAATAACAGGCCAATCGCCGGAGCACCTGGAATACTCATGATCCCTCTCCACACCCTTTGTCCATTGTCCAGGGTAATCATTTGCCCGGACTGTGGGAATCCAAAATCGGTCGGTGCATGTAAGCCTATTTTTACCGGGCCGGTCACCTGTGGCTTATGTAAACGTTCCTTTTCTTCGTTCAAATAGCTTTCCCAGTCCGGGTTTTGATAATCAGACAGGGGTACATTGGTCAATGCTATTTCCTGCTTCATCGATAGTGGCAAGCCCCCCTGGTTTATCTGTGCATTAGCCTTCAGACCTAAAGCCAACAGTACCGAGAAAAAAATAATTTTCTTTTTCATTGCTTTCAATTGATTGTTTTCTGTTATTGAATAAGATCAAACCCTTGGCAGTCAGATCATTTTTAATTGTTATGTCGCTTAATAAAGCTCAATAACGAAGATAATTATGTTCCTAGTGCTCCTTAGTTAATTCTAGTTAATTGCCGTTAATTTAGGTTAATAAGAGATGGTTCAGGGGGCTAAGGGCAGTGTCCTGTTTGTATAATTGATTAAGTATGTATAGATAGAGCAATTCGGCAAGTATTTATAAAATAAATACTTCTATATCTTAAAATTAAGTGGGGTCAAATAANNTTATTTGACCCCACTTAATTTTTATACGAACTTGTACTTGTTTTGAATGAAAATCGGGTATTAACTATTGCTATGGAAAAACTATTTATTTAATACCAGTTTCTTACAGGTATAGCCATTAGGCGATGAGATTTTAATCACATACATCCCGGAAGATACCTGTTGTAAGTTTACTAGTTTTGTACCGGTTTTAGCACCCTTTATTTTAGCTTCAAAAACTACTTTACCAGTAATATCAACAATAGTTACAGATAGATCAGTCCTATTTCTCAGGTTGTACTGTAACTGTACATTGTTGCCGGAACTAGGATTAGGGTATACCACAATATCACCATCTAATCCTTCATTAAATCCGGAAAGGGACAATCCGGTTTCTGTTCCGCCACCGGAAGTCAGTGGGGCACACGTTTGTGTTACAGAATTAATTTTCAGCACGCCGGTATTGGCCGGATCTAAAAATGGTTTCAGGCTATTGGCACCTGCTATCCCGTTTTCATTATATTCCCAAGCATGGCTGATCTTTTGGTACAAAACGAAATTCGACGGATCTGCATTGGCTTGTCCATTCGCCTTTGTCTTACAATTGGCCGGTATCGTGTCTTCGACAGCTGCTACAGAGGCATCCCCGATCAGGTAGCCATCTCCATTAAATAAGCCACTACCGGAAGAACCTCCTTCCACATATCCTTCTGTCAATTGTATAGCCCAGCGGGATCCTGAAGGATTTGGTTCTGCACTAGGCCACTCATACGATACTATTGTTTGCGCACTTGACAGCTTTTTATTATCTGCGGCAGGATGATGGAATCCGATGAATTTTTTGGGCAGGCTTACATTGGTTGGAAAGCTATTGCTTCTATCCCAACCGGAAAATACGGCTCCGTAGCCGGCAGGAATGGCCTCACGCAATTCCAGTAACATAAAATCGCCTTTTACGCTTGTTGTATTACCTAACCATTGCTCCTGAAACTCGGATCTGGCTACAAGATTTACACCCATCATGCTCTGGCCATTGGTCGCCCCACTATTATCACAGGTAGGCCGCTCAAAATTAAACCGGACCAAATATTGGTTGAAGACGGGCGTTGATGAATTAGTCTCGCCTGGGGACTCACAATGTGATGCGGTATAAATATAGGGCTTACAGCTGGCTGCAGTATTACCGGTATGGGTAACCAGTGTTCCGGAGCAAGCGTCTCCACCGGCCATGTTTACCGTCTGTACTGTCGCCTTTCGGGGGTTGGGGTAGTTCACACCCTGAGGGCAAATGGCATTAATGTTACATTGGGATGACTGACCATTTGTTTGATTATCTAATTGATCTAAAGGTGTTGCGCCCGCTATCAGGTACGTTTGTAAATGCTCAATAGCCCTGTGAAATACTAGTGCTTTATCAATATGCATCTTTATATCGCTGAGGTTTACCTCCGGAGCAATATTTAGTTCCATATATACTTTAGGACCTTGTATGGCATCTATGGCAAATTGTCCGGAAGGATCATTGTTGCTGTTATCAAAGGCTCCGACCACCTGTTTTTTATTTTCATTGGTCAGGTAGAGTTTCACTCCTTTGGGTAAATTGAATTGATCAAATAATAAACCTATCGCCGGAGCACCTGGAATACTCATGATCCCTCTCCATACCCTTTGTCCATTGTCCAGGGTAATCATTTGCCCGGACTGTGGGAATCCGAAGTCGGTCGGTGCATGTAAGCCTATTTTTACCGGACCGGTCACTTTTGATTTATTTGGCCGTTCCTTTTCTTTGTTTAAATAACTTTCCCAGTCCGGATTTTGATAATCAGACAGGGGTACATTGGTCAAGGCAACTTCCTGCTTCATCGATAGTGGCAGGCCACCCTGGCTTATCTGTGCCTTTGTATTGAAGGCAAAAGCCAGCCCTGCACATAAAAATAAAATTTTCTTTTTCATAGATTTTCATTAGATTTTTATTGTTATTGAATAAAATCAAACCGCTTACTGTCTGATCATTTTAAATTACGGTATATTGAATGTGTAAAAAATGAATTTTATTTATATTGTATTAGTATATTTTGATATTTAAAAAAATTAGTTAAAGATAATAAAATTTTATAAGAGTAATAATTTAATTCTGATGAGCATAAAAAGTTACATCGAAGTGTATCTAATTAAGGGATGGAGTTCAATCTTTTAATGAATAAATTTAATTTAAGGGTGGGGTTCTTGAGGCTTCAGATAGTTTTGTCATTGCCCAATCTCGGTTAAGAGGAACGATTATGACCTGTCTCATGATATTGCCTTATATCCTAAACTAAAAACAACCTGAAATCAAGCCCCGGCCTGCACATTACCGTATATAATATTAGCGGTAAAAACGTTACGAACAAGGGTGCTTCCGGTCGACCTGTCTCAGCTTTCTAATGGAATGTATATGGTCCGCTTTGGCGATGCAGCAGTGAGATTTGCAACTAAGAAATCGGCGATTTAGAAATAATGCTATTTCTAATGAATTCAAAACCGGTATAACTGACGGGTTTTTAATTCATTAGAATAATTATTTATAATATATGATATTTTACTTAATATTGTTAATTCATATATTATCGATCTACAATGAAAAAATCAATTATTTTAATTGCTGTAAGTTTCTGTATCAGCTATCAGATTAGTGCACAGATCAGCAAAGGAGGCTTGCCGCAAACGGCAAAGACAACGCTTTCGTTTAACAACTTTCCTGTTTCTTCTTATGCAAACCCCGACTGGGAGGCTTATTTGCAGAAAGAAAAAGAAAGTACAAAATTTGCCAAGCCATTTGTGGTCGCACAAAATACGGCTGCTGACTTTGGCTTTCCGGAGTCTGGCCAGTTCGTTACATTGGATAACGGGCAAACCGTCTGGCGAGGGCAGATCGCTGTTATCGGTGCACCGGCCATTGGCCTGAAGTATGACCGGTTTTATTTACCCAAAGGCGTGCGTTTGTTTCTGACCAATGAAAACAGGAAGCAGGTGCTCGGTGCGTTTGATGTAGATAACAATGATGCTTCAGGTACTTTTATTACGGATGCAGTACAGGGCGAAAAAGTAACTATAGAACTGGATATTGATCCCGAGGTGAATCTAAGGGATATTCAATTGCATATCAACGGTGCCGCTGTGTTTCACCGCGGTATTGAAAACCTGAAGACCTATGCATCGAATACGGTTGGTACATGGGATTATTACGATAGTGTTTATAATGGAGCTTCCTCTGTATGTATGGTGAACGCTATCTGTCCACAGGGCGCCAATTACAGCAATAACCGGAAAGCAACGGTTCAGATCGTGTTCGAGGTTACTATGGACGGCCAGGTTTTTTATGCAGCATGCTCCGGTACCTTGGTTAATAATACCGGTAATACCACTTCAAATTGCAAGCCTTATTTACTGACAGCTACCCATTGCGAAGGTACAGGCTCTGTTTCCAGCACTACATTTGACCAGACCATTGTCCGTTTTAATTTTGAGCATAGTACCTGTACCGGTGGTGCCAATCCCGCTGCCTTGTCTATGACCGGTCTGAACTTTGTTGCCCGCTCAGATTATAATGCAGATTTGGGTGCGGTTAATCAGATCAAGGGAGACTTTTTATTATTTAGCTTTAGACAAGCTATTCCCGAAAGCTATGGTGCCATTTTATCCGGCTGGAATAACAATCTCTCTATTGCTACCTCCGTATCAGAACCTAAGAAATTCATCGGTTTTCATCACCCCGACGGTGATAATAAAAAGCTATCTTACGCGCATCAGATCCGCTCTGTAGCTATGGGAGCACCCGATACACACTGGGGATTGACACTCGAAAACAGCTATGGTTCTACAGGTTCTTCCGGGAGTGGCTTGTTTGATGGTGACGGGTACCTGATCGGCCAGGTATCTTTAGGGGGCAATAGTAATGTACCGGAAAACTGTGTCAATAATGCAGCAGGAAATCCTACAAATATAGGCGATAATATATACTACAGTAAGTTTTCCTATGTATGGGATTATGCGGTAGATGGAAGTGCAGCAAATAGAAAACTGAAACCCTGGTTGGATCCGGCGGGCACCAATGTCGTAACCATTAATCCGTTAACGGCTACCTGTGCTGCCATCAGCACCACATCTATTAATAAAGTAGATGATGATCTTTCTAATAACATCAGTATTTTTCCGAATCCTAACAGAGATGGTTTATTAACGGTTCAATATAATCTGAAGGCCAGTAAAGACCTATTGGTTTCGGTATATGATGTAACAGGTAAAACGGTATACCAATCTAAAGTGAGTAAAGTGCAGAATGGTACAGCCCGTTTGGATTTACAATCTTTATCTGCCGGTATGTACATCATTAAGTTTACGACCGAAGATGGGTTTGCTATTAAAAAACTGATGATTCAGCAGTAAATATATTGCCCGATCGTGTATAAAAAAGGCTACCGAATAGGTAGCCTTTTTTATTGTCATATTCTGATCAGATGAGGCATTGCTGATGCACATAATTGTTTTTTTGCTTAATATTGTATACTTAATTCATTTATATATTCTATTTTTTAATGAAAAAATCAGTTCTTATACTTTCTGCATTGGCATGTATTGTATTCCAGTCTAGTGCACAAATCAGTAAAGGAGGCATTCCTTTATCTTTTCAACATAAAATTGAATATAATACCATTCCCTTATCTACTTATAATAATCCCGATTGGGAGGCTTATCTGACAACTGAAAAGGAACATGTTGACTTTACAAGACCTTATCTGGCCGGCTTATACGCTGCCACAGATTTTGGTTTTCCTCAGTCGGGACAATTGATTACCTTGGATAATGGCAAACGTGTGTGGCGCGCTCAGATCGCGGTACAGGATGCACCGGCAATCGGATTAATGTATGATCGCTTTCAGCTGCCAAAAGGGGTAAGCCTGTATTTATCTAATGAAAACCAGAAGCAGGTATTGGGTGCTTTTGACAATAGCAATAATGATCCTTCAGGTGTATTTATTACAGATGCCATACAAGGTAGTATTGTTAATGTGGAATTGGATATTGATGCAGGGGTGGCCTTAAATACGATACAGTTACACATAGATAAAGCAATCGTTTTTCACAGAGCTATAGAACATTTGGCGCAGTATACCACAGCAGCAGGCACGCAAACCATCGCTACAGCTATTGATAGCGCTTTGCTAGGCTCATCTTCTGTATGTATGATCAATGCTATTTGTCCTCAGGGAGCAAACTATGTGATTAATAAAAAAGCTGCGGTGCAAACTTTATTGCCGGTAACTGGGGGCGTCTCTCTGTGTTCGGGTACCTTATTGAACAATACCGGCAACGGTATTGGTGCGTGTAGCAATGCTTATATATTAACGGCTTCACACTGTGAAGCAACGGGTTCTTTAAACAATGCCACCTTTAATCAGATGATGATCCGGTTTAATTTCGAAAAAAGTGGCTGTACTTCTACGGAAGTACCTACAGCACAAACAATCGTTGGCGTTAACGTTATAGCCCGTTCCAGTTATAGCTCTTCGATGTCGACGTCCTCAATTAAAGGGGATTTTATGTTATACCAATTGCGGCAAACGGTGCCTGCCAGTTACAATGCTACCTTATCGGGTTGGAACAATAGCGCGGGTATCGCAACGACGACAAGTGAACCTAAAAAATTCATTGGATTTCATCACCCTGCCGGAGATGCAAAAAAACTTTCCTATACTTATGATATAGAAAGTACCGAACTGGGCAATAATCCGACCAATACCCATTGGGGTATGATGTTAGATGGTGGTTATGTAGCAGGCGGTTCTTCAGGTAGTGGCCTGGTTAACCCGGAGGGATCTTTAATCGGTATTGCTTCCGTAGCGGGAGAAGTTAACCCTCCTTCATCTTGTAAAGTAAATGCCAAAGGGCAAACAACCGATGTAAATGCCATGAAATTTGTAACTTATAGCAAGTTTTCTTATGATTGGGATTACGCTTTGGATGGTGCCGGTGCCAATCGCAAATTAAAATCATGGCTTGATCCTAACAACTCCGGTGTGAGTACTTTAGGTGCTTTGAATGCAGCAAACTGTGCCGCTACTTCAGGAACGGGTATCAATATGAAAGACGATGAGTTATCAAATAATATCACGGTATTTCCTAATCCTAATACAGATGGTCAGGTAAAGATTCAGTACAATTTAAAGTCGACTGCTGATTTGCAGATTATGGTTTATGATGTTACGGGTAAAGTAGTTTATCATTCTTTATTACCCAAGGCACTGAATGGTACGGCGCAATTGGGATTGCAACATCTTTCGAATGGTATGTATGTGGTTAAACTGAGTACGGAAACCGGTTTTGCTACTAAAAAAATAATGATTCAGCAATAAATACATTGCCCGATCGTGCATAAAAAGGCTACCTATTGGGTAGCCTTTTTTATTGTCATATTCTGATCAGATGAGGCATTGCTGATACACATAATTGTTTTTTTGCTTAATATTGTATACTTAATCCATTTATATAATATATTCCATTTTTTAATGAAAAAATCAGTACTTATACTTTCTGCATTGGCGTGCTTTGCATACCAGTCTCATGCGCAAATCAGCAAAGGAGGATTACCTCAAACAGCCAAAACGGAGATCGCCTATGCGAATATTCCGGTGGCTAGCTATGCAAATCCCGATTGGGATGCTTATTTGCAAACAGAAAGAGAAAACACAAAATTTACCAAGCCCTTTTTAGTTGCTTTATATACTGCTACTGATTTCGGTTTTCCTCAGTCGGGACAGTTTGTGACCTTAGATAACGGGGAGACCATTTGGAGAGGCCAAATTTCCATCGCGGGTGCCCCGGCAATCGGTTTATTGTATGATCAATTCAATTTGCCAAAAGGGGTAAAATTATTCTTGACCAATGAACAAAAGAATCAGGTGTTGGGTGCATTTGATGCGGAGAATAATGATGCATCGGGAACTTTTGTGACCGATGCGGTACAAGGAAGTGTTGTGAATGTTGAATTGAATATAGAGGCGAATGTAGATGTCAGAGATATTCAATTGCATATCGACAGAGCTGCAGTATTTCACCGTGCTATTGAGCATTTAAAAACATATGCGACGGCCAATATTATGCCTTGGGATGCTTATGATAATGCCTTGAACGGATCTTCTTCTGTGTGTATGGTGAATGCCATCTGTCCGCAAGGAGCTAATTATACTAATAATAGGAAAGCTACCGTTCAATTACTAATGTTTTCTGCGCAAGGTGTAGGTGCTTGTACGGGTACTTTGGTGAATAATACGGCCAATACGACGGCCAGTTGTAAGCCATATTTATTAACGGCTACCCACTGTGAGCCTACCGGATCTGTTTCCAGTACGACTTTTAATCAGACTTTAGTGCGTTTTAATTTTGAGCATAGTGCTTGTACAGGAAGTGCTAATCCTACTTCTCAATCTATGACTGGTTTGAATTTTGTAGCGAGGGCTAATTATAATGAAGCCACAACTAATGCAAATCAAATCAAGGGTGATTTTATGTTATTTACCTTAAAGCAAGCAATTCCGGCTAGTTATGGTGCGGTTTTGTCTGGTTGGAATAACAATCCTGCTATCCCGACAACGGTAACAGAACCTAAGAAATTCATCGGTTTTCATCATCCTGATGGCGATAATAAAAAATTGTCTTACACACATCAAATACAATCTGCTAATCTGGGTGCCGCAAATACCCACTGGGAAATGCTTTTAGAAAACAGCTACGGTTCTACCGGTTCTTCAGGAAGCGGTTTGTTTGACGGTAATGGATTCTTAATCGGGCAGCTTTCTGTAGGAGGTCCTTATAATACGCCTGCTTCCTGTGTGAATAATGCTGCAGGAGAAGCCACAGATGTTGGTGATTATGTAGAGTACAGTAAGTTTTCCTATGTATGGGATTATGCCGTAGATGGAAGTGCGACAAATAGAAAACTGAAACCCTGGTTGGATCCGGCGGGTACTAATGCCGTAACCATTAACCCGGTAACTGCTGCTTGTGCTGCCATCAGCACCACATCGATTAATAAAGTAGATGAGGACCTTTCTAATAACATCAGTATTTTTCCAAACCCTAACAGAGATGGTTTATTGACGGTTCAATATAACCTTAAGGCCAGTAAAGACTTATTGGTTTCGGTATATGATGTGACGGGTAAAACAGTATTAGAATCTAAAGTGAGTAAGGTGCAGAATGGTACCGCCCGTTTGGATTTACAATCTTTATCTGCCGGTATGTACATCATTAAGTTTACGACCGAAGATGGGTTTGCTACTAAAAAACTGATGATTGCTAAATAAGTTTTTCTCCTTAGTGACGATAAAAAATGGCCGTAAGCGATACGGCCATTTTTTTTATAATTACTTTGTCCATTAGCGGGGGGAATTCCTTCCCATGAATGCGCTTGAATATTTCGTATTGTACACCAGATAAAGAAGATCAATCAATAGTGTCACATATTTTCGTATTATAAAAATGCAGCCTGAACAGGCTGCCTTTTTATAATACATAATTAATTCATGGGTCCGCCACCCGGAGGAGGCATCATACCACCACCCGGAGGTGGGGGAGGCATCATACGCATATTACCTTCGCCTTTAGTTTCCATATCCGATTCGGTACTTCCTTTTCTGAAATTACGAATGTTATAAGTAAAGGTCAGTAAGAAATAGCGTTGTAATACATTCGAGCTCACCGTTTGGTTATAAGATTCTGTAAAGGATTGTGCAATACTTCTATTTTGACCCAATAAGTCAAATACGGATAAGCGAATTTCTGCTTGTTGTTTTTTGAACAATTTCTTACCGATACCGGCGTTCCATAACAAGAAATTCTGATTAGCACTGCTGGTCAATCCTTCATACAATTGGTGATTCAATTCTGTATTCAATACCATTCCCTTCCAGAAAATATAGTTTGCTGCTAAACGTGTGCTTTGGTTTAGATAGTTATTATCTGCATTACTGTTCAGCGTATTTTGTACAAAGTTCATGTTGGTATTAGACGATAAAGTAAAATCTATCTTCTCACTAATGTTACTGCTGAAAACCACACCTAATCCTACATTCCGGTTATTGGAATAGTTTTTGGCATTATTGATATATCCCGGTGTGCGGGTGATTCCTCCATTCAGGTTCACATTAATATTCGATTTCAAAGAAGGAATAGGCGTACTGTAGGTTGTGAACGCGTTAAAGCTATAATACCCGTCCATATTGCGTTGTGTGGTGTATTGGCCACCTTTCGCAAGGGTGATATTATTACCGACAGTGGTATCATTGGCCGCAATAATTGTACTGTTACCGATATAATCATTCGTCAGGCTACCGCGTAACATCACAAAAAACATACTGTTCGTTTTGGCATTGGAGCTGGAGTAACGGCTAAACAGGTTATGGGTATAAGACTGTTTCAGATCCGGATTACCTGAGGTTAATTGCAAAGGATTACTATTATCGATTACATCTTGTAGTTGGGTAACACTCGGCGCGTTGGTTGCTGTTCGGTAGAACAAGCCCAGGTTCTTCGTCTTACTGAAATTAACCCGCATCATAGCCCGGGGTAAAATGTTCTGGAAATTTTTATTAATTGCCGATTCATAAGGGAAAACGCGTTCTCCCTCCAGCACTGATTTTTGTGCATCCGCACCCACATTAAAACGAATCATTTTATTATTAAACGTATAGCGTAAACCGACAGCGTTTGTTTTGTATATCGTCGTATACTTATTGCTTAAGGCAGTATCCTGCATCGTATAGCCTAAAGTATTTTCATCATAGTTATAGGTCAGTTTATCAGAATTCGTTTTTTGATACCCGTTGTTATAACTAATCTGGATTCCGCTATGCTTGGTGATTGGCTCTGTATATTCTACATTACTGTTCATATTCCATCCGGTACGGTTCAGGGTAGAATTTTGATCTAAGGTATCATTCAACTGTACAGTAGGGTAGAACGTATTGATGGCATAAAAGCTGCTGTTTCCTTTGTTCTCATTCAGACCATTATTAATTCTGATATTAAAAGAACGACCCGCTTTTTTAAACTTATGAAAGTACATCAGCATATTAGAAAAGCTATACCCGTTCAGTTTGGATTCGAAATCATTCTTGGTACTGTTCGCAATACTATTGTCCAATGTAGCAGTATTTCCCATCAGGTTAGAATTACTGTTGTTATTCTGAAGTGATAAACTGGGTACCCATATCAAGGTATTGTTACTGTCGATCGTATAGGTCAGGCGTGCATTGACCCGGTGGTTATAGTTATGCGCCGTTGCATTACTCAACTCCTTATAAGTTTGTCCCGATTCATTATTCAGTACATACTGGCGGTCTGTTTCCTGCGTGGTATTCGTGTTGGTATTATTGAAAAAATAACTGGCCGTCAGCTCTACTTTTTTACCCAATTTATCGGTATAGTTGAAGCCCAATGCATTGGTTTGGGCAATGCCGTTTTGGCTATTTACCATAAAGTTGTTAGCGCTATTACCGCCGCCCATGCCGCCTCTGCCGAATCCGCGGCCACCGCTAGAGCTGGAAATACCCAACAAATCCTGTGAACTGAAGTTTTGGATATTTACATTATTACTTTGTGCAATAAAACTGATCCTGCGATCGCCTTTAAAATAGTTGATGTTACCACCGGCACTATAACGGAAGGCATCATTATTGACCGCCCCATTAGAGATGCTATTAAAATCCAGGCCACCACCGGCAAACACTTTGCCAAAGGTCCCTTCTCTTTTTTCTGTTTTCGTGACGATATTAATTGCTTTAACCGTTTCACCATCATCTACGCCGGTCAGCCTTGATTGTTCACTTTTCTCATCATATACCTGTATTTTGCTGATCACCTCTGCAGGCAGGTTTTTCAATGTTGAGGCCGCATCATCACCAAAAAAAGGTTTTCCATCTACCAGTACTTTGGCCACCTTCTCTCCTTGTGCTTTCACATCACCACCACTAAGATCTATACCCGGCATCTTCCTCACCAAATCTTCTGCGGTTGCATCCGGATTCACTTTAAAGGCATTTGCATTATAGCTTGAGGTATCCTGGTTTTGTTGTCCTGTCAGTAAGGTAGACGTTACGGTTACTTCTTTAAGATTGGTATTGGCGTTGCCAAACTTCTGAATACCCACATTAAGATCCTTATCACTGATGTCAATATTCTTTTCGAGTGGTTGTGCCCCGATCATGGTAATACTAAGAATGTACTTTCCATTTTCGACACCATCAATAATAAAACTACCATCTTCTACGGAACTGGTTCCTTTGATGTACTTATTCTCTGTTGTTTTGAGCTGGATAATAGCGCCAAGTACTTCTTCGTTAAAATTGTCTTTTACAATGCCCGAAATTTTGTAGGCCGTCTGCGCCGAAAGTGTTAAGGATAAAAGGACTGCAATGATTGTGCTAAAAAGCCTCATGTTTAGATGTTTTATGATAGATACGAATGAGCAAAATTGACATTTATTTGATTATAAATGACGATCTTAGAACCAAAAGATTGTTAATAGTTTAATTATGCGGTGAACTAAACTTTTTTAGCGGAGTTTTAAGGTCTTTCAGGGAAATGATACCCAAAAGCAGATAGAGGCATAGCGCCATAAACAGGGTAAAACCCATTTGAGCGATAGCCGGGAATGTATTCATAAAATGTGCGATCGCATAGGCACCCAAACTGCTACAGATCAAAAAAAGTAAATGCCTCAGAATCCATTTTCGGTCAAATTGTAAATGCATGGTCTGGGCACTAAACCAGATATTACAAGCGCTGACAAACAGCAAGGTAATAAAGGCATTTCTTGCGGTAACAATCCCGGCATTGGCACCGGAGGTATAAATGCCATAAAGATTAAGGCCAACATTAATCAAGACGGCAAGGAAAGAAATTCGTACCAGGGTTTTAATGTTGCCATTGGCTGTCAATAAAGTGCTGTAGATATAATTGATTGCGTACAGTGGTAAGCATAGCATCAGCCATCTTAATATGGCCGTATCCGAAGTGCTTACCTCTTTATATAACTTCAGGAAAATAAAATCGCCCCAAAAGAAAATAAGTATAAAAATGCCCCATGAGGCCGGAATCAAAATATTGGCAGATAATTTTATGATCGACCGGTAATCCTCTTTTTTTGCAATCATTTTGCCTAATAAAGGCAGTAACATACCGGCAAACAGTACTCCGGACATATTATTACAAACATCCAGTAGCCGGAAGGCGGCTGCATATTTACCGGCAAGGGTCCCATCAGTGGCGAGCTTTTCCAATAAGATTACATCAGAGCGCATATAAATGCTCATCAGGAAAATAAGTAGTGCATAGGGGATACTTTGCTTTAATACCAACCGGACTTTTTTTAGTTTAATATGATGCCAGTGCAGTTTACTTAATTTTCTGCAGGTTAAGAAACCGGCTACTGCGGCAACAATAAAAGCACCCAGCTGTGCCAAGGCAAAATGTTGAATGGTAAAATGATGCCTGATCTGTGGAAGGAACAGCAGGCCGGCGACAATGCCGATAACGAGAAACCGATCAAGTACAGAAAAGATACTATCTGTTTTGAAATACTGGAGGGCCGCAATATTGCTTCTGAAAAATAAAAGAAATGAACTGGTAATCTGTACTAAAGTCAGGGTAATTAACAGCAGGAAATGGCTGGTCGTATAACCCCACAATGTACCCAAACCTATGATAATAGCAACATAGATAAAAGAAAGAATCAGCTTAGCGATAATGATATTGGGAAACAGGTTACGCATCGCCTGCGGCGCTTTGGAGACAACCTGGTTATTGTAGTTTTGCAAACCAAAATCCAGCAATACCTGGAAGATGATGGTGAAATTGAGAATGGCAAAATAGCTTCCATACACAGCATTGCCGACGGTATTCTGTACCGTGCGGTCTATGCCCATGATCCACAGTGGCTTTACGATTAGATTGACTAATAGTAGAAAAAGCAGATTCTGTACAAAATGTTTGCGCAAGGAAAGGTGTTTTAATGCTGCAAGGTAATTAAATTATTGTATTAGCAGTTAGCGCGNNCGCGCTAACTGCTAATACAATATAAACCTATTTCTTTTTTAATTTTAAAATAGAGAAATCAGTATCTACCGCTTTGATGGTATTCGTTAAGACGCCCATTTCTGCCACTTCCAGAACCACTTCATCATTAGGCAACAGCCATTGTGGTACTGCATCCGGATTGTTTAATTTTGCCGTGCCATTTAGTTCCAGGAAACAGCCGGTACCTACGGTGCCACTACCAATTACATCGCCGGGAAGAATGTCTGCACCGTAAGCGCAACGCTCCAGGATTTCAGCAAAAGTCCAGTCCATGTCGGCCATATTACCTTCACTCACCTGAATGCCATTTACGGTACAAGTCATTTTAAGGTTATAGCTATTACCGGTATGATTTGGTTTTGGGGCTACCTTAAATGCTTCCAGCTCGTCCGGAGTAATCATCCATGGTCCGATCACCGTAGAGAAATCTTTTCCTTTTGCAGGCCCGAGGTTTAAGAGCATTTCCTCCATTTGTAAGGTACGCGCACTCATATCGTTCATGATGCAATATCCCGCGATATAGTCATCTGCTTCTGCAGCGGTAATGTTGCGTCCTTTCTTACCCACAATTACGGCTACTTCCAGTTCAAAATCCAGCTTCTCAAAATGATCTGGCATACATTCGATTTCACCGGGACCCTGAATGGCATTATGATTGGTAAAATAGAAAATAGGGTATTGGTCAAACTCTGCAATCATATCCACACCACGGTTACGTCGTGCAGCCGCTACGTGCTGACGGAAAGCATAACCATCTCTGCAGGATGTAGGGCGTGGTACCGGTGCCAAAAGCGTCGCCTCAGCCATCTCGATACTTTCCACACTTTTTTGTCCTGCATCCAAAGCGGCTACAGCTGCTTTCGTTATTGCAAAAGTTGCCGCCCAATTGTCCAGCATTGCTTGCATGGTATCTGGCAGGCTGGCATCTAATGCCGCAGTATTATATAATTTGCCATTGTGTAAAACAGCACTTTGTTCTTTCCCGTTTTGTAAATGAGAGACGAATTTCATTGTATCAATAGATTATGTTTAAAGTCAAAAATGTAAGGGCAAATTTAAGTCTTATGTTTTACATAAGTGTACATTAATCGTTTTGTTCCGGTATCTGTAGTTCATTCCCGCGCGCACGATTTTCTTTTTAGTATGTAGTAAATAGCGGGCATCCCTTGAAGAATGCCCGCTATTCAATATACTTTGGGTTAGATAAACCACTTCATTTTCCAGACCCCCAACACCGCTTCTTTAATAATGCCCTTAGACATTTTAGATGCGCCCAGTACTCTGTCTGTAAAGGTGATGGGTACTTCCTTTATTTTAAAACCGGCTTTCCAGGAGCGGTATTTCATTTCGATCTGGAAGGCGTAACCAATGAATCTGATCTCATCAAGTGGTAAGGTTTCTAATACTTTTCGTTTATAGCAGACAAAACCTGCAGTGCTGTCCCGTACTGGCATCCAGGTAATGATTCTGGTATAAAAAGAGGCACCTTTCGATAAAAAGATACGATCGGCAGGCCAGTTTTCCAACTTGCCGCCTTTTACATATCTAGAGCCAACACTAAGGTCTGCACCTTCGGTATGGCAAGCCTCAAATAAGCGGATCAGGTCTTTCGGTTTGTGTGAAAAATCGGCATCCATTTCAAAAATATAATCGTATCCCTGTTGTAATGCCCATTTAAACCCATGTATGTATGCGGTGCCCAAACCTAATTTACCGGTACGTTCCTGAATATGTAAACGTTGGCCATAGGTATGCTGCATCAGATCTTTTACGATATCTGCCGTACCATCTGGAGAACCATCATCTACAATGAGCACATGGAAATCTCCGGGTAGCTCCATGACAGCAGCAATGATTAGTGCGGCATTTTCTTTCTCGTTATACGTAGGTATGACGACCAGCTTTTTTAAATTGTTCGTTTTTTCTGCCAAAATGGGTTCTATTTTTTTAATAACATCGCGTTCAAAATTTCAGAAATGCACTGTTTGGTATTGAGTGCGAAATCTGATTGCATCATCCAATCATAATACTGAGGTTCTTTCTTAAATACCTGCTCTACAGGAACCCCTTTGTGTTTGCCAAAGTTGAAAACCGCTACACCATTTTTCAGTACAATTCTACGGGCATAATCTACAAAATCATCTCCTCCCGTAAATTTATGTAATTCAACAACGTTATTTTCTATGGTTCCGTTATATCTATCCAGCTGTGATTCCAATATTTCAATAGTCGCTTCAACATCTGCCAGGGCCGCATGGGCATTGACATGTTCTTTCTGACAATAAAAATTATAAGCAGCACTCAAGGTACGGGGTTCCATTTTGTAAAATACCTGTTGTACATCAACCAATTTTCTTTTCTTAAAATCTACTTCCACACCAGCTCTTAATAATTCTTCTGCCAGACAAGGAATGTCAAATTTATTAGAATTATAGCCACCCAAATCACAATTTTTTATAAAAGTGAAAATGTCGTGCGCCACTTGTTTAAAGGTAGGGGCGTCTTTTACATCATCATCAGTAATGCCGTGAATAGCCGTTGTTTCGGCCGGTATCGCCCTTTCCGGGTTGATGCGTTTGATATAAGTATCTCTTGTGCCGTCCGTATTTAATTTGACAATGGCAATTTCAATGATCCTGTCTTTAGCCGGGTCAACACCCGTCGTTTCCAAATCAAAGAACGCAATTGGTTTTTCTAACTGTAATTGTGCCATATTGTGGTGGTCTATGTAAAACGACTATTGGTTTATGAATACAATAGTCGTTTTTTTGATAATGATTATTATGCTTTGTTTAGAACCTGGAGTTATTCCGCTGCAGGTGCATCAGGCGTCGTATCAGGTGTTTCTTCATTATTTGCATCAGGAGTTTGCTCTTCGGTTGCCGTCGGGTTTGTTCCTTCCGGATCCGTTGATACTACTACATCACCTTCTTCTATAATTTCCTCTTCTTCTCCCTGATCCTGAATACGGGCAATAGCTGCAATCTGGTCTTTATTGTCAATATTGATCAGTTTAACCCCTTGCGTTGCTCTGCCGGCTTCTCTTACACTTTCCACTTTCATTCTGATGGTCAGACCACTTTGACAAGTAATCATCAGATCATCGGCCTGAGTCACAGATAATAAGCCGGCCAAAGGACCTGTTTTATCTGTAATGTTCATGGTTTTTACCCCTTTACCACCACGATTCGTGATCCGGTAACTCAATTGGTATAAACTTTCTGAACCGTCTTCATTTTTCAGCGTAAAAGCTTTCTCCTTATCTTCATCTGTAGCCTCTTCTCCGATTAATTCAAAGAATGGTGTACGTTTACCCAAACCTTTTTCCGATACCACCAATACTTGTCGGTCTCTGTCCTTAAAGTCTTTAGATAAACAGATCATTCCGACTACGGCATCGCTTTCTCCTTCTAATTCAATTCCGGAAACACCGATAGCGCCACGACCCGTTGCTCTTACGCGGTCTTCGTTAAAGCTAATCGCTCTACCGGATTTGATCGCCATCATAATAAAGCTTTCGCCGTCAGTTAAGGCTACATCTAACAATTGATCGCCTTCATTGATGGTAATTGCATTCACCCCGGTTTGACGCGGACGGCTGAACTCTTTTAATTTTGTTTTCTTAATGATCCCTTTTTTGGTACACAATACAATATTATGTTTGTCTACAAAGGCTTCATCATCTAGCTTAGGTACATCGAGGATCACGCGGATTTTATCATCCTGTGGTATTTGCATTAAGTTTTGGATAGCCCGTCCTTTAGCATTTTTATCCGTTTCCGGAATTTCATATACCTTAAGCCAATAACACCTTCCTTTTTCCGTAAAGAACAAGAGGGTATCATGTGTAGAGGCAATGAACAGGTGTTCCAGATAATCTTCGTCCCTCGTTTTGCCACCCATAGCGCCACGACCACCTCTTTTCTGAGAGCGATAATCTGCTACAGAAGCACGTTTGATATAGCCTAAGTGAGAAATCGTGATCACCACATCTTCTTCTGCGATCATATCTTCGATACGCATATCGCCCGAAGCATATTGAATCTCAGTGCGACGCTCGTCCCCGAATTTCTTTTGTACTTCTAATAATTCTCCTTTGATAATGTCAAAACGGATCGACTCATCTGCCAAAATTCCTTTTAAATGATTGATGGTTTTCATGAGTTCATCATATTCACTTCTGATCTTATCAATCTCCAGTCCGGTAAGCGTCCGTAAACGTAATTCTAAGATGGCTTTTGCCTGAATTTCCGATAAATCAAAAGAAGTCATTAAACCTTCTCTGGCTTCATCAGGTGTTTTGCTTTCCCTGATAATTTTGATGGCTCGGTCCAGGTCATTTTGCGTACCAACTACTTTCATGTAGCCTTCCAGAATATGCGCTCTTTTCTCTGCTTCTCTTAACTCGTATTGTGTTCTTTTTGTAACGACCTCATGACGGAATGCGACAAACTCCGAAATCATGTCTTTCAGGTTCAAGGTACGCGGACGACCTTTTACCAGCGCTACATTATTGATGCCATAAGAAGTTTGTAATTCACTGTATTTATACAATTGGTTGATGATTACCTGAGCAACTGCATCTCTGCGCAGCTCTACCACAACCCTTGTACCTTCTTTATTCGATTCATTGGCTACATGGGTAATGCCGTCAATGATTTTATTATTCACCAGGTAACCGATCTTTTCGGCCAGGGCATCGCGGCTTACCTGATAAGGTACTTCCGTGATGACGATCTGATCTTTACCATTTTTTAACGTCTCAACCGTAACACGACCCCTTAAGACAACACGTCCGCGGCCTGTTTGGAATCCCTGCTTGATTCCGTCGATTCCGTAGATGATACCACCTGTCGGAAAATCCGGAGCCTTTACGTAATGCATCAGCTCATCAATGGTAATTTCTTTATTTTCGATATAGGCAATACAACCATTGATTACTTCCGTAAGGTTGTGCGGCATAATATTGGTGGCCATACCCACAGCAATACCACTGGAACCATTTACCAGTAACTGAGGAATACGCGTCGGTAATACCGTCGGTTCTTCAAGACTGTCATCAAAGTTTAATCCAAAGTCAACCGTTTCTTTTTCGATGTCCTCAATCATGCTTTCTGCATAACGTTGCATCCGTACCTCAGTATAACGCATCGCTGCCGGACCATCTCCATCCTGAGAGCCAAAGTTACCCTGGCCATCAACCATCATGTAACGCATGCTCCAGGGTTGGGCCATACGTACCATCGCATCATACACAGAGGAGTCACCATGCGGGTGATATTTACCTAAAACTTCCCCTACCACACGGGCAGATTTCTTATGAGGCTTGTTATGTGCCATGCTCAATTCATTCATGGCATAAAGCACACGACGGTGTACGGGTTTCAATCCGTCACGCACATCGGGTAGGGCACGGCCTACAATTACAGACATCGAATAGTCGATGTATGCGCTTTTCATCTGCTCTTCAATATTTACAGCTACAATTCTGTTTTGTGGCTCATTCTCGCCCCCCTCATTCGGAAGGATTTCATTTGTATTATCGCTCATTATCTTGGCTTAAAAAGTCTCGCAAATATACGGTATTTAATGGCTCTGAGTGTCATATATTAATTCATATATTAAACCTTTTTCCACATTGTTGATAATTCTTTTTTACAGGCTTTTTCGAGCCTTGATTTTTAGGGAAATAATTGTATTTTGCGGTATCTTTTTCACTTCAAAAAAAACAATATTATGATGATGGCAGCATTAGGTATAGTCATGTTGATAGGGGCACTTATCGGGCTTACCGTATTTATTATTTATTTATTAAACCTTAGCAATACAATTAAGGCTGCGGCTGTTGCAAACCGTCAAATGAATCCTAATTTGGTATGGTTGTTGCTGATTCCTTACTTTGGCTCTTTTTGGTATCTGTATGTCGTTAACAAACTTTCCCAAACGATTGTTGCAGAGTATCAATCCAAAGGCCAGCCTTTACCTACAGCAAAACCCACTTATGGAGTAGGGATGACTTATGCAGTATTGTCTATTATAAGTACGGTGATGGGCCTGTTCAATATGTCCGATACAATTGCTAAGTATAAAAGCATGCTCTCGGGCGAAATGCCGACCCAGGATCCTAATGCGGCCTTCGATGCCATTTCTGTATTGGGTGGTGTGATTGGACTGGTTGCATTTGTACTCTGGATTGTATACTGGGTGCAAACAGCCGGTTATAAAAACAAGATGAAAATGTTGCCGAATAACAGTACTTCAAGTGAGATTTTTCAGGGTCTTTAAATCATCCTGTAGACATAGCATCAACAATAAGCGCAACCGGCACCGGTTGCGCTTATTGTTTTAAGAGATAGTGTCCGATGCTACAGCGTAAACATTGCTTTTTACTGCAATAATGATTGTAAAGCTGTATCAGGGCTTGAGATTGGACGGCATTTTGCGGAGTAATATTTAATGCCGCCCATTTATCCAGAATATGGTTTTCCTCCGGAGGAGTACCGTGTAACAGCTGCAGTGCCTTTTCTTTTTGATGCAGGTTGTCCGTATGGGCCGCATAGAGGTATTGTATGGGGGCTATGGTGTTGATAATGATATTTTGGATCATAGACTTGCCCATGTGTTTTTGAGTTCTTTTAGCGGGCTTTTCGAAGGTGTAATGATCCTGCCAGTAGGTACTTACTTCTGTATACAAGAGCGCCTCTATCTCCAGATTATCTTTTGCTGTGATCATTTTAGAAAACAGGTCATGGCTTTTGTGGAGTAACATGGCCAACTGAGCCAGCCGAATGGTCGGAAAATGTGCCGGTCGCATTCTCGAAAATTTCCAGATGTGTTTCGGTACTGCCTGAAGTTGGTATTTCTGTTTATAAAAAGCATAATGTATCGTCAGCTCTATCGCATAAGGATCCTGGGGTACTTCGGGTATAAGACCTGCCTGGCCAAATAAAATAGCTTCTATATGGGATAATTCTGTTCTATGCTTCGATAAAATATTCAGGGGTGTTTGCAGTGCCAGCTGTGCAAACGCGGCAGCGTTCGCTTTAGTGCCTAAATTATAGGCTATACGGTGATAGAGCAAGCCTCTCCAGTCGTAATTACTCTTTACCAATAGCGCTTCCATAGCAGCAGATTTTTCCTCCCAGCGTTCTACAAGCAAGCGATCCAGCCAATGGTTCCGCAGTAGTTCCGGCACCTGTTGTGTCGCGGTGTTGCAGGCAATAGTTTGCTGTTGCAGCATTAATTGCTCATAGTAGGTAATCAGGGTCTGTTTGATCTTTCCTTTAAGGCTCAATACCGGAAAATTGCCCAGGCTATAAGACACATCTTCCTCCAGCACCACATGTAAAATAATGTTGTGATAATTGGTATCCTTATGATGCTGATGTTTAAGCCAGTCGCTTTCTTTCAGGTGAAGCTCAATATTACCTATCCAGGTGGTATTTTCGATGAGCAATTTTGCACCGATAAAATCAGGGCCTGCATCGGGGTTATGCTGCCCTCTGTGTATAATCGTAATCCCTCTGCCGTCTTTTAAGCATAAATTTTGAGGGTTAAATAGTGCGTATTGCCATATAAACTGAAATAACTTTTCGTTCATAGGTCAGGTTGTTTAGTACCCTAATATTACGCACTTTTGATTACATATAAAAGAAGCGCCACGGTGTGTTACCGTGGCGCTTCTTTTATATCTTAGTAAACTAATTGAAAATTAAGCAGTAGCTGTAATTTTTCTAGTTAATTTTGATTTTAAGTTATTCGCTTTATTCTTATGAATAACATTGCGTTTTGCTAATTTGTCAATCATAGAAATTACTTTTGGTAATTTTTCTGTCGCTACTTCTTTTTCACTTGTAGCTAACAAGGTACGAATGGCATTACGAGTAGTTTTGCCATAGTATCTGTTGCGATCGCGACGTTTAGCAGCTTGTCTTACGTCTTTACGGGTTGCTTTATGATTTGCCATTGTAAAATGTTGTTATAAATTTTGGACTGCAAAGGTATCATAATTTTTTAATCTGTCAAATTTTTTTTATTTTTTTTTAATTAAGGCCTTATATTTGAGTTTACAGGCTGTAATGAAGTACCTATAGCACGCATCCCTCTTATAAAATGACGATTAAGACGATTAGAACGTATATCCTTCGGCGAAATTACCTGAAATTCCTGTTTTTTGGTAATTATTTCTATGCACTCTGCGCGCTTGCTTTATGTTTAGAGTCCCTTTTTACTTTGAACATCCCTTTTTTTGATGGGCATTATCTGGCTATTATGTTCCTGGGGGTTATTGTATTTTATACTAATGCCTATCGGTCACTTAAAGATGCAAAGACAGACAGTGTTTTTCAAAACCCCTTTTATGTACAAAGAACCTTATGGTATATTAAAAACGATCGTCTCGTAAGGGCGCAACAATTTTTATGGGCCGCAGTTATCCTGTTTGCCGCGTTATATTATTATATACCGATTATCAGGCATCAGGTCATTGCACCACTTGATTATGCAATTATATCAGGTGCCCTGCTGTTGGCCTTTTCATATATTGGGTATGGCCGTTTTAATATACGCCGTTATGGTGTACTGAAACCTTTGGTCATCTCCTTATTATGGACGATGACGATTACGGTGTTACCGGTGATGAGCAGCCAATGGCTGATTGGAAGTAAGCCGGCCTACAGTCCGCTTTTTATGTTACTCTGTCTTTATAATACCCTTTATATCCTGCAGCTTTGTATTTTATTTGATATTAAAGACTATGCCGTAGATGCTCGGAGCGGGCTGCGGACCTTTGTCGTATCCTTAGGTTTAAAGAAAACAATACGCTTTGTTCTGATACCTTTATATATACTATCGATTTTGTTGGTTTGTATAATGGCCTGGTATGGTCAATATACAATAGGGCAAACCGTGCTAAGTCTCCTGCCTTTATTGGGTTTATGGTATGTGGTTCGTTTACTACGGAGACCTCAGCCCTTATTATTTTACCTGTTTATTGTAGATGGTCTTATGCTCTTAAAAGGGCTCGTGGGCATCCTCGTTACCTTCCTGTAGTATTAGCTTGTCTTTTGCCTGGGTGTAGATGTTGTGTATGCGTTGTATTATATATAGTATAGCCGGTCATGAATACACTTAGTTTGCATCGTCTAAAGGCTCAACAATCAAAAGATATAACGCAGCAAATTGCGTCAAGTCAAAAGGTTCCAAAAGCCATAAAGGAAAACCCAACGAATAAAGTAAGTTCTTGTTTCCTAAAAGCGGATACTCAATTAATGTTATGTGGTTCTAATGCTTTAGCTCCTTGCTTATTGTACTTATTATATATAGTCCCGGAAATACTTTGTGGCTTATTATACAATAAACAGGGTAGGGTTTTGTTAGAAGAAACTGTCCAAATCGATGATATTCCCCTTTATAGCGCATCATTAAGTTACTTAAGCGCCTACCAACACGATAGAAGCTGTTTATTTCAATAAAGATTTCATTGGTTGCTAATCAATACAGTACTGCGTTTCAGGGTAAAATTAACGGCATTTTAAACATTTTGGTTGCTTTTTT
>NZ_QAJI01000002.1 GCF_003852495.1 Taibaiella sp. KBW10 | reverse complement strand
CATAAAGCGCAAAAGACAGTAACCGTATCCCTCCCACTACCATACGGTGACCTTATCTGTTCCCATCAGGATACACTTTTCTTGTAAGGCTAAGACAGAAAAAATGAAGTCTGAGAATGCTATGAACAACTTAAAATAAATATTTATATAAATTTATTTTAATTAATATATTTTAATACATTTGCACCCTCAAAAATTAAATCATTTACCACCTGTATTTATGAAACATTTAAGTCTGCTATTCTTGTTGGTCTGCTCCTTGTCAGTAAGCCTTTACGCACAAAATTTTAATGTCTATGATAATAAGGATTCTTTAAAAGCATATTTACAATCAGACCGCCACCCTATAGATCCAAATGCTGCTGTAGTTGTTTTATATGAAATTGGAACAAGCGAAGTCATGAATGGCATTACAAGTTATAAGTATGAAATTGCGTATAAAGTATTTAATGCAAAAAAAATAGGAGATTTTGCAGATATTATCATTCCAAAGTTTAAATCTGGAATTATCAGAAAATTAAAGGGTAGTACTTTTAATTATGAAAATGGTGAAATAAAAGAATCTAAGGTGGAAAAGTCGGACATTATTTTTGATAAATATGTTGATAAGATTAAGCTGATAAAATTTAGTATGCCTGCAATCAAAGATGGATCTGTAGTGACCTATACTTACATTTATGAGTCTGGTATATTGCCACGGCGATGGGAGTTTCAAAAATCTTATCCTGTCTTATATTCGCGTTTTGAATTTAATATTCCTTCTAAGATTGTGGTAACACCTATGATGAATGCTACAATAGCATTGGAAAAATTCATTAGAATAAAAAAACTGGATGCTTCTGCTTGCGAGGCATGTTATTGTGAAGATCCTATATTTTATCAGGATATTACCCGAAGAGTGTGGATAAGGAGAAACGTTCCTGCTATAAAAGAAGAGATCCTTATGGGGCCGAAACAGCAATATGTAGAAAGTGCAAAAGTATCTATAAAGGGTTTTTACAGAAATGATATCTATATTCCTGATATTGGAAGCTGGGATACGTATTCTAAAGATAAATGGTATGGCAAATGGCTTGCTCAGGCGTTCCTTAAAAATGATTTTCTAAAAGTTAAGGTAGATGAACTGACGAACAACAGCAAAGATTCATTAGAAAAAGCAAAGCTCATTTTTTATTATGTACAAAAGAACATCCAGGAAAACGTAAAGGAAGAGGATATCGCGAAAGTTTTAGCAGCGAAGCAAGGCAGTGATGTGGGTATTAATAAGCTACTTTGTGCCATGTTACGTAAAGCAGGATTAGAAAGTGATTTGGTCGTACTGTCTAAGAAAGGAGAGGACATGCTCAATGAATTTGTTCCCAATCCTGAAGATGCAACAAATGTTGTTGTACGGTTAGTGATTAACGATGTCCATTATTTACTTGATGCCGTTCAGAAGACATTACCTTTCGGATATTTGACGACTGATTATTATAACGGGTATGCAAGAATTGTCAATAAAAATGGGGGAAGCATAGAATTAGACCCGGCGATGGCTATAAATGCGGTTACCAATACAGTATACATAAGTAGTGTTAATGAAGAGCAGAGCAACATATTTAAATTTAGGCATTTATCCCTTCAAAACAGTTAACAATTATTAATTAGAAATAAAGACCACTTATTAAGTGGTCTTTTTAAATTTAAAATATTATGAAAAGAAATTTAAAAATTCAAACAAGAGAAAAACAAATCCTAAATTTACTTGAAGGATTGTCTGTAATAGATGCAATTTATCTTTTAGAAAGATTGAAGGGTAAAATTAAAGAAGTTTGTATAATAAAATCACCTTTTAAAATCCCTAATCTGTAATATCATTCCGTTTATTGATTTGAGTAATTTGTGATTTTCAATCGTAAATACAGTATTCAACCAATTGATATAAACACTTTCATTACCTTTTACCAATAACCCAGTTTGTTGTTGAAATACCTGTTGATTTTGATTCCAGATTTGTTGATCCATTGTTTTTCTTTTAGAAGTTAATAATTCATAAATATATGAAATTATCCTCTAGTTGTTTACCTCGTATTTCAAATATAGAAAAGCAATAACACCAATGATCACGAGAATTGCAAAGAAACCTCCAGGGTTTTCTTTCATGAAACCACTTATGGTATGACCAATAAAACCAAAAACCATTGGTATTGCAATTAACACACAAATACCTAAAATAGCAATTGCTGCACAGCCTGTATTATCTTTTGAGTTTGACATAATCAAGTAAAATTTAACGTGAAAGAATACTGTTTTTAATGGTTGTATAAACCATTATTCGATCTTTTTGAAACGTCATTTCACTTGTTGTTCGACTAATAGAATAAGATTTATCATCGATATTTGCTCCATACATACCATTTACATATGCAAGTGAAAAACCAAGAGAAGACTCAAATAGTTTAACAACCGATTGAGGTAAGCCTTTATCTGTACTTAATGGTATCAAATAGTAAATTGTTGAAACTATATAGCCGCTTTTAACACCTATTACAATATCTCCAACTTTTCGATCATACATTGTTTTGCTTATAGGTTTTGAATACTTATAGGTATAAACCATTGTGGATGAAGACGCCCCCAGAGATTTGAATTCGGTACTTGACGGAGTAAGCCTTTGTCCTATTTTGAAAGTTTGTGCTTGTGCACTGTTTAGAAAGGTCGTTCCAATGAGAATTGTAGAAAGAAGTAGTCTTTTCATTTTGTCGTATTTTGAGTAGTTAAAAAATTAAGGTGTAGTCAATCATCAAATACGCCCTACTCTCGGATACGACCCCGAATACTGCGCGCACGATTCATAACTACACCTGTACAGGCGTACCATAAACCATACCTTGCAGTAATCTTTTCTGTGTCGTATTTTGAGTAGATTGCTATGATATGATACAATATTATATATGGAATTTTACTTAATCAAATTCAAATATTTTTATGATGAATCACAAAGTTAGGAAAATAAGGGATGCACTATTTGAAAATTAAAAAGTAGTAATTTTACATTATGGCTAAAAAGAAAAAAGTTCCTCCAAAAAGCATGGAAGAGCTTACTAAACAACTAGAAAAAGAGTTGAAAGATAAAAAGGAAATCGATAAAGAAGAGTTTGATGAAACTTTGAAGAAGATTCTTAAAAAACCTAAGAAGCCAAACAGTTAATCAATTCATTAAACATCTCTGATTTATCACGATTATTATAACGGAATACAAATTCTTTCATGTATAAATGAAGATACCTTCTTGATACATGAATGTATGACCCATTAATACCACGTTTTACATTGCTCCAGAAATTCTCTAAGCCGTTGGTGTATATATCATTGTTTTCACCCGAAACGTAGTTACCCTTACCATGAAAACAAATTCCGTGTTCATAGTCTTTGTTTAGCCCTGTATAAGAGTTCCATTCATCAGTCATAATTGCACTACCCAGTTCTACTTTATCATAGACCAAAGGTTTTAATGTTTGAGACTTTACATCAGGTACAGTGTATGCTATTACTCTACTTGTTCCTTCTTCTGAACGTTCAAGTATACCAAAAACAGGAGATTTATCAATATATGCGCGACCTTGACTATTCTTAACTTTTTTATCCTTGTGACGATTCTTGTTCTTACCACCAATATAAGCTTCATCGAGTTCTATGACACCAGACATAATTCTTTCATCATTATTGATTAGAATACGTATTTGTCTCAACATTCTAAAAGCGGTCTTATATGTAACCCCAAGATGCCGTTGCAACTCACATGCAGATAAACCGTTCTTACTAATAGTGAAGAGAAAGATTGCGAAAAACCAGTAGGTTAATGGGGTTGTGGTTTTATGAAAAATTGTTGAAGCAGTAGGGTAGATTTGATGATAACAACTTCTGCATTGGTAACAACGTCTAGTTTTAACACGAACAAATGACTTAGTACATCCACATTTAGGACATTCAGTCATATCACCATGAGTAAGTTTGAAAATCTTGTCCAGACATGCATTGTCGTCTGGATATTCCTCACGGAATTGTTTAATTGTATATTTATTCTTATTTTTACACATATTTTATTATAAGTTAGTGGAGCGAAAGGGAATCGAACCCTTATGAGAGAATTTTCAGGTCACCGCATTAGCCATTATGCTATCGCCCCATCAACAACAAGATTTGTAAACCCATCTGCGCCAACAGGTGGGTTTCTTGTTGTTTAGTTGTCAATTCTATTTTCTTCAATATAATAATAGTAATTTCTAAAATTTGTAGCATCTACACCAATCTCACCTGCTTTACCCATTGTACTTGTATATTGAGTGACCATATTGTGATATTTTGTAATTTCATTATCGTCTTCTAAGTTGGTATTTAAAGATCTTTCATTATGAATAATTTCAGAAGCTATATTTCTCGCACTTAATGGTTTATTAACTCTATGTAGTTTGAGTACATATATAATTTTATCTCTCCATGAACCATCTAAAGGGTAACTATTACTCGATGATACAATTCCAATTCTATTTTTATCAATAGTAGCTGGAGTACCCACATAATTATTTGGTATATTTCCTCCATACATTTGAATTAGCTCAACTACTTTGTCAAGTTTTTCTTTGAGTTGGTTGTATTCCTCTATTAATGATTCTAGTAATTTAGACATTGTTATCTATTTTTTATGTAAAATTATATACAATTTTCATATAAAACAAGTATTTTTAAAAGATAGAATAACTTTCAAAACCTCTAAAACCTTTATTGCAGTGTATTTTATGAGTAAATAACATTTCCTCAAATGACTTAAAACACTTTATAGGATTGTATATAAAGAATATACAACAATAGATAATTCATTGAAAAATCAATGAAAAAATAGATAACTATTTAACAAAAAATTACAAAAAAAGACACCTTGCTATATACAAGGTGTTCATTATTAACTTTAAAATTCATTAAAATGATTACTAAAAAAATTACTTTACTACATCAAGGAAGTTACCATTCAACAAATCATAGAAGTTATCGTTGTATCTATTATTTCTTTGGAATTCCGTTTTGGAAAGTCACTGTTCTTGCTTGGAAGACTGAATTTCACTCAAAAGATTATTAATTACATTGATGTTCTGTTTAACTTTATGAATTGCACCACAAGAAGTAAGTACATGAGATTGAATTTTTTCATTTTCATTTAATGCGACTGTCTCAAATGAAATGATATGTTTAATATTGATAAAACATTGAGCATTATTTTCTAAGTTAAGTTGTATAAATTTTTCCATAACTTTTTAAATCAAACTTAATAAATATTATTAACAACAAAAAGAAATAAAATTCCTTTCAAGTGTTTTGAAGGGATAAATGCCTAAATTTAAACAGATAAAGGAGTTGGGTGTGTATTCAGGGGCTGATATTCGCGATCGTTGGAAGAATGACAGTACCACAATCAAGAAAAAAATGATGGATGCTCCTTCCATGACTGGTTTTAAAATAGAACAGGTTAGTATAGACAACATTGATGATATTGATAAAAAAGTCCGCATCAAATTGGAAGGTGCTATCACTTTTGCTAAAGAGACTGATGTTATCTTTTTAGACGCGTACTTTGAGAAAATTTTTGATGAAAATCCTATAAAAGAAGTCCGGGATAGAAAGTATCCGATTGAATTTGATTATTTGGAGCAAAATAATTACAAAATTTATGTTCTATTGAATAATCAGTATGAATTTGACGACTACCCGACTGCGAAGCAAATAACCTTTGGAGCACAACCACAAATGTATTTTAAAAGCACGGTAGATATAGATACCACACAAAATAAGATACTGTTACAAAGTAAATTTGAAAATGGAAGTATTGTGCTGCCAAATACAGAAATCGAAAAATTGCGTGATTTCTATAATGGAGTAATTAAAGCACAAAGTCAAAAAATTGTTCTTAAAAAAAGAAGAAAATAATCATGTTGAAAAATAGCCTGCTCTTATGGATGTGTTTTTGGTGTGTGCAAACAGCCTTAGCAAAGAAAAACGAATACCCGGTTACTGAAATTCCGGAAGTCCTCAAACCCGGAGCAAGTGCGGTGGTTCGTATTGATAGCACCTTTTTAGAAATAGACATGCAAAGTTTCAATATGAAAAGAAAATTTGCGGTTACCGTGCTTAATGAAAATGGAAATGATTATGCTAAATTTCGGGTATTCTACGACTTGTACAGTAAGGTATCTGATATATCGGGTAAACTATATGATGCGGAGGGTGTGCTCTTAAAATCATTAAATACAAATCAGATAATTGACCGATCTACTTTTGGATCAAGCTATTCTTTTTATGATGATAACCGGGTGAAATACTTTGATTTTGATCATAAGCAATATCCTTATACGGTTGTATTTGAATACGAATATAAAGGCAAAAGCAACTTTTTCCTTCCAGCATGGGAAGTGCAGAGTAGTGAAAAGATTGCGGTACAAAAAAGTATGCTGATACTTGCCTATAAGCAACCGGTTAAAATAAAGTACAAATCATATAATTTCCCGGAACATGTTAGAATGGAAGAATCCCGTAAAGATTCATTTTTCCTGCAGAAATGGGTTATTGATACCATACCCGCATTTGTACACCAACCGGCTTCGGTTACTGAAAATTACTATTTACCAACTATGGAAATAGTAGCAGATAAAATCGCACTGGCCAATTATCAGGGAACTACCGAAAGCTGGCAAAATCTGGGCAAATTTATTTACGAACTCAATAAGGATAAAGATATTTTGCCTGATGATGTAACACGTAGACTGCATGAAATGACCGATAGTATTAAGGACAAAAGAGCCAAGGTTGCATTCCTGTATCATTATATGCAACAGCATACACGCTATGTTGCCAATGAATATGGGCTCGCGGGTTGGCAAACCTTCGATGCGGCAAGTTTGTCAAAATCAGGCTATGGAGATTGTAAAGGTTTATCCAATTATATGAAGGCAATGTTGAAGGCCATAGATATACCCTCGAACCTGGTGGTGATTTCTGCAGGGCAAGACAGATACTACAAATTGGACAGAGCATTTTCTTCTAATGTATTCAACCATATGATCCTTTGCGTACCTCTGGATAAAGACAGCGTATGGTTAGAATGCACTTCATCAGCACTTCCTGCAGGCTATTTGGGAAGCTTTACCCAAGATAGGGATGCCTTACTCTTGAGCGAGGATGGGGGCAAAATAGTAAAAACACCGGCATATAATAAAGACCAAAGCTATATTAAACGAGATATAAACATAACTATTGATCCGGCAAAAGAGCTACAGCAAATAACATGGGCTTCAGAATATAAAGGAACAAAGCAGGATGATTTATTTGCGTATTTAAAAGGTGCTACGGAAACAGGCATTAGAGCGCGCATTATCAATATGGCACCCTATAAAAGTGCAGATATTGTGACCCAAAAATATGATTACTCCGATATCTATAATGCGCGTCCGTATGTGACAGAAACCATTACATTCGACGTGCCCAATATCACAGATGAAACCGCGAAAAGGATGATGATCAACATCCCAATTATGGGTAATCCAATGAACAATCTCCGTTGCAATGTAGCCAGAACAAAACCGATTGTAATAGAAGATGATTACAGGTTGGAATATAATTATAAGATCATATTGCCTGCAGGAGCAAAGTTAGAAGGAGTACCGACTGAGATAAAGATTGAAAATACATTTGCAACATATAATTATACACCCACCTTGCAGGAAAATGTGCTTACGATCCAGATTAGGTTTACGCAAAATAAAGGAATTTACAAGGCCGCACTTTTTGATCAATATCAAGCCATGTACCAAAAAATCACGCAGAATGCCCATAATATTAGCCTGTCAGTATTAAAGTAGCAGGTCAGAATAGTGTAAAGGTCTTCGGAAGTGCTTATCGTAATTGATAAGCCGTCCGGAGGCCTTTTTGTTTATAAGGAAACCGGAACACGAAAATGCAGGCGTAAAATAGCATAGTCCCATATACAAGCCCCGTAAATTTCTATTAATTTTAGCCAAACCCTTTTAGATCATTTCATTAATTCCCCTAGCTTTGCACTTATGGCAAAGGCAAAAAAAGCAATACAAAAAACAGCAGTTAATTCAAAAGAAATTTTGATTAAGGGCGCAAAAATGCATAACCTTAAAAATGTAACGGTTGCCATTCCCAGAAATAAACTAGTCGTGGTTACCGGTGTTTCCGGAAGCGGCAAATCAAGCCTTACCATGGATACTTTATTTGCGGAAGGCCAGCGCAGATATGCAGAAAGCCTGAGCTCTTATGCCAGACAATTCCTGATGCGTATGGACAAGCCCGATGTGGATATGATTGAAGGCATTTGCCCGGCAATCGCCATAGAACAGAAAGTAACCACACGCACCCCCCGCTCAACCGTCGGGTCGATGACCGAGTTGCAGGATTATATGCGCTTGTTATTTGCCCGTATAGGGCATACCTATTCTCCAATATCCGGAGCAGAAGTAAAGAAAGATGAAGTAAGTGATATTATCGATTTCATTAAAACCCTACCCGTAAAGACAAAGGTGCAGATGATCGTACCCTTTAGTATCGCCCAAGACAGAACCCTGGAAGCAGAGCTGAATGTCCTAATGCAAAAAGGCTTCTCCCGTTTGCTACAAAAGAGCAAGAAGGGCGATGAGGTATTACGGATCGAAGAATTATTGGTTGCAGCAGAAAGCCAGGACGTAAAACCTAAACATACAGATTGGTATATCCTGATCGACAGGATTGTGGTAAAAGACTTTGAGGAAGACGACCTGCACCGTATGGCAGATAGTTTGCAGACGGCTTTATATGAAGGGCAGGGTACTTGTTTGCTAGAATTAGACGGTACTACCTTAAAGTCTTTTAGCAATCGCTTTGAAGCCGATGGTATGACTTTTGAAACGCCTACGCCAAATTTCTTTTCCTTCAATAATCCCTATGGTGCCTGTCCTAAATGTGAAGGCTTCGGACAGATATTAGGTATTAGTATGGACCTTGTACTACCGGATAAGCGCCTCAGTGTTTATGAAGATGCGGTGGTCTGCTGGCGTGGCGAAAAAATGCAGGAATGGAAGCATGCCTTCATTAAAGCGGAAGCCAAAAATGGCTTTCCGATACACAAGCCACTACAGGAGCTTACTGAAATACAAATGAGTACCCTGCAGAAATGGATAGACGAGTTTTTTACAATGGTAGAAGACAATCTATACAAAGTGCAATACCGCGTTTTGCAGGCAAGGTACCGGGGGCGTACCATATGTCCCAACTGTAAAGGCACACGCTTAAGACCAGATGCGCTTTACGTAAAGGTTAAAGGTACCGATATCGCACAATTATCCAACATGCCGATCGGTGACTTGCAACAGTGGTTTCATCAATTGGACTTAAGTGATTATGAAGCACAGGTTGCTTCCCGGATCTTAATAGAAGTGCATCAGCGTCTTGATACCCTGATGGATGTGGGCTTAAATTACCTGACCCTAAATCGCCAGGCCAATACACTTTCGGGTGGAGAGAGTCAACGCATACAGCTGACTAAATTCTTGGGTAGTAACCTGACGGATAGCCTTTATATCCTCGATGAACCGAGTATCGGCTTACATCCGCGCGATACCGACAGACTGATCAAAGTGTTGAAAAACCTGCGTAACCTCAATAATACTGTAGTCGTGGTAGAACATGATGAGATGATGATGGAAGAAGCAGATCATATTATTGATATGGGCCCTCTGGCCTCACATCTGGGCGGAGAAGTGGTCGCGGTCGGTAATTATAAAGAAATCGTAGGCAATAAAGATAGCCTGACCGGTCAATACCTTTCCGGAACCTTGCACGTTGATGATTTTCTGAAAATGAACGGAGGTAAGGGAAGAGCCCTCAGAACACCAAAACAATGGATTAGTCTGAAAGGTTGCAGACAGCATAACCTCAAAAATATTGATGTTGCTTTCCCTTTGAATGTATTATGTGTTGTTACCGGCGTTTCTGGTAGTGGTAAAACCACTTTGGTCAAGCAAACCCTTTATCCGGCATTGCAAAAACATTTTGGGGAAACGGCTTTGAGTATCGGCCAATATGATGCCTTAGAGGGCGATCTAAAAGCAATAAAAAATGTAGAACTGATTGACCAGAACCCAATCGGTAAATCCTCCAGAAGTAATCCCGTTACCTACATAAAGGCCTACGATGATATTAGGAGCCTCTTTGCTGCACAGCAATCTGCAAAAATACAAGGCTTTGAACCCAAGCATTTTTCCTTTAATGTAGACGGCGGTCGTTGTGATACCTGTAAAGGAGATGGGGAAGTAGTGGTAGAAATGCAGTTCCTGGCAGATGTATACCTGGAATGCGAAAGCTGTAAAGGTAAGCGCTTCAAAGATGAAGTGCTGGAAGTGCAATACAAAGGAAAAAATATTTCCGATGTATTGAATATGGGTGTAGATGATGCCATTACGTTTTTTAATGAAGAAAAGAAAATTAAAGATGCCTTACAACCCCTGTCGGATGTAGGATTGGGTTATGTAAAACTCGGGCAGTCAAGCAATACCCTTTCGGGCGGAGAAGCACAAAGAGTAAAACTAGCCTCCTTTTTGGGTAAGGGCAATAGTAAAGAAAAGTTGCTATTCATTTTTGATGAACCGACAACCGGTTTGCACTTTCACGATATCAGTAAACTCTTAAAGTCATTCTATGCTTTAATCGAAAACGGGCATAGTGTGATCGTAATCGAACATAATACCGATGTGATCAAACATGCCGATTGGTTGATCGACATTGGACCCGAAGGTGGGGTCGGTGGTGGAGAATTGCTTTACTCCGGCGTACCGGAAGGAATAAAGAAAATAAAGAAAAACTGGACGGCAAAGTATATATAGTCCATGTTTTATATAGTAAAGGGACNNGTCCCTTTACTATATAAAACATTTATTACTTTTTCAACTTACAGCTACCGGCAAAACCGCTGGCTAATTCACTAAGTCTGTTACAGGAGTCAACCTGTTTTTGCCGCTCTAGGCCATTTAGGTCATACACTGTCCGGTTCCCTCCATAATAGCTACAATAGCAAAATCCCGATTTCTTCTTCGAGCAGGAGGCCGTAATGCCTATGATCAGAAAAAGCATGAATATAGAAACAATTTGTTTGAGCATAATTCATGAGTTTTAGGTTTTTTAAATAAATTTAGGTGTATGAAGCCAAGCGTTTAACCCGATAATCTATACGCAATGAAGGGCAACGCAGGCGCACCTTATTTTTTCAACTTACAACTACCGGCAAAACCACTGGCCAACTCACTAAGCCGGTTACAGGAGTCAATTTGCTTCTGCTTATCCAGCCCTTTTAAATCATAATGCGTGCGATCGCCGCTAAAATAGCTACAGTAACATACACCCGATTCTTTTTTAGAGCAGGAAGAGAGTATTCCGGTAAGGACAATCAAAATTAAAACAACATTTTTCATCATAATTATCCGCGTTTTAGGGTTATAAAATATAAGTACAGATACCATGCGAGATGGTTCCGTATGCAAAGCGGAAAATGCTTCGCGATCTTAATCTGGGATTAAAAAGGACCATTTCTATATAAGTGTAAGACTTATAAGACCTTTCATACGTTAAGAGCCGCCGCATAATCTATAGGTAAATCTACATCTTATTTTGAATGTGTCTTTTTTTGAATAAGTCTAATAACCCTTTGTTAACGATTGGGCGTGCGCAATCGGATAAAAACCATGGTTTATTTTGGGATGTAGCATTTATAAATGTTACTTTTGCAAAAAATTATCAATCTATTGTAATATGGAATTGCAGGAATTAAAAGATATGGCGTCTCAGGTACGCCGCGATATCGTAAGAATGGTTCATGGCGTACAAAGCGGGCATCCCGGAGGTTCTTTGGGTTGTACTGACTATTTGGTCGCCTTGTATTTCAAAGTAATGCAACACGATCCTGCTTTCCACATGGAAGGTAAAAACGAAGATGTATTCTTTTTGTCCAATGGACACATTTCCCCTGTATTCTATAGTGTATTAGCACGTAGCGGGTATTTTCCGGTATCGGAACTGGCCACTTTCCGTAAAATAGATTCCCGTTTACAAGGCCATCCGGCAACACACGAGCATTTACCGGGTGTGCGCATTGCCAGCGGTTCTTTAGGCCAGGGCTTGAGCGTAGCTTCCGGAATGGCTACCGCTAAAAAAATGAACAATGATAAGCATATCGTGTATGCACTTACCGGCGACGGAGAGTTGCAGGAAGGGCAGAACTGGGAGGCCATCATGTTTGCAGCGCATCATAAATTAGATAACCTGATTATTGCAGTCGATTATAATGGACAGCAAATTGATGGTGCGACTAAAAACGTAATGAACCTGGGCGATCTGAAAGCAAAATTTGAAGCTTTTGACTGGACCGTTTTGACGATTGAGCAAGGTAATGATATGGCGGCTGTATTAAAAGGATTGGAAGAAGCGAAAGGCGCAAGCGGAAAAGGTAAACCGGTATGTATCCTGCTGAAAACAGAAATGGGTGCAGGGGTAAGCTTTATGATGGGATCTCATGAATGGCATGGTATTGCACCAAATGATGCGCAATTAGCACAGGCATTAAATGAAGTGCCGGCGACTATTGGAGATTATTAATCAGCTTTTAAGGCAAACAAAGTCTCAATATATAAGATATTGAGGCTTTATTTTATAAATGTAAGTGACTTGTAAATATCAGGCAAAGTGATTTTTCATATATTTAATTTAGTACCTTTGCCCTCTTAAAATTTAATAAAACTGCTCAACAATGATAGAAAACGGTATTAAAAACCCTGCTGCTAATTTAAGTAACATTGGAATAGATGCTGCGGTAGTAAATTGGAACCTCTCTACGGAATTGCTGACTAAGCAAACCTTAGATCTTAAACAGGGTGTTTTAAACAGTACAGGCGCTTTGTGTGTAAATACAGGCAAGTTTACGGGACGTTCTCCTAAGGACAAGTTCACCGTAAAAGACGCAATTACAGAAGATACCGTTGATTGGGGTGATGTGAATATCCCGGTAAGTACAGAAGTTTTTGATAAATTATACGACAAAGTAGTCGCTTTCTTAGGTGGAAAGCAGGTTTGGGCGCGTGATGCTTATGCTTGTGCCGATCCTACATACAGGTTGAATGTGCGCGTGGTAAACGAAACACCATGGGCCAACTTGTTTTGTAACGATTTGTTTTTACGCCCTACAGAGCAAGAATTGGCGTCATTTATACCGGACTGGCATATTATCCAGGCACCAAGCTTTGAAGCGGATCCTGCAGTAGATGGAACCCGTCAATCCAATTTTACTATCGTAAACTTTAGCCGCAAAATCATTTTGATTGGAGGTTCGGCTTATACCGGTGAAATGAAAAAAGGAATCTTTGGTGTGTTAAATTACATCTTACCACAAGAGCACAATGTATTATCCATGCACTGTTCTGCCAATGAAGGTATAAAAGGTGATGTCGCCTTGTTCTTCGGGTTAAGTGGTACGGGTAAAACAACCTTAAGTGCAGATCCTAACCGTCCGCTGATTGGAGATGATGAGCATGGTTGGGCAGAAGGTTCTGTATTCAACTTTGAAGGCGGATGCTACGCAAAAGCCATAGATTTAAGTGCAGAAAAAGAGCCACAAATTTATAATGCTGTTCGTCCGGGCGCATTAGTAGAAAATATTAAGTTCTTTGAAGGAACAAACGAAGTAGATTATGCAGACGGCACCATCACTGAAAATACACGTGTAGCCTATCCGATCTATCATATTGATAATGCAAAAGAACCTTCTTACGGAGGTGATCCAAAAAATATCTTCTTTTTGACTTGTGATGCATTTGGTATTTTACCGCCCATCTCTAAGTTAACCAAAGAGCAGGCTATGTATCACTTTGTAAGCGGATATACCGCAAAAGTAGCGGGTACTGAAGTTGGCGTTACCGAACCACAAACAACCTTCTCAGCTTGTTTTGGCCGTGTATTCCTGCCTTTACATCCTGTAAAATATGCAGAATTATTAGGGGAAAAATTAGGACAACATCCTGATGTCAATGTATGGCTGATCAATACCGGATGGAGCGGAGGCCCTTATGGTATCGGTAAGCGTATGAACCTGAAATATACAAGAGCAATGATTACCGCTGCAATCAACGGTGATTTGGAAAATGTGGGCTATACCGCACACAGAACTTTTGGTGTTGCAATGCCAAATGAATGTCCTGGTGTACCTTCGGAAATCTTAAACCCACGTTACACTTGGGCCAGTGAAGAAGAATACGATAAGAAAGCAATGGAATTAGCTACCTTGTTTGTCAATAATTTTGAGAAATATGCGAGCGAAGCCAGTGAAGCAACCTTAGCTGCTGCACCTAAAACATCTTTAGCAGAAATAAAATAATTGCTATAAATCAGATTACGGCGAAGCCGGTGCAAATATTTGCACCGGCTTCGTTATTTTAACGAAATGCGTAAGGCAATCTAGGTGAAAGCCAGTATCTTTGCATCCATTTCAAAAATCATCCCCGATTATGTCAAATAAAAGAAAAGTTACCCTCTTCCTCATCACCTTTTTCATTGCTTTATGGGCTGTATTCGCCTTCTACTATTTTAGAGTTTCTCAGGATAAAAAGAGGCCTGCTTCTTTGGCATTTTTAGGAGATGAGACCCATGCCGTACGTGATTTTAAATTTCTGAATCAGGATGGAGATACCATTACTTTGGCTTCTGTAAAAGGCAAGATTTTGGTCGTAGAGTATTTTTTTACAACGTGTAAAGGGATCTGTCCTACTATGAACGAAAATATGGCTGAAGTGTATAACACCTTTAAAAATGATGATGAGGTGATTATCTTATCACATACTGTAGATCCTAAAAGAGATACGGTAGGTGCCATGAAAGAATATGCACAACGCTTCAATGCAGATAGCAAAAAATGGATGTTCCTCACCGGCGATAAAAAAGCCCTGTACGATCAGGCAAGGTACAGTTACCTCGTGACAGCTGCAGACTCCTCAAAGACAGATATAGAATCCGATTTTATCCATACTGAAAACTTTGTATTGGTCGATCGTAATGGAAGGGTAAGGGCACATCAGACAAAAGATGGCAGCAACGTTTCTCCTTATGATGGCACTAAAAAAGAATCTGTAAAACAAATGATGGATGACATCAGGGTGTTAAAAGCCGAACAATAAAACAATATGCCTTCGNNCGAAGGCATATTGTTTTATTGTGGAATGATTAGAAGATTGATTCCATTTGAGGTTATAATTATATAAATAGTTCCGGCTCAAAAGCAACAATCAACACCACAACAAAAAGAGAAAATAAACCGATCACAAAACTATAATCGGCAATACGCTCTAGTGTATTGACACTTCTTTCTTTCTCACTTCTCATTGACAAAAACGACAGAAGGCAGCTACTCATAAACAGTACCGAAGAAACCAGTAAGGTCTCATCTATAATAGTCTGGGCGCTCTTACCGCTTAGCTTCAGAGAGGTAATGATGATAAAACAAAATCCTAAAAGATTGGAAGAGGTATTGAGAATATGTTGGGTGTTCTTTTGACGTTCGGGCATGATCCCTTTCTTAAAAGATAAAAAATGATAAAAGAATAGCCAGAAAATGGGTATCAATGAGACCGTTCCTGGCTAAATCTAATCTTCTAGTAACATTCTACTCTAAAGGTGAAATTGTTATTTCCAGCACTAATAACTCTTAAAAGACAGGGAGTGCCAGCGGTAAGCGGCCTGCCTATAGAAGTATTAGGTGCTGAATTTAAGCTTTGAATTTCACTTGCATTAAGGTATACCGTATGTGTACCTGAGCCAATATTAATATTAAAAGTCAGATCAGTTAAGACTGAGTTGAAATAAAGATTGTTAATGGATTGAGTGGAAAGAGTAGTGGGAAAGTAAAACGATTGTAAGCTGGCAGTAGGAAGGCCAAAAGGAGGATAATTGCTGACTATTGCCTGTACATTCATCGTTATACTATTTGTTGCTCCTAAAGGGGCATGGGTCAACGACTGTGCTTTGCCAGTGGTTGAAAGTAATCCGAAGGACAATAAAATGAATGAAAATCTAAATACTTTTTTCATAAATTAATGATTAAAATGCTTAAAAAGAAAGTTGAATATACCCGGGTATAGTTCTATTTTAATACTATCTTAAAACGAGGTTGTGCTCTTCAATAATTTTTCTCAGGTTAGACAGGCCATAACGCATGCGGCCCAAAGCGGTATTGATGCCTACATTGGTCACTTGAGCAATCTCTTTAAAACTAAGATCGGCATATACGCGCAGCAGGATTACATCCCTTTGTTCCTCGGGAAGGCGGTCTAAAAGGTGTTGTACCTGGTTAGACATCTGTGTATATTCCATTTGTGATTCCGCATTGTTGTAATCAACGCTCAGGTATTCAAACCATTCAAAACTATCTTTAGAGATAACCTTAGTGGCCGACTTATTCTTTCGGAAATAATCGATACAAAGATTGTTGGCGATACGCACCGCCCAGGGTAAAAATTTCCCTTGGTCTGCATATTTCCCCGCAAGAATCGTATTGACGATCTTAATAAAGGTCTCCTGAAAAAGATCTTCGGCAATAAACCGGTCTTTTACTTTGAGTACGATCGTAGTAAAAATGTTTTTTTTGTAGCGGCTGATTAATTCAGCAATGGCTACTTCGGACTTGTTTTCCTGGAAAGCGACAATCAACTCCTGATCCGAGGAAGTTCTTAATTGTTTAGTCATAAATTCTACAAATGCGACAGGCCAAAAACCGTGTCCGTTTTCATGTGGGTGATAAAAATGTAGAAGTATGATCTATACGCAAGAGTTTAATTGATATAGCAAATATATAGTATTTTTCTAATTCAGTTAAAGTGTTTTTATAATTTTGGTAAATTTTTTTTAAAAATCATGTTAATTGGCCATAATCATATCGTTATAAGCGCATATACCGTTATCATAGAATGCCTTTATAGCTTACCATGATATTATTATAACTACATTCAGGTGATTTAACTATTTTTGTACTCCCAAATTACGCGAAACATTATGGAAACAATGACGATACAAGCGCCGGTAACCTTTACTTCCGGTGCCCTTAGAGAACTGAAAAGATTAATGGATGCCCCTGACTTTGATGCCACGAATTTTATAAGAGTAGGTGTTAAGGGTGGAGGATGCTCCGGTTTGAGCTATGTATTGGGTTTTGATAAACAAGAAGCAGACGACGACCTGTTTGAATTTGAAGGCATTCAGGCCATCATGAAGAAAGCACATGGACTATACCTTGCCGGAATGGAAATTGATTTTTCCGAAGGGCTTAATGCCCGTGGCTTCGTGTTTAACAACCCAAATGCGAGCAGCAGCTGTGGTTGCGGTACTTCTTTTGCCGTTTAATATTTTCATTAAGATTATTTGTATAAAATGCTCAATGGGAATTGAGCATTTTCTTTTATATATACCTTAAGGTAAAATCGTTTACAATAACTTATTTTTGCAAAGCATTTTTTAATATTACTATATGTCCGAACTATATATCTATAATTCATACACCAGACAAAAAGAAAAGTTTGAACCCATAACGCCAGGCCATGTAGGCCTATATGTATGTGGACCTACGGTATCGGGAGAGTCTCATCTGGGGCATGCCCGGCCTTATGTAACCTTCGATGTGGCCAACCGCTATTTACAGCATTTGGGTTATAAAGTGCGTTATGTTCGTAATATTACGGATGCCGGTCACTTTGAAGAAGAAGGCCGTGAAGCAGAAGATAAAGTGGGCAAAAAAGCCTTATTGGAAAAACTGGAGCCAATGGAATTGGTACATAAATATACCAGTTTGTTTCATTGGGCTATGAACCGGTTCAACTGTTTGGAACCTTCTATAGAACCTACAGCCACAGGTCATATTATCGAACAGATCTCTATGATCGAAGATATCATTGCCAAAGGCTATGCCTATGAAGTAAATGGTTCCGTATATTTTGATGTGAAAAAATATGCAGAAAGCTATGATTATGGTAAATTATCAGGAAGAGTATTAGACGATCTTTTAGAAACCACACGCCAGCTGGACGGGCAAGAAGAAAAAAGAGACAAGGCTGATTTTGCCCTATGGAAAAAAGCGGCTCCGGAGCATATTATGCGTTGGAAAAGCCCCTGGAGTATTGGTTTCCCGGGATGGCATATCGAATGTTCTGCGATGAGTAGTAAATACCTTGGAGAGCGTTTTGATATACATGGCGGAGGAATGGACCTGCAATTTCCACACCATGAAAGTGAGATCGCACAATCGACCATTGCCCACGGATGTGCCCCGGTAAACTACTGGATGCACAACAATATGATTACCATCAACGGAAAGAAGATGGGTAAAAGCTATAATAACGTCATTAAACTTACCGAGTTGTTTAGTGGTGATCATCCTATATTGGAACAAGCGTACCATCCGATGGTGATTCGCTTTAATATCCTGCAATCACATTACAGAAGCACCTTAGACTTCTCCAACGAAAGTTTACAGGCCTCCGAAAAAGCCCTGAAACGCTTATGGGAAGCCTATGAAGTGTTACAAACGTTACCGGCACAAACGAATCAAGTAGCCGGAGATGCAGATGTGGATACCAAAGTGCAACAATGGATTGTTGAGTGTGCTGAGTTTATGAATGATGATTTAAATACCGCAAAAGTATTGGCCAATTTGTTTGAAATGGCGCCGATCATCAATAGTATCAAGGGAGGTATTATCTCTGCCGATGCATTGAGCGCTGAAACACTGACACAATTAAAAACCACATTTAAAGTCTATCTGGAAGATATTATGGGCCTACAGCCTTTAAAAATAGTCAACGATGATAAGCTGGATGCGGTTATGACCCTTGTTATCGAAATGCGTAAAGAAGCGCGCACCAGAAAAGATTTTGAAACATCCGATAAGATCCGGAACATGCTCGCTTCTGCCGGCATCATGCTCAAAGATGAGAAGGGTGGGGAAATGAGTTATACTATTCAATAAATAACGATACGTGAAGAATATTCCTAAATTATGGCGGTACATCCGTAACGATAAAGGCAAGCTGCTAGTCTATTTTATCTGCAGCTTATTATCTACGGTTTTCGCCCTGTTTTCGTTTACAATGATTGCACCGGTATTGCAAACCATATTTACCGGAAAGCAAACATTACCGGACACCAAAGGCAACATCATTACTACAATAACCTCATTCTTCAATGATGTTATTACAACAGATGGTAAAATGACCGCCTTGACCTATTCGGTGGTATTGGTCGTGTTAGCGACAGTGCTGAAAAATGCTTTCCTATACTTGTCTCTGAGAATACTGAATCCGGTTAAGAATAATGTATTGCGCCGCCTGAGAGAAGACATGTTTAATAAATCGCTTTCCTTACCGATCGGGTATTTTACAGAAGAAAAGAAAGGTGATCTGATTTCTAAAATGACCAATGATATAGGAGAAGTGGAAACGTCTATCATTGGGGTAATCGAAACGATTTTAAGAGAACCGATTACCATCATAGCCGTATTGGTCTATATGTTTACCATGAGTGTTCCGCTCACATTGTTCATGTTCCTGTTTCTTCCGGTTGCCGGGCTCATTATCGGGCGTGTAGGAAAATCATTAAAAAAACCTTCTAATCAGGCGCAAGAGCAATTGGGCGATATGTTAGGAACAATCGACGAGACCCTGGTGGGTATGCGCGTGGTAAAAGCATTTAATGCAGAGACACACCAACGGTCTAAATTCGTACGGTTAAACAATGATTTATTCCGGATCAAAAATAAGATTGCCCTGAGAAGAGATGCGGGCTCGCCCATGTCCGAGACCCTTGGTATTATCGTTGTTTGTATTATTCTTTGGTTTGGGGGCAGGCTTATTTTTAGTGGAGAAGGCAGCCTGACGGGGCCATTCTTTATTGTATATATCGGCCTGTTTTATCAAATCATTAATCCCCTTAAAAATTTATCCAGCGTATTTTACAATATGCAAAAAGGCGCTGCTGCTTTGGATAGGGTAGAATCCTTCTTGTCTACAGAAAATAATATTCTGGAACGTAAAAATCCGGTTCCGGTTAATGGATTCGAAGAGGCCATTGTTTTTGAAAACGTCAGTTTCAGTTATGGGAATAAAGAGATCCTGAAAAACATTAACCTGACCATTCAAAAAGGGAAAACCGTGGCGTTGGTCGGTTCTTCTGGAGCAGGAAAGTCGACTTTGGTAGATCTTATTCCAAGATTTCATGATGTGCAATCAGGAAAGATCACTATTGACGGAGTCGATGTCAGAGACTGTAAGATATTTGATTTGCGGAAGCAAATCGGGGTTGTCTCTCAAGAACCAATTTTATTTAATGATACCATATACAACAATATCACACTAGGTACCGGCGGTGCGCAGCAGGCTGATGTCACGGCAGCAGCCAGGATCGCCAATGCGCAGAAGTTTATAGAACAGAAAACAAATACCTATCAGTCCAATGTAGGAGAACGGGGATCCAAATTAAGCGGGGGAGAGCGCCAACGCGTGACCATTGCAAGAGCGATCTTAAAAAATCCGCCTATTCTGATTTTGGACGAAGCCACCTCAGCCTTAGATACCGAATCAGAAAAAGTAGTGCAGGATGCCATTAACGAATTGATGAAAAACCGGACCAGCATTGTCATCGCACACCGGCTATCCACCATTTATAATGCCGATGAGATCATCGTCATGGAAAAGGGAGAGATTGTCGAGCGGGGTACCCATCAGGAGTTAATTGCCCGATCGGGCACCTACCATAAGCTGGTTTCCATGCAACAATTTAAATAGCCTCTGCAAGGCTATTTTTTTTGCTTTTTTTCGCCAGATTTTACACCTAAAATAATTCCCTATTTGGTTATATATTATTTAAACGAACATTTGTTAAGCATTATAATTCAGATTATAATGATGCAACTGTAATATTTCGGTAATTTTTTTTCTTTATGTGTTAAAATTTTATTAAGTTTGGTATAGACAATAAAAGAATTAATATGAAAAAACTATTACTACCCATCGCGTTAATAGCAATGACCAGTGTGTCTGCTTTTGCGCAAAGTCGCGTGGTTAAGGGGCGCGTATTAGATGAGTCGGGGGAAGCAGTATTAGGGGCTAGTGTAATTATCAAAGGCACACAATCCGGTACCGTTACAGACGATGAAGGAAATTTTACCATTACCGTTCCGGAAGGCAGTAACACCCTGGTGGTTTCTTCCTTAGGTTTAGGTTCGCAGGAAGTAGCGGCAGGTAATGGTACACAAGCAGTAACCGTTTCGTTTAAAAATCAGGGTGGCAAAGAATTACAAGGTGTAATAGTTACCGCCTTAGGTATTAAAAGAAGTGAGAAATCATTAGGATACGCAACACAACAAGTAAGTAAAGAACAATTAGAAAACGCCAGAGCCAATAATGTGGTCGACGCCCTTGCCGGTAAAGTAGCCGGGGTACGGGTAAACGGCCAGTCCGGTGGTGTAGGAGGATCTTCTAAGATTATCATCAGGGGAGCTTCTTCTTTTTCGGGCAGTAGCCAACCTTTATTCGTCATAGATGGGGTGCCTATTAGCAACTCCGGTCAAGGTGGCACCGGAAATGCAGAAGGTGTTGGGGTCGATTACGGTAACAGAGCAAGTGATATTAATCCGGATGATATTGAAACCATGACGGTGTTAAAAGGGCCTGCTGCAACTGCACAATACGGTTCTTTGGCTAAGGATGGTGCCATCATCATCACGACAAAAAGAGGTTCTAAAAACGCAGGCTTGTCGATCAGTGTCAACTCCTCTTATCGTGTAGAGAAAGTGCTGATCAAACCGGAATTGCAAACAGACTATGCACAGGGTAACTATGGTGTATATAATTTAAGGTTTGCCAATGGTTGGGGGCCTAAAATTTCGGATATGGCCAATACGCCGGTTACCGATTATTTAGGCAGAACGGTCACCTTACAGGCACATCCTGATAATATCGATAATTTCTTCCAGACCGGAAGCACAGCAATCAATGATATTGCGGTGTCCGGTGGTAATGATAAAAGTGATTACAGAATCGGTTTTGGTGCTTTGAATAGTAAGGGTATTGTTTTAAACCAAGAATTAAACCGGTATAACCTTAGTGCCAATGTTGGACATAAGTTTAACGATAAATTCTCTTCTCGTTTTACCCTGATGTATACCAACTCTAATTCTAACGGCCGTCCGGTACAAAGTTCCAACAATCCGAATGTACTGGGATCGTCCATATATAGCATTCCGATAACGGTTGATGTAAATGATCTGAAACAAAACTATCAGAATGAATTTGGGGTACAGAATAACCTGACTACAGATAAGACGGGTAATAACCCATTCTGGATCTTAAATAAAAATAAAAACGGGAATAAGTTGAACCGCTTTATGGGTAGTGCCAATCTGGAATATAAGGCTACCGATTGGTTGACCATTGCGAATACCTTTGGTTTTGATGCTTATGAAGAAAATCGTTTAGGCTACGTAAGAGCAGGTACTGCAGGAGATATAAAAGGAAGTTACCTGACTTCTGATATCTTTAATAAGCGCTTTAATAATGACTTTATTGTGACTGCGCAAAAGCAGATCAACAAAGATTGGAATTTGAGAGCAATGGCAGGTGTCAACTTACTGGATCGTAGAATTGATCAAAGTTTTGTGACCGGCTCTAACTTTCTTTTAGATGAAGGAGAAGGCGTATTCAGACCGGGGAATGTAGAAACAGCAATTGCAGATAGAGCATATTCTGGATCGCGATTAATTGGTTTATACGGAGAATTGAGTGCTTCTTACAAAGATTACTTATACTTATCAGTTACCGGTAGAAATGACTGGTCTTCTGCCTTAGTATATACAGGGAACTACTCTTATTTCTACCCATCAGTTTCGGGTTCCTTTGTGTTTAGTGAGTTGATGAATTCTAATAAAGTATTGTCTTATGGTAAATTAAGAGCCAGTTGGGCAAAAGTAGGTTCCGATACTGATCCATATTCAACTTTGTTGACTTATAGTCCTTTAACGACCTTCTTTACGCAATTCTCATTACCGGCTAGTTTTCCTTTCTTAGGTAGAGGAGCCTTCGCATTACCACGTATTTTGCCAAACGAGACCTTGAAGCCGCAATTAGCGACTTCCCGTGAAATTGGTGCGGATTTGAGATTCTTTGGTAATCTTATCGGTTTAGATGTTACCTATTATAATACAGAAACAAAGAACCAGATTATGGATATCACCGTACCGGCATCAACGGGATATTTTGTAAAACAAATTAATGCCGGATCCATTACCAATAAGGGTTTAGAAGCCATGTTGCGTGTGAGTCCTTTTAGTAATAATAGAAATGGATTCCAATGGGATTTCGTAGCGAACTTCTCTCATAACAAACAAGTGGTAAATGAGTTAGATGGTATCCTGCAGGAATACGCGGTACAGTCCGGTTGGAGTGGCTTACAAGTAAAAGCGCCGGTTGGTGGTAGCTTCGCTATCTATGGTTCTAAATGGAAACGTTCTCCGGATGGAGCAATTGTAATCAATAAAAATACCGGCTTAAGAGAAGTGGTGCAAAACCAGTTTATCGGTAAAGTAAATCCTGACTTTATGCTGGGTATCAGCAATAAATTTTCTTATAAAGGGGTGTCTTTAGGCTTCCTGGTGGATATCAGACAAGGTGGCGTGTTTTATTCTGGAACAGTAGCGGCACTAAGAAGCTCTGGTATGGCTAAGGAAACAATGGCCAACAGAGATGCTACGTTTACAGATAAAGGGGTGAATGATAATGGAGATGGTACTTATTCTCCTAATACCACACCGGTACAAAGTATGCAGGATTTCTGGGGCACCTATTCAAGCACGTCTAATACAGAAGGTAATGTGTTTGATGCTTCTTTCGTCAAATTAAGAGAGGTGACGCTTTCCTATGCTTTCCCGGAAAGTTTCAGACCCTTTAAAAAAGCGGTGAAAGGCCTGGAAATAGGGTTTGAAGGAAGAAATTTATGGTTGATCAAATCTTTTGTACCCCATGTAGATCCGGAAATGAGTTATTTCGGTTCAGGCAGTGCAGGAGATGGCGTGGAGTTTAACAGCTTCCCGGCTACAGCAACCTATGGTATTAACTTAAAAGTAAAATTCTAAATTTATGAAGAAGATAATAATAATAGCATTAGGGGTTATTTCACTAGGATCATGTAAGAAATCATTTGAAAAAATAAACATTAATCCAAATGAGCCGAGTTCCGCAACACCGGAACTTTTATTCAGCGGAGCAGCGGTTAACTTAGCCAATACCAGAGTTGGTGGAGATCAGTATGTTTCCTTGGTTTTAGCGGTACAGACCCTTGCCTCCGGAGGAAATTCCGGTTGGGGTGCCGGAGATGTTTACGATGTGAGCCCTTATTCTACCGGTAATATCTGGAGAACAAACTATGTAAGCTCCGGGGCAAATTTAAAGCAAGCGATCAAGTTTGCTGAAGAGTCCAGCCCGGTAAAATACGGTACAATAGGACAATGTCAGGTACTCCTGGCAGAAACCATGTACGAAACAACCATGATGTTTGGTGATATCCCTTATTCCGAAGCATGGAGAAAGGACATTACCTATCCACATTTTGATGGCCAGGAAGCTGTAATGAATGGCTTATTGACGCTTTTAGATGAAGCAATTGGTAATCTGAAGAATACGAATGCATCACAAACAACCATCAAATATGAAGACTTCTTCTATGCAGGAGACGCGGCTAAATGGCTCGCATTAGCCAACTCATTGAAATTTAAAATTTTAATGACGATGGTAGATAAAGATCCTTCTAAAGCAACTGCTCTGGCTACGCTTATGACGGAAGATGCCATGATGAAATCCGCAACAGGTAATATGACCTTCAAGTTTGGAACGGCTACAGGAAATCAAAACCTGAAATTCGCAATATTGAATAAATATGCGGGTGGTACCAATGCGTTTTTCTTTGCCAATAAAACGGTAATAGACCCGATGTTGGCGCAAAACGATCCGAGAATTCCTAAGTATTTCGAAAAAGGCACCGCGGCGACTAATTTTGTTGGTGTGGCTACAGAAGCAACGGGAGACTTTGAGCAGGATGCTATCGTGAGCATGCAGTTATTTGCTGCAGATGCTCCGGAATACCTGATGACCTACCAGGAATTATTATTCTTACAGGCAGAAGCGGCTGCGCGTAACCTGATTCCGGGTGGATTAGCTACTGCAGAAGCGAAATATCAGGAAGCATTAAAAGAAGCTTGTTTATTGTACAAGGTATCTGCTACCGATGCGGCAACATTTGCGAGTTCTAAAACCCTGAGTGCGGCTACTGCAGTTAAGGAAATTCATTTGCAACAATGGATCGATTTAATGGATCGCCCTCTGGAAGCATTTAATAACTGGAGAAGATCCGGTACCAAAGGAAATGAAACGCCTACGTTGACCATACCACCGGGTGCACCGGCAGGAAATCTTATTTACAGGTTATTATGGCCTACTGATAATGAGATTTTGCCTAACGTTAATGCTCCTAAAGGCGTATTCCATTATTACGATCAATTATGGTTTGACCTATAAACTCTGAATTATTATGAAAAATATAAATAAAATTGCATTGCTTGGGTTCGGATCTGTATTATTATTTGCCTCTTGTAAAAAGTATGACGGAGATAGTTATGATTTCTCCAATACGGCAAAAAAATACATTAAACTGCAAGCAGGCCAGACTATTGAAATCAATAGTGAAATGGTCGATTCTACAGAAATAGTCGGTACAGATACAACCGAATACTATTACTATGTCCCAACTCCAGCCGTTCTGAAAACAGAAACCAGAGAAGGGATGCCTAAAGCGGTTAATTATGTAGTAGAATATAAAACGGATAACAAGACTGCAGATTTAAATGGCGTCTTAAATGCCTTTACCGTTTTAAGTAATTTATCGGTATCTACAGATGATAGCGAGTTTGGTACTAATGAAACGATAACAGGTACCCTGACCCTGAAGAGCGCGACAGGTATGGATTTACGCCTTGGCTATCCACAGGCTGGGAACGGACTGAAAGTGAATTTTGTAGCCAATAAACCATATATATTACACGAGAAATAAATGCTCAATTTGTAATATGCAATAAATGCAAAAAGCCTGTATCAAATACGATACAGGCTTTTTGTTGTCATCATAAATATTTTTTGTTTTATAAGACTTCCATCGGATTCAGTACAACTCTTTCTACACAAGCTTGTATACTCAGCTGTGCTGTCTGCCAGATGATATCTGCGACATCTGAGGCCTTCATTAATTTAGTCTCGTCTATACCACTACCTTCCCAACTATGGCTCATGGTAGGGCCGGGACAAATAGCCGTGACCTTTATGCCATGTGGCCTACAAGTAGTACGAATATTGTCCGAAAATCCCAGTAATGCATATTTACTGACACTGTAACTCGTGCCACCGCCATAGGAATGCAAACTCGCGACAGAACAAATATTAATAATATGACCCGATTGCTGTGCTTTCAATCGAGGGAATAAGGCCTTCGTCAGATAATATGCACTCATCAGATTTACATCCATCATCGCTTTCAGCTGATGGTCCTCCTCCTCCAGCATATTGCCCGGCAAAAAAATGCCGGCATTGTTGACCAATACATCAATGGTGGTTAACTGCGTCAGGATATAAGTGGCAAAGTCTTTGACCTCTTGTTCTTTCGAAAAATCGGCCGCAAAAATATAAATGTTTTGTTGCGGGTATTGTTGTGTCCATGCTTGTTGTAAGGTTTCCAGATCCGTTTGACTCCGGGCGCAAATCACAACATCATAGTGTGCAGATAAAAATTTTTCAGCGATGGCTTTACCAATGCCTTTGGTGGCGCCGGTCACCACGATTGTTTTGTTCATGATATTTGGCTTAAACACTTACATTTTTGCGATTAAATAATGCAGTGATTCATCTTTTTCTAATTTGGCTTTTACAAAGGGACAAAGAGGATTGATCTTTAATTCCTTATTTTTTACAAAATCAATTAGGGCGTTAAAAAGAGTAGCGCCCACACCTTTTCCCTCAAAGCCACTTTGGGTTTCAGTGTGTAGGGCACTTAATACTTCGCTGGTTAAAATTTCGTATTCCAGTACCCCAGCCAAAACTTCTCCATCATAAAGCTTAAAAGCTCCTTTGTCATTTCTTTGAATGTGTTTTACTTCCATAAATAAGTTTTGCTTTTGTACAAATCTATAATAAATATGCTAAAAACAAAAGCCTGTATGATCATTACATACAGGCCTTTTGTGAAAATTAAATAAAAGATATTTTTAGTACGCTCTGGCAAACAATACTCTCTGTGTACTTGGATTGCCGGTGAGGATACATTTTCCTTCTTCCTGAGGATTGTCCAAAGGAATACAACGAATCGTCGCTTTGGATAATTCTTTGATTTTTTCCTCGGTTTCCGGTGTGCCATCCCAGTGTGCCGAAATGAAACCCGATTGTTCTTCCAGGGTTTTCATAAAGTCTTCCCAGGTATCGGCCTGACGGATATTACTTTCACGGAAAGCATGTGCCCGGTCAAACATATTTTGTTGGATATCGGCCAACAGATCAATCACTTTTTTCGATAGACCGTCTAATGAATAGTTCTCTTTAGTTTTATTATCTCTGCGCGCGACTTCAACCTGGTTGTTTTCCAGATCCCGTGCACCCATGGTAATTCTTACCGGAACACCTTTCTTCTCATATTCGGCAAACTTCCAACCCGGACGGGCATTGTCGCTGTCATCATATTTTATGCGAATCCCTTTTGCTTTCAGTTCCTGCATTAAAGTATCCACTTTAGCATCAATCATTGCTTTTTGCTCTTCTCCCTTATAGATCGGTACAATCACCACTTGCAAAGGAGCAATGCGTGGGGGTAAAATCAGCCCTTCATCATCACTATGTGCCATCACCAAAGCGCCAATCAGACGGGTAGAAACGCCCCAGCTGGTAGCCCAAACATAATCCAGGGTATTGTTCTTATCGCTGAATTTTACATCAAATGCTTTGGCAAAATTCTGACCTAAGAAATGCGAGGTTCCAGCCTGTAAAGCTTTCCCGTCTTGCATCATCGCTTCAATACAATAAGTGTCTTCTGCACCGGCAAAACGTTCGTTGGCCGATTTGACGCCTTTAATTACGGGTAAGGCCATATAGTTTTCTACAAAATCGGCATATACATGTAACATTTTTACCGCTTCTTCAACCGCTTCATCCTTAGTAGCATGTGCCGTATGCCCTTCCTGCCATAAAAATTCGGCGGTACGTAAAAACAGGCGTGTACGCATTTCCCAGCGAACCACATTGGCCCATTGGTTGATCAAAAGCGGCAAATCACGATAAGACTGGATCCAGCCCTTGTAGGTATTCCAGATAATGGCTTCTGAAGTAGGCCGTACGACCAGTTCTTCTTCCAGTTTCGCCTCAGGGTCTACAATCAACTTCCCTTTATTATCCGGATCTGTTTTCAAACGATAGTGGGTGACCACAGCACATTCTTTCGCAAAACCTTCCGCATTTTTTTCTTCTGCTTCAAATAGACTTTTGGGTACAAACAACGGGAAGTAAGCATTTACGTGTCCGGTATCTTTAAACATCTTGTCCAAAACATCCCTCATATTCTCCCATAAAGCATAGCCATAGGGCTTAATCACCATGCAACCCCTAACCGCAGAATAATCAGCTAATTCACCTTTTATAATCAGATCATTATACCACTGCGAATAATCTTCTGCCCGAGCCGTAATTTCTTTACTCATTGTTTAAACCTTTTTAATTAGTTAAAGTCTATATAATATATTAAAATAATTAACGCAAAAGTAGTATTTTTGAGTGGCATCTAAGTAAGGTTTGATGCATATTTTTGAATAGGGCTTTTGTTTATCAAACAAAATAAATTTTAATGGCCATGAAAAAGTTTTTAGTTACGGGATTAGCTGTAATATTCAGTGGTGGGGCCTTAATGGCTCAATACAATGACGATGCTTATTCGTCAAATAATAACAGAAATAATAATACAGCACCGCAGGGAAATTACCAGCAAAACGGTAATGAAGCGCAATACAGCGATTACGAAAATAGCGACGGGTACATCGATTATGATGATGATTCTTATACCTCCCGTTTTCGCCGGTTTAACAATGTATATACCGGTTACAACTATTGGAGCCCAATGTATAGTCCATATTGGTCAAATCCTTATTATTTAGATCCTTTTTGCTATAGCCCTTATCGTCCCGGGTTCAGCCTTAGTTTTGGTTTCGGCCCTTATTGGTCTTCTTCCTGGGGTATGAGCAATTGGTGGGGATATAATAATTTTGGATATTGGAATAATCCATATGCTTACGGCGGTGGATGGGGCGGTTACCCATACTATGGTGGTGGCGGTTATGGATTTGGCTACGGTGGCGGATATTGGAATAATTATTACAATGGAGACCGTTTCGGCAACCGTTATGGCGGTGGTCGTACCGTAAATTATGGTCCTAGAACAGGATTCGGCAATAGCCGCTCTTCTGGATTAGGTGTTCGGCCTAACCCTGGAGGTGCAAATCCAGGCAATTATGTTAGAAGAGACGGCGTTCCGGGCACAGGCCAGGGAATGGGTCCCGGTCGAAACGTAAATAATGGAATCCGCGTGATGGATAATGGTTCTCGCCAAAGAGTCAGAGATAATGTGCCTAATAGATATGTGCAGCAAGACCGTAACAACAATACTAGAGAAACAATGCCTTCAAGAAATGCGGAAAGGGTAAACAATTCGCGTTCTTATGATGTGCAGCCAAGCCGTTCCGTACAGCAACCAAGCCGTAGTTTTGATGGCGGTGGTAGCAGAGGCGGTGGCGGATTCAATAGTGGTGGCGGCAGTCGCGGTGGCGGCGGTGGATACAGACGCTAAGTAACATCTAAACATAATATTAAAAAGATCGGAGGCTCAATATCTTGAGGCTCCGATCTTTTTTTAAATAAAGTGTAAAAAAAGACAGAAGTCCTTAAAAATTAGCGATGATTCAGTAAATTCGCGTATCTTTTTAATCAATCAAATTATTTTCAATTATGGCAGAAAAAATTTCAATGGGTTCCAATGGAAAATTGCAAGTACCCGACAATCCTATTATTCCCTTTATTGAAGGGGACGGTATTGGACCGGAAATATGGAAAGTTGCACAAGAGGTATTTGATGCTGCCGTAGAAAAAGCCTATGATGGAACAAGAAAGATTGAATGGAAAGAAATGCTGGCTGGTGAAAAAGCATTCAAACAAACGGGCGAATGGCTTCCAAAAGAAACCTTAGAGACTGCTAAAGAATATATTGTATCGATTAAAGGCCCTTTGACTACTCCGATTGGTGGCGGTATTCGCTCCTTAAACGTGGCTATGCGTCAGGATCTTGACCTGTATGTATGTCTGCGCCCCGTACAGTGGTTTAAAGGTGTACCTTCTCCTGTAGTACATCCGGAATACGTAGACATGACTATCTTCCGTGAAAATACAGAAGATATTTATGCCGGTATTGAGTGGAAAGCAGGTACTCCTGAAGCGCAGAAATTTGAAAAATTCCTGATTGAGGAAATGGGCGTTACTAATGTACGTTTTCCGGGTTCCTCTTCATACGGTGTGAAACCGGTATCCGAAGAAGGATCGAAACGTTTGGTGCGTGCTGCGATTGTATACGCTTTGGAAAATAATTTACCTTCTGTTTCCTTAGTACATAAGGGTAACATTATGAAATTTACCGAGGGTGGATTTAAAACTTGGGGTTATGAAGTAGCGCGTCAGGAATTTGGTGATAAAACATTTACCTGGGATGAATGGGATCAATTGAAAAAAGACCATGGTGAAGAGGCGGCTAATGAAGCACAACGCAAAGCTTTATCTGAAGGTAAACTATTGATTAAAGATGTGATTGCCGATAACTTCTTACAACAAATCTTACTGGCACCACGTGATTACTCGGTTGTGGCTACCTTAAACCTGAACGGAGATTATATTTCAGATGCTTTAGCTGCTGCAGTAGGTGGTATTGGTATTGCGCCGGGTGCAAATATTAACTACAAGACCGGTTATGCCGTATTTGAAGCGACACATGGTACGGCTCCGAAATTTGCCGGAACCAACTCAATGAACCCTTCCTCTGTAATCCTGAGCGGTTGTATGATGTTGGATTATATGGGTTGGAAAGAAGCTGCAGAAATGATTACTTCTGCCTTACAGGCTACCATCATGCGGAAGCAGGTAACCATCGACTTCTATAACCTGATGAGTGGTGCTACTTTGCTGAAAACAGATGAGTTTGGCGCCGAAATTATTAATAATATGGGTATTGTTACCGGCGACGGACAATTGAAAAAATCAAGCAGTCTGTAAATTATACCGCAAAATATTGATTGAATAGCGTATGGCCATAAAAGAGCCATACGCTATTTGGATTTAATAAGGTTCTGTGCTGGTATGGGACAGTCAAGCGCACAAGCTATAGATATGGCATCGAAACAACTTATTTACTTAGATGTGTTGGCCGAAAAAAAGAATCATAAATCGCGGTTTGTCAGGAGCTCGGCAAGGCAATATAGTTGTCGCTGTGAAGAAAACAGAAACAAGTTTTCTATATAAGCCTTATCGGTCACGATTAAGCTAAATAAAAAGGTGGAATCAAATATGATTCCACCTTTTTTATAAGTTCCTTTATACTTAGTCTAGTAAATAGCCGTATAAACTGTATTGAATTCATTAAAGCTTACTTTATCCCAAGAGAATCCGCTATCATCGCTGCGATAAATTCCTTTACTGGTGGCAATATATAGGAAATTGATCTTATTGCCATTCTTATAGATATTGTATTTTGAAGTAATGCCATATATTTTGGTGCCAATATCTAAACCGGTATTTGCTTTTACAAATGCATTATTGGTTGTTGCAAAATAAACATCATTTTCCGTCGCTACTGCAAGTGTGCCTGAAGCACCGGAAGCAGAACCTACAAATTTCTCCAATCCTAAAACCGGTAACGCACCATTGCCAAATTTACCCCAGTTAACACCTTCATTTAAACTATACCAGGCACCGCCTAGACCTTTATAATCTACAATAAACAGGTCCGTCGTATTCGCTGTTAAGAAATAAGCCGAGGCAGAAGGGAAAACACCTTCCACAACTACTGCATTCCAGGCCGCATCTACAGCATCTCTTCTGTATAGTACATTATAATCATCATTAAAGGCAAACACAGCATTGCTGCCTAATTGTGCAAAACTGGTGATCTTTACATTAGGAGAGGTATTTGCCTGCCATTTAGTATCTTCTTTCCATGTCTTACCGCCATCTTCAGAATACGCAACACCGTTACCTACAGTGGATGCCATGTACGTACGGTTATGTGCCGGACAGTCCAACACCCAGTAGCGCCAAGGCTTTGTATTAAAGGTTGTAAAAGAAGAAGGATTGAAGTTTTTACCATTGTTATCACTGTAAAAAATCTTTGATTTTTGCATGATAACATTAGTCCCGGCAGCCGATACCATAGATACCGCATAGCCGTCAGGAGGAAAAATACTATTAAAAGTGCGGCCATCGTTCGTTTTCACCAACCAACCCTCATCAGAAGCACCTAAAACCGTGTGCGGCGTCAGGATAGCCGTATTATTATCTTTACCAATATCACTCACCTTTTTGCAGCTCTGTAACGCAGCTATTGCAAACAAACCCAACACAATTTTGGATTTTAAAAACCTCATTGGCATATTATAAAATTTTGCTCAAGATTGTAAAAAAAAATGTTAATAGCAAGCAAGATAATGAAAAAAATATATACTTACTACAATTTTACTGACTAATTAAAAGGAATACAGGATTATTAAATACCCATTAATTCCATGATCTTCTCCAGTTCCTCATCACTATAGAACGCGATTGTAATACTTCCCTTACCGGTTTTCTTACGGTCTAAAGATACCTGAGCCGAAAAATGACTAGCCATATTATCTTCAATGCGCTTATAAGCAGGTGGCAATTTTGCTACTTCCTTTTGTGGATTGCTTTGCTTACGTTCTTGCTGCATGGCCTTAACCATCGCCTCTACTTGTCTTACCGAAAGCCCTTTGATCATCGTCTCGCGATACACATATAATTGCTCATCTACCTTGTCTAAGGCAATGATCGAACGGGCATGGCCCATACTTAAAGAACCATCGCGCACTGCTTTCTGAATATCGGGAGGAAGTTTCAGTAAACGCAGATAATTGGCTACCGTACTGCGCTCCTTTTTCATGCGCTCTGCCACTTGTTCCTGGGTCAGGGTACACTCATCCATCAGGCGCTTATAGCTCAAGGCGATCTCTATCGCATTCAGGTTTTCCCTTTGCAGGTTTTCCAGCAAAGCCATTTCCAGTAATTCCTGGTCATTCGCTTCCCTGATATAAGCCGGAATATCCTTTAAGCCCGCTATTTTAGAGGCTCTCCATCTACGCTCTCCGGAGATCAGCTGATAATCGCCGCCGGCCAGTTTTACCACTGTTACCGGTTGAATAATATCGTGTAGCTTGATGCTTTCCGCAAGTTCCTGTAAAGCCGTTTCGTCAAAATCGTATCTTGGTTGCTTAGGATTTACCTTAATTTGGTCTACGGGTATTCTTCCGATATTGACAGTGGGCTTCTTCGTATTGTTATTGTCTGCCAATCCTGGCTCGTTTGACTTTAGTTCTTCGTCAATATTATTAAGCAATGCCCTGATGCCTTTGCCTAATGCCTGTTTTTTATTGTTGTTGCTTGGGGGCATACCTATGCGTTTATATTACTTTCTGAATTTTTGATCTTGGTTAAGTTGTTTTTTTGCAAAATTTCCTTAGCCAGATTCAAATAATTGATGGCACCTGTACTTTCTGTATCATACATCAATGCCGGCTTGCCAAAACTAGGTGCTTCACCCAGCTTGGTATTGCGATGAATAATGGTTTTGAATACCAGTTCTTCAAAGTGGTTTTTAATTTCCTCAACCACCTGATTGCTTAAGCGCAAGCGGCCATCATACATCGTCATCAGAATACCTTCGATCTGTAAACCAGTATTGAGCCTTGCTTGTACGATTTTTATCGTATTCAACAATTTTCCTAAGCCTTCCAGGGCAAAGAATTCACATTGCACCGGTATAATCACAGCATCAGCAGCGCTCAGCGCATTGACCGTGATTAAACCCAGGGAAGGAGAACAGTCGATGATGATGAAATCAAATTCCTCATCCAGTGCTGCAATAGCCTGTTTTAAGATATGTTCCCGGTTAGGGTGGTTAATTAATTCAATCTCGGCACCCACCAGATCAAGATGAGAAGGTAACACAAACAAATTTGGTGTTTCCGTTTCCAGTATTATCTGCTTTATGGGCATATCATTCACCAGGCAGTCATACAGGCTCACCTGGATATTCTTTAAGTCAAATCCGTTTCCAGAAGTGCTATTCGCCTGCGGATCGGCATCTATGAGCAGTGTTTTGTATTCCAAAACAGCAAGACTGGCCGCAAGGTTAATCGCAGTCGTGGTTTTTCCTACTCCGCCTTTTTGGTTGGCAATAGCTAATACTTTAGTCATACGTTGTAAAATTTCTTTTATATACTCAATTCGGTTTCTGCACCATCATTTTACTATAATTCAATCGTTTCCCCGATTTTGGGCAATAGCAATTGCTTGCCTGCCTGTTCAAAATCTCGAAGAGCCTTTTCTTTATCAATAACGATATATCCAAAGGTGTCATAATGAACGCCAACAATCTTATTGCACTGTATCATATCACTCGCAATAAGCGCATCATCTGTATCCATGGTAAAATTGCCGCCGATAGGCATAATGGCAACATCCAATGGTCCATAATAAGGGATCATGTTAAACTCGGCGGTAAGGCTGGTATCTCCCGTATAATAGAAGTTTCCTTCATCTGTTTTGATCACAAACCCACCCGGATTACCCCCGTAGCTTCCATCCGGTAAACCACTGCTATGCGCCGCGGGTACAAAGTGAACTTTACCGAAGGCAAATTGCTTACGGCCAAAGTTCATCGGATGTACTTTTTCATAACCTTGTTTGGTTACCCAATCTATAATTTCAAAATTGGACACTACCGTGGCTTGTGTTTGTTTTGCCAGCGCAATTAAATCGGCTACATGATCGCCATGTCCATGAGAAACAAAGATGTAATCTGCTTTGATTGCCTCGATATCCACATCCTTCGCCAATGCATTGGGCGTAATAAAGGGGTCAAATAGTATCGTTGTATCGCCAAAGGCTACCGTAAAACAAGCATGTCCGAAAAAAGTGAGCGTCATGATAATCCTGAATTTTTGAATGTCTGTAACCTACAAAAATAACATCTTAATGTCAATTTTAGATGAATTGTTTTTGAACCACTCATTATTCCTTAACAGGGCTATAATTCCTTCAATGATTTGAGTAAGCGAGAGGTTACAACATATTGATTATAATTATTTTGTATCAGTTTGTGTGCCTGAAGGCCCATGTCTTCTACCTTTTTTCGGTCTTGCAACAGGCTGATGCAGGCCTGAGCAAATGCTTCGGGTGTATCGGCCACTAAAACGTCTTGATTATTTTGGGCTTCTTCGATGCCCTGCAAGCCGATAGAAGTGGTAATGACAGCCTTGCCCTTCGCCATAGATTGTAGTATCTTGACCCTGATGCCACCGCCGGAATGCAGGGGTACGACCAAAATGCTTTTGTCCTGTTCAAAGACCGCGGCATCCGGAACTTCTCCGGCCACAATCACCCCGGGCCATTTGCCCGTATGAAAACGGTCGGGCATATTTCTTCCCGCCAAATAGAATTTCTGCTCCGGTCTTGCCGCTAATACCCGGGGCCAGACATGCTCGAGAAACCAAAGTAAACCTTCCACATTGGGTTGCCAGTCCATGGCGCCTATATGATAGAGGTTTAACTCTTCCCTTGGAAGCGACTGCAAGTCCCTTGGAAGCGACTGCAAGGTAATTTGTTGCGGCGGCAGGGAAAAAGGAATGCTTATGATGGGTATCGTACAGCCTAAGGCTTTGTAATGGGCTACATCTACAGGAGAGATAGCCGCAATAAGGTCGTAATCGTTAAGATGGGCTATTTCAAAACGTTTGAGGGCACGTGCTAATTGTCGCAGGTACCATTTTTTGATAGGATTAGCGGCTCTGACAGCCATGCGCTCCCATATTTGAAACTCCACATTATGTTGCCGGTAGGCAATTTTAGCCTTACTGTATTGCCGGATGATGGGTAGATAACTGCACACAAAAAGACCCTCCAGCAGCACCACATCAAAAGTGTTTTCGGTTAGCAAGGTTTTTAGCCTTGCGGCAAATGCGGCATTGTTAAAGCGGGCAATGTTATAGGAAGTGCCTTGCAGGAGGCTTTTAAGCGCACCTAAAGGTTTTATATGATTGTCGACAGCTACTGTTGCCACCTGCTCCAATTGCGTAAATAAGGCCGGAAAATTGGATTGATCTACCCAATGCCGGGAAGTGTTCATCGATAGCAGCGTTATTGCTGCGCCTTGTGCCCGTAGGCCTTCCAGCATATTATTAACGGCAAGGTTGCCTCCGTCATTGAGAGGGTAGGGCACCCGGTTGGTTAAGACGAGTATCCTCATTGCGGCAGTTCCGGTTTGGGTAAACTGATGGTAAAGGAAGCCCCTTTTCCTGATTCACTTTCACAAATAATTTTCCCTTCATGCAGGTCAATAATGGCTTTTACATAATTTAACCCGATACCGAATCCTTTCACATTATGCACATTACCCGTAGAGACCCTGTAGAAACGCTCAAATATATGTTTCATACTATTGCGCTCAATACCGATACCGTTATCTGATATCGTCAGGCTGATTGATTTGGCCTGCTCTTTTAAAACGACCGTAATCTGCGGATTGACTTCTTCCGGAGTATATTTGATCGCATTATCAATAAGGTTACTTAAGGCAATGCTTAAATGCTCCACATCTACATTTAGTATTAATTCTTTATTACCCAGATCGATCGTGATCATGCCATTACGATTTTCCAGTTTGGTCTGGTAGGTCGCAATTACATCTGTGATGACCGGCCTGATATCGACCAGCCGCTTATTGAGTTCTAATTCTCTTTTTTGCCCTAAAGACATTTGTAGTACCCGTTCTACCTGCATTTCCAGGCGTTTTGCTTCCGATTCTATAATCGTAGCATAGTTGAGGAGCCTGGAGGGGTTTTCGATAATGGTCGGTTTTTTCAGGACAGAAGAGGCTAGTTGTATACTCGCCAAGGGGGTCTTGAACTCATGAGTCATATTTTTTACAAAGTCCTTCTGCATCTGGCTCAGTCGCTTCTGATTTAAGATCACATAGACGATATAAGCCATAAATAATAATACCCCTACCAGAAATACCGAGGAGATCATCCAGAATGTCAGCTGTGAGGCCAGGTAGTCTTTGCGCGTGGGGAAATAAACGACAAAATAGTAGTTCTCGATATTTGTTTTCGGAATATCCACGAAACCCGTAGGGTGTGCTGTACGGTTGCTCAGATTGATGAACTTTTTGTACTCCATGTCATTGTTCATACAATCATGCAGACCGTATACAAAATCGGTATACAGGTCATTGGCGGTAAATGATTCCTTTAAGAAATGCTCCAGAATCTCCTGTTCTACATGTTCGTTGATCTTTACAAAATAATAATCAGAAGAGACCCTTGTTACCACATTGTACATGGCCGCCTGAGATTGCTTGTACTCCCATACTTTAAGTGCAACATCCCGTAGTGCGATGTTTACATTCAGGTCAAATTTTTTGTTCTCAAATACATAAGCCCTGCGTACCCAGTATACCTGAGTGATTACGATGCCTACGGTACATAGAGAGGCTAGGATAAATATTAATCTTAGATTTTTCATTTTTTCACTTTTTTTATCCTTTCGGGATTACTGGCCACGAAGTCGGCCCAGCCTTTTACTGCTTTTTTCTGTGTACTGATCCGCGTGGTTGTTTCTATACCTTTTGATTGATAATAATGACACAGTGCCACGGCCACTGCATCTGTTGCATCCAAGTATTCCGGATTGTCCTCAAATTTCAGGATATGCTGCAACATTTTCCATACCTGCTCCTTAGTGGCATTACCGTTGCCCGTTACGGATTGTTTAATTTTCTTTGGGGCATACTCTATCGTACGGCTGCCATGCGCCATGGCAGCCGCAATCGCGACCCCTTGTGCCCGACCCAGTTTGAGCATACTTTGTACATTCTTGCCATAGAAAGGAGCTTCCAATGCAACCGCTACCGGTTCGTGGCGTTGTACTAATGCGCTCACCCTTTCGAAAATAAAATTTAATCGTTCCCCATGGTCTTTATGCTTGGCTAAATGCAAGACACCCATTTCCAAAAGAGAAATTGTATTTTTGTCAATTGATATAACACCATAACCCATCACGAGCGTCCCGGGATCTATTCCTATAATTATCAAGCTTGTGGTTTTTAAATTTTCAGATTGGCTTTTGCCAAAGCTGTGTGCTCCTTATATGAACAAAATTACCAAAAAAATATGGCTCAACTATATATTCGCTCCGGCACTTTTGGTTTTGCTCTTGTTTTTGATCTATAAGCAGGTGATGGCTAAAGGGGATATGGCCGCACAATGGCAGGCCCTGAAGGCACACCTGAACCCTGAGACCTTAAAATGGTTTGTGCTGGTCTTGCTTTTAGCACCGCTTAACTGGACACTTGAGGCCCTGAAATGGCAGCGCTTGCTTTCCAGAATTACTCCCGTTAGATTTACCAAGGCTTTTGCTTCCATGCTTACGGGAATGGCTTTTTCTTTGGTTACGCCTAACCGTGTGGGGGATTTTGCCGGGCGTATCCTCCATGTTCAAAACCGGTATAAACTTAAGGCGGCTATTGCCAGTATGATCGGGAGTATTGCACAAATGTGTATTACCGCCAGCTTTGGTATTGCCGGACTCATCTATTATAATCTGTATTTTGGCAATACACTCAGTCTGGTGCTATTAGGTCTTGCGGTTTTATTGGCTTTTGCCATCATTTGGTTTTACCTGAGGATAGATATGCTTTCCCGCCTTGCCACAAAGTATCGCTGGTTGAGAAGGGTCAATATTGCCCTTAGGGTATTGAGAAATTACCGAAAAGCTGATCTGGGCTATATATTACTGTTGGCTTTTGGTCGTTTCCTGATCTACAACGGGCAGTTTTTATTACTGGTTAATATCTTAGGAGCAGCTGTTCCTTGGGGACCCGGATTCCTAATGTCTGCCTTAATGTTTTGGACCCTTGCCGTGGTCCCTTCTATCGCGATGCTGGAATTGGGCGTAAGGGGTTATGCCGGCATGTCTTTATTTGTGACCACCGGGCTTACGGCAGCGAGTTTGCCCATTCTTAGCGGATCCTATATGCTATGGGTTATTAACCTCGTGCTGCCCGCTTTATTGGGCAGTGTGCTGATCCTTGGCCTGCGTCTGGGTAAGCGTGTAGAGTAATTTGGGTTTGCGCTTAAAATTGCGTACCTTTGCAGACTTATTTTTCACAAAATCCAAAAACAAACATATCCTGTAAGATATGAAACTATCCCAGTTTAAATTTGACATGCCGATCGAATTGATCGCGCAGAACCCTGCAAAGGAAAGAGACGAAAGTCGTTTAATGGTTATTCACCGTGATACCGGCAAAATCGAACACAAAATTTTCAAAGACGTTTTAAACTATTTCGAGGACAAAGATGTAATGGTTGTGAACAACACTAAGGTGTTCCCCGCGCGTCTTTATGGAAAGAAAGAAAAAACGGGTGCCAAGATCGAAGTATTTCTTTTAAGAGAATTGCATAAAGCAAATCGTCTTTGGGATGTAATTGTTGATCCTGCCCGTAAGATTCGTGTAGGTAATAAGCTTTACTTTGGCGATAATGATGAATTAGTAGCAGAAGTAATCGACAATACCACGTCCCGTGGCCGTACGATCCGTTTTTTATTCGATGGTGATGATGCCGCATTCAAACAAGTATTGGACAGTATGGGTGAAACCCCTTTGCCGAAATTGTTTAAACGCAAGCCTGAAGAGGAAGATAAAGAACGTTACCAAACTGTATATGCCAAGTATGAAGGGGCTGTTGCTGCGCCTACAGCAGGTTTGCACTTTAGCCGCGAGCTGATCAAGCGTTTGGAAATTGAAGGCGTGAAATTTGCAGAGATTACCTTACATACCGGTTTGGGTACTTTCAGACCAATTGAAGTAGAGGATCTGAGCAAGCATAAAATGGATGCAGAATATTTCCGTGTTGATGAGTATGCTTGTGGGATTGTAAATAAAGCACTGGAACAAAAGAAACGTATTTGTGCGATTGGTACAACAACCATGCGTGCATTGGAAAGCTCTGTTACGGCTCAAGGTTTATTAAAGCCGGAAGAAGGTTGGACGAATTTGTTCATCCACCCACCACATGAGTTTTCAATTGCCAATTCTTTGATCACGAATTTTCATCTGCCTAAAACAAGTCTGTTGATTATGGCTTGTGCATTTGGCGGTTATGATTTAGCGATGGAAGCCTATAATACTGCGATTAAAGAAAAGTATAACTTCTTTAGTTATGGTGATGCCATGCTGATCTTATAAAACGATTATTGTATATAAAAAAGCGATCCGGAACATCCGGATCGCTTTTTTATGAGATCATTTCAAAGTATATAAGCTTTTTATTATATTTTTTGTATCTTTGCAGCCATTTTTCACATAAAAGGAGGTATTAAGCATGCTAATTATCGATTCTAAAGATTGCGAGAATATTGACAAAGCACTCAAAAAGTATAAAAAGAAATTTGAGAAGTCCCGTACATTGAATCAGCTACGTAAACGCCAAGCGTTCATCAAGCCATCTATTACTAATAGAGAACAAGTATTGAAAGCCGCGTATCGTCAGCAAATTCTTGCTGGAAAAGTGGAGTTATAATCTTCTTTTTCTCGAAAAAAGCATCCCATCGGGCAAGCCATCGGCTTGCCCGATTTTGTTATAAAATAGCTAAAAGAATCTTTTGCATCTTTCTGTTTTGTATATTTACGGTACAAAAGAATAGCAGATACGCTGTTAATAATAGTGCTTATGATGGTCTTGCTCTTAGATACGTTTGTAAGGTACCTTAGGTTCGAAAAAAGAATGTCGGATCATACTATTATTGCTTACAAAACCGACTTATCACAGTTTATTCATTATATGAAGGCGACTTATGATATTGAAATGGCCAATGAGGTTAAATCGATACATATCCGCTCTTGGTTGGTTGATTTAAAAGAATTGAAACAAAAAGAGCGTTCCCTGCAAAGAAAAATTTCTTCACTTAAATCCTGGTTTAAATTTTTACTGAATCGGACGGAGGTCACAGAGAACCCAACCGTGCAGATTACCGGTCCTAAAGCGCCCAAAAGATTACCCGCTTTTTTAGAGCAACAGCAGAGTGAGGCGCTGTTTGCCACACCGGACTATGCCGCTGGCTTTGAAGGCCTGACGGAGGAACTCATTATGGAATTACTGTACCAAACCGGGATTAGAAGAGCCGAGCTGATCGGACTGTTGGAACAGGATGTAGATCCTTACCGGAAACAGATTGTTGTCTTAGGAAAACGCAACAAAGAACGGGCGATTCCGATCGGAGCGGGTCTGCTTGTTTTAATCAAAAACTATATAGCAGAAAAAAAAGCGAAGGTTTCTACAGAACATAATTTTTTATTAACTTTAGAATCAGGAAAGCCATTGTATGATCAGTATGTGTATCGGGTGGTGAAAAAATACTTACAAGAGGTCACCACTTTATCGAAGAAAAGCCCGCATGTGTTGCGGCATACTTTCGCTACCCATCTGACCAATAATGGTGCCAATATCAGTGCAATCAAAGAATTACTGGGGCATAGTAGTCTGGCTGCCACCCAAATCTATACCCATAATAATATAGAACATTTAAAGAAAATCTATCAACAGGCACATCCCAAAGCAGTAAAAGACGAATAGATCAACAGAAAGATTGATCACCAAGACTTAAAGATTTAGTTAACCCTTTCTAAAATTTAAAATTTATGAACGTTCAGATTCAAACCGTCCATTTTGACGCAGATCAAAAACTTATTGACCATATCGAAAAAAAAGTAGAAAAGCTTAAAACGTTTCATGACCGGATTGTGAGCGTGGAAGTATCGCTGATCTTGGAACATGTAAGTGAAAAAGTGAAGGATAAGGTCGTACATATAAAAGTGAATATTCCTAAAACGGCCTTGTTTGCAAAACATGAGTCCAAAATATTTGAAGAATCTTTTGAACACGCTTTCGATTCTGTCGTAAGCCAGATCAAAAAACATAAAGAAAAACTAACGGCATAGATACCGCTGTCTTAATATATTTTAATCTACACGGGGTTTGCAAACGCAAGCTCCGTGTTTTTTTGACCATAACACAAACGCCTACCTGTTGAAACAGATAGGCGTTGCATTTCACCTAAAAACAAAAAAACAATACTCTTAAAAAACTAATACTAGTCCTCAAGAATCATTGATTATAATAATAACTCTTAATGGTTCCGAAATGTTGCCCTTATTATTATAAAAAATAGTTAATGCTCATGCTGCCCTAAGAATCTTGCAGAAATACTGAAACAAATGCAGGCATAAATCTGTATTTTGTTTAGGTTTGCAGCATTAAAACGATCATAGCGTTATGCGTATACTTTTTGCTTTTTTTCTGTTATGTTTAAGTTTTTGTGCCCGTGCACAGCAAGATACCAGCCGTATCAGGATCAGTGTACTGACTTGTGGTACCGGAGAAGAGTTGTACACCACTTTCGGGCATTCGGGGGTTCGTGTGGTGGATAGCAATGCGCAAACAGATCTCGTGTATAATTATGGATTATTTAATTTCAGTGATCCTGATTTCTACAGCAAGTTTACCAGGGGTAAATTATTGTATTTTGTAGGGACAGAATCTTTTCCTGATTTTATGAGTACCTATCAATACGAAAAACGCAATGTCGCCGAAGAAGTCATGAATGTTGGTATGGCGGACAAACAACGGATTATTCAATACCTGAAGGAGAATTTAAAACCCGAAAACCGATCGTATCAATATGATTTCCTATTTGACAACTGTGCCACCCGAATTAGGGACATCTTTCCAAACACCCTCGACACCAGCTTTCGGTATGGCGCTGTATTGAATGCAAAAAAGGTGACTTTCAGGGCCATCCTGAATGAATATTTAAGGGCTAATCACTGGTCACGCCTGGGCATCAATATCCTGCTGGCCAGCAAAATAGACCGGGAAATGACGGATGAGGAGGCAATGTTCCTCCCTGATATGTTGTATACCGGATTAAGGACGGCAACATATCATCAAAAAGTCTTAATGTCTGAAATAACGACGATTTATAAGGGCGCTGATAAGCCCAAACTGGGTCCGAATAAGCCTTTGTGGATGATGATGGCGCTATTACTTTTGGTTTTACTCGTCTTTTTTGTAAGGCCTTTGCGTAGGCTGAAAAATATTCTTTCCTTTACCCTGCTTTTGTTATCGGGCGCTTTAGGTTGTTTCATTTTGTTTATGTGGTTTGGAACGGATCATAAATCCTGTGACAATAATTATAATATCCTTTGGGCCTTTCCGCTGAACCTGATTGTTGCCTTCACTATGTTTAAGCCCCGGAAATGGCATATAAAATACAGCCTGTTTGCGATCGGCTTGCTGATGGTGGCTTTACTCATTCATAGTGCCGGTATCCAGGTAATGCCGCTGATCGAATTGTTGCCCTTTTTCGTAAGCCTGCTCTATATCTATATGTATATGTACAAACGCGCTTTGGCAGCCTATGCCGCACAGGCCAAACCCCGCTAGATTTTATTTTACAATTCCCTTACATTTCGAATTGTACTTTTGTATGATATATAGTAATTTACCGTTTATGAAAGTAGAAAAGAGAGCCTCTTTATTGATTGTAGAAGACGAGGAGAGTTTACGGGAAGCCTTAAAGCTAAACCTGGAGTTGGAAGATTATGAAGTGACCACAGTGGTTTCCGGAACTGGAGCCATTAAAGCGGTAAAGCAAGAATATTTCGATTTGATTATTTTAGATATCATGCTTCCTGAAATGGATGGCATTACGGTATGTGAAAATATACGGATACAGAATAATGATGTGCCTATTTTATTTTTATCGGCCCGCAACAGTAGTAACGACCGTATCGAAGGGCTGAAAAAAGGCGGAGATGATTATATGACGAAACCTTTTGATCTGGAAGAATTACTGATCAGGGTGGAGAAGCTGATTACTAAAAATAAGAAATTAAAAGAGCGGAATTATATCCCCGATACCTATAGTTTTGGGAAATGTAAGATCGATTTTACGGCGCAGGTAGGCAAGGATAAGGACGGAAAGAATATTGAGCTGAGTAAAAAAGAGATCGCCTTATTAAAACTATTGATCGAGCATAAAAATGAGGTAGTGAGCCGTGAGCATATCCTGCAGGCGGTTTGGGGCTATAATGTTTATCCGACTACCCGTACGATTGATAACTTTATCCTTAATTTCAGAAAGTATTTTGAAAAGGATAGCCGCAACCCGAAGCACTTCCATTCGGTAAGGGGTGTAGGCTATAAATTCACAGAATAAGATTTTTTACCTAAATGTTTGTAATCCTTTTGAATTGTGTTATTTTTAGGCATTCAAACGATATAGTATAATGAAAAAAATAGTACTTGCATTCGGTATTTTAGGTTTAAGTCTGGCATCTTGTCACTCCGATAAGAATTTAGTAGAAGCAGAGGTGGTTGATACCGGCGATATTAGTTCAGATGGTTGCGGTTATTTATTAAGACTGAATGATAGTGCTTTGTTAAAACCATTAGACCTGCCTTCGGCATACCATCACAACGGTTTAGCGGTGAAAATCGAGTATTCTTATTCCGGTAAGAAAGATACCTGTAACTATGGACCGAAAGTATATGAAATGGTGAATATTACGAAGATCAAAAAAGATATATAAGCGTGTATTACACGTTATTTATAAGAAAAGCGGTTCCGGATTCGGAACCGCTTTTCTTATAATGCTTTCTTCCTGAGCAGGATCACATCCTTTGTTTCCTGTACCGTTTCCCAATGAATATCTTTTTTATAGGCATCTATTTGTTCAAAATAGGCCTTTGCGTCCAGTGGCCAAATGTCTTTTTCACTTTTGAGTAAGACAATATAAGCCGCATCTTTCACTACCGGAAAATGATATAATTTCATTCTGTTGGCAATATGAGGTGCTAATCGGGAAGAGGTGGAAACGGGGACCTGTGCCGGAAGCAGTGATAAGGTTTGATACACCTCCTGGTTATTGACAAAAGAACGGTAGTGTGCCGCCTGGTATAAGCGCGTGTTTTCCGGCAGATACCATTTAGCCACCCGGGTATCTAAAAGCCGGATGGTTGTAACGATCGTAGCGAAAAGGGAGACATACAAAATGGTATTTTTACGCGCTTTTCGGGTGCTGAAAAAAGAGATTGTTGCGGCGCAGGCCAAGGGGATATACTCAATAGAATATTGAACATTAGTACCCCAAAAGGCATAATTATTAGACAACATTTTTTGCGCCAGCAGGGGGATAAGCATAATCAGGAAGGCCGGTCTTAAACATAAGAATATGCCTCCCGAAAGGAGCAGGGCTATATAAAACTCCGTTTTGATAAAATCGTAAGCCCGGTCATCAAGGATGTTCGTAAACAGTAGTTTTATCGTGTCTGCAGGATGAACGATGATATGCTGCACAATATCAGCTGCAGTAGCCCCCAAATGGCTGTAGCGGGTGAGCTGCAGGTTTTGTTGTTGTTCCTGAAGCATGGGCATTACATAAATAATGATGAACAGGGCATAAGCTATACTGCCTATAATAATGGGTAGATATAAGAATAGCAATTGCTTCCTTGTCCATATCGATTTGAAATTTAGCAGTAAGCCGCAAAAGATAAACGGTACCCATAAGGCCATCGTTTCCTGTGTCATTAATAAGAGCAGGGTAACGAGTAATAAGGGACGGGTACTCCCTTTAACGAAATAATACATTAACCAGGGTACGAGCATAGCACCCACCACATTATTATGAAAGTCGAAGGCCAAAGCAGAAAAGATACCCCAGGTCATCAAAAATTGCATTAAAATCAGCAACGAGGCCTTATGGTTATCGCGGGTCAGTTGCATAGACAATTTGTAGGTCCCATAGGCGCCCGATAAAATGCTGCAGATCTGTACCAATAAGAGGGTATACGATCCGAATAAATAATAGAAGGGAGTATATAATATCGTAATCGGGGAAAAATGAGTTGCCAGAAAGGGACTTATAATACCGCTGGGATCTAAAGTATAAGGCGCGGCCAGGCCTCTGCTGTAGGCATACAGTGCCTGATTAAACATGCCCAGGTCGAGGGCAAAGGTTCTGAAATTATAATGGTTGACCAATGAAATCGAGCTATACACGATAAAAAAAGCGGCAATGATGTATAAGACTTGTTTGCGCTGTTTTAAAGTATAGAGACCAGATTGTTGCATTGATGTGGCTAAGAATTTTGACAAAAATAGGATTCCATTTACAAAATGCCTAGTATAAGTATAAAAGGCTACCCTTCCGGTAGCCTTTTATACTTATACGGTTCCAAGATACTTGCCTGCTTAAGATAAGCAGTGTACATCCAAACCTTTATAGTTATCACTGGTATCTTTTAATTATAAACGGGCTCTTGAATCCAGGAGCCCGTTTATAATCTGTTTTTTTATTGAATGCCTAACAATTCTACTTCAAAAATGAGTGTTGAATTTGGCCCGATATCGCTTCCTACCTGACGATCACCATAAGCTAAATGTGGCGGGATGAAAAAGCGGTATTTGCTACCTGTTTTCATTAATTGAACCCCTTCTGTCCAGCCGCTGATCACGCGATTCAAAGGAAAGGTTGCCGGTTGGCCTCTTTGTACGGAACTGTCAAAGATATTGCCATTTAATAAAGTACCATGATAATGACAAGTGACGCTTTGTGCAGCGGTAGGTTGTGCCCCTTCGCCTTCTTTAAGCACCTCATACTGTAAGCCGCTTTCTAAAGCCACTACATTAGGGTTACTTTTGTTGTTTGCGAGGAAGTCCATACCTTCTTTCAGGTTGGCTTCTGCTTTGTCTTTATTTTTTTGAAATAAAATATCGGAAATGCCCATATTGATGATTTATTTGAATGTTGATTAAATTATTGTGCTACAATAGTAGAAATATGCACACATACTTCTACGGCTTTGGCCATATCCTGCACGCTGCAATATTCTTCTTTTGAGTGGATGCCCATTTCGCCGGTAAAGATATTCGGACAGGGCAAACCCATAAAGGACAGGCGGGAACCGTCGGTACCACCGCGAATGCTGATGCGTTGTGTATCTAATCCTGCTTGTTGGTATGCTTTTTCAGCAATATCCATTACCTCGGGTCTGTGGTCCAGGATTTCTTTCATATTGCGGTATTGTTCCGTTGCAATGAAATCATATCGGGATCCGGGCCATTGTGCAATGGTTTCTTTCAGTATATTTTCCAGGCGCTCCTCGTATACTTTGAGCAGCTCTGTTTTATGGTCTCTGATGATGAATTGAAGTGTGGTTACCTCTGCCGCACCGGTAATGTGGATCGGGTGTACAAATCCTTCGCTGCCTTCTGTTGTTTCCGGGCTCCAGTTGTCTTTAGGTAAAGCATCCAGAAATGCACCGGCAATTTTCATTGCATTGATCAGTTTGCCCTTAGCATAACCCGGGTGTGCACTCACACCGTGAATGCGAATCGTCACGCCATCAGCAGAAAAACTTTCTCCTTCCAAGTGGCCACGTTCACCTCCGTCTAAAGTATAGCCAAAATCAGCGCCGAGTTTCTTCATATTTACCGCATTTACCCCACGGCCAATTTCTTCGTCTGGTGTAAATAAAATACGGATTTTGCCATGTTTTACCTCCGGATGCTGGATAAGATACGCCGCCAGATCCATAATTACAGCCACACCAGCCTTATCATCTGCTCCTAATAAGGTAAGACCGGATGCGGTAATGATATCATCTCCAATACGCTCTTTCAGGTAAGGGTGCTTCTCTGTTGTGATCACAATACTGTTATCATCAGGCAGTACGATGTCTTTTCCGTTCCAATTGCGATGCAATATCGGTTTTACATTCGTACCGCTACAATCAGGAGCTGTATCTACATGCGCGCAAAAACATAATACGGGCACTTCTTTTTCAATATTGGAAGGAATCGTAGCGTACACATAGCCATATTCATCCAGTTCGGCATCTGTAATGCCTAAACCCTGCAGTTCTTCAACCAAAAGCCGGCTAAGGTCTTTTTGGTTTTCGCTGGAAGGCTGTGTTTCGGAGAAAGGGTTACTTTGTGTTTCTACCTGTACATAACGCATCAGTCGTTCTGCAACAGTATGCTGATAATTGTTGATCATGATCGTTTATTTTATCCAAAGAATTATTTTGCAGTAATGGTTCCTTTCATCATACCAAAATGACCCGGAAAGCTACATAAAAATGGGTATTCACCCGCTTCTGTAACTTTAAATTTAATTTCCGTAGCCTCACCCGCTCCGATTAATTTTGTGTGTGCGATGACTTTATCGGCCATTGCTTTCGGAACATAATCTTCCTGTTTCGCATTTACCGCACCATTTCCATAATCAGATACCGATGATCCGGGTTTTAAAATAACCACATTATGTCCCATAGTCTCTTTGCCTGACTGCCCTGTATGTTTTAAGGTTAAGGTAATCTCCTGGCCCACCGGAATGGTAAATGCTTTTTGGTTGAATTGCATATCATCTCCACCCGTTAAGGCGATCGTGGTCACTACTTCGTCTGCTACCATAGAAGAGGCTTGTTCCTGTGTTTGCGTGGCATGATCGTGTCCTTCGTGATTGTCTTGATTATCTCCGCAAGAAGCAAAAAAGATACTGCTTGCAGCCGTAAAAATAAGGGCTATTTTTTTCATATAAAATTGAGAATTTTTTATCCGGCAAAAGTAAATCATTATAAGTAAGGGCAACGTTAAAAAAACAGGAGAAAAGACCAGATATTTTGGGGAACTTCTATATTTGCAGGAATGAAATTTTCGTCCTGGAGCCACTTTGTACAGCAGCTGGAGCTGCGCTTATCTCAAACCTTGCCCGGCTTTGCTGCTCATCTTAAAATGATTCCGGAATCGAGGCGGGGGCAGCAGATGCTGGCCGGAGATGATGCCCGGCAAAGTGGGGTATTAATCTTACTGTATCCCGTAGGGGATCAGGTGCATATTGTATTGATCGAAAGAACCAATGACGGCGGCGCGCATAGCGGACAGATCGCCTTGCCTGGGGGCAAAAGGGAATCGTTTGATGAAACAATTGTGGCTACGGCGCTCAGAGAAGCAGCAGAGGAGGTTAACCTTGATGCCGGAGCACTCCGCATTTTGGGCATATTATCCCCTTTATACATTCCCGTCAGCAATTTTGAGGTGCATCCGGTAGTGGCGGTTATGCCACATCAACCGGTTCTGGAAGGTTCTGCATTTGAGGTTGCCCGCATATTAGAACCGAGCTTAGCCGAGGTCTTTGCAATACATAAAGAAGCTAAGGTTTATACCAATGCAAAACCCGGACAGTTTTGGAAGGCACCGGTATACCAGCTGCCCGATGAAACCATCATTTGGGGTGCTACTGCGATGATTCTATCTGAATTGTCCGATATTTTAGACAGTCTGACTTAATTTTTTTTAATATTTTACTAATAGAATATGTCTTAAAAGTGTTTTAAAAATATGTTCAATTGTATTGTAATTTAAATTGTTACATATTAATATATTTATTGTTATTATGTTAATGATACTTCTTTACATATTTTTTAGCAAAATTTTTATATTAATTTTTACTTTAATTGATTTATATTTGCGAACAATTTACAAAACACTACACTTCAGCCGTGAAAGAGGAAATACTACGCCATTGTACTATTAAACTACAATTAAATTAAATATACAACATGGAACAATTAATTGCCAATCCATTGGTAAATCGTAAAGAAGAAATCGCTGAAGAACAGACAAAGTTAGACTACATTGCCGTGAAGAGCGCTGCAATGACTTTAAGGGCTATCAATCACAAGTTGCGTCAACAAATCATCAAGTTGTTAGAAGAGCACAAGCGTATGAATGTTACAGACATTTATGTGAAGTTAAGGTTAGAGCAGTCTGTGGCTTCCCAGCATTTAGCAATTTTGCGTAGAGCAAATGTTGTAATTACAGAGCGTGATGGTAAATTTATTCACTATGTTTTGAATCCGACCAGAATTGCAGCCGTTGCAAAATTTGTACAGGATTTAGTAGCTACAGACGAAAAGTCTAAATAAGATCGAAATAAGATTTTAAAGCAAATATCAAAAGGCTAAACCATTATTGGTTTAGCCTTTTGTTTTAGCCCGGCCCCGGACGGGCGCCTGCAATGTCGGGATAACCACCTTATCTGCATGTAGCATCATTAAAATAAATCATCCTGCTATAACGTTAGTAAGGGAAAGCAATTTGGAGGCCGCAAAGTGGGTTTAGTTTTATATAATGCGTACCTTTAGCGCCACATTTGCCCCGGTGGGAATTATGAAAAAAATACAAATCATTTTATTGTGTCTTAGTGGTGTCATTGGTATGATCTTCATTGCCTGTAAGAAGTATGTGGATCCGACCAAACCTGATATCACGCTTACCAACCATTATTGTAATGACCCGATTGCGGCCAATTACAACCATGGGTTTCCGGGCATTCCCGATAACAGTGTTTGTCGATACCCGACCGATTTCTTTAAAGGAAACTGGCAATTTGTAGATTCTATCTTTTACCCGGATATGCGTTTTTACCGTACCCAAACCCTTTCTCTTAGTTTTACGCCTATGGATCAGGCCCTGGATACCTTCCGTACGCGATTAACGGTATTGGGCTTATGTCCTAATAATACAATACTCAAAGTAACGGCCAATAAATATGCCCTGGCCTTAACCGATACCTTATTGCCCAATGTCAATGGAGGGCAATTATTTTGCAGTGTCTCCGATACGGTAAGCGGCTTTTTTAAACGCACAAATGATACACTGAGGACTTCTATGAATATCAACCTCACTGAATTGAGTGCTGCTGATACCTTTTATCATCGCGGATTGGCTATAAAACAATAAATTTTACATGTTTACAGGAATTATCAAACATATTGGCGAGGTGCGTGCCATCGAAGCCGAAGGAAGTAATATTCACTATACGATTGCTACAGAGTTGAGCAGCGACTTAAATATAGATCAGTCTGTTGCTCATGATGGGGTTTGCCTGACCGTAGTCGCCTTAAATGAAGGTAGCTATGTCGTGACAGCTATCGAGGAAACCTTGCAAAAAACAAATCTTAAAGACTGGACGATTGGCCGAAAAGTAAATCTGGAATTGGCGCTGCAGTTGGGCACAAGGCTGGATGGCCATTTTGTACAAGGCCATGTCGATACTACAGGTGTTTGTGTGGGTAAAGAAGAAAGTGGAGGTAGTCACTTATTTACCTTTGAATTTCCGGCAGCTTTTGCGCCTTTGATGATCGAAAAGGGATCTATCTGCATCAATGGGGTGAGCTTAACCTCTTTCCAGGTTACAGAATTGACCTTTCAGGTGGCGATTATTCCTTATACCTATGAGCATACCGGATTTCATGATATTGCTGTAGGGGATCGCGTAAACCTGGAGTTTGATATTTTAGGAAAATATTTTCTCCGTAAGGCACAGCTGGACGCGGCTAATGTGTCGCACCAATAAACAGGCTACTGGCAATAATACATAAGACAACTAAGGAGATAATAATATATAACCGATTTCCTTCCAACCAATATCCATATAAGGCAAAAACAATTCTTAATATAGGGGTGATCAATAAAACGAGTACCCCTAATTGTATAATGCTGAGCGCCTCTCCATGAAGGATACCCTGTACTAATTCCGAAAAGGAAAATTTAAGGGGCGCTGCAACCAGCATGCCCGTATCAAAATTCTTTGTGCTGTTTTGAAATAAAAACAAAATAATCCCGATCAGGGTGATGCCCATAGACACCCAGACGCCAATACGAAGGGTATTGCCGACCAGCAGTTGCACATCTCTTTTGCTAAATTGTGACATAAATTTCTTTAAAAAGCGTTGAATTAATGTGTTTTATGGCTGAAATTGCCTGCGTATCCATTATAGATCATATATACGGCCAGTATGGCAACGACTATGGAGAAAATCCGTTTAAGCAGTTGTACATTGATATGGATTAACAGTTTGGAGCCGGCTAAAGAGCCTACGATAACGCCGATTACTACCGGTGCCGCAATAGAAGGTACTACATAACCGCCCGCGAAGTAAATAATACTACTTGCTGCGGCTGTTACCCCAATCATAAAATTGCTGGTTGTGGTAGATACTTTGAACGGCAGCCGCATCACATTATCCATAGCCAATACTTTGAATACGCCCCCACCGACACCTAAAAGCCCTGATAAGAAGCCGGCCAGTGCCATAATGGAAAATCCTCCGAATACATTTTTGGAACTATAGGCCACTTCTTTACCCTCATAGGGGAACGTGCCATGTAATTGGAGCTTATCGGCATAAGAGCCGGGTACAAAAGGCTCCCGGTGGTCTGGTTTTTTCTGAGCACTTAATACGGCTGTAATGATTAATACCGCCCCAAAGATCATCCCGATAACATCTACCGGCAAATCTATCATAATCACGATCACGGCACCCAATATAGCACCCAAGGTGGTGGCGATTTCCAAAAACATACCGATGCGCATATTGGTAATCCCTTCTTTTACAAAAGCAGAGGCTGCACCACTCGAGGTTCCAATCACGGAAATGAGGGAGGCCGCTACTGCATATTTCATGGGTACACCCAGTCCTAAAGTAAGCAGGGGAACAATAACGATACCCCCTCCTAAACCGGTAAGGGCACCTATAAAGCCGGCGAAAATCGCGCCGAATAAGAGTATCAGGGAAAATGACAGTTCATTCATCCTTGCAAATGTAGGATGTTTTTTATTGAAATAAACCGTTAAGTTATGAGGTGAATTAAGCGATAAGGGCCTGTAAACGTTGCCTATAAAGGATTTAGTATCCTGGGATACGAAAGGAAGATAGGCTCTTTTCGGTATGTGGGATGATTATTTTACCGGATCATAACCACTACCGCCCCAGGGATGACAGCGGCCGATTCTTTTCATGGCCATCCATCCGCCTTTAAAGGCACCATATTTTTTTATGGCTTCTAATCCATATTGAGAGCAGGTTGGGGTATACCGGCAATTGGCACCCAGCCAGGGAGAGATCATTTTTTGATACACCCTGATTACAACCATCATCAATTTAGCTAGTAGGGACATCTTGTGGCGATAATTTAGTTTGCAGGAGCGCTATGGCCTTCTTCATACATTTTTGTGTGGTCGGAAAATCGGGGATCTCCTTGCCGGTAAAGATAAAGAAAACATGCAATTGTATTTCTTTATTCTCCAACAGGGATTGCAGCAGGTGCTTTTGCAGGCGCCAGGCTTCCCGTATCAGGCGTTTGATGCGGTTACGCTGTACGGCAAGTTTCATTTTCTTTTTGGGCACACTAAAACCGGCGCGATAAAGACTGGCATCTTTGTCGCGTGGACTGGTGGTGTACATTACCCGGACAGGAAAAACAGAAAACGCCTCTCCTTGCCGGAAAAGCGTTTCAATTTGTTTACGTAATTTTAAACGTTCTGTTGCAGGTAAGGTAAAGCGCATTTGATCAGAGCTTTCCATTAATTGCAGTAGAACTAGCTTATTTCAAACGGCTTTCGTCAGAAACAGATAATTTTTTACGACCTTTTTTACGACGTGCAGCTAATACTTTGCGGCCATTGGCAGTCTCCATACGCTTACGGAAACCATGCACATTTTTACGGCGACGACGAGATGGTTGGAAAGTACGTTTCATATTATAATTTTTACTTTTTTATGAATAGTTTACCTGTAAAAAGATTTCAGTCTTTTTTATGGGACTGCAAAGGTAATTGCATTTTTTATAATATCAAAATATTTTTTATCGACCCTTTTTCAGGGGCAAAGATAAGGCTTTAGGATCAGGCATAAGCCACAATAGCTGCAGGGTAGTGCTAAGCCTTTCGGGAATTTACCCTGTTGCCTGCGACATTTGCAAAATACTCCCTGTATATTTGCATGATGCAATGGAGTACTATATACGGTCAGGACAAAGCAAAGCAAGGCTTATTGAATTACCATCAATCGGAGCATCTGCCACATGCCATTCTTATACTGGGTAAAGAAGGTTCCGGCGGCTTAGCATTGGCATTGGCCTTTGCACGCTATTTATTGTGCGAGCAAAAACATGCAGATGGTACTATTTGTGGTATATGTGCGGCTTGTCTCAAAACGAAAAACCTGGTACACCCCGATTTGCACCTTACCTTTCCCTCTGTGCCAATGAAGCCCGGAGAAAAGGCCATGAGTAAAAATAACCTGGCCGATTTTCGAAAGTTTGTTCAGGAGCATCCCTATGGAAGCGTATTTGACTGGTTGCAATTTGTAGGCGCTACCAGCAATCAGAAAGGTAATATTTCTGCGGAAGAATGCCGGCAAATGATTGAGACTCTGGGTCTGAAAGCCTCCGAAGGTGCTTATAAAATTCAGATTATTTGGCGACCCGAATATTTAGGCAAGGAAGGTAATATTCTATTAAAGTTGATAGAGGAGCCACCCGATAATACCGTATTCTTACTGGTTGCGGAAAGTACCGATGCGGTGCTGGATACCATTCTGTCCCGTACACAGCAGATTCGTCTGCAGCCTTTAAGTATTGAGGCGGTACAGTCTATTCTGACAATCAATTATAAGGTATCGGACCGGGAAGCGGCGCAGGTTGCCCAGATTGCAGAGGGCAATGTATCTCATGCCCTAACTGCTTTACACCAAAATGAAAGCGATCTTTTAGAAACGCTGAAGCAATGGTTCAACGGTGTATTTACCTATAACGGTTTATTGATCGGGAAGTGGGTAGAGCAAATGGATAAAACGAGTAAGGTGCAGCAAAAAAACTTCTTAATGTTTGCCCAGCAATTGCTGTCGCAGGCAATGCGCATACAGTTTATCCCCAATTATCAGGCACCCTTGCCGCAAGATGAATTGCAGTTTGTACAAAGGTTAAGTACCCGCAATTTTAGCGCAGAAACCGTACGCCGTATGGATGAGGAAATGAGTAAAGCCATTTATCATTTAGAGCGTAATGCCAATGCGAAGATCGTGTTACTGCATCTTTCTGTCGCCCTGCAATATATACTGAAAGGTACCGAACTAAAAGCCCTGTAAATGAGCGCCGGCATTATCTGCCGGCGATGTAAGGTTTGCTTATAGCAGGCCCACGATCCGTTCCAGGTATTCCTGATCGATCAGGTCAAAAGTGGCCAGGGTTTCGCTGTCGATATCCAATACGGCCCATACCGTATCATCCTTCTTTAAAGGAACCACAATTTCTGACTGTGACAGGCTACTGCAGGCAATATGTCCTTCGAATTGGTGTACGTCCTTTACAATGATTGTTTCGGCTTTGGCCCATGCCGTACCGCAAACCCCTTTTCCATGTGGAATCCGGGTACAGGCAATTGGTCCCTGAAAAGGTCCCAGTACTAAAGTGTTATTAGTTTGGTCTACCGAATAAAAGCCAATCCAAAACCAATTAAACTGCTCTTTTAAGATCGCACAAATATTAGCCATATTTGCTATGGTATTGGTCTCTTGTGCCAGCAAGGCTTCTGCCTGTGCCAATACATATTCGTACTGTTCTTGTTTACTACCTGAAAAAGGAATGAAGTCTTCTGCCACTTTTAATTACATTTATTGAGGGTAAAAATTGATAACTTTGCAAATCTAAATAAAATAGTAGCAATGGCTCAAGTTCCTTCTTTGTTAGGCAGTATTATCGGTATGAAATGTCCCAATTGCCGAAAGGGTAAAATGTATACCAATCCTTCCATTTTTCCACTTAAGAAAATGATGGATATGCCTGAAAGATGTACCGAATGCGGGCAAAAGATGGAAATAGAACCGGGATTTTATTATGGAACGGGCTATGTGAGTTATGGTCTGTCTATTGCGCTTACGGTGTTTAACCTGATCTGGTACCTTATTTTCTTCGGGATTAGTTTTAAGGATAATAGTTTGTTTTGGTTTATTGGGATCAATGTTGGGATTGTATTGATATTCCAGCCCTTGTTAATGCGCTATTCCAGGGTGATTTACCTCAATATGTTTGTAAAATACGGTTCGCATGATCAGCAGGAAGAAGCTCCTGTTGTCCCGGAGCCTGATTCCGGAACGCAGCACTAAATAATTCGTATAAAAAGAAGATGGAGGCACGCTAAGCGGTCTCCATCTTCTTTTTATACGGCAGGAGCCCACATTTACCATTGCTATAACGCAAAACTTGTTTTTATCCTTTACATAATACCTACCTTTGTTCCGTATTTTTAGAAAGCAATGCAACAATTCAATATAGAAAAAGTAAGACAGGATTTCCCCATATTAACCGAAAAAGTTTATGGGAAACCTTTGGTCTATTTAGATAATGGTGCCACGACACAAAAGCCTCAGGCTGTGATTGATGCCCTGACGCAGTATTATGCCACTTATAACAGTAATGTACACCGCGGGGTGCACTTCTTAAGCCAAAAAGCAACCGATGCTGAAGAAGCTGCCCGCAGGGGAGTGCAGGCTTTTATTCATGCCGCACATGAATATGAAATAATTTTTACCAAAGGCACTACAGACAGCATCAATCTGGTCGCTTATTCCTTTGCCAAAAAGTATGTCCGTCCGGGCGATGAAATTATTGTTTCAGAAATGGAACATCATTCCAATATTGTACCCTGGCAAATGGCTTGTGAAGACAGGGGAGCGACCTTGAAGGTATGGCGCATGAATGAAAAAGGGGTTTTAGACCTGGCCGATTTGGATACCCTAATTACGGATAAAACCAAAATGCTTGCGGTGACCTGGGTGAGTAATACCTTGGGTACCGTAAATCCTATTGCTGATATTGTTGCGAAAGCGCACCAACATGATGTTCCTGTGCTGGTAGATGCTGCACAAGCCATACAACATTTACCGATCGATGTACAGGCATTGGATATTGATTTTCTTGTGTTTTCCGGCCATAAAATATACGGACCAACCGGTATCGGTGTGTTATATGGTAAAGAAAAATGGTTGCAGGAAATGCCTCCTTACCAGGGTGGTGGTTCTATGATTAAGTCCGTGCAATTTTCCGGTACGACTTATACCGATCTTCCGTTCCGCTTTGAAGCCGGTACGCCCAATATTGCCGGTGCCATTGGTCTGCATGCCGCTTTGAACTATGTTCAGGATATAGGATTAACGGCGATTGCGGCTTATGAGCATGAGCTATTGGTTTATGCTCAAACACAACTGGCTGCGATACCCGGTCTGCGTTTTATCGGGGAGGCTCCGGAAAAATCCGCTACGATTTCCTTTTTAATCGGCGACCTGCATCCTTTTGATGTAGGGGAGCTTTTGGATAAGCAAGGTATTGCAGTGCGTACGGGTCATCATTGTTGTCAACCCATTATGGATAAATTCGGGATACCGGGAACAATCCGCGCTTCCTTGTCTTTTTACAATACAAAAGGGGAGATTGATGCCTTAATATCCGGCTTGCAGAAAGCGGTGAGCATGCTATCGTAAAATTATTTCATTGTTTTTTTGGTAAAATAAAAAAACTTATTACTTTTGCATCCCAATTGGCGGGGTAGCTCAGATGGTTAGAGCGCAGGATTCATAACCCTGAGGTCACGGGTTCAACTCCCGTCTCCGCTACAAAAAATAAGGTATTGGGTTCAATGGATTAAATACCTTACTTTGCACTCGGAATAATATTGATAGGGAAGTAGCGCAGTCCGGTAGCGCACCTGGTTTGGGACCAGGGGGTCGCAGGTTCGAACCCTGTCTTCCCTACAAGAAACAGTAAAGCCCCGCTCTTTTGAGTGGGGCTTTTTGTATCGGTTATTTTATACCAGCTATGTTAATTGCAAATTAATTTCTAATGCTTTTGCTATTCAAAACAGAAAAGGCATTTTGTACTTTTTCCTGATTTGGGCAGTTCTGCCTCGCTTTGTATTAATGGCAGTGCTTTAATCACTATTCTTGTCAATAAGGTGTACCATATTTTTATTGAAGGAAGAAAGTTTGTCGTTCAATGGAGCAAAAAAATCTAAATCAACATTTTCGACTTCGATGAGGGCTTTTTGTAAAACGGCTTCGCCATGGGCCGTGAGTCTAATTGTTTTTGCTCTGGTGTCGATTTCGTGTTCTTGTCGTGTAATGAAGCCTTTATCTGCTAATGTTCGCAACACTTTTGACACCATCATTCTGTCCGCATTACTTTGATTGGCAATGTCCGTTTGGGTTACAGATGTATTTTTCTTTGAAAGCCACCCTAAGGCGGCCAGTAATACAAACTGTGTTTGTGTCAGATCCAAAGGGTCTAATACTTTTTTTTGTTTACGCTGCCATAACATAGTCAATTGTCCTAGCAAATAACCAGGGCTATCGTTTGGACTTTTAAAATGATATTCAATTTCTTTAGGCATAATTATGTCAAAGTATTTGGGATGAGATTTGTGTTTGCTTATTGTACCTGAACAGTTTGTTAGCCGGCTTCCGTTTACCTGTATTCAGGCGTTCTTTTATAAAAAGGTACTTTAATTTGTCTCCAAAAAAGTAAGTTTATATCCGTCTAAGTCTTTTACATGGAACGCTCTGCCAAAAGGGGTTTCTATAATCGGGCCTACTGTCGTAACGCCATTAGCAATGAATTTTTCACTTAGTTCATTTACTTTTTCATTAACGGCAAACCAAATAGCCACGCCAATACCCAGCTCTCTTCCCTCGATAGGTTCAAGAGGTGTACGAATAGCAAAACTTGCTTGTCCTTGCTCGTACTTAAAAACGCAGGCTTGAGGATTAGTGTCGCTAATTTCAAATCCCAATTTTTTTTCATAGAAGTCTTTTGAGGCCTCCAGATCTTTCACTTGTAGTGATGCAAATGTCAATTGTTTCATTATTTTAAATTTATTGTTGTCGCAAATATAATATACATGACAACAATTTGCAAATAATTTTTATTTTTCGACTTTTATTGTGCTTATGAGCCGAGATGGGTTATTAATTCTCAAAAGAGTATCTACACATAAATGCGTATTATTTTTTTTATTTTTTATAAAAAACACTATCTTCGGAATAAATATAGCGGAATCCGAAAAGCTTAAAGAGTAGGAGTAAATTAAAAAAATATCTGCCATGGAAAGTCAAAAAAAAATGGACGCTTTCAAGTCTTCAGAATTAACGAGCATTGAAACAAAATCAATTATTGGTGGAGATGGTACCGATGGACAAAAACCACCGGTAGATCCAACTTGTCCGGCTTGCAGATCAGGGTTTCCTGCTCCGACTTGCCCAGCCTGCAGATCGGGTTTCACAGGAGGCAAAATTACCGATTATGTAGATACCTTTACAGAGGTAATCTAACGCAAACTTCTTTATAAGATAGACACAGCAGGCTTATGGCTTTTGTTGTGTCTATTTTAATTTCTAACCTGTAATGCAGCACACAGTATGAATCAATTTTTGGGTGTTGGGATTTTGTATAATCCCTCATTAGAGACCTATTTTAACCTATACCCCGACTCCATAAACTACATAGAAATCATACCGGATATCTGGTTTACCGATAATGGGGTTGGTCAAAAGGACCGGTTTACCATGTCTCCCGGGTATGCCTCAAAGATCCACAAACTGGGAGAACAATGGCCCTTGGTAGCCCATCATGTGGGTTTCTCCCTGGGTACGGCGGGTTATTTCGACAATGAATATCTGGAGAATGTAATGAAGCTGCAGGAGACGTATAATTTTGCATGGAATAGCGATCATTTGTCGTATTCTAAAGTACATGATGATGAAGTGACCGAATACAGTACCTGTTTGTCGCTCCCGCTACCTTTTGATGATGAGGTAATCGATATGCTCTCCAGCAAAATCAAACAAATCAAACAAACGATCCAGACGCCTTTTCTGATGGAAAACAATGTTTATTTTGTCGAGATTAAGAAGGAGCAATATGCAGAGGGCGCTTTTCTTAAAAAGCTAACGGAAAAAAGCGGTTGTGGCATCTTGCTGGATCTGCATAATGTGCATGCCAATGCCACCAATTTTAAATTTGACCGTAAGGCCTTTGTGGACAGCATTGATTTAAGTACAGTAGAAGAGATGCATATTGCCGGGGGTAATGTGGTCGGAGAAATGTATTTGGATTCCCATTCGGGTAGGTGCAATGATGAGGTATGGGAACTGCTGGACTATGTCGTACCTAAATGTCCCAATCTCAGAGGTGTGACGTTTGAGTTCCATGAATCCTACTTTGAAACGATGGGCAATGAAGGTATTTATGAGCAGTTGGAAATGGCGAGAAGCATTTGTTCAAAATATAAAGAGATAGTATGCCTTTAGTAGATTTTCAGCAGGCCTTTGCTGATTTGGTTGCAGATCCTGCCTTGTGCAGGGCCATAAAGAAAACACCCGAATTAATGAATGAAAGGTATGCGCTTACTGATATTGAACAGGAGCGGCTTCTTGACATTCTAAACCAAAGGGGGATGGTGACCAATTGTATGTTGTATCAGATCAACCGGTTTACACCTTTATTTGACCTGATGCCCTACAGTTGCAAAATGTTGAGTAAAGAGATTAAGCAACATACACGTGCATTTTGGGATGATTATATAAAAACCAATTTTCAATTTAGAGATGAGGTATTGCTCTTCGCGAGTTTCTTATTGCAGAAAGTTAAAGAAGGCAAATTGGATCATTTACCCCATTTGCATGATGTGCTTAATTTTGAAATGACCTACAACAGCATTCGTTTTGATGTGTTTGAAAGTACGGAGCAAAATGTGGCGATTTACCATCCGGTACTTGACGAAAAAACAAGACTCTTGTATGCAAACTATGAACTGAGGGATTTGATAGATGAAGTAATCCAAAATGAACCCGGACATGTTATTGAGGCCGATAAGATCCGTAAGGTAAATAGTTTTTACCTGATACAATATATAGATAGAATAGATATGGTTATGATACCCGAAACCCTAGTGCAAGATATTCTTGCCGGCCGGGTTTCTGAAGAAGATAAGGCTTATCACGCCGGATACTTTAAGCGGCCATAATAAAGCGCCACCACTGCACCTGATAGCCTCTTATTGCTTTGTTTTTTCGGTCAGTTTTTTGAAAAAATGTTCTGCTAAACTAAGGTCGCTTAATAACACTATTGGTGTATTTATTCCGTCGGCCAAAGCTAAAGGAGGCTTATTATTGTTTGTATTTATCCTTAACTCGACGGTCATAAATTCGCCGGAATCTTTGGAAGAGATTACATTGTGCACAATCACTTGTTCTACGGGATAGGTGGGGGCTTTCTGCCCCGGTAGGGTAAGCCCTAAGGCCTCCTTTTGCAAAAGATGTGTATCTGTACGCCCTGGTATCCGTACGATCAAAGTATAGGTATTCTGATTTGGGTGAGATTGGCTTTCTATCGCCTTACCCTTTATCGACATTGGATAAGGTATACAAAAGGCCAGGCTGCATACCAGCAGCAAAAAGGCCAGGGCAATCAGTAGTCCATACCGGGCTAAAAAATTAGGTTTCATTTTTAATCGTATTATTAAGTCCCCAATTCAAGTTGGTTTTTGACCAACTGATAATATTTACCTTTAAGTGCCGTAAGCACTTCATGATTGCCTTCTTCTACAATACGGCCTTTTTCGAGTACGACGATTTTATCTGCATTCTTTACGGTACTCAGGCGGTGCGCCACCACCACTACGGTTTTGCCTTTAAAAAAGCTTTCTAAATTTTCCAGTATCACTTTTTCATTGTTTGCATCAAGTGCATTTGTGGCTTCGTCAAAAAGAAGTATTTCCGGATTTTTATATACAGCCCTGGCAATAAGTATTCTTTGCTTTTGTCCCTGACTGATTCCGTTACCCTCCATACCAATCTTTGTGTCATAACCAAGCGGCAGGTTGTCTATAAACGATTTCAGGTTAGCAATATGTACCGCATACTCCAGTTGCTGCATATCAACCTTATCCATACCCAGCGCAATATTATCCCTTATCGGGAGGTTAAAGATATGTCCATCCTGCATTACGCTACCTACTTGCTGCCGCCAGTAAGCAGGAACAATAGATCTTAGTTCCGTGGCCTCCGGGCCAGATGTAGTTTGCATTGCTGTCTCTTCCCGTACCGTTATCGATCCTGTGTAGCTGTGATCATAAAACTGCTGCAAAATCTTCAATAGGGTTGTTTTACCGCTACCGCTCATGCCAACGATTGCCGTTACTTTTCCGGCAGGAATCTCCAGATCAATATTGTTCAGCACGCGGTTTTCTTCGCCGGAGAGGTAGCCGAATGCCAGGTTATGTACAGAGATACTTAAATGTTGTTTTGGATGAGCGACATCAGTACGGTCGGTTAGCAAAGGCTCTGCTTTTTCTTCATGTATTTCGTTAAGCCTTTCAAGAGATATTTTGGCATCCTGAAATTCTTGTATAAAGCCGGTGAATTGCTGTATCGGATTGTTTAGTGCGCCCAAAATATATTGTATGGCCAGCATCGCGCCTAAGGTGAGTTCCCCTTTGATAACTGCGGCCGCTACGAGGCCTGTTACCAGTAGATTTTTTCCTTCATTGATAAATAAAGCGCCTACCTGTTGTACCTGACTAAGGGAAAGGTTCTTGAAACTGATTGTAAATAGGGACCGCTGCAACTCTTCCCAGCTGGTCCGGAAATGCTTTTCTGCATTATGCATTTTGATCTCTTGCATGCCATGCACCAATTCCAGTGTAGCACTGTTTTCCTTAGCTGCAACTGCAAACTGCATATAGTTCAATTGCCTTCTCTTTTTCAGGAAGAGCGATACCCATAAAAGATATAAAATGCTGCCAATGGCAAATATGATGAATACGGGGATACTGTACAGCAGCATCACAACAGAGTACACAATCAGGTTAATAATAGAAAATAAGATGTTTACACTGCCTCCCGTTAAAAAACGCTCTATCCGGTGCTGATCGCCTATACGTTGTATGATATCGCCGGTCTGTTTGGTATCGAAATAGGCAATGGGCAGGTGCATAAGTTTTTTCCAGAAATCGGTTAACAGGGAAAGGTTAACAGCAGTACTGATATACAATAATAAAGCTTGTCTGGAAAAGTCGATTAGTGTACGGGCTAAGAGCAGCATCAGCTGCGCGATCAAAATAAGATATACGAAGTTGACATCTTTAAGATGTACCCCTTTGTCTACGATCGCTTCGGTCAGAAAAGGGATCAGTAGTTGAAAAAGGCTGGCGACCAACAGGCCGAATATGACCTGGATAAAATATCCTTTGTGCTGCATCAGGTATGCCCATAGCATGTGCCAGTTCACTTTTCTGTTTTGCGTGTCCGATGTGTCGGCCTCCTGATGTATCGCATCAAAATTTTCTTCTTTTTCTAATAATATAGCAACGCCTTTATCGCTATACTCGCCTTGCCAAAGCTCCTTAAACGTGTCTTCATCTATATTCATGAGACCCTCCGATGCCGGATTGGCGATCGTATAAGTAGTTTTATGCCCCGATTGTTTCGTAGCGATTTTGTGGAGTACTACGAAATGACTATTCTCCCAATGAAGGATACAGGGCAATGGTGCTTGTTTCAGCTCCTGCAGACTGACCTTTACGCCTAAGGTGCTAAATCCTATTTGTTTTGCCGCATTGGTAATAGACTGCATACTTACGCCTTGTTTGGTGGTCTCGCAGATCCTTCTCAGTTTTACAATACTATATTCTTTGCCATATTGTTTCGCTACTATTCTCAAGCAAGTAGCCCCACAATCCATCATATCAAGCTGTTTGTAAAATGCGTATCTCAATTTTTATTGGGTATGTAGTGAACAATCGGTATGCTTATTAGTCAAAAAGGATACAGCATCGCTTTTTATCCCTGGCGAAAGGGAATGCCTTTTGTGCTGTAACCCGAAAATAAAACATTACAGGCAACTTATTCACTAAAATTTCCCCTGTTTGTAAAATAATGGAATATATGATGCTTCGTTTTATTCCGCATCCTTGCATATAAAATCGGGCAGCACTATGTTGCGTGCTGCCCGATAAATAAGTGATATTTTTTGAGATAAATTATTCCTATAAAAAACGGGGAACAATATCCGTTCTACGAACCCTTCTTAATCCTGACTGGGTTCTATATGGATTAAAATATGTCCCAGTTGCGGCATTTGTTGTTGCAAGGAATCTTTAAGCTGATGAGCCAGCATATGGCCTTCTTTTACAGAAATAGTACTGTCCACAATAGCGTGTAAATCTACATGGTATTTTGTGCCGGATTTCCGGATAAAGCACTTCTCTGTGCCGATAATACCGGCCACGGTTAACGATTTTTGTTTGATTTCCTCAATTAAGTCACCATATACATTCTCATCCATAATTTCGCCCAATGCCGGTCTGAATATGTGATAACAATTATATAGGATAAAGGCCGAGGCAAAGAGCGCCGCAAAATCATCTGCACTTTCATATCCTTTCCCCAAAATCAAGGCAATAGAGATGCCGATAAATGCGGCTACCGAAGTAATGGCATCGCTCCGGTGGTGCCAAGCATCGGCTTTTAAAGAGGAACTTCCCGTTTCCTTACTTTTTTTCATCACAATCCGGAACGAAAGTTCTTTCCAGATAATGATTCCGGCTAACACAAACAAAGTCCAGGGTTTGGGGAGTTCGTGAGGTGTGCCAATATTCTGAACACTTTCGTAAGCGATTATGGTGGCAGAAATAATCAAAAAACCGACAACAATAAAGGTGATCAGCGGTTCTACCCGTCCGTGGCCATAAGGGTGATTCTCATCTGCCGGTCTCTTGGCATATTTGAGCCCGAGGAGTACCAGGAAAGAAGAAAGGATATCTACCGTAGATTCTATGGCATCGGCAATCAAAGCATATGAATTGCCAAAAAAGCCAGCCAGCCATTTTAATATAGATAAGCCGGTATTTCCAATGATACTAAAATAGGTGGCCTTAATGGCTTTGTCTTCGTTGGACATTTTGCTTATTTTATGAATATTCAGGCTTATATTTTCTTGCGGTCAACAGACAAAATCATATACTTCGGATCGCTCAGTATGCCTTGAGCAATCCGGGTCTTTACGAGGAGTATTACTGTTGCTTCCTTTTTATTTTCAGGTACAGGGCCTCGACTTTTTCGCGTGCCCAGGGTGTTTTTCTTAAAAAGGTAAGGGAAGACTTAATACTAGGATTTTCATTAAAGCAATTTATGCGTATGCGGCTGCCTAGTCCTTCCCAGCCTCCATAATAATCCAGAAGATATTCGATAATTGTATCTAATCTTACTCCATGTAAAGGATTGTTAGCTTGTTCGTGCATGGCGTAAAAGTAGCAAAAAATTATATTTTATCGGGGATGACTTTCTAATTGAGGAGATGTGAGCCGTACAGGTAAAGCAAAGCCCGAAAATTGATTGCCTTAACCCTACGGAAATCAACGGATACAGTACTAAATTCCATTGGACAATTCTTATAATAATCATTGTCCAAAAAAGGGTTATAATAAATGATATGTAAAATTATTTATTGTTTAAATTGTTTATTTATAGCTATATGGGGAAAATAAATAAGCTATTTTGGGATTATTAAAATCGTTTTTAGTATGTTGTGTTTATAAATAAATGCTGCCATATTATTATGAAATACATTGTACTGATTATCCTATTATTTTCTTTTTCGGCGTCGAATGGACAAAAAGCGCTTGAAACGGTTAAGTTACGTTCAAGGGGGAGTGTAGCCCCAGGGGCAAAACCGGTTATCCCATTTTTTGAAAACTATTTTTATAGCTATAATGCCACCGCTTCAGATGTCTATGGCGACACTACCTTTGCTTTGGCCATAGACACATTTTTAAAAGCAATACAAGATAACCCGGAGCATGAACATGGGACGACCATTGGAGACCGGAACACGTACCATTTGGCACTCCTAAAACTGGACACGCTTATTACGGTAAGCTACAAGAAGATCTACAAAAAACTGAAAAACCCGAGAGATAAGGAGCTATTCAAAAGAAGCCAGGACAATTGGAAATTATATTTTGCCAGTGAAATGACCTTCCTGGATCAAGTGTATCATGTAAATGGACCGAATTACGGACTTGGACGGGAACATGCTATTACACAAGTTCAGTGGGCTTTCCAAGTAGCCCGGCAAAGATTAATCCTTTTGAAAAATATGGGAGACCAGCTTGCTGATAAAGACGAGTAAGCCCAAAGGACTCCGCATAAGGGATGTGTATTTTATACGTTCGTTCCACTTTTGAATGCTGTTGTATTAATCTGCCATTAATGCCCATGAGCGGGTAGTGTTATGAAGGTTCTGTGCCGGGTACGAAAACCAATCAACATAATAGAAATAGAAAGGGTTGTAAGTTAAAGCTTACAACCCTTTCTGTATTATTTCGATACCTAATCAAAGCTTATTGAAAAATGAGCCTATCTGATCTTAATGATTCTGCACAGATGTAATAATCTCATCGCTTGAAACCCCATATCCCATTCAAACCATTTTGATGCATTGTTTGGTTTGGTAGGATGCTTGTGGTGGTTATTGTGATAAGCCTCACCCCAAAATACCAGATCAATAGGAAGGATGTTTTTAGAAGTATTGGCCATCGCGAAGTTCTCATACCCGAATTTATGTGCCCACCAGTTCACAATCACTCCCTGGAAAGAGCCCATTGTAATGGTTACCGGCAATAAAATCCACTGCCACCAGGCGGTGACAAGTAATGCGTAAATGAATACATAGATTCCGATCCAGAATAACCGGGCGAAGCCACTATGTGCGATTTTGTCGAAGGCTTTCCAATCGGGTAAGTTCTTCTTATATTTTTCCTCTACTACTTTTTTGCCAATATAAATATTAAAATAGCTATTCCTGGTCAGCCACATCATTGCAAACGGATTAGGCTCATTATGTGGAGAGTGTGGATCTTCGGGCTTGTCGGTATGGGCGTGGTGTAACCTATGCATCAGTCCGTACGTGTAAGCACTGATGTAGGAAGAACCCTGAGTAATGAAACAGCCTATGTAAAAGAGCCGTTCCCAGGTCTTTGTCATCGTAAACGTATTATGGGCAGCGTAACGATGATGAAAAACGGATTGGAAAAATAAAGAGGTATACCAATGAATGATAAAAAAAGCCAATATTGCCATGCAGAATGTTGTTTGTGTAGATTAAGAAAACAACATCAGGTTTGAACATTGCATTAATATATCTAAATTAGAAAATCTTATACCATAATAACGTAGATATATACAAAAATAGTATTTGCTACGATCGCTTTTGCGCCTATAAGCCTAAACGATAGCCGCAAGATACTGTTTATTATTTATCATCACAGGTATGTATACGCATAAGGTGCGCTGTGTCACTATTTTAAAAGATACTGCTCCGGTTTTCAGTAAATTTTTCGTCCAAGTATATTTTTCAAGAAACGGCAATTTTGAATCGCTATCAATCGGAAATATCCCTTATGTATCATACTTCGGTGTCTTAGGAATATGCGATCAGATAGGACTTAAGCTTAGTCAGCATAATCGGCTCAGCAGTGAGCGGGTGATGTCCTCTTTTTGCATGTTAAGCCATAAATAATATTTCCTAAAAAAAATTGTGAAAAGCTTTTTTATGTACGTCTATTATTTGAAGGATACAGAAAATCCCAATCAGGAATGTTGACTTTAGGTTGTCCGCACTTAGATGAAGCACATTTACGATATTCAAATATTAATTAACTATGGGAAAGGAATACCCGTTATTACTGTCCCCTCAAAAAACAGAGCTATGGCTGAAATGCAAATAAAAGCGGGCAAAGCTACTCCCCGGGTAGACCTCACCCCAATGGTGGACTTAGGATTCTTGTTGATCACCTTCTTTATGTTTACCACAACCATGACTAAACCTAATGCGATGGAGCTTCAGATGCCGTATAAAGAGGATCATATGGGGCCTAAGACGATTAGTCTTGTCAAAGAAAGTACAGCAATGACCATTCTTCTAAGTAAAGATCATCGTATCTATTATTACTATGGTATCGGCTCTGATCCTGTACGTCCGCCAGTGTTACAGGTATCCGGTTTTAAAGAGCTGGATGGTATCAGGGATGCAATCATTGCAAAGAAGAAAATGGTACAGGATTTAATTGCTCGAGGTAGTGATAACCTTGATGCAACAGATAAATTGACGATAATAGTTAAGCCGGCAGCAAATTCCAGTACTGATGACCTGATCAATATATTGGATGAAATGACGATCAATTCAGTACCTATTTATGCGGTAGTAGACATTAGCCCGGTAGATTTGGCCTTTATCGCGGCAACAGAAAAAGAAAATGGCATCCAATAAGTAAACATCCGGCTTATCTGAGCACTATTTTTTGGGAAGCCTGCAATTAAAGGGGATGTTTTGAATCGCGTTTATATACCATTTGCCATTTTTGTTGGAAAGGAGGTAATGGTATGTAATATTACAATAAGGGAAATGCATACGCACATCGGCAGTGTTGTGGTCAAGCAGCTTTTCGTTGATTGCAATTTTGTCAATATTTTTTATATCCTTCAAGAAATCCTCTTGCGTTAAAAAGAAACGATCGTATTGAAAGCCTTCCGGTGGCCCGTCGTTTTGGGGATTTTCTTTAAAATTATGATCTGCATCTTTAAACCAGTTTCGGAGCGTCTCGAAATATTTTTCGGAAAAGAAACCGGTTTCGGACAGTGCGCCGATATATGCTTCCACTCCTTTGAAATTGATAGAATAGGGCGGATTTTCTTCCTTTTCTTTGAGCGCTAAAACACCCATATTGATGGTATTCGTTTCCAGAGAGGAACACTTTTCCCAATGTGTGCCGTACCATTTTACAAAGGCCCGAACGGTTTCCGCAGGTCTTGCTTGCTTATGGTTTTGAGGCGTTGCCTGAGGATTAAGTACGATCAAACATAAAAGCAACAGGAGCATGTTTTTCATGTGCTAATTTTTTTTGTTTTTTCAAGCTGTTAGAGACAAGCGTATGCGTATATCGTTTCGGGGCTTTGCGATGGTGGGGCAATCTAAGCACGAATCTTCAATTTTGTACAAAAGTTCAATCGAATAACGAACCTTGAACTTTGCAATCAGCCCGACTGACGCAAAACCCTTGTTAGCAGTAGTGTTTTCTTCGGAGTCCGCTTGTTTATGTCCTACTTTTTTCTTTACATTTGTAGTATTAAAATCTCTTTATAAAATATTGATTTTCATTTTAATAAAAGTCTAATGGCTTTTGTTAGTTCGTATTTTTCCTTTGGAAATTTACGAACAGTAATTCTATTTTCAAATTTTATAAAGAACAAAAATGAATAATAAATTCAAAATCGCTGTGATTGGCGGTACAGGTAAGTCAGGGAAATATCTTGTCAAACAATTAATAAAACAAGGTTTTCAGTTCAAAATGCTTCTTAGAAATCCTGATAATTTTCAAATAAATAATTCACTTGTCGAGATTGTAAAAGGTGATGTAACAAATGCCAATGCTATCAGCACCTTAATAGATGGTTGTCAAGCGGTAATTAGTACGTTAGGTTTGGGTATTCCTGCGAGTGAACCAACAATTTTTAGTCAAGCAACTACCAATATTATACAAGCAATGAATGAACACAAAGTTCATCGGTATATAGTAACTACCGGGTTAAATGTTGATACGCCTTTAGATAATAAAAGTCCTAAAACATTGTTCGGAACTGATTGGATGAGAAAAAATTTCCCAATTTCAACAGCAAATAAACAATCTGAATTCGATATTTTGTCAAACAGTGAAGTTGATTGGACTTTGGTAAGGCTTCCTTTAATTGAGCAAACTGACGAAAGCGGTGAAATAATAGTCAGTTTAGAAGATTGTCCTGGCGATAAAATAAGTGCAACTGATTTAGCGAATTTTCTAATTAAACAATTGTCCACCGACACATTTGTTAGAAAGTCGCCATTTATTGCAAGTGTCTAAATTTGTCAATAGTGAGTCTGAAAATGGCTCACTATTTTATTTTCGTGGGTTCGTCATAACATTACTGCCAACTTACTATCAATTGTAATAGAAACCGTAATTATAAATATAAAGGAAATAGGTAAAGTCTTACATGTAAATAATAAAACAGCGGCTACCTTATTCATAATTCTATCAGCTTCATTCGGGACTACTTAATAAGAGTGTTATGCGTTACGAAAACAACTAAGGGTTAAAAAAGCTTCAATTGCCTGTTGTCGGAAGGCCTTGTATCAAAATTTGATATGCCCACTCCTAAAAGGCGCACTCGCTTCTCCTCTATAGGAGCCATTTCCAATATGGCATTCACTGCGCTGATCATCCCCTCCCGATCATTCATTACATCCGCTACAGAAAGACTGCGGGTCATTAAAGTAAAATCATGAAACTTGAATTTCACTGTTACGGTTCTGCCTTTTAATCCTGAACGCTGCAATCTTTTGGCTAAACGTTCCGATAAAATTTCCAGCTCCGGCAGCATCGCATCTTTTGTGATAATATCATGCTGGTACGTATCTTCTACACTCACGGATTTTGTTTCGCGATGTGGGTGTACGGCACGGTTATCAATACCTCTAACAATTTGGTAATAGAATTTGCCGGGCTTTCCAAAGTGTTTTATCAGGTCATGCTCTGACAATCGTTTAAGATCTATGCCCCTGTGTAAACCCATCGATTTCATCTTAGCCGCAGTTACTTTACCCACGCCAAAGAAGCGCTCGACCGGCAGCTCTTCCATAAAGACCTCAATCCTGGAAGGACCGATAAAAGTTAAGCCATCTGGTTTATTCATATCAGAAGCAATCTTAGCGACAAACTTATTGATCGAAACACCCGCCGATGCTGTAAGTGATAATTCATCCCTGATTGCATTTTTTATCTGTGTTGCAATCTCAATAGCAGAGCCGATGTCCTGCTTGTCTTTAGTTACATCCAGGTAGGCTTCGTCTAGAGAAAGGGGTTCTATAATATCTGTGTATCGGCTAAAGATTTCACGAATATGATTAGATGCGGTTTTGTAGGCATCAAACCTTGGAAATACAAAAATGGCATCCGGGCAGAGTCGCTGCGCGGTTTTGGAAGGCATAGCAGAACGAATGCCATACTTCCGGGCTTCATAGCTGGCGGTAGCGACTACACCGCCGCGTCCTTCAGGAGTACCACCTACAATGAGCGGCTTTCCTTTATATTCCGGAAAGTCCCTTTGCTCCACAGAGGCATAGAAGGCATCCATGTCAATATGAATAATCTTACGTTGTACGGCATCTATCATTATCCATTCCGGTTCTTTATTTTAAGTTCATTTTTTAAATCTTGCAGCATCGCTTTGATCTCTTGCATATCGGTCTCCGGTTCAGGGATAGTGCCTGTTTGGTGTTTGAGGTATTTCCATACTTCCAGCACCTCATGGCTATCTACAGTATAAGGTTCATAAGCTTTATTAAGCGATTTGAGGAGTAGTGTGCCATCCTCTTGTACGGTAACTAATTTAAACACAAAGTCTTGCTCTCCTTTTAATATGACAATACTAGGTGTTTCCGGTTTCAGGCTGTTCCAATCCTGCACATATTGGGCAATCACATCGCTACCTTCCGGTATGGGTAACATAGAATCCCCGGTAGTGGGAAACATCCGGTAAGTACCATGTTTAGGGAGATTGGGTAAACTTAATTTAGGGAGACTGGCGATAAACTCCGGGTTATTATACCCGGACCGGTATCCGGCTTTGGCTTTTATGGGTACATATTCAGCATTTTCTTTATTATGCTTATCTACGGTAATGGCCAGCACCCTTAACTGGCTTCCGGTCAGGTATGTTTTATTCGCCGCCTGGAGCGTTCTGATTTCCGATTCGTTAAGCAGCGTCAGGTCCATCCGCATTAAAGCATCGATACTAATCTTAAAATGGTCAGAAAATTTCAGCAAATCTTCTGCAGTAGGATTTTTCGTTTGTCCCGATTCTAAAGCATGTAATTTGGTACGTTTGATACCCATTAATGCGGCAAAATCTTCCTGGCTAAACCGCTTGCGTTCCCTTAAAAAACGAAGATTGCTATAGAAAAAAATTTTTAAAACTTCCATTTTATTGTTATTATTGATAACATCTAATATGTCATTATTAATGACAAAGATACTTAATAATCAATAACATGATACAAGAAGCAGCAAAAAAAGAGGTGATGGATCGATTGCGGAAAGAGATTCTTGCAGCTGAGGGATTACAACGCCCAACTTACGAACCCCGATTGCATTTGGGACTACAGGCACTGGAAATGGCTTTCCCTGATCAGACCTTCCCCACGGGATGCATCCATGAATTTATTAGTCCGGACACGGAGCGTGCCGCTGCGACCACAGGGTTTATAGCAGCCCTGCTCAGTCATATTGCCGTGCAAAAAGGCCCCTGTGTATGGGTGAGCCGGCAGCACCGGATTTTCGCGCCGGCGCTGCTCAGCTTTGGGCTGCAGCCCGACCAGGTTATTTTCATTAATCCTGATAAAGATAAAGACCTGCTTTGGACAACAGAGCAGGCGTTAAAATGTAGCAGTCTTACGGCCGTAATCGCCGATGTACAAGAACTGGATCTTACGGCTTCGCGCCGACTGCAATTGGCGGTGGAGCAGAGTAGGGTAACCGGCTTTTTGCACCGGCACAATCCTAGGACTATGGGGCATACGGCTTGTGTAGCCCGCTGGCAGGTGCAATCACTGTGCAGTGAAGCGACCGCTGTTCCGGGTCTTGGTTTCCCACGTTGGCAAGTAAACCTTTTAAAAGTGCGTAATGGCAGGCCCGGAAGCTGGATTGTAGACTGGACTGCTGATCAGTTCCGGATAACGGAGCCTGTACCCGAAACGATAACAAGGGAAGAAGCTTATACTTATACTAAAGTGGCACAGGCATGAGTCGGTATTTAGCAATATGGTTTCCCTACCTCGTTCCTGATCGGTTGGCCAGGCGCAAACCAGCACTCAGGAAGCAGTCATTTGTAACCAGCTTGCCTGAGCGGGGGCGTCTGGTTATCCAGTCCGCAAGTGCACAAGCTGTACTCAGCGGGATTAAGCCCGGTATGATCCTGGCCGATGCCCGTGCCATTTATCCCGATCTTATAACGATAGATCATGATCCTAAATTGCCGGAAAGGCTCTTAACTATTTTAGCGGAATGGTGCCTTCGGTTTACCCCGATAGCCGCTACGGATCTTCCTGATGGATTGATACTTGACATTAGCGGTTGTACACATCTTTGGGGTGGAGAGTCATCTTATTTGAAAGAGATCATTAAAAGATTATCAAAAGGAGGATACCATGTTCATGCAGCCATCGCAGATACTGTTGGCGCTGCCTGGGCATTAAGCCGCTATGAGCAAAATGGAACGATAATAGAAAAAGATAAGCAAAAAGATGCTCTGATATGTTTACCGGTATCTGCCTTACGGTTACCTGTAAATATTAGTGATCGCTTGTACCAGTTAGGTTTGACAACTATTGGCGGCCTGCTCGCTATACCACGACAGGGATTGAAAAAACGTTTCGGGCAGGAGTTGCTGACCCGGATTGACCAAGCATTGGGTATGCTATCGGAACCGATAAAACCTGTTTGCCCTGCACCTGTTTTTCAGGAACGGCTTTATTGCCTAGAACCGGTGTGTACCGCAAAAGCCATAACGATTGGCTTACAACAATTGCTGGCATCGCTGTGTAGTCGTCTTGTAAAGGAAAAAAAAGGTTTGCGCAAAGCGGTACTTACATGCTATCGTATCGATAATAAAGTACAGCAAATAGAGATCGGTACCCATAGGGCGGCAAGAGATACTGCGCATCTCTTCCGTTTATTTGAAAACAAGATCGCCAACATTGCACCCGGCTTAGGCATTGAACTTTTTGTATTGGATGCTCCGGTCACAGATCCGCTGGATGTACAGCAGGAAAGCCTGTGGATGGATGCCGGTATGGAGCAGAACCGGGCGATAACCCAACTATTGGATCGGATCGGCGGTCGTTTAGGCCCAAATGCCATACAACGCTACCTGCCTGCCGAGCACCATTGGCCGGAACGCTCTTATATGCCTGCTGCTACCTTATCAGAGCGGCCTGCAATACCCTGGCCGAAAGGCTTAAGCAGACCGGTATATGTACTACCTCGTCCAGAACCGATAAAGGTTTCGGTGCCGATACCGGATTATCCGCCCATGTTGTTTATCTACAATGGGGTCGTGCACAATATTAAAAAGGCAGATGGGCCCGAACGCATAGAGCGGGAGTGGTGGATCGATAAAGGGCTGCAAAGAGATTATTATTGTGTAGAGGATACTACAGGAAAACGTTATTGGCTATTTCGTTCAGGACATTACGACAGTGCACATGCACCGGATTGGTTTATTCATGGATTTTTTGCATAAAGGATGGAACACATATTATATACAGAACTGGAGGTGACCAGCAATTTTACTTTTTTGCGGGGCGGTTCGCATCCCGAAGAACTGGTGGAACAGGCCGCTGCTTTGGGTTATAAGACGATCGCTATTACGGATCACAATACTTTGGCCGGTATTGTAAGAGCACATGCTGCTGCGCGGAAATGTAGCATTAGGATTATTCCTGCCTGCCGCCTGGTTTTGTCCAATGGCCCCGACCTGTTAGCGTATCCTACCAATAAAGCCGCATATGCACGGCTGTCTGCCCTGCTTACCTTAGGTAATTTACGTACAGAGAAAGGTAAATGTGAATTGTACAAACAAGATATTTATGATCATAAAGAGGACATAAAATTTATATTGGTGCCGCCTGATCGGCTCAATAAAACATTTGACTTTGAAGCTGATTTTTACAAGGCGGCAGAGGAATATAAATTGCATTTGGGTGACAGTCTTTACATAGCCGCTACCTGTAACTACCAGGGTTTTGATCAAAAAAGATTGTATCGTATAGCCCAATTAGCCGGTGCGCTCAATATGCCCATGGTCGCTACCAATAATGTACATTATCACCATACAGAAAGAAGGGAGCTGCAGGACATATTAACCTGTGTGCGGGAAAAGAAAACGATCTATAATGCAGGTTTTCTGCTATACCAAAATGCAGAGCGGTACCTAAAACCTAATGGGGAAATGCACCGCCTGTTCCGGCAATATCCTGATGCGATCACCCGCACACGGGAAATTGTGGAGGCTTGTCAGTTCTCTTTAGATAGCCTGCAATATGTGTATCCTGAAGAATTGACTACCGAAGGGCGAACGCCCCAGCAAGAATTGACAATGCTGGCTTGGCAAGGAGCAACAGAAAAATTTGGGGAAGAGATACCAGAAAAAATAAGAGCGGCTATACAATTTGAGCTGGACTTTATCGAACGGAAAAACTACCCTTCCTATTTTTTAACGGTATACGACTTTGTGCGCTTTGCCCGAAGCCAGAATATACTCTGCCAGGGCCGCGGTTCAGCGGCTAATTCTGTGGTTTGTTATTGCCTAGGCATTACCTCTGTAAATCCGGCTAAGTTTAAATTGCTTTTTGCAAGGTTTATGTCAGATGCCCGGGATGAGCCGCCCGATATAGATGTAGATTTTGAACACGAACGCCGGGAGGAAGTGATGCAATATATCTATAACAAATACGGTCGCGACCGGGCAGGTATTGTCGCTACGGTTACACAGGTACATTGGAAGGGTGCCATACGTGATGTGGCCAAAGTAATGGGCTTGTCGGTCGATAGTATTGACCGATTAGCCAAGTATGGATATGAACTTACCGAAGCATGGAAAGAAGGGGAAACCGCCTCCACGGAAGGATTCAACCCTAACGATCCGCATTTACGAAAAGTGCTTGAGCTGACCAGGCAGTACATCGGTTTTCCACGGCAATTGGGACAGCATACCGGGGGCTTTGTCATTACACAAGGTAAACTCTCGGAACTTTGTCCGGTTCTGAACGCGCGCATGGATAACCGGACAAATGTAGAATGGAACAAAGATGATATCGAAGCTTTAGGTTTTTTAAAAGTGGATGTATTGGCACTAGGTATGCTTACCTGCATCCGCAAGGCCTTCGACCTGGCCAAACAACATTACGGGCTTCATCTAACCCTGGCTACTGTACCGCAAGACGACCCTGCAGTATATGAGATGATCTCGCATGCAGATACCATCGGCGTATTCCAGATTGAAAGCCGGGCGCAGATGTCGATGTTACCCAGGCTACGGCCAAAGAATTTTTACGATCTGGTTATAGAGGTGGCTATTGTGCGGCCGGGGCCAATACAAGGAGATATGGTGCATCCCTATCTGCGCAGGCGTAACGGAGAGGAACCGGTATCTTTTCCATCTAAGGAATTAGAAGAGATACTAGGCCGTACGCTGGGTGTACCCTTGTTTCAGGAACAGGCTATGGAAATCGCCATAGTGGCCGCGGGTTTCACCCCTGCCGAAGCAGATGGTTTACGCAGGAGCATGGCCACCTTTAAATCGCATGGGCAAGTGAGTAATTGGCGTACCAAGCTGGTAGAAGGTATGAAAGCCAAAGGCTATGAACAGGCATTTGCAGAGCGGGTATTTAAACAGTTAGAGGGTTTCGGTAGTTATGGTTTCCCGGAGAGCCATGCCGCCAGCTTCGCTTTATTGGTGTATATCTCCTCCTGGATCAAATGCTATTACCCGGATATATTTGCTACAGCATTGCTCAATAGTATGCCAATGGGCTTTTACCAACCTGCTCAAATTGTAATTGATGCCCAAAAACACGGAGTAACCGTATTGCCCGTCGATGTTAATTATTCCCGATGGGATAATCAATTAGAAAAACAGGAAGGAAAATATTTTGCAATCCGGCTCGGATTTCGGCAGGCAAAGGGTTTGAAGGAAGAAGATATGCAATTGCTTACCGATCGACGCACTGCGCCTTATCAACATCTGCATGTTTTATACGAAGCCGGTATATCTATAACCGCACTGGAATACCTGGCGAATGCCGATGCCTTTCGCTCTCTGGGTTATGACCGGCGTAGAGCCTTATGGGAAATAACCGCTTTGCAGGACAGGCCGGATGGCCTGTATAAAGGGCAATTGATGATCGATGAGATAGATCGGCAAACGGAGCTTCCTGAAATGACCCTGACAGACCATGTACTACATGATTATAAGAGTACAACGCTATCGCTTAAAGCGCATCCCGTAAGTTTTGCAAGACCACAGCTTTTTAAACGCTGTGTGTTAAGTACAGTTGAACTCAATAACTGGCCCGATGGAACACCCGTACAAGTGGCCGGGCTGGTACTGGTACGCCAGCGCCCCGGAACAGCTACCGGCGTTTGTTTTATTACCTTGGAAGATGAAAGTGGTATAGCAAATCTGGTTGTATTTAGTAAAACATTCGATCTATATAAGAAGGTGATTTTACAGTCCAAGCTGCTAATGGTAAGCGGAAAACTGCAAAGAGAGGGCGAGGTAACACATGTAGTGGTAAGTCGATGCCAGGACCTCACAAAACTGTTATACCCTGTATCGCCCACTCATCACAAAAGTATGAAAGCCGTACAGGGAGAGATTTTCCCGGATGGCAGAAATTTTAAATAGCAATGATCATGCAACCTAAATTATTTGATGATATAGAACAGCTTGTTTGGCCCGAAGAGCTATTAACTTATACACCGGGCTTTATCAGCCGGGAAGAAGGAGATCGCTTGCTGAAACTATTGCTGAAAACGGTGCCCTGGCAACAGCATAAAGAGATCATGTATGAAAAGGAAGTGATCACTCCACGGCTATCTGCCTGGTATGGCGACCAACGAAAACGGGATGAAGGGAAAAGGGAAGCTTTGTCCTGGCTGCCTGAGCTATATGACCTGAAGCAACGAATAGAACAGCATACCGGTGTTCACTTCCAGGGAGTATTACTGAATTATTATCGTGATGGCAATGATTCCGTAGCTTGGCATGCCGATAAGGACACCATACCAGGACTAAAAACAGACATTGCCTCCTTTAGTATCGGGCAGGAGCGGGATTTTGATTTTCGTAGTAAAGAAGACCATCGCAAAAAATACAGCATCAAGCTGGAGCATGGTTCTTTATTATTAATGAAGGCCGATCTGCAGAAAAGATGGGAACATCGTATCGCGAAGTCTTCCTTTACCATGAAAGCCAGGATCAATATGACATTTCGGAAAGTGATGTAATTATTGATCAGGAATACAGGATTGAAAAAAATAGTCTAAATCGGTTCATTTGCGATGATCTTTTTATCTTCTTCGTAAAAAATGGTAATTTTATTTTGGTTATGGAAAAGAGATTAAGATAAGAATTAAAGCAGTATTGTTGCAACATAATTGTAAACAAAAGCCTGCGATCTGGTGACCATTCAATCAAACAAGAAAACCGTTAAAGCCAATAATATATGAAAGCATCCGGAAAAACAGTAGCAGAAATCCTGGCCAATATTCCTGAAGACCGGTCTGCATCCTTCAATAAACTACATGAGACCATTATAAAAAGCCTGCCCAAAGGTTTTGAAGCAGCGATTAGTTATGGTGGATTGGGTTATGTTGTACCACATAGCATGTATCCTGCAGGCTATCACTGCAAGCCCAGCGAGCCGCTTCCATTTGCAGGTATTGCGTCGCAAAAAAATTCCATTAATTTTTACCACATGGGTATTTATGCTGATCCGGAATTGCTGGAATGGTTTCAGTCAGAATATCCCAAACACAGCAAGCAAAAGCTCGATATGGGGAAAAGTTGCATCCGTTTTAAAAAACCGGATGAGATCCCCTTTAAGCTTATTGGGGAATTAATGAAAAAAATGAGCGTAAAAGAATGGGTCAATATGTATGAAACTAAGATGAGAAAATAGCCGGTCAAGCAATTTGTTTCGTCCTGAAATATCCATACACTAAAGAAGTTCCAAAATGGAATCAGCTCACAATTTTGACCCTTTTGTATTCTTCATCGGGGTTAAAGTATCTTTTGCTTTCGTAAAAGGACATCAAGCGTATAAAGTACCGGAATTTCAATTTAGTATTTTTACTTGTATTTCAACATGGAATACTTAAAATGCCAGAGAGGCTGTCTCGAATGGGACAGCCTCTCTGGAGATATAAAAATGAGCTATTAAAAGGTATAGATTACTGTTTGATGAACATCTGGCGTGTGATTACCTTTTTGTTTTTATGGATAACAACGATATAGTATACCCCATTGGATAAAGCTGAAATATTCATGCGCACCTGAGGCTCATTTGGTGTAACTGTCCTTGTATACAGTTCCTGGCCCAGGGTATTAATGATGTTGATCACAGCACTTTCCGCAAGTCCGGCTACAACCAGTTCATCGGAAGCAGGGTTTGGATAAACAGATACGGAATGCTCTTTGTCTAAGGTAATCAGTACAACACTGCTGTAGTGGAAGTTGCCATTCTGATCCAGTTGTTTTAACCGGTAGAAACTTTTACCGACTTCCACATCCTTATCCATGAAATTGTAGTCGAGGTTTGCATTACTGTTGCCATTTTCTGCTTTAGTATTTACAAATCCAATCGGACTCCAGCTGTTTCCGTCGTTGCTTCTTTCTATATTGAAACCTTTATTGCTGCGCTCGCTTATCGTCGACCAGTTCAACTGCACGCTTGTATTAACTTTAGCGGCTTTGAAATAAAGCAGGTTAACGGGTAATGGCGTGGAGGTGGCAATGCCAAAATTTTTGTTGTTTACACTGCTTGTGCCCATAACTACAGTCAGGGAACCATCTGGCGTTCCATCTCCGCTGCCTGCATTATTATTGCCATTCTCGCCGGTAGTGCTCCAGCCTGCTGGCGGTGTTGTATTGATTGGTGTGGTCTGTACTTTGGTACCCAGAGGGTATTGCTGTGTAGAAAGCTTAACCGTATAGGTCTGGTTAGAGGATGCCTGCAGGATATAACTTCCGTTAGCAGCTACACGGGAAGAATCAACTATGATATTATTGCTGTTGACGAGGTACACATACAAGGGTGCGGGTAATGTGGTAAAATTTTCTCCGGCATTGATAATCGTATTGCTGTTACCGTCGTTAAACAGGCTTCCGCTGATCTCCAGGCTGCCACAGGGGGTTACGGTCAATGTCGTGACTACGATACTATCACAGGCATATTGTGATGCACCAATTAATGTGTCTGAATAGGTACCGCTGGAGGTATAGCAAACCTTTTCACTGGCATTGATTGTTTTAGCACCCATGTCCGGATGTACGATACATACAGAATCGCCGGCACAAATGCTCAGGCTTCGGGTATTAACCGGTATCGGGCGAATGACGAATGTTTGTGTGCTGGAACTATTGGCACATCCTCCTGTGCCCACTATATCGTAGCGAAAAACACTGTTGACGGCGGTGCTGGTCAGCTGTGCGGTTCCTGCCGCAGCGTTAAGCGTAAAACCTGATCCCGATTGGTATGTCCATGCCCCTCCGGCATCGGCGGGTAGGGATTGGTAAGCTGATAAGGGTAATATAGAGGTATCATTGGCGCAGAGATCAAAGGTCTCGCTACTACCGGCACGTTTACAAGCGATACCGAAATTCCTGTTTGCTAGGGGTGTTGTACCCACGTTGCCCTGGATAATGCCATTTGGATTGGCATCACCGAAACCGGAGTTGCTGATATTCTCACCGGTGGTTACATAACCGGTTGGTGCTGTATGGTCGATGGGTGTACTGGTAATATTGGTACTGATTGCATATTGCAACGTTGAAAGATGCAGGGTAAATCCGCTACTATTTACCGCATCAACAGTATAAGTCCCGTTTGCCGCCACATAAGCAGAGTCAATAATAAGGTTCGAGGGATTAACCAGATAGATATATAGTTGAACGGGCAGACCGGCAAAGTTTTCGCCAGCGTTGATTACGGTATTTCGGTTATCATCTCTGAATACAGTACCGCTGATCGTTGTTTGGGCTTGTGCCTCTTCAGCCAATCCCATCGTTAAGGCCATAAGGCCAGATAGGATCAGGGATTTTTTTAGCCCCGATAAAAAATTACGTTGTTTCATGATTGTTATGTATTGGGTGAATTTCGGGGCGAAAGTAGGTCAATACACAACTGCTAAATGAAAGTGTAGTAATACTTGAACAGATATATTAAGGAAATACGTAATTGTTTCGTTAATGGTTATTACGTTGCGGAATATTTGCGATTTGGGAGACCAATTATAGCTGTTTTAAGAGGGGGGCAAGTATGGTAGGGATACCTCACTGGATTTGTCGATAGTTAAAAAATAAAGGTGATGAGCATTTGCTCATCACCTTCGGTGCCCGAGACTGGATTCGAACCAGCACATCCTTGCGAACGCTGCGACCTGAACACAGTGCGTCTACCAATTTCGCCACTCGGGCAACGGGCTGCAAATATAAGATAAAATCAATTAAATAAAACAAAAAAAGAGTTCCTTTTTTCCAAAATAATTTTATCCCAGAATACTTGCCGGATTATTATCACCCTTCATGATCTTACACCACAATCAACTCATAAAATGCCTCCGGATTCAGGTATTGCTGTGCGAGTTCCTGTAATCGTTCTGCGGTAATATTTTTATACACAGCAATGCTTCTGTGGAAATCTGCTTCCGTTTGGTTGTTTAGGATAAGGTTTTTCCAACGTTGCATGATGGAAAATGGGCCATCAAGATCGCCCAAGATACTGCCTAATAAATAATTTTTGACCAGCATCAGTTCTTCTGCATCAATAGGGCTGTCTTGTAGCAGTTTCATTTCCTTGTGTATTTCCGCTACCGTCTGTTCGCAGACATCTTTCCCGGCTTCCGTGGCAATCATCATCATGCCCTCATACTGATAACTAATCAGGCTGCTGTAAATGCCATAGGTAAATCCTTTTTCCTCCCGGATATTAGCCATAAGTCTGGATCCGAAATATCCTCCGAATACCGTATTCAGCACTAATGTTTCGGCAAAGATGGGGTCAGTACGCATTAAAAACGGACGGGCCATGCGCACGGCACCCTGCACCCCGTTGGGATCATTATTGATGCGATGCTTTAAAACCTCGTTCGGTTGTTTATCATAGCCAATAATGGAAGTTGTCGCTTGAGTATCATTCCAGCTGTCTTTTCCGAAATGATCCATCACCAGGTTCAGGTTGGATTCCTCAAAATTGCCGGATACGAAAATGGTACAATTCCCTGCGGAATAATGTTTTTTATGAAAATCATTCAACACCGAAGAAGACAACGCTTCTATGTCTGGTTGTTCGGTAAACTTACCATAGGGATGTTGCCTGCCGAATACAAAAGCATCAATATGCCTGTTGGCCACAAAGTCGCACTGGCGAAGGTTTACCGACAATCTTTGCAAAGCATTTTGTTTGTATATATTCACCTCTTCTTCGGGGAAAATTGCTTCTGCAATAATCTCTTTAATGACCGGAAGCAAGAGGGGTAAATGTTTGCTGAGGGCGTGCAGGGTAACCGTCGAAAAATCATTATTCGCCGTTACTTTAAGGGAGGCACCGTAATATTCGATAGCTTCGTTGAGCCTGTAAGCCGATTTGTGTGCCGTACCATTTTTTAATAATGCAGCAGTAGCCTGCGCGACAGCTGTTTGAGATTCTGCCCATATGCCCGCTTTAAACACCCAAGAGACTTCTACCACTTCTTGCGTGCCTGCCTGGAGCCAATATATAGGAATCTGGTTCAGACATACGGTTTTTTGACAGGCTGGTAACTCAAATGTGAAACTTACGGCATCATGGATCGCCGGAGCAATGGATCTATCTAACATGGCACAAAAGTAGTGTTTTAATATATGTATACAGAAGGGAAAATCATAAAACTATCTAGTGTTTAATATGCTTTTGTAAAAGATGTGTATTTTTGCACGAATAAACAACAACGAATGATTAATTTTAATTTAACCCAACTTCCGGAAAGAACCACAGCACCCAGAGTAAATGGGATTACGATGGTTATGGATAAAGGCCTTAGTATTCCGGAAGTACATAATTTTCTTTCTATTGCGAAACCGCATATAGATGTCGTGAAACTGGGATTTGGAACGGCTGTCGTCACTCCCAATCTGAAAGAAAAATTAAAGGTTTATAGTGATCAGGATATTCCTGTATACTTCGGCGGTACTTTGTTTGAAGCCTTTTTGGTAAGAAATCAGTTGGATGATTATATCAAATCGCTTAAAGATTACGGAGTACAATATGTAGAAGTTTCTGATGGCTCTATTTCCATTCCCCATGAAGAAAAGTGTGCTTATATCTCCCGCTTAGCAGCCGAAGGGTTTACCGTATATTCTGAAGTAGGAAGTAAAGATGCGTCTAATGTAATGCCTCCATATAAATGGATCGAGCAAATGGATGCAGAGCTTACTGCTGGTTCTTCCTGTGTCATCGCAGAAGCTAGAGAAGCCGGAAATATTGGTATTTACAGAGGTTCAGGAGAGGTGAGAGAAGGTTTGGTGCAGGAAATTTTAACAAAAATACCGGCAGAAAAGATTTTGTGGGAAGCACCACAGAAGGCGCAACAGGTCTATTTCCTTAAATTATTAGGTTGTAATGTAAACCTGGGAAATATTGCCCCTAATGAAGTTATTCCTTTGGAAGCCATGCGTATTGGTTTGCGCGGCGATTCGTTCACCATGTTTTTAGATAAATAGTTGCATTGATGGAAGCGTTTGCGAATCGATTGCAAAAAAATAAAAAGCATTTATTGAAATGGGCTAAACGGCAGGGAATCAGTTGTTTTCGTATTTACGATCATGATATCCCTGAGTTTCCTTTTTGTGTAGACCGCTATGAAGATTGTGTACATATTTCCGAATATGTACATCGTTATAAAATGACGGAAGAAGAGCATGAACAGTGGCTTATCGATGCGGTCAGTACCGTAGCGGAGCAATTGGCGGTACCCGGGGAATCTATTTTCCTGAAAGAGCGGAAAATCCTTTCCAGAAGGGTAGAGCAATATGAAAAAGTAGCGGTAGCAAGCAAGAAAATCGTGGTACAGGAAAGTGGCCTGAAATTTTGGGTCAATCTGACCGACTACCTGGATACGGGTTTGTTTTTAGATCATCGTCCCTTAAGGCAATTGTTTCAGGCGGAATCGGAAGGCAAAAAAGTATTGAATTTATTTGCGTATACCGGATCATTCTCTGTATATGCGGCTGCGGCAAAAGCCAAATCCGTCACCACCGTAGATCTTTCTAATACCTATTTGAACTGGGCTAAAGAAAACTTCGAGCTAAATGGTTTTGCAGTGCAGGAGGGTGACTTTATACAGAGTGATGTAATGGACTTTTTAAAGAAAGCGCCCGAAACATTATATGACCTCGTTATTGTAGATCCGCCCAGCTTTAGCAATAGCAAACGCATGAAGGGTACATGGGATACGCAAAGAGACCATGCCACAATGTTGCACCTGTTGTTACAGCATGTTGCCAAGGGAGGCGTGGTTTATTTTTCTAATAACTTCAGGAATTTTACCCCTGATTTTACCCGGCTTAAAGTGAGTAGTATCGCAGAAATTACCGATAAAACGATTCCGGAAGACTTTAGAAATAAGAAAATACACCATTGCTACAAAATCGTACATTAAGCATCTAAAACAATAAATTAACTAATATTTCGGGGGAATTAAGTTTGTCAGTATATAATTAAAAGATATATTGCATCCAATTTTTAAAAATCAATATAATAGTAAATTATGGCACAAGTAAAAGCAGGCGATACCGTAAAAGTGCATTATCATGGAAAATTAACTGATGGCACAACTTTTGATAGCTCAGAAGGACGTGAACCACTGCAATTTGTAGTTGGAGAAGGTCAAGTGATCAAAGGATTTGATAACGCATTGATCGATATGCAGGTTGGAGACAAAAAAACAGTAAATATTCCTGTTGAGGAAGCTTACGGTCCTGCAAGTCCGGAAAACCTTGTAGAATTTCCAAAAACAGAATTTCCTCAGGATGCAGAACCTCAGGTAGGAATGCAAATGCACTTAAGCGATAATCAAGGAAATGTATTCCCGGTTATTATTGCGGAAGTAAAAGAGGAATCTGTTGTATTAGATGCCAACCACGTTTTAGCGGGTAAAGACCTGGTATTTGATATTGAATTGGTAGAGATCGTATAGTATTACACTCTTATAACATTTAGTATGGGCGAAAGTTTTACATTTTTGCCCATTTTTTTTACTTTTGTCTTTGACCTTAAATTGATAGCATGAACTTCAGCCCAATTTTACTACAAGTAGTTGCAGATACAGTGCAAGCAGCTGCAGTGCCCCTTGTAAAGCCCGCCACACAAGAACAATTGTCCTTATGGTATTTGCTAAAAGAAGGCGGTGTATTGATGATTCCGCTTTTAATCTGTAGTCTGATCTCTATTTATATATTTTTTGAACGTTTTTTAGCCATTAGAAAAGCGATGAGTGCTCCTGCAGACTTCATGCAGCGGGTAAAAGAAAAAATTACCGAAGGAAATTTAAGTGGCGCACAATCCCTTTGTAAAAACTATGAAGGTGCTGTTCCGCGCGTTGTTTCCAAAGGAATTAGCCGCATCGGCAAACCGATTGACCATATCGAAAAATCCATGGAAAACTCCGGAAAACTGGAAGTATATGCGATGGAGAAAAACGTAGGTATCCTGTCTACTATTGCCGGTATTGCACCTATTTTTGGTTTTTTGGGAACGATCGTAGGGATGATCATTATGTTCTATAACATTCAACATGATCCTGCCTTTTCAATCAATAGCGTAGCAGGCGGTATTTATACCAAACTGGTTACTTCCGCTGCCGGTTTGATTATCGGTTTGGTGTCTTTCGTTGCCTATAATTATTTAAATGCCTTAATCAACAGAGGGGTTAACAGAATTGAAACGTCCGCAACGGAATTATTAGATATTCTGCATGAACCTGCTCACCATTAATCCTATACCCATGTCCACAAATAAAACGATTATCATTACCGGAGGTGCCGGATTCATTGGCTCTCATGTGGTAAGAAGATTTGTAAATAACTATCCTCAATATAAAATTATTAACCTGGATAAACTTACCTATGCCGGTAATTTAGCCAACCTGACCGATATCGAAAAAGCACCGAATTATATCTTTGAAAAAGGAGATATCTGTGATGTCGCTTTTGTCGATGCATTATTTCAAAAATATACGCCTGATGCGGTTATTCACTTAGCAGCAGAAAGCCATGTAGACCGCAGTATTGCAAACCCTGTGGAGTTTGTAATGACCAATGTAGTGGGTACAGTTACCTTATTGAATGCGGCACGTCATGCCTGGAAAGGTGCTTATGATACACACCGTTTCTATCATGTATCTACCGATGAGGTGTATGGTGCGCTGGGTGCAGAAGGGATGTTTACCGAAACAACTGCCTACGACCCGCATAGTCCTTATTCGGCCTCTAAAGCGAGTTCTGACCACTTTGTAAGGGCTTATCATGATACTTATGGAATGGACTGTGTGATCTCCAATTGTTCGAATAATTATGGATCGCATCACTTCCCGGAAAAACTGATTCCATTATCTATCAATAACATAAAAAATATGAAGCCGATACCGGTATACGGTAAAGGGGAGAATGTAAGAGATTGGCTTTGGGTAGAAGATCATGCTAGGGCAATCGATGATATTTTTCATAAAGCGAAGACCGGTAAAACCTATAACATCGGTGGGCATAATGAGTGGACCAATATTGATCTGATCCATTTATTATGCAAAATCATGGATAAAAAACTGAATAGAGCAGAAGGCACATCGGCAGCGCTGATTACTTTTGTTACAGACAGGGCAGGACATGATTTACGTTATGCCATTGATGCTACTACTTTGAAAGAAGAGCTGGGATGGTTACCAAGTTTGCAATTTGAAGAAGGTTTGGAAAAAACGGTAGATTGGTATTTGGAAAACGAAGAATGGCTGAATAATGTAACCAGTGGTGCTTATCAGAAATATTACGAAAATCAGTACAATTAAAGATATGACAGCACAGGAAACGAAACTTAAAGGATGTTTTATCTTATCCCCACAGGTTTTCAAGGATTCGAGAGGTTATTTTTTCGAAAGTTTTAATGAAGAAAAATTTACTGAATTGACGGGTGCATCGGGCCGATTTGTGCAGGATAACCAGTCTTTCTCTGAATATGGTACTGTTCGTGGATTACATTTACAAACGGGGGGTGCTGCACAGGCAAAATTGGTACGCGTAATAAGTGGTGTGGTGTTGGATGTCGCGGTCGATCTTCGTCCCGATTCAGAAACCTATAAACAATGGGTAGCTGTGGAGCTGAATGCAGAAGATAATAACCAGTTATATGTACCGAGAGGGTTTGCACACGGTTTTTCTGTATTAAGCGAAACCGCTGTTTTTGCCTATAAATGCGATAATTTTTATAATAAAAGTGCCGAGGGAGGGATACGCTATAACGACCCTGCCTTAAATATTGATTGGAAAATTCCACAAGATAAAATGTTGCTGTCTGAAAAAGACCTCATTTTACCATTTTTAGATTAAAAATATTTTAAATATCAAATCATGAAGGGTATTGTACTCGCCGGTGGATCCGGAACCAGATTGTATCCCATTACAAGAGGTATTAGTAAACAACTGATGCCCATCTATGATAAACCTATGATCTACTACCCTTTATCGGTATTGATGATGGCTGGGATTAAAGATATTCTGATTATTACCACACCTGAAGACCAGGCAGGATTTAAAAGATTATTAGGAGATGGCGCACAATGGGGCTGTAATTTTGAATATGTGATTCAGGAAGTTCCCAATGGTTTGGCTCAGGCATTTGTATTAGGGGAGTCATTCATCGGAGCAGATAAAGTCGCCTTAGTACTTGGAGATAATATCTTTTATGGCTCCGGTATGGGCACTTTGCTACAAAGTAATACGGAAGTAGAAGGTGGCGTGGTATATGCTTACCAGGTACATGATCCGGAGCGTTATGGCGTGGTAGAATTCGATGAGGATTTTAATGCCTTGTCCATCGAAGAGAAACCGGCCAATCCGAAATCTAATTATGCCGTTCCCGGACTGTATTTTTACGATAATGATGTAGTGGAAATTGCAAAAAACTTAGCACCTTCTGAAAGAGGAGAGTATGAGATAACGGATATCAACAAAATATACCTGGAGCAAGGACGATTAAAAGTAAGCGTACTTAATCGCGGCACCGCCTGGTTAGATACAGGAACTTTTGACTCCATGATGGAAGCCAGTCAGTTCGTACAGATTTTGGAGAACCGTCAGGGTCTAAAAGTGGGGTGTCCCGAAGAAGTAGCTTACCGGATGGGCTTTATTTCCAAAGAACAATTGCTGGAGGTTGCTGCTCCATTGAAGAAAAGTGGTTATGGGGTATATTTGGAGCGATTGGTAAAATAATAAAATATACATGAGTATACATATCGATTATTATGTACATGAAACAGCTGTAGTAGATGCGGGGGCCACGATAGGAAAAGGCACCCGCATTTGGCATTTTAGCCACCTGATGTCTTCTGCTGTTTTAGGAGAAGGTTGTAACATCGGGCAAAATTGTTTTGTGGGCGATAAGGTTGTGCTGGGTAATAATGTAAAAGTACAGAACAATGTATCTATATATGAAGGGGTGACCTGTGCTGATGATGTCTTTGTGGGGCCTTCTGTTGTATTTACCAATGTGATCAATCCGAGAAGTGCCATTAACCGTAAAGAACAATATTTACAAACAAGAATAGGTAAAGGAGCTTCTATAGGGGCTAATGCAACCATTATTTGCGGCAATGATATTGGCGCTTATGCATTTATTGGTGCAGGAGCAGTCGTCTCTAAGGCGGTCAAAGCCTATGCACTGGTGGTTGGAAATCCTGCAAAACAAATAGGCTGGATCAGTGCCTACGGACACCGTCTGGTTTTTGATGAAGACCAGCTTGCGGTATGTACTGAAAGCAAGGAACAATATTCTTTAATCAATAATGAAGTAATTAGAATTGAGTCATAAAATAAAATTTATAGTCATCGGTTGCGGGCATATCGGAAAAAGGCATGCGGCAATGATTTTGAATAATCCCGAAGCCGAATTGGTGGCGCTGGTGGATATTAAAGACAGGAATGAGCTTTATATTGATCAATACGATGCTCCTTTCTTTAATTCCTACGAGGAACTGAAGCAGGCCGGAATTGATTTTGACGTGGCCAATATTGCCGTGCCTAATGGCTTGCATGCAACATTGGCATTGTCGGTATTAGAAGATTGCAAAAATGTAGTGATCGAAAAACCTTTGGCCTTGTCTACCCGGGAAGCACAGCAAATTATTGATCTTGCAGAAAAGGTAGAGCGCAAAGTGTTTGTCGTGATGCAAAATCGCTACTCCCCGCCTTCTGTATGGCTAAAAGAGTTGGTTGAATCAGGTAAATTAGGGCAGATCCATATGCTGCAGATGAATTGCTACTGGAACAGAGACGAACGATATTACACTCCGGAAGGCTGGCATGGTAGCAAACAATTAGATGGAGGTACATTATTTACCCAATTTTCTCATTTTATAGACATCCTATATTGGGTATTTGGACAAATAAAAAATATTGATACAAGGCTATACGATTTCAATCATCAAAACCTTACAGAATTTGAAGATAGTGGTCATGTATTATTTGAATTAGTGCAAGGAGGAGCGGGAAATATTAATTTTTCAACAGCTGTTTGGGATAAGAATTTAGAGAGCTCGTTAACTATAATTGCAGAAAAGGGGAGTGTGAAGATCGGGGGGCAATATATGGACAAAGTGAGTTATTGCCATATTAAGGATTATGTAATGCCCGAGCTGCCACCAACCCTTCCCGGAAATGATTATGGGTTTTACAAGGGGTCTGCCGCAAACCATGCTTTTGTCATACAAAATGTGATTGATGTATTGAACCATAATGCCGCTATAACGACAACCGTTTATGATGGTCTGGAGGTTGTACATATGATAGAGCAAATATATCAGGCACAATATGAGAAAAAATAGATATTATTGTATGAAATAATATGATTTTGGGTTGATAGACCTATCATTGATAAGTGCTAAATGTTTTTGTTTAAATGTTAACGGCATTTTATTTAAAGGATTGCAAATTTATAAAATCATATTTTAACATTAACTTCGCGCAAAATCCTGTTATGAAATTAAAATCATATATACCTGTTTTTCTTGCCTTTAGCCTTTTTTCTTGTAGTCCTAAGAACAAGAAAGCCTTAACTTATTTCAATAATTTACCGGATAGTACTTACACGGTAAAACAAGTTGAGAATAAAACGGAGCAAAGGATAAAAGTAGACGATGTTCTTTCTGTGAAAGTAAGCACGCTTAATGCCGAATCCAATACCTTATTCAATGCGGGTGTACTGACCGGGGCACAAAGTGAGAATGCGCTTAATGAAGGGTATAAAGTGGACAAAAACGGAGATATCAATTTTCCCGTACTCGGTAAAATAAGCTTGGCTAATAAAACATTGGAGGAAGCGCAGGATTTAATTACACAAAAAATCAGTACTCAGGTTAAAAATCCTATTGTAAATGTACGCCTATTAAATGCTCAGGTTTCCGTTTTGGGAGAGGTGGGTGCTCCGGGTATCATCAACATATCGGCGCGTAAGACGACGATTTTAGAGGCTTTGGGTAAAGCAGGTGATATTACGGCTACCGGTAGAAAAGATAATGTATTGCTGATTAGAGAAAACGGAGATAAACGGGAAATGATCAGATTAAATATGAATGATGTAGTCACCATGTCCTCACCTTTCTATTATCTGCAACAGAACGATGTGATTATCGTAGAAGCGACTAGGCGCAAACAAAGACAAACGAAAGGAATTCCGGACGCCATTACTATTTCGTCCTTAACCCTATCTTCCGTAGCCACTATTTTAGGCTTATTTTCAACCATCAGATACCTGAAAAACTAATAGAATGGAACCATTAATAAATGATAATACGACTTCAGGCAATAAGATAGGCAATGTTATTCCTAATATTAATCTTAAGGACTGGCTTTTTAAGATCCTAAGGTACTGGCCATGGTTTCTGATATGCATAATCGCGGCTTTAGCACTGTCTTTTATCTATTTACGATATGCAACAAAGCAATATGTCTCTTCGGCAACCCTAATGGTAAAACAGGACAACAAGGAAGCAAAGTTGTCGTCAATAATGGGGGCTGCGGGTCCTGGATCAGGTGTTGATCTCCAAAGTGAGATCATGTACATCAAGAGCCGCTCTATTATGCAACGTGTAATCGAGGAATTACAATTAAATGTAAGCTACTTTGTAGAGGGAAAAGTAAAGAAAATGGAGCTTTATAAAGCCGAATTCCCCTTTAACTTAGTGGTTAGTGATTACAATAAAATGCAATACGGCCAATCGGTAACACTGGAAATAAAAAATGTTTCGAGTTTCTATTGGATTGAAAATGAGAAAAAATACCTGGCCACCTTTGGCGTTCCTTTTAAAACGGGAGCCGGTGTGTTTAATCTCAATAATAAAATGAAATTAGACAATGGTACTTATGAGATCATATTCTCCGATCCGACCATTGTTGCCTCGCAATACAGTTCAACCCTTTCTGTTAATCCTTTGGATAATACGAATGTGTTAGTTTTGTCGATGGTGGATGCCCTTCCTCAAAGATCGGTCGATATCATCAATAAGCTAATGGAGGTGTACTCTGTTGAAGTCATTAAAGATAAGAATGTCGAAAATGACAATACAATTACCTTTATTGATGGCAGGTTACGCCTGTTGGTTTCAGAACTGGGAGACGTGGAGCGAGATGTGGCCAATTATAAAAGCCAATATTCTTTGGTTGAAGACAATAATGCCAGTGTTTATATGGGTCAGGCTACTGACTATGCTAAGCAAACGGAACAATATAATATACAGCTCAATATATTAAATTCTTTGAAGAGTTATATGTCTTCTAAAGATAAAAATAACCTTGTGCCCACAAGTATGGGGATTAACGACCCTACCTTAAGTGGGCTAACTGCTAAATATAATGATCTGCAAAACCAACGGAAGCAATTACTAAATACGGTTGAACCAACGAGTATTCAGGTTAAAAATTTAGATGCGGAAATTACCAGTTTAAAATCAAACATTAATGAAAATATTAATAATGTAAAAAAAGGATTGGAAATCACCCGGAATAACCTGAATCAGAATACCAATACTTTTGAAAGCAAAGTAAAAGCCTCTCCGAATATTGAAAGACAGTTATTGAGCATTAAAAGAGAACAGGGAATTAAATCAGCTATTTATGGCTATTTACTACAGAAACAGGAAGAAACCTTAATTCTTGCGGCGGCTACGGCACCTAATTCCAAAATAGTGGATGCTGCAGCAACGAATACGAATCCGGTAAGCCCCAATAAAAAAGGAGTTTATGCTGCAGGGTTTTTACTCGGATTATTAATACCATTAGGTATTGTGTTTCTAAAAGAAATCCTGAATAATAAAATTACTAGCGTTAATGATGTAAAATCGGTTGTTGATGTACCCATTATTGGAGAGATCAGCCATCATGATAACCAGCAAATGCTGATTGTCAAAGAAGGCAGCAGAGATGCGGTATCTGAATTATTCCGATTAGTGCGTACGAACCTTCGATTTTTACATAAAAGCGAAGACCATAAAATCATATTAGTCACCTCTAGTATGAGCGGTGAAGGTAAGACCTCTTTTACGACCAATCTCGGAGCCAGCTTAGCCTTAACCGGAAAAAAAGTAATTTTACTGGAATTTGATATCCGCAGGCCTAAAATGTTAAGCGGTATCGGGATGAAATCACAGTATGGTATTACCAATTACCTGATTGATGATTCGATTACTTTAGGAGAGATCATCCACCCCGTAAAAGGCTCCAAAAATCTGTATGTAATGGGGGCAGGTCCGATTCCGCCTAATCCTTCAGAGCTGATGTTGAGCCCGAAATTGAAGCAAATGATGAGTATGCTGAAGCAGGAATTTGATTATGTACTGTTAGATTCGTCGCCGATCGGTCAAGTGGCAGATGCCTTTAACCTGAATGATTTTATTGATACGACCATCTATATAGTACGCTACAATTATACTTATAAAGAGCAAGTAAATATTATTAAAGATATTGTTATCCATAAAAAGTTCAACAATCTGGTTGTGGCTATGAATGATGCCAATGTAACCAACTCTCAGGGTTATGGTTATGGTTATGGTTATGGCTACGGTTATGGTTATGGAGAAGATAAGGTTAATGCCTTAAGTGATTCCAATACAATCTTAGCCAGATTTAAAAGACGAATGGGAAAAGGTTAGTATTTTAAAAGAGGGTAGCATATATTGCACCCTCTTTTAGGATAGGGCCGGGTGAAATAAATTATTGCGATTTTACAATGAGTATCGAAACAAATTCAGAAAAGACTATAAATTTTCTAAGCGCAAATCCCAAGATCGCCATCATTGGATTGGGTTATGTCGGACTGCCTTTAGCTTGTTTAATGGCGGGGAAATACAGGGTTACCGGCTTCGATATAAGCGAAAGCAGGGTTGATGCCTTAAGAAAGGGTAAAGACAGTACCCTTGAGATAGAGGCCGTTGATTTGGGTAAAGTGCTGTTAGCTGATAACACGCATGCCGAAAAAGGATTGTATTGTACTGATAAAGAACAGGATATAGCAGATGCGACGGTATACATTATTACGGTACCCACACCGGTAGATAATAATAACCAACCCGATCTTTCCCCGGTTATCACAGCGAGTAATACTGTAGCACAATACCTCAAAGAGGGAGATGTGGTGATTTATGAATCTACGGTATATCCGGGTTTGACGGAAGAAATATGTGTACCCCTGTTAGAACAAGGGAGCTCTTTAATATTCAATAGTGGATTCTTTGTGGGCTATTCACCCGAAAGAGTAAATCCGGGTGATAAATCTCGTACCATAGAGAATATTCTGAAAATTACTTCGGGTAGTACGCCTGAAATTGCAGCATACGTCGATCAGTTGTATCGATCCGTCATAAAAGCAGGAACCTATAAAGCGACCTCGATTAAGGTAGCGGAAGCAGCCAAAGTGATTGAGAATGCCCAAAGGGATATCAATATTGCTTTTGTCAATGAATTAGCAAAAATCTGCAACAAGCTGGGTATCGCAACAAAAGAAGTTTTAGATGCAGCAGGAACGAAGTGGAATTTTCAGGCTTATAAACCCGGCCTTGCCGGTGGGCACTGTATCGGCGTTGACCCTTATTACCTGGCCTTAAAAGCGAAACAAGTGGGTTATTATCCCGGACTGATTCTGGCCGCGAGAAGATTGAATGAAAGCATGGCAGAATACATTGCTTCCCAGATTGTAAAGTGCATGATCACAAAGGAACTGACCATCAAAGGAGCCAGGGTACTGATGCTAGGGATTACGTTTAAGGAAAACTGTCCGGATGTCCGGAATACTAAAATCGTGGAAGTCATTCATGAATTAGAAACCTACGGTTTAGTTGTGGATATTTTTGATCCTTGGGCCGATTCGGAAATAGTGGCATCGGCTTATAATCTGACGAGCCATAAGGAGTTACCAATTGAAAAATATGACGCGATTGTACTTGGGGTGGCACATCAGGAATTTCTGCATCTTAATTATGAAAATCTTAAAAAAGACCAATCTATTATTTATGATGTAAAATCTTTTTTACCAATCAAGGTTGATGGTGCGCTGTAAAGGATTGTGAGATGATGATTTTGTGATTAGGTCAATATAATATTTGTGAATTTCTATAATAACTTACTTTTGTAAAATGGATAAAAGCATAGAGAATAAAAGTGAATGGACAGAAGTGATTAAACCCCAAGTCAGTCTATTTGATTTGCATTTAAAGGAAGTCTGGAGATACCGGGATTTACTCAGTTTATTAGTGCGTCGGGACTTTGTATCCAATTTTAAACAAACTATTTTGGGTCCTTTATGGTTTTTTATTCAACCATTAATGACCACGATTATATTTACGATAGTCTTTGGGAATATTGCAGGATTAGCTCCTGCAGGTATTCCTACATTACTATTCTATCTTTCGGGAATCACGATGTGGAGTTATTTTTCGGAATGTTTGACCAAGACGTCAACAGTATTTAGAGATAACGCCAGTATTTTTGGTAAGGTCTATTTTCCAAGACTGATTATGCCGCTGTCAATTATTGTAAGCAATCTCTTGAGAATGGGGGTGCAATTGGTATTATTTCTTTGTTTTTGGCTTTATTATTATTTCTCAGATAGTTCAATAGAGCCCAATTGGGCTATGGCATTATTCCCTTTGTTAATTGTATTAATGGCGGGTATGGGCTTAGGTTTAGGATTAATAATTAGTGCTTTAACAAATAAATATAGAGACTTAAGTTTCCTCTTGACTTTTGCGGTGCAACTAATGATGTATGCAACGCCCGTGATAACACCTTTGTCAAAAGTAAGCGGGAAGTATTTGTGGATTCTTAAGATTAACCCGATGACCTCTATAATTGAAACCTTTAGATATGGATTTCTTGGCAGTAAAAGCGCGGTGCTTGACTATGGAATGTTGGGATATAGTGCGTTATTTACGGTAGTAGTAGTAGTAGTAGGGGCCATAATCTTTAATAAAGTGGAAAAAACGTTTATGGATACGGTATAATCTTTTCTACAAATATATTTTAATAGATGTCAAACATAGCAATCAAAGTAGAAGATGTAGGTAAAATGTACCGTTTAGGTCAAGTCGGTACAGGTACTATTTCTCAAGATTTAAATAGGTGGGTTGCCAGAATCAGGGGGAAAGAAGATCCCTTCACAAAGATAGGCGAAACAAATGATCGAACAATTAAGGGAGAAAGTAATATGGTATGGGCCCTTAAGGATGTCAATTTTGAAATTCAAAAGGGAGATGCTGTTGGCATTATTGGTAGAAATGGAGCAGGTAAAAGTACTCTTTTAAAACTACTCAGTAAGGTGACCAAACCAACAACAGGTTCCATTAAAATAAATGACAGAATCGCAAGCTTATTAGAAGTTGGTACGGGATTCCACCCGGAAATGACGGGTAGAGAGAACATTTATTTAAATGGGGCCATTTTGGGTATGACCAAGAAAGAAATTAAACGAAAATTTGATGAAATAGTTGATTTCTCGGGCGTAGAGCGCTATATCGACACCCCTGTTAAACGATATTCTTCAGGAATGTATGTTCGCTTGGCTTTTGCGGTAGCGGCACATTTAGAATCAGAAATACTTATTGTTGATGAAGTTTTGGCGGTAGGAGATGCAGAGTTTCAGAAGAAGTGTTTGGGTAAAATGGGGGATGTATCAAAAGGTGAAGGCAGAACGGTGCTATTCGTAAGCCATAATATGGCTGCAGTTAAGACCTTATGTAATAAGGGCATATTAATGCAATATGGATCCGTTGCGTATCAGGGAGATATTGCAAAAGTGATTGATCGGTATATTGCGAGTACCGCAAAACCTAAAGAGGAAATGAAGTATGAGATTGATGCCAATAAAAAAGCGCAGATACTGCTAGTCGATATTTTTAATGAAAAAAATATTCCGACTACAGAGTTCTCTCATTTAGAAGATATTAGGATATGCTTGAATATCCTGAATGATAGAGGGGGAGAAGGAACTAGGATCAATATTGCTGTTTTAGACCAGTTCGAAAATGTATTATTTATCTCCAGACGTAAATTAGATAAAGGATTCAATTCTTTGGAAATAATGCTTAAGGGAAATGTACTTATCCCCAATAGGTATGTTTTATCCATAGCGATTGATAATCCTGGAGTAGAGTTATATGATGTAATTGATGGGGGCATAATCTTTGATATTATTGATCTTGGTAATGAAAACTCCATAAATGGAGATACTGAAAATGGAATATTTGTTGCGCCTTTAATTTGGAATGCATGATAAAAAATATATTGATTATTTCTACCGGCGATATCAATGGAGCTTATGATGCGGCATATAAGTTGGCAACAATTGCTATTAATATGGGTCATAATGTAAAGATGCTGGTAAAGTATAAATCCCGGCCAGATCATTTTATTGTTCAATACCCTCAGCCGGTACTGACGCTTGGACAAAGAGCTTTATTAAAGATTAATAATAAAATAAAAAAAAATGAGCCACTTAGAACAGATAGCGAATATGGATTTCTAAGTATAAACGAAACGGTGCAAAATGTAGATGTTGCGCTTATCTTAAAAACTATTGGATTTAAGCCAGACTACATTTTTGTTGGAATGACGATTCAATTTATGAATACTACAGATTTATATAATTTATCGCAAAAAGCAAATGCTCAGGTGGTAAATGTGACTGTAGATATGAACCATTTCACAGGAGGATGTCATTTCTCTTGGGGTTGCAAAGGATATGTTTATGGATGTAATGAGGAATGCCCGGCTATAATAGCGCCTAAGGATAAAATAATTGCCAAACACAATTTTGAACGTAAGTTGCTTAATGCTACCAATGGTAATTTTCAGATATTAGCAGGTTCTGGATTGACTTTAGAGCAAGCAAAAGAATCTAAAATTTATAAGAATCAAAAATATATTGAAAATATCAACAGTTTGATTGATATGAAGATATTCAATGACAATAATAAACAGTATGCTAAAAAAGTTTTCGGCCTGAATGAAGACAAATTCTATATTTTGGCGGGCTCTCAGACCACTAAAGAAAGAAGAAAAGGGTTTTCTTTTCTTATAGAAGCGCTAAAGGAGTTGGAATTGTTATTAACGCCGGAATATAGGTCAAAAATTATTTTATTAGTTGTTTCCCGTGAGGTTACTCATGTCTTTGACGAAATTAATTTTCAAACGCAACACCTAGATTACATAAAAGACCATCGTTTACTTTCCCAGTTGTACCAAGCTGCAGATGTCTTTGTAAATACTTCCATTGAGGATTCAGGTCCTATGATGGTGTCAGAAGCTTTAGCCTGTGGAACGCCAGTGGTCGGATTTGATACGGGGATTGTTACAAATATGGTTATTGATGATTATAATGGATACAAAATTAGGATGAAAAATAGTAAAGAATTGGCTTTGGGAATCAATAAGATATTTGATCTCTCTAAAGACGATTATGCTACGTTTTCTAAAAATAGTGTTAGACAGGTTCAGGAATATTCCTCTTTTGAATATGCAGAATCAATATTGAACAAAATAATTTTTCGTAATCTGTAGTAAACGCTGTTCAGATCTGAAAATCATAAAGAAGCATTTTTATATTCATACATGATTATTAGAGGTCATTTATTATGAAAAAATTAGCCATAGTTGGAGCAAGTTATTTGCAGTTACCTTTAGTTGAAAAGGCGAAATCAATGGGTATTGAAACCCACTGTTTCGCATGGGATGATGGTGCCGTTTGTAAAATGATATCAGACTATTTTTATCCGATTTCTGTTTTGGATAAAGAAAATATACTGATGAAATGTCAGGAAATCGGTATAGATGGTATTACAACAATAGCAACAGATATTGCAATACCTACAATTTGTTATGTGGCACAAAAAATGAACTTAATTTCAAATTCCCTGGAATCTTCGTTGAGGACAACCAATAAGGGAATAATGAAAAATAGGTTTATCGAGTATGGTATAGTAACACCCAAATCATTACAAATAGAGGCTTATCAAGAAGAGGATTTTCGCATGTTTTCATTTCCACTTATTGTTAAACCCATAGATAGGTCAGGGAGTCTAGGGGTGTGTAAGGTGGATAATGCAATTGGGCTGGAGCAAGCAGTAAAAGAAGCTATAACATATTCTTTTCAAAAGAAATGTGTTGTAGAGGAGTTTATTGAGGGGAAAGAGGTAAGTGTCGAGAGTATTTCTTGGAAAGGCAATCACAAAGTATTGGCTATTACTGATAAAGTAGTTACAAAAGAGCCATATTTTGTTGAATTGGCGCACCATCAACCAGCAGTGCATCAACAGGGAATTTTGGATAGAATCGAAGACATAACGGAAGCGGTATTAAATGCAGTAAATGTTGAATATGGTGCCGGCCACACAGAGCTCATGATTACACCTGAAGGGAAGATATATGTAATCGAAATCGGCGCGCGAATGGGTGGAGACTTTATTGGCTCACATTTAGTACAGCTCTCAACCGAATATGATTTTCTGAAAGCGGTAATTGAGGTTGCATTAGGTAATTTTATACTTCCCGACAGAATTAATAATAAAACCTGTTCTGGGGTTTACTTTTTATCACATGATACTAGAGAACTCCTCCCTTATTTTGAAAAGGATAATGTATTTGATGTGCAGAAGGTGATCAATAATGATAATTTGATCGCAGCGAAGAGTAGTAACGACCGTTCAGGATATTTAATTTATAGTTCACCTAATAAAATAGACCTCTTGTGAAAAGGTTGGCCATTATCGGAGCTGGGCATCTGGGGCAACAAATCGCCTATCATGCAATTGCAGATAAGCAATATAATGTTGTCGGTTTCTTTGACGATACTCACGACAAAGGTTCCATAATAAATGGAATTATGGTATTGGGCAACATCAAAGAAGCGAAGGATAGTTATGAGGCAGGAGTGTTTGATGAGTTACTTATTGGTATAGGCTATAAGCATATTCAAATGCGCAAAGTACTATTTGAACAGTTTTCTGGTAAAGTACCATTTGCAACATTTATACACTCGTCATGCTGGGTAGATGCTTCTGCAACAATTAAACAGGGTGTTGTGATGTATTCGGCTTGTGTTATTGATAAACATGTTGTAATTGAAGAAAATGTGCTTTTAAATATTGGCTGTTGTATTGCACACGATACAAAAATCGGAAAGCATAGCTTTCTATCCCCCCGAGTTGCAATCGCGGGTTTTGTCGTTATTGGGGAACTCAATATATTAGGGATAAATACAACTGTTATCGATAATGTTTCGATTGTGGGTAATACACAGGTCGGAGCTGCGGGAGTGGTAATAAAAAATATAGTAAAACCTGGATTATATGTTGGTAATCCGGTAAGATTTATAAGGTAAATATGGCTTCTTCTCACTCAAAATCAGGTTTCTTTTTTAACGGTCTAAATGAATTACGGGCTTTTGCAGCATTAGCTGTATTATTTCACCATATAGAAATGTTGAAGTTTAAAGATGGCATCATTAGTTTGTTTGATTATAAAATATCCCGCTACTTTATAGAGAATGTAGGGAAAAACGGAGTATATCTTTTCTTTGTTTTAAGCGGATTTTTAATCACATTTTTATTGTTGAAAGAGAAGGCTAAGACCGGAACCATATTGTTTAAAAATTTTTACTTGAGGCGCATTTTTAGAATTTGGCCATTATATTATATTATATTACTGATTTCATTTGTTATTATCCCCTTGCTTAATCAGTCGTTTGCCATATTTTCCGATACTTCATATTATTTTAATAGATTGGTTAATGAGGGTAATTACCGCTTGACAACAATATTGCTATATGTATCATTCTTGCCTAATGTCGCTTTGCAGCTAGGTACAGTTCTTGTTGGATGCTCTCAATCATGGTCCGTTGGGGTAGAGGAGCAATTTTATATTATATGGCCCTTTTTGATCTATTTTTTCTCTAAAAAGAAAATATTAGGCGTATTTTTCGGCATCCTTATATTGTTTATTTTGTTCAATTTGCAGTCGATATTGCCCATCATTAAATTTGTAACCTCTATCTTTCCTTTTGAATTCATGGCCATAGGCTCTATTGGAGGGTTTATATACTTTTATTATAAGGAGCATATTGAATTGATCTCTAACAATAAATATGTATACTTGTTATGTATACTGGGCATCATTTTTTTATTGGCAGTACCTGTTTTAGGTCTATATATACAAAATGTATTATTAGCATTTCTTTTTCTTGCCTTAATAATTATTAGTGTAAACGATTCTAATCCATTGGCATATCGAAATCGCGTATTCTCTTTTCTTGGGAAAATCTCGTATGGAATCTATATGTACCATTCTTTTCTCATGTTTTTAATATTTCCTATTGTTGCAAAACTACTTCCTGCTCATGAAAATATAATTATCTATAACGTATTACTGTATTTTTTACTCGTAACGAGTACGATACTTATAAGCCACTTATCTTATAAGTATATTGAAACCTATTTTATTAAAATTAAGGATACAAGATTTAAATCTATATGATACCATTTAATAAGCCATTTATTGTTGGCAATGAATTGAAGTATATTGAAGAAGCTGTAAATGCCGGAAAAATTTCCGGTGATGGTATTTTTACAAAAAAATGCCATGCCTTTTTTGAGGAAAAATATGGATTTCAAAAAGTATTACTCACGACATCGTGCACCGATGCTTTGGAAATGGCGGCAATTCTTATTGATATCCAACCTGGAGACGAAGTCATTATTCCGAGTTATACTTTTGTTTCTACCGCGAATGCATTCGCATTAAGAGGGGCAAAAATCATTTTTGCCGACTCTTATGCTGGCAATCCAAATATTGATGCAGAAAATCTGGAGCAATACATTACTTCAAAAACAAAGGCAATTGTACCGGTGCACTATGCAGGTATCGCTTGCGATATGGATAAGATAATGGAATTGTCAGAAAAATATAGATTTTATGTTATAGAAGATGCGGCTCAGGCTATTGATAGTTATTATATTAGTGAGAATGGAGAGCGAAAAGTTCTGGGTTCAATCGGCCATATGGCTGCGTTTTCATTTCATGAAACGAAAAACATAATTTCAGGAGAAGGTGGATTGTTGGCCATTAATGATGCTTCCTTCAATGAGCGGGCAGAAATTATTAGAGAAAAAGGGACAAACAGGAGTGCCTTTTTTAGAGGAGAAGTGAATAAATACGGTTGGGTAGACTTAGGGTCTTCTTTCTTACCTTCAGAACTTATTTCCGCATTTTTATATGCACAATTAGAAGAAATTGAAAAAATACAAAAGAAAAGAAAAGAATTATGGGACTATTACTATAGTAGATTCTCCGGATTATCAAAGCAATTAGGGATAACGCTGCCTGCGGTGCCGGATTATGCGACTAATAATGCACATATGTTTTACATCGTCTTTAATGATCCTAATAAGAGAAGTGAATTTATTTCAATATGTAAAAATAATGATATCCATCCCGTATTTCACTACCTTTCACTCCATAAAAGCGAGTTTTATACTAAAAGCAATCCAGATATTACAACTGAATGTCCTAACAGCGATAAGTTTACAGATGCATTGTTAAGGCTACCATTGTTTTATACACTTGAGAAAAGTGATATAGATAAAATAGCTGATTTATTTTAATGGAAAATAAGAATTTGAATGGGACTAAAAAAAATATTAAAAGATAGAATTTATTTATTTCTGGATGGTTACTACTCCGATTTGAAAATACGCAGATCCGAATATATCAAAAAGGAATTTAGTAAAGTGGGCATCAATTTTATTATTGAGGAGCCTTTACGCTATTTAGGACTAAAGAATGTGACGGTTGGTGATAACGTTAGTATTGGGAAAGATTGGAGAGTAGAGGCCTTTAACAAGCATAATGATCAGGAATTTGATGGCCGTATACAAATAGGCAATAATGTGAATATTGAATCCTGTTTTCATATTGGGGCTATTGGAAAAATTACTATTGGTGACAATGTATTAATGGCAAGTAAAGTATTCATCTCAGATCATTCTCATGGCAATGTTAATAATCCTGATGAATTTAAACTTGCTCCTGCAAAAAGACCCTTATATAGTAAAGGAGATATTTATATCGGTAATAATGTCTGGATAGGGGAGGGTGTTTGTATTTTATCGGGTGTTACAATAGGGGAAAACGCAATAATAGGCGCAAATAGTGTTGTTACCACTAGTATTCCTTCTAATGTGATCGCTGCCGGTGTTCCGGCCAAGGTCATTAAATATATTGATATTCCCCAGAATTAATCCGGCAAAAAATGAAGCAATTAACGATCGTCATTGCCTATTATAATATCCAATACTTTGAACAAACGCTGATTTCTTTGCGTAATCAGTCTTGTAAGGATTTTAAGGTTTTTGTTGGGAATGATAAAAGCCCGAATGATCCTCAGGGGATTATTGAAGCATATCAAGAGCAATTAGACCTGCAATATATCCATTTCGGAGAAAATCTGGGCGGTCGTGATCTAACCTTACAATGGAAACGGTGCTTGCAGTATGTGAATACAGAATGGTTCATGATTTTAGGAGATGATGATATGCTGTCTGCTGATGCTGTAGAAGGGTTTTATAAGGCTATTAAGACGCCGGAGCCTCAAGCTAAGGTGTTGCGGTACGGTATACAAATCATAGATGGCGAAGGTGTGGCTCAGACAGATATTATTCGGTATGAAGATATGGAACCCGCTACTGAGTTCATCTACAAGCGAGCGAAAAATGCAGTACGAAGTAGTTTGGGCGAATATATATTTCGCTTAAAGGATTATAAAGTAAATGGCATTACTTCCTATCCTAAAGCATTTTATTCCGATAACATGATGGTACTTGAAAATGCGCATTTCGGTCCTGTGAAAAATGTGCCCTTCGGACATGCCCTTATTCGGATTTCCGAAAATAGCTTCTCTGGCAACGATGCCAACAAAAAAGAATTAACGAGATCGGGCTATTTATTTTATACAGACTTATTAGTGAAGTACGCAGTACATTTTAAGACCCTGCATAAAGATGAATTTTTGGATTATGTATTGGCTGGATATTTGACAGAGAGCAACAACCTTAAGTTAAGTCAGATCATAAAACTTGTATTTAAGAATGCAAGTTTTAAAAAATGCATAATAATATTCCTGAGGCTATTGAAGCGTAAACTTACTGCTGGTAATAGATCTTAGTTTAGCATTTTAAGTATAAGAGTATGGGATTTATAGATAAAATTATAGGTAAGATTCAATATTGGAAAAATAGGATCGCGTACAAACGGGCGATTAGTACTCCGTTGGTAAAGGCTCAGATAAATAATCCTTTTTCAATACCTATTTTGATTATTAACTATAATCAATTGTTTTTTTTAAAACAACAGGTTGACTTCTTGGTTGGGAGAGGTTTTCATAATATTGTCATAATAGATAATCTGTCTGATTACCCACCTTTATTGGCCTATTATAACGATTTACCCAAAGGTGTTATCGCAGAACGGATGGACAAAAATTACGGGCATATGGTCTTTTTTGAAAGTGACTATTTGCAAGAGAAATATGGAAAGGGATATTATGTGGTTTCTGATGCAGATATCGTACCCAATCAAAGTTGTCCGGCTAACTTTATGTCAGTATTAATTAACCAACTCAATAAACACTTCCAGAATATTACGAAAGTTGGATTCGCTTTGCGTATAGATGATATTCCTGATAGCTACGCCCTTAAAAAAAATGTACACAAATGGGAACAAAAATTTTGGGAAAATGAGTTAGAAAAAGACGTGTTTGCGGCGAATATAGATACAACATTTGCATTATATAAGCCGAATTACCCAAGTAGTTTTTTTAAGCTACCATTCCTCGCTGGTTTACGCATTGCAGGAGATTTTACAGCAAAGCATGGAGGTTGGTATTTAGATGTAACTAATCCTAGTGCCGAAATGCTTCACTATCAAAAAACGGCTTCTGCGTCAAATTCCTGGAAAATGGATGCGTCAGGCGACATTAAAGGCGATTTTAAAGGTACATACTAATTTTATGATCTCAATTATTATTTCTTCCTATAAACCAAAATTGTTCGCGGCTTGCATCAGCAGCATCGAGCAGACAATTGGTGTTCCCTATGAAATGATACAAATAGAGAATCCCGGTTTGATGAGTATTGCAGAAGCATATAATAAAGGGATTGCTCAAGCGAAAAATGAGATACTTTGTTTTGTGCATGAAGATGTAGTCTTTCATACACCGGATTGGGGGAAACGATTGGAGCAGGCATTGGCGGATAAAACAATAGGTCTATTGGGTGTTGCCGGCTCTAAGCTGATGGGCAATGCGCCCGGTGCCTGGTGGGATTTTGGCGCCGTAAATTATGTTCAGAATATTATCCAGCACAAGAAAGGGCAAATACAACACAACAGAACATTTTCGGAAGGAAATGGATCAACCATAGTGGAAGTGGCGGTTATCGATGGCGTCTTCATGGCCTCCAGGAAAAGCGTGCAGGTAATGTTTAATACCGATGTGCCGGGGTTTCATGCATACGACCTTAGCTACTCGATGGAGCTGCAAAAACGCAATTTAAAAGTAGTCGTAGCCGATGGCATACTCCTTGAGCATTTTTCTTCAGGCAACATCGATCCAGGTTGGTTTTATGCTATGGATCATTTCTATACCAATTACTGTAATAGCCTTCCGGTTGCAGTACAGGCCGACCCGCAGCAAAGCAGATATGAAGAAGAAGCCATAAAGTATTATATCTTAAATGCACCGACAAAAAAGCTACAACGAAAATACTGGCGTATTTTTTTTCGGAGAAAACCATTTGCAAAATTTAATATTGCATTTTTAAAGACCTATATTTTAGGTTAATTTTATTGACTATGGTTAGTATCATCGTTCCCGTATACAACACTGCTGCTTATCTTAAAGAATGCATCCATTCTATAAGGAGCCAATCTTATGCCGATTTAGAAATAATACTGGTCGACGATGGCTCAACCGATCACTCTTTATCTATCTGCCTGGAAGCCGCAAAACAGGACGAACGGATCATTGTTTTAGACAAAGAAAATGGTGGGCAGGCTTCAGCCCGTAACCTGGGATTGGATATCGCTAAAGGAGATTATATTGCCTTTGTGGATAGTGACGATACCATATCACCAGACCTTATCGCGGAGAATATTAAGCTTTTTGAGCAAGATCCGATGATAGAGGTAGTGCAATTTCCTATTTACAGAAATTATGGATTACCGACTGCCTTTAAAGATATTGCGCGCACGGGCCTGATAGAGGGTCTTGAGGAACTATACCGCCAATGGATAGAAAAGGATCGTATTTCCTGGATTGTATGCAATAAAATATTTAAAAAAGAGGTCTTTGCAGGCCTGCGCTTTAAAGAAGGGATGGTCTATGAAGATAATGATATGGTTACCGAAGTATTATCGGTAATTCAGAAACTCTATATCTCTGATGCAGGAATGTATTATTATCATTCAAGAGACAATTCTACAACAACATCGGCGCATACCCTTAAAAAAGAACAGGATACCCAAAAAGTAAGTTTCAATATTTATCAAAAACTCCTGTTACACCCTTTATTAAAACAGGGAAGAGTTATCATGGAAAGCCGTATCCTCAACGTTGCTTTATCGATACAGAAGAATTACGGGGAGCAAGCGATAGGATATCTTCCCTCCGGTTTCAGACAGCGTATTAATTTAAAAGATGTTCAGGCAAGTCATTTGCCCGCAAAAGAAAAGATTAAATTATATTTACTGAAAATACTGGGTGTACCCTCTTTTATAAAAATATTTGCCCGATGAACACGCCTAAGAAAATAGCATTTGTAATCGAATCTTTAGACTGCGGTGGCGCAGAGAAGAGCTTGGTTACCTTATTGCAAAATCTGGATTATAAGCAACTGAAAGTCGATCTGTTGCTACTGAACAGAGGGGGGGTGTTTGAGCAATTTGTTCCTGAAAATGTAGTCATCAGGCACTTGGATCTATTTTCAAAGGGAAATAAAATAAACAATCTTTTGCAGAGAGCCCGATACTTTTACCTTCGTAAATTCGGCAATAAACAACAACATTCCGCACAGAAATTTTGGAAAGCATTTAAGTCATCCATTCCCGTCTGGCCCCAAAGCTACGATGTGGCCATCTCTTATAGCCAGGGCTTTTGTACCTATTATGTGGCCACGCGTGTAGAGGCAGCGAAAAAAATCACCTGGCTCAATACCGATTACCTTAAGGCAGGCTATGATGCCGCGTTTGATTTTCCCTATTATAAACAATATGCTAAGGTGGTGCCTGTTTCGGAAGAAGGAGCAAGTGTTTTTAATCAGGCCATGAATCGTTTCGGGAAGCTCGATACACATATTATTAAAGATATTTCGGATAAGAAGGTTATTGTTGCACAGAGTAAAGAGGGGATAAAAGAAGTATTTGATGCACAACAGACCAATATTGTTACCGTATGCCGTTTGGAACCGCCTAAAGGATTAGACCTTGCTGTAGCAGCCTGTAGCATCCTAAAAAAGAAAGGATACAACATACATTGGTACCTTGTGGGGGATGGTTCTGAAAGAAGAAAAATTGAATCAGAAATTAGTGCATTACAACTTACCCATCATTTTACCCTATTGGGGTTTAGAGAAAACCCATATCCATATATGGCCCGGGCGGATATCTATGTGCAGACATCAAGATATGAAGGCTGGGGACTTACCCTTATAGAGGCTACACTGTTACAAAAGCCAATAGTGACGACCAACTTTCCTACAGCCCAGAATATTGTGCAGGAAGGGATTAATGGCTATATTGTAGCAATGGACGCAGCAGCTTTGGCAGAAAAAATAATTTTTCTGATGGAGCATAAAGAGATTGCAATCCGTATGTCCGAACAAGTAGATACGTACAGTGAACAGAATAAAGAGCATTCTCTGGCAAATTTTTATCAGTTAATCAATAATTAGAAATTTTTCTGCTTTAACCTATGATATCAATACCTATATTTGTCTGAATATAGGTTAGTTAAGTGAGCCGAGTGATCATGTGTTATAATAGAATATGCAGAACTTAATATTGGTACATTCCGAGATATACGCGTATCAAAAAAATATAATTGAAACGTTGATAAAAAATAGTGAAGTTCTTATTGCACTATTTATTGTCGCCGGCCAACCAAAACCTTATAAGGATAATCCCCTGACCTTAGGCATTGATAAAAGATTTTTTCAGAGTAAAATAAAGGCCACAGAAAAGTATGATCTGGAGCACTTGATAAAAGCATGGCCCCAGGTGACCCTACTTCGGGAGGCCGCTGGACTGGATTTTAATTGTATTATCAATTTAGCAGATAGCCCTGTAAGGGATCTTAATATTGGTTCTTTTAAGGAAGTATTAAAACCCGATATTGATCCCCAAAATTGGTTTTCGGCTGCCATGCATCATAAAAAATACACCAATATTCGATTACTTTCCGCTGATAAGGAACCCGATCATTTCAAAACCTGCCGGCAACTTTCTTTACGCACGATAAAAGGTATCTATAATAATAGAGATAAGGCCTTGTATTATTTTTCATACCTTATTTCTGGTTACTTTAAGCGGGCGAACTACCCTTTCTTTCACACGAAGCCATATAAATATAATGTATTGTGTCTTTTTATATATTATCTGGGATTGATCACAGAGATCTTTCTGCGCAGAGGACGCAGTATTTTGTATAAATTCAATTGGAAGATAGCAACCATCACGAATAACACGGTAACATTCTTAGACCAACCGAAAAATACCTTTTGGGCAGATCCTTTTATCGTATCGGAAGCGGGAAAAAAATGGGTGTTTTTTGAAGAGCTGGACAGAAAATCAGATTTAGGTCATATTTCGGTTGTAGCCCTGGAGGAACACAATAAAATAGGAATACATCAGAAAGTGTTACAAAAAAGCTTTCATTTATCTTTTCCCAATGTTTTTAAAGTGGGTGCTTCTTATTATATGCTGCCCGAACAAAGTAGTGCCAACCGGCTGGTCCTGTATAAATCAACAAACTTTCCCTATACATGGGAAGAGCATAAAGTTCTCATTGACAATATGAAAATTATTGATCCGGTCTGGTTGTTACATGATAATAAGTACTGGCTGTTTTTTAATAAGATTGAAGAACATGAATATGAGAATAATGAGCGTTTGTATATCTACTATGCCGATGATCTGTTCAGCTCAAACTGGAAACCCCATAAAATGAACCCCGTAATCATAGATATCCCCAAAGCAAGAAATGCCGGACAATTTTTTACTAAAAATGGAGAAATCTTTCGACCTTCGCAAAATTGCGGAGAAACCTATGGCTCAGAAATTACGATTAATAAAGTCGTAAAGCTTACGGTAGAAGAATATGAAGAAATTGAAGTAGAAAAGTTGAGGAATGAGGAAAGTTATTATGGAATGCATACGGTCAATGAAGCCGGTGGCGTAACCGTTACAGATTTTTTGTTTAAAGAGCGAAACTATAAAAGATAAATATTGTATATATGAGTAGCCCTAAAGATATAAGGACATCAATAATTGCATAAAAAAGTAATGGAGATAAGCATAAAACAATCTAAAATATTGAAAACCATAGCCATATTAATGATGCTATGCCTTCATTTGTTTAATACCTTAGATTATAAGTATTTGTTTACCCCTTTAGTGTTTGTTGGATCCAAACCACTGATCTATTATATCTCATTATTTTGTGATGCCTGTGTCCCCATTTTTGCTTTTGTTAGCGGTTACGGCCTGTTTTTTAATTTTCAAAAAGAAGGAAAGCAGTATAGTGTCAAAAACCGAAAACGATTATTAAAGCTGTATATAAACTATTGGATTATCCTGATCATTTTTGTCGGGATTTTGTCCCATATTTTGTCGCATCCCATAGCGCCCCACAGCTGGGCTAAGTTTTTACTTAATTTTACGGCTTTGATCGGTAGTTACAACGGAGCCTGGTGGTTTTTGTTGATTTATATCCTCTTGGTTTTAAGCGCTCCATTCCTGTTTAAGCTAGTTTTAAAGTATAACATTGTAGTGATTCTGCTTGCTACATTTGTGTTGTATGTATTGTCTTTTTATTTGAGAATCTACAGACCTAATATTTTTCAGAATCATTTTTTACAATGGCTGCAAACCAACGGCACACTATATGGCTGTACTTTACTGCCGTTTTTAGCGGGAGCGATTGCACAGAAGGATCAATGGAATACAAAAGTCAGTATACTATTTAAAGAGCGTAAGTATACTGCTATTTGGGCCGTTTCAGGTATTATTGTGCTGATTGTCATCCATGGCTTGGTTCCCAATTTTATTATTGCCCCATTTACCGGCATTGTATTCGTTTTTCTGTTTAACCAGATCCCGATCCATCCGGCCATAGAACGGTTTTTGCTATGGTTGTCTGATCATGCGACAAACATGTGGCTGATACATATGTTCTTCTATATGATTTATTTCAAACAGTTTATTTATAGCCCCCGATACGTTTTGCCCATATTTTTACTATTAGTGACTTGTTGTGTCTTATCTTCCTTAGTCATTAATTATATTAATCAAAAAACGCTTGAGGTATGTCGCATCAGATAAGCACCGGTCTTATATCAGATCAATCACTTAGAACTTATACACTATGAACCAGGTTTTGAAATTACTTTATATAACAAATGGAATTGATGGTTCGGGTGGCTTAGAGCGAGTCTTATCTATTAAGGCAAGCATGCTGGCAGAAGCGCCGGACTACGAAGTACATATCATTACTTTAAACCAAAAAGGAATTGACACCTTCTTCCCGTTCTCAGAAAAAATACAGTTTCATAATTTATCTGTTTCGGGTAATCCGATACAGTATATGCGCGCATACAGAGCAGCCCTGAGGCATGCCGTGGCGGCAATCAATCCTGATCTCATTTCTGTATGTGATGACGGCTTAAAAGGTTTTTTTGTACCCCGGATGCTGAACAATAAATACCATACTATATACGAGCGGCACGCCTCAGTACACATTACTTCAGGAAGCTCTATAATCAGTAAACTGAAAAATAGCTTAGTTCATAAACTCATGATGTCCAGAGTTCGGACATTTGATCGGTTTGTGGTCTTGACAGAAGGCAATAAAAAGGAGTGGCGGGGTAATAATATTTTAGTCATCCCTAATCCCATTAGCGACTATCCGGCACAAACAGCCGATCTGTTACAGAAAAGAGTAATCGCGGTGGGCAGCCAAAGCTATAATAAAGGCTATGACCGACTTCTTCAGTCCTGGGCATTAATACAAAAGATACATCCGGATTGGGAATTGGTCGTTTATGGGAAGAAAAATGAATCCCTGGGCCTGGAACAATTGGCTACAGACCTCGGTATCCATAATACCGTAACCTTTTATGATCCCGTTCAGCAGATTACAGAACAATATTTAAGGGCCTCCATTATGGTATTGCCCTCCCGTTCAGAAGGGTTTGGAATGGTATTAATTGAAGCAATGGCATGTGGCCTGCCCTGTGTTGCTTATGATTGTCCGCATGGACCAAGAGATATTTTGACCGACAATGTAGATGGTTACCTGATTCCTGATGGGGATATAGAAGCATTTGCCCAAAAAATAGCCTTCCTTATGGAGCATAAAGAACGCCGTCAAGCCTTCGGAACGGCTGCACTGGAAAAATCGAAGCGTTACGATCCACAAGTAATCGTGGCTACCTGGAAAGATTTGTTCCGGTCACTTGTGGCCCCTATCCGATAAAAATATTTTGTTTTTATTTGCAGAACTATTTTCCATTAACAGACTATACCTATACTATGAAGATCGCCTACTTAATTGATCAGTTTTTTGAACATGGAGGCATTGAGAAGATACTGGCTCAAAAAATAAATTACTGGATCACCCATTTTGGATATGAAGTGGTCTTGATTACCTGTCGTCAGCAGGAAAAGCCCTTTGTGTATCCTTTGGTGGAACAGGTACAGCATATTGATCTGAATATTCAATACGATTTGAGTAAAAGCTATTTTACCCGTGTAAACATTCTTAAAAGCCAAAAACATTGCTCCGCATTAAAGCAGATCATAAAAAAGATCAAGCCTGATGTGGTGATTTCTACAAGTTTCACCCCGGATCAATATTTCCTACCTTATATCAATAAATCAATACCCAAAATAAAAGAATTGCATGCTTCAGGCTTTACCTTAACCAAAAATATGGGAGGGCTTAAAAAAAGGCTGTTTCAGACGTTAAAGAAATATGACCGCCTTGTCGTGCTAAACGAAAGAGAACAAGCCTATTTTCCGGATTACCCTACAGCCATTATTACTAACTTTATAGAAGCGGCTGCAACTGAGGTAGCTGATCTAGACAAGAAGAAAAATATTATATTGGCGGCCGGCAGAATCGCTCCGGTAAAGCAGTACGACCATCTCCTAAAAGCCTGGGCAATAGTCGCCAAAGATTTCCCGGATTGGGTCCTGCACCTGTATGGGGCAGGAGATGCCACGTTAAAAAATAAATTGCAAGACCTGATCAATACACATCAGCTCACAACGCAGGCATACTTAATGGGCGGAACGCAAGTACTTGCAGAGAAAATGGATGAGGCGAAGATATTTGGGATGACCTCAGAGACCGAATGTTTTCCTATGGTATTGTTGGAGGCACAGCGATCCGGAATGGTGGTGCTCAGCTACCAATCCCCGCATGGCCCCGAAAGCATTATTAACCACGATATCGACGGCCTCCTGACGAAATATAACGATTTTGAAGAATATGCCCGTCGATTGGCCGGGTTGATTGGGGACAATCAAAAAATGCATTATCTTGCGCAAAATGCCCGGCGCAATGTTTCCCGGTTTAGTGCCGATGTGGTGATGGGCGCATGGAACCATTTACTGATGACCCTGACCCAAAAAGATAAAAAATAAATGTTCGATTTCTTACCCATATTTTATTATACCACGATATATTTTCATGTATTACTCCTCATCATGCTTGGGTTATGCGTGCATCTATTATCCATCAATCTGCAAAACCTGAAAGCCATAAATATGACCGGGGTTTTGGGCTATTTGGTATTGATCTGGGTGATATTATACATGGGTACGCGACCCGATTCTCCTCAGTTTGGGGACTCTTATTTTTATGCACACTCCTTTAGAATGGAGCAATTAGGGCTTGTCTCTTATAAAAGCAAGGATTTTGTCTTTTCCAACTTTCTAAAGTTCAGTGCCCAGACGATGACCTTGCAGCAATTCTTTTTATTAATTGATGTCATTTATATTGTTCCCTGCTTTCTTTTTGCCAAAAAGCATTTTAAAAACTACTGGTTCTATGCCTTTTTTATGTTTATCGGCTCCTTCTCCTTTTGGTCGTATGGGGTAAACGGACTTAGAAACGGGATTGCGACCTCTATTTTTATCCTGGCCTTAACCTTTTATGATCGAAAGCTCATATGCTATGCTTTAATGTTTTTAGCTTTTGGGTTTCACTCCTCTGTTATTATACCGGTGGTCGGTTTTGTAATGGCTACATTTTATCGAAATACAAGGATATTATTAATCGGTTGGCTGTTGCTCATCCCGATTTCTTTGGCGAGCGGAGGCTTTTGGGAAGGGCTGTTTAGTGGTTTTATGGATGACGGGCGCACCACATATTTAGGAAGTGCTAATGTAGATAATCAAACCGTACGTGGGTTCAGATGGGATTTTATCGTCTACTCGGCCATGGGCATATTTGCCGGATACTACTTTATCCTGAAACAAAAATTCACAGAAAAATTTTATGTGCATTTATTTAATACTTTTCTGACTGCCAATGGTTTTTGGATATTAGTTATCCGTGCCAATTATAGTAATCGGATTGCTTACCTGTCTTGGTTTTTGATGGCTCCAGTCATTATTTATCCTTTAGTGAAGATGAAATTCTGGAAAAATCAGAATATGATCTTGGCCGCAACCATTGCAGTATATTATATGTTCACCTACTTCATGCTCGTAATCAAAGGATAATGCAAAAAATGTTAACAGTATTTACACCGGCTTATAACAGAGCACATACTTTGCCGAGGCTATACCAAAGCCTTTTACAGCAAACAAGTACTGATTTTGAATGGCTTGTGATCGATGATGGCTCAATAGACGAGACCAAAGCATTGATGGAACAATGGATTCTGGAAAAGAAAATTACGATCAGGTATATTTATCAGCAGAATCAAGGTATGCACGGTGCCCACAATACCGCTTATAAACATATTCATACAGAACTAAATGTCTGTATTGATTCAGATGATTATATGCCGGATAATGGGGTAGAAGTAATTGTTGGTTTTTGGCGAAAATATGGAACCGATCGTGTTGCCGGCATTATCGGATTAGATCAAATGATCGGTGGGGGTATCATCGGGGCTTCTTTTCCCGAAGATCTAAAGGAAACGACCTTATTGGGCTATTATGAAGCCGGCGGTAGTGGCGACAAGAAATTAGTATATCGAACGGAAATTATTACACAATATCCGGAGTATCCTGTTTTTGAAGGAGAAAAATATGTAGGCCTGGCTTATAAATACTATTTAGTAGACCAGGATATGCCTTTATTAGTTTGTAACGAGGTCTTGTGTGTTGTCGAGTACCAGCCCGACGGTTCGAGCTTTAGCATGTTTAAACAATATTGGAATAACCCCAGGGGATTTGCCTTTTACAGAAAAGAGCGCATGAAAGTAGTGCATTCCGTGAAAAGACGGTTTGTCGAAAACATACATTATGTATCCAGTTCGCTAATGGCTGGAAACAAACACTTTATAAAAGAATCCCCCTTGAAATTGTATACCGCACTGGCATTGCCTTTCGGATGGTTATTAAAGCAATATATTGCCCGTAAGGTGAAGAAAGGAGCACAAATGAATTTTAATAAATCATAATCCGCATGAAAATATTACAAATTGTCAATAGTTTGGGTACAGGCGGGGCAGAAAAATTATTATTAGAGACCATTCCTTTGTATTGCCAAAAAGGGATAGAAATGGATATCCTGCTTTTAGATGACAAAAAGACTCCTTTTTATGAGCAGCTGGAAGCCCTGAATTGCTGTAATATATACCATACTTTGCATGATGTAAGTGTTTACAGTCCTAAGCATATTAGACAAATAGCAAAATACCTGAAACAATATGACCTGGTACATGTACACCTTTTTCCGGCACAATATTGGACGGTATTGGCTAAAAAACTGAAAGCCGCTAAAACGAAACTAATATTTACAGAGCATAGTTCTACAAATCGGAGATTAGAACACAGATGGCTCAAGAAAATAGATAAAGTACTGTATAAATATTATGAGAAGATAATCTGTATCACAGCCGAAATACAAAATATAATACACCAGCATACAGGATTAAACAAAGAGCGATTGCCCGTTATTCAGAATGGCGTCAATCTGCAACAGATTAAACATGCCCCGGTTTTAGAAAAGCGGCAAATAGATCCCACATTTAAAGACAGCGATGTTTTATTGATCCAGGTGGCCGGATTTCGGGAAGGCAAAGATCAGGGCACCCTTGTCAAATCCCTGCAACACCTTCCGGAACAGGTTAAGGTATTGCTCGTTGGCGATGGGGTAACCAGGCCAAAAATCGAGGATCTGGTCGCGTCTTTGCATCTGCAGGATCGTGTTTTTTTCTTAGGGCAAAGAATGGATGTACCCAGCCTGTTAAAATCGTCCGACATCATTGTACTTTCTTCTGATTTTGAAGGATTATCGCTTTCCAGTATTGAAGGCATGGCTTCCGGCAAACCCTTTGTCGCCAGTAATGTACCGGGTCTTAGAGAAGTGGTGTCCGGCGCAGGGATATTGTTTGAACGTGCCAATGAAAGAGCACTTGCAGAGATTATTCAAAAATTATCGTCTGATAAAGAATTGTATGCCCAAACAGTACGTAACTGTGAAGCACGCGCCGGGCAATATAATATAGATACTATGGTAGATAAACACATCGCATTATATGAGCAAGTTGTTAAAGCCTAAGATCATCAGAACCGCCACTATTGCGCTTTCATTAGATTATTTACTGAAAGGGCAACTTGCCTATTTAAATCAGGACGCAGCAGTTATTGCAGTATCCGGTCGGGACGAACATTTGGAGACCGTAAGGGAACGCGAAGGTGTTAAGGTTATCTCCTTGAAGATGGAGCGGGCCATAAGCCCTTTAAAAGATCTAGTCTCCCTGATTAAACTGTATCGGTTATTCCGAAAAGAAAAGCCTCAAATCGTGCATTCCATAACGCCTAAAGCAGGCTTGCTCAGCATGCTGGCCGCAAAAGCGGCAGGGGTACCGGTACGGATACACACCTTCACCGGTTTGATCTTTCCTTCAAAAACAGGTATGCTGCAGCAGATATTGATTCGAATGGATAAGTTGCTGTGTAGCGCAGCCACCTATATTATTCCGGAGGGATTAGGCGTAAAACGGGATTTGGAGCAATATAAGATTACCGCTAAACCCCTTAATATCCTGGCTAATGGAAATGTAAATGGTATAGATACGGCATATTTTGACCGAAATGCGGTAACACCGGAAACAATAGCAGCCCTAAAAGCCTCTTTGCAAATAACAGAAGCGGATTTTGTATTCGTGTTTGTAGGGCGATTGGTGAAAGATAAAGGAATTAACGAATTGGTTGCCGCTTTTAATGAGGTTTCAAGGCAGCATCTGCAGGTAAAATTACTATTGGTAGGAAATTATGAAGAGGAATTAGATCCCTTATTGCCGGAAACGATTGCCTGTATCCAAACCAACACTAATATTATATCCGTTGGTTTTCAAAAAGAAGTAAGATCCTATTTTGCGATCAGTGATGCTTTGGCCTTTCCGAGTTACAGAGAGGGTTTTCCGAATGTGGTTCTTCAGGCCGGAGCGATGGGGCTGCCCGCGATCGTTACAGATATTAATGGTTGTAATGAAATTATTATACCAAAACAAAATGGGATCATTATTCCTCCGGGTAGCACCGATGCATTAAAAGAAGCGCTAGAGACATTTTTACAGGATAAAGCCTTACTGGCTCAGTTACAAGAGCATGCACGTCCCATGATTGTTACCCGTTATCGGCAAGAAACAGTATGGTCTGCTACCAAAGCCTTGTATGGTGAATTGTTATCTTAATGTAATTAATTTCGAATCGGTAGCGCATATATGTGAAACAAAACAAAAAGAAGTACATTTGCAAAAAAATATGTATATTGAAATATGTATAGTGTGGGCCTAAAAAGAATAATAGATTTTTTCGTTGCGATTGTTGGCTTTATACTACTCTTTCCTATATTTTTACCGCTTACCGTTTTATTGTTCATTGCCAATCAGGGAAAGCCTTTTTTCTTTCAGCGCCGGCCGAGTAAAAACGGAAAGGTATTTCGTATCATAAAGTTCAAAACGATGAACGATAAGAAAGATGCCCATGGTATGTTATTGAATGATGCCGAAAGAATGACCGGGATCGGCAATTTTGTACGAAAAACATCCTTAGACGAAATTCCTCAATTACTTAACGTAATTAAGGGAGATATGAGCTTAATAGGGCCAAGGCCTTTACTGGAAGAGTATCTTCCCTTATACAGCAAAGAGCAGGCCAGGCGGCATGAAGTAAGGCCCGGTATTACAGGTTGGGCCCAGGTGAATGGCAGAAATGCAATTTCCTGGAAACAAAAATTTGAATATGACGTTTGGTATGTTGATAATCTCTCTCTTGGATTAGACCTGAAAATTGTAGCACTTACAATTAAGAAGGTCTTTAAATCGGAAGGAATTAACGCCGCTGCAAATGTTACGATGGAAAAATTTAAAGGAGAGGCATGAACACAGGAAATTTCATATTATACGGCGCCAGTGGGCATGGTAGTGTGATTCTGGATACACTGGAAACAGGGGGGCACGATGTTGAATATTTTATAGACGATAATCCGAATTTGACTATTTTTGAAAATGTTGCAGTAATTTCGAGAATAGGCTTCGACAATTTGGTAAAAGATAAAGCAAGGAGTCTTATTATATCTATTGGAAATAATAAAATTCGTAAAGCTATTAGTACCACCTTATCAGATTATGATTTTGGCCAGGCAATACATGGAAAAGCAGTTGTCTCGCGAAAAGTCTCTGTTGGGCAAGGTACGGTGATTATGGCAGGAGCCATAATCAATGCAAACGTGACGATTGGCCGGCATGCAATTGTCAATACAGGAGCATCAATAGACCATGATTGTGTCATTGCCGATTATGTACACATCTCTCCCGGTGCTACATTATGTGGTAACGTGGTCATTGAAGAAGGAGTGCATGTCGGAGCAGGCGCAACCATTATTCCGGGCGTACGGATAGGAGCATGGGCAACCATAGGAGCCGGAGCTGTTGTGCGTAAAGATGTACCTAATGGAGCGATGGCTGTGGGCAACCCGGTAGTGATAAAAAACGCGGGAAACATTAAATAAACTTATAGAAAAAATTAAAACATACATGAGTGAGTATAGAGTAATGAATGAATATATACAGGAATTTCCTGAACATATTACGGAGGGATTGAATATTGGTCGCCATTATCAGTTTAAACACCAGGCAACAAATATCAGGAATGTAGTGTTGGCCGGTTTAGGAGGTAGTGGTATTGGGGCGGAGATTGTCGCTAACTATATAGATAAGCAATTAAAAGTGCCGGTCGTAATCTGCAAAGATTATTTCCTGCCGGGTTTTGTAGATGAATATACTTTAGTTATTGCCTGTTCTTATTCCGGCAATACCGAAGAAACCATGATGGCACTGGAAGAAGCGAATGCAAAAAATGCCCGCATTGTTTGTATTACCTCAGGAGGAAAGATTGCTGCATATGCCAATGACCATAATATGGATTTGTTACAGATTCCCAGCGGCATGCCGCCAAGGGCCTGTATCGGTTATTCCTTTATCCAGATCCTATTTGTCTTAGCACATTATGAAATCATCGGCCGTGACTTTGAGCAAGAGCTGGAGGAAACGGTAACCTTTTTAAATGCACAGCATAGCGATATTAAAACCCTGGCATTAGAAATTACCCAACAGATAGGCGATAAAATGCCGGTTATCTATGTAGACCAACATATCGCCGGTATCGGTACGCGTTGGCGCCAGCAATTTAATGAAAATAGCAAGATCTTAGGTTGGGAGCGGGTGATACCGGAAATGAACCATAACGAGCTTGTCGGATGGAAAGACCAAAGTGAGCATTTAGCCGTTTTGTTTTTACATACCGGAAATGAGTATGAGCGTATAGTAAAACGCTTTACCATCAATAAAAATATTGTTTCTCAATATACCGCTACCGTTATTGATGTATATGCCAAAGGGGAAACCTATTTTGAGAAAGCAATGTATCTCGTACTTTTGGGTGATTGGATCAGCTGGTACCTGGCGGAACAAAGAAACGTAGATGCCGTAGAAGTGGCTGTTATTGATTATTTGAAAAAGTCACTTTGTGAATAGGATCAGAAAATAGTTTAAAAAATAGACGTGGGCTTTTAGCCTACGTCTATTTTTTTTGTGCCAGTTGAGATACAATATGAGCTACCTCTAAAGAAGCCTTGTTTTGATGCGCTAAACTCTGCCATAAAAGCTTATAATCGGCTAAGATGGGTTGGCGCCTTGCACCCTCGTCAAGAATATCTTTTAATGCTGCCGAAAGCCGGACTACCGTGCAGTCTTCCTGTATCAGTTCCATTACAGAAGGTTTATCCAGGATCAGGTTGACCAAAGAGATGTATTTTACCTTAACAAAATGCCGGGCAATCCGGTAAGTGGTTGGGCTGGTTTTATATACCACTACCTGCGGTACACCCAATAGCGCCGTTTCCAGCGTGGCCGTGCCACTGGTTACGATGGCCGCGTCGGCTATTTTCAGAATATCGTACGTTTTATTTTTTAGCAGGCGTACCTGCTTATTATCTCCGATAATGCTTTTGTATAAGGTCTCTTCCTGTGCCGGTGCCTGAGCAATAATACAATCATAATCGGGATACGCTTGCATGCATTCCAGGATAACCGGTAGCATCTTCTTAATTTCCTGTGTGCGGCTTCCGGGTAAGAGGGCGATCGTCTTTCTGCCTTGCTCCGGGAGGAGGCTGGAAGGTATGGCCAATTCTTTTTCCATCACCTCAATTAGAGGATGTCCTACATAATGCACCTTATAGCCATACTTGTCATAATATGCTTTTTCAAAAGGTAGGATCACCATCATTTTATCTACATATTTATGGATGTGGTGCACCCTTTTTTCCTTCCATGCCCATACCGTTGGGGAAACATAATAGGCGGTCTTAAACCCTTGTAGTTTGGCCCATTTGGCCATACGCATATTGAACCCCGGGTAATCGACAAAAAGAATCACGTCCGGTTGGTATTGAAGAATATCTTCTTTGCAAAATTTAATGTTTTTTAAAATCGTACCCAAGTGCTGGATCACCTCAATAAAACCCATAAACGCCAGGTCCTTGTAATGTTTTACAATATAGCCGCCGGCAGCCTGCATCAAATCGCCTCCCCAACACCGGAAATCGGCCTGGGAATCCAGCGTTTTTAATGCCTTTAAGACATTACTAGCATGCAAATCGCCACTAGCTTCTCCGGCTATAATATAGTATTTCATTACACTTCAGGTTTCTGCAAAAGTAGGAGATGCCGCGTATAAAACAGCAAATTACTTGTAAAAGTCCAATACCGGATGCGGGTTCCATAAACCCGTCTGCCGGGCTTTATCATCATTATAGGTAAGATCGGTCGTTATCTTCTTTAAAGTGTTGGTATTTAGAGGTATCCAGGGTATAAAATTACCCATTATAGAAGTGCTTTTTGCCAGGAAGCGCGGGATTGTTAAAGGCAGTCTCTTTCCGGATTGAAGGGCTATTGCTTCACTAAGCGCCTTAAAACTGGGGTGTATACCATCCGTAAGATTATAGATCCCACCCAGGGCAGATAAGCCTGATAGTACCTGAGCCACATCCGAAGCCAGCACCATACTTTTATGTGCATCGCTTTTGTAAATATTAAAATAGGTCCCTCTTTGGATTGCCTGCTGCATACGTGCCAGATTGCCCGGAGCATTATGCCCCACTAAAAGAGGTAAACGTAAAATGGTACAAATAACCTTGTGTTTGGTACACCAATCCTGGATTATTTTTTCTGCCAGGATTTTACTTTTCCCATAAGCCGATTCGGCTGCTAAGGGCGTATCCTCCTTAATATTCTGACCCGATTCACATCCGTAAACGGCTACAGAACTGATAAAAGTAAAGGATTTTGGTTTTTGAGGTAACTCTTCCAGTGCAGCCAGTAAGTGTGCAGTACCGGTTACATTCGTATCGAAAAAAGCCTGTTCCTCTTCCTTGGTATTGGGGATCATGTGCGCCTTTCCGGCGGTGTGGATGATGTGTTCAAATACCAGATCGGGGAGGTCAAACGGACTTCTGAGATCAATATTAAGCATGGCATTATTTCGAGAAAGGGTGTATCGTTGTGCTTGTGGTATTTCCGCACAAATGTATTTTCCTAAAAAACCGTTGGCACCTGTTACCAGTATCATAATAGACTATCTGTTATACGCTAATTGAGACAAAGTTTTGGCATTGATTCGCTTACGTTCTTTATCGCAAAACCAACCCCACTTATTAAAATAATAGACGGCAGATTGCATGCCAATCTTAGTTAGCCGAAACGATTTATGTGATCCTTTTTCAAAGGCATGGTATATGGTGGCATCGGGAAAAAAAATAGTTTTATAACCTGTTGCGATCAATCTTCGGCACAAATCGGTTTCTTCTCCATACATAAATATCTGCTCATCAAAAAAGCCTGTTTCCTTGATGGCCTTCATATTCAGCAACATAAAACAACCGGATAGATAAGGCACTTCCATGATCTTATTATAGCCACTGAACCGCAATTCAAACAATTCATTGCGCTTGTCCACCATCTTCTTTACAGGATTAAACCTTCTTCCGATCCAGTCATAAGGGCTCGGAAGCAATTTGCATAGATACTGCAGGCGGCCATCGGGGTATAATACTTTAGGCATGATATTGCCCACATCAGGATGTGTAGAGAGATAAGCCATTAAGCACTCCAAGGTACCCGAATCAAAGTGAACGTCCGGGTTTAATACCAGATGGTAAGGTGTCTTTTGGGCAATACTTTTATGTAACGCAATATTATGTCCGGCCCCATAACCCTTATTGGTATCCATAAATTGATAATGCACCCTTTTGTCGTCAAAGGTATCTGAGTATAGGGGCTTGGGAGAATGATCTATCAAATATAGGTGTTGAACAAGACCACATTGCAGCACGCTTTTTATCGCATTGCTGAGCACTTCATGGTCATTATTATACAACACAATGCTACAGGATAGAACAGGTAGAGTCATTGTGGTAAAAATACACTTATTCTTGCTTAGCCGTTTAGGAAAAACACAAATATTTTCTTTTGAGCAGGAAGTACACAATACTCAGAGGAGTAATGATGACTAAGGTCGTTATAATAATATTCCAGTCTGTAAAGACAACGATACTATTGACCAATAGCTGTACTGCGGCATATATGGTTGCAATCACCAGGTGGCTATGCTTTCCTTCATTTGCAAGGCGCTGATATAAATGTTGGCGGTGCGGATTAAAAATGTTTTCTCTCTTCTTTAATCGTTCTAAGATCGTATAACCCGTATCAATACCATATACCGATAAGAAAAGGATGTATTCAAAGTGATGTTGTAGAAAGATGATATACCCCAAAGCTGCGACGGTCCAAAAACCTAAGCCGATAGAGCCCACATCACCTAAGAAACAGATGGCTCTTTTGCGGAAGTTGAAAAACAAAAACACCAGGCAGGAAACAATCCCATAATTTACAAAAGCCGTGCTCTCCATGTGTTCCGTATATTTAATGACATACCAGAACGAACAAAAGGATATGAGGCTATACAATGCCGTCATCCCGTTGATGCCATCCATAAAATTGTAGGCATTAATGATCCCCAACATAATAAAAAGCAGGCTTACGGATACCCATATCGGCCAGTTTTCAAAAACACTAAAGCCATGCATCAGCATTAATACGGAGATGATGTGGATGGGCAAGCGGACATATACGGGTAAACTCTTAATGTCATCAACAAAACTGATAAAGGAGATCAGCATGGCTCCGGCAAATACATAAATAAAATGCGGATAATATTGCGAAAACGTAATCGTGTAGGCAATCAGGGAAAAAGGAAATACGATACCCGCCCCGCGCACAATGATGTGATTATGGGAAGACCGGAGATTAGGAACGTCGACAATATTAAAGCGCTTGGCAATAAATATATACAACAACATTAAACAAAATAGGGCAATGCCGTACTGTAGGTAAAACATTAATGATCTATAGTTTCGAAGTTTTATGGGGATGTTTAAAATACTTTTTGCTTTTAGTAGAACGGAAAACTACTTAAAGCAAGTATCAAAAACGTTAAAAATACGTTCGAAATCTATATCAGTAAGGTTAGAGCCCGAAGGTAAGCATAAGCCGTGGGTAAATAAGTCTTCCCCTACATGGCCTCCATAATAAGGAGCCTGCTCAAATATCGGTTGCAGGTGCATCGGCTTCCATAAGGGGCGGCTTTCGATTTGGTGTTCGAGCAATTTTTCTCTCAGCGCTTCTCTGTCCAGGCCCTTTGTTTTGGCCGGATCAATGACGATGGCCGTAAGCCAGCGGTTACTTTTATTTTCAGGAAGCTCCTGTTGTAACGTAACCCCTTCTATAGTAGCAAAATAGGCCGCATAACGGTCAAAATTGGCCCTTCTCTTTGCAATCCATTGGTCCAGTACTTCCATTTGCCCCCTTCCGATACCCGCTACGATATTACTCATCCGATAATTATAACCGATATGAGAGTGCTGGTAGTGTGGTGCATTGTCGCGGGCTTGTGTAGCCAGGAAGGTGGCTTTCTGTGCCAGGTCGTCATTTTGGGCTACCAAAGCGCCGCCACCTGAAGTAGTGATAATTTTATTACCATTAAACGATAAACAGGCCATGGTGCCAAAGGTACCGCATTGTTGATTTTTATAAGTAGATCCAAGGGCTTCAGCTGCATCTTCCACGATAGCGATGTTGTACGCCTGGGCAATACGCATCAGTTCATCCATCTTGGCCGGCATGCCGTAAAGATGTACCGGAACAATGGCTTTTACCTGTTTCCCTTTAGCCAGCCGGTCTTTTATTGCCGTTTCCAAAGCAATCGGGCACATACACCAGGTATCGGGTTCGCTATCCACAAAAACGGGCGTTGCACCCACATAAGTAATCGGATTGGCGGAGGCCGAGAAGGTCATGGACTGACAAATGATTTCGTCGCCGGGCTGTATGCCCAAAAGGATGAACGCAAGGTGTAAAGCTGCGGTTCCGGAACTGAGTGCAGAGATAAATACTTTATTTCCTAAATAAGTCTTTAGGTCTTCCTCAAAACCATTGACATTGGGGCCTAAAGGAGCTACCCAATTGGTGTCAAATGCTTCTTTTACATACTTTTGTTCTGTGCCACCCATATGGGGAGACGAAAGCCAAATTTTTGTTGGAACCGACATTGTTTTGTTAAATTTATTTAATTTTGTGCCTTTGAAAAGGAGCATTTGCGCAAATTTAATAAGAATATCTTTGTTTGAACCCTTTTTCTTAATAATACAGCCGCAACTGACACTTATTTTTAAAAGGAATAAAGCTACATGTTTTCAATATTTAAGAAGAATAAAAAAGTTACCGTACATATTGGCAATATCGTAGAGCAGGACATGCACTCGCATATCTTGCCGGGTATAGACGACGGTGCAGCAGATGTAGATATTTCTATTTCCTTAATCAGAGGAATGATGGCATGTGGCATCAAAAAATTTATAGGTACACCCCATATTATGTCTGAACTGCATAAGAATAACAGAGATACGATTACTAATGCCTACCAAAAGCTAAAAACAGCATTGGATGAGCAGCAAATAGAAATCGCAGTCCGATATGCGGCAGAGTATATGATAGATGAAAATTTCCCCAATCTATTGAAAGAAGGTAATCTTTTAACCGTTACCGGAAATAAAATATTAGTAGAAACACCTTTTTACTATGAACCCATTGATATTGAAGACATTCTTTTTCAGATAGAAACAGCAGGTTATCAGGCTATTTTGGCTCATCCGGAGCGATATCATTTTGTAGATCATAAACTGGGTATCTTTAAGAAATACTTCGATCATAATGTAGAACTACAGCTCAATATCTTATCCCTCTCCGGGTATTATGGTTCTAAAGAGAAAGAAGTAGCGGAAAAATTGTTAGATGCAGGATTGTATACCTACATCGGTACAGATCTTCACCATGAACGGCATTTGAAAAGATTATCTCATATACAGATAGACCGGAGTGTGCTAAAAAAATTAGAAAATACCGATTGGCTTAACAAACATATCTAAACAGATCAAACTGGCTGCAGGTAAGATAACAGTTCCTTTAATGATAAGGTAGTGCTCACATAGATGTTATTGGATAATAACAGGCTTGCCGTACTGTTATCGTAAGCGACAATATGCTTTTTGTTGATAATATAAGATTTGTGCACTTTAATAAAATCGGTGCTATGCTTCAGCAATTCACTGATCTTTCGCATATTTCTGCTGGAAGTCACGTGTTCCCCATTGCCTAGCCAGATAATGCAATAACTGCCCTCGGCCTCTAAGTGAGAGATGTCCTCTATTTTCAATACCTGAAAACCGTTTCTATTAGACACAATAATATTTTCTTCTTCAAAAGAAAGGCCCGTTCTGTTTACCGTATGGCTATTTGGTTTGGCCTCACGTATACTGCCGTGTTTTTGGATTAACTGGTCCATATCCGATTGTACAAAGGGAAACAGGAGGTAGTCTTGTATCCCTTCTCTAATGGCTTCATAAGCATGAGAGCGGTTGGGGGCAAAAAGCACGATAGTCGCAGCCTCCAAGGTTTTGACCGGCTTTAAAATATCGAAAACCTTTATAGCTTCTATCGAAGCCGATAAGAATAAGATATCGGTCTTAAATAATGCCTTTTGTAATAAGGCCTCCTCGTAGGTATATGCGCTTGCGGTAATGGATATGTCTTGTCCACTATGCTTCAGGCTTGCCACAATTAAGTCAACAGATTCCTGCTCGCCAATAATGCTTACAGAAATCCTATTGGATTTTATACGTTCCATTAATTTTGTTTTTATATAGGTATAGCATTATAATACCACAAGTCTATTGGGCCGGATCGCGATGGTTTTAGTGGTATCGGATCCTGTCCATATGTTATCTACCTGTGTGTATAACAGCAAGTGTATAGCTACAAAACGATTATAGTCGATTGTAGCATAAACCTGTTGTTTTTACTAAACAAAGATAAGGGACTGATTTCATATTATGACTATTTTATATAATAGAACGATGGACATTCATATAGTGAAAGTATCCATGTCCGGGCTCTCATTAGCGGCTCCTTTTAGCTTTTCATATTTCCAGTAATATAATTTCCGGATCAGTTCCGCTTTTTCTCCTACAATATTGCGGTCGTTTTTTACTTTTCGTACCCATTGTTCCGATGTGGCTACGTCTTTATGATGGGCTACCCATTTTATCGCCTCTGCTTGGATTGCATCGTATTTTCTGTTATATTTGTTCATTTGTGCGGCTAGTTTCGTTGTTTACAAGTACAAAATAGAAGATAATTTTCAATAAAACCAAAACCTGTAGAAGAATATTTTCAATATTATGAGTAGTATTTTGAAAAGAATAAGTCAAATTGCTGAGAGCGAGCATCTTACTATCACAGCAATGGAACAGCTTATTGGCGCCAGTAAGGGTGTTTTATCCCGAGCTTTGGCTAAGGATACCGATATTCAAAGTAAATGGATTATTAAGATTGTTGAAAACTATCCCCACTATAATGCGGAATGGTTGCTAACCGGAAAAGGAGAAATGCTCAAAGAGCTAATCCCCAAAAAGGCCAATCTGATACATCTTTATAAAGATCTTGGGCATATGGAAGCCGGCGATCAGGTAGCGGAGTCTAATCAAGCACTATATCAAACGGAGTATATTGATGCCGGAGACTGGTTTCCGGGAGCAACGGCGGCAACCCGTTATTACAATACCAGTATGAAAGAGTATCCTTCCGGTTGTTTACTTATTTTAAGACAACAAAAAGATCTGGAAGCCCTAATTTGGGGTGAGCACTATATTATAGAATATGGAGATAATAGTGTGATGAAAGAAATACAACCTGACGAGGATGAACAACATTTGCTGGCGTATTCCACCAATGATGTTACCTATCCTGACGGAAGATTAAAATACCCACCCATAAAAATTCCTAAAACGCAAGTGCGCAGGGCCTTTCAAGTATTGGGTCATATATACAAACGACACAACAGGGATTTGATTTATACATAATCGGGGCCGTATAATGCATCATTTTGATGATGCTTTTCAAAATAGATTTTATAAAATCATTTTGCTTTATCAGCGCTGTACCAGCTCAATCATTTTTTGATAAAACTTATGCCAGCCTTTATTTTCGCGTCCGTTCCCCAGGTTATTATTGTGAAAAATACTCACAAATCGGCCATGCACATTTTTAGTAGCCATAATCAACCGTTCTACTTCCTGGTACGCTTCATTTTTTGATCCCTCATACAGGTTAATGGCCGTTGTTTCCATAAAACAAAATGGATGTACCCTTAGTTCTGTCTTTTCTTCCCGCGACAGATCAAACCAAAGGAAAGGTTGTGAGGTGCCTGCTCTGAACCCGTTAACGGTAGGGTAGCCCATAGAATAATCTTCTTCTATACCAGCTTCTATCAGATCTCTGTAGGTATCCGGAAGGGCCATCTTTATATAATGCTGCCGGCTACATAAGAGGTAACGGTTTACAATTTCCTGTAGTGTATTTAATTCTTTTTGTAATACTCCCGGTTGGTTATAAGAACCATAAGAGGGATGCAGGCCCACCTGGTATTGGGCGGCAGTTTCTTTAATAAGGTTTTGCATGGCCGGAATAGCCGGATCAAGATTCTTATCGAAAGGCCCGTTTTTGCCCACAAGGAAAAAATACATTGGCTGCAAGTTGTAAAACTTGTGTACATCATCCATCCATGCATAAGCATCGTAAGGGTCCTGCCGTTTGGAATTGGTTACAATAAGCCGGTCAAATGCCCAGCCAATTTTTAGCTTTAAGACATCTTTCAGTGCGCCTCCCCAGTTGTATTTTCTGGATTTATGCATATACGCCCAGGCAATATCAATGTCGTAGGTTGGTAGAAAGTCGAATTGGTTATGTGGTATGTCTATATTGAATTTGCGCTCCAGAATCCGCTTAAATGCTATGATCCACTCATCCACTACCGGTTGTTGCAAAAAAGAATATTGCGCGGCAACCGAATTGGTATGCCAATAGCGGCCATGCTTATCTTTCTTATGCGGCAGGTATTCTTCGTATCGGGAGAGGAGATAGAAAGTAGCAGAAAAAAGATCAAAAGGCACCAATGCGCCCGGCTGGTTGTAAAATAAGATCGTACTTTTTTTCCAGCGATTTACATTAAGCTGTTGTGGCGTTTCGCCGGTCTCAAAAATAAGCCGGTGTGGGATAATCAGAATATCCTCGTTCTGCAGGCGGGTTTCAGAATAATTTATTTTAGGTCCCTGATGATCGAGCCAAACCGATTTGTCATAAGTAATCTTATAGTCAATACTCAACTGCTCTCTGAATACCCAATCCAGGACATATTGCAGCCTTGTGGTGATTTGGACACAGTAGATCAGTATTTGATGAGGAAAATCCATAAGATTAATATTGATGTTGCAAGGGACTTAGGATTCAAAAGAACCGTTTCTGGATCGCTTCACAATGATAAGTATTTAATTGCATTCAGACAATACAGCTTCGCTCTGTATCAAGATAGCACTTACCTCCTCTAGACTTTGGGCATTGACCAGTTGCATCCTGAATTCTTTGGCATTGCGCAATCCTTTCAGATAAGTGGCATAATGACGCCGCATTTCCAGAATACCCAATTTTTCACCTTTCCAGTCTACCGATTTATTTACATGATTGCGGCATACCGCTATTCTGTCCGCAACCGTTGGCGGTGCCAATAGTTCTCCTGTGGCAAAATAGTGTTTTACTTCCTTGAAAAACCAGGGATAGCCGATTGCAGCACGACCAATCATAATACCATCTACACCATATCTGTTTTTGTATTCAAGTGCTTTTTGAGGGCTATCAATATCTCCATTGCCAAAGATTGGGATCTTGATCCTCGGATTGTTTTTTACTTTTCCGATTAGGGTCCAGTCTGCCTCTCCTTTATACATCTGCATACGCGTACGCCCGTGTATTGCAAGTGCCTGGATACCTACATCCTGCAGGCGTTCTGCGACCTCTTCAATGTTCTTACTGCTATCGTCCCAACCCAGGCGGGTCTTAACCGTAACCGGAAGGTCGGTAGAGTCTACCACGGCCTTCGTAAGTTGTATCATTTTGGGTATATCCTTAAGGATACCGGCACCCGCTCCTTTACACACTACTTTCTTTACCGGGCAACCAAAATTAATATCGATCAGATCGGGATTGGTTGCGGCAACGATTTTTGCCGACAGGGTCATGGCTTCCTCATCCCCACCAAAAATCTGAATGCCGATAGGGCGCTCATAATCGAATATATCTAATTTCTGTCTGCTCTTAATTGCATCCCTGATCAGCCCTTCTGAAGAGATAAATTCGGTGTACATAAAGTCTACACCTTGTTCCTTACACACTGCACGAAAAGGCGGATCACTCACATCTTCCATGGGAGCGAGCAATAAAGGGAAATCGCCTAGTGTTATATTATTACCAATTGTTACCATAATAGCGTCGGCAAAATTACGATAAATATATGGGATCACCTTTTGTTGCGCTCCGAAGGCGCGCAACAAAAGGTGATCCCAATGTTAAAAATTGAAGTTCAATTTATACCTTATCGACCCAGGCATGGTTGTCTTTGATCAATTGGATCAGTTCATCTACTGCTACTTCACTATCCACATTCCGTTTGATCACTTCCTGGCCTTTGTATAAGGTTATTTTGCCTACACCACTACCCACATAGCCAAAGTCGGCATCAGCCATTTCTCCCGGACCATTTACGATACAACCCATAATGCCGATTTTCAGGCCTTTAAGGTGATGGGTTGCTGCTCTGATCTTTGCCGTAGTTTCCTGCAGGTCAAATAAAGTGCGGCCACAACTGGGGCAGGAAATGTATTCGGTTTTAGATATTCGGGTACGGGTTGCCTGCAAAATGCCAAAAGCTGCATCATTCAGGAATTTTTCTATGTGTAGTGTTTCGTTTTGATTTTGCAGTTGTGCATAGGAGGCTTGTTTCATGCCTAGCGCCAATCCGTCTCCAAATCCGTCAATCAACAAAGCACCGCATTCGGTGGCATAGTGTATTAGGTGCTCATCCCAGGTATCCCAGTAACTGTCATTCATCAGAATAATGGGATGCTGGATTTGTTGCTCCATTAAGCTGATTCCCATTCTGCGAATGGCCTGCATGGCATTTTTATGTTCATTGCTAAGGCAAAGGACCACAGTCTTGTCTTCTTTTAAAAGTGCAATATCTTCAGTATTGGTCGGGAATTCGTTGTTGTAACAATCGACCATCACAAAATTAATGCGGCTGCTTTTTGCTTCGGCAGGCGCATTCAGGTATTCTTCCAATAGAAATATCGGAAAGCTTTGATCTTTAATTTGTTGTTTAGCCCATTCACTAGCCCAGGTGATGACTTTCAGGGTACCGGGCAAGGCAAAATTCAGTTCCGGATTTTCCACGAAAAGATAGTCGGCTGCAGCGTCTGCAATCTGCCATTTATCCAGGTCGGGACTGTATGTATAGCCAATGGCTTGCATGTCCTCCGGAATTAGGGTTCTGTTGATTTTAGAATAATCTGCAATAACAACAGGTACTTGTTGCGCACCAATATTTTCTACCGCAAACGTTGTTCTGCGTTTGTATTCAAAAGGATTGTAGGGGAGTGTTGTTATGGCCGGGATTTGTGCATCACTTAAATGATGTTTATTCGTTTCGTAACGCTTCACCAGGTCTCTGCATACCGGAATTTCATATTCCGGGTTTTCCGTCAACGATACCCGTACGGTGTCTCCGATGCCGTCTTCCAGCAAAGTTCCGATACCTACGGCACTTTTGATACGGCCATCCTCTCCGTCTCCGGCTTCTGTTACACCCAGATGTAGCGGATATAACAGGCCAAACTCATCCTGCATCGTTTTGACCAACAGGCGATAAGCATGCACCATTACCTGCGGATTGCTGGATTTCATGCTGATCACGATATTGTGAAAATCCTGGCTACGGGCAATTCTGAGAAACTCCATAGCGCTCTCTACCATACCGTTATGTGTATCGCCATAACGGCTCATGATGCGATCGCTTAGCGAACCATGATTGGTGCCAATGCGTATAGCGGTGTGGTATTCTTTACAGATATCCAGTAAAGGAATAAATTTTTTTGCGATCCGGTCTAGTTCTTCCTGATAATCTTCATCTGTATAACTTAAGGTTTCAAATTTTTTCTTATCTACGTAATTGCCCGGATTGATGCGCACTTTTTGAATATGCTTTGCCGCAACCTCCGCTGCATTGGGCGTATAATGGATATCGGCCACTAAGGGGACATGATAGCCCAGTGCTTCGATTCCTTCACGGATCATAAGCAGATTTTCGGCCTCTTTTTTTGAGGGCGCTGTGATACGCACCAATTCCGCTCCGGCTTTAATACAGCTAATCGTCTCCTGAATAGAACCGGCTGTATCCATAGTATCTTTAGTGGTCATGGTTTGCAGGCGTATCGGGTGCTCCTTGCCTAAGAGCAGTCCGCCTACATTCACTTCCAGGGTAGGTATTCTTTTGTAGCTTGTAAGGGAAGAGGTATAATATTCCATTTGACAAAAGTAAAATATTAACTGATACGCTTAGTAAATTATAGAGAATGTCTATCCAAATAAGTTTGTTTGCTGTCTATCTAGATAAGTTTTTGTTTGTGCTTAAATAACATAAACTTCCGTAACCAGAGAAGGGTGCATTAAGGTTAATTAAGGTTAATATTTTATATGATTTTTTGCAACTACGTACTTTTTTCTTATATTTCACTAATGTGTGTATTTTTGTTGCGGTAAAAACAATAAACCCTAATTAAAATTATAGATAAACATGAAGAAAGTAATTATTCTAGCAAGCATTCAATTGGCCTTTGCACTCAACGCTAATGTGCAGGCCCAAGAACAAATAGTATATACTTCTACCAAGGTTGTCAATGCTATTGACCCAAATAATGGCGTTGTCACCTATACTTTTCAAGTGACCACAAATGGTGATGGTAGTTTTGGTTATGATATTCTGGCCAACGGGAAAGTATATTTTCATCAGCCCTACTATCCGGGAAGAACAACTGGCTTTTCAGATAAAAGAATCTGTGAGTCGATTGCTAAAATGATCATTATGAAGCTGGAGCGGCCGGTCAGTCCTCCAATGATCAGTGATCGGGAATTAAAAGCATATGGTGTTCAATAGCACTGACAAGATTCTATAGCCCTATTACGATCCTAATTCATAAAAATATTACGATTATCATTAAACCAATAAGATCATGAAATTGAAATGTAAACAATTTTTTTATAGCCTTATCACATGTATGCTCCTGGGTACCACTACCTGGGCGCAATTACCACAATGCGACCATATTTATATGGATGATTACCTTACCAATTCTATTGTTTTGTTTCCGGGTTTTCCTCCTTTTCCTATTTCTCAGGCACCTACAGGGAATATCTACGGTTACAATCCGGCATTGCCGACTTCTGCAACCAATCCTGCATTAAATACCATACAGTTACCGGCCAATTATATTGGTGGCATTACTGTTAGCGAGGTGCTTAATTCAGGTAGCCCTACCTTGACTTTTTACTGTGTGACCGGAAATGCAAATAATACGACTACCTGGCGGTATAGTTACTATAATCCCGTGACCAGTGCATGGGTCAATACAGGCCATAATCCAGGCCCCGCACCCAATATCGCAGGTGGTGGCGGTTTTTTATATAGTTTAAATGGAGGTACAGGAGAGGTATATAAATATAACGGTACCGGAAACGCTACGTTGTTATTAGATGTTCCTGGCTTTACCAATGAAGGGCCTTATGACCTGATTGCCGATTGTGAAGGAGATTGGTATATCTTAAACCTGACGGGTACCAATGCACCTCCTTTCTTAAGAAAATATTCTGCTACAGGAGCTTTAATGCAATCCTGGACTGTGAATAACCCTAATGGTTACCAATCCGGAGCCGGTTTCGGTATTCTGGGTACCACCATCTATGTAGATGCCGTGGTAGGAACGACCGGACAAACTGGTATGGCTATGGGGACTATTGGTACCACAGCGATTAACTTTACAAGTATCAGCCCGGGTTTCCCGAGTACCTATACCAATAATGTATCTGCCTTCCAGGTAGAGGAAAAGCGCTTTTATGATATGGCGACTTGTGCAGGTGCCATTCCGGCTCTTGCCACTATAGCCATTACTGCCAATCCCGCTTCTATTTGTTCCGGTGCTTTGGTTAATTATACTTCTGTTATTACGAGTGGCGGTACTGCTCCACAGTATCAATGGTTTGTAAATGGTATCGCTATTACTGGTGCTACCGGAGCCACATTCTCTCATGCAACCAACACAGGCGATAAAATTACTTGCCGTTTAACGAGCAATTCTCCTTGTGTTACAGAACCGGTCGCAATGAGCCCGGTTGCAGTGATTGATATCGTTGACGGAACCCCACCAAAATTAGAGTATAGTCATGATAAATATTGCCGTGTAAGTAATACCAAACCCGTGAACTTTAGTCCCGCAGGCGGTACTTTCAGCAGCAGTTCCTCTGGGCTAATCATTAATCCGACTACCGGCTTTATCGATCTGGAAAATAGTGCTGTAGGTGCTTATACCGTTTCATATGCGACGATAGGCAATGCCGGGTGTCCGTCCAAAACGGTTACGGTTCCTTTGACGATAACACCAAACCCGACGATAACGATTTCTACAGTGACAGATGTAAAGGAATTATGTGAGACGGAAACAATTGAACTGAGAGCAACCAATATTGCCGGAGCACAATATGCTTGGGGGCCTAATAAATATTTTGAAAGAACCTTATCTGAAGGTCAGAAGGTTACGGCCAACCTGTTTCCCGGCCGTAACAAGATCAATGTATGGGTAACGGATGTAAACGGCTGTATTGGTACGGACACGATTACCCTTGTGCCTAAGCCTTGTTGTGAGCTGATGATGCCAAATGCCTTTACGCCTAATAGTGATGGAAAAAATGACTATTTTACCTCCGTTTCAAAAGTAGAGATGACTATTGTAAACTTTACGGTATTTAACCGTTGGGGTACCCTTGTGTATGAAGGTTCTGGCAATAAAGCGAAGTGGGATGGTATGTACGAAGGGAAGCCGGCTGAAGCAGGTACTTATGTATATCATATTTCCTATAACTGCAGTAATGGGGTACGCTATGAGAAAAAAGGCGATATTACGTTAATACGGTAAGTCTTTGTATTAAAGCAGATATAAAAAATAAAAGGATTAAAAAAACCGGGCGCAAATATATTTGCGCCCGGTTTTTTTAATCCTTTTTTAGTGCTTGCTATAAAACTGCTTAACGTGAATCTTTTAGCAATAGAAGACTTATAAAGAAAATATACCTTCCCGTCTTTTTTCTATATTAAAGGAGCCGTTTTTGTTTAACCTTGCACCCCTAGACTAGCTGTCAACAATCAGAAGAATGGATTATTTTATTTTTTTAAATATGGAACCTGTTTTCCCTGCCTGAATAACTTCGTTAATCTGTTTAGCTTTGTCTGTATAGCTATAGGTTGCGCCACAGTTATACATTTCGAGAATAGGATCGCTGTCTATAACCCATGCCAACAACTCCGAAGTGGTCGGGGCTGTTGTCCGTTTAGCATAATCCTGGTAAGTTATATTTAGAAAAGCAACCTGATCATTGATCCCTCTGTTATCGAGCCAATACCCTTGAGCGAGCGCGGTGGGCGTGGGCTGGTTTCTGATATCTGCAGGGTCTGGGTAGCTAACCACTTTTTTCTTGTCTGACGACAGGATAACCGGAACGAATTTTGAATAATCTTTCCGCGTCTTATAAATAATAACGGAAGGACTCGCATTGAACGTTGGATGTACCAATTGGACAGGTTGAGCAGGCTTATGAAAAGTTTTGGGGGCACAAGCCATTGTGCCCCCAAAAAATGATAAAATAATAAATTTGTATAAATGCATAACTTATCTGGTAATAGAAACCGGTTTTGTAATAAGGCCGTCAGTAGTATTCAATTGAATATAATACAGCCCTGTACTAAGTGTACTGGTATTAATACTAAATTTGTTAGCAGTCGTTTTGTTCGTCATTTGAGTTTGACCCAAAGTATTGTAGATAACATATTCAGTTATTTTACCGGAATAATTCTCTGCATCGAAATTGATCGTATTAGTTGCAGGATTAGGGTATAATAAGAATTTATTGTTGATGTCAACCTGGCTGATTGATGTTGCGTTTTTGTTCCATGGATTTGTAGCCAAAGTACTGCTTGGTGGTTCAATCATAACAATAACCTGTTGGTTAAAATTGAAGTTTCCGGAACCGCCACCGGTACCTAAAGCAGAAGGGTTAAGATTATCCACGATGAAATAACCATTGCTGGAACCGCCCCATCCCCAGTTGATATGGAACATCTCATTTGCATCATATCCATCAAATACAAATGCGTGGCCGCCTACTGTTCCGAAGCCTGCATATAAAAGCGGTCTGCCGGTTCTGATTTCAAATAATAACATGCTATGCCAGGTGAAGTCGCTGACAAAATCCTCACGCTTATATCCTTTGATTGAACTTTTGTATCCAAAGTAGTTTGTAAAAGCATTCTTTGCAGAAGCATTTCCCAGGATTACCTGCGCGCCGCTGGCTGTGGTGTTATAATCCATGTCTACAGAGATCCCGCAATGAGACATTAAGGTGCCGACTGCCGCTTTTTGAGCCGACTGGCTAGTCTGTGTCAGTTGTCCAGGCATGCTACTCCAGTTATAGGTAGTTGCTCCGAAGTTTGCAGACAATGTACCCCCAACACTACTTGTGCTATAACTGTGTTGTCCGGTACCTTGTGCAGGGTAATTCCAGAATTTCATAATCTGAGCCATTGCAGTAGCTACACAACCTGTAGGTGTGCCGGTCGGGCAGTAATAATTGTAGAGCGGCATCTGATCCCACAAAGTAGTTAACAGCGGTGCTACGGGAACAGTCGGTGGTGTTGGTCTGGTTTGTGATTGTAACCAGCTGTTCCACTGAGCGGTAACTTTGGCAGTAGCAGCAATATTGTTATCAATTACGTATTCGATCTGTTGTGTATACGTATTTAGCCAATACGCAGCCTCCGGGGAGTTGCGGCCGTCTACAGCATAAAACTTGCTTTCAGTAGAATACCCTAAGATAGGTTGTACATGATTTTCTGCAGATACAATAACGAATCCGTTTCCTGCTTGGTTTTCAAAAACATATAAAGTAGGAATATCGCCTTTTTCGGTCTTATACGTTCCTGCCAGCTGAAGCTGGGGTGCCAGACTACCTGTTTGGCTAGCATAAAAATTGCGGGCAGCGGTCAACGCTACATCCGAACTTACAGTCTCTGCATTTGCATTGACAATCATGCCCAAAAGTAAGCATGCAGATATGGATATTTTTTTCATTGCTTTTACAAATATTACATGTATATAAATAAATAAGGGTATGAAGTTACAAAAAGAAAATGTTATTTAATTTGTAATTTTTTGGTATTCAAGTCTATTTGAACTAAATCGACAGCTTAAATTAATGGTAATTGATTGATTTACACTGTAATGAATCTATTTCAATCTAGAAGTCATTCTATGATTTTAAAATTTTTGGAATATATCATGAAAAAAGGATACCTTTGCAAACATTTTTAGAAAATCTGTATACTGACCATCTAAAGTTCTTTCCTATACGTGGAACTGAACACGGTAACAGGTGACTATTTTTATTAACTTTTTTAATTTTTTAAACATGTCTCGTATAGGCAAAAAGCTAATTACATTAGCAGAGAACGTAACCTTAACGGTATCTCCTTCCAATGAAGTAACTGTTAAAGGTCCAAAAGGAGAGTTGAAAGAACAACTTGACCGTGATATTAAAGTAGAAGTAAACGGTAATGAAGTTACCTTGATACGTCCTACAGAACAAATCCGCCATAAGGCAATGCACGGTTTATACCGTTCTTTGATCAACAATATGGTTATTGGTGTAAGCCAGGGATATGAGTTGAAATTAGAGTTAGTGGGTGTGGGTTATCGTGCTGCCGTAAACGGTCAACAACTGGATATGGCTTTAGGATATTCTCATAACATCATCGTTGAATTACCAAAAGAAGTTTCTGGAATCGCAGTAATGGAAAAAGGTAAGGCTCCTTTGGTAACTTTATCTTCTATCGATAAACAATTAGTAGGCCAGGTAGCAGCGAAAATCCGTAGCCTGCGTAAACCAGAACCATACAAAGGTAAAGGGGTACGTTTCCAAGGTGAGATTATCCGTCGTAAAGCAGGTAAAACAGCTGGTAAATAAATTTAATTTTGAATGTTTAATAAGCTTCACAGCGATTTTTATTAGACATTCAAAATATTTTCTTATATATAGTAACCTTCGGAAGCCTTCTTTAAACCTTGTATGGTGATATGATGCAACAAAAGGTATTTTGGTGCAAACCAAAACATTTTATTGCCAGTATTACAATTTTAAAGTAGAGCCCGTACAAATAGAGATAAAATGTCAAAAACAGCAAAAAGCGTATTGCGTCGTAACAAACTTCGCTTCAGAGTACGTAAAAACGTAAACGGAACTGCACAAAAGCCTCGTCTTTCTGTGTTCCGTTCTAACAAAGATATCTATGCACAAATCATAGATGATACTAATGGTGCTACAATCGTTGCGGCAAACAGCCGTCAAAAAGACATCGTTGCACAAAAAGGTAATAAAACAGAATTAGCAGCTTTAGTAGGTAAGACAATTGCTCAAAAAGCAAAAGATTTAGGAATTGAGACTGTAGTATTTGATAGAGGTGGTTATTTGTACCATGGTCGTGTGAAATCATTGGCCGATGGCGCACGTGAAGGTGGCCTTAAATTCTAAACTAAATTATTTATTAAGCAATTGAGGCCTTAAAACCTCGCAATTCAAAAAAAATTACAATGGCAAATTCAAATACCAACCAAGTTAAAACTGGTGAATTAGAATTAAAAGACAAAGTGGTTTCGATTAACCGCGTTGTTAAAACTACAAAAGGTGGCCGTGCATTCAGCTTCTCTGCTTTAGTAGTAGTAGGTAACGGTCAAGGCGTTATCGGTCAAGGTTTGGGTAAAGCAAAAGAGGTACAAGAAGCAATTCAGAAAGGTATTGATGATGCAAAGAAAAACCTGATTAAAGTACCGGTAATGAAAGGTACTGTACCTCACGACCAATATACAAAATTAGGTTCTGCAAAGGTACTGATCAAGCCAGCAGCAACCGGTACGGGAGTTCTTTCCGGAGGTAGCATGCGTGCAGTATTAGAGGTAGCAGGTTATACTGATATCCTGGCAAAATCTTTAGGTTCTGCTAATCCTCATAATGTGGTAAAAGCAACAATCAAAGCGTTGAGCCAAATGCGTCAACCAATTGAAGTAGCAAAATCCCGCAACGTAAACCTTAAAAAAGTATTTAACGGATAATTTGATTGATTTTTCGTCTTACAATTATTCTATTCAATTATCTTTTTAAATAATAAAGATCATGTCAAAAGTAAAAATCACTCAAGTAAAAAGTGGTATCGATCGTCCGGAGCGTCAAAAACGTACTTTACAAGCTTTAGGTTTGAATAAAATGAACGCTACTGTTGAAAAAGAGGTAAATCCTCAGATTCAAGGTATGATTACCAAAGTATTACACTTAGTAAAAGTGGAAGAAGTAAAATAATTCTTTACTATTGTGGCCGATAAACGGCCGCAATATATTTTATAACCAGCGAGCGGACTTGTTTCCGCGCAAGTAAACAAAAACAATTTTCAATTATGCAATTGCACAATTTAAAACCAGCAGCAGGTAGTACCCATAGCACTAAACGTGTAGGTCGTGGAGAAGGTAGTGGTTACGGTGTTACAGCCGGTAAAGGTAACAAAGGTCAGCAAAGCCGTACCGGTTATCAATCTAAAATCGGTCACGAAGGTGGTCAGATGCCTATCCAACGCCGTATGCCTAAGAGAGGTTTCAAAACAATGAATCGTGTAGACTACAAAGTATTTAACTTGGGTCAGATCGAATATTTTGTTGAGAAATATGCTTTAGAAGAATTCTCTTTAGAAAACTTATATATCAATGGTTTGATCAGCCGTACTGATGTTGTTAAAATATTAGGTACTGGTGAGTTGAAAGCTAAAGTAACCGTTAAAGTAAATGCAGTAAGTGCAAGTGCTAAAACGGCGATTGAAGCCGCAGGCGGAACCGTTGAATTAGGTTAATATTTATTTGGAACACGCATTTTACCAGATGTTAAACCTTTAAAAAGGTTCCCTTAATATAAAAATATATATTAAGGTTTGGTAAAATGCGTTTTTTGTTGTTTATTCGCACCTCGTTTAAATCTTAAATTTCGTGAAAAAATTTATTGAAAAAATTAAAGACGTTTGGGGTATTGAGGAATTGCGTAACCGCATTCTGCTTACTTTAGGGCTCATATTGGTTTACCGTTTGGGAACTTTTATTGTATTGCCGGGTATTAACCCTAATGCTTTAAATCAGAATCAAAATCAAGACGGTCTTCTCGGCTTGATTAATATGTTTGCGGGTGGTGCATTTAGTAATGCCGCTATTTTAGCTTTAGGTGTAATGCCATACATCTCTGCCTCTATCTTTATGCAGCTTGCCGGTATTGTGATACCACAATTCGCCAAGTTACAGAAAGAAGAAAGCGGAAGAAATAAGATAAATCAGTATACACGTATTTTAACCATTATTGTTGCCGCCTTCCAGGGTAGTGCTTATATTGGTACTTATCTGAAGCCCATTCCCGGTGCGATTGTAAGTGATACGATGTTGTTTTATGTATCTACTGTTGTCATCTTAACTGCAGGTACCTTGTTTGTAATGTGGTTAGGAGAGAAAATTACAGATAAAGGAATTGGTAATGGTGTGTCTATCCTGATTATGGTAGGTATCCTCGCCCGTTTCCCTCATGCTGTAGTACAAGAGTTCAGTACTAAAATCAGTCAGGATAAAGTATTGTTCTTATTGATCGAATTAGCAATGTTTATTGCAGTATTGATCGGCTTAGTGTTATTAACGCAAGGGGTTCGTAAGATTCCTTTGAACTACGCCCGTCGAATTGTAGGCACAAATGCTGCTAAAGAAATTGGTGGTTCCCGTAACTTTATTCCATTAAAAGTAAACTCTGCAGGGGTAATGCCGATCATCTTTGCACAAGCCTTATTGTTTATTCCGGCTATGTTAGCAGGAGTTGTTTCGCAAGATGGTAGTGCGGCAGGTTGGTTAAGAGCCGTTTCTGATCATACCTCTCTTTGGTACAATCTGATTTATGCCTTCCTTGTAATTGTATTTACTTATTTCTATACAGCCTTAATCTTCAATCCGACAGAAATGGCGGAGAACCTTAAGCGTAATAATAGCTTTATTCCGGGCATCCAACCGGGTCAGCCTACGGCAGACTATATCGGTGCGATTATGGATAGAATTACCTTGCCAGGTGCTGTATTCCTTGCCTTAGCAGGTATCTTACCGGGTATTGCAGCCTTATTAGGTGTTACAAGCGGTTTCTCTAGCTTCTTCGGTGGTACGTCTATGTTAATCGGTGTTGCCGTAATTTTGGATACCATTCAGCAAATTGACAGTTATCTGTTAATGCGCCAATATGATGGTATGATGAAGACAGGCAGAGTATCCGGCAGACAAGCCGTTCAGCTATAATGTACGATCAAAAAATAATTATAAAAAAAGTTCACTAACATAGTGAACTTTTTTTTATTTAATGTCGTAACTATATATACTTGCGCGGATTATGTAAACAACCGCTTGTTAAAACATATTTTTAACAAATAACTAACTTAGTTGTAGGTACAACTAATGAGTCGAGACCATTATCTTTATCAAAAATCTTATTAAAATATTTATACAAATGAAGAATTTATTTTGGTCTTTTGGGGCTGTGGCGGTTATCGCAGTAGCATTTGCATCCTGTAGTAAGGACAATGAGTATGACCTGGCGAATAACAACAATGTAATCTGCGATACGACTGCTGTTTCCTATGCCAATACGGTTGCCGCTATCATGAGTGCAAACTGTAATGTGTGCCACTCCGGAGCGAATCCCAGTGCAGGCATTGCTACGAATACTTATCAGGGATTAAATGCTTTTTATAGTGTTACTTTACTCGGTAGTATTCGTCATGAGGCCAATTATTCCCCTATGCCTAATAACGCACCGAAATTGTCTGATTGTGATATCAACAAAGTAACTGCCTGGATCAACCAGGGTAAATTAAATAACTAATCTAAACTGTTTTTATGAAAAAAATTATTTGTTCCGCATTATTAATCAGCGGCATGGTGACTGGCACTTATGCCCAGAAATTTTTCACCAATAAAGGCACCACACAATTCTACTCCAGTACGCCGGTAGAGGATATTAAAGCCACGAACAAACAAACTTCGGCCTTGCTGAATACGGATGATAAATCCTTGGTTTGTGTGATGGAAAATACCAAGTTCATCTTTCCTAAGTCGTTGATGCAGGAGCATTTCAATGAAAACTATATGGAAAGTACCAAATACCCGAAATCTACTTTTACCGGTACATACGATCAAAAAATTGATGCCTCGGTAAATGGGAAATATAATGTTACCGTTTCCGGAAAACTATCGATACACGGTGTATTGAAGAGTGTAAGCATGCCGGCAACTATAGAAGTTAAGAACGGGCAAATAATCGGGCATTGCGTTTTTAAAGTGAAAACCAAAGACTATAATATTAAAATTCCTACATTGGTCGTTGCTAAAGTTGCAGAAGACATACAAGTAACTATTGATTTTATCGCCACAAAAATGTAATTCCGAAAGCTATAATATATTGATATGAACTTTACCAAAAAGGCAATTGCCTTAATCGCGCTGCTTGGGCTCAGTCAAGGCCTGTTACACGCACAGACCGATTCTACACAAAGTAATATGTTGTCAGAAATCGATAAATTGAATGACGCCAACAACCCTAAAAGTTCTGAGCGAGTATCTGCTACTTTTAAAGGAATCTATATTCAAAATTTCCAAAGCGTAGAAAACATTGGAAAGGGCGTGCTGCAGATCATGTTTATGCACCGATTCGGAAGAATCAACCAAGGCGCTTATGAATTTTTTGGTCTTGATAATGCTACTACCCGTTTTGGTTTAGATTACGGTGTCACCAAAGATCTGATGGTTTCCCTGGGGCGTAGTTCCTACGGAAAATCCTTCGATTTGTCAGCTAAATATAAAGTGCTGGCTCAAACACAGGATAATAAAATGCCGGTAACCCTGAGTGTGTATCCGGGTTTAACCTTTTCTACTTTAAAACAACCGGGTAAAGACTGGTATAAAGATAAACATCGCTTTGTCTATTTTGCACAAGCCTTGCTTGCGCGTAAATTCAACGAAAACTTTTCGGCGCAGATTATACCCACCTTCATTCACTATAATCTGGTCGCAACCCCTGCCGACAAAAACGATATTTTTGCAGTGGGTATAGGAGGGCGCTATAAGCTGACCAAACGCCTTAGTATTAACGCAGAGTATAGTTATATGCCCGATAAGCAGGTAAGCTCTGCAAAGGTCTATAATGGCCTCTCTGTAGGTGTAGATTTAGAGACAGGCGGACACGTTTTTCAGTTTATTGTCTCAAACTCTCGAAGCATGACGGTACCGGGTTATGTAGCCGGTAATACGGATAGCTGGAGGGATGGCGGTATTTTCTTCGGATTTAACCTGTCACGGGTATTCTAAACAAAATATAGTAATAAAATAAATACAAAACGGTGCATAACTTGCACCGTTTTTTGCATTTATAATAAGGGCTTCTCTTTAATTTTATGTGGTGATGGAAGAGCAGCAACATGAATTTATAAAAGGTAGGGGAGCACAGTTCAACCCGCAAAACCGGTTTAGCCGCCAGGCATACGAACAGGGAAACTATGAACAAGAAGAGGACTGGGAAGCTGTTAGGAAACAGCCTACTCAAATTCTGCTGGATAATAGTAAGAATGTCGTAAACAAATTGAATATCCCGGATGTACCTTTAGACTATTCTATTAATCCTTATCAGGGTTGTGAACATGGTTGTATTTATTGCTATGCCCGTAATACACACGAATATTGGGGCTATAGCGCCGGTATTGATTTTGAAACAAAGATCATCGCCAAGCATAACGCTGCAGAGTTGTTACGGAAGACTTTTGAGAAGAAAATATGGAAACCTGCGGTAATCTCTTTATCGACCAATACAGACTGTTATCAACCGGCAGAACGTAAACTGCGCCTGACCCGCCAAATCCTTGAAGTATGCCTGGAGTATAAAAATCCCGTAAGTGTGCTCACGAAGAATGCTTTAGTCTTAAGAGATATGGATGTATTGCAAGACCTTGCGGCAGAGCGCCTGGTACAGGTGGCTAGTTCCATCACCACCACGCAAGAGTCGCTAAGACAGGTATTAGAACCCCGTACCAGCACAATAAAGACCCGGTTAAGCATCATCGAAACCTGTGCTAAACATAATATTCCCACCGGGGTTATGTTTGCACCAATTATACCCGGGCTTAACGATCAGGATATGTATGAAGTATTGCAAAAAGCTTCAGACGCGGGCGCTTATTGGGCTGGATATACCATCGTAAGGCTAAATGGCGCCATAGAGCCTATTTTTAAAGATTGGTTGCAAAAAGCATTTCCCGACCGGGCAGAAAAGGTATGGCATCATATCCAAAGCTGCCACGGGGGTAAAGTAAGTGATAGCAGGCCGGGCGTCAGGATGCGTGGAGAAGGAGAAATGGCTACGATTATCCGGCAGCAATTCAAACTCTATTGCCATAAATTAGGCTTGAATAAAACAAGTTTTGCTTATAATATGGAAGCTTTCAGACGGCCCCCTAAAAACGGGCAATTAAGCTTGTTTTAGCCTGGGACCATAAAAAGGGAATGGACCTAAAAGCAATTGGGATGGTATCATAGATGCCATCCCAATTGCTTTTAATATATGAACGCTGTTTAGCGTGCTACATTTACCGCTCTTTTCTCCCGGATTACGGTAACCTTTACCTGACCCGGATATTGCATTTCTTTCTGGATCTTATCGGCAATCTCGAAGCTTAAACGGTCGCTGTCGGCATCCGTTACTTTATCAGCTTCCACAATCACACGCAACTCACGGCCGGCCTGGATGGCATAGGCTTTTTCTACACCATTGTACGCAACGGCAAGATTCTCTAAGTCTTTAATACGTTGTAAATAGCTTTGCATGATCTCGCGACGGGCACCCGGACGGGCACCGCTGATGGCATCACAAGCCTGGATAATCGGGGAGATGATATAGGCCATTTCCATTTCATCATGGTGTGCGCCAATGGCATTGACTACGGCTGGATGTTCTCCGCATTTCTCCGCTAATTTGGCACCTAACAAGGCATGGCTTAATTCTGTTTCTTCATCAGGTACTTTACCAATATCATGCAGCAAACCGGCACGTTTCGCCAATTTGACCACTTTTTGTCCAAGACCCAGTTCTGCAGCCATGATCCCACATAGGTTAGCGGTTTCTTTAGAGTGCATCAATAAGTTTTGTCCATAGGAAGAACGGAAACGCATTTTACCGATCATTCTTACCAGGTCTTTATGTAAACCATGAATACCCAATTCAATAATGGTGCGTTCGCCGATTTCCATTACCTGGTCTTCAATTTGTTTTTTCGTTTTTTCTACCACCTCTTCAATACGGGCTGGGTGTATACGGCCATCCTGTACCAAACGCTGGAGTGATAAACGTGCGATTTCTCTTCTTAGCGGGTCGAAACAACTCAAAACGATCGCTTCCGGGGTATCATCAATCACTAAATCGACGCCGGTTGCGGCTTCTAAAGCACGGATATTACGCCCTTCACGACCAATGATCTGTCCTTTGATCTCATCGCTTTCCAGGTTGAATACCGTAATGGCATTCTCAATGGTTTGTTCCGCAGCAACCCTTTGAATACTTTGAATAACAATTTTCTTCGCTTCTTTGCTGGCATTGGTTTTAGCCTGCTCAACAATTTCCTGAATATGACCCATAGCACTTGTGCGGGCTTCTTCTTTCATGGCTTCAACCAATTCTCCTTTAGCTTCTTCTGCAGAAAGGTTGGCAATCTTTTCCAAACGTTTGATCTGTTCTTCCTGATGTTTGTCTAATTCTGCTCTTTTGATTTTTGCCGATTCGATTTGGTCGGTTAATTCCGTCTTTAACTCTGTATTCTCGTTAATTTGGGTCTGAACAGACTTTAATTTATCATTGAGGGACTGTTCTTTTTGCTTTAACCGGCCTTCTGCTTCGTTATTTTTTTGTGTTCTGATTAAGGATTCTTTCTCGTGTTCTGTTTTTAACTGTAGAAAATGTTCTTTTGCTTCCAGTATTTTTTTCTCTTTTAAGGTTTCCGCGTGAATTTTTGCGTCTTCTTTAATTTTCTCGGCTTGTTGCTCTGCTTCTTGTACTCTGAGGGCTGTATTTTTAGCAAATAGCATTTTTCCTATGAAAATACCTACCGCTACAGCGACCAAAGCTACAATCGCGGTGACGATTGCGATGTTGTCCATTGTATGTAAATTGTTCTTTTGGGTTTGTAAATATGTTAAAAATATATAAAATGTCTTATAAGACACTATAACCTGCGAAGTTAATTTATTTTTTGTTTTTTTGAGATATAAGGAGTTTTAATTTGAAAGAAGAAGATATTTTATACGGGCTAAGGTACTAGCCCCGTTTAAGCCCCTGTTTATTTTTACATTTTTACCCCTAATTTTTACCTTGCGGGGCTGCGATTCCATCTTATTTTATCTTAATTTTGCCCCATGCAATTATTAGACGGTATCAAAGTATCCAATGCTATTCTAGAAGACATTAAAAATGAAGTAGATAGCCGCATCAAAAATCATAAAAAGCGGCCGCATTTAGCAGCCATCCTTGTGGGTGATAATCCGGCGAGCCAGACTTATGTGGGGGCTAAGGTAAAAACCTGTGAGTATGTAGGATTTCAATCTACCTTATCCAAATTAGCAGATGATGCTTCGGAAGCTGAATTGTTAGCTTTAATTGAAAAATATAATAATGATGCTGATATAGATGGTATTTTAGTGCAATTGCCCTTGCCAAGACATATTTCTGAAGATAAAGTGATTAATACCATTAGTCCGCTTAAAGACGTAGACGGTTTTCACCCGGTAAGCATCGGTAAGATGGTTTTGGGGCAGGATACGTTTATTCCTGCGACCCCCAATGGTATTATGATGATGCTGGCACATTATAATATTGACACAAGCGGTATGCATTGTGTGGTGATCGGAAGAAGCAATATTGTGGGTACGCCGATGAGCTTACTTATGAGCCGGAATACAAACCCGGGAAACTGTACCGTAACAATGTGTCATTCCAAAACAAAAAACCTGAAGGAAATGTGTCTGCAGGCAGATATCATAGTGGCCGCTATCGGCAGACCAAACTATGTGACCGCTGATATGGTAAAACCCGGAGCGATTATTATTGATGTGGGGATTAACCGCATCGAAGATGCCAGTAAGAAATCGGGTTTCCGTTTAGTGGGCGATGTAGATTTTGAAGCTGTAAAAGAAAAAAGCAGTTATATTACCCCTGTACCCGGCGGTGTGGGTAAAATGACCATCTGTGCTTTAATGAAAAATACACTATTGGCCTGTAATTAATACAGACCTTTCTGCTTAATTGATGTCCTTGTATCATAATCTCGTTAAATGATGATTATGTTACGAGGACATTTCTCTTTTTTTGATGAATAAATTCTTTATTTATCAATATTCCAGTATCTTAGATGTGAATATTTGATATATATTATGAGAAAAATATTATTTTTACTGTGTGCCTTTTTGAGCATCCTGTTTCATTCCTTTAATGTACAGGCGCAATTTGCACCCTTAGGCGCAGAGTGGACCTATCGGGGTGTTTATGTTTCTTTAGGAGGCTCGGGTCGGGAAAGCCTGCTGAAATATAAATGTACCCAAGTTGACACCGTTGACGGTAAATCAATCAAGACCCTTGCTTATACTGCATACACGCAAAATTTGCAATATGGAAGCTGGGGCGCCTATCCTTATATCAGCAATCGCGATACATTTGAGAAGAGCTACAAACTCTATGAAACACAGGATACTATTTTTGTATATAATTCTCTTTTTCAGCGGTATACACCATTATATATCTTCAATGTCCAAGAAGGGGATACCCTTAGAATACCAATCCTCGATACCATTGCCGGAGGCGTAAACCGTACACCGCAAGGAGATTCTGTTACCGTATTGATTGTGGATTCTATTCGTAATGTAAATTATGCAGGAACAATTGCAGAAACCTATTATGTGACGAATTATTACGGAGATACTACCGGGATGGACTGGAGTAATATGAATGGAGCGCAGGATCTCCCTAATCCTATTCAAAACTGGGCTTATGATGTAGGATATGCTCCTCTTCCATCTGGAACTGGACTGGCTATTGCTCATGGGGCATATACCCGTCTTTTTGGAGGGCTGGGTGCGGGCGTTATCCCCAATAGGTTTTTTATACCGCCGACAGGTTCCATTGTCGAGTTCGAGTTGCCTATAGATAAGATTTTCTGTTTTAGTAACGATACCGTTTCCTTTAGCCGGAATATAAATATATCCTGCGATACATTCCAGCATAACAGAACGGTATCGCTCAAAGAGGTAAGCGCGGCGCAACAAATCCGGATCTATCCCAACCCATCCTCAGGACAATTCCTGATCGAATCGGATAAGCCATTTGGGAAGAACAGCAGTTTCTCTGTGATTGATATTTTAGGAAAAACGGTTATTGCCCAAACCTCGTTGACCCAAAAGCAGCAGTATGCCGTCCATACGGGAGCATTGAATGCCGGTATTTATTTTGTTGTATTGGAGATAGAAGGGCAGCGATATTATAAGAAAATGATCATCAGCAAAGCGCATTAAGCTTCTAGCAGACGAATATAATCGGCATAAGAAAAGTCTTCCAGGCTTGACAGTACCTGATCTGCGAGGCCAAATTTCGAACTATTGATCTGCGTGCGTTCCGGCACCGCCACCAATATCATTCTGGCCGCTTTAGCGGCGATCATACCATTAACAGAGTCCTCAAAAGCAACGCATTTCCAGGGAAGGGCGTTCAATGCACTGGCACATTGCAAATAAACTTCCGGATGCGGTTTTCCTTGTACGCAGGTATCTGCAGAGCAAATGGCTTTAAAATAAGTGCTTAGGGCAAAATGATCTAAAAGCTGATGCACCATTCTGGCTGGGGAAGAAGTGGCCACGCCTAAATGCACCTGATGTTGTGTAAAGTCTTCTAATAAAGGCAATACACCGGGCATGATCTTTCCTTTACGGATCGTTCGGGCTATAATATCATCTATGATATCTTCTGCAATCATTTGCGCCCTTGCTGCATCGTGCCAGCCAAAACGCTCATTCCAGAATTCCGTTACTTCATAGATGCGTAGACCCTTTGTGTGTCGTAACAAATCCGTAGAAATGTCAATGCCATGAGCCTTTGCTACTTCATACATACTTTCTACCCATAAAACGGGGTCTGTATCAAAAAGCAGGCCATCCATATCAAATATTGCCGCCATAAAACTGATCGTCTGAAAAATCGAGAAAATTAATAATTATCCCATAAAGGGCTGTTGGAAGGACATTTATAGGTCTTCAACTGAAAAGAAAGCGTGATCTGACCAACCAAGTATTGGTCTATTGTCGCATTATCACCTCTTTGTTTTCCTATCCTGCCCAGTTTTTGGCCATTCACGATTTTGGAAGGATCTTGCAATAAAGAAGCCGTGTTTGCATTGCCGCTGGGGGTAAAACTATTAACGCCCACATAGCTTTGACTGACATCATCCAGGTAATCAGTAAAGGCAAATCGGTGTACGACCTCTACGCCCAGGTTTACACCGGGAGCCAGCCAACACTTAATGCCCGCTCCGAAAGGAACAACCGCATTGATCTTATTATACCTTCTGTTACGGTAGTCCGTCAAGTTCTGTCCCTCGGTTCCTAAAGGTTGCAGGTATGTTTTCTTTCCATTGTGCATCACAAAAGGATTCGAGTATAAAGCACCTACACCAAGCACCATATAAGGGGTATATCTACGGTCTATATTGCCCGTTTGGAAACGAAAGAAATTAAATTCACCAATCACTGTAGCCTCCAGGAGATTGTTCTGAAAACTCAGGTTCCGGGTTTGCTGATAGGCATTACTGGAATAGCTGTCTTTATAGCCCAATTGTACATAGGAAAGCCCTACCCGAAGCGAAATGTAGGGATTAAAGTAATAACGATAAAAAATACCTCCGGCAGGTCTGATGTTTTTGAATCCGTATTCAGGGTTGAGGTCTCCAAAGTATTGTGCGGCACCGGCCATAATCCCGTATTCCTGGCGTTCAAAAAATTTTTGCGCGTTGGATACGATACTGCTCCCGATACATACTGCCAATACCATGAATTTTTTTAATCGCATAAGGTTACTTTACAGAGTTAAAACGCGAATTTACACTTTTATTGTATAAGCCCATTTTTGGATGAGCAATATTAGTAAAATGGTTGTAATTTCACAGCATCTGTATATTTAAAACATAGCTATGAGTCTAGAGCGTAACCTCGCGTTCCTGCAAGCGCTGAGTGAGCATAATGATAAATCATGGATGGACGAGCACCGCAAGTGGTATGAGGAAGAAAAAAAGTCTTTCGAATCCTTTGTAGGAGCAGTGATCGCAGCGATCGCTGCTTTTGATCCGGCGATCGGTGACCTGTTGCCAAAAGATTGTATCTTCCGGATCAACAGAGATATTCGGTTCTCAAAAGATAAAAGCCCTTATAAAAATAATTTTGGCGCATCTTTTTCAGATGGGGGTAAAAAAAGCCCTAAAGCCGGTTATTACATTCATATCCAACCCGATCAATGTTTTCTGGGTGGCGGCATGTGGATGCCAGAAGCGCAAACGCTTAAAAACATACGCCAGGAGATCGATTATAATTTTGAACACTTTCAGCAGATAATTAACCATAAGGAATTTGCTACTTATTTTAAAAAAATAGATGGCGACAGGTTATCCAGGCCTCCTAAAGGTTATGAGGAGACCAACCCTGCTATAGAATTTCTGAAACATAAAAGTTTTACGGTGGGGCTGCGCTTGAGTAATAAGCAAGTGCAACAAAAGGATTTTGTAGAATATTGTGGCAAAGCATTTGCTGCCATGAAGCCTTTTGTCGACTTTTTGAACCAATCTTTAGATTAATGTATCCATGAACCTTATTTTATTTGATACCCAAGTAATACATCAATTATTACCTTTTACCCATACGCGCCCTATTGCCGATATCCGTTGTGGTATCCTCACCATGCGCGGACGATGGGAACTATATTTACAAGCCGTATCGTCAACCGTTTCGGTAACTCCTCTGCAGGAAGTATTTCCGGTAAACTATACAGAAGATAATCTGTACGTCAATGCGCAGGTATTTGCGACACCCGCTTTGGGTATTGTGATCAGCAACCTGAACCCGGGACAAGCCCTGATACAGGACGAAACAATTATTGCACTGCGCAGCGCAGCACAACTTGATTTTGAACAGATCAATAAAGCGTCCTTAAAAGACTTTGAGCCCGTTTTGTTTGGAGAACCTTTTACGCAATTACAAAATGCTTGGGATATTTTTAGCCTTAACGACTATGCCATCCGTGCCGACTTTGCGATCCTCACCCATCAAAAAACAGCTCAGCCCATACCGGAAGAAGTGACCTTGATCGGTAAAGCAGAGGATGTGTTTATTGAAGCAGGAGCGGTGGTTTCGGCCAGTATTTTAAATGCTAAGACCGGACCTATATATATTGCTAAAGATGCAGAGATCATGGAAGGTTGTATGCTGCGTGGCCCATTGGCTTTAGGCGAACATGCAGTAATCAAGATGGGGGCTAAGATCTATGGTGCCACCACGATTGGTGCCGGTAGCAAGGTCGGCGGGGAGATCAGTAACACCGTGTTTTTTGATAATGCCAATAAAGGCCATGACGGTTTTGTCGGCAATGCCGTGATCGGGGAGTGGTGCAACCTGGGTGCCGATACCAATTCCAGCAACCTCAAGAATAATTATGATGAGGTCAGTATCTGGAGCGAATATGAAGATAAAATGGTTAAAACCGGCTTGCAATTCTGCGGCCTGTTGATGGGCGACCATTCTAAATGCGGTATCAATACCATGTTTAATACCGGAACCGTAGTGGGCGTGAGCTGTAATATTTACGGAGGTGATTTTCCGGATAAATATATTCCCTCCTTTAGCTGGGGTGGAAAAAATGATACCGTAACCTATCGTTTCGATAAAGCGATAGATACGGCCAACCGTATGATGGCCCGTAGGGGTAAATCCTTATCTGTGGCAGAAACGACGCTTTTGAAATATATTTTTGATAACAAGAAAACTTTATAAACACACATAAAATTTACCGTGATGACAAGAAAGAAAATAGTTGCCGGCAACTGGAAAATGAATAAGAACTTATTTGAAGGAAAACAGTTGGTGAGCGACATCTTAGAGAGTGGTCTCGAATTACGTGACGATCAGGAAGTAATTATAGCACCCCCTTTTACCAGCCTGGAACTAGCGGCCAGCCAGCTTAAAGATTCAAAAAATATATTCCTGGCTGCGCAGAATTGCCACCAAGAGGCTTCCGGAGCATATACCGGCGAAATCTCGGCCGAAATGTTGAAGGGCTTAGGTGTACGTTATGTAATCTTAGGCCATTCAGAGCGTCGCCAGTATTTCGGAGAAGGAGATGCCCTGTTGGCACAAAAGACAGATATCGTCCTGAAGAATGGTATGAAAGTGATCTTCTGTTGTGGAGAACCTTTGCAGATCCGTGAAGCAGGTACGCAAAATACGTATATTCAGACACAGATCGAACAAGGCTTATTTCATTTAACTGAAGCGGAGTTCAAAAATATTGTGATTGCCTACGAACCCATCTGGGCTATCGGCACAGGCCTGACTGCCAGCGATGAGCAGGCACAGGAAATGCATGCACACATCAGAAGTCTGGTAGCGGCAAAATATGGCGATGCTATTGCCGAGGCAACTTCTATCCTGTATGGCGGAAGCTGTAAGCCTTCCAATGCTGCCGGCTTATTCAGCTGTCCTGATGTGGATGGCGGTCTGATCGGCGGCGCTGCTTTAGTAGCCCAGGATTTTGTTGGTATTATTAAGGCAAGATAATTTAGATGCAATTCATAATAAAAAGCCAGCGCTCAAGCGCTGGCTTTTTATCTTCTATATGTGTTTAATGTACAAGAAGGAGATACGCTTAACCTGTCGGTAATCAGTACCGAATTTCTGTCGGAGAACGACGATGCCCGCGATAGTATCATGTCTTTTACAATTGATTCAGTACGAAAGATCAACTATGGTGGGACTAACTAAAAAATATTATACAGCTACACGGTATGATAGTTTGCTTTGGTCGCAACAGCCCATAAAAGTATCGAATTCATTATTCAACTTTAACGTATAATATCGGCTACCGGCACCTTACAAATCCATCGGATACCAATGATTATTTTTATGAAATGGTCATGATAGGTGCATATTCAGAACAATGGAGAGGGGGGATGGTTTAGTACCTATGAATTATCTATTGGATCGGACAGTAATATCTTCACTACAACTCGAGCCGGATACAGAACAGATCTTAGATGTGTCGCAGCGGACCGTCGGGTATATATTCTGGTCATCGAAATGGAGGAGCGGGAAGGTATCTGTTACATAGTTATACATTCCAATATACATTGTGTACATATAAGTGCAGAGTTATGAGATGGTGGTTCTATGTGCTCAGTTCTCATTATAAATTTGTGGTATTCTTTAACGCTATAAATTTTATTATATGAAAAAAAAGCTGTTTTCTTTATTGTTTATCGGAATGGTATTCGCATCATTTAAAAGCAATGCGATCTGGAGTTATTGCCAATATGCTGTACTGGTAGGTCCTAGTTCCTGGAATCTCTATATAAACAAGGCTTGGTCCGGAGGGCAAAACCAGCTATTTACACATGTACAATATCGGTATTCTCTTTACACACCTTCTTCGGGTACTTGGACCATTACTACGTGGCAGGATTTACCTCCATCAGGTTTTATTGGAAACTCTTCGGCGAACGGTGGTATTAATAACATTGAAATTAGGGAAATATTGTTTTGGACAGAAACGGGTCCCGTTTTTGGGAGACAGTTATATGTAGGTCCCTGTTAAGGAAAGATTTTGTAGTAACATGAAAAGCNNGCTTTTCATGTTACTACAAAAAATAAACGCTATCTTCTGCCTCTTCAATATTGACTGTAAATACTATCTATTGTATCTTTTTACATCAATGCCGCAATAAGGTTGATTGAGAGTGCCACGATAACCGTATTAAAAGCAAAGGCCAGCAGGCAATGGAATAAGACTAGTACTCGCATTGGCTTAGAGGTTACAGAAACATCAGACACCTGAAAAGTCATACCATTCACAAATGAAAAATAAGCAAAATCGAGATAGTCGGGATGTTCTTCTTCCGGAAATTTTAAACCCTTCTTTAAATGCGTGGCATTGCCGGGAGCAGCCATGTAATATAGATGTGCGTAGTGGATTGTAAACAGGGTGTGAAACAAAGTCCAGGAGAGCAACAGGCCACCAAAGCCCACGAGTATATTCATCCAGTCCCGGGTATGTTGGGCTTGTTGATGTTGTTGTACAAATAATAAAATAATAATGCCCAGAGAGGCAATGGTTAGCCCCGCAGCCAGTAAAAATACAAGGGGTGTGCTGGTTTTGAGTACCTGTGCTTCGTCTTTTACCTGTTGGTTATTGATAGAGAAGAACGTGATCCAGAACAATACAACACTACTCAGACAGAAAATGTCCCAGGCCATGAGGATATTGAAAACCAGTGCCCTTTCCGCCTGCCAAAACAGCAAAGCCACAAGGCTTCCCAATAATAAACCGAAAAGCAATTTCGGGGCTGTATGGATCCTGTTGAAGGGTTGCGTTAAAGACATCAGTTCCGTATATTTATAAGAATCCTAATTCCAGCTTCGCTTCCTCTGTCATCATATCTTTTGTCCAGGGTGGATCAAAGGTCAGCTGCACATGTACATCCGACACGCCTTCTACTGCCTGAACCTTTTGCTGTACTTCAAAAATGATATCGCCGGCCACGGGGCATGCCGGAGCTGTTAAGGTCATCGTGATCTGTACCGCATTACTATTGTTAATGTCGATATCATATACCAGGCCCAGTTCATAAATATTTACCGGAAGTTCCGGGTCAAACACGGTATGCAATACCGCAATAATCTTATCTTTCAGGGATTCCATACCGGAAGTTTATTTATTGTAAAGCGCTATTGCGTAGAGTTTCATTTGTTTCAGCATCGAGAGTAAACCATTTGATCTGGTTGGGGATAAATGGCTTTTTAAACCGATCTTATCGATAAAATAAATTTCGGTATCGGCGATCTCTTTTGGAGTATGCCCGCTCAATACCGCTATCATCAGACCCACCAATCCTTTGGTGATGATGGCATCACTATCTGCTGTAAAATGGATTAAACCATCCTTGTAATCTGCATGGAGCCATACCCTGGACTGACAGCCTTTGATCAGGTGGTTTTCCGTTTTATAGGCCTCATCAATCAAAGGCAATTCCTTGCCCAGCTCAATAATGTGTTCATATTTATCCATCCAGTCCTCATAGAAAGCAAACTCTTCTACAATGGCATCCTGTTGTTCGTTGATCGTCATTAAACTTAATGTTTTCAATGGCAAAAATACTTCAAAATTGCATCTGCCAAGGCATAAATTTATGTTGTTGCTTTGCCGTTCGTGATCTTTCCTTATATAAATTTTTACTTTTGCCCTAACTTAGCGTCAAATGATCTGTATGAAGAAAATAGCCCTGGCAGTATCCTGCCTGCTCCTGTTACCCAATATAGCCTGTAAGGCACAGAATGCCAGACGTACTTCCGAAAAAGAAGCGCCTGCTAACCCCCGTGCCAAGCATTCCATAGAAGTAGCTGTAGGTGCAGAGCGGTTTACAGAATACCTGCCACTGCTGCAAGGTAAGCGCGTAGCGGTATTGGTGAACCAAACCTCCCGTGTTGGCGATCAGCTTTTGCCGGATGTTTTACTCGCTAAAGGCGTTAATGTGGTGACCATTTTCTCTCCGGAGCATGGTTTTCGGGGTACCGCCGATGCCGGAGCACATGTGAAAAGCGGAAAAGATGAACAAACAGGGCTGCCGGTTATCTCCCTGTATGGCGATAATAAGAAACCCAAACCAGAGCAGTTGAAAAATGTGGATGTTGTGATCTATGATTTACAGGATGTGGGTGCGCGTTTCTTTACCTATATATCTTCATTAGAATACCTGCTGGAAGCCTGTTCTGAATCCAAAAAAGAAGTGCTCATTTTAGATAGGCCCAATCCCTTGGGAAATATAGTTGATGGTCCGGTATTGGAAACTAAAAACCGGTCTTTTGTAGGGATGCAGCCCATCCCGATTGCCTATGGCATGACGGCGGGAGAATATGCCAAAATGCTGATCGGCGAAAACTGGATCAAAGCAAAAGATGTTAAACTGACCGTTATTCCTTGCGATAACTACACGCATAAAAGCCTGTATCGTTTACCGGTATCTCCCTCACCCAATCTGAAAAATATGGCGGCGATCTACCTTTATCCATCCTTATGCCTGTTTGAAGGTACGGTGGTTAGCCTGGGCCGCGGTACCGATGCACCTTTTCAACAATACGGGCATCCCGATCTGAAAAACTATACCTATAGCTTTACGCCTAAAAGTATGGAGGGAGCTACCAACCCGCCCCTAAAAGATAAAAAGTGTTTTGGGGAGAAAGTCGCTTCCGATGCTAATACCGCTTATCGTTTGGCAGAAGATAAAGTACAATTGCAATGGTTACTGAAAGCCTATCAAAATTATCCTGATAAAGCCAATTTCTTTAATTCCTTTTTTATTAAGCTGGCCGGTACAGACAAATTGAAAAGCCAGATACAACAAGGGCTTTCTGAAACCGCTATCCGCCAGTCCTGGAAAGCAGACCTCGATAAATTCAAGGCGATCAGGGTCAAATATTTACTGTATGAAGAATAAACAATAAGATTGTGTTTTTGTATAAAAAAGGGATAAGGTTTTCAAAACCTTATCCCTTTTTTGCGGTACCTTTGCAGCTTATATTACAAAAATAAACACATCATGAAATCTTTAGCAGAACAGGTGAAAGTATCGGCAGCAAAGGCTTTTCAATCTTTGTTTCCAGAAGCGAATGTACAAGAAAACGATATTTTGGTTAATGAGACGAAACCCGAATTTAAGGGTGACTATACCATTGTATTATTCCCTTTTGTAAAATCGCTGCGACAAAACCCTGTGGCTTTAGGAAATGCTTTGGGCGCCTGGTTGGTCGATAATAATGAACTGTTCACGGCACATGAAACCGTTTCAGGTTTCTTAAACCTGAGCGTTTCTGATGCTTATTGGAGCACTTTCCTGAGCGATTATACACTCGATACAGATACAAAAGATACCAGCCTGAGCGATAAAAAAGTAATGGTAGAATATTCTTCTCCCAATACCAATAAGCCCTTACACTTAGGGCATTTACGGAACAATTTTTTGGGCAATGCAGTAGCCGGTATTGTGGCTGCGGCCGGAGCCGAAGTGACCAAAACCTGTGTCGTCAATGATAGAGGTGTACACATCTGTAAAAGTATGATTGCCTGGCAGCTGTTTGCCAATGGCGCAACGCCGCAAAGCGAAGGCATCAAGGGCGATCACTTTGTAGGGGATTACTATGTACAATTCAACGACGAATATAAAAGACAAATCAAAGAACTGGTTGCCGGCGGCATGGAAGAAAAACAAGCCGAGCAGGAAGCGCCTATTATGAAAGCCACACAGCAAATGCTGGTGGACTGGGAAGCGGGTAAGCCCGAAGTAATGTCTCTTTGGAATACCATGAATAGCTGGGTGTATGAGGGCTTTGATACGACGTATAAGGCCATTGGCAGTACTTTTGATAAAATATATTATGAAAGCAATACCTATCTTCTGGGTAAAGACCTGGTAGAAGAAGGATTGGCCAAAGGCGTGTTTTACCAAAAAGAAGATGGTAGTGTCTGGATCGATCTTACGACAGACGGGCTCGATGAAAAACTGGTGAGAAGAAAAGATGGCACTTCCGTATACATCACCCAAGATATTGGCCTGGCTGTAGAGAAGCAGAAAGAGTACGGAATCGAAGAAAGTATTTATGTAGTGGGTGATGAACAAAACTATCACTTTAAGGTATTGAAACTGATCTGTCAGAAGTTAGGCTTGCCTGCGGCTGATGGTATCTATCATTTAAGCTACGGAATGGTAGAATTGCCAACAGGGAAAATGAAAAGCCGGGAAGGTACCGTTGTAGATGCAGATGACCTGGTAGCCGAAATGGTGCGCCTGGCGCAGGAGCAAACCGAAGCCGCGGGTAAAACAGAAGGGTTTAGCACAGAAGAGCTGGCTGCTTTATATGAAATGATTGGTTTAGGAGCATTGAAATTTTACCTGCTTCGGGTAGAACCGAAAAAGAAAATGATCTTTAATCCCGAAGAATCTATCGATCTGCATGGCTTTACCGCAACATTCATACAATATGCACATGCGCGGATCTGTTCTGTACTGAGAAAAACGGGCTATCAGGCAACCACTGTTGCGCTTGATACGCATGATATATTCCCGGAAGAAAAAGCATTGTTAGTTCAATTGGAACAATATCCCGCTATCTTGCAACAAGCTGCTGCAGAACTGAATCCAGCCGCCTTGTGTAATTACAGTTTTAAACTGGCACAAGCGTTCAATTCATTTTATGATAAATGCAGTATTGCCAATGCAGAGTCTGCAGCGAAAAAACAATTGCGTTCTGAAATAGCGTCCTTAACGGCCAAAACACTGAAACATGGTTTAGGTTTATTGGGTATCGGTGTACCGGAAAAAATGTAAACAATATTTAGACGTATAAAAGCTAAGGGACTGCNNGCAGTCCCTTAGCTTTTATACTAATCGTTCGTCGGGGTTGTCCGATATCACATACTCTTCAGGAATATAACTGAGCCGGGCAAAATTCTTGGTCAGCAGTTCCGCAGTAACGGTATTCCCCGTCTGCCGGTTTACCTTTTTGCGCCAGATCTCATTCTTCCGGAAAAACTGATCACCAATTTTCAAAAACTGGTGGTCTTCTTCGAAAATGTGGTATTTGTATCTGGGCTCGGCACTTACCCTTAATTCTCCTTCGATTGTTTTATCCGTCAGCCAGATATCGACCTGGTACGTATCATTCGTATTATTCGTAAATTGATAATCGATATAATTGTAAAATATAGCGGCACCGCTTCCAAAAGGCAATACCCTTCCTTCATCAGGAAACGGGTCAAACGAATGTTGTGCCCTTTGGGTAACGGTCAGAGGGCTATGGATCACCAGCCAATGGATCATATTGGAGATCTGGCAGATGCCCCCACCAATGCCGGGCCGAGCTTTTCCAAAAGATAATTCCATACCCAGAAGGTATCCTTTTTTTTGAGTAGGTCTACCCACCAATTTGCAAAAAGAGAAGGTCTCACCGGGTTTGATCACAATGCCATTGATGTGCTGTAGTGCTATCCGGAGATTCGTAACCTTATTGAGTTGTAATTGTAATTCACTATTACCCAATTTGCGCAGTAAAGTCGACTGGTGCTTTTTTACCCGGAAGGGCAGCGGTTCTTGCTGGTAGGCTTTGGTAAAAGTCTTATTGCCCAGATACCATTTAGCATAAGTGCGTATTCTCCGGTACCATACCGCAAGAAAGTAAAGGATAGGATGCCTTTGACTGAGTAATTTTCTTTGTTTCACTAAAGGTTTTTCGGTTAATAAATAGTTAGTTAAATATGAAGGAAAATTCCATGTTTTCGAGGGGTTTTAAAACGGGAATCAGCGATCCATATTATCGTAAATGTACTCAATTTATAATTTTTCATAAATCTTAATATTTTTGATATATTATAATTAATATTGTATCATTGTATAAGATATTTTTAATAGTGAATCTTATTTCTCAGAAACGATGGAAAATACTACGAACCAAGAAACGCCACAAAACGAATCCCCGAATCTTAAAGAAACCATTTGGAGTCAACTTGAGTTTAACGGAAAAGAATTCTGCAAACTAGATGAGTCGGGTAATTTATCGCTCCTTGCTTCAGCACACTATCCGGAAAGGATTTTGTCGACAGTTACCGCTACAAATGCACAAACAGTGGTTAATGCCTTAACCGAAAAATTTAAAGAAGTATTGGCCAAAGCCGATGAACTGAAACAAGAGTTTGCGCAACAGCCGGAGGTCGTGAAACTGCAAGGAAAGGTACAACGCCTTAAAAGCTATTTGATGAATGCCAATGCAGTGGGCGACTACCAACCCTTATTTCAGTTTATTGAAACAAAAGAAACGGAAATCGCCGAGCAACTAAAAAGTAATGAGGCACAGCGAAGGCAATTGGTAGAAAAAGCGATGACCTTGAAAGATTCAGAAGACTGGAAAGCCACGACAGAAGCCTATCGGCAACTGATAGAAGAGTGGAAACAGGCACCTCATGTAGAAAAAGAAATCAATGATAAATTCTGGGAGCAGATAGAGCAGGCACGCAATACTTTTTATGAGAAAAAGCGGGCACACCAGGAAGATGTAGAGAAAGATATGATGCAGAACCTCGATTTGAAAATGGAGATCTGTGAGCAGGCTGAGGCCTTAAGTAATTCAGAAGATTGGAAAAGTTCTTCAGAAGTTTATAAACAACTAATGGAGCGTTGGAAGACGATAGGAAGAGTCGCAACGGTAGATAAAAATGAAGAGTTATGGAGCCGCTTTCTGAATGCAAAAAATAATTTCTTTGACCGGAAAGCCCTGCATCAAGGGCAAATTTTGGTAGAGCAGGAAGGTAATTATGAAGCGAAATTAAAATTAGTAGAGCAGGCCGAAAGTTTGAAGGAGAGTGTCGATTGGAAAGAGACTTCGGCAACCTATGCCACCATCCTTGAGGAATGGAAAGCAATTGGTAAGGTGCCTTTTGAAAAAGCAGATGAGTTATGGAACAGAATGCAGGCGGCTAAAGATCATTTCTTTAATGCAAAACGCCAGCATACTGAAGAGTTTAAAGTAGGACTGGAAGATAATTACGCTCAGAAAAAAGCCCTTGTAGATCGTATTGAGACCATTAAGCATTCCACCAATTGGCGAGATGTAACTACCGAGGTTAATGAACTGATGGCGACCTGGAAGACTATTGGGCCTATTCCGAGAGAATATGGCGATTCACTTTGGGAGCAATTTATTTCCGCAAGGCAACACTTTTTTAAACGGAAAGATGAAGACCGGGATGCCCGCAAAAACCGCTTTGTGCAGCAAATTCAAAATCGTTTGGTACAAAGCAAAAGCTTCTTGGCGACTATAGAAGAGGAATTGCAGGAAGAAGAATCCAAGTGGACAGAATTTACAGAGATCCTGGCACAGACCGGCGAAGAAGATGCGAAAGATGCAGAGATCAAACAAAATCTGAAAAACCTGGTGGCGCAGATTGAAAAGCGGCTTCCGGGCAGAAAGGCCAAAATAGAAGAAGTAAAGGCGCAAATAGCCGAACTGGAACAAAAAATAAATGAAAACGATCATAAAGAATCGTAATCTTCGGAAAATAACATAAAAGACAAAAGAGCATCAGACTGATGCTCTTTTTATATTGTACTTATTTAAGCCGGTATATAATATAATTCTATACTACAGACCAAAAAATGACGTAATTTTGTCGCAATTTTCAAATTAAAAACAGCAATGACTTCTTCTGAGATACGGCAACAGTTTTTAGATTTTTTTAAGTCTAAAGAGCATACAATAGTTCCTTCTGCACCCATTGTGGTAAAAAACGACCCTACCTTATTGTTTATCAACTCCGGTATGGCACCCTTTAAAGATTATTTTTTAGGCAACAAACCGGCGCCGCATAAACGCATCGCAGATACTCAAAAGTGTTTGCGCGTAAGTGGTAAGCATAACGACCTGGAAGAAGTAGGTGTAGATACCTACCACCATACCATGTTTGAAATGCTGGGTAACTGGAGTTTTGGAGACTATTTTAAAAAAGAAGCAATTGCCTGGAGTTGGGAGTTGCTGACAGAGGTCTATAAACTGGATAAAGACAAGCTTTATGTAACCGTTTTTGAAGGCGATGAAAAAGAAGGATTATCTTTTGACCAGGAGGCCTATGACGAGTGGAAAAAATATATTGCGGAAGACCGTATTCTGAAGGGAAATAAAAAAGATAACTTCTGGGAAATGGGCGATACCGGTCCTTGTGGCCCTTGCTCTGAAATACATGTGGATTGCCGTTCTGAAGAAGAACGCAAAACCGTAAATGGCGCAGATCTGGTAAATGCAGACCATCCGCAGGTAATTGAGATCTGGAATAATGTATTTATGGAGTTTAACCGCCTGAAAGACGGAAGCCTTCAGAAATTACCGGCGCAACATGTGGATACCGGAATGGGTTTTGAACGTTTGGTGCGTGTATTGCAAAGCAAACAAAGCAACTATGATACCGATGTTTTTACCGGTACCATTGCCGCGATTGAAAAGATTACGAAACAAACCTACGACCGTAGTGATAGCAAAGAAGCAGTTGCCTTCCGTGTATTGAGCGATCATATCCGGGCCATCTCCTTTACCATTGCCGACGGGCAGTTGCCTTCCAATACTGGTGCGGGTTATGTGATACGCCGTATTTTGCGCAGAGCAGTGCGTTATTACTATTCCTATTTAGGCTATAAATCACCTTTGTTATTCCAATTGATTCCTACTATTGCCGCTCAGTTTGAGCAGGTATTCCCTGAATTGAAGCAGCAGGAAGATTTTGTAACCAAAGTGATCAGAGAAGAAGAAGATGCGTTCCTGCGTACCTTGGAAAAGGGTTTGAAGAAAATGGACGACATCATCGAGAAAGAAAAAAATAGTAAATTAATCGGTGGAAAAGAAGCCTTTGAATTATATGATACTTACGGATTCCCTTTAGATCTGACCCGTTTGATTGCCGTTGAAAACGAATTGAACGTAGATGAAAAAGGGTTTGAGGCAGAAATGCTGGAGCAGAAAAACCGCTCCCGTAAAGCTACCGCGATTGATGCCGAAGATTGGACGGTGTTGAAAGATGCGGCCAAAACAAGTTTTGTCGGTTATGATGATTTGAACATCATGACGCAGGTTGTGAAATATAGAAAAGTAACCGCAAAAAATAAAGAACAATTCCAGATCGTACTGGAAGCGACGCCTTTTTATGCCGAAAGCGGCGGACAGGTAGGCGATAGAGGGGTGCTGGTATTTGGTACAGAAGAGATCGAGGTTACGGATACTAAAAAAGAGAATGATCTGATCATTCATTTTGCGGATAAATTACCGGCCGACATTAATGCCGAGGTCAATGCGAAAGTAGATTTCGAAAAGCGTTTATTTACCATGTACAACCATACTGCGACACACTTGCTGCATGCGGCATTGAAACAAGTATTGGGTGCGCATGTAAACCAAAAAGGTTCTTTAGTAAATGAAGATATTTTGCGCTTTGATGTATCCCATTTTGCAAAAGTGACGGATGAGGAATTGAAATTAGTGATGGCGATTGTAAACCAAAAGATCAGGGAGAATATTCCGGTAGTGATCAAAGAAATGCCTAAGGAAGAAGCCCTGAAATCGGGTGCCATGGCTTTGTTTGGCGAAAAATATGGCGATACCGTGCGTGTCGTGACCATTGATCCGGAATTTTCGGTAGAACTTTGTGGCGGTACCCATGTGGGCTATACCGGTATGCTTGGTTCTTTTGTGATCACGGCAGAATCTGCAGTAGCGGCCGGGGTGCGTCGTATTGAAGCCCTGACCGGAGGTGCGGCTTTCCGTTATTTTGCTGATAGGGTAGAGCAAACAAAAGTATTGGTAGAATTACTGAAAACAAAAGATCCGATAAAAACCATTGAGAAATTACTGGAAGATAAAGCGGCACTGGAGAAAAAAGTAGAAGCCTATGAAGCGAAGGAATTGGCTTTAGTGGCTAAGGCTTTAGCCTCCAAAGCAGAAGAAGTAAATGGGGTGCAATACCTGGGGCAGCATATCGAAGTATCCAGCCTGGATGCTTTGAAAAAAGTGGCCTTTGATATGAAACTGCATCTTAAAAATTACTTGGTTGTCCTGACAGCCAATATTGGCGGAAAAGCTTCAGTAGCGATCGCGATCGAAGATGCTTTGGCCACTGCTAAAGACCTGGATGCCGGTAAAATCATTAAGCAACACATTGCGCCCCTGATCAAGGGCGGCGGCGGCGGACAGAAAGCGTTGGCTACTGCTGGCGGACAGGATGTAAGCCAGTTGAACGAGGTGCTGGCTGTAGTAAAAAGTTTATTGTAATTCATAAGGGAACTTTCCTTTTAAAATAAGAGTATGTCAGAAGAATTGAATGTAGTATTTCCCGATATCGTGCTGGAGCAGGTAGCTGCCGATGCTGTATTGACGACTGTTGCTACAAAAGTTAAAAATGGTACGCGCATTACAGAAGCAGAAGGTCTGTATCTTTTTGAGCATGCCGAATTGAATTTTGTCGGGGCTTTGGCCAATTATTTAAATATTAAGAAGCATGGTAAGAAAGTTTATTTTAATAAGAACTTTCATATAGAACCGACCAATGTATGCATCTTTACCTGCGATTTCTGTTCTTATTCCAAAACGTATAAAAACCGGGAAAAAGGCTGGGAACTGGGCATAGACCAAATGCTGGATATTGTAAAAAAATACGATGGGCAACCGGTAACGGAAGTGCATATTGTGGGTGGGGTACATCCTAAGATGAACCTCGATTATTTCTGTGAACTTTTGGAAAAGATCCATGCACACCGTCCTGAGTTACACTTGAAAGGTTTTACAGCGGTAGAATTGGATTATATGTTCCGCAAAGCAAAACTAACGACGAGAGAAGGTTTGGAACGCATGAATAAAGCGGGCCTGCAATCGCTTCCCGGCGGTGGTGCGGAGATTTTTGCGCAGGAGATCAGAGATAAGATTTGCCCGGATAAAGTAGATGCCGCAGGTTGGCTGGATATTCACGAAACCGCGCATGAATTGGGTATGCCGACTAATGCAACCATGTTGTATGGCCATGTAGAGACCTATGCACACCGTATCGATCATATGAGCCGCTTACGAGAGTCTCAGGATCGTGTCGGAGGGTTCAATTGTTTTATCCCTTTGAAATTCAGAAATGGCGATAATGACATGTCGCATGTACCGGAAGTAAGCCTGGTAGAGGACTTGAAATTATATGCTATTGCCCGTATCTTCCTCGATAATTTTGCTAATGTAAAGGCCTACTGGCCGATGTTGGGTAGGGAGAGTGCCCAATTGACCCTTGAATATGGGGTGAATGATCTGGATGGCACGATCGATGATACGACCAAGATTTACTCTATGGCCGGTAGCGAAGAACAGAACCCTTCTATGAGTACCGAACAGCTTTGTGCCCTGATATCAACAGTTGGCAAAGTACCGGTAGAAAGAGATTCTGTCTATAATGAAATTGAAGTGTACGGTAATACAGAAGAAGCGACTGTATAACAAGCATTACTATAAAAGAATACCAACAATAAAGCAGCCGGATCATTCCGGCTGCTTTATTGTTGGATAAAGGGTGAGATCTGAGATTGAAAATATGTTTAATAAATCTCTTTGTTGTTAAATAATAATTTTGTTTATTGTATTTTTCTTCAAACCCCAATTTTTTATGAAAAAAGAGAAACTGATCATTTTTTCCTTTTGTCTGGCAGGCTTTGTTACCTTTTTTACCTCCTGTAAGAAAGAAACCCTGACAGAAACCCGCAAACAGCCTCTAAGTACTTTTTCTTCCGAGTTCCTCCCACCGCAGGATGAAGTTGTTTATGCTATTGAACGCTACTGGACAGATCCCGTTGATCCGGCGAATACAGTCCGTTTGCTGCATCTCAAACCGGGTGATTTAGATTTGTTGTCTCCACCGATCGTAATACCCCAGATTCCGGAACAAAGAGGCTTTTATAAAGGTGTATGTTATGACCCCGGAAAGGATGAACTGATCTGTATGACGAGAGGATATAAAAGAAGGGATGATGCAGTGATCGGTTCTCAGTTTGTGTATGTCGATAAAAATACCGCCCAATTATTAAGTACTCCCGTGGAGGTTATCACCAAAGATGGTAAACCATTTGTCTTAGGCGGGGGAGATTTAGAGTACCGTTATCTCGGTTTTAGTGATGATTTTCCACCGCCATTTGGTTTAGGTGTGCCACGCGGTGGTATAACGATGTATGCTTCTGTTAACGCCTATGCCGAAAATGATTTCCTGTACCATCCGACGGCTCCTGGTATTTACAGAATAATTTGGGATGGGGTATCAGCTACAGCTGAGGCTACCATGCTGGTCGACTTTGCGCCGCTCGGACTGGCTAGCGGAAATGCACACCGCTGGGATGGAATTACGGCCCGTTTCAGACAATTTACTTTAGATCAGGGAAATGGTGTGATCGCGCTAGTTGCTGATGAACAAATCTTTTATACCAACGATACGAAGATATATAAATTTGATAAGTTTGGGAATCACATGGGTACTGATCCGATTAACGTAATCCCTTATGGCGCCTGTTATGGATTATTCAACAGGAATACTTCTGCCGCCGCCGAAAATCATGTTGGCGGTGGATTCACACAGACTTATGCGGTACATCATATTACCGGGCCGATACCAGGTGAGGTATATGCCGGCATGAATATGTATAGGACATACCCAAGTTCCGGAGGCGAGGGGCTTTCTGTATTGGATTTTGCAGCAAAGTTCGTCATTGAAAAGGAGTCTGACGGCACGCAGTGGACTAAAAGTACAATTACAATTCCCTAGACATTGTGCTACTATAATTGATTTAGGTCTATAACATGGACAAAAGGAGCCTTTCCGATTTCGGAAAGGCTCCTTTTGTATGCATTTCTTCTAATTTCTTCTAATACAGTACTATAATTGTCACTGCTTCGTAAAATTTTTTTTCGTTTTTGAAAACCGAGCAGCATCCTATCTCGTATCTGATAGAAAGCTGCCGTTCTCCGACCGGTTATTGTTCACGCTAAATCAAGCATTATGAATATCAAAAAAGTAATCAAATACACTAGTATCAGCGTATTTAGCCTTGCCTTCCTGTTTTTCGCCACATTGATTATTCATATCGCGGTTATGGTAAAAGGCAAAACACCACAGGCATCTGCAACCACGCAGTTGGCAAGAGTTGATTTTGGTGCGCAGGTAGGTGCGCAGGATGTGGCAGCGATTGAATCTGATTTGAAAGCAACCCCCGGTATAAAGTCGACTTATTATAATCCGCAGACCCGTGTTTTGGTGTATTCCTTCGATAACAAGCAACTCAATGCCGATCAGGTTTTTCAGTCCCGGATTTCCAGCAAAAATATTGATGCCGTGAAGTATACCGTTGCCGCATCTGATCTTATGAAAGGTTGTCCTGCTATGGATCATAACTCTTTCTATGCCCGGTTGACCAGAGCCGTTTCTGCAGTAGTTAATTAATGCTTTTAAATATAAACCAGTATAATTTTATTCAATTCAATTTAAAAAATGGACAACATGAACACGAACCTCAAAAAAATTGCGATTATCTTACTAGCGGCCTTTAGTATGGGAGCTGTTACGCTTTCGTCTACTTCCTGTAAGAAAAAAACGACCACACCGACACCTTTAGCCACCAGTCCTTTATATGATACCTTAGGTTGGTTTATTCAAGGTGGTACGGGTATGGTAGAAGGTAATGGTACCAAGATGATCAACGATCCCGATAATCCGGGTAAAACGATTCAGGCCGGCAGATTGGCTATTCGTAAAGTAGTAGACAAATCTTTAATGGTTATTGCTGGCGATAATCGTTTGGCAGAATACTTCCCAACTTTATTAGCAGAAGTAGGTGCGGGTAATACCACAGGTTATAATGACCTTTTGGAAAGCTTTACAGACTTCGTACAACAAGCGGTAAGCACTCAGGCAGGCGTATATACCGGCAAGAGTATGAGAGATGCACATAATCACGCTACCTATAGCAGATTTGGAAGCACTACTGCGCCTAAATCAAGTGCTGCAGATTTCGATGTTTTCGTAGGTGATGTTGCTTCTGCAGCCACTTCCTTAAGCGTTCCGAATAGTGTAATTGGCCAATTAGGTGCATTATTATACACCACTAAAAATGATATTGTAAACTAGTACGATACTCCTTTGAGACACGAGTGTTATTGAATAGAAGTACAAGGTGTGTTGATTAGTAAAAATGCGGTGGTTATCTTTTTCAAGACGACCGCCGCATTTTTAATGTTTGTAATTCGCATGGGTATTCATACAAGCCCTTTTACAGATTACCTATATATTGGTCTTTCGGGTATTTTACAGAATAGCTGAAACGTACTTTTTTGGTTTCGCCCGGATTGATTTTTAATTTCCAGGTTAAGACCCCCGTTTCTTTATTCACCGCCGCATTATCGGAAGATAATAATTCAATCTCCATATTATTATCCGTGCCTATAGGATACTGATCTTTCAACAGCATATCTATAGCTTCTTTTTTACTGTTCTTTAGGGTAAGTTCATAAGTGAAGGTCTGCTTCCTGTTACTGCCCATCATTTTTATACCGGCAAGATCTGCAATTTTCTCTCTTTTTATCGTAATGCGTTTGTCGCGGCCCATACTCAGGTTAAGGGTATCCTGTGTGTTGTATGGGTTCAAAAATGTTTTACCTACATAAGTGTTTTCAAAAATGATATTGGCTTCTCCCGGTATCAGGTTCAGTTGCTCATATTGGGTAACTTCTGCAAGTAAAAAGGCATCCGGATCTAATTTGGGCACCGCATAATACTTGTAAGAGGCCGGCACTTTTAACTCCTGTAGCAAAACACTATGCGGTTTATTATTAGAGGCAATACTGTAGGGAATATCAATGTCAAAAGTAGTATTGAGTTCTTTCTCTGCTACATCTGTATAATCGCTTACCCCTTTTCCTTTAGTGGTAATTAGTGTGACGCCATTGGCGGCACGGGATCCATATACTGCTAAGGCGTTTGCATCCTTTAAGACGGTCATTTCTTTTACATCCAAGGGATTAATATCGGTTAAGGCGCCATTGTAAGGAACACCGTCCAAAATAATTAGTGGTGGTGTACTGGCTAAGGTCGACTGACCGCGCAGCGCAATACCCGATGAAGAACCATTCACAACTTCTGCCAAATTCATTGTTGGTTTTTGGGATATTTCATACGCCGAAACCTGGGAGCTACTGGCATTGTACTTTTGATCGAAGCTTTGTATCGTATTGTAGGTTGCCTGATTTTTATACTGGGCAGCGACGGCACCATACCTCAGGAACCAGGTACTTAACAGCGGGGCATTACTGCCTACAGTAGGATTGCCTGTAGATAAAGTGAGTTTTACTTTCTTCCAGTCTAAGCCCGTGTTTTGCATCACATTGGCTTTGTACATAATCTTTACCGGATCACTGGTCTTTTCGGCTTTAAGGTCATAAGCTGCAGCCCAGCCTGCATTCTGACTAATATAGCTGATGTTGATACTGTTATTCAGCGCCGGAGCATTGGTCATCACTTGTAAGATCAGTTGCCCGCCGGTATTCACGCCCTGTCCGTTGACTTCTCCCAATTGGGTTTTGTATTTTTGAATCGCAGCCACCTGATCTTGCTCCTGTAGCTTAAGCGCAGAAATCTGGTCTTTCAATTCAATTTGTTTTGTAAGGTAATATTCGGCCATCTTGCCCAATTCAGACACGCTCATGCCGGTATTCATACCTTTGATCTCTTCGTTACGCGCCAGCATACCAAGGGTCCGCTCATAGGCTTCCCTTTTATTACTGACCTTTTGTAAGGCCTGTTCCGTCTCTTTTATTTCGGCTGCTTTCTTTTGGTATTCGGGTGTTTCTGTATTGGCTTTTGGCTTATAGTTCTTGGCCAGCATGACAGACATGATGGTGATATTGCCAGGAGCATTTACCTGGATGCTGTTTTCGTCGATGTTGGCGGCCACATCATTGATGATAAGTTCCGTGCTGCCTTGAGGCAGGTTTACTTTAGCAGTATGTTTCAACTCTGCGCCCAGTTTATATACGGTAACATTGTTTAGAAAGGCATTGGTACTTACCGATTCTTGTGCCCATACCTTTGCGGTGTAGGAAGAGAGGGTGAGTGTGCTGAGGATCAGGAGTGATTTGAATTGCATATAAAATGATGTTTATGTTTGCTTTTGTAAGATTGGGTAAAGGTAAGATGCAATAAAGAGCGTAAAGGTTGGAACGGGCAAAAAAAAGGAGCTACTTGGTTAGTAGCTCCTTTCACTATGTGAATGCGTTTAAGGCATTATTTTACTTCTTCAAAATCGGCATCAGCAACGGTATCATCGCCACCTGCATTTTGTTGTTGCGCGCTGTTAGCAGCATCTGCACCCGGCTGGCCTTGTGCATAGATGTCTTCGCTGGCGGCATTCCAGGCAGCATTTAATTTCTCCATAGCCGCATCGATCGTAGTCAGATCTTCTGCTTTATGGGCTTCTTTCAATTCTGCAACTGCTGTTTCGATCGCTGCTTTTTTATCTGCAGGGATTTTCTCGGCATGTTCTTTCAATTGTTTCTCCGTATTGAAGATCAGACCATCAGCCATATTCAGTTTCTCAACTTTCTCACGTACTTGTTTGTCCGCTTCTTCATTCGCTTTCGCGTCATTCTTCATCTTTTCGATCTCTTCTTTGCTCAAGCCAGAACCTGCTTCGATACGGATATTTTGTTGTTTTCCGGTTCCTTTGTCTTTAGCCGTTACATTTAAGATACCATTGGCATCGATGTCGAAAATAACTTCGATCTGAGGTACGCCTCTTGGTGCCGGTGGAATATCATTCAAGACAAACTTACCTAAAGACTTATTTTGGTTCGCCATCGGGCGCTCTCCTTGTACAACATTGATTTCAACACTTGGTTGGCTATCACTTGCAGTAGAGAAAGTTTCAGATTTTTTAGTCGGAATGGTTGTGTTAGACTCGATCAATTTGGTCATTACGCCACCATAAGTTTCGATACCTAAAGAAAGTGGGGTAACATCCAATAATAAGACATCTTTTACATCTCCGGTCAAAACACCACCCTGAATAGCAGCACCTACAGCAACTACTTCATCAGGATTTACACCTTTATTTGGTTTTTTACCAAAGAACGCTTCTACTACTTCCTGTATTTTTGGAATACGGGTAGAACCACCCACGAGGATAATTTCGTCGATATCGCTTGTGCTCATACCTGCATCTTTCAATGCTTTACGGCAAGGTTCCAAAGTACGCTCTACCAGGCTGTCGGCTAATTGTTCAAACTTAGCACGAGACAATTTACGCACTAAGTGTTGTGGTACACCGTCTAAAGCCGTGATATAAGGTAAGTTGATTTCAGTTTCCTGAGAAGAAGACAATTCGATTTTTGCTTTTTCAGCCGCTTCTTTCAAACGTTGCCAAGCCATAGGATCTTTATGTAAATCCATGTTAGGTACATCTTTTTTGAATTCGTCTGATAACCAGTCCATGATTACTTTATCAAAATCATCACCACCTAAGTGAGTATCCCCATTAGTTGATTTTACTTCAAATACGCCATCGCCTAATTCTAAGATCGATACGTCAAAAGTACCACCACCAAGGTCAAATACAACGATTTTGCTATCTTGATTTTTCTTATCTAAACCATAAGCCAAAGCCGCAGCGGTAGGCTCATTGATAATTCTTTTTACGGTTAAACCAGCAATCTCGCCGGCTTCTTTCGTCGCCTGACGTTGTGCATCATTAAAGTATGCAGGCACGGTAATTACTGCTTCGGATACTTCCTGACCCAGGAAATCTTCCGCTGTTTTTTTCATTTTTTGCAAGATCATTGCAGAAATTTCCTGAGGCGTGTACATTCTGCCGTCGATATCTACACGAGGTGTATTGTTATCTCCTTTTACGATCTTGTAAGAGTTATGCGACATTTCGCCCGTAACCTCATCATAGCGTCTACCCATATAACGTTTGATAGACATAATGGTGTTGATCGGATTGGTAATGGCCTGGCGTTTTGCAGGATCTCCTACTTTACGCTCTCCGTTTTTCAAAAATGCCACTACCGATGGTGTGGTACGACGACCTTCGTCGTTTGCAATAACAACCGGTTCGTTACCTTCCATTACAGATACGCAAGAGTTAGTTGTTCCTAAGTCGATTCCTATAATTTTTCCCATAATATTTTATAAACTATTTTATTTTTTTCTCTGTTAATTACGATAGTAAGCCTACTTCAATTTCTTTGCCAAAGGGGTGGAGGTGCAAAATTGTCAGTTTTTGTGTCATAAGTATAGGGTAGATGATCTAATAACTTCCTTTTTTGCAGGCCGATGGGCTGTAAAGCTGACATTTTTAATCAAAGTATTGGTTTCTCAACACACTTTGAAACAGAGCACCATATATAAGGTAAAGACATTCTTTTTTAATTTCCCCCTTTTAGGGTGATGGTTTTCCGCTTATGGATAATTATCTTTGCTCAACAAAAATCATTAAATTCATATAGATTCCTTATGAAACGTATCATTTTAAGCATGTCTTTATTAGCTTCGGCTACAATCGGGGCAACTGCACAAGAGAGAAAAATAAACTTTACAGAGTATGATCTGCCAAACGGCCTTCATGTAATTTTACATGAAGATCATACTACGCCCATTGTAAACGTATCGGTAATGTACCATGTAGGTTCTAAAAATGAAGATCCAAAACGTACAGGGTTTGCGCACTTCTTTGAGCACCTGATGTTTGAAGGTACAGAGAATATTGGCCGTGGAGAATACTTTAAAATGATTCAGGCAAATGGTGGTGTGTTAAATGCAAACACTTCTCAGGATCGTACCTACTATTTTGAAACGATGCCTTCTAATCAGGAAGAGCTGGCTTTGTGGATGGAAGCGGAGCGTATGGTGCACGCCAAAATTGACAGTACCGGTATTGAAACACAACGTAAAGTTGTAAAAGAAGAGAAAAAACAAAGCTACGATAACCGTCCTTATGGTCACTTAATGGAAGTAGTATTCCAAAATGCCTATACCAAGCATCCGTATAACTGGATGCCAATTGGTTCTGCCCAATATATTGATCAGGCAGGTTATGGCGAATTCATGGATTTCTATAAGACCTTCTATGTACCGAACAATGCAGTATTAGTCGTAGCGGGAGATATTAAACCGGAGCAAACCAAAAAATGGATTGAAAAATATTACGGCGGTATCGCTAAAGGTACTAAAGCAATACCTCGTCCTACAGAAGTAGAACCGGCTATCGGTCAGGAAAAAGTGGCTTATTATTATGATAATGTACAATTACCTGCAGTAATTATTGCGTATCATATTCCTAAAATAGGTTCTGATGATGCTTATGCTTTGGAAATGTTGAATAAATTATTGTCAAACGGTTCTAGCTCTCGTTTTCAAAAAGAAATCGTAGACAAACAGCAAAAAGCCGTTGGTGTAGGTGCTTTCAACTTCCCATTAGAAGACAATCCGGGATTATCCATGATGTTTGGTATTGCCAATATGGGTGTAGACTATAAGGATATGCAAAAATCTATGGATGCCGAAATAGAAAAAGTAAGAACACAACCAATCGGTGCAGAAGAGTTTAAAAAATTACAAAATCAGGTTGAAAACGATTTCGTTAATTCCAACTCTAAAATTGCCGGTATCGCGGAAAACTTAGCGACCAATTACGCTTATTTTAAAAATACCAATTTAGTGAACACCGAATTGGCTAAATACCAAAAAGTAACGGCCGCAGACCTGACCAGAGTAGCGAAAAAATATTTGAATAAAGATAACCGCTTGATAGTATATTATTTACCGAAATCAATGGAGAAAAAATAAGCGCAGATCACGCCCGTATTCAATCAATATTCAATAAAAATTTGTAAAATAAAGTAGCCATCCCGATGGCGTAAAAATATTAAAGATGAAAAAAATAACGCTTTCTATTGCAGCACTAGCCCTATTTTCTGCATCATTTGCACAAAATTTAGATAGAAGTATTCGACCAAAACCAGGTCCGGCTCCGGAGATCAAATTAGGCGATGCACAGTCGTTTACTTTACCCAACGGACTGAAAGTATTTGTGGTGGAAAACCATAAATTACCTACAGTAAGTTACTCCATTCAACTGAACATCGATCCCCTGGAAGATCCTGCCAAATCCGGTTTAGGTGATTTTATCGGTTCTCTGATCACTGCAGGCACCAAAACAATGCCTAAAGAAAAGTTTGATGAAGCCACCGATATGATCGGTGCGACGTTACAGGCAAGTAGTGGTGGTATTTTTGGTAACTCCATGACAAAACACCAGGATGTATTGTTGAAATTAATGAGCGACGCCTTAATGAACGCTGATTTTCAACAATCAGAATTGGATAAATTGAAAAAACAAGCCTTAGCGGGTTTAGAGCAAGCGAAGAATGAGCCGGATCAGATGTTGGAAAATGTAACCAACGTATTGAATTATGGCAAGGCGCACCCATACGGTATTGTGACTACAGAAAAAACAGTAGGTAATGTAACTTTGGCAGATTGTAAAAGTTATTATACCACTTATTTCCGTCCCAATGTCGCGTATATGGCGGTAGTAGGTGATATTACCTTAAAAGAAGCACAAACTTTGGTGACTAAATATTTCGGTAAATGGGAAAAAGCAACCGTACCAAGTATCACTTACCCTAAAGTAGCTGCACCGACAAAAACCACGGTCGATTTCGTACCACGCGACAATGCGGTACAAAGTGTCGTAGGTGTAACCTACCCGATCGATTTGAAACCGGGTACGCCTGATGTGATCAAAGTAAGAATGCTTAACGAGATCCTGGGTGGTAGCGGTACAGGCCGTTTGTTCCTGAACCTGCGTGAAAAACACGGATGGACTTATGGTGCCTACTCTTCTTTCAAAAACGATAAAGAAGTAGGTGAATTCCAGGCATATGCTAAAGCAAGAAACGTAGTAACCGATTCTTCTGTAAATGAAATTATGGAAGAAATGAAACGTATTCGCAACGAAAAAGTAGATGCGGCTACCTTACAGGACATGAAAAACTATGTAACCGGTACTTTTGCTATTGGTTTGGAGAGCCCTCAGACAATTGCACAATACGCAATTAATATTGAGCGTTACAAAATGCCAAAAGACTATTATAAAAACTATCTGAAAAACGTAGCAGCTGTTTCTGTAGATGATATCCAGTCTACAGCGAAAAAATATGTAAATCCTGATGCAGCACACATCCTGGTTGTCGGCGATAAAGCAGAAGCAGATAAATTAAAACGTTTTGCAGCAGATGGCGTTGTGCACTATTATGATAACTATGGTAATACCGTAGAAGCTCCAGTGGTGAAAGCAGTTGCCGCAGACGTAACGCCGCAATCGGTTATTGCTAAATATATCGATGCAATTGGTGGTAAAGCAGCTATGGAAGGATTGAAATCTTTGGTTACCGAAGGTGCTGCAGAAGCCCAAGGCCAGCAGATCAAGATCGTTCAAAAAGTAGTAAGCCCAGATAAATACCTGATGTCGGTAGTGGTACCGGGTATGGGTGAAGTACAAAAAATCACCGTTAGCGGTACTTCCGGAAAGATGTCTTCTATGGGTCAATCTCAAGACGTTCCTGCTGATATGTTAGGTTCATTCTTAGAGCAAGCCGATTTACAAGCAGATCTGCATCCTGAAAAATATGGCATTAAAATGTCTATGAAAGGAGTGGAGAAAGTAGAGGGCGCAGATTGTTACGTGGTGGAAAAAGTATCCGATAAAGGAAGCAAATCCGTGAGTTACTACGATCAGAAGACCAACCTGTTACTTAAAGAAGTAAAAACAGATGCTTCGGGAACGACGCAGACTACTTTATTCTCTGATTATAAAGCCGTAACCGGTGGAAATGGATATAAAGCGCCTTACGGCATTAAAATCCAGTCTGCTCAGGGCACACAAGAGCTGAAAGTTGTTAAGATGGAGGCGAACAAAACTGTCAGTGACAGCGAGTTTAAATAATTAAATTTTAAAAAGCCTTCTTGTAAAACAAGAAGGCTTTTTAATGAAACATGTATTCTAACCACTAAAACATATACCTATGCGACACACTTTTTTAACCATAACACTATTGTTTACTATGGTTGCAAATACATTTGCACAGATTAGCGGCTCCTGGAAAGGGTCCGTAACCACACAAGGAACCACAATGAACATGATTGTTCATATAACAGAAGAAAAGGGCAAGCTGACAGCCTCTTTGGATATCCCGGATCAGGGCGCTACCGGACTGCCTTTTGATAAAGTTGAATTCAGCGATCCTACACTTAATCTCTCCATGTCACAGGCAGGATTAAGCTATTCCGGTACGCTAAAAGGAAATACCATTACCGGTACCTTTAAGCAAGGAGGGGGAGCATTGCCATTAAACCTTGAGAAGACCACGATTACGAAGCCGGGAGATGTTTCTTTACCCTCTTCTCAGCAAGAGATCAATAAGCTTATTGCTGCAGATAAGGGAACATTTAAATATAAAGCAGAAGACTATTTTGCAACCCCCAAATCATCCCAGTTTCAACTTTCTCCGGATGGGAAATACCTTTCTTACATGGAGAAGGAAGAAGATGGAAAACGCCATGTATATGTAAAAGATGTGGCCACCGGAAAAGTGACCCGTGCGATCGAAGAGAAAAAAGAACTGATTAAGGGTTACGGATGGGTGAATGATCAGCGCTTGATTTATTTGATGGACAATGGGGGGAATGAAAACTATCATGTGTTTGCGGCAAATATTGATGGCAGCAATACCATCGACCTTACTCCTTATGAAGGTGTGAAGGCCAGTATCATGAACATGCTGAAAGAGCAGAAAGACTATATCATTGTCTCAATGAACAAAGAGAACAAACAAATCTTTGAACCCTATAGAGTCAATGTCGTAACCGGTGCAGCAGAAAAATTATATAGTAATACAGATGTTGCTAACCCTATCTCAGATTATATCTTTGATAAAGACGGAAACCTCAGGGGCTATTCCAAAATGGTCAACGGAACTGAAACCCATACTTATTTTAAAGTGAGTGGTGCTAAGGACTTTGAATTGGCCACCAAAAGCAAATGGGATGAGAGCTTTGCCATAGAATCGTTCAACTACGCTTCACTCAATCCTGATGATGCTTATGTGTTGACCAGCCTGGATGCGGATAAGGCCAGGATCGTATTGTATGATTTTAAAACGAAGAAGATCCTTAAGGAAGTTTTTTCTAATAAAGATTATGATGCATCTATTATCAGCCTGTCCCGGAAACGAAACTATGAAATTGATTTCTTAGGCTACGAAGGAGAGAAAGAAGAAATCGTTCCGGTAAGCCAAACATTTAAGAAGATATATGCTAGCCTGTCTAAACAATTTAAAGGCTATGAATTCAGTATCGCAGGCAAAACAGACCAGGAAGATAAATACCTGATTGTAGTACAAAGCGATAAGCTTTATGGCAGATACTATATCTACGACAGTAAATCGGGTAAGGCGACTTTGTTGTACGACCTGATGCCGCAATTAAAAGAAGCAGATATGGCGGTCATGAAGCCGATTACCTTTAAAAGCAGGGATGGTTTAACCATTCACGGATATATTACCTTACCTAAAGCCGCTTTGGAAGGCAAGAAAGTACCCTTGATTGTCAATCCGCATGGAGGGCCACAAGGTGTAAGGGATAGTTGGGGTTTTAATCCCGAAACCCAATTGTTTGCCAGCAGGGGCTATGCTACGTTACAGGTCAACTTCCGGATTTCCGGTGGATATGGAAAAGAATTTTTGAGAGCCGGATTCAAACAAATTGGCCGTAAGGCGATGGATGATGTGGAAGATGGCGTTAAATATGCCATCAGCCAGGGCTGGGTCGATAAGGATAATATTGCGATATATGGTGGCAGCCACGGCGGTTATGCGACCTTAATGGGACTGGTAAAAACACCGGAACTGTACAAATGTGGGATTGACTATGTGGGTGTCTCTAATATTGAAACCTTTTTTGCCTCTTTTCCGGAGTACTGGAAACCTTATACCGAAATGGTAAAAGAAATATGGTATGACCTGGATAAACCGGAAGAAGCCAAAATCGCCAAAGAAGTATCTCCTTTCTATCAATTGAATAAAATTAATAAACCACTCTTTGTTGTACAAGGTGCTAATGATCCAAGGGTGAATATTAATGAGTCTGATCAGATCGTAAAAGCGCTAAGAGCTAAAGGTTTTGAAGTACCTTATTTAGTCAAATATAACGAAGGGCACGGATTTCAGCGGGATGAAAATTCAATCGAATTTTATAAAGCCATGCTTGGCTTCCTTGCAGAAAACCTGAAGCAATAATGTTGGAATGCTCGCTTAAAGGAGCCGTTCATATATCTTAAAGGATACAAAAAGGTGGGATAGATTCCCACCTTTTTGTATGTTTGCCGTTGGAACAAAAATTAAACAGCGCTTAGATCCGAATCCTAAGACGCTCAGCCATATTTTCTGTCATGTTTGCTACCGCTTTAAAAGAATTAAAACTCCTGCTCAGAGACCCCGTCGGCCTTTTGTTGCTTATTTTTATGCCCGCGATCCTCATTATCGTGATGGCCGTAACGCAGGACAGTGCCTTCAAAGATATGAAGGACGTACAATTCGTGATTCTAGCCATCAATAAAGATAAAGGAACTGTAGGGCAGGATATTTTACGGTCCATCAATTCGAGTCCGCTTTTTGCCGTTAACCAATATACCGACGAAGCCTTATTACGGGAGCATATCAACTCCGGAAAGAGTAAGATCGGCTTAATCATACCGGAAGAGGCGACAGGCGCCCTGGTAAATACCGCCAATAAAGTCGTGAATGCAGTCGCCCATAATTCAGGGCTACCTGCAAATTTCGCTCAAAACCAGAAGTTAGACAGCGTGAATGTCGAAGTATTGTTTGATCCCACTTTAAAACCCTCCTTCAAAAATTCATTCAAATTTGCCTTAATGCAATATGCGACACAGGCAAAGATGAATGTACTCATGAACCGTTTGGGTAAAATGGAAAATAACGAGACCGTATTGGATACCGCCCTAACCAATGAATTATACAATACACTATCCATAAAAGAGAAGACCGAAGACAAATCAGCGGCATTGACCTTAAATTCGGTGCAGCATAATGTACCCTCCTGGGCTATCTTCGGGATGTTCCTGATCGTTGTACCCATTGCCGGCAATATGATCCGGGAAAGAGAAGACGGCAGTATGACCCGTTTAAAGCTGATTCCCAGTGCGCCGATCAAAGCCACGATTGGGATGATCTTGTTTTATACCCTGTTTTGCTTCCTGCAGTTTTATATCATGATGCTGATCGGAACCCACCTCATTCCATTGTTGGGATTGCCGAAGCTTTATATGGGTACGCATCCTTTAGCAACCCTTCCATTAGTACTGTCTACGGCTTTTTGCGCGACGGCTTATGGTTATTTCATTGGTAATATCTTTAAGACCGCTAACCAGGCGATGCCGGTTGGCGCAATTTTTACCGTTATTTTGGCTTCTTTAGGTGGAATATGGGTTCCTTTGGAAATCTTGCCTCCTGTCATGACGACGATAGCCAAGTTTACCCCCATGTATTGGGCATTCAACGGCGTTAATAATATCTTCCTGCGGGGACAAGGTTTGAAAGAGGTTGCCCTTCCCATTTTTGTGATGTTGTTCTCCGGATTTGTGATGACCCTGGCCAGCGGATTTCTTTCCCGCAGAAGAATTGTTCATTAATTTTTTGTAACTTTAAGGGATGAAGTACTTGTGGTTATGGCTCTTGATAAGTCTTGCGGGGAGCAGTTATGCTCAGTTTCAGTCCGTAAAGATCGGGGTAGATGGCTTGACCTGCTCTCAGTGTAGCCGTAGTGTGGAAATGCAATTAAGAAAACTGGACTTTGTTAAAGACGTAAAGATGGATTTGAGCCATACGGAAGGGCTATTGTCCTTAAAACCGAATAAAAAAGTGGCTTTTCATCAGATTGCCAAAGCTATAGAAAATGCCGGGTTCTCGGTACGTTACATCAAAACAAGCTTTAAGACGGATGCGATCAGTACTAAAGGAACTAATTGCTTTACCTTTAAGACCGATGCTTATATTGCTTTAGATCCGGTTCCGGAAACACAAAAAGTCATTTCTATGGAATTGGTCGGGCAGGGGATGAGTACGAAACAGCTTTATAAGAAAAATCAAAAGAAAATAGAGGCTATGCAAGCAGATTGTGCTGCGGGCGCAGAGCATAAATATTATTATATACTTGCAGAGTAACCTTTTTGGATGAAGAAAATAATATGTTTGGTATGGTTAATGGGCATTGTGCTTTCGGTACAGGGACAAGAATTGTTTCCCAATGCAGAACCGGCCAGCAATATTCCCAAAGGAACCTTAGGCGTGCGTATCATGTCCGAATTCTATAAAGAATATGCACAAGTCCGTAATTTTAATGGCTTAAGGTTGATGTACGGGCTGACCCCAAAATTATCTGTTTACCTGACCGCTGTCAGCTCCAATCATCATAAATCCAAGCTTCCCGAAGAGTTTCCCTATCATAATACTCCTGAAAGAGGGGTGTATAAGCCTTATAAGTTTAACGGCTTTAGCCTGTATACAAAATATCGTTTTGTGACCAAAGATGGTCCTAATGAACATTTTAGAATGGCCGGCTATATGGAAGCGTCAGCTGTAAATACAGCACATGATGAAGGCGAACCGCGTTTAATGGACGATACCAAAGGTTTGGGCTTCGGCTTGATTGGTACTTACCTTAAAAATAAGTTTGCCGTTTCCCTGACGACCGGTATCATCTTGCCCGGAAAATATTCAGGTGTACAGGTAGATCCTATATCCAGCCTGCCCGATATCCCTACAGTCGTAAAATACCCTACTACATTTAATTACAGCCTGTCTTTCGGCTATTTACTGTTTCCAAGGCGTTATAAGAGCTATCGGCAGACCAATATCAACCTGTATTGTGAGTTTATGGGTAAGTACTATAAGGACGTACGCGTATGGTTGACCCCGCTCAATGCCCCGGAATACGAAATCCGTACCTCTTATTTCCCTGCGGCCTTACAAGCAGGCTTTTATGTTGATGTCGTACCCGGAGTACAATTTATTATCAATGCCAACACTCGTATAGACCTTTCTGCCAATCTGCAGATGGTCAAGTTGTCTTATGCCCGTTTATATCCCCAATATAATATTGGGATTCAGCATTATTTGCATTGGAAATAAACTTTTGCGCCTTCTTTTTATTAAGGATTATCTTAATGTTATTTGCTCAAACGCAAGCCAATATAGGCTTTTATTTTTTTTTAACAAGGTTGTATTTTTAAAAATTGCTTGGTATCTTTGCATTTAAATTTTTTACAAAAAAATTACAATTCACTTTTTCTTAGTCAACAGAATGAAAAAAATTTTCACGTCCTCAATCGGAAAGAAATTAGTGATGGGTTTTACAGGTGTATTTCTCATCTCTTTCTTAATCGTACATTGTTACATTAACGCATTAGTATTTTTACCCAACGGTATTGAAAAGTATTTAGCCGCAGGTCATTTCATGGGAACCAATTTTATCGTAAGAACGATGGAAGTAGGTCTGATGGCCGGAATTATTTTACACATCGTACAAGGATTGATGTTAACCGTACAGAATAGAAGTAAAAGACCTGTCGCATATAACGTAGCACCGGGCAATAAAAGCAGTAAATGGTATTCCAGATCAATGGGCCTTTTAGGTACGTTGATTTTGTTGTTTTTAGTCTTACACTTGACACACTTCTGGATGCCTAACCGTTATGAGCAGCATTTTGGAACAGGACATGAAATTAATCTTTACGAGAAAATGGAATTGGTATTCCAAAACCCATGGATCGTATTGGTATATGTTTTAGGATGTATTTCTTTAGCATGGCACCTGATACACGGTTTTTGGAGCGCATTTCAAACATTAGGTTTGTATACCCCGAAATATGCCGCGTTAATTAAAGGAATTGGTATGGCCTTCTCTATTATCGTACCCCTGATTTTTATTGCAATGCCCGTTGCGTTCCACTTTGGATGGTTACCTCCGTCTTCAAGTTACGTACCTGCGCATTAATACGAACGGAGAAACACGAATCAATTGATCCGGTCAATTCGTTCGACAATTTGAAAATCATTTAAGTTTTATACTTATATTATAATATTAGTTATGTCTTTAAATTCAAAAATACCTGCTGGCGAACTTCCGCAAAAATGGTCTTCTTATAAAAATAGTTGTAAAATCGTAAATCCTGCTAATAAGCGTAGTTTAGAAGTAATCATTATTGGTACCGGTTTGGCCGGAGCCTCTGCTGCTGCTTCTTTAGGAGAACTGGGTTACAAAGTAAAAGCATTTTGTTTTCAGGATTCTCCGCGCCGTGCGCACTCTATCGCTGCACAGGGGGGTATTAATGCCGCTAAAAACTATCAGAATGATGGGGATAGCGTTTACCGTTTATTTTACGATACCATTAAAGGTGGTGATTACCGTGCCCGTGAGTCTAATGTACATCGTCTGGCCGAAGTAAGTGCCAATATCATTGACCAGTGTGTGGCTCAGGGTGTACCTTTTGCCCGTGAATACGGTGGTATGTTGAGTAACCGTTCTTTCGGAGGTACTCAGGTACAACGTACGTTCTACGCTGCAGGTCAGACAGGACAACAATTATTGATCGGTGCTTATCAAGCCCTGGAGCGCCAGGTAGCTTTAGGTAATGTAACCATGTATAACCGCCATGAAATGCTGGACATCGTTACAATCGACGGTAAGGCACGTGGTATCATTGCCCGTGACCTGATCACCGGTAAGCTGGAAAGACATTTCGGACATGCGGTATTGCTGTGTTCCGGTGGTTATGGTAACGTATTCTATTTATCCACCAATGCGATGGGTAGCAACGTAACCGCAACCTGGAAAGCACACCGTAAAGGCGCTTATTTTGCGAATCCTTGTTATACACAAATTCACCCTACTTGTATTCCCGTATCAGGCGATCATCAGTCTAAACTGACCCTGATGTCTGAATCCTTACGTAATGATGGTCGTATCTGGGTGCCTAAAAAACAAAACGATACCCGTAAAGCCAGCGAAATTCCGGAAGAAGAAAGAGATTATTATTTAGAAAGAAGATACCCTGCCTTTGGTAACCTCGTTCCGCGTGACGTAGCCTCCCGTGCGGCTAAAGAGCGTTGTGATGCCGGTTATGGCGTGGGTACTTCCAAGCAAGCTGTTTACCTCGATTTTGCCGCTGCGGTGATCCGTTACGGAACCATCGAATGTAGCAAAGTAGGCAACCATAGCCCATCTGCAAAAGAAGTGCGTACACTTGGTTTAGCCGTAGTAAAAGAAAAATACGGTAACCTCTTCGATATGTATGCGAAGATTACCGGGGAAGATCCATATGAGGTACCAATGCGTATTTACCCTGCGGTACACTATACCATGGGTGGCCTTTGGGTAGATTATGAACTGATGACCTCTGTAGAAGGTTTGTATTGTTTAGGAGAGGCTAACTTTTCTGATCACGGAGCTAACCGTTTAGGTGCCTCTGCACTGATGCAAGGTCTGGCCGATGGATATTTCGTTATTCCATACACTTTAGGTAACTATCTGGCAGACGATATCCGTACCAAAGCAATCCCGACCGATCATCCTGAATTTGTAAAAGCAGAAAAAGAAGTTGCAGATAGAATCAATACTTTAATGAACATTAAAGGAACACAATCTGTAGAAAGCTTACACAAGCGTCTGGGTAAGATCATGTGGGATAAATGTGGTATGGCACGTACAAAGCAAGGGTTGACAGAAGCCATTGCGGAGATTCAGGCTTTGAAAAAAGAATTCTGGAGCGATGTGAAGATTCCGGGTACTGTAGAAGGAATGAATACAGAGTTGGATAAAGCTAACCGTGTAGCAGATTTTATTGAGTTAGGAGAATTAATGTGTAAAGATGCCTTAAACCGCGCTGAATCTTGTGGGGGTCACTTCCGCGAAGAGTCCCAAACAGAGGATGGGGAAGCATTGCGTCACGATGATGAGTTTATGTATGTAGCCGCTTGGGAATTTATGAACGAGAGCGACTGGAGCTTACATAAAGAAGTACTGAATTATGAAGTGGTACATCCGTCTCAACGTTCTTATAAATAATATCATTCAAATAATAAATACATATTAAGCATCATTTGTGAAGAGGGCTTAATACACAAATAAACGTTTTATACAATGGAACATTATAATATGAATTTGACGCTTAAAGTATGGCGTCAGCAAAATGCTCAGGTTCAAGGTAGTTTTGAAACATATCAGGTAAAAGAAATTTCTTCCGAAATGTCTTTTCTGGAAATGTTCGATGTACTGAACGAGCAATTGATTCATGAAGGTAAAGAGCCCATTACATTTGACCACGATTGTCGTGAAGGGATTTGTGGTGCTTGTTCAATGCACATTAATGGTCAGGCACATGGTCCATGGGCAGAAACCACTACTTGCCAGTTACACATGCGTGCCTTCAAAGACGGCGATACAATTGTTGTTGAGCCTTGGAGAGCAGGTGCCTTCCCGGTTATCAAAGATTTAATGGTAGACCGTTCTTCTTTTGACCGTATTATTCAGGCGGGTGGGTACATTTCTGTAAATACCGGTAATGCACAGGATGCGAATAACCTGCCGATCGCTAAAGATAAGGCAGACGAATCCTTTGCTGCTGCAACCTGTATTGGTTGTGGTGCTTGTGTGGCTTCTTGTAAAAACTCTTCTGCAATGTTGTTCCTTTCTGCAAAAGTATCTCACCTGGCTTTGCTGCCACAGGGAGAGGCAGAACGTGCTACCCGTGTCGTAAACATGGTAGATCAGATGGATAAAGAAGGATTTGGTTCTTGTACCAATACCGGTGCTTGTGAAGCAGAGTGTCCTAAAGGAATTTCGATCATGAATATCCGTCGTTTGAATAGCGAATATATCAAAGCCGGTTTTACCGGAACATTAGCGAAATAAGCAAAAGGTATATATTATTATAGGAAAACAGGAGGAGTCATGATATGGCTTCTCCTGTTATTTTTTTAGTACCACTCGTTATGATATGAAAAAAGTCAAATGCGAACAAATGAATGCTGAAGAAAAGGAATTCATCAAGTTTGTTTGTACAACAAGAAGTAAGCATAGTGCCGGAATATTTGCAGGCATGTTCGCTATTGTAGGATATTTTATGATGCGTGGAAGACTGTATCAGGATATATCTTTTATATATCTAGTGCTTATCGATACAATATTCTCCTTGCTTTGTGCGGTAGTCGTATTCGCAGTCAGCGCTTTGTCTTATTGTAGAGATGTGTTGGGATGTCAGGTTTTTGTTATGGAGTATCAAATAATTGATAAGGTGGCTTTTCCTGAGGTCAGTCAATACTATATTAAACTTGACGATGTATTAAATCCATTTCTGGAAGTATCTCCCGAAGATTACGTTTCACTACAGATCGGTCAAATACAAAAAATTAGAATTGCAAAACATTCCCGATACCGTTTTAATAATATGGGTAAATACCAAAGGATGTAAAGCTTTATAAATACATACAATTTTGTTGTTTGTATGGATTGAGGGATGTCTTATATATAAATGGTATATTTTTCCGGATAGTGTCCTATTGATAGAATGTCTTTGCTTATGATACATTTCCGAGTGGGGATTTAGCTGTTTTTGCCTTTATAGCGCTTCATTAAGTTACATTACGGACTACTAACACACTACACACTGTTTATTTCAAAAAAGATTTCGTTGGTTGATAATCAATACAGCATTGCGTTTCAGGGGAAAATTAGCGGTATTTTAAACGTTTACGCTGCTTTCTTTATAGAAAAGATTTGTTTAGGAAAGTAAGGAGTGCTACCTTTGCAACCTGACGAAAACAGGTG
>NZ_QAJI01000012.1:1142-1307 GCF_003852495.1 Taibaiella sp. KBW10 | reverse complement strand
CCTGTTATACTTGGCGATGGCTTCCGTTTTATTGGTTACTTGTAGGACTTTGTACATTGTCTTGATATGGCTTCTTACGGTCTCAATAGAAATAGATAATTCCGCACCGATTACCTCATAGGTCTTCCCATCCATTAGTCTTTGCAGTATTTCTTTTTGCCTTTC
>NZ_QAJI01000012.1:485-1013 GCF_003852495.1 Taibaiella sp. KBW10 | reverse complement strand
ATGCGTAGGGCAGACACGATCTCTTTCATAGAAACACTCTTTGAAAGATAAGAACATGCACCGGAGCAAAGGGCTTTTAAAATAATATCTTCTTCTTCATAAGAGGTCAGCATCACTATATTCAATTCCGGATATTTGTTTAATATGGCCGGAATGGCATCTATACCGGAAATTCCGGGCAGGCCGATATCCAGCAGTAAGATAGATGCCGGAATATCATTTATAATATTGGATTTTTGCAAAAAAGGTGCTACGGCACCGAACTGTGCTCCGATTTCAAACTCATCATGAAAACCGATAAAACGCATTAACCCTTCCCGGAACATAATATTATCTTCAATTATACTCACCTTTATTTTCATGGTCATAAATTTTTACTGCATAATAGGAGCCAATACCTTTTATCAAACAAATGTATATAACGATCTGATTACATGGTCTAAAACGATCTGATTACATGGTCTAAATTGCAAAAAATCACCCTTTAGGGTGAGAGGATAAAAAGAAGGGAAGAAACGATCCACAAGG
>NZ_QAJI01000012.1:0-186 GCF_003852495.1 Taibaiella sp. KBW10 | reverse complement strand
TGGATAGCTTGGAAGAACCATCATTATCCACCATTTTCAACCGGTAGTAAACTTTGTCATTTAAGCTGCTTATGGTCTTGTCGTAGGAGGTATAGTCCTGCTGATTCGTATAGGCTACGGTGGCTATTTTATTAAAGTTAAGGCCATCCTGGCTGCGCTCTAATTCAAAGTGGCTGAATTGCAGGG
>NZ_QAJI01000011.1:0-2500 GCF_003852495.1 Taibaiella sp. KBW10 | reverse complement strand
CTTACTGGCAAGGTTAAGTTCTTAAGTAACGGAGCCGCAGCGAAAGCGAGTCTTAACAGGGCGCACAGTCAGTAGGTGCAGACGCGAAACTTTGTGATCTATCCATGGGCAGGTTGAAGGTGTGGTAACACACACTGGAGGACCGAACGGGTTAACGTTGAAAAGTTATCCGATGACCTGTGGATAGGGGTGAAAGGCCAATCAAACTGAGAGATAGCTCGTTCTCTCCGAAATGTTTTTAGGAACAGCGTCACATATAAGAAGTTTATTAGAGGTAGAGCTACTGATTGGACTAGGGGGCTTCACCGCCTACCAAATCCTGACAAACTCCGAATGCTAATAAATATCTGTGGCAGTGAGGCTGCGGGCGCTAAGGTCCGTGGCCGAGAGGGGAACAACCCAGACTATCAGCTAAGGCCCCTAAATCTACGTTAAGTTGGTTAAACGATGTTCAAATCCTAAGACAGCCAGGATGTTGGCTTGGAAGCAGCCATTCATTTAAAGAGTGCGTAACAGCTCACTGGTCGAGGGTTCGGGCGCGGAAAATGATCGGGCATCAAACGTAGTGCCGAAGCTATAGGATTTATGTTTACATAAATCGGTAGGAGAGCATTCTATTTGCGTCGAAGGTGTATGGTGATGTATGCTGGAGCGGATAGAAAAGAAAATGTAGGAATGAGTAACGATAAACAAGGTGAAAAACCTTGTCGCCGAAAGACTAAGGGTTCCTGATCAACGTTAATCGGATCAGGGTTAGTCGGGACCTAAGGCATACCCGAAAGGGGAAGTCGATGGATAACTGGTTAATATTCCAGTACTCGGTATAAATTCGATGGGGTGACGCAGAAGTGAAAGGTCCGCGATCTTACGGAATAGATCGTTAAAGGGTGTAGTTATAGGTCTGGTAGGCAAATCCGCCGGACTTGATGAACCTGATAGTACCACAAAGCTACGGCAGCGTGGATAGTGACTGTAATCAGACTGCCGAGAAAAACCTCTAAGGTTCGTTTATACCGACTCGTACCGTAAACCGACACAGGTAGTCGAGATGAGTATTCTAAGGCGCTCGGGTGAGCCGTGGAGAAGGAACTAGGCAAATTAACGCTGTAACTTCGGGATAAAGCGTACCACAGCGATGTGGTCACAGTAAAATGGTGCAACCAACTGTTTAGCAAAAACACAGGGCCCTGCAAAATCGAAAGATGACGTATAGAGCCTGATACCTGCCCGGTGCTGGAAGGTTAAGGAAGCTTGTCAACCGCAAGGTGAAGCTTGCGACTGAAGCCCCAGTAAACGGCGGCCGTAACTATAACGGTCCTAAGGTAGCGAAATTCCTTGTCGGGTAAGTTCCGACCTGCACGAATGGTAGAATGAGTTGCACACTGTCTCCTCCACGAGCCCGGTGAAATTGTAGTATCGGTGAAGATGCCGGTTACCCGCCACGGGACGAAAAGACCCCGTGAACCTTCACTACAACTTTGCATTGATTTTGGGTACCAGATGTGTAGGATAGTTGGGAGACTATGAAGCAGGCACGCCAGTGTTTGTGGAGTCAACGTTGAAATACCAACCTTCTGTTACTTAGAGTCTAATCTGCGCAAGCGGAGACATTGCATGGTGGGTAGTTTGACTGGGGTGGTCGCCTCCTAAAGTGTAACGGAGGCTCGCAAAGGTTCCCTCATTACGGTTGGTAATCGTAAGTAGAGCGTATTAGTATAAGGGAGCTTGACTGTGAGACTGACTAGTCGATCAGGTGCGAAAGCAGGCTAAAGTGATCCGGCGGTTCCGTATGGAAGGGCCGTCGCTCAAAGGATAAAAGGTACTCCGGGGATAACAGGCTGATCTCCCCCAAGAGCTCATATCGACGGGGAGGTTTGGCACCTCGATGTCGGTTCGTCACATCCTGGGGCTGGAGAAGGTCCCAAGGGTTGGGCTGTTCGCCCATTAAAGTGGCACGTGAACTGGGTTCAGAACGTCGCAAGACAGTTTGGTCTCTATCTGTGGTGGGCGTTAGTAAATTGCGAGGACATGACCTTAGTACGAGAGGACCGGGTTGTATGTACCGCTGGTGTATCTGTTGTGCCGCCAGGTGCAGTGCAGAGTAGCTATGTACAGAAAGGATAAGCGCTGAAAGCATCTAAGCGCGAAACCTACCTTAAGATGAGTTTACTTTTAAGTGCCGTCGAAGACGACGACGTTGATAGGCTATAGGTGTAAAGGTGGTAACATCAAAGCCGAGTAGTACTAATTGCACGTACGCTTTATACTTTATTAATTAGAATTTTATTTAGTAGTTTTCCCAATATGTTACATTATTTTGTACGATAGTATTTGTAATGAATATTATTAAATCGCACAATAACCTTTTTATGGTGGTATTGCCGATGGTGTTCACCTCTTCCCATTCCGAACAGAGCAGTTAAGCCCATCATGGCCGATGATACTGGTTTACTCCGGGAAAGTAGGTAGCCGCCATATTTATTTTAAAGAGCATCTCTAA
>NZ_QAJI01000010.1:2764-2987 GCF_003852495.1 Taibaiella sp. KBW10 | reverse complement strand
AGATCTCTAGAGGCAGTGGACTGACATCGATAGGCGCCTGTGTAGCGGAAAGAGCTTTCTGTAACAAGAACCGGCCATCGAGGCTGTAAATATCCAATACTGCTTTTTCGCTTATCCCGCTCACTTTTACTTCCTGGGTTGCCGGATTAGGGAATAGGCTGATGTCTTGTTGTACGGTATTTAAACGAAGGATTACGATATTGGATAGCTTGGAAGAACCATC
>NZ_QAJI01000010.1:2339-2536 GCF_003852495.1 Taibaiella sp. KBW10 | reverse complement strand
TCAAAGTGGCTGAATTGCAGGGCATCACTAATCTTCCAGTCCAAACGGGCACTGGATCTGTCTGCAAGCTTTCCGGTAAAGGATTGCAAAGTGATCGGCAGTGCAGCGGTAACCTGTATCGGGCCATTGGCATTATCATCTCCTGCATTCAGATTTTGTGCGACGCCGGCATCGTTGGCGGCATTGAGTGTTTGTTG
>NZ_QAJI01000010.1:513-2267 GCF_003852495.1 Taibaiella sp. KBW10 | reverse complement strand
CCCATAAAGGTGGCCGCCGGAATACCGCTACCGATCACATTGATGGTCAGAAATGTTCCGATGTTGGGCAGTACATTCCATGTAGCTGCAAAAATAGCATCGCCCCCGTTCATGTTCAGCGTGGCTTGGTTGACCAGTACATTAGGCGGAAAAGATACACTGAATGTAGCACCACCTGCAGGAATCGGATCGGCTCCGTTATTGCCCACGCTAAAAGTAGTGGTTGTCGTTGCGCCGACCTGTATCGGGCTGACCGCTGCATTGATCCCCCATACTAAAGGATTAGCATTGGGATTGTTCTGTGCCTTTGCGGCCAGTGTACCGCAGAGGAGTGATAAGACTAAAATGATCTTTTTCATAAATTATGTTTGTTTGTTTTTGTGAATTTATGTTTGCTATTAGTTTGCCGTAATCACCCTGTGGTATAAATTATTCGCATTTTTAGAATCATAGCGTTTGGCGGTATCCGGATAAATATTGACCGATATATTGGCCACAGAATTAGGCAGGGCAGATGTCCGGGTAATTTTAAAACCTAAATAAGTATTGCCTGTTCCTGTAATCTTAAATCCGGGTTTGGATTGGAGATCTATGCTGCGTGTCGTAGGATTAAAGACATTCCATTGCGTGTTGCTTACCGTAATAGGGCCCGACAGCAATACATTGGTACTGATTACAGCCGTGTCGAAGCTAAGGGTATAGCCAACCGGTACGGAGATATTGAATGCAATCTGGCTGCTTGTCACCACATTATTCACTTCATTTAACCTCACGACAAAATCTCTGGAATCGCCGGCATTCATCGCATTGACCGGGAGCAGGATTACCGGGGTCAGATCCGGTGCCGGTGGGGCCAGGATCGTTAAATAAACGGTAGCCTGATCGCAAGCGACCGGTGTGCCGTTATCGCAGGTAGTGTATACAAACTTGTCCGGACCCACATACCCGTTGTTAGGGGTGTAGATATAGGTTCCGTCGGCATTTAAAACAAGGGTTCCATTTGCCGGAGCAACCACCGGTGTTGTGGTTACGGTTTGTGTATTTCCTTCCGGATCGGTATCGTTTGTTTTTACATTACCGGTGATCGGGGTATTGCGTATGCCGATACCGGCATCATCATTGGCATAGGTTACATTGGCAGTCGTTATGGGGCGCACATCTATGATTACCGTAGCGACATCGCAAAGCGCCGGTGTCCCATTATCGCAGATGCGATAGTCAAAGCTGTCTTTACCCACAAAATTAGAAGCGGGGGTATAATCATAGGTTCCGTTGGCATTGATCGTTACGGTGCCATGTGTGGGTCCGGATACGGGGCTTGTATTGATGGTAAGCGGATTACTGTCCGGATCTTTATCATTGGCAATCATGTTACCGCTTACCGGGGTGTTTACCGGAGTGGTCGCGGCATCATCATTGGCCACCGGCGGGTTATTAATGCCATTGCGTTCCGGTAATATTTTAATGGTCACTACTGCGGTATCGCAAGCTGTAGGCGTGCCATTATCACATACCGCATAGCGGAATTGGTCTTCACCTACATAATCCCGTGCAGGGGTATAGGTGTAGCTACCGTTGCTGTTCAGCGTGACGACGCCATGGCCGGGTGCGGACACCGGGTTTGTATTGACGGTCTGGGTATTGCCTTCAAGGTCTTCATCGTTCGTTAAGACATTTCCGGTAACCGCTGTATTGACCAGTGTGTTGTTAAAATCATTTACGGCCTGAGTGGTATTCTTCACTAATGGTAAGGT
>NZ_QAJI01000010.1:0-416 GCF_003852495.1 Taibaiella sp. KBW10 | reverse complement strand
GGTAGCCGGGATAATTACGGTAGCGGTAGTCGGGAAGTTGCTATTCGTATAGTTTACATTATTGATGGTAATGCTGGTGGCTCCGGTTGGGAAGGCGGTGATGCGTATAGCGCTTATGGTTCCACCATCGGGATCCGTACCGCTAAAGGTAGCAGGAGGCACAATAACGGTTGCGGTACCGCCCGGATTAACCTGACTGGCGGCGGTTAGATTCGATGGTGTCGGCAATGCCTGAATACCGAAATTAGCTTTGGTAATCGGGTTTGTGGTAACTGATATGGGCAGACGGCCGTTTACGGTACCATCATTACCCGTCACTCCACCAAGCTGTTCTCCTGTATTTACCGAGTTTGAAGGCAAGGCAACCGATGCATTACTGCTGCCGATAGCGGCATGCGCGGTGCTGATAACGGCTG
>NZ_QAJI01000001.1:9876-767976 GCF_003852495.1 Taibaiella sp. KBW10 | reverse complement strand
GGCAGGGCAGATGTCCGGGTAACTTTAAAGCCGAGATAAGTATTGCCATTTCCGTTGATCACAAAACCGGGTTTGGACTGAAGATCTAGGCTTCGATCGGTAACATTGAATGTATTCCATTGGTTATTGCTTACGGTGTAATTATTCGATGGCAGTACGTTCGTTCTGGTATCTGTACCGGAGGAACGTAAGTGTATAACCTACAGGAACCGAAATGCTAAAGGCAATCTGAGCACTAGTTGCTACATTGCGGATCTCGTTCAACCTCACGACAAAATCTCTGGAATCGCCGGTATTCATCGCATTGATCGGCAGCAGGATTACCGGGGTCAAATCCGGAACTGAGGTATAGGTGATGGATATTGTTGCTTGATTGGATGTTAGTCCTGCATTATCGGTAATGGTATATTTTATAGGCGTGGGATCTGCAGTAAAGCCGGATTGAGGTGTGAATGTAACCGCACCGGTACTGCTGTTCAATGCCCATGTACCTTGATTAGGCACTATAAAGCCGGTCACATCTCCCTGAGCATCGGTAGTGATAGCCGTTGCACCTGAAGGCGCTACCAGGCTGATGCTGTCTTTGGTTAAGGTACCGCTGTTCGGATCACTATCATTACTTAAGATATTGGATACGGTTGCTGCGCTGCCCGGTGTCTGGTTATTCAGGCTGTCGTTGGCAGCCACAGGCGCTTTATTGAGACCGAAGTTAACACCGGTAATATTACTGGAGCCCACATACATTAAATGATTGACATCTGTCGGCGAGGCATCTGTAGAGCTTACACGATTGTAGCCGGAAGGAGTGCTCACACTAACATAATAATAGTTAGGTATAATATTGGAAAAGCTGTAATTGCCGCTGGCATCCGTTGTTGTCGAGACAGAGGTTCCATTGTTGTACAAGGTAACGGTAACGCCTGAAAGGGTTGTTCCATCCGGAGTTCCTGCATTATTATCATCATAAATTGTACCGCTTAATGTAGCCAAAGGATTATAGTCGATGGATATCGTTGCTTGATTGGAAGTTAGTCCTGCATTATCAGTAACGGTATATTTTATAGGTACCTAATCGGCAGATTGGACAAACTATATTTCCAAATAAAAAGCACCTAATTTTAGGTGCTTTTTATTTAATCCAAATATTTCTCTAATATCCAATCCTATTTAAATATCCTCTAAAGATTTACTATAAGTTATTAAAACCCACTTGTGATTTGTTTGTAATACGGTTACACTATTACTTTAGATGAGGCTATGGCATCTAAATAACTTGGTATTACTATTTTTTATTTTGAAAATGAGTAGATGTAAAATTACTTTATTTATAGAAAAGATAAAGCTAGTTTTCAAGTTTTGATAAGTCCAATTCTAATCCAGCCGGGATACTCTTCTTTAATTCTCTCTGTTCCTCATCAATTTCATCTCTTCTTTTCTCATAATCTTCGGTATCTTCTTTCTCCTTTAGCTTATTACTGTAACTTTTACTTGTACATATAAAGTTAAAATCTTCAAAGGTTTTAATCCATTTCATAAAGTATATATTAATCTTGGCTTCTATACTTTCCTGCTATCATTTTTTCATATTTGACAGTTGTATTGCTCACCATTCCTAACAATCCAATAAATTTATCAGCAGGTTTTTTCTTTCGTAGATTATATCTACAAGTATGTTCTGCGGTATACTTAGATAAGTGTTTAAGGCTTATGTATCTATGTGTTCCTTTTACAGCTCCTTTGAATATAGACCAAAAACCTTCAATTGCTTGTGTGTGGTACTTAACATCATCAACAACCCTAACAAACTTATGTTTGCCATGTTTATTAGTGATGTGGGTATAGTTGTGATTAGGCAAATTTTGATATCCTCTATGAGCATCTGTTACAATGGTAGCTCCCTCTTCAACATTATCTTTTAAGAATGGAATTAATACATCTTCTGCATTACTATCACTAAGTGTAGTTATTATATTTCCATCTTGCTGAACAGCACCAATTATATATGTTTTAGTTGTACCGATTAATGATGATCCTTTTGCCTTTTTAGCTCTTTTACTTTTAGGTTTATTGCTCTCTTTACCACCAAACATTGTTTCATCAGCTTGAACAGTGCCGAATAGCTTTTTAGGGGTTGCACTTCTCATTATTTCTCTAAGACGGTGTAATAAGAACCATGCAGAATGTTGGGTGATTTTTAATTCTTTTGATAAGGTAACAGAGCTAATACCTGCACTATTATTAATAAAGGTGAATATAGCCATAAACCATTTTCTCAAAGGAATTTTTGTTCCTTCAAAAATGGTTTTAGTAACAACAGAGAATTTTTTATAACATTTATTGCTCGAACATTTATAGCCCACTGTTGTGCGATATGCATTTTCATGGCTACAATGAGGACATACGATATTATTTCCCCAACGTAGTTGTTCAAGATGTTTTTTACAAGTTTCTTGATCTTTGAAATAATCAGCTATTTCAAGTATTGAGTCAAATTTTGTAATATCCTTTACCATGTGCATAATTGTTATATTATGTACAAAGTAAAAGGTTTGCTACGCCAAAATGTGACGTAGTTAACCTCTGATAGCACTTTTTATTTCGACAAAAATATATTCTCGCTATAATATTTTTTATAGCATTTGTCATAAAGTTTATTGATGTTGAAGTGGCCGAATAGTCGTTTTAAGTTCTTTTATCCTTTTAGTAAACAAAAATAAAGTATAGAGAAGTTTAGGTATATATGTATGAGACTATCCGTATGTAGGATACAAAATGTAGTGGCGATTTAATTTCTCTATCGTAATAAAATATTCTATAATGGGTTTCAGTTTATCTAACACATATAACCTAACCAAATTTCTAGCGCAATTCGAAGCAAATCACTTACATACACTCCAATATTTTAAAATATATTTTCATTCTTAAACAGTTTTTAGACCGCAATCACGTTAATATTGGATTAATAAAAATTTTATTGACTGAATTTGAAAAAGTAATTCAAGAACCAGAACAAAGAGAAGCGAAATTATGGGAAGAATATTACGATCCTTCATTTACATAAAGAACAAATAAAAAGAGGCCGTCTATAAACGACCTCTTCTTATTTGTTTAAAAGCTTTTAGTGTTCTGTAAAACAATCCTCCGTAGATTATCTTCTTTTATCTTTTTAGATTCAGCAAGAGCTTTAGAAAAAGATATTACAGTTGTTTTACGATGTAAATTGATGTTTACGTGAGAATTAGATTTTACGACTTCGTCTATATTATTTTTTGCATTAAAATCTAGTTCACCTTGATAGCTTTTAGATTCACTTTTATGCTTTCTCATAAAATTAATTTTTCGACAAAGAATGTTTAGTTTGTTGTCCTAATGAATGTAACGCTTGTTGTTCCAGTGTTGACAATGCTTGTAAAGATTTTGCCTTTTTAGGGCTTAAATTTTTTAAAATTTTTGGTATCACGTTACCGTTTTGCTTTCTTTCTGCAAAATTAGTAAAAAATGTTAGATAATTCCTTGGCGCAACACCATCAAACATCAATATTTTAACTTTTTCCACCTCATGTTCATTTTCCGTCATTGAATCATCATGTAACGTTAGGCATAAACTTTTTACATAAGGTTCAACATAGTAAACTTCTTTAATGCCTGCTGCTACTATGTGTCTTGCACAGTTGTGACATGGATATGTTGTACAAAAAAGTACCCCGTTGACCATTTTGTCTCCTGTAAGTTGACTGCCTTGAATTATTGCGTGCATCTCCGCGTGAATACTCCGGGAATATTCAATAATATCCTTAACTTTACTATTCCTCAAATTATTTCTAATCTTTTTGACTAAATCTAAATCAACAACATTATCCTTTTCAAGCATTTGCCGAGTATCGTTGTCATTTAATAAGGATTTAATTATATTTTCCACCAATTCATCTTTATGCTTATCATTACTACAATATCCTAAGTTAAAGCACCTATGGTCTCTAACATAATCTGATGTGTATAAATTGCCACCGAATTTAGGTACATCATTCCATCCTGTCGCTAACAGCGTTCCTTTTTTATCAATAATGGAGGCTCCAACTTGGCGGGATAAACAGGCCGAATTTCCTGATGCCGACTTAGCTAAATACATTGATTTCTCTTCTATTGTTGGGGTAACAATTGAGCTTTCAAAAATAAGATTAAAAAATCTTTGAATTTTTCTTTCGATTTCAGGGGTGTTGCCTGCCGAAACCCGCATAAAAAAATCTCCTTCTACGAAAGTTCCACGTACATTTTGTCCGTGATTAAAGTTCTGTTTATCATCTATATCTATTATTTCTTCTATTTCAGGTTTAGTAAATCCTTTTCTAGCCAAATTTTTACGCCTTTCTTCTAATGATGAAAATAGACTTATCTGATAAAAATTATCAGTATAAACTTTTCGGAATAGCTCTAGCTCTTCCTTTGATTTAATTGAATCAACGAGAAATAACTTTCTTCGGGATTCAAAGTGTTCTGGGTTAATGTCTCCTTCCTCTATCTCAGGTCTCTTAGCTTTCACTTCTGCCAATCTACTTAAATATATTGATTCTACAGCTTTTTCAGCCAAATGTGAATTATGGAAAGTGTCTCTTATATGGTTACCTTTAGCTATCTTATTAAAGTACTGATTAAATATTATAGACTTTGCCGAGCTAGAAGTATCTTCATAATCAATGTCTATTTCTTCGATATAATTACTCAATTTTATATGCTCAACATCATAACCGTAGTTTATCTTAACAAAATTTAGTAACCTTTCGATAACGGTTTCTTTTAAAGAGCCTATTGGTGAGCATATAGCTATAAATAATTCTTGTGTTAAAGTGTTATCTACTTTTTCTATAGCATTTTTACCTTTGCTCTTTTTCGATTCTCCATCAGAATGCGGAGAGAAATCTAACTGCGCTAAACCCATTTATAAAAAATTTTAACCAAAATACATTATAAAAAACAAATTTCAAATAATTGTTAATTATTTTCGCGGGAGCTAATATTGCTTTCAGATAAATATTTTAATCATTTTTATTTGAAGACGATGAATTTATTATGTTTGGGGGATATTCAAGCCTATAACGCTAATACAACACTTATAAGATTACTGTTTATAATTAAAATTCGTAATGGAAACACAACTCTATTCTATATCAAAAATTTTTACTCAAAATATTTATAGAATCCCTGATTATCAAAGAGGATATGCTTGGACAGAAAGCCAATTAAAGGATTTTTGGCTAGATGTTGAACAATTAGAAAACAATAATAATCATTATCTAGGCCTCCTTACACTTGAATTAGTACTTCCTGGTGTTTATAATGGTTGGGAAGAAGATTCATGGATAATTGATTATAAGAATTTTACTCCCTATTATATTGTTGATGGACAACAAAGGTTGACTACTGTTATAATCTTAATCCAAGCCATATTAGAAACTGCTACCGACGGAGAGAAACTCAATTATGATACCATAGATGAAGTTAGAAAGAAATATCTTTTTGACACCAGAAATGAAGGAATTTCAAAATCATACATTTTCGGTTATGAAAAAGATAATCCTAGTTATGAATTTTTAAAGACTAGAATATTTAATGATCATTCAGCATCATCTTATCAAAATGAAGAGACAATTTATACAAACAATTTAATAGCTGCAAAAGAATATTTCATTGAACAAATTCATAATATGACTGCTCACGAGCGTGGAATATTGTATCGTAAGATAACACAAAATCTACTTTTTAACATATATAGCATTAAAGAGGAGATTGATGTTTTTGTTACGTTTGAGACTATGAATAATCGAGGCAAGCCGTTGTCTCAGCTTGAACTTTTAAAAAATAGACTAATTTATTTAAGCACCAAATTACACTGTGATCAAACTGAGAAGAATAGATTACGTAAGAAAATAAATGATGCTTGGAAAGGAGTCTATCACTATTTAGGAAAAAACAAAAATAACCCATTATCAGATGATGTTTTTTTAGATACCCACTATATGCTATACTATTTTGAAATGGCAGCCATTGCTATGGATGAAGAAGACCATTATTACATGTATAGCAGAAGAAGAAATTATAGGCTTTCAAAGAATCTTCTAGATAAAATTTTCACACTCAAGAGGATTAACTCTGCCGATAATAATTTAGATTTAGAAGAAATTAATACATATGTTGAAAATTTACATAGAACAGTAGAAACTTGGTACCATATAAATAATCCACTGGAGTCAAATAAAATTAATAAAAAGGAAGCAATTGTAATAGATAAACTAAAAAGACTACAATTTGAAGATATAGCCCACTTATTGCTTTTAATCTATCTTAAATCAAGCAAAAAAACTGATAATTATGAAAACTTGTTATTATTGGAAAAATATTACTTTATAGAATCTTTAATTTCATATCCAGATAATACTATACATTTAGATACTATCAAGGTTTGCTTCGACATACTGAATAATTCCCTAACACTCAAAGAGTTTTTCCAAAGTTTTAAAGTACAGATTGAAACCCTAATTAATGACAATTCTTTTACACAGAAAGTAATAAGTCGATATTCGTATCGAGGTAGTTTTTATCGTTGGACAAACTCTAGATATTTCTTTTATGAATATGAGCTATCCATTCAAGAAAAAACTAAAAGCAAAACGCATAAATTGGAATGGGAAATGTTTCGATTTTGGAATGAAGACTTTGTTTCGTTGGAGCATATATACCCACAAAAACCCAAAAGCAAATACTGGAAAGATAGATTTGATCATTTGACGCTCAAACAAAGAAGGGATTTATGTGATAGTTTAGGTAATCTCTTAGCATTATCAAAACCCAAAAATTCAAGTCTTCAAAATTATGATTTTCCAAAAAAGGTCCAAACCAACAAGGAATATGTTGGATACAAATACGGTAGTTATTCTGAAATAGAAGTTTCACAAAGCGAAAATTGGACACCTGAAGATATTTTAAATAGAGGCTTGAAACTGGTTAATTTTATGGAAAAAAGATGGGGGTTTTCTTTCCTAAATGATAAAGAACGAAAACAATTTTTAAATATAGATTTCATCTAAACTGGTCTATCTGTATGTAGGAAAAATAGAAAATGGGATCGAATTGGTCCCTTTTTTCTGTACTATCAAAATTAATATATACTGTTACTGTATGAAGTATTTAAAGACTTTTGATGAGTTTAGTAATATTTGTCTTCCGGTGGATAAAAACGTAAGAACAAAATGGACAATGAAGAATTTATTTCTGATGTAGAAGAAGCAGAGAGAGTTCAGAAAAAGGAATTAGAAAAAGAGAAATAAATAAGTATATAAAAATATCTATATTGATATATTATTTGTATAAGTCGAATGGAAGCACCTTTGCTTTAAGTATGATTATTATGGATTAAATGTATACAGCTGTTACCACGAATTGGTTTTAAAATGAACAATAGCTACTTTGATTCTGAATTGTTTTCCATTTAGTAAGGATTTGAGACATTCGCTCTAATATATTTGAAGAAACTGTTGAAAAGTTATCAAAAATTTCATATTTTTGTGAAAAAAATGCCATATAAATTTTCCCTATACTATAGGTCTAATAACGAGATAGTATTTGATCAAATTAACCAGTTATATACAGAGCATATAGAGTCTTTTAATGAAACGATAAATGCACATAATGATAATCTTGGTCAATTAGACACATCACTTATTAACTCGATTGGAAACGAGATAATAAGTGATAATTTAGTAATCTTTGAATTAGAGATTACACATAATATTATTAAAAACTTTTTAATGTTCTTTCTTGATAGATTAACAGAAAACTATGAAGATTTATCATTATGTCTCACCCTCCTACAAGAAATACCAGAAATTATCAATGTGCAAGAAGATATCGAGGAACTAAATCCAATTGTATTTGAATATACTGTTTAATAATTCTATTCATATTCTAATATATAATTTCCGTTATCATAGTTTATCCAAAAACCAACTGTTCTTAGAGCTATTTCTTTTGGCGTAAGTGTATGTCGTAACTTTTTCAATTCGGCATTAAGAGAATTATTGAGATTGAATATTGGCATCCATTCTCTTTTCCCTCGACTGATATATGTTCCGGCTATCTTTAATACTTCGGTAATTTCTGTCAATTTTTTAATATATTCATCATTATTCATTTAGATATATATTAATATATTATTACCTTCTTTTCACTGTATTTATTTGCCGCGTTACTTGTTTCTTATTTCATGATTAAAGAATATTTTTATCATGAAATAGCTTTGGCAACTTTTTGTTATTTGAGCTTTTATTCAATATCTAATAATTTAATCTTTCATTAATAAACATGTCATTATACTTTAAATATTCTCTTGGTAGTGAAACACTTCTATTTATTGAGATTGGATATTGTTTTATGAATTTTACTCGGTGTCTATTATGTACCAATTAATAGTTTCTTCAAAGCTTCAATTTCATCATCTTTCGCTTTCAGCAGCTTATCATAAAGCTCTATTATCTTATCCGATGTAGTTTTATGAATAACAATCCCCTCACCATGATGTGTTGAATAATTATTGTAAACTGTACCACCGTCAACATCTAATATTTTGTTTATAGATGTTTCCAAAACATCCGCTATTTTCAATAAATTATCTACAGAAAGCCTTGTTTGATTTGTCTCTATTTTAGAGTATGCCTTTTGTGTTATGCCTAACCTTTGAGCAAGATAGTCCTGAGAATAGTCTTTATCTTCTCTTAATCGTTTTATACGACTGCCTATTTCTTTTTCTTTTATTGTAGTATCCATCTTAAGTACTAATTAAGTACTTGCAAGGTACTAATTCAGTACCAATTTTCAATATTTTATGATAAGATATTTATTTCTTTTGCCTTGGAAATATTTACAGGGTAGCTGAAAACTGTATCAAAGAGTAAGCATAAATATCTTAATTAAATGAAAACTATTAACCTATCACGAGCCTATAAAATCCGCTCAATTCTAAAACCTAAATTTATATTACTAGCCGGATATGTAATTCTATCAAGTTGTAGCAATACACCCTCTGTGATGCCCATATACAAGGAATTAAGAGCAGAGGCAGCCAATGACCCCGAACCTCAAAAACAAGCCAAAAATGAGGCTAAAAAACAGGAAAAGCAACTGCGGTATTTAAATACTACAAATGCAGGAATGACCGCTTATTTTGATGACGGCACTTATACCAGTTGTATGCATTGTGACTTTAATAAATCAAACATAGAGTCTTTGTTTAAAGGCAAACCTGATGGTACGTATAAAGTATTAAAAGATGGTCGTATTCAATATAGTAATTCAAATATAGAAGAAAAGCCAAGACCACCTAAAAGAAAGTTTGAGGATGGTTGGATGTTAATCGACTACAAATGGAATACTAAAGTACCTCAACAATAAAAACAATTTATCTAACAATTAAACACATTTATTCAATGAGAAAATTATTATCAATCATCATCGCTTTTATATTAATAAGTAATAACGGGCATGCACAAAACACCGTAAAGATCGGCAACCAAATATGGATGAATGAAGATTTAAAAGTTATGTGTTTTAAGAATGGCAATTTAATAAGTGAAGCAAGAGACAATATAGAATGGAGTGAAATGTGTAAGATGGAAACTCCATGTTACAGAAGATTAAGCAATGGTGCTTTTATCTATAATGGTTATGCTTTAGCAGATAAAAGAGGTCTTGCACCTGATGGCTTTAGAATAGCTACATTAAAGGACTTTAAGCTACTGTTTGGGTTTATCGGTGGACTAACCAATATAAAGAATACAGGTAAGCTAACCAGTTATAGTTTTACGGCAGAGGATGAAGCACCAAACGGAAATTTGATCGATATAAAAGTAGCAGGAAAAAACATATATGGTTTTAATGCCCGGATGGGTGGATTTTGCTATGGAGTAAATAATGAAGGTAATGCGGATAAAGGTGCCTGCAATTTTTGGTGGACTTCAACAGAAAACTTTATTAATGATGAAGAAACAAAACAAGAAGTGCCTAATCTATGGGGTGTAAGTATTGGTTCTTGCTCTAATGATTTAGGGGGTGAAACTAGCTACTCACTTGATTATGGATTCTCTATTAGATGTATTAAAATCAAATAATTTCAAAGCTTATTTTAGGGAATTATATATTAAAATATAAGTAATTGATACTCAATAAATGGTCATAAATAAATGTTAAAACATTGCCTAATGGGCATTTAAGGGTGGTTTTGGGGAATATATAATTAAAAAAACAACCTTATGAAAGACCAGATTAAAGCCCAAATTGAAAGAGAAAAGGAGAATCTAAAAAGGCTCCAAGAAACTAAAACTAGACAACGTTTAGATACTGATAAAAAGATGTTATCTATAAGAGAGAAAATAGCAAGACTAGAGAAACAGTTATAAAAAAGTTTATTGATTATCAATAAATAATTCACTTAGATGTTCTTTATGCCAAAAAATAATTACTACTATTGCGAAATTTTTAATTCAAAAAACAAAAACAAATGAAAAAAACATCTATTGTTCTATTATTGTTAGTTGCAATAATATTTGGAGCATGTAAAAAGGAAATTGTACAAGAAGCAAATAAAAAGCAATTGCGTACAATGAATGGTACTTTAATGACAATGCCGACTGTACAAAATGGCATTCTTACATTTAAGGATGAAGAACAATTTAAAGCATATATGGCGTTATTACAGGAACAAGTAAGTAGTTCTGATCAGGAAACAGATGATGTATTAATGAGTATAGAAGAACAAGTAGGTTTTTCTAATTCATATCGCCAAATTAAAGCAGATGCTTTTGATGCTCAAAATGCTATTGGATGGAACAAGCCTAGTGAAATTCCTGACGAACCCTTTACTAAGGTGGAGCAATCTATAATGAACCAATACAAGGAATATAAAATTGGAGACAATATTTACAAAAGAATGTCTTCTCAATTTGACATTATTATTTTAGGTGAAAATGTAACCAAAGCAGAAGAAATTCTAGCAGGGTCAAGATTACTTCAAGAGGGTAATGGTACGATTTCAATAAGCCAAATAAGGGCTTTAGATTGGAGTAAAAAGCATCTTGTTATAAATGACATCTCTATTAATGGATGGGAAATTACCCCAACAATAGGAGAAGACCCTCAACCGTTGGCTCAATGGGAATTGTCTGGATTAGTACATAGTATGAATGAGTGTGGCGGTCAACTTAACAAGGCTGTTATACGTTCAATGGTATTGATAAACACAATTAACCCATACACACCACTTTCTGCTTATTATGATGTTGATTATGGTGATGGTAGTGCAGGTTACACTAATTATCATGCTACAGGTGGTATGTTTGGTATAGAACTATATGATGAGCACCAATATCCGGCAGCAGGAACATATACATTAACAATTAAAGCAAGAGCAACAAGTAACGGACAGATTGTTGTTACGAAATCATATCAAGTAACTGTTGTAGGTGGTAACCTATGTTCTAATGCATCAAAAACAAAAACCTATTGGCATGAGATAGATGCTACCCATGCAATAAGATGTAAGTTGACTTACAATAAAAGACGGCACTGGTTACAGGGTAAATGTGCTGATGGATTAGGTGAAGTAACTTATTTTGTAAAAGAAGGCTCATCATGGAAAAACAAAAAAGCAACTGCTCTTGGCTTATCTTTGTTCTCTTACGGTTATAAAAATGATGTTGTTCCATGTACCTTATATGGTGCTACACCGGAACAGAGTATCTGGTTGAATAATGTAGATGATGCTAATATTAATAGGAAATCTTGTGATGCAGGTTTACTTAGAACAATCCAATTAAAATGGATAACAATTGAGGGCTTGTTTAAAGTAACCATTGGTTCTCACACACACGAAAAAAGATTTATCATGTCCGTTTGTGACTAAAAATATTTTAATGAAAAGAATTGCTTTATTGACTGGCTTAACTATTGTTGGATTTAATGTTAGTGCACAAAAAAATCATATAGATATTAGTGCAACACCTAAGATTTGGCTTAACAGTCTTGATGTGTACCGTGATAATTTTGGAGAAAAATCGCTTAGTTCGCTAAATCGAATGGGTTATACTGCTGATCTTACCTATCGTAGAACCACAAAAGGAAGATGGTATTATGGTGTAGGTGGGGGTTATTCTCGTTATTCTCAAAAACTGAGACTTAAATATGATAACATGGGATTTTATATTCCCGGTACTAGTAACTATCATTCAGTAGGTCATTATACTGCATCAATGGACATGTTATCTGCCCAAGCATTTGTCGGATATTCAATTCCGATTAAACAGAACAATAAAGTAAAGGCTACATTAGATATTGACTTTGGTGTTAGAACAATGTTTTCGTTACAAGGAGAACAATATGTAACGGATACATTAAGGGTAAAAGGAGATCACCGTTATGATTATGGTGTACTTGAATGGGGACTGGATAACTTTGCACCTGTATTCGATTTAAACATTACCTATCGAATTTACTCACAAAAATTGTCACGGAGTTTCTTTGTTGGTTTATGTTTATCAGGTTATCCGGGATTTCATTATCCTATTATCAATGATAACTATGTGAATGGATTTTCAAGATTAGGTGATTACAAAAATGATTTGAATGGTAATAGGCAATATGGCAATCCCGGTGAAATATATGGTGAAGGTACATTTCCCAAATATTGTTCTATCGGGATAAGGCTAGGAGTAGAGTTATTCAAGTTTTAAATAGAGAAAGGCAGTCATAATTGACTGCCTTTCTCTAACTATCTAAGTATTCCGCTATTCTAGCCATATTACCTGACATAAATACCGCTCCTTCCTCAGCAAAAAAGAACTTTACATTATGACCAAGCCTGAATTCTGCTTCTTTACAAGCATTGTTGATCTTTGATTCACTAAAACCTAATTGTGTTTCTATTTCTTTAAATGATACCATTCTTCGATTTTTGTATAAGAAAGCTAGTAACTGTTTCATAATATATTGATTTGTGTAAGAAAAGTATATGGAATGTGCATGAATTAGCCAAATAGAATTAAGGAATATTCAGTTATTTTGACATAGTTAAACTATTTTGTAATTAGTAATTACTATGATAAAGCATATGTGGAAGGATTATGAAAATAAATTGTTCAATTTCTTAAAAGAAACATATCCTGAATGTGAAATTGAATATGATGATTCTATATTTGGACTATATAGTAAAACAGAAAGACAAATTGATTTTGCTATAAGAGGTAATCTAGCTGGAAAACGGATATTAGGAGTTGTTGACTCAAAATATTATAGTAGGAATATTGATGTGAAGGATGTAGAATCTTTTATTGGAATGATACAAGATGTCAATGCTAATTTTGGGTTTATGATTACGAATAATGGGTACTCAAAAGCGGCTAAAAATAGAGTGAAGTATTCCAATTTGAAGCTTGATATATTAAGAGTTAATGAGTTGAATGAATTAGAATTAACTGTAGATTATTTTTTCAATCAGAATATAAAAGGTTTGCAGCTCTCTAAATCGGAATTTTTGAGAAGAGGTAAGCAGAATTCGGCATACTTTGATGTTGACAAATCAGATTATAAAAAAAGGGCTATCTGCTTCAAAGAGGGCTATGCTACTACCGAATATTATGCATATAAAAAGCTTCTAGAGAATATTGTCAGAGCATTCAGAGACTTTGACCGCTTACATACAATAAATATCTTTATTCCAGCAAATAAAAATGACAGCAGTACAAATTTTACGAATAAAAAGTACTTGTATTACTGTAAAGTAAACAGGAGTGAAATTGAAAATTTCTTAAGAATTAATATTGACTTTTTGAGGGATGATATAATAAATTGGCGCAACGAATTTCTGGCTAATATTTCAAAAGAAACTGTTGAGAGATTTGCTTCGATTCATGTTCGCGAAAAAGCCTATGAAAATTATGAAAATTTGATCTTGGAAGCCTAAATTTGTCCAATCTGCTGATTTGCCTCCTGAATTACATACTTAACATATCAAGTTCATCATAGTCTATATTTCTTCTTTCTTCAATAAGTGGATTGAGATCAATAGGGTATTCATCCATTTCGCCAAGATTATAAACTACTAATTTATACTCAGCTTCGTCAATAAACTCTTCATAGCTCGCTACAGGTATAGATATTTCAAATCTCAAAATTGTATATACTTCTTTTGGAAATATTGGTATCATTTCACTATTTGAGACAGTTATAGAATTGTTTCCTTGAAGAGTGTTATAACTATATGATTTGTCGTATACTAACTGTACTTCTTTAATACCATTAACAGTAAATGCCACTTTATATTTTTCAGCAACATATCTACCTGAATTAGTTACTTCAATAATAATTCTAAAAGAATAATGATCTATTTTGCAGAACTCAGCTTGACCCTGATTAACAGAAATTCTATGACCATCAATTGTAGATTTATTAGGTTTAAAATATAAATTTCTTATTTCATACTCTTCCATTGGTACTGATTGAAAATTAAACCTTCGGTAATACTTTTTGTCACCATTAATATGGGGGCTACTATTTGAGTTTGGTATTTTTATCACATAAAATGTCTTTTCAATATCATTATCAACTCTAATTGGAAATATTTTTAACCCTTCTATTTTAGGTTGAATATTAGACAAAATGACATTTTCTAACCACTCCTTAGTATAAGTATTGCCATCAATAAACGAAAAAGATGAAGCAACGTGGTTTTGCTCTTCAATACCATAGAAAATCAAACCACCATCAGAATTAGCAAAAGAAGAAACATCTTTTGATATTTCCTTTTTTACTGATTTCTCATTAGATAAGGCAGCCCCTGATTTAAACTCTATATTAATGCTCTCTTCTAATCTTGAGTTGATGATTTGATCAATTGTATCGCTAGTAAATTCTTCTAAATTTAAAAGTTCCATACATGTTTTTAGTTTAAAGTTATGAATTTTGATACACTTTTTAATTGCAATATAGGAAGGAAGATGAGTATAATCTTTTTACTATATATTGTATGAAGTATATTAAACCATTTAATGAATTCAATAAGCCTTTTCATACGTTATACGATCATGTAAAGGATATGAAAAAGAAAGAGCAAGATGATGAAGCAGAAACGGCGCATTCTTTAAACCATGTTGAAGTAATGAGGAATATAGGAGATATTATGAATAAATTAGATAGTCACCAAATAAGGAAACAAAATCTAAAGGCAGAGAAAACAGAAAGACAAGGGATTAAGTAATATTACGTTTTTCGCAACTTTGTAATATGGCTAAAACATCAAAAGACAAGAAGGAAGAACCGTTAAAATTGGAAGGTGATTTTAATGATTTCTTAAGGCTAGCTCTTAATCATGAGCCTAAAGGAGTTGGGACAAAGCCCGAAAATAAAAAAACTGCATCATAATTGATGCAGTTTTTTTATTTATCTTCTTGTGGATTAGTTATTTCAGTATCAACTCTATTAATTAGTTTATCTGTTATTTCTTTTTCTTTCCGCATTTTATCATCGACTATATCTTTAACATCCCTATCATCTTCGTGTCTAGGTAATCCTGACACATACTCTTCAAATTTCTTAATGTACTTTTCCATAAAGTATATATTAAATTGTGCCGTTCCATTATTGTGCATTTATTGGGATGAATTTTTTTTTAATACAGTTGGGATTTCTAATATAAATCTGAATGTGGTTTTTTCATAGAATTCCGCACCTTTATAGAGAAGCCTCCCTTCAATAAAAGCACCTCTCACCGAATTATATGGAGGTATATTTTTCGCTAATAGAGTTTTGTGCTCAAAAGTAAAAAAAGGTAGAAGCGTTTGAAAACAAAATTGAATATCCAAAAGATAAATAGTAACTAAAAAAGCATCAAAAATGATGCTTTTTCTAATTTCTCATAACTTGATATAGTTCCCTAATTTTACCATGGATTATATGGTAAGCACCAACAACTTGATGCGGCAATTGCACCTTGAAGGGCTAAATTATCTCTATTTTCTAAATTGTTATTTGCTTCTGCATTTTCATATGCCATTATATAGCCCATAACATCATATGCAAAAGTTACCCACCCTCTGGAAATACTAGCTGTTACATAGGGGTCAACTATTGGAGGGTTATATGCAGAATAACGTCCTATGGCATATGCGGTTAATAATTTTGATCTCTCGTTGTTGTTAAGATTTTGATCAGCAATTATTTCATTTTCCGCAGTAATTAGCATTTGATAAAGTTGACAGTATGTTAGGCCTTGTGGAGGGTTCAAGCTTATATTTATCATATAAGTAAGATAGCTTTTGGCGTGATTGCTAAAACTGCTGTTTTGAATAATATTTGAAAAGTTATTTACATAATCTCCCTCAACAGTAGTCATAGTATACATGGCACTTTCTTCATCATATACTGAATTGTCATTATCAGTCCACCACTGAGATAGTGAATTTGAAATAGTTTGATAAGAGCCATTGTCTAAATCTTGATCATTAACTACTGCATATACTCCTAAATTGTGTTTTTCGCCGATGTGGTCATATGGATTTAAGCTATTTTCAGGTGTACAAGAAGTGCTTGAAGTTATAGATTGAACATTTACCTTTTTTGTGTTCGGTTGTTCATGACTATTCTTACTACAGCCAATCGAATAGGTAATTAGAGTTAATACACCTACTAATGCGAATAATTTCCTTTTCATAATTATTAGATATTTAAGTGAATAATTGTATAAATATAATAATTATATATTATTTAACACAAAAATGTGATAAAAAATAGTTTCCTGTAAAAAAGCCCATATAAAGGGGCACAATTGATTAACGGTTCAACGATAATGCTAAATTTATATAGGGGGCAAATAAATTTAAAAGTTATAATTGTAAAGCCCCTAAAAAGGGGCTTTCACATCTCTGTAATGGTTATGGTTAACTATGAGATGTAAATGTACTCTATTCTTATCGGTGCAGTAGTTTTATTATATAAGAGGACTAAATGTGAATATGCAGAATAAAAAAGCCCCTTTACAGGGGCACTATTCAAGCAAGACGAAACCTAACTTACACTTATGAGAATGAATAGCTGTACAAACATAAGATATTAAAATAATGCCATATGAGAAATTTATATAATTATGTTTTGGTAAAATGTAAGTTGCTGTTTTAAAATAGAAACAAAATCTAAAATTATAAAAACGGAAAGACAAGGGGATTCAATAATATTACATTTTTCGTAACTTTGGTTTATGGCTAAAACATCAAAAGACAAAAAGGAAGAACCTTTAAAATTTGAGGGCGATTTTAATGATTTCCTGAGACTAGCTCTTAATCACGAACCCATTAAAATAAAGAAGAGGGATAAAGTCACTACGAAAGATAATCCAAAAGAAGTTTATTGGGTTACTGCTATCCATATCGATACAGGAAGGGTTGAAGTAAAAAAAGAAGATTCGGAAGAAACTTTAGAATTTAATGAAGATGACCTTGTGGTTGTTGTATAATATAAAAAAAGCACCTATAAGGTTCTTTTTGTTAATCATCTAAAGATCGAAATTCGTAAGCTTGTTCATCAACAATTCCTCTCATAATGGTTATTTTGATCTCAGGTTTTTGTTTAGCCCTATGCTCGAATGATAAGTTCAAAATCTTCATAGTGAACTCATTGCTTATAAGAATTCCAGTTTGTTGCGAAGCAATGAAATTATCTAAATGAAGCATATTAGCTATTATGTATACATTGTCTTTTAAAAAGTCAAAAGATACAAGATCAATTGTTCCCAAAGGAATACCCTTAGAATCTGTAATTTGTTTATCTAGTATATCGACTTCTATAGCCCTTGTTGATTCCTTATTTACAATTACTAATACCCATCTACCATTAAGTAATTTATAATCATGTTGATGAAATTGTTCGTATCTAAAATTGTCAATTGAGGTTTTATGCGTAACTAACTCACTATTTTTTATTTCAATTTTCTCATGTAATTGGATATTGGCTATTTGTAATCCTGCAATATCATCATCTAACTTTGATTTGTCAATTTCTAATGATTGGAAACTACTTTTTAATGATAGATTTTCTGTTTGTAATTCGGTGTTTTTCTGTATGATTTCAGAGTCTTTTAAATATATCTCAGTTAGTTGTGCAGCGGCTTTCTGATAACGTTCCTTTTCTTTTACATAAATCTGCATCGGAACATAGTAGTTCTTTAATATCTTAGTGTTCCAATTATCACTTCTTTTTTTAACTCCATTAAGAAAAGCTGTAATACACATCTTAATTAATGGAAATCCAAATGTGTATGCACACGACCAAATAAGAGGTTTCCAAAAGTAAAGCCAGTATGAGGCATTTAGATTAATCAGATCAATGTATGACTTATAACCATCTATCTTTAGATCAATTTGCTTATAACCTATTAATCCAACTGGAACTTGCCAATTAATTACTAACCAGCTTATAGCAAATGATGCAAGTAATGGATTTGATAATCTCGAACGTATTTCTTTAAAAAAGTCTGTAATTGCTTCCATTTAACTGTATTTATTCCTTTTTTTGTGAAGATATATATTTCTTTAACAAAATAAAAGCCCTCAATTTGAGAGCTTTTTACTTGGTAATATAGTTTGTCCAATCTGCCGATTAGGTGCCATTTTATAGGTGTAGGATCTGCAGTAAAACCAGCCTGAGGTGTGAATGTAACCGCACCGGTGCTGCTGTTCAGTGCCCATGTACCCTCGTTAGGTACGGTAAAGCCGGTCACATCTCCCTGAGCATCGGTAGTGATACCCGTTGCACCTGATGGCGCTACCAGGCTGATGCTGTCTTTGGCTAAGGTACCGCTGTTCGGATCACTATCATTACTTAAGATATTAGATACAGTTGCTGCGTTGCCCGGTGTCTGGTTATTCAGGCTGTCGTTGGCAGCCACAGGTGCTTTATTGAGACCGAAGTTAACACCGGTAATATTACTGGAGCCCACATACATTAAATGATTGACATCTGTCGGCGAGGCATCTGTAGAGCTTACACGATTGTAGCCGGAAGGAGTGCTCACACTAACATAATAATAGTTAGGTATAATATTGGAAAAGCTGTAATTGCCGCTGGCATCCGTTGTTGTTGAGACAGAGGTTCCATTGTTGTACAAGGTAACGGTAACGCCTGAAAGGGTTGTTCCATCCGGAGTTCCTGCATTATTATCATCATAAATTGTACCGCTTAATGTGGCCAAAGGATTATAGTCGATGGATATCGTTGCTTGATTGGAAGTTAGTCCTGCATTATCAGTAACGGTATATTTTATAGGTGTAGGATCAGCTGTAAAACCCGATTGCGGTGTAAAAGTAACGGCACCGGTGCTGCTGTTCAGTGCCCAGGCGCCCTCGTTAGGTACGGTAAAGCCGGTCACATCTCCCTGAGCATCGGTAGTGATAGCCGTTGCACCTGATGGCGCTACCAGGCTGATGCTGTCTTTGGCTAAGGTACCGCTGTTCGGATCACTATCATTACTTAAGATATTAGATACGGTTGCTGTGCTGCCCGGTGTCTGGTTATTCAGGTCATCATTCGTAGCGGTCGGATTATTGTTCAGACCGAAGTTAATACCGGTAATATTACTGGAGCCCACATAGACTAAATGATAGCCATCAGTTGGCGAGGCATCCGTAGAGCTTACATGATTGTAGCCGGAAGGAGCGCTCACACTAACATAATACCAGTTAGGTGTAATATTGGAAAAGTTGTAATTACCGTTGGCATCCGTTGTTGTAGAGACAGAGCTTCCATTGTTGAACAAGGTAACGGTAACACCCGAAAGTGCTGTTCCATCAGGCGTGCCTGCATTGTTATCATCATAAATTGTACCGCTTAATGTGGCCAAAGGATTGTAGTCTACCGTTACCTTGCCCCAATTCGAAATCAGGCCTGCTTCATCTGTTACCCTGTAGTAGATCTCCGTAGGATCGCCTGTAAAGCCAGCCTGCGGGGTAAAGGTTACGTTGCCGTTACTGCTGTTCAATGCCCAGGTGCCCTCTCCAGGTACGGTGAAGCTTGTTAAGCGGCCAGCAGCATCGATAATCTGATTTGTAGCCGTGAGTTGTGTCGTAATGCCGATTTTTCCAGCTGACAAGGTGCCGCTGTTAGGATCGGTATCGTTGGCTAATATATTAGGTACAGTAGCCACAGTACCGGGCGTTTGCCCGCCAAGTGCATCGTTTACCGTGGTTGGAGCAAGATTTAAACCGAAGTTAATGCCAGTCACATTGCTGCCCGAAACCGTTACGTTTGTACTGCCATCAAGTGGTGTCGCATCGGTAGAGCCTACATTATTGTACCCTCCACCTACACTTAACACCACGGTATAGTTACCCGGAACCAGGTTGTTAAAGCTATAATTGCCACTTGCATCTGTTGTGCTAGAACCAACAGATACACCATCTTTCTTAAGGGTTACGCCTACATTAGGAAACACGGTGCCGTCTGGTGTACCGGCATTGTTATCATCATATACTGTACCACTGATACTTACGGTGCTATTGTAATCTATGGTGATCGTTGCTTCATTGGACGTCAGTCCTGCATTATCAGTAACGGTATATTTTATAGGTGTAGGATCAGCTGTAAAACCGCTTTGCGGCGTGAAAGTAATTGCACCTGTACTGGTGTTGAGCGTCCATGTACCTTCGTTAGGTACTGTAAAGCTAGTTGTAAGCCCGTTGTTTGTAACCGTTCCGGTAGCGCCATTTGGAGCGATTAAGCTGATATTTGCCGCAGATAGGGTACCGCCGTTCGGGTCGGTATCGTTACTTAAGATATTGGATACCGTTACTGTGCTACCCGGTGTCTGGTTATTCAGATTGTCATTCGTAGCGGTCGGCTTCTGGTTAATACCAAAGTCGATACCGTTAACATTACTACTGCCAATAGTTACAGCGGTTTTTCCGTCCGTTGGTGTACCATCGGTAGCACTCACATGGTTGTAACCCGAGGGAAGGGTTACGCCAACAACATAATCGCCGGCTTGCTGATCGGCAAAACTATAATTGCCGCTGGCATCAGTTGTTGTGGTAGCGAGAGCAGTAGTGCCGTTCGATGCATACAAAGTTACTGTGGCGCCGCTATAATTAGTACCGTTGACACCCTCTGTCATGCCATTGTTGTCATTGGTCACTTTACCGCTTAAATTGTAGGTCGTCAATGATACGCTTACAAATAAACCATCCCCTCCTACCGTGCTTGTAGTTGCCCATGTTTGGGCGGTACCGTCACCACTTATATATACATCAAGCGCCACTGAAGTGATATTAGTGCCATTAACCCGGAAACTACCCGATGCCGCCTTACTCGCACTGGTTACAGCTGATGAAGCACCATAAATAACAGCTTGATTAAAGATTTTTCCCGTAGCATTATCCGCCTTAAAAGCGATATTGCCTCCCAACTCAGTAATCGTATTTGTACCAACGATTTTAAAACCGGTGGACATGCCTAACTGGTTTCCAAGACTGAACAATACTGTTGCTCCCATGCCGGTAATATGGATCACGGGATTGGTCACAGGCCGGTTAAAGGTTAACGTAAGTCTTCCAAAAAGCAGATTTTTAACATTTGTACCCACTTTGTCGGTACCGTCTGGGTTGATCAGCGCATCCGCACACACAAATAATTGAATACCGTAATCATTGGTGATGTTTAAAGCCGGCGTTGCACCGTCCGTTGAGTACATATCATTAGTCGGACTGGAAATTGAATTCATGAGTTGATAAAGCGGGGTCGCTGAAGGAGTATTGCCTCCGGTATTGTCCGCTCCTCCGAACATGATGCCGTGATAACCCGATGCACCATCTATGGCGTACTGTTGGTTACTTAAAGAATAGGTAACCGTAGTGGAAGGACTATGCACTGCACCATCTCCCTTGTACATTGTTACGGTTTGGGCTGCTTCAGTAGGCCCACTTCCTGTAGGTCCTCCTCCACTCTCAAATTTAAGTGAAGATTGGCTGTAACTGTTGGGTAACAACAGTGTAGTCATAAGTATACAGAGTACACTTAGTTTTAATTTTCTCATTTGTTTCTTCATTATAGTATTTTAAAATCTCATGTACTTCCATCTTAATAGGTACTATTTAAAATGTAACCAGCTAGGATGCAGGATGGCTAAAATGAATAATCATTATATCTTTGCATCATACGATCTTCCATAAATATCTTCAGGTTTATGGAAAATCCTGTTTTCGGAACGGGGGCTTTTATTTTGCCCAGTCTGATTATTATGTGCAAGAAAGGATTTGTAAAGGAGTCGGCTAATTGAAATAACATATTCCCTTTTTGATTAAGTGACTAAATATCAGTATACCATCTAAGCATAAGTATCTTTTAAAATAAATTAGATAGTGCAAAACGAATGGGATTTATTATGCTGTCACTCTAGTCAAAAATTTTCCTTAAAAGCATCAAACGACCAAACTACATGAGCAATAAGTTATTATTATTGCGTGGACAAAATTAGAGGTCTATGTCTAATAGGACAATCACCCGAGAGGGTGATTATAGCTAAGGTGACGTTAACATGCACAATCAATTGTTCTCTCAAGGGCATTCTGAAGGGTTAATAACAAGAATTAGCCTTCCGGATCTTGACTATATTTTGGGGAACATTTTAAATTTATGAAGGGCTTGCTTCTGATGGAATCAAGGGATCAATTTAAGTGGTTTTTGCACAAAGGCATGGAATGTTTAGTGTACAATTGGGCTTGCATATTTTAGCATTAAATATTTATACCGGGAACTAAAAACAAACAGAATACGCAACCGGGATCAATAGGTTATACCATTGATTATTAGAATAGGAGATAACTGATGTGAAAGGAATTGAGCAAATTTAAAAGTTGTGTATATTTACCAGCTCGATAAAAAACGACATCAATAAACTAAATAATTAGTATAGCTGTGAAGAAAAGAATACCATTAGTCTTCTGTTTTATAATTTGTATTTTAAATATATCTTATGCCCAAAATGAATGTAATTGTCAAATGGCATTAGAACGGTTAATAACTAAAATAGAAGTTGACTATCCTGGTTTTAAGGAAAAAACGGATGGCAGATTTGATGTATACAAAAATCACAAAGTTTTAGGTATTGCAAAATCCGATACTGCAAATAGTGCTAACTGTATTAAGGTATTAAACGATTATATATCTTTTTTTAAAGACGAACATATATACATACAAACAAGTGCAAATAACAACAATGACGCTGAGATTTTGGGGGAACCAAAACCCAAAGGAATAGAGGTAGAGGGGAAATTATTAGCATCAAATATTTTTTACATAAAAATTCAAAGTTTTAAATATGAAAATATTATCCCTGTAAAAGAATTAATAAAACTAAACCAAAAGAAAATTGAAAAAGCTAAAGCATTGATTATTGATATAAGAGATAATTTTGGCGGTACTGATGATGTATATCAGCCACTACTGCCTTATATTTTGACCAATCCCTTGCGAATAATGAATGTTGAATTTTTGTCTACAAATACACTTATCAATGGCTTGCGGGAGTATGCCATGAAAAATGTCCATAAAGACTCTTTAAAAGCAATAAATCAAATTGAAGAGGGGCTAAAAGAATACAAAGATAATTTGGGTAAATTTATCTTGTACGATGGTAAAAAAGTGACGATTGATACTATATCATTAAAATCGAAAACGCCTAAGCAAATAATTATTTTAGCAAATAAAAATGTGGCCAGTGCAGGAGAGAATTTTTTATTTTCAGCACGTCAAAGTAAAAAGGTGAAAATTTTGGGAACGCCTTCAATGGGCGTTTTAGATTATGGTTCGATTAGGGAGTTTAAGTTTGGTTGCGAGGATTATATATTATACCTGCCAACTTATCGTTCGGCAAGACTTCCTCAATATCCAATTGATAACATAGGAATTCAGCCGGATGTTTTTTTAGATGATACAGTTGGAGATTGGTTGCAGTTTGCGATTAAATATATTAATGAATAAGGTACTACCGCTAAGGGGAACTGTGTAAAAAAACAAACATTTTAAGCGATTGCTCAGAGATACATATCCTGATCGAAAGTGCTGCTTTTTTGTTCATCCGTTCGCTACCGGTCAACATACCACACTCTTTTGGTAGAAGATTCTCTAGTAACGCCATTTACGGTGATTCTACCATACAAAAACGCTAGTTTTAGATGTGGCTAAGTTCGGGAAGCTAATCTCGTAAAGGCTTTTGCGAAGCAAAAGCAGTGTATGTTTAGGATTAACGACACAGGAGTAATAGAGGGGTAACAAAAATCTGGTGTTCTCTGAGCGGATCTGCGCGGTAAGGATCAGACTACAAAACCATAGTCCTACTGAGCAGTTTGGAACGCACAGGGATGGATAATATTCCCGAAATATACACTAAAGGCTCCCCTGAAGATAATAGTTAAATCCTTTTTTGGCAGTATTTTGACTTACCTTAACGACATTGAATGGGCACTCGCAAGGGATTTATTTTTTTGTCGCCCTGTAGTATGCCGTAGCTGCTTCCGGATCAGAAACGGTGAGCTTGATTAGCCTGGCGTTATGGCTGTGCAACTCGATAGGCTGTTTCAGGAATGGCCCCCAGTAGCAGAAATATCCTAGATGCCCTTCATCCAGGCCCTTTACAAAGGCTTCTGGAATATCGTAATCTGTTATCTTGTAAGTTCCCCCAAGTATGCGCTGGTACTTTTTGGTTTCTTCAAATTGCTCGTTGATCATCTTCCAGACATTAAAGAAAATTAAGTCGGCAGCCTCCATTTTCTTTGCATCGGTAAGGGTTGCCCATTTCTTCGGTGAATATCCCAGGTACATATTTACCGAGAACACTTCGTTGCTTTTCCCATGAATGATTTCCAATACGGTCTGGATAGTATCGCGGGTTAACTCATATGTTGAATTCTGCAACCAGTCATCGCTTTTAGCAATCGGCCAGTCGATCTTGGTGTAGCCCATATCCAGCAGCTCTTTAACACGCCTGTCAAAGTTCTTGTAATCGCTCAAATGCAGTTTAAACGCATCGACATCAGGGGTAATGGGCTTTTGGGCGTACACGCTTAAACTGAAGATTAAAAGGAATAAGGCTTGGAGCAAAAGTTTGGCTTTCATAAAGAAATGTTTGGGTGAGCGAGAATTGTTGGGTGAAAATACGGAGTATTTGACAAAAAAAATTATCCTCATTAGCGCAAGTCTTTAGTGCATAGGGTAACGGGTAGGATGAATGTGCAATTACGATATTTTACTACTAAAATTTATAGAATGATTAATGCCGTAAATTTAACCAAATCGCATTCTGTTCATTGCTTCAGGCTTGGTGCGGAGACTTGTGCTAGATAGCGCTTAGCTTTGCGAAATTTGCACACGCATTGGAGTGTAAGTCTAAATCATTAGGGCATGTTGGCCGAAACATAGAAAATAAGACCTAAAAAAGGTAGTATGGACAGAATACAGAACAAACCTTATGTATTTCATATAAAATTAGAGGCAAGAGCTGTAAAATAGTTTAGTTCTTGCCTCTGATTTTCATTATCCTGCAAGTTGCAGATCATCGATAGTTATTCTATTTCTTATAAATATATTGAAGTTCCTAATTATTCGAATCTAAAGCAATACATTGAGTGGTCTTTTCTTTTTGTGTAAAAATTGTGGGTGTTGTAAACTTGTAAATTAGTGCCAAAATAATTTAGCCAAGCCCTTATGTCGATGTGATTTTTTAATGAACAAAGAAATTAAAATTGCTTCCGAATGATTGTTTTTATTAAGACCTGTTTAACTACTAGTGAAAATATAAGGCTATAATTTATTGAAAGTTGTTCATATCATAATTTATGCTAAACAACAACAGAAATGCGATACACTTTTCATCAATCTTTTGTTACTTTCATCGTTTTTACACAGCCATTCTCGTTCACGATCTGGATAGTATAAACCCCATCCGGTAAAGATGAGAAATCTAGCTTTGTAGCTGCATTGCCTGTTGACGAAGTGGTTATAGTATGGCCATAAGTGTTGATTAGCTTTATTGTATTTACCCCTTCCAAATTATTAATTGAAAGCTCGGATCGTACTGGATTTGGATAAATAGCGACTGAAGCATTATGGTTAAATTTCAACATTTGTACTGAACTGTATTGCTGTTTACCATCATAGTCAATATTATTTAAGCGATAATAATTAGAACCAGATAATGGAGCGGTATCAATATAACTGTATAATAATGGTTCGCTACTATTGCCACTTGATGATTTAGATGCCTCAAAGCCTAAAATTTCCCAGTTTATGCCATCAGCACTGCGTTGTAACTCAAAACCTTTATTATTTTGTTCGCTAAGCGTCTCCCATTTCAACCTTGCGGCAAAACCATACTTTTCTACTGAAAAATTTTGTAAAGTTACCGAAAGAGGAGTAGATATAAGAGATGCAGATAAATTATCAAATAGATAATAAGCCCCGGTGCCATCGGGCAAACTTGTAGTGCCCTGCCTAAACTGTCCAAATGTCAAATATTCTTCACCACCAACTGCTGTATATTGCAGTGTTACAGGTACCCACGTATTACGAGATGCAGCGCCATATACAACCGTATCGCTTGCAGGTATCAACACTCTACCATTACCAAAAGTGTTTACAATCGACCCAGAGTTCATAAAGCCACTTTCAGAATTCGAGTTTACCGGGGCGACTGTTGAAAATACTGCACCTATGTACCCCTGTTCCACTTCCGGAAGATCAGCGTAACTTAATGTAGGCAGCATATTAGGAGGTGATGCTCCAAATAAATGAGCAGTATAAAATGAAAGCATATATGTAGTCCCAGCGATCAACGGTGCAGAAAGGCGTGTTGTAAGGTACTCCTTGTAGTTAGATAAACTGCCATTTTTTACCTCCATGTAACTTCCCACAAAACCAGTTCCACTAAAAGCGGTTATTACGCCGGGAATACTATAGCCACAGCTATTAAAGTAGTCGGAGGTGCCAAGAGTAGGACGAGTCCAAGCAGTAGCTCTAAGTGCATAGGTAGGGTTTACTTGCTGGCTTGGGCAAGCTGAATAAGTTTCAAAGTCCGGATTGGGAATAGTTTGAGCCTTGGCATTAAATGCAGGAAAAGTTGCTACTAATGCAATTATTATTTTTACGTTATAAATATATTTATTCATCTGCTTTAGATTTAATTTTACGCAGCAATAAACGAAAAATAAAGGCTATTCTGCCATACGATAAAACAACTTGAATAAAATTACTGAAGAAGTACTCGGTTTTTCTATCGAAAAATATAAATACTAAAAACATTGATGGTTAAAGTCTTTCGGGCATTAATAAATTTAAAAGGGATTAAACCAAGGCTTAAGCGTTGTTTTTAAAATATAGTATTATGAATGGTATTGTATGGTAGTGTACTAGATATGTTTATGGCAGATAAAAGACCTTTTAATACGAAAAAGTAGACCTTAAAATATCATTAAGAAAGCGAGCAATATAGATATTGCTCGCTTTCTTAATGGAGAGAATTTTGCTTTCAAATGAAAGGTTTTACCTAAAGGTAGAAAGCATTATTATAGATATCAACACTTTTGATACAAGACCTGCCAGTCGCGGTTTTCTAAAGTATACAGTATAAAAAGAACTTCAGAAATGTCTGGATCACCTAGAGGTCATCCAGATCGACAATTCCGTTCTTTAAGGCAAATTTAATGATCCCGGCCAGGTTCTTTGCGCCGATCCTTTTGGAAATATTGTTCCGGTATTGCTCGACCGTGCGCTCAGAAAGGGAAAGATGTTTGCCGATTTCTTTGGCCGTTTGCTGGCGGCAAAGCAGGCGTACCAGATCCAGTTCTTTACCCGAAAACTTCGTATTGGCGATCAAGTGCTTCATGACCAGGTCCTCGTTTGCGTCGGAAAAACGGTTAATAATATGGTTCCGCGCCTCTTTACAGAAGTATTCTTTACCCTCCATCAGCATATCCACACTGTGTACAAACTCTTCATCATCTTCTTTTTTGATTAAATAGCCATTGACGCCGGCCTGTAGCATACGAAGTATCGTATCGGCAGAATAGGAAAAGGAATAGGCCAGTACGCGGGTATTCGGCAATTTGAATTTCAATTCGCGGACCAGCAGGTCGCCGGTGGTATCGGGCAGGATATAATCGACAATAACCAGATCGGGGAAGTGCTGTAATGCCAGGCTCGTCCCGGACGCGCCGTCATGGGCCATTAGGAACTGCTGAAATAAGCCTCCTATCACAAGTTTAATACCATTAGCAACCATTTTATGATCATCGATCACCAGCACCTGGTTGTATTTTGCCGTATGTTGTTCTTTCTGCATTGTCTGTTTCTTCCTTAATAATTAATACTGGCCACACAATTACCTCAAATAGTTGAGGCCGTAAATACTAATTAGAGCCATTACTGTAAACGGTTCAGGTCAATCCGACTTATTGTCTGGGTAATTCAGTGCTTTTTTACGGCCTTAACCAAACTTAAGTATACTGGGATGTTCGGTTACAAATCTGGTGGAAACTCCTTAGAGGTACCTTGTCCTATCCTGTCTCATTTGCTCCCCATAATGCATGCTCCAATCCAGCTTTGCAATTTTGCATTATTTACAGTGAGCAGACAGCATTCCTGTTTATAACTTCTTTTTTATGATTGTGCCATATTACATTCAGTCAACAGTTTATGGGCTGTAGGAGCACTTACTATTTGTTAAACCGAGATTACCCGAGGCTGCCACAGGTGAATTGGTCCTGTTTACCTAATCCCACAAAAACATACCCAATCGTGATAACCGCCTAGTATATTTCTCTTTTCTATCGATGCTGGTTGGCTTGTTCACACTTGGATGGTGAGCCTGATCCTCAAATCCTAAAGTGAAAAAATGTAAATACTGAGAACATCTATATTAAAGTCCTGCAAATCTTGCTGCCATTGTGCATCCCGTTAAGCATAAAAACCCGTTTTTTTTGCTTTTTCGAGGTTGAGGCATAAGCCGGAATTTTCATTGCTTTCCTGTTTAAGCGGTGTGCCAGATATATTTGTGTTTCTGATTGTAAAAATAATGATTTGATTATTAGTTGATTGATGGTAATGAGTTATTACGCATCATAGTTGAATTAGTACTATCCTATTATTGAAGATTAAGCAAAATCAACGAATGCAAATGAACCGTTAATAGCCTTTTGGTTGATGGTTAAAGTGTTCTTTTGTCCTTTTAAGGGCTTCGGTATTTATTATGTTCAGGCAATACGGGTAAGTCTCTCGCGGTATTTGTTGCCTGTCAGGATACCAAGGTGTATATTCTTTGACTACAGGTTGATTCCGTATCCTTATCCCCTGTTATTGAATTGTTTTTGTTCAATAGCCATATTGGACTTATACTCTAGTTTTGAATAAGGTCTGTATCTAGTCCTAAATTTGACATGTCGCAGTTTAGTGAAAATCATAAATGGCTTGTTTTCATTGTATTGGATCCGGCCTTTTCACTGTTGATGCTTCTGCTTATTCTTAAGCGCTTTTCTTGAGTACTGATTCGTATAGTTCTTTTCTTACACCAATAATTCGCTAATCAATTCAACCCATTTTATGAAGCAAAATCTACTTTTGAGGGCACTGGCAATTAATTTGTTGCTCAGTGGTCCGGTATTTGCGCAAAGCCCCGGTGGCGTGCCGGTCACGGCCTGGTACCGATCCGATGCAACAGCCAGTCTGTTTTCGGATGCCGGATCAACCAATGCTGCCAATAACACGGCCGTACAGCAATGGAACGAATACCAGGGCACCGGCTTTAACCTGATACAGGCCAGTGCCGGCAGCCGCCCTATATTCTCCAATACAACATTGGCAAACTTTAACCCTACCGTTACCTTTGACGGTAGCAATGACTGGCTGCAGTTTAATGCCGGTACAGGAGTAAATGTTATTGACCGGGTTAACGGTACCATGTATGCCGCAGGTTATGTAAACGTATTAAAGAGAAGCGGTTTCATGGGCTTCCATTCTTCCATGGATTATCCCGGCCTGCATCTCTGGGCAAACACAAATCAATTACTGTTCTTTACCGGTGGTCCGGGTTACCAGGGCCTTACCTCTGCAACTTTTGCGGCGCAGACGTTCTTCAGTGCGGGAACGGGTTGGCAAAATGGCGCCGGTACTAATACCAACTATGCAGCGGCTACGGTTTCCTTAAACGGAGGCAGGGTAGATTATGTAGCTTCCCAGCTGAATAATGTGAACCAAAGTACCGGTGCCCGTAACCTGCGTATCGGTGCCGATGATGACTACGGTTCTTTCAGCGGTCAGCTAAACGAGATCATGGTCTATGAAGACCGGCTGAGTACAGCCCAGCTGGACCAGCTGGAAACCTATATGGCCATTAAATACGGTACTACTTATGCTACCGGTACTAAAGATTATAAAAATGCTACAGGAGCTACAGTTTGGACTGCTACGGCCCATGCCAGTTATAAAACGAATATCGCCGGTATTGCCCGTGATGATAATGGTGCTTTACACCAAAAGCAATCCTGGAGCACCAATGCAGGTAACCAGGTACTGATCAGTACCACTGGCCTGGCCAATACCAATGCCGCCAATGCTACCGGTCTGACCAATGGTCAATACCTGGTATGGGGCGATAACGGCCTGGCTAAATACCCCACGGTGAACTTTACCGCTTCTGGTTTAAGCCATCGTTTTGCTGCGGTATGGCAGGTGCAGAACACCGGTTCTGTAGGTGTCGTACGCGTAGCCTGGCCACAACAAGGTTTAAACAACCTGAGCCTGGTGCAAAGTACGGATGCTACGTTTGCTACAGGCAATACCATTACCGGTATGGCGTCTAATGTGGCTACGGTTAATGGCATAACCTATAATTATGCAGATGTAACCCTGGCCAATGGTCAGTATTTTACGTTTGCGTCCAAGCTTGCCGGACCAGGTGGTGTAACCACTGGTATCCTGATGTGGCATAAAGCCGATGATGGTACCGCGGCTGCAGGCCAGAAAAATATCTGGAAAGACGTTTCCGGTAATGGAAGGGATGTAACACAAAATAATAATGCGACTTATCAGCCTGCGTTGGTGACCAATGCAAGTTATACAGCCAATAGCAAGGATTATAGCTTCAACTTCAATCCTTTCTATTATTTTGATGGTACGAATGACTTCTTCTTCCGTATAAACGACCTGTATTTCCCAACAACAACAAGCGCTGGTTCTGTGTATGGAGTAATGAACAACTCTTCTGCAGGTGGCTGGAGAACGCCATATGGCTGGGGCGATGATGATCCGAACCTGAACAGATTAGGAGATAACTATTATCTCTATAGAGATAATGGTAGTGTTGTGTCTGCTGCATCAGGCTTAACGACAAAGCCTGCTCATATTGGTAGCATGCTTTGGAGAGGAAGTGCCAATGGTATGTATCTTAATGTTGACGGACAGATTCTTAGTACAACTTCCGCTAATGTTGGTAGTGTTAACTCTGCCTTAAACTTTGCAATCGGTTCTGAAGGATATAACCTTACCGGCAATGGTAACGAGCTGTTTCAGGGTGGTATGTCGGAGGTATTTGCCTATAGCACAGATCACCAGAACTCTGCTGGAGATGAAAAGCTGAGAATTAACTCATACCTGGCCCTTAAGTATGGTATCACTTTGAAAAATGATGCCGGTACCCGCACTTCCCGTTACCTGAGCAGTACATCTGCCGTGATCTGGGATACGACTGTAAATGCAGGCTATAACAATAGCATTGCCGGTATTGCTAAAGATGATAACAGTGCTTTACACCAGAAACAATCCCGTAGTAATGTGACAGGCCAGCAAGTGCTGATTGGTACGCCCGGCCTGGCGAATACCAATGCCGCAAACGGTTCGGGATTAAATGATGGTCAATTCCTGTTATGGGGTGACAATGGCCTGGCTAAAGCCCCGGCGGTCGCAGTATCCGGAGTACCGGGTGTGAATTACCGTTTTGCAGCCGTTTGGAAAGTGCAGAATACAGGCAGCGTAGGAAATGTGCGTGTGACCTGGCCTACAGGTCTTACAAATATTACTTTACTGCAAGGTACTGATGCGACTTTCGCTACAGTAGGCTCATTTGCCAGCATGGTTGCAAATACAACTACAGTCAATGGAATTGCATACAATTATGCAGATGTAACCTTATCCAACGGAAACTACTTTACTTTTGCAACTCAGCTCAACGGACCTGGTGGTGTAAGCCTGGACCTGAGGGTATGGTTACGATCTGATGCGGGTTTTGCCCCGGATAACTGGACTGATCTTTCCGGTAGTAACAATAACTATACGCAAACGAATGCTTCACGTCAACCGTTCCTGGCCTCTACTTTGTATAATTTCAACCCTGCAGCAGACTTCGGTACCAGCGGTGCTGATGCCCGCTTTATGGTGGTGCCTGTAGGCAAGCCGTACACGGCCAATGGGACTAATAGTACTGTATTTACTGCATCTACAAGCAAGCAGGCTTCCGGTTACAGCGACATCATTGGCTTTGGTGGTACAACCACTACAGCCAACCTGACCAACGCAAATGCGCCAACGGTAACCAAGCTGGGTGACAATGTAATCATGTATCCTTATACCACTGCACCTACTTTTGCCGCAACTGTCCTAAACAGGATGTATCTGGATGATATTTCCTTTACAGTAGGTACTGCGGGTATTAAATATGGTAAAAACGGACAGCTCGGTACGGTAAATCAGACTTTTGCTGCCGGAAATGCCGACCATGCCAACGGAAGTATCTTAGGTGCTCAGCCAGAAGAGCGCAATGGTCTGATCGGAGAGGTAATCGCTTACCAGAGAGATTTGACCGAAGCAGAAAAGCAAAGAGTACGTACTTATGTAGGGATCAAATATGGTCTTACATTGAAGCACAATTACATTGCCAGTAATGCAACAACTGTATTCTGGGATACAACAATCAATACCGGGTATAACAATAATATCGCCGGTATCGCCAGAGATGATAATGGATCTTTGTATCAGAAGCAATCCTGGAGTATCAATCCTGGCAAGCACGTATTGATCAGTACAACCGGACTGGCCAATAGTAACGCAGCCAATACCAGCTCCCTGAATGATCAGCAATTCCTTACCTGGGGTGATAATAACCTGGCTAAAGGACCTGGTGTTAACCTTACAGGTGTAACTGGAGTGAATACACGCTTTGCTGCGATCTGGAAAGCACAGAATACCGGATCGGTAGGTGTGATAAGAATTGCATGGCCTAAAGGTCTGGCCAATCTGAAAGTTGTACAAAGTGGCGATGCGGTTATCGATGCTTCAGATATGTACACAGATATGAGCGGTACCGAGAATATTAACGGAGTTGACTATGCTTATGCGGATATTACCCTTGCAAACGGCCAGTACTTTACTTTTGCGGCATTCGTTCGGGCTCCGGGTGGTGTAACACATGGCCTGAGCCACTGGTACCGCGCCGATAAACTGGTAGAGTCAGCTGGTGAGGGTACTGATGTAATCATGTGGACTGATTTCACTTCAGGAGTAAATTCGGAACAAATCAGTACAGCTGCCTTACCTAAGCTTAAAAATGGTGCTTCTGATTATTTCAACTATAATCCGGGTATAAACTTTACGGCGAGTACACAGAAGATCGGTAATATAACCGTTCAAACCCTGAACTCCTTAAACTACGGTATTTTCTCTGTGACTAAAGAAGGAATGACGAATGGTGTGTATTTTAACATTGGTATGAATAACACGACATTTGATGGTACGAACTGGGATCAGCCGGGCCTTTGGGGTGGTGGAACAGTGACCAGACGTACCAACACAGGAGCGGGCAACTTCTTTGCGGGTGCAAACCCTGCTTTTGCATCGAATGTTTCCAGCATTATGTACTATAATTTCAGCGATATTGCTTTTAATAAGAGCCTGAATGGTGCACCTATTCCGCAGAATTACACGAATGCTCTGGTTGGATTGGTAACCGGCGGACACATTTTTGGTAGCAATGCCGGATCTGGCAGTAGTGGAGACGACGGTGGATTTGTAGGACATATAGGAGAGTTGGTTGTATATGGAAATGATACCATCACTGCTGCCGAAAGGAATAAAGTGAACAGCTACCTGGCGGTTAAATACGGGGTAACCTTACACAATAGCCAGAACTATACCACTTCTCAGAATGTTGTCGTTTGGACTGCAGCAGCTAATGCCGCATTCTACAATAACGTAGCCGGTGTGGGTACGGATTATATTTCTGCCCTGGAGCAAAAACAAAGCCGTAGCCAGCATACCAATACGAACGGACAGGTGATTATGGGCTTGGGTAAAATCGATACGACAAATGTGAGTAATGATGCTTCTTTGGCCGATGGCAAGTTCCTCTTATGGGGTGATAATGGTAATACACAGGCCATGACGAATACTGCTAGTACATTCAGAGTGTTCAACTATGCCGGAGGCACCAATAATGCCCGTCGTATGAACCGTGTATGGAAAGTGCAGAATACCAACGTAAGCGACAGTATGCTGATCCGCTTCCCGGTAGCTTCTGTAGGAACCACGACAATCCCGACCGGTGATGCCTGTGCCAGCTATGCGATCATCTTTGCCAGTGATACCGGATTTACGACAAACCTGACGGTGATGCCACTTACGGTAAATGGTACAGATTATGATGTAATGGCTGCCTTCCCGAATGGTGCGAGCTACTTTACGTACGCGAAGATGACACCGTTAAACAATGGTATTATCTACCTGCCGCCGGTAACAGAAAGTACGGTTCAGTATACCAATAACTGTGGTGTAGGTGTATGGAGTCATTATTACCAAACCGGTAATGCGACACAGAAAATGCTGGGTATGTCTGGCTTTACCACAACGGAAATGAATAATTTCAATGTAACCATCACTCCGGAAGGTGTTAGTTACGACGACGGATCAAGAATCACTAAAGTGATGGCCCGTATCTCTACGGTAATCAATAACAATGTAACGCCATTGTCAACCGGTAAAGTAAGGATCTATTACAGCGAAGCGGAAAAAGCAGCAACAACCGTTCCTGGTGCGCAAACAAATGCCTGGTTTAAATTCAAAGGAGATGCGGATTCTGTAATGAATGACATCTACAACGATGGCGTGTTTGACGCAGGAAGAGCGATCCAGATCACCCCGGATGCAACCGGTGTAGAGAATGGTGTGGCTTATGTAGAGTTCCATAACATCAACTCTTTCTCCAGCTTCCTTTATCTTTCTTCTACAGAGATCGTTAATACCGTATTACCGGTTTCCCTGTACCAGTTCACCGTAACTAAAGAGAAAGAAAATGCAGTATTGAACTGGAAAGTAGTGAGTGAGCAAAACAACAAAGGCTATTATGTACAGAGAAGCACGGACGGACAAGATTGGAAAGAAGTCGGTTTCGTAGCTTCCCAGGCAACAAATGGTAATAGTACTGTTGCGCTTACGTACAATTATACAGATTACAGCCCTGTTGCTGCTAAGAACTACTATCGTCTGAAACAGGTTGACTTTAACGGTAGCTATGCGTATAGCCCGGTAAGGATGCTGGACTTTACCCTGCGTCAGCAGGCCGAGATCAGTATTGCGCCTAACCCGGTTCGCGGACTATTAAATATCAGCGGATTGAACGGAAGACAGAAAATAGTGTTAAGCAATACCCTGGGTCAGATTGTATTCACTGCAGTTACCGATAACGTATCTCAACACACATTGAATATGGCTGCTTACCCGGCCGGTATCTATGTGATCAGCGTATTCGGAAACGATGGTATTATGACTTCTCAGAAGATTGTGAAAGAATAATAGACAAGCTATGTTCACATAACCATAAAGGGCCATATACCTGCATCAGGTGTATGGCCCTTTTTTGCTTTACCCGGATCAATTTTACCGGGGATGTGCATTTAAAACATGGTATCCCGGACCTATTGAGGTTGTAACGTAATCATACAGTACTTCTACAGTACTTTTCTGCGGGTATCATTAAAAATCTGATTATTGCAGAATAATTGAATATGTTTTTGTTATATGTTATTAACACTAAAATAACAACTTAGGTGCTGTGAATGGTAAATTAATCGACATGCACCGGGAAAGCGTTTAACGGGCGCTAACTTATAACATTGATAGTGTATCTGTATCCAATAACCACGTTTAAAATTAAATTATGAAACACCATTACACAAAGGGCGAACGACCCATGAATCGTTTTCTTGGAGGAAGGATGTCCCGGGGCAAAACGACCCTGGCCAGACTTTTTGCCTTCCTGTTCTTTGCGCTTGCAGGAGCAAATACAACGTATGCACAGGACTGTACGGCCAATGCCGGTGGTAATGCCACGGTCTGCGGTAGCACGACCACACTTGTAGGTACGGTCAGTGGTAATCTGGGTACCCTGAACTCCCCATTATGGACCTTTATATCGGGACCCACAACCCCGACGATTGTATCTCCCAACAGCCTTACGACCAATATTACCGGCATGACCACAGATGGTAATTACGTCTTCCGTTTGACCCGCAACTGTGGTACGGGTACCGCGGTGAGTAATGTAACCATTACGGCGCATCCGCGCCCCGCCGGCTTTACCGCAGGACCCGATATTACCAATATATGTGCTACAACGGGTAGCACACCATTAGGGGGCGTAATCCCAGCGGGTTTTAATGGCTCCTGGAGGTCTGTGAGTATTTATGAGCTCCTTAGGAATGGCGTTATTGCAAGTACCAATTCCCAGTTGAGCAGTACAACAGTGGCTACGCCAACATTCTCTTTGGTCAATACATCAAATCATAACATAGACCCTTCTTATTATACGATTCTAACCATAACTTCTCTGGATGGAGTCTGTTCTTATACGGATACGGCTATTGTTCGTTTTATACCCAATCCACAGATCAACCCGCAAAATGCAAGCCGCTGTACCGATTTGTCCGGGAGGGATTATATCAATTTAAACCCTGCGCCTCTCTTTTCTAATTTTAATAGCGCTTATGCGGGTTCTACAGCCAATGGTACGACCATAAGCCTTACTCCGATCAGCCAGCCTGCGGGAGGAGCACTGTCTTATGGAAATATAGATAATAGCTTCGTATTCCTGAATGGCGTAAATGTGCCCGGCATCTACCAGTTTACACTTACGGTAAATACTGCGGGATGTGGTAGCTATACGACGCCTACAATTACTTATACCAATACAGGTGTTTCGGTGCACCAGGTTAACTTCCAGCCTACCGGCCATACGGCACCCGAGCAAATGACGCTTTATTTCGCAAGTGGAACCGGTGGTGAGGTGCACTGTAACCTGGCGGGTACAAGTACGCCGGAGAGTTTTTATTTTAGTGTTGATCCCCTGGATCCGCCTACAGTTATTACTACGGTTACGCCAAGCGGTATCATCCCACCCGGAGGTGTACCTACTGTTGTGGTAAGTGGTGCGGGTACTTATGATAGGGTAGCAACAGTAACCCCACCCAGCGGTGGCTGGCGCATAGGTACCTACAGGTTTTCTGTAAATACAACAAATGCCAGTGGTGCTTGTGGCACTCCACAGATCTATTACATCCATGTGTCCGACCAATCCCGCCCTGATGTAAGTATAGCCGATGTGAGTGTATGTTACCCGGGTACCGGCGCTATATCGGCAGATATAAACCTGCCTGCTGTGTATAAAGGTGTGGTCAATAGCAGTTATTTCCAGGATTTTAATGGCCGGTATGACTTTACAGTAGTTTCCAAACCTGTAGGTTCGGGTACACCAACCTATACTGTGAGTAATTTGCGCAGCATTACCAGTACCAGCACTACTATTTCTAACCTGACCATGGCCGGTGATTATGTTTTTAGTGTTGCTGCGCGTAACGGATCATCCGGAACGAGTGTGGGCAACTTCCTGGAACAGGAATATGCCTGTTCGGGTAGTTCGCTGGTAGATACCTTTGTAGTGCATGTAGAGAACCCGATCAATCCTAATGCCGGTTCTGATCAGTCCCTGACTTGTGCCAATTCCCTGACCCTGTTGGGTAATAGTGCCGGTACCGGTACGGGCTTATGGTCTGTTGTTTCCGTACCATCGGGCAGCACGGCTACGATCGGTAATACTGCTGCTGCAAATACAACCGTAAGCAATATCAATGTACCGGGTACTTATGCCTATAGCTGGAGAATCACCAGCCAGTATGGTGGTTGTACGAATGTAGATACCGTAAGCTTCAATGTAAGCAGCGTATCGCCGGCTAACCCGGTGACCACGGTAACCCCGATGCCTTGCTCCGGTGCTTCCGGCAATATCAACGTTACCTCCCCGGTGGGAACAGGCCTGGAATACAGGGCTGTAGGTTCTTTATTTACATCTGCTTGGCAAACTGCTCCCTCTATTGATATTATAGCCGGAGGAACTTATTCGGTGCAGGTGCGTTATGCCTCCAGCCCCGCCTGTGCGGCCTCTAAAACAGATACCGTAAAACAAAATTATTGTGGAACGGTAGTTAATGATGCGAATGGGGATAAGCTGCTTAGTTCCGGCGAAAGTGGAACTAATGCAGGTGGTACATTATATATCTATGCCGTAAATCCACTGACGGGTCTTATAGATGCAGCCTTTCCGGTAGCTGCAGACGGCACCTTCTCTATTTCTGTTTTGGGTGATAATGCTTATGACCTGAAATTGTCTACCGTAGTCTATCCTGTAGGTACGAATACCAATACGACACCGGTTAATACGAACCCGCCTTCAGGTTGGGTAACAACCGGAGAAAATAGTACGGGCCTTGCCGGTGGCGATGGCAGTCCTAACGGTTCTTTATCTTTAGCAAAACTGAGTACGGGTAGAAGTGGTCTGGTCTTCGGTATTGAGAGACCTCCGGTTGCAGATACAAAAACCTTTAATATCGCACAAACGGCATTCAGTTCTACCCCTGTTTCGGGCTTCCCGGCAGTAGCAGGTTATAAATCTATTCCTGCATCTTCTGCGAGCCTTACTGGCTATAACGGTTCCGGAGGTTCACTGTCCGGTACCGATCCGGAAGATTGTTCGAGTACCTCTGCCTGCCGCAGTCTTACGGGAACTACATTTACGATCAATGCTATCAATGCGAATACAAAACTGTATTATAACTATGGTGGATCAACAGGCGTTGTCGCGATTGATGTAAGTTCCGGTCCGGTAAGCATCCCGAACTTTGATGCGACGAAACTGGTTATTTATGGCCAGGGCGGTACCGGTACTTCAGGAAATGCGATTGGCTTTGATTATGCTATTGTAGATAAAGCAGGTGTGAGCAGTCCTACTGCGCCTTATCGTATTGTAACGACTACACCTTTGCCGACTAAATTCTTACTGTTTACGGCAAACATGGAAGGCGGTAGCGTTGTGTTAAACTGGGCTACTGCTATGGAGCAAAATAGTAAAGGGTTCGATGTCGAAAGAAGCGCAGAAGGCAGTTATTGGACTAAGATCGGTTTCGTAAACAGCAAAGCCGTAAATGGCAACAGCAATACCAGACTGGATTATGGCTTTGCCGACAATCAACCGATGAATGGTAAAAACATCTACCGTTTAAAACAGTTTGACTTTGATGGTAAATTTGAATACAGCCCTGTGGCTGCAGTAATGCAAAATGGTAACAATAAATTCCTTATTTACCCGAATCCGGTTTCCCATGAGTTAATCGTAGAAGGCGTTCATGAAAACAACCAGGCGCGTATCTACAATCTTTTGGGTCAGGAATTAAGTTCAAAAGCTGTCAAAATGAACGAAAGCAAAGTTCGTATGAACGTAACTGCTTTAGCGAATGGCGTTTATTATATAGTCGTTACCGGCGAAGATGATAAAGTAATTTTCCGTCAGCGATTTGTAAAACAATAAGCCTTTTGTAACCTAACCTTCTGAAATATATCTTTTAGTTTTAGTGTGTAAAAGAGTCCGCCTCATTTGAGGCGGACTCTTTTTGGTATTCATGTTATACTGGTTCTGTAAGTACCCCTAAATCCATACAGTCATAAACTAGCGTTTTCTAATTTCTGTAGGAAATCCATAATTGTTCCTCTATGCCAATAAAGGATTGTTCAGGTGTTAATTCGAATACATCTATATAGGCCAACCTCTCAGTAGCTTTACTGAATTTGGTTTTCTTTAAAAGAAAAGCAATCCAAAGCTTTTTTCTAACATAAATAATAATTTTATGGTTTAACAAAGTTCGGATGGATACTGCTTTTTTACAAGATGTAAACCTGCTTAACTAGTTGCCTAGCAAGGATTTCAACGTTTAATCGTGGCAACTATTTTTTTAAAAAAACTGGTTGCCACGATTAACGCTTTTTATTTCTGTGGATTTCTGAATTTTTTGTTGGGTAGCGATAAATAAAAATGCCTGCAAATAGTGTATTTACAGGCATTTTTATTTAATCAATATCGTCTGGGCATAAAAAAAGACAGTACGATTAACGTACTGTCTTTTTTGTGGAATCGGCGGGATTCGAACCCGCGTCCAAACACCGATTGAAAAAGTTTTCTACATGTTTAGTTCAGTTTTAATTGTCGGCAAATAACAGGAAATGAACAAACCGATTATAAGCTTAGCTGGATAGTCTTTTGCAGTGTGCACAGCCTGGCACTACAGCATTTCGCATTTTTTGTTGAGTCGGCGGCGGAGCTTGGTAGCGAAATCACCTGCTCAAGCGGCCCTAATGACTAACTAATCACTGATTAGGCAGCCATGGCATACTGAGTATTGCCAAATAAAATGTTGAATCTTCAGATTAACGTGCTAATAATACAACGCACGACATGCTTACGCTTTCCCCGTCTTGTGCTGTCAAAACCAGTCGACCCCGATACTGGTGCTACAAGCCTTTTGGGCTCAAAGAACTTTTACAAAGATAACAATTGTTTTGATAATGAAATTTTAAAAATAATTTGCAGCCCGGGCAACTATTTTGACGAAAACCGCATTTATAGTGTAAAGGCCTTTGTAAGAGACATACATGCAGCATCCATACGCAACAGAAGAGTACACCATATATCAGGAGAGTAAACAGGGGAAACCCGCGGCGCAGCAATGGCTGTACGCCGAATACTATCCTATGGCGGCGGCGGTATGCCTGCGTTATATTGCCAGTGTGCCGGATGCGGAAGAAGTAGTGGCAGATAGTTTTATCCGTTTCTTTAAAGCATTAAGTACTTCGTTTCAATATCAGGGTGCAGGCAGTATGAAAGCCTATCTTAAGAAGATCACGGTCAATCAATCGCTGATGTTCTTACGGAAGCAACGCTTTTCCTTTGAAGAGATGGGGGAGCAACATGAGCAACTGGCCGATGTAAACCTTGATGCCCTAGGGCAACTGTCTGCAAAGGATATCCTGAAAGCGGTACAGCAATTGCCTACAGGCTATCGTACGGTCTTCAATATGTATGTCATGGAGGGTTATAGTCATGCTGAAATTGGCGAAGCCTTACTGGTATCCGTAGCTACTTCTAAGACCCAGTTGATGAAGGCCAAATTACAATTACAAAAAATACTGAGTGTTTATGAAAGATATCTTTGAGGAGCGGTTAAAAGCAAAGCTGGAAGCGCTGGAATCGGATCCGGAAGTGGCCAATATGCTCTCTAGAGATGCGGTCTGGGATCGGATCAGTACTACCCAAAAGCCCCTACAGAAAAAGCAATGGTTTCCGCAAATATTTAAGCTTGCGGCTGCACTGATCATCTGTGTTGGGATGGCCCTGCTGATAAAATTTCAGCAACCAGAAATAGCCGTACAGCCGCCGCTGGTGCAAGCGGCTAAACCTGCAGATGCTAAAACGGATACACCCACGCCGGTGGCAGATGTGGCTAAGGAAAGTAATACGGAATACCCCGCTAAACAAGAGCCGGTGTCTGTAACTCACCAAGACGCATCAAGGGTAGGGGATACGCAACGCTTGCCCGATAGGAAGGATATTGCAGTAGAAAAAACCGACCCGCTCAAGGTTCCGTCAATGCCGGAATCTTCCCAGATAGTAAAAGAAAATGCCCTCGCTGCCCAGCCGGCAGTTGTCTACCTGAGCGACCTGGAAAAAGAAAGTCCTGCGGTACTGACCGTAGCACCGCGCAAATCCATGGCCTCCCGTAAGGTAATCCGCTATATGAAAAGTAACCTTGAAGAATACACCTGCGTACCCCCTATCGTATTTATAAACCAAATCTTAAATAAATAGCCATGAACATGAAAAAACTATTGACCGGGCTACTCTTGGCCCTGTCCGGTACCTGCCTGCATGCACAACAAACCCAAACCCGTTTTCAGCTGGACACCGTACAAAGAAGAATTACCCTGAGTAAAGAATTGCCCGGTAAGGGAAAAGCACTGGTGCAAATGGCTTATAAAGAAGACTGGCAGGGCGATGCCGAAATGCGGCACCTGACAGACCTGGCCGGTCAGCAGCTCAAACACCTGCAATCGGGCTTTAAAGATGCCCTCACCCAAAAGAAAGTATATATAGAACTACCAGAAGATGAAAGCTATGTCAAGATCGCTTTTGAAGAAGTACAGCCCGGGCATAAAGAGCTGGTCTATAAAGATAATGCCTATCACCCGCTCAAAACGGTGCAGGATTCTGTATTTATCCTCAAATCCTATGGGAAGTACAAGCAGGCCTTAAGCTTATCCGACAATAATGATACCTTAAACCGAATGGTGCTTTATACGTTTATCGTCAATGATGTTGCCGCTTTCAATGATGGCCCGCTGCGGGATAGTATCGCAAAAGCGCCCTCATTTTTCACGGCCTATCTTAATGACCCCCGCCGGCAGCAGACACTTCGGGCCAGCAGCAGGGACATGCGCTTTATGCAAGAAATCGATTTTGGACTTACCTATTTCAATGATCGATTTGGAATGGCTTTAGATCTTGGTTATGGGCTATTGTTGAATAGGTATTCACGTAATTCTTTCTTTGCCATGGTAAAGATGGGTATGATCATGAATTACCGCTATCCGCTGAACCAATCCAATATTTACCTGAGCTATAATTTGGAATTCGGCTCGGTTGATATGAGCACCAGCAGGGGTATTTGTAATAAATATGCAATGGGTTTCGGGTTTTTCCAAGGGACGTATAGCAAAAATTACACCGGTAATTTTCAGCAAATACCCAATATGTTCCGCATGTACATGAACTTCCCGGTGGCGGCCAAATTGAACCTCGGGCTGGATATTTATTCCAACTTTATATTTGATAATAAGAATCCAAAACAGGCTGGCATGTTCGGCATGTACCTCAAGTATAATCTTTAGCGATTTTCATACATCCCCGCTCTATCTATCATGAAAACAGGAAGCGTACCGGTAACGGTGCGCTTTTCTGCTACAAAAGGGTCTCCGCCATTTTATCCAGGTTAAGGCTGCGTGCGGCGGCATCAAATATTTTACGGTACACACCCTGTTGTTGGTACAAGGTAGCATGCGTCCCGGTTTCGGCAATGCGGCCATGCTCCATGGCTACGATCATGTCGGCATCAATAATCTGTGATAAAGAATGCGAAATGATCACAACCGTACGGTCCTGCTTGATGGCATCCAGGCTTTTTTTGATTTGCTCCGTTGCGATCGCATCCAGGCTGGCCGTAGGTTCATCCAGAAATAGTATAGGGGGATCTTTTAAGAATAAACGGGCTATAGCGATGCGTTGTTGTTGCCCGCCACTCAATAGTTGTGCATCCGCCTGGTATTGCAAGGGGAGTTCCATGATTTGTTCATGCAAATAGGCCTTTTGTGCCGCCAGGATGATTTCTTCTGTAGTCGCCTCCAGTTTTCCATACCGGATGTTTTCTTCTATGGTTCCTTTAAAGATATGGTTCTTTTGCAAGACCAAACCGATATGCTCTCTAAGCGTCGTATTCTCATATTTGTTCAGATTGGTACCATTGAGTAAGATCGCACCGGAATCGGGGCTGTAAAATTTACAAAGCAAATTGATCAGCGTGCTTTTGCCCGCACCACTCAGCCCTACTAGTGCAATTGTCTTATTTTTTTCTAAAACGAGGTTGATGTCATGCAAGGCCTGAAAGCCATTGGGGTAAGTGAAATTCACCCCTTGCAGGGAAAAGGTAATATGCTTACTGTTCATCGGCAGGCTGCCCGATTGCTCTATGGCTTCATCGTTTTCCAAAATATCAAAATACCCTTCTGCATAAATAAACGCATCATTCATCTCATCATAGATGCGGTGCAATTGGCGTATGGGTGCCGATACATTGCTGAACAGCATAATGTGCAGCATAATAGCCCCAATCGTTATTTGCTGCGATAAAACCAGGTAAACCGTGAGGATAATGATAAGTACAATCCCGATCTGTTCGATAAAGGTTTTGATGCCATCATACAAAAAATTGGTTCTGCGCGTTTCCAGCTGGCTATCCATCAATTCCATCTGGATATCATATTGCTTTTTGCCTTCGTAGCGCTCGCGTACAAAGCTCTTGATCACGCTGATTGACTGAATCAGGTTGAGCAGGCCATTGTTTTTATGTTCCCTCTGAGCACGTAATTTCCGGCGTACCCCCGATAGTTTCTTGGCTTGTTTGGCACTGACATAAAAGTATAAAGGCACCACCAGCATCGTGAGCAGGCCTACATAAAAGTTGGCGCTGAACATAATAATCAGGGCGATGATCGCATTGGTAAATAAAGGGAGAATGTCGATAAAGAAGTTTTGGATCAGCTTGGTAAGGCTGCTTACGCCCTGATCGATCCGGGTCTGCAGTTTACCCGATTGGTAATCATCTTCGGCAAAAAAAGCCATTTTGTAAGAGAGCAAACGATCAATTACCTTTTGCGACAGTTCACTGCTGATATTGATCCTGATTTTCTCTCCGAAAAACTTCTGCCCAAATTGTATAAAGATATTCAATAACTCTTTCCCGATCAGGATGGCAGAAATCAAGATCAGTAATTGCACCCCCTGGTGCATCGGTTTCGGAAGCTTGGTGAGTGCAGCAACTTCATCTACCGTATATTTCAGCAGTAGTGCATTCACCTGTGCGGCCAAAGCACCGACGAAAGTCAGCAGCAGGGTACCTATAATCATTAACCGGTATGGCTCAATAAAAGGGCGTAGCTTTTGAAAGAGCCGGATCAGATCGAGGGTTTTGGAGAAAGGCTTTGCCAAAATAAAATGCTTTATATCAGATAAATGTAAGCAAAATGCGGTCAACATTTTGATAAAATATTGACCGCATCGGCTATTGTTATAGAAACAGGATTATCGTTTCATATGTTTGAGGTTGATCAGTTCCTGTTTGGTCAGGAAACGCCATTGACCTCTTTTGAGATTCTTTTTGGTTAAACCGGCATACATCACACGATCCAGTTTTTCAACTACATAGCCCAAAGATTCAAAGATACGGCGCACAATACGGTTTTTTCCGCTGTGGATTTCTATACCGATCTCATTCTTGTTTTCCAGATAGGCCAATTGGTCTACCTGAGTCTTGCCATCTTCCAGTTCCAGACCACCCAATATTTTTTCAAAATCAGGTTTACTTACGTTTTTATCCAGTGTAACCTGATAGATTTTGCGGTTTTCATACTTAGGATGCGACAATTGTTGTGCCAGGTCGCCATCATTAGTTAAGAGTAATAAACCAGTGGTATTACGATCCAGTCTTCCGATAGGGAATACACGCTCATCAATATTATCACCAAAGATGTCCATTACCGTTCTGCGGCCTTTAGGATCATCGGTAGTCGTAATAAATCCTTTAGGTTTATTCAACAGCAGGTACAATAAATTCTTTTGTACCTTAAGTTCTTTCCCTTCCAGTTGTACGATATCACCTTCAGATATTTTAAAGCCCGGTTCCTCAATCACTTTATTGTTAACCGTTACTTTTTTCTCTTTGATCAATAATACAGCATCTCTGCGGCTACATACGCCACAATGTGCAATATATTTGTTCAAAGGCATTTCATTGATATCACTCTTTGTTTGCTGCTCTGCTTTCACCCCTTTATTACCAGAAGTGTCATAAGCCATTTCTACCGGGTTTTCGTAGTCGAAATGTTGCATGAATTTGTCCGGATGCTGGCGGTCTTTCTTCTCTTTGCCTGCACCTTCTATTTTAAGATCGTTGTCGAAAGTTTTTTTTTCAAAACTTTTGGTCTTGTCGAAATCTTTTTTGAATCCTGATCTTTCTCCGCGATCTTCATAACGCTTCCCTTCAGAAGGTTTTCTATCTCCGTACGATTTGCGTTCCGGTCTGTCTCCACGGTCTTCAAAACGTTTGCCGCCATGAGGCTTTCTATCACTGTCAAACGGTTTTCTTTCCGGTCTGTCCCCTCTATCTTCAGAACGTCTGCCTTCGTAAGGTTTCTTATCTCTGTCAAACGGTTTTCTTTCAGATCGCTCTCCTCTTTCTTCCGGGCGTCTGCCTTCATAAGATTTTCGGTCTCCGTCGTAAGGTTTTCTTTCTGATCTGTCTCCTCTGTCTTCAAAACGCTTCCCTTCGGAAGGTTTTCTATCTCCGTACGATTTACGTTCCGGTCTGTCTCCTCTATCTTCAAAGCGTTTACTTTCGTAAGGCTTTCTGTCTCTGTCAAATGGTTTTCTTTCCGGTCTGTCGCCACGATCTTCAGAACGTCTGCCTTCGTAAGGCTTTCTGTCTCCGTCAAAAGGCTTTCTTTCCGGGCGGTCGCCTCGGTCTTCAAAACGTTTGCCTTCATAAGGTTTTCTGTCTCTATCGAAAGGTTTGCGCTCACCACGGTCATCAGAACGATTACCTGCATAAGGTTTTCTGTCCCTGTCAAAGGGTTTTCTGTCGCGGCTGTCTTCAGAGCGATTGCCTTCATAAGGCTTTCTGTCCCTATCAAATGGCTTTCTGTCGCGGCTGTCTTCAGAACGATTGCCGGCATAAGGTTTTCTATCTCTGTCAAATGGTTTTCTATCCCGGCTGTCTTCAGAGCGATTGCCTTCATAAGGTTTTCTGTCTCTGTCAAATGGTTTTCTTTCCGGTCTGTCGCCTCGGTCTTCAAAAGGTTTGCGGGCGCCGTCTTTATCGTTGAAACGCTTTTTCTCAAAAGGTTTGCGGTCTTTGTCAAAAGATTTATTGTCCCGTTTATCGGCACTTTTGTCAAATTTCTTTTCCCCAAATTTAGTGGGTTGATGTGCCGGACGATTATTAACGTCCTTGTTATTAGTGGCTAGTTTACGGGCGGCATTAGCCGGATTCCGGTTACTATTCTCGGCACCTGCATCAAAATTTTTCCAAAAATCCTGACGATCTTTTTCTGAAAATTTTTGTTGTGCTGCGGATCTTTCTTTTTGAAATTCATCATCTAAAGAGCCGCGGTCAATGTTTTTATGCGAAAACTTCTTATTCATATACGGAGAAAAAATAGATTGCGTATTTGCTACGCGCTGATCATTTATATAATTATTGGGCGGCTTGGTCTACATTGGCCAGTTGTCCGCATGCTGCATCAATATCTTTACCACGGCTGCGTCTGAGTCGGGCATTTACTTTATGTTTAGCCAAATAAGCCATGAACTGATCGGTTACCGCTTCGTTCGGCTTTTTGAAATCGGCCATTTCTATAGGATTATATTCGATAATATTCACCAGGTCGGCCGGAATTTGCCGGAATACCTTTACCAGTTCTGCCGCATCGGCCAGACTGTCATTAAAATCGGCAAACAGGATATATTCTAAAGTAATTTCACTTTTGGTTTTCTGATAGAAATAATTCAAAGCTTCTATCAGCGTTTTAAGGTCGTTCGATTCGTTGATCGGCATGATCTCATTTCGCTTGGTATCATTAGCGGCATGCAAACTCAGGGCGAGCTTGAAGCGCACTTCATCATCACCTAACTGACGGATCATTTTCGCGACACCAGCTGTAGATACCGTGATGCGCCGCGGACTCATGCCCAATCCTTCAGGAGAAGTAATCCGTTCGATTGCTTTCATCATGTTTTTATAGTTGAGCAGGGGTTCTCCCATACCCATAAACACGATATTGCTTAAGTTTTTTTGAAAATGTTTTTGAGACTGTTCATTCAGTAAAGTGACTTCATCCACGATTTCGTCCCATTCAAGGTTACGCATCCGCTTCATATAACCCGTAGCGCAGAATTTGCAACTCAGGCTACAGCCTACCTGTGATGAAACACAAGCGGTCATCCGTTTTTCGGTGGGAATCATTACCCCTTCTACAAAACGGTTGTCATGCAGGCGGAAGCGGCTTTTTACCGTACCGTCTTCGCTGAATTGACTATGATCTATACTAACTTTAGGAATGAAAAATAATTCATGCAGTTTATTTCTAAGCTCCTTGGAAATGTTGGTCATTTCTTCGATAGAACCTATGTTTTTTTGCCAAATCCATTCTTTGATCTGTTTGATCCTGAACTTCGGCTCTCCCCAATCAGTCAGGGTTTGTTCCAGCACATCTATAGCTATGTGTCGCAGATTTTCCATCTGTGATAAATTAAATTTTTGCAAATGTACACTTTATTACCGGTTTTGCGTGCGATTCGCCCGACAGGTCTTGTTAAATTTCCATCAGGGGTGGCAAAACGGGCTTTAATATTGGGATAAGGCCTGTTGTAGGGCTTCCTTTACCCGGTACACCAGTGCTTCCGGTTGCAATACTTTCACGTAGGGTCCGTGCGACAGCAGTTCCAGAATAAAATCCTGGGTAAGGTGTACCTTCAGCGAAACCCGCAGTTCGGCTTCATTATCGATCAGTATTTTTTGTGAATGGTGAAAAGGCATAGTCTTCACATAATTGCCCGAGATTGCATTAAAAGAAAGAATGGTTTCTTCTACCGCTTCATCATTAGGCTTCATGATACCGAATACATGATTGAAATAGTTTTCGGGCAATAAGCTTTTGTCTTTCTTATATTTTTTAGAGGAGATAATCAGGTTATCCATACGATCGAGCCCGAAAGTACGGATGTCATGCTCCACGATGTCTAAAGCCAGTAAATACCAGCGATGTTTATATTCTTTTAATAAAAGCGGCTGCACATTTCTTCTCTGCGGCTTGTCTTCATAGAATTTTTTATAGTCAAAGGCCAGCTCTTTTTGTTGGGAGATGGCTTGCAGGATACTGCGGAAAAATTCCAGGCCCTGGGGCCGGCGTTTTTCAAACTGTACTTTATTGGGAATATCCTGGGTAAACTGTAAGGCATTAAAGGTACTGAAGGCCTCCAATAAGCGCTGGTGTACATCTTCTGGATTATCCTCTTCGCTGATGTAATAGCGGTTTTCCTTACTATTGTATTGCACATCCAGTTTGAATAAAGAAAAAATGGCTTCTTTATCTCTGAGAAAGGTACGGTTGGAAATAGCATAGTTCAATCCATCCTGTTCTGACTTCAAGGATAAATAATCGTTGATTTCTTCTAAGGAAGCTGGTTTTTTTAATAATAAATTGACAATATGCAGGTACCGGTGAAATACGTCTAGTTTGGCCACAGAAAATAATTTATACGATTCGACAAAGATCAAACTAAAGATAGAAATTGTTTATCAATTTATTGTATTTCTCTTTTGCGCATATTTGGGAGCTACCCTGTGCCGTATTTAAAAACTAAAAGATTCAAAGCCATGAATAACCTTGTCTGCCAAGGCAAGCACCTTGTGGTCGGCTGCAGTCTCCGGAACCAAAGCCACTACTTTCATGCCCGCATTTTTGGCGGCCAGTGTGCCGTAATAAGAATCTTCAAATACCAGGCAATTGGCAGGTGCAACATGCAACATTTTGGCCGCATTCAGATAGATAGCAGGATCAGGTTTGCCTTTTACTTCCTGTTCGGCAGAGGAAACCATATCGAAGTAAGCGCTGATGTTGAGTTTATTTAGGACGATGGGGATCAAGCGGTAAGGGGCATTGGTTGCCAAACCGATTTTGTAGCCGCGCTGTTTTACCTGCGCCAGTAAATGGTGTATGCCTTTGATTTCTTGCGCTTCTGTCTGGATCAGATGGCCTACATAATCGATCACTTCATTTTCTACCACCTCCAGAGACTTTCCGGTCCAGGGAAAACGTGCATGCCAGAAACGGGTTACTTCATCGGTGGTCATTGCAGATGTCTGTGCACAGCCCTCTTCGCTAAGTTGCACGCCCAGCGCAGAAAAGATCTCGGCTTCTGCTTTTTGCCATAAATCGACAGAGTCGATAAGGACTCCGTCCATATCAAAAATAACGGCTTCTATATGGTCTGTAATCATTTGTCTAAGTGTGCTTTAAGGTAAATTATATTTGATTAATGGCTCAGGCTGAAAGAAATGGTTCAAAGGGCCATGCCCTTTGCCTGTGCGGACGTCGCTTCCGGCTGCGATTGCCTGCTGTACATAGTTTTGGCCGAGGTTGATAGCTTCTGCCAGGTTTTTGCCTCGCGCACGATATGCGGCAATAGCAGCAGACAGCGTACAACCAGTGCCATGTGTATTTTGGGTATTGTATTTTTCAAAGCGAAAGGCATGCACCTGTCCGGTGGTATCGAAATACAGTGAAGTGATTTCGGGTAAATCGAGATGGCCGCCTTTTAGTAAAACAGCGCGGCAGCCGAGCTGCTGTATCTTGGTTCCGGCAAGGAACATATCATCCAGTGTTTTAATCTCCATTTCGGCCAATACAGCGGCCTCGTCCATATTGGGTGTGATCAGCTCGGCTATCGGAAATAGTTGGTCGATCAATGCCGCAATAGTGCGGTCTTCAATAAGCCGGTGTCCGCTGCTGGATACCATTACGGGATCAAGGATCAGAGGTGTTTGCGGGTATTGTGTTAAACCGGCCGCAATCGTTTGGACCAATGCTGCAGTGTGTACCATGCCAATCTTAATGGCATCCGGAAAAATATCATCAAGTATCGTTCCTATTTGCGCTTCTACTGCAGCGCAAGGAATCGGATAGATATTTTTTACCCCCTGGGTATTCTGTACCGGCAAGGCCGTAAGTATGGACGTCGCATAACAACCCAAGGCAGAAAAAGTCTTGCAATCGGCCTGAATGCCGGCGCCTCCGCTGCCGTCAAATCCGGCGATGGTCAATGCTATAGGGTATCTGTACTTTGGATTCATGGACTGCTTCGTTAGGGTTTAGGCTGGCTAAAACGGGATAAGAAGCATGGAAAAGGAAAGAAAACACAGAAAGAGCAGACATCCTGTTTTTAATCGCTTTTCCCTACGCCGGTATCAACCGAATCAGGTTCGAAGGGACTGTCTCAATTCTGTTCAGAATACCCCTAAAGCCAATACGAAGGTAAGGCGTTTTTTGGGAATATGGAGCGTATATACACATAAAAAGCGGCTGCAAATTTGCAACCGCTTTTGTATAAAATATCAATTGTTTGTTTATCCTTCCTGGTGGAACGCGTAACGGTAATTGGTAACCGGTACAAAGGTTTCTTTAATGGTACGGGCACTTAACCAACGATACAAGTTTAAAGCAGAACCTGCTTTGTCATTTGTGCCGGAAGCGCGGGCACCACCAAAAGGTTGCTGACCCACGACTGCACCCGTTGGTTTATCGTTGATATAGAAATTACCCGCTGCATTGACCAGGCGTTTGGCCAGGTACTCAATAATGTTACGGTCCTGGGCAAAGATGGAACCGGTTAAGGCATAACCAGAGGTGCTGTCTACCGTGTCGATGATTTTATCCCAATCTTTTTTGTCATAAACGTAAATGGTCAATACCGGCCCGAACAATTCTTCACACATGGTTACGTAATCGGGTTTGCTGGCTTCGATAACCGTAGGCTCGATAAAGTATCCGTTTGTTTTATCATAAGTACCACCGGCAAGGATCTTAGCCGATTTGCTCTTTTTTGCGCTATCAATATAACTGGCTAATTTATCAAATGATTTCTCATCGATCACCGCGTTAATGAAATTACTGAAATCATCTACCACACCCATTTTAAGGGTTTTCATCTCGGCCAGTAATTTTGTTTTAATCTTCTCTGCAAGGTTAGAAGGCAGGTATGCCCTTGAAGCGGCAGAGCATTTCTGTCCCTGATATTCAAAGGCACCACGTAATAAGTTGGCAGCAACGGCATCAGGGTCTGCAGTAGGGTGTACGTAGACAAAGTCTTTACCACCGGTTTCTCCAACGATTCTCGGATAAGATTTATAGTTGGTGGCATTTTCTCCGATCGTTTTCCACATGGTATTGAATACGCCTGTAGAACCCGTAAAGTGTACGCCGGCAAAATCTCTGTGTTTGAAACAGATATCACCTATGCTCGGACCGCTGGCATATACCAGGTTGATAACACCATCCGGTAAACCGGCTTCTTTCAGAATCTCCATAAAGATACTGGCAGAATATACCTGTGTATTGGCGGGTTTCCATACCACTACATTACCACACATGGCGGGCGCAGTAGGAAGATTTCCTCCGATTGCTGTAAAGTTGAATGGTGTAATAGCCAGTACAAACCCTTCTAAAGGACGGTATTCTGTACGGTTATTGATACCGGGTGCAGATATAGGTTGTTGTGCATAGATCTGGCTTAAGAAATGCACATTGAAACGCAAGAAGTCGATCAATTCACAAGCACTGTCGATCTCTGCCTGGTAGGCATTTTTACTTTGCCCCAACATCGTGGCCGCATTCATTTTGAAACGGTATTTATGGGCCAGAAGATCTGCGGCTTTTAAGAAAATTGCGGCGCGGTGTTCCCAGCTGGTAGCAGCCCATTGTTCGCGTGCTTTTAAAGCAGACTCAATGGCTTTATTAATATGGCTTTCATCACCCATACTAAACTGGCCCAATAGATGCGCCGTTTCGTGTGGGGGGAAGATATCTACTTTCTTATCTGTGCGAATCTCTTTACCACCAATATACATCGGGATATCACGCTTTTTACCTTTAAGCTCCTTAATCGCTGCCTGAAGGTTTAGTGCATCGGCACTATTAGGCGCATAATCGCGTACCGGCTCGTTTTGAGGCATCGGAAAAGAAAAATATGCATTATTCATATATCGAATTTTTTATCAATTTGTAGCAAAGGTAGGAAAATTGTACCAACCTTAATGATTATGCGCGCGTACCATCTATAGGTATATTCTATGGCTTGTTTTGTTTTGGAAAATGCCTTTTTGAGGTATTTTATGCGGCATATTGCGGGTTTGCTTATCTGAACCTAAACTGCTGTAGGTGTCCCGGCATTTAAATAAATAAAAAAACACTTATCTTACAGCCCGAAACATTTTATGCGTATTTAGTAGTATCATATGAATTTAGAATTCAACAAAAACGAAGATGGCATGCGTTTAATTACCAGCCAGATGAAACAGCGCAAAGCTGTAATAGAAGAGGGTGGTGGCAAAAAGGCCCTTGAAAAAGGAAGGGCAAAAGGTAAGATGTCTCCCCGGGAGCGCATTGAATACCTGACGGATGACGGAAGTGATTTTTTAGAATTAGGCGCCTTTGCCGGGTATGAAATGTATCCTGAACATGGCGGTTGCCCTGCAGGCGGTACCGTAGCCGGTATCGGATATGTGAGTGGCCGTCAGTGTATGATCATTGCTAATGACTATACCGTAAAAGCCGGAGCATGGTTCCCGATTACAGGTAAGAAAAATCTGCGCCTGCAAGAAATTGCGATGGAAAACAGGTTGCCGGTAATTTATATTGTAGATAGCGCGGGCGTTTACCTGCCGATGCAGGACGAGATCTTCCCCGATAAGGAGCATTTCGGCCGTATCTTCCGCAATAATGCACAGATGAGTGCGATGGGCATTACACAGATTGCTGCCGTTACCGGTAGTTGTGTAGCCGGTGGCGCTTATTTGCCGATTATGAGCGATGAGACGCTTATGGTATCGGGTAACGCTTCTATTTTCCTCGCAGGACCTTATTTGGTGAAAGCGGCTATCGGAGAAGATGCAGACCAGGAAACCTTGGGTGGCGCTGCGACGCATACAGAGATCAGCGGTATTGCCGATTATAAATTTGATACAGAACAGGAGTGCCTGGATCAGGTAAAACGCATCATGGATAAGCTGGGTAAACCGGAAGATGCGGGTTATGACCGGGTTAAACCGGCATTACCAACCAAAGACCCTAAAGAGATTTGTGGCTTTGTCAGTGCTGAAAATAATAAGCCTTATAATGTTGTAGAGATTATCGAACGCATTGTAGATAACTCTCAATTTGATCAGTTTAAAGAAGATTATGGTAAGACGATTGTTTGTGGTTATGGCCGTGTAGATGGTTGGGCAGTAGGGATTGTGGCCAATCAGCGTACGATTGTAAAGAGTGGAAAGAAAGAAATGCAATTGGGTGGGGTGATCTACGGTGATAGTGCCGACAAGGCAGCCCGTTTTATCCAAAATTGTAATCAAAAGAAAATACCCCTGGTGTTTTTACAGGATGTAACCGGCTTTATGGTGGGTACCCGTAGTGAGCATTCCGGAATTACGAAAGATGGGGCTAAAATGGTGAATGCCGTAGCCAATTCGGTAGTGCCTAAGATTACGATTATCATCGGAAACTCTTTTGGTGCAGGTAATTATGCCATGTGTGGCAAAGCATACGATCCAAGGTTTATTTATGCCTGGCCTAATGCTAAGGTTGCGGTAATGGGCGGAGAACAAGCTGCGAAAACCTTATTGCAAATACAGGTGGCTTCTTTAAAAGACAAAGGAGAAGAGATCGACCCGGAGAAAGAAAAAGAATTGCTGAAAACGATTACCGATCGTTATCTGAGCCAAACCACACCGTATTATGCGGCGGCAAGGCTTTGGGTAGATGATATTATCGATCCTTTAGACACCCGTAAGGTAATTGCCGAAGGGATCAAAGCAGCGAACAATGCACCGATCCTTAAAGAATGGAAAGCCGGTGTATTCCAGGTTTAAATAAAAGAATCCGTTGCATATAAATAGAAAGGCGCTTGTTACAACAAGCGCCTTTCTATTTATAGGTAATTATAAGGGGAATCAATCTTATGCCGACTGTCCCACTACTTTTAGGTAGTGTAAATGCGATCCAAAGGCTTTTCCTAAAGTACGGTGCTCATTGTACGGTACATTGTATTTGGCACATACCTGCTGGACAATCTTATTGATGGCAGGGTAGTGTATATGGCTGATTTTCGGAAATAAGTGATGTTCTACCTGAAAATTCAAACCACCGGTCATCCAAGAAACGATTTTGCTTCTGGTAGAGAAATTTGCAGTAGTCTGTAATTGGTGTATAAACCAGTTTTGCTCTACTTTGTGGGTATCTTCATTAGGTACCGGAAAGTCAACACCTTCTACAAGGTGTGCCAGCTGAAATACAATACTGATAATAACGCCAGTTACACCAGCTACAATCAGGAAGCCAATCAAGGCGTGTTGCCAGCCTACGACCATAATCGGAATAACAATAAAAAAAGTAGCGTAAAATACTTTAGTCAACCAGAAACCCAAATGGTTCCTGAATTTCATATTAGGAATTTTTTTGTCTAGGATATTGCCTGCGAAATATTTTTTGAAATCATTATATCCAACCCAAAAGATATAGGTCAGGGAGTATAAGAAGATAGAATAGATATGCTGGAAGCGGTGCATATAATATAATTTTTGCTCCCGTGTAGTGCGAATAAAAGGTTTGATATCAATATCCTCATCATGCCCTTCGATATTGGTATAGGTATGGTGCATGATATTATGCTTGAATTTCCATAAGAACGTACTGGCACCCATAATGTTCAGCGAATGGCCCATAACATTATTCAGCCATTTCTTTTCAGAATAGCTGCCGTGACCACCATCATGCATCACATTAAATCCGATCAGGGAGAAGGTCAGTCCTAACAAGGCACACATAATAATGTTGACCCAAACAGGCAAGCTGCCAAATACCAGCAAGGCGTACAAGACAATCAAAGAGAGTACCAACACCAGCGTCTTATGATAGATACGCCAGTCTCCTGTCTGCTTCTTATTGTTGTCTTTGAAGTAGGCATCTACTTTGCCCTTTAACTCCTTTGTGAAGTCAGGGTTGATGCTGTTTATGAATGAGATGTTTTTCGCCACAAATACCAGATTGAATAATTATCTAGCAAAAATACTATTTAATTGTGGTATAAATAATGATTAATGTCATTTATCTATCCTAAAATAAAGATAAGAACCACTTAATCCAATTCTTTTAACAGTTTGGTGGCGGTTTTATTCAGGGCTTTGAGGGCTTTTTCTTTTTTTCGCTTTTCAGTATAGGCATCATAGGCTTTATGAATGCCCCAACAGGCAAGATTAAATAACTGCCATTTGACAAAAGAAACAGCCACTTTTTTAGCGAAGGATTTTTTCGGCTTTTTGGTGCTGCTGATTTCTTTGGTATCCGTAAGTGCTTTTGCCGCCAATACCTCAGCGGGCTTCGCAGGCTTGCTTTTTTTTCGGAATAAGGAGGTGATTGAGTTCAGGCTTAAGAGGCCGCCCTCATTAGGATTAATGATTTTGGAAACCAGACCCATACCCAGCGTTTGTGGATCGAAAATGCTGGAAAACATATTATCTTCCAAATATTCATATTCCTTCTTGACCTTAAGTTGCGCTTCCTGTAAAGATTTCATCGAGCTAAAGGAGGTCTTGTTTTTTTGCTTGGGAGCTGCTGGTTGGTTTGGCATAAGTCGTAGTTTCTGGTGTTAAGTACTTTTAATCTCGTCTTCGTCTTCGTCTCTGGATTTAGTGAGCAACCAGATAAACTTTCCGGTAAGGAAACGCATGATATTCTTTTTGAAAAGAAACAACACAAATAAGAACAAGAGCATTAGTCCTGCAATGGATAGATAGCCCATGGTTTTACTTTCGAATACCGCACTCAGGAATTCGGCAAGGCCCAAAGCGCCAAAGCAAAACATAGCAAATACAAAAAGAAAGGCTACGGAGGCGTAAATTAAATAACCCATTACATTCACCACACGTTCAAGTGCTTCTAAACGAACTTCTTGAACACGAAGGCTGATATAACGGGTTATGTATGCTTTTAAAGCTGTTATAGGATTTTCCAAGAGAATGTTTTGATTTTGAAACAAAAATAACTTTTTGACCCCAATAAATCAAAGCGATCTTAAGATTCAAAGATCTCTTGTTCTAAATCTTTTGTTTTTTTAGAAACCCTGTCCTTCAATTTAGAAACAGAATCTTTCAATTTTTCGATTTGTTCATCACGCTTGTCTTTGTCTGTGCCTAAGATATAGCCTACTGCTGCGCCTACTGCGGTTCCGATCAAAAGGGTTGCTAGTGTTTTTCCTGTACTGTTTGCCATAGTGTTTAAATTTAATGATTTATGTTTGGTATACTTTTGTAACACAAATCTATATTACTTTTGTTTGCTATAAAAATATGATTAAAAAATTATAGATTCATTAATATTTAAGGGTATCTTTTCTTAAATATTTTGTAAATTAACTAAAACACAGCTATATGGACGCCATTAAAAACAATGTGATCAGACAGATCGTGATACTCTTGCTTATTGCTTTTTTAGGAATTGTGATTGTATGGAAACTGTCCTATTTTATTCCCGGGTTCCTGGGTTCCGCCGCTTTATATATCATGTTTCGCTCCTGGTATTTTAAACTCACGGAAAAACGGAAATGGAAAAAATGGCTGGCGGCGACCACACTGATTTTGGGTTTGCTGGTTGCAATGGTGGGGCCGGTTTATCTTATGGTGGAAGTATTGACCCCCAAAATTAATACCGTACTAAGCAATACCGATAACATTAAAAATAATGTACTTAAGGTATATGCCTATGTACAGGAAAAGGTACCTCAGGTAAGTATTTCTCAGCAACAGGTGCTTGGATTTGTGCAGAAAGGAGTTGGGATATTGCCCTTAATCCTGAATGCTACCGCCAATCTGTTTGCCAATATCTTTACTGCGCTATTCATTTTCTACTTTTTACTGATGGGCGGAAGGGCTATGGAGGCTGCATTCCGTTCTTATATTCCTTTAGCCAGAAGAAGCCGCCAGGAAGTATGGAAAGAAACCCAAAACCTGGTTATATCTAATGCCATCGGTATTCCTTTCTTGGCTTTGTGTCAAGGATTGGTCGCGATATTGGCGTATTGGTTTTGCGGCATTGAGGGAGCCGTTTTATGGGGAGCCCTTACGGGTTTTGCCACGATTATTCCGGTCATCGGTACGATGGTTGTTTGGGTACCCGTTTGTATTTATTTATTGGCAAAAGGAGAAACAAACTATGCTATCGGGCTGGCCTTATACTGTTTTATCATTGTCGGGTCGACCGATAATGTGATCCGCTTTTTATTCCTGAAAAAATTTGGAGATGTACATCCGCTGATTACCGTATTTGGGGTGATCCTGGGTTTAAATCTTTTCGGAATTGTAGGCTTGATCTTCGGACCTTTGGTCCTGTCTTATTTTTTAATGTTAATCAGAATTTACAGAGCCGAATATGGGGAACACGAGGAAGCGCTGCCGGAGCGTGGTGGCGATAGTTAAAAATACAAGCCTGATTCTGGGCTTGCTGCTGTGCTTTTATGCCTGCAAAAAGAAATCCTGGGACACGGCGGTGACACAATTAACCTTGCCTTATGTCGGGGAAGGGATGTACAATACCGTGCTCGTTGATTCTTTTGACCGGGTATTTATTTTGGGTGGAGACCGGTTTGAGCGAAATGATTTCTTACAAAGCAACGATAACGGGGCTACCTGGCAGGTATTTCATTATAATGCAGAGTTATATTCCAATAAGGTACTTTATGCCGGTACGATTCGGCATAATATGGTTTATGCAGTAGGCTACGATGGTAAAATATTTCGTAATCCCGACTTTCGGTATGATCAATGGTTGTTGCGCCAGGGCGATTATTTTTGGTATTCCTATACCGGAATCGCCTTCGGTTCTGATCAAAACGGATGTGCCGTAGGCCATGCGGGCTATGATCGAGGGGTTATTCAACGTATTGATGCTGAGGCGCATAGTCTTCAGGTCGATTCTTTTCCTTTTGCGATTAACGACATTTGCTTTGTCGATGCGGCAACAGCCTATGCTGCAGGCTATGGGGCTTTAGTGAAAACCGTAGACAGTGGCAAAACCTGGCAGCAATTGTCCCTGACCAACGATAACTATAGAGCGATATACGGTATTGATAAAGATAATATCTGGACGGTTGGCTATAATGGCACGATCGCACACATTACGCAGAACGGTACCCATTTTAATAAAGTGAAAAACGGGCAAAACCCTTTGGGTAATACCGATCGTTACCGCGATATAGCATTTAAAGGAGCTGATGGATATATTGTAGGCGAGAAAGGAGTGGTTATGTACACCAGTAATGCCGGCAAGTCCTGGTCTAAAATGAAGAAATTTACCTCCGAAGATTTACACGGGGTTGCCTTTCATCCCACCAGGAATACCGTCTATTTTGTCGGAAATCATCATGTGGCCTTCAAGACAACCGTTGGTAATTAATACGGGATCAGCTACGATTGACCTTCTTTATTTTTTATTTTTTTGCGTTTTGCGCGGGCTATTTTTTATTTTTGTAGCCTGATAGTCTTTCCCCCTCAGATACTTTTATGCCCGATATTATTCAATTATTACCCGATCATTTAGCCAATCAGATTGCTGCAGGAGAAGTCATCCAACGACCCGCCTCTGCAGTAAAGGAGTTGCTTGAAAATGCGATTGATGCGGGCGCAAGTAGCATTCACCTGGTACTGAAAGATGCCGGGAAAGAATTGATACAGGTAGTGGATAATGGCAAAGGAATGAGTGCGATTGATGCCCGTATGAGTTTTGAACGCCATGCGACCTCCAAGATTAAAAAAATAGAGGACCTTTTTGAGATCCGTACCAAAGGCTTTCGTGGCGAGGCCCTGGCTTCTATTGCTGCGGTAGCGCAGGTGGTACTGAAGACCAAACAAACAGGCGATGCATTGGGAACGCTTATCGAAATAGAAGCCTCCTCGGTGACCAAACAGGAACCCGTTGCCTGTGCCGAAGGCACTAGTTTTTCGATCAAGAATCTTTTTTATAATGTACCGGCCAGAAGGCATTTTCTAAAGTCAAACACGACAGAGCTCAAACACGTGCTGGATGAGTTTATTCGCATTGCCATGGCGCATCCGGATATTGCTTTTAAGTTTACCCATAATAATGTAGAGCAGTTTAACCTGCCCGTCGGTAACCTCAAACAAAGGGTGCTGGCGCTGATCGGAAACAATATCGATCGTCATTTAGTGCCGGTCGAGGAGCAAACTGACCTGCTGAATATTACCGGCTTTATCGGTAAACCCGAAGCGGCTAATCGCACGCGGGGCAACCAGTATTTTTTTATCAATAACCGGTTTATTAAGAACGCTTACCTCAATCATGCCGTCAATAGTGCCTTTGAAGGGCTGATTGCCAAAGATGCCTTTCCCCTGTATGTGCTGTTTCTGGAGATTGATCCGCGAAAAGTAGATGTCAATGTGCATCCTACTAAGCAGGAGGTGAAATTTGATGATGATAAAATGATGTATGCCTATTTGCAGGCAGCCATAAAATATGCGTTAAATAAATTCAATGTAGCGCCTTCTATTGACTTTACTTTAGATCCCGAAATACAGCATTTATCGGCCCTGCAAATGCCGCAAACGCAGGCAAGGCAAGCCGCCACTTCGGGTTATTTATTCGATAAATTCTCGAAAGGGGGGCAGGCTCATTTTATTGACAAGCAGGAGGACCGGGCGGCCTGGAAGCAGCAACAAAAAACATTTTTCCCGGATATGCCTTCTTTAGGTATTCCCGAAAGTATAATACCGGATGAGCGACCGGTTCAGGCAGCGCTGATGAGTACAGAAGTGTTGGATGACGTGGGGTATAAAGCCATTATCCAATGGAATGATTACCTGATTACGACAATGAAATCGGGTGTGGTGATCCTACACCAGAAGCGTGCTTTGGAGCGCATTATTTATGAAAAACTCGCCTCAAGTCTGGAAAACAAACGGCATGTATCCCAACAGCTTTTGTTTCCGATCACGGTCAATTTTGCACCGGCAGATGCTCTTATCCTTGAAGAGATTCTAAGCGACTTATTCTTATTAGGTTATGATATAAAACCGGATACGGCGCATTCCTTTTTGATTCAGGGAACGCCAACAGATATTCCTTTAGGTTATGAAACAGAAGTCCTGGAAGCGATCATCGAACAATTGAAACATGAATCTGATATGGTACAAAATACCAAGCAGTTAGCAATCATTAAAACGATGTCGAAACGGATGGCGATACCGAGAACCATGCAAAAAGAACAGGCTCAGGCTTTGATCGATGAGCTTTTTGCCTGCGATCAACCCCAGTATGCTCCAGATGGATCGTTGATTTTCAGGATATTACATAAAGAAAGTATCGAATCGCTGTTATGAAATTGTGATTTTTTGGACGAAAAATAATAAATTAAATATAATTTCCGTTGATAATTAGCTGATAAACATATTGTAAACATATTATTGTACCCTATATTGGAAGTAACCGTACTTTGCTGCCTGATGCTTGCAGTAATTTTTTTTTCTAGGTATTGTTTATTTCAACTGAACCAATATCTTTGCTAGTACATTTTATAGACAGAACAATTAAAAAACACAAAATCGTAAACAACAAAAAATTGAATTATGGCAGAAGTTAGAAATGCTCCGAAAGCAGCAGCACCTACTAAATCTAAAAACTCAAATGGCTTTTGGGTGAATCTCCTTATTGTAGCATTGTGTATTATTGTAGGACAGGTTATATATCATCTTGTATTGGGCGATCCTTCTCACTTCTTAGATGCAGAGAAGCACAAACCAAAACCAGGTGACTTTATGGGTAATATGTACTTGGGTGGATTTATCGTACCCTTGTTGATGGCTACTTTCTTAGTAATGTTAGCATTCGTTATTGAGCGTGCGATCACAATCATGAAAGCAAAAGGTAAAACAAACGGTGGTGAGTTTGTACGTAAAGTACAATATCACCTGGCAAACAAAAACATTGACGCAGCGATCGCAGAATGTGATAAACAAAGCGGTTCTGTAGGTAATGTAATGCGTGCCGGTTTATTGAAATATAAAGAAATGACGACTAACAGTGAATTGACTGTAGACGAAAAAGTATTATCTATCCAAAAAGAAGTAGAAGAAGCAACTGCTTTGGAAGTTCCGATGTTAGAGAAAAACTTGGTATTCTTATCTACGATTGCTTCCGCAGCAACCTTATTAGGTCTGATCGGTACGGTAATCGGGATGATCAAATCCTTCTCTGCAATGGCGAATGCAGGTGCTCCTGATGCAACAGCTTTGGCTGCGGGTATCTCTGAGGCCTTGTATAACACTGCATTAGGTATCTCTACCTCTTTCTTTGCAATCATTTTCTACAACTTCTATACAACAATCATAGATGGTGTAAACTATAATATTGATGAGAGTGGTTTCACTTTGACACAAAGCTTTGCAGTTAACCACAAATAATATTTGTAGCTTTTCTGAAAAATTTTTGTGGAAAGTTTTTCCATTTACGTCTAATATTTAAAATACAAAGAAAATGCCAAAAGTAAAATTGCCCCGTAAAGGGAGCCATGTGGACATGACGGCGATGTGTGACGTAGCGTTTCTACTATTGACGTTCTTCATGTTGGCAACAAAGTTTAAGCCACAAGAGCCTGTAGTGATTCGTACACCGGCATCTACTTCAACGATGCCTATCCCGAATGACTATATCTTATTGTCTCTTTCTAAAGACGGTAAAGTATTTTTCTCTATCGATAACTTAAACGTAAGAGAAGAGTTAATCACGGAGATCAGCACGGCTAAAGGCTTAAATTTGAATGCACAGCAGATTAAAGCATTTAAAGAAGGTGGATCTATCGGTGTTCCTTTTAATAAATTGCCTTCTTATTTGTCTTTAACACCGGCTCAGAGAAATGAGTATGATAAAACGGCACCGGGTATCCCAACCGATACTACAGACTCTTATGATACAAATGAGCTTGCCTATTGGATTAAAACAGCGCGTTATGCCAATGCCAAATTGCGTATTGCCATAAAAGCGGACGGGGATGCGAAGTATCCTGAAATCCAAAAAGTAATTGCGACTTTAGGCCATCAGAAAGTATTCCGCTTTAACTTCATTACCGACGGTAAAGGGGTTCCTCCGGGATCGGCATTAGCGCAAGAGCTGGCCACACCAAAAGCTAAATAATAAGAGCGTTATATCTTATTCAAAATACTATTAACTAATAGCAAAAGAAATGCAACCCATTTCTTTTGCTATCAAAAAACTGAGTTATGGCTGATATGGAAGTCAAAGGTGGGAAAGGTTCCCCCCGAGTAGATCTAACACCGATGGTGGACTTAGGATTCTTGTTGATTACCTTCTTTATGTTTACCACTACCATGTCTAAACCTAAGACAATGGAGATTCAGATGCCTTTTAAGGATGATTTGATGAAGGATACGGATAAAAGCAAGGTTAAAGAGAGTACCGCAATGACCATCCTTTTAAGTAAAGATCATCGTATCTATTATTATTATGGTATCGGCTCTGATCCTACAAAGCCACCGGAATTAAAAGTGACTGGGTTTAAAGACCTGGATGGTATCAGAGACGCGATTATTGCAAAGAAAAAAGAAGTACAGGGATTGATCTCCGGCGGACAATTAGAGGCAGATGATAAATTGACCATTATGGTGAAGCCTGCTGAAAATTCAACCACAGATGATCTGATCAATGTATTGGACGAAATGACCATCAATGCAGTACCGATCTATGCAGTAGTAGACATTACCCCGGTAGATTTGGAATTTATCGCGGCAACAGAAAAAGCAAATGGGATTCAATAATTCAAAGCCCAACAAATATTAAATTATGGATGCTAAAAAAATATTAGACTCAAGTTATCTTGACATACTTTTTGAAGGTAAAAACAAAAAGTATGGTGGATATGAGTTGCGTAAAAAATATCCTCGTCGTGCATTGGTAGCAGGTTTGATCAGTGTTTTGGTGGTAGGAGGCGTTTTTGGGGCTACCTTGATTAAGCGTAAACCTAAAGATGAAGGCCTTACAGCTAATGTTCCTACGGTAACAGAAATGAAAAATCTGGAACCACCACCGCCATTGAAAGAAAATGAACCGCCACCACCGCCGCCGCCCGTGGCACCGCCACCGGTAAAACCTTCTGTGAAGTTTACCGTGCCGGAGATTAAAAAAGATGCGGAAGTACCTAAAGAGGAAAAGCTGGTTGAAAAACCTAAAGATGATAAAGTTGTAGTGGGTAAAAGCACACAAGATGGTTCGGATAACCCGGATGCCTTAGATCCTTCTTTAAGTAACCTGCCAAGCGGTAATGGTAAACCAGAGCCGGTAAAAACAGGTGGAGACGGAGACGGTGGTCCTTCTAAGACGGAAATCTTCCGTTCGGTAGAGAATCCTCCGAAAGCACCTTATGATTGGAACAAATATCTTTCTAACAACGTGAAATATCCTAATGCTGCTCGTGAAGATGGTATCCAGGGTAAAGTATATGTGTCATTTGTTGTAGAAAGAGATGGTTCTATCTCTAATGTGGCTGTAGCGAAAGGAAAAGAATTGGGTAACGGATTACCGGAAGAAGCAATACGCGTAGTGAAATCTATGCCGAAGTGGGAGCCAGGTAAACAAAACGGACAAGCAGTACGTTGTTACTTTACCGTTCCGGTGAACTACAGATTACAATAATGCTTTAATAATACAAACATAAAAAAGGACCGATGCTGATCAGCATCGGTCCTTTTTTTATGTTCCTTATATCTTTTTCGGTATGCTTCTTATATCAACTCACTGATATCCGCCATAATACGCTTGGCAATATTTTCTGCAGTCGTTTCACTATTACTTTCACTGTAAATACGGATGATCGGTTCCGTGTTGGAAGTTCTTAAGTGTACCCAATCCATATCAAATTCTATTTTCAAACCATCTTCGGTGTTGATCGGTTGTTTCTTGTATTTGTCTTGGATATTGGCAAACAGCGTCGTTACATTGATCTCCGGGCTTAATTCGATCTTATTTTTAGAGATAAAATAGTTTGGATAAGTATTCCGTAAGGCTTTAACGCCTTTGCCTGTTTTAGCCAGGTGTGTTAAGAATAATGCGATACCGATCAGGGCATCACGACCATAGTGGGATTGCGGATCAATAATACCGCCATTACCTTCGCCGCCGATAACCGCATCTACGGCTTTCATTTTAGCCACTACATTAACCTCACCCACGGCACTTGGGTAATAAATACCCCCATGTTTTTCCGTGATATCCCTTAAGGCACGGGTTGAAGACATATTAGAAACCGTATTTCCTTTTTTGTGTTGCAAAATATAATCTGCGACGGCAACTAAAGTATATTCTTCGCCAAATAAGCTACCATCTTCACAAACAAAACAAAGGCGATCTACATCCGGATCTACGGCAATACCCATGTCCGCATTGTTTTTGGCGACATAACTACACAGTTCCCTGAGGTTTTCGGCCAAAGGTTCCGGGTTATGGGCAAAATTTCCCGTTACTTCTTCATTCAGCACTTTTATTTTGGTAACACCTAAAGCCTCCAGCAATGCCGGAACAAATGTAGCACCGGTGGAGTTGATAGCATCTACCACGATATTAAAATCGGCGGCAGCGATGGCTTCTTTGTCCACCAGAGGGTGTGCTAATATATAATCAATGTGTTTTTGCAAATAGCTGTCATCCTGAGTGATAGAACCCAATTGATTGATTTCGGCAAAAGAGTATTCATCATTTTGCGCGATGGCTAACAGTTCTGCACCCTCAGCAGCGCTAATGAATTCTCCTTTCTCGTTCAATAATTTTAAGGCATTCCATTCTTTTGGGTTATGACTTGCCGTAAGGATAATGCCTCCGGCTGCGGCTGCCATCGTTACGGCCACTTCTACCGTAGGGGTAGTGCTCAATCCAAGATCAATTACCTCAAAGCCCATGGCCTGTAAGGTAGCTGCGACCAGGTTTTTGACCATCTCTCCGGAGATACGGCCATCTCTGCCAATAATAATTTTTTTATTTTCTAAAGACTTTTTTTGTACCAACACGCCAAATGCAGCGGTGTATTTCACAATATCAATCGGGGTTAGGCCCTGATTCGGAGCGCCCCCAATGGTCCCTCTGATGCCTGATATAGATTTAATTAAAGCCATTTTTCATTTTTTTAACAACGAGCAAAAGTAGTTTAATTTCGGTCGCAAACCTGCAGGAATCTTTATCTTAACATAAAATATACCATTATCTGAACATTAGCTTTTACTTTTGCAATCCAATAATAAAGATAATGCAAGAGGAACAAAAAGAGTGGTTTGAGAGTTGGTTTGACTCCCCATACCACAAAATATTATATAAGAATAGAGATACGAAAGAAGCTAAGGGATTGGTAGACAATCTATTCCGATTTTTGGAGATCAAGCCGGGTTGTAAAATACTGGATATTGCCTGTGGTGATGGCCGGCATGCACAATACATGCAGGCGCAGGGCCATGAGGTGATTGGTATTGATTTGTCAGAGGAGCGGATCAACCGCGCCAAGGAACTCAGTAATGAGCAACTTTCTTTCTACCGACATGATATGCGCCATATATTCCGGCTCAATTATTTTGACTATGCCTTTAACTTTTTTACCAGTTTCGGCTATTTTCAGCAATACAGAGACAATATCATAGCTGCAGAAGCCTTTGCAAAATCATTGAAACCCGGTGGTAAGCTGGTGATTGATTATATGAATATATCGGTCGTAAAAGAAAAGTTAGTGTCTACAGAGATACTCCACACCGAAGGGGTAACCTTTGACCTCAAAAGAAGCTTCGAAGATGGGAAAGTGGTGAAAGAAATCCGCTTTACAGATGATCAGGGTAAAGCGCGGAAGTACGAGGAACGTGTATCTGGTTTTGAACTCGAAGATTTTAAAGAAATTTTTAAAACATCAGGATTGACCATGACGCAAGTATTTGGCGATTACAATCTAGGCGCCTTTGATCAGGCCGTATCGCCCAGACTGATTATGGTTTTTGAAAAATAATATTAAATGGATATAATGAGATATGCTCCCAATCGGGAGCATATCTCATTATAATGATGTTGGTGGTTTTTGTCGTTTCCATCTGCGATGCGTCCAAAGCCATGTTTCCGGTTGCGCGATAATATCCTGTTCCAGTGCCCGGGTGTGTAATTCCGAAATCAAACCCTCTGTTTTGTATTGCTGCGGATCTTCAACAAGTATTCTGCCCTCTACCCGGTAATAGCCCCTTTTTACCCGCTTAATATCGGCATAGATCACCGGCATATTCATACTGATCGCGCTGCGTTCTGTTCCCCAAAAAACAGCCGTTTCCTGATTCAGAAACTGAGTCCAGTATACACTTTTACTAGCCGGAACCTGGTCGGCAAGAAAAGCGGTTGCAATAACGCTTCCTTCCCTCTTTAATCTCCTCATGGCACCAATAACATCCCTATCGGTCATTAATTTGGTCTTAAACCGGGTTCTGATCCGGATAATCAGGTTGTTGAAATATACGTTGTGTAAAGGCCTGAAAATGGCATAAAGCTGCTGCGGGCAGTTTAGTCCGAAGCTGTTGCCGCCCCATTCCCAATTACCATGATGCCCCATCACAATAATGACCGATTTTTTTTGATCGGCAAAGTATTGAAAGTCTTTCAGCAAAGCATCAGTGCATAAAAAACGTTTTTGAAGTGCTGCTGCCGAAATCGTCATGCTTTTTACCGTTTCCAGCATCATATCGCAGAAATATTGGTAAAACTGCCGCGCGATGACTTGTATTTCGGATTCCGTTTTTTCGGGGAATGCATGACGTAAGTTGCCCAGAATAACCTTTTTTCTATACCCGATCATATCAAACAAGATGAACTTTACGAACGTCGAGAAGCCATAAAGTACCCGGAAGGGCAAGAACGAAATCAGGTAAAGAATCGGGTAAGCCAGGCAATAAGCAATCATATCTTAAGGCATAAATTTGGTAATAATCAGCGACGAGTTGGTGCCACCAAATCCAAAAGAATTCGAGAGAAAAGTATCAAATCCTTTGTTCAGTGTTTCCGGAATGATATTGATCTTTGCCGTATGCTCGTCCGGGTTTTCAAAATTGATATTTGGTGCCATGAAATCATGTTGCATCATGAGCATGGAGTAAACGATTTCGCTTGCGCCGGCCATCCAGCATTCGTGCCCGGTCATTGATTTTGTTGAACTGACTGGTATTTTAGCGCCGAATACCTCATATATGGCTTCCGCTTCCACACCGTCTCCCGCAGGCGTAGAGGTTGCATGTGCATTGACATACGCAATTTTATCGGCGGCAAGCTGTGCGTCGGCAAGGGCTTTGTGTATAGAGCGTACCTGGCCGTTCACTGTCGGATTGGATATATGTTCTCCATTAGAAGAAAAGCCATAGCCCACAATCTCTCCTAAAATATGGGCGCCTCTGGCCTGCGCCGATTCCAGGCTTTCCAGGATCACAGTAGCTGCTCCACCACCGGGTACCAGGCCATCCCTGTCTCGATCAAAAGGTCTGGAAGCCTTGGTCGGCTCCGACTCTCGTGTAGAGAAGGTGCCTAAAGCATCAAAATTCGGCATGGAATAATCATTGGTTTCCTGTGCGCCGCCACAAATCACCCGGTCCTGTAAGCCGTTTTTAATAAAGAGGTATCCCATCCCTATAGAATGAGAACCACTGGCACAGGCTGCACTGAGCGAGAAATTAATACCCGTCAATTTGAAAATGGTTGAAAGGTTCATGGTTACAGTTGAGTTCAAAACCTGGAACACAGAGCCAGAACCCACCATCATGGTATCCTTCTTTTCCCGGACAATGTCGAAACCTTCGATAACGGGCTTGGCACAGCTGTCATTGCCATAAATGATTCCAGTCTCATTCCGGTGTATAAAATCATGATCCAATCCGGCTTGTTGCAAGGCTTCTATGGTTGCCATATAAGCATATTCCGCCTGTTCCGGCATCATGATCCTGGATCTTCGGTCCAGTAGTTTTTTTAAATCCGGTTTGGGTACAACACCCGATAGGGCAGAGCGATATCCCATGGCTTTGCGCTCGGGGATAAAGGCGATGCCTGACTTACCCTGAAATAAAGAATCCCTTACGGCGTCTTTACCGATACCCAAGCAAGAATATATTCCTAATCCTGTAATCACTACACGACGACTCATATTACTGTAAATTTTGACAAAGGTAATTAAAGGATTTGAGCTGACCATGTGGATAGAGCAGCAGCAGTTCAAGCCGATTTTAAGAAGAAAAATATTTTTATTTAAAAAAATATATGGAAAATCAAATTTTGGTATTATCTTTGCAATCCCAAAACGGTGGAATTATGCAAGTAATCCTAACGTTTAAAGGTTCTAAGGATTGGTAGTTCAGTTGGTTAGAATGCCGCCCTGTCACGGCGGAGGTCGCGGGTTCGAGTCCCGTCCAGTCCGCAAAGAGCTTCACTTATGGTGAAGCTCTTTTGTTATGTGTAACACTGCATTTTTATCTATTGATATTTGAAACAACTGATAATGATAGAATGGCCTGAACAATAATGTGCTCGTCATTTTCTAACCTTGTGTTGAATATTAGACTTTGCTATCCGATGCCCAGTTTTACGGCAAATTTCACCAAACCAACGGTGCTTTTGCAGCCGGTTTTACCCAGTAAATGCTGCCGATGGTTGTCCACGGTTTTTTTGCTGATAAATAGTTTTTGAGCGATCTCATCACTGGTATATTCCTTCACGATAAGGCCCAACACTTCTTTTTCCCGTTCCGTTAGTTCCTTGAGCTGTGCATCCTGGACTTTCTGATGATGGTATTGATTGTAGATAATCGGGACAATGTCTTCTGCAAAATAGGTGCCTCCGTCTGTAATACGGTGCAGCGCTTTCAAAAGCTCGTTCTTTCCGGCATTTTTCAGGATATACCCATCTGCTTCGGCGAGTATGGCCTCTTTTACGGCAACCGCATTATTGTACATGGATAAGATCAACACTTGGATAGAGGGAAACTGGTCTTTTAGCATCCGGCATAGTTGCGTTCCACTGAGGAGCGGCATACTGATATCGGTAAGCAGCAGCTGAAAAGCATCTGGGCGTTCTGCGATCATTTCATAAGCAGCTTGGCCGTTATTTGCTTCTGCAATAATGTTGTATTGTGGCGTATGGGCCAACATATTTTTGATGCCGTCAATCATCATCTGATGATCGTCGGCTACGATTATATTTATTTTTTCTGTGTTATCCATTTTTTGGTAATGTTATGCAGCCGCTTTTTCCTTTCATCAGTTTGCACTCCGGCAGAGTGATTCATTTTATGAAAGACAGCATTTGCCCTGCAAAAGTGCATGGTTCATCTTTTGTTCTGATATACCAAGTACGCAAGCATCGTCAGTAATAAAAGCAACAGATCTTATCTTTTCAGAAAGTTACACATAATATTTAATTATAGTCTTATCGATAAGAAATGTTCTTCAGAAATTATTCGCCGTACATTCAGTGTGAAATTGCTTCACTCGTTTTGGTTGCCTGCTATTTGGGAATATCTTGGAAAAGAGTATTGCGATAAGCAATAGCCCTTAAACGAGAGGGGATGGATTTCCCGTTTAAAAGCTCATTTTGCCTCATTCTTTAAGTAATTTCCGGTCATATTTATAAATGGTCACAGAGAGGGTCCCATTTGTTTCCGCCCAAAGTTCGATTTCTGCTTTTATCTTTTCTGTAATATCTACCAATATAATTCTCCGGGCAACGGTTATCCCGTTTTTATTTAATTCCAGCAGATTACGATGTTCTTTACTATCTATCAATATGTACTTGTTCCTGAGCTTGGATAATGTTGTGGCAATGCTGTCCATCACAGCCATATTGCCTGTTCCCTTGTAAAAACAACTTACCCGATAATCTCCAAAAGATTCTTTCAATAGTACTTTAAAACCGTTTAAGGGCAGGGTAGACTGGTAAGCTGTTGTGACCGACTTTTCTTCTTTCAGGCCTTTGATGGTTTCTATGTCCGCGCAAATGAGCGCATTGACTTCCTGGGCAAAATTGTCTGAAATCTGTGCCTGCGCGAATAAGCTAAAGCCCATTACTATGATCAAGAAGAGGTATGATTTTTTCATTGGTTTATTATTAAGGAAGCATTATATTCAATGATGGCTTTTGTGGCCGTCCACCTTGTACTAACCATTACTCCTGTACAAGTGGAATGTCTAGACTAAGACTAAGCGCACGTGTTTTAGCGCTACTATTGGCTCCTGTTGCGAGATTGGCCAGGCCAAACTCATATTGGATTCTGAAAAGGCTGATATTGAGATTGATGCCGATGCCATAATCTACTCTTTTCAGGTCGTTCCCGAAATCGATTTTTTCCTTTGCACCGCTGCCCACCCTGTATTTTTTCGTGCCCGATAAGGCATAGGCCATATACGGTCCGATACCTATTCCATACGACCCGGCAGTATAGGATAGCGGTAGATTCAACTGAAGGTATCCAAGTTTGATATCGGCGGCCGAAGCATTGATCAAACTAGATTTTGAGGTGCCTTTTTTGATAAACTGCAGGGCCGGGAATATTCCATAGCCACCGTCGTCACTGTTATACGCTTTGGCATTAAAAGGAACCAGTACCGCCATCCCGAAATGATAGCCAATGGTACCGCTCGCATTTTGGCGTGTACCAGCTACCTGGTGGCGAATGCCGGAAGGATTGATGCCACCAAAAATATCCAGGCGTTGGCCTGTTGCGGTAGACGCTAAAAAGCAGCAAAGTAATAACGCTGTCCAATGCTTTTTGGGAGCGTGTACATAATTGGTGTAAAAAGAAGTATTCATTGTTGAAAATTTAAGTGTTAACCTTATTGTTGTGAAATGTTGTTATTTTGGTGTACTCGTTTCATAAACCATAATCAAAAATTGGTTTGCGTCGGGTGAAAGGTCTTTTGCACTTTTTATAGTGGCTATTTCAAACACCGGATAGTTCAGCACAGTAACAGAGGTTATCTTCATCCCTTTAGCAGCATCTTCTGTTGTTTTTACCTCGTAAAAGGGATTATCGGCATATTGGCTTTTGATGTATGCCTCCGCGTCGGCTTGAAGTTTTTTGGATAAGGCCAGGGGTGTTTTCCAGGCCAGCCAACGGCTGGCTGAAGATTTTTCCACACCAATGGTCACCTCTCCTGCCTTTGGATAGAGTTTAGATCCGAAATAGGTTATTGCATCAACTGTTTTTATTTCCCTTCCGATGATATCCTTAAATCCATTAGTGGCATGTTTGACGATTGTATTCAGGTCTGTTGTGTAATCTTGGGTCAGGTAGCCCTCTCCTAAAGGCCCTGTGCCGTACATCGTAATGATACACTGGCTGTTGGAGGCATTGGCTTTATCTATACTGTTTAATACGGATAATACCGGAGCACCCTCAAACCCGTCATCTTCATAAAGTATGATTGCTTTATTGCCCTTTTCGTCGGTGTCGTCCTCCACGTAATAATTGATACTGTCCTGGGCGACAATGTTTTTCATCAGTAGTGTAGCATCAGCCGCTGCCTGTTTGGCCTTCGAAAGCGGGATTATCCAGGTGAAAAAACCTTCCAGAGATTTATTGGCCGCAATATGTGCCGTACCTATCGGCGGCTTCAGTTTGGCTTGATAGTAGGTGTCTGTGCCGTCCGCGCTGGTGCCGGTTTTTGCACCCGCAATAGAAAGAAAGTTTGTAGAAGCATGTATCGCCACATCGTTGAGAAAGGCTTCTGTGGTTTGTTGTGCCTGTGCTGTAACAGCGGAAAGTGCGAAGAGCAAGCTGTAGAGTATCCTTTTCATTTTTATTAATGGGTTTATTTGTTTAGAAATACGGGATAGGTTTTCAATGGTTTATTTTTTCGGTTTAAAGATCAAGGTGCCGGGCAAGGATTTGTTGTTTTTGGTTCCTGTTTATACTGCAAAATAAGTACCTAATCGAACGATCTGCAATAGGGAGAAATCATCTATCTTATAGGTATAAGTACCTATTTTCTCCTGTTATGGTAGTTTTGTTTCCGGTCACAAACCATCGGCCTAGGGGCATCATCAGTCTTGCTTCTTGACGATCATTGGAGGATATGCAACGTCGGGTAGTACCTAGTATTAAGTATTTGTATTTTAACAGAATAAGATCAAAATTCCCATTCCTTTTTCCTAAATTTATTCAAGAATAAAACCTTTTAATTATGGCTACTAAAGAACAAAACACAAACAAAAAAATCGCAACCTTTTTGGGTGAGATGATCTCTTTCCGTAATTCCCTGAAGTTGATTCACTGGTCTATCACGGGAAGAGGAAGTTATGAAGCCCACATTTCCTTAGATCAGGCTATTGAATCTCTGGCCGATATAACCGATCGCCTGGTAGAAACCACGTTCGCTCTAAATGGTGCGTTGGAGATTGTGATCCCCGAGACCGCCAGAGCCAAAGAGTATATTAAGCATATCGAAGGATATTATAAACATGTAGAAACCACAAGAGAAGCCCTGTTCCCGGAAACATTCTCCCAGTCTATCATAGACGATGCGCAAGAAGCGATTCAGCAATTGCTGTTCCGTTTAAAAAGATTGGAGTAAACGCAGCAAACAATTCCCTATTAAAAAAGCAGGAGCGCCATATGGCACTCCTGCTTTTTTAATAGGGATCTTAAGGTTGTATATCGGCAAAAGGTGGGTATGCTTAGACGGAAGAATATCTGTCTAAACTGCGAATCGTTGGATGTTGGCTCAGGGCCTGATGAAATATTTGTATACTGTGTTCTTTCGGTCAAAATAGATATCCGCTTTTCCCTTGCTGCCGGAGTATTGCCAATATTCAACATCCGTTTTGTAGTGTATTTCCTGTGGCATACCCAGGAGCTGCAATACTTGCGCTGTAGTGGTTACACCTGCTTTAAGGCTGCCCAGCGTGTTGGTGTCAAAAGAGGACGGGCTCCATATATCCTGATACTCGTAAGCAAATTCGAGCATATTTGTCTGCTCAGCTGCTTGTCTGCTCGAGCCCTTGTCCGCTACCGGCGATTTTTCTGTAGTATTTTTAATCGAAACCGATAAGGTACAGCTTGTATTAGGCTTTTGGGCTACTGCGATATAGCGGTATTGTATGCCTTCCTTACTTGCGAGTACCTGGCTGGGTGCTCCGAATACCTTCAAGAGCTCCCGCTCCGATTGTACTTTACTTATGGCTTTTACTTCAGGATAAGATAAACGATTGTCTGTAATACGCGTATTTAGATCATCCATGTATATCGTTTGTACACTATTGTTCGGAGCCAGTGTAAATTCAATGAGCTGATGATCGGTCGTATACACTAATCTGCTGTTATAGGGAGTCATTTTCACTTCGCCGGGAGCTCCATTTTCCGCAATGATATCCCGAAGACCTGAGCCATTATGCAACATTTTTTGTATCGTGTTTACATCCTGTTTAATCGCCTGCTCCTCATTATTACTATAGCGGAAAAAATGCAGTTTGTTATTATAGAATCGGAAGTTCCATTGGCTTTCCGCTATCTTATAATTTAATTCGGGTAGACCCTTATTTCGTATATCCAGTCCGGTATCCCCCATCATTTTTTTGACATCCTCATAAGATGCCTTATTGATCATTCCTTCTATTGTAGAGAAAGATGGCATTTGTGCCCATAAGTTGTAAGCAGGACTGCATACACTGAACAATAAAGATAAAAGGAATATGGCTTGTTTTAGAGGTTGGGGCTGAGGGAAGGATTTTAGGATTCTTATTAATTTTTTCAGGGCATTCATAATTACTGTTTTTTGGCTGTTCTTCATACGGCACCGCCTTAATTAAAAGCGAACTGGTATAGAAACGATAGTCAAATTTAAGTTATATATCAATATAGACATTCGAAGAGACAAGGTGATATTATAACGTATCATTTATTTTGGTTTCCCTATTTTTGAACACATCAAAACCAAAGAAAATATTATTGACTATGAGAAAGTTTTTCATACTGGGGGCCTTTACCATGCTGATGGGATGTCTGCAGACTACTACAGCACAGGCGCAGCAAGGCGACGACGCCAATATTATTAATGCAGATAAATTTTCGGAGCAGCAACTCGCGCAATTAGAAAAACATATTCCAACCGATGGTTGGGTATTATTAACCTATCAGGGACGTAGTATGATTGTCAATTGTTCCAATAAAGATTACCGGCTTAATATAGGTATAAACTGCAAGAGCGGTAAAACGGCTCCTTATTTTATGATAGAGTATAGCAACAGTTATCGGGATGGAGACTGGGGTGGCCTGGACTATGCCAAATCAAAAGAACCCACTTATGCCGAGCTTAAAGTAAGTCTGGACGGTAAATCATTTGGTAATCCCTTTGCCACTAAAGATAAAGCATTGGTGCAACAGTTTGCCGATGCATTGAAGACCGCCAAAAAACTGTCCATGTCATTTTATGATATGGAAATGAATCCGGATCTGGGAAAAGAAGCACCGAAGTTGAACAGGACCATTGAATTTAAAATGGCACATCCGGCACTTTTGGAAACGCGGGTAGAATGCAATAACTAAATATATTTAATGGGGATGGTATCAATCATTCCCATGATTATAATATCTACTAACACATAATCTTCCCTTCGAAGGTAGCGCCGCGATGCCGCTTAACTTTATTGCTGAATTTTTTTTTGGCTACCAGTACCTTCACCCAGTGCAAACCCAGCACAACAAATCCAATACAGTCCATAAGATCTCTTTCATTAATCTTTTCGGTTTATCCTCATTCCAGTCATTGTTCTCAAAACAATGCTACCCTGTAATGTATTTTCTTCTGGCTATGAAAGCCGTATAAACCGACGCTTTGAATTCTATTTTTATTTTGAGCCATTTTCTTCGAAATATACTCAATAGTCAAATACTTATCAGATTCTAAAGAGCAACTATAACCGCCTGCAAACAAGAGGTTTTTTAATGAATCTTTAAGGAAAATAAAAATGAATGAACATTCATTTTGTGAAAAATAAAGATTAGATTTGTTTGTAATTATGGCACAGGATAAGAAACAGGCGATTTTAAAAGGCGTATTAAAACTAGTCAACCGGGTAGGATTTTACCATATCAATATGAAGATGGTGGCTCAGGAAGCCGGGGTAGCTGCGGGTACCATTTACCTGTATTTTAAAGGAAAGGAAGAGCTCATCAATGAATTGTATAAAATGATCGTTACCGAGTTTAATGGGAATGTGCTGGAGGCTTACGATCATGACGGTCCGATCAGGGACAGCTACAATGCTATGATGACCCAGGCAGTAGTATTTTACCTGAACAATAAAGACTATTTCAGCTTTGTAGAACAGTATACTTATGCTCCTTTTCTTTTTAAAGAATACCAGGAGCAGAACTTTACGCTGCTGCTGCCCATATATAAAATGATGCGCGCGGGAAAAAAACAAAAGCTGATCAAAAACCTGCCCGATGCGGTATTGCTCTCGATGGTGCATGGCCCGATGAATACGATGCTGAAAATGCATTTTGCACATAAGGTAGACCTAACGAAGACTTCGATGCAAAAAAAGTTTTATGATGCCTGCTGGGAAGCCATCGCTATAGATAAAAAGTAAACAAATAAAAATACGATAATAATGAGGAACAGGACCATTGAAAAAGTAGCCGTACTCGGCTCCGGTGTAATGGGTAGCCGTATCGCCTGCCATTTCGCCAATATAGGACTGGAAGTGTTGTTGCTGGATATTGTCCCTAAGGATGCACCTCAGGGAGATCCTAAGGTGCGGAATAAGATTGTGAATGATGCACTGGCTTTTGCGCTCAAATCCAATCCATCTCCGATTTATAGCAAACGATTTGCCCAAAGGATCAGGACCGGTAATTTTGAAGATGATATGCACCGCATCGCGGACTGTGACTGGGTGATTGAAGTAGTCGTAGAGCGGCTGGATATTAAACAACAGGTATTCGAAAAAGTAGAGGCACACCGTAAACCCGGTAGCCTTATCACCTCCAATACATCGGGCATCCCGATACACCTGATGACCGAAGGCCGCAGTGAGGACTTTAAACAACATTTCTGTGGGACGCACTTTTTTAATCCGCCGCGTTACCTTAAGCTCTTAGAAATTATTCCGACAAAAGATACCTTAGCTGAAGTCACCGGTTTTCTGATGCAATATGGGGAGCAATACCTAGGCAAAACGACCGTATTGGCCAAAGATACCCCGGCCTTTATTGGCAACCGTATAGGGGTTTTCAGTATGATGAGCCTCTTGCAATATGTGCAGCAATCCGGCATGAGTATCGAAGCCGTCGATAAGCTAACCGGACCCGTAGTAGGCCGGCCCAAATCGGCTACGTTCCGTACAGCAGATGTTGTCGGTATTGACACCCTAGCTTTAGTGGCCGATAGTTTAGTGCAAAATGTACCGGGCGATGAAGGGAAAGATTCCTTAAAAGTGCCCGACTTTGTCCGGAAAATGATTGAAAATAAATGGCTGGGCAGCAAAACCGAACAGGGCTTCTTTAAAAAAGTAAAAGGCGAAGGGGGGAAAAGTGAGATCCATGCATTAGATCTGAAAACGCTGGAATACAAGCCTGCACAAAAAGTGAAGTTTGCCGCGCTCGAAGCTTCCAAACCTATAGACGATTTAAAACAGCGCCTCAAACTGCTGGTTAATTTTAAAGATGAGGCCGGTGCATTTTACCGGGCTACCTTATACCCGCTGTTTGTCTATTCGGCCAACCGTATTCCCGAAATATCAGACGAATTATATAAAATTGATGATGCGATTAAAGCCGGCTATGGCTGGGAACTAGGTCCTTTTGAAACCTGGGACGCCTTGGGTGTAGCAGAAACGGTCCATGCGCTGAAAGAAGCAGGACACGGTGTTCCGGGCTGGGTTATTGATATGCTGGCCGGTGGAAACAACAGCTTCTATAAAATAGAAGACGGCAAGCGACTCTATTATGATATTCCTTCCAAAACCTACAAAATTATTCCGGGTACAGAAGCATTTATTCTTCTGGATCATATCCGCGAAAGCAAAACCATTTGGAAAAACAGCGGAAGCACAATTACCGATCTGGGTGATGGTATCCTCAACCTCGAATTTCATACCAAGATGAACAGTATTGGCGGAGAAGTGCTGGAAGGCATCAACAAAGCTATAGACCTGGCAGAACAAGAATATAAAGGATTGGTTGTCTCCAATAACGGCGCCAATTTCAGTGCCGGCGCTAATGTGGGCATGATCTTTATGATGGCAGTAGAACAGGAATTCGATGAATTGGATTTTGCCATTCGCCAGTTTCAGAGCACCATGATGCGGATACGGTATTCTGCTATTCCGGTAGTGGCAGCACCGCATAATATGGCCCTGGGTGGTGGTTGCGAACTCTGTTTGCATGCCGATAAAGTGGTGGCACATGCCGAGACCTATATGGGACTGGTGGAATTTGGTGTAGGCCTTATTCCCGGTGGTGGCGGTACCAAAGAATTTGCGGTACGCATTTCCGATGAACTCAAAGAAGGTGATGTCGCCCTGAATACCTACAGAGACCGTTTTCTGACCATTGGTCAGGCGAAAGTATCTACGTCGGCAGAAGAAGCCTTTGAGCTGGGTTATCTGCGCAGAGGTACCGATAAGGTAGTGGTTTCTTATAACCGACTGTTGGCAGAAGCCAAAGAAGCATGTCTGGAAATGGTTCATGCAGGTTATGTAAAACCACAGCAACGCAAAGATATTACCGTGCTTGGGAAAACCGCGCTGGGATTGGCTTATTTAGGAGCTAATGCTATGTACAGCGGCAATTATATCAGTGAACATGATGTCAAGATTTCGCAAAAGCTGGGTTATGTACTGGCGGGCGGTGACTTGTCGCAAGCGACCCAGGTAAGCGAGCAATACCTGCTCAACCTGGAACGCCAGGCCTTCCTGAGTCTGGCAGCAGAACGGAAAACGCTCGAGCGCATCCAATCTATCCTCAATGGAGGAAAGGTGCTTAGGAATTAGCCGTAAAAGGTGAGCGATTAGATAATGTGTCTGAACAAATTAAAAAATAAAAAAAATGAATGCATATATCGTAGGAGGATTCAGGACAGCAGTTGGTAAAGCGCCCCGTGGAGGCTTTCGTTTTACCCGTCCCGATGTACTGGCCTCAAAAGTAATACAACACCTGATGGCCTCTCTGCCACAGGTTGCCCATGAGCAGGTAGACGATCTTATTGTTGGGAATGCCATGCCCGAAGCCGAGCAAGGTCTGAACTTTGCCCGCTTTGTCTCCCTCATGAGTTTTAATACCGATAAAGTATCGGCCATGACGGTAAATCGTTATTGTGCCTCTGGTCTGGAAACCATTGCTATTGCAGCAGCTAAGATTCATGCCGGACAGGCCGATTGCATCATTGCAGGTGGTGCTGAAAGTATGAGCATGATCCCTATGGGCGGCTGGCGCGTGGTGCCGGATGCCGACCTGGCATTAGCACATCCCGATTATTATTGGGGAATGGGGCTTACTGCTGAAGCAGTTGCCAAAGAATATAAAGTTAGCCGCGAAGACCAGGATAATTTTGCATACCAATCACATCAAAAAGCAATACAGGCATTGGCCAACAATAAATTTGCCGATGAGATCGTACCGGTTACGGTATCCGAAAATTATTTTGATGCTGCCAGCGGCACCAAGAAAACCCGTGAGTTTATCGTATCAGCAGACGAAGGTCCCCGTGCCGACACCTCTCTGGAAGCATTGGCGAAGCTGAAGCCTGTTTTTGCAGCAGGAGGTTCGGTTACAGCCGGTAATTCTTCTCAAACCAGCGATGGCGCAGCCTTTGTAATGGTAGTGAGTGAGCGTTTTCTGAAGGAGCATAACCTTACACCGATTGCCCGTATGGTAAGCTTTGCCACTGCAGGCGTACCTCCGCGCATTATGGGCATTGGCCCCGTCATGGCCATTCCCAAAGCGCTGAAGCTGGCCGGTCTTACACAAAACGATATACAGCTGATCGAATTAAATGAAGCCTTTGCCTCGCAGTCCTTAGCTGTTGTACGCGAACTGGGGCTTAACCCCGACATAATTAATGTCAATGGTGGTGCGATTGCTTTAGGACATCCCTTAGGCTGTAGCGGCGCTAAATTGTCCGTCCAGATCTTGAACGAACTGAAAAGAAGAAATCAGAAATACGGACTGGTGAGTATGTGTGTGGGTACCGGGCAAGGGGCTGCCGGTATATTTGAAATGTTGTAACCAAAATTGTAAACATTTAAACTAATTATAGCCATGAGCAACGAAGCGAAAACAGCCTTAAAAGGAGGCGAGTTTCTCATTAGAGATACCAAAGCAGAAGATATCTTTATCCCGGAAGATTGGAATGAAGAGCAACGAATGATTGCGGATATGTGCCGCGAATTTCTGGCGCAGAATGTATTTACACAATTAGATAAAATCGATCAACAAGAAGAGGGACTAATGCCGTCTTTGCTGGATAAAGCCGGGGAACTCGGCCTGCTGGGCATGAGTGTACCCGAAGCGTATAGCGGAGTAGGAAAAGACTTTGTAACCTCGATGCTGACTACCGAGGTGTTGGGTGCCGGGCATTCCTTCGCGGTAGCGCTTTCAGCACATACGGGTATCGGTACCTTACCCATCCTGTATTACGGAAACGAAGCGCAGAAGCAGAAATATGTAAGTAAACTGGCTACCGGCGAGTGGAAAGGTTGTTACTGCCTTACAGAACCCAGTGCGGGATCGGATGCAAATTCCGGAAAAACAAAAGCAACCTTATCTGCAGATGGGCAATTTTACATCCTGAACGGACAGAAGATGTGGATCACCAATGGTGGTTTTGCAGATGTGATGATCGTTTTTGCTAAAATAGATGATGATAAAAACCTAAGCGCTTTTATCGTGGAAAAAAACTTTGAAGGCATTTCTCTGAATGCAGAAGAGCATAAAATGGGGATTAAAGGCAGCAGTACCCGCCAGATCTTTTTCAATGATTGCAAAGTCCCTGTAGAAAACCTTTTGTCTACCCGTGAAAACGGATTCAAGATTGCCGTGAATATCCTGAACCTGGGCCGTATTAAACTGGGTGGTGCTGCCATTGGCGCCTCAAAAGAAGTGATCAGTAAATCGGTACATTATGCCAATGAGCGCGAACAATTTGGACGCCCGATATCCAAATACGGAGCCATTAAATATAAACTGGCAGAGCAGGTAATCCGTACCTACGCCAGTGAAGCTGCCACCTATCGTGCCAGTCAGAATATAGAGGATGCAACCAAGTCCTATATCGAAGAGGGAATGGATGAAGCACAGGCCAAGCTGAAGGGAACAGAACAGTTTGCCATTGAAGCGGCCATGATTAAAGTACATGCTTCTGAAACCCTGGACTATGTAAGTGATGAAGGCGTACAGATCTACGGTGGAATGGGCTATAGTGCTGAAGCACCTATGGATCGTGCATATCGTGATGCACGCATTAACCGCATCTTTGAAGGAACCAATGAGATCAACCGCATGCTTTCAGTAGATATGATGCTGAAAAGAGCCATGAAAGGGGAACTGGATCTTATGGGGCCTGCCCAAAAAGTTGTGGGGGAACTCATGAGTATTCCTGATTTCAGCGCCGTCGAAGAAAATGGTTTTGCGAAAGAACATAAATACATTGCCGGATTTAAAAAGGCCGTGCTGATGACCGCAGGTGCTGCCGTACAGAAGCTCATGCAAAGCCTGTCTAAAGAGCAGGAAGTGATTATGTATCTCGCCGATATGCTGATCGAGACCTATGTAGCAGAATCTGTATTACTCCGTGTTGAAAAGATTACCAATACACATCAGGATCCTTTACTGGCCTTGAAAACTGATATCGCAAAGGTATATCTGTATGATGCAGCAGAAAGGATCAATAGTGCCGGACGTAATGCCTTAAATGCTTTTGCAGAAGGGGATGAACGCCGCATGATGATGATGGGCTTAAAACGTTTTACCAAAGTAGAAGACCTGAACACAGTAGCGGCCAGAAGGCGTATTGCCGATCAATTAATTGAGGCGAACCAATATTGTTTCTAAATCCAAATGAGCAAACAGCTGCACGTATTAATCAGGAAGCCGTAGGGGGCAATCCCGCAATATTCAAATAAGGTTGATGCGTGCAGTTATCCTAAAAACAAATCAAAAATCGTTCACAATCTAACGTTAATTAGTATGAAGAAAAGATTTATTTTTTCAGTTGCAGCATGTACGCTGTCTGCTGCCAGTCTGTATGCGGGAAGCTTTCAGCTCAACTTGCAGGGCCTGAGACAAACTGCCATGGGAGGCAGTGGGGTGGCTATGCCCTGGGATATTTCAACCCTTTTCTATAATCCGGCAGGACTGGCACGGCTACAGGGCGTACAAGCTTATGCCGGGGTATTTGCGGTATCGCCTACCGTAAGGTATGTGCCGGATAATTCGGGAGAGACCTATGCAGAAACCAAACAACACCTGTCCACTCCTTTTGCAGTATATGTCGGCGCTCCTTTATCAAAAGACAGTAAATGGGCACTGGGGCTGGGAATCTATACACCATTCGGAAGCAGTGCTAATTGGGGGAAAGACTGGACCGGTCGTTTTATTACACAGTCTATCGCTTTACAGAGCATCTATTTTCAACCTACGGTGAGCTATCGTATTAATGATAGGATCGCTCTTGGTGCAGGCTTTGTATATGGTACCGGTTCGGTGAAAATATCAAAAGCCTTGCCCGTGCAGGATATAAATGGCAATGAAGGCCAGGCAAAACTAGATGGTAAAGCCAATGGTATCGGCTTTAATGCAGGCGTGCAGATTAAGGCTTCCGATAAGTTGCAGTTTGGTGTATCCTATCGTTCCGGAGTAAGGATGAAAGTGAATGATGGAAAGGCCACCTTTACGGTGCCGACAGCCCTTACGTCCAACTTCCCGAATACGATCTTTGATGCTACCTTGCCTTTGCCGGGCATTCTTACCGCAGGGCTAGCGTTTAAAGTATCGCCCAGGCTGACATTACAGGGTGACCTCGTCTTCGCCGGCTGGCATAGTTATGATTCGCTGAAATTTGATTTTGCTCAAAATACCGGTTCCTTGGCCGATTCCAGAGAGCCGAGGTTATATAAAAATACCCTTGCGGTAAGAATAGGCGGGCATTATGAAATCTCTAATGCATTTGCCGTAATGGTTGGCGGGGCTTATGATCCGACACCGAGCAATAGCCGTTATGTATCTCCCGATGCGGTAGATGCAGACCGTATCTCGCTATCGGCAGGCCTGAGCTACGCAGTGATGGATAAGCTGAGTATTATGGCAGCAGTGAATTATACCACAACTGCGGGCCGTAAAGTAAGGTATGAACCGGCCAATTTCTCGGGCGAATACCAGATCAAAAGCTTAGTACCGGCTATTGGCATCTCTTATAAATTTTAAAGGAACCCTGTAAAAAAGAACATATGAAAGCGTCATATATACCTGTTATCGCGGCAGCCATGCTGATGACTGCCTGCAAGCCCACCATTAAAGGCATCGTGCCTGCTAATGGCGAGGCCAATTTTGCCTCCTATGTATCACTCGGAAACTCACTGACGGCGGGTTATGCAGACGGATCTTTATACCGTAGTGGCCAGGAAAGTTCCTATCCTGCCATGTTGGCCAAACAATTTTTGACTGTAGGCGGTGGCGAATTTCGACAACCTTTACTGCCCGGAAACGCAGGGTGGCCGGCGCGTAAAAGAGTGCTGGGCTATACAACCGGTTGTGATGGGGTAACCGGTATGGGCGTAACGCTTTTCTCCGGTGCTGCAGACACTACCGGTAGCAGTACCAATATTTCTGGACAAGGTCCGTTTAATAATTTAGGAGTGCCGGGTATCCGTTGTATTGATTATACCCTATCCGGTTATGCTGTCATCGCTCAGGCCCTTGCAGGGGTAGGCTATGCGGCCAGGATGTATCCGCGTCCGTCGACAGACAGGCCTATCGATATTGCGGCCGCCAGTAATCCTACCTTTTTTAGTATCTGGCTGGGAGGTAACGATGTATTAGGTTATGCAAGCAATGGAGGAGAAGGGAATGGACTCGGTACCGGTACACTGCCCAATGATATTTCGCCTACATCGGCTTTTGACGCCACCTACAATGCTGTGGTAGATGTGATGACGGCAAAAGGTGCAAAAGGTATCCTGATTAATATTCCCGATGTGACCACCATTCCTTTCTTTACCACCATTCCGCCCAGAGGACTGGTATTAGCCCGTAAGGGTCAGGCCGATTCCCTGACTGCAGCTTATAGCCCTTTGGGTATTAAATTTACGGTGGGTGCTAATCCATTTATTATCCAGGATCCTGCCGCACCGGGAGGCCTGCGCCAGATCAAAGACAATGAATACCTATTATTGACCCTGCCTCAGGATTCGCTAAAGTGTGGCGGCTGGGGTAGTATAAAACCAATTCCTAAAAAGTACGTATTAGATCAGATCGAAGTCGGCAATGTACGTACCGCAACCAATGCGTTTAATAGTATTATCAGAGATGCGGCTACACGGAAAGGGCTGGGTTATGTAGATGCACAAAGCTTCCTGACGACATTGCAAAGCGGCATTACCTTTAATGGCGTGCGCTTTACACCCACATTCGTTTCCGGCGGTGCATTCTCTTTAGATGGCATACACCTTAGCCCCAGGGGATACGCCCTGATGGCCAATGAAATAATCCGGGTGATTAACAGTACTTATAAGTCCTCCGTACCACAGATAGATGCCAATGCCTACAGGGGTGTATTATTCCCTTAATTGCATCGTGTAAGAAAGACTTTGGATAAAACCCTTAAAGAGTACGCCTCCGGATCGGTAGATTTTGTGGATTGATAACAGAAAAATATGCGATTATGAATATACCAAGCAGACTATTCGATTGTATGCCCTTGCAGGCAGCAGCGCCTATACCGGATCTGCTGGCCGGTAAAATGGCCGGAAAATATGTGCCATTGAGCACAGAAGCGGTACATACAGAAATAAAGAAACTTGCTGCGGGTCTGATTGCTAAAGGCATATCGGCTCATGATATGAGCACAGAGGGCAGAGATAAAATTGCAATATTGAGTAACAGCCGCCCCGAATGGCTTATTACAGACCTTGCGGTACAGCTGACCGGCGCGATACTCGTGCCCCTGTACCCGAACATAACGCTCTCAGAGATGACCGGTATTTTTAATGAGTCGGGAGTGAAAGGATGTTTTGTACACTCCCCCGCTTTATACCGGCAGATCATGGCGCATAAAGAACTGATGCCGGAACTGGAATGGGTCTATACCTTTGAACAAGAGGAAGGGGTTCCGTATTGGGAGTCCTGTAAAATACAGCAACCGCTTCCGGAGCAGCTGCAAGTGATGGATACCATAAAAGAGCGTACGGTAGAAAGTGATATTGCAACCATTATTTATACTTCCGGTACTACCGGCACGCCCAAGGGTGTGATGCTGAGCCATAAGAATGTGGTCAGTAATGTAAACAATGTACACCCGATCATAGATGGTATCGGTTTGAAAGAGCGAAAAGCCTTAAGCTTCCTGCCTTTAAACCACATTCTCGAAAAAATGATCTCTTATGTGTACCTGTTTAATGGCTTCTCGATCTATTATGCAGAGAGTATGGATACGATCGGTGATAACCTGAAAGAAGTGCAGCCCAGTATTTTCGTTACCGTTCCGCGCCTGCTGGAAAAAGTCTATGAGAAAATCATGGCTACCGGACATCAGCTGACCGGCATTAAGAAAAAATTATTCTTCTGGGCGGTAGAACTGGGCCGTCAATATGAACCGGGACAGTCTCGCAGCTGGTGGTATCGTTTCAAATTGGCCATTGCCAATAAGCTCATTTTCAGTAAATGGCGCGCGGCGCTTGGCGGTCAGGTGAAAGCCATTGTCGTAGGCGGGGCTCCTTGTCAGCCACGTTTGGTAAAAATATTTTCTGCTGCGAAAGTGGTCATTATGGAAGGATATGGACTGACAGAAAGCTCTCCGGTTATTGCCGTAAATCATTATGATGAAGCCAATCGGCGTGCCGGTACAGTAGGTCCTGTTATTGATCAGGTTCAGGTGCGTATTGCCGACGACGGAGAGATTTTATGTAAGGGAGATAATATCATGGTAGGATATTATAAAAAGCCCGAGGCCACGGCTGCAGCTTTTGTCGATGGTTGGTTTGAAACCGGCGATATCGGAGAGCTGATAGAGGGGCGTTTCCTGAAAATTACCGATCGTAAAAAAGAATTATTTAAAACCAGCGGCGGGAAATACGTGGCTCCTCAGCCAATTGAAAGTAAGTTGAAGGAAAGCCGCTTCATTGAGCAGGTGATGCTGATTGGAGAGAGCCGTAAATTCGTGAGTGCACTTATTGTGCCTTCATTTTCCAACCTTGAACTTTGGATGAAAGAACAACATATTCCTTTTGAGTCGCAGGAACAGGCCGTAAAACATCCGCAGGTAATCAAGTCTTTTTATGAACTGGTAAATGGCTATAATGCCAATTTTAGCCACATCGAGCAGATTAAAAAATTTGTGCTCCTGCCACAGGAATGGGGTATAGAGACGGGAGAACTAACCCCAAAATTGAGTCTGAAGCGTAAAGTGATCTTACAGAAATATGCGGTACAAATCGATCAGATGTATGAAGGAGCAGAAACAGACCGCCCTTAATACCTAAAAAAAATAAGAAGTATGGACAATATTGTATTGACAGCAAAAGTAATGTGGAGTCAGCTGGATGCCAACATGCACTTGCGGCATTCGGCTTATGCCGACTTCGCGGCACAGGCGCGTTTAGAACTGATGGATAAAATGCAGTTTGGATTTAATGAACTGGCCCGCTTACGCATAGGCCCGGTATTATTCAGAGAAGAATTGCAATACCTCAAAGAAATAAGACCTAATGAAACCTTGCAGATCAGTTGTCTGCTTAAATCCTGCAGGGCCGACGGAAGCCGCTGGTCTTTTCTGCAAAAAGTATACCGGACAGATGGTGCCGTGGCCGCCATTATTCATGCCGATGGTGCCTGGATCGATCTGGATAAACGGAAATTGACGGGCTTGCCGGAAGCAGCGATGTTACGCTTTATGGAAATGCCCAAAACAGAAGATTTTGTCTTAGAACCCAATAAAATACAGCAATCATGAAGCCGATAACATCTAGAGCCTTTAATGAGGCGGTTATCAATAGCCGTACATTGGCAGAAAAGCCCGATAACGATACGCTTTTACAATTATATGCCTTGTTTAAACAGGCCACAGAAGGCGATGCACCGGAAGAAGGGGATTATGGAATGTTTGATTTTAAAGAAAAATTTAAACATGAAACCTGGAAACAGAAGAAAGGCATGGATAGCGAAACAGCACAGCAAGAGTATATCGCTTTGGTAAACCGGCTTGCCGGTAAGTAACACAATATGGTTTAACTTAAAAGAAAGTATAATGAAAAAACAAACCTTTTTTAAAGTAATGGCGATGCTACTGCTCGTCGCCGGATTAGGAATGCAAGCCATGGCGCAGGCTAAAGACCCGATTGAAGGGCTGTGGTATAATGCAGAAAAAACGGCTAAGATCAATATCTTTAAAGCTACAGATGGGAAATTCTGGGGCGAGATCGTATGGTTGAAAGAACCCAATGTGAATGGCAAGCCCCGTACAGATGTCAATAATACGACTGCGGCCAAACGCACACGCCCCATCATGAAATTGCAGATCCTGCGTCATTTTGAAAAAGACGGAGCAAAAACCTATGATAACGGCGAGATTTATGATCCTAAGAATGGAAAGACCTATGATTGTAAGATCACGCATAAAGGGACCAGTCTGAGTGTTCGCGGATATGTCGGCATCTCTATGATCGGGCGTACCACAACCTGGCAAAGGGCAGAATAAGATTCATTACCCTAATTTAGAAGTGGTGTGGCAGCACACCGCGCTTATGTTTTAAAAACAAGTATATGTCATTTTTTCAAGGTAAAACATACTTTATCTCCGGAGCGAGCAGGGGTATTGGTAAAGCAATCGCCTTAAAGCTTGCTTCGGCAGGCGCCAATATAATCATTGCAGCAAAATCCGTAGAAGCCCATCCAAAACTGGAAGGGACCATTTATACGGCAGCTGCTGAAATAGAGCAGGCCGGCGGAAAAGCCCTTCCCGTATTTTGCGATATCCGGGAGGAAGCGACCATCATAGAGGCTATTGCCGCAGGAGTAGCCCGGTTTGGCCGCATTGATGGCGTCATCAATAATGCTTCTGCAATCTCGCTGACCAATACAGAACAAACGCCTGCAAAGAAATTTGACCTGATGCATCAGATCAATGTAAGGGGTACTTATCTGGTGACCCAACATTGTCTGCCTTATCTTAAACAAAGTGATGCGGCACATATCCTGACGCTTTCTCCTCCTTTGGATATGAACCCCAAATGGTTTAAACATTCAGTTGCCTATACCATTTCTAAATTCAATATGACCATGTTGGCCATGGGCTGGGCTGCTGAGTTTAAAGAGCAGGGAATCGCGGCAAATTCACTATGGCCGATGACCACCATTGCGACCGCTGCAGTCAATAATCTTCTGGGCGGTGTCGAGATGATACAACGAAGCCGTAGCCCCGAGATAATGGCCGATGCCGTTTTTTATATTTTGCAACAGAATCCCGCTATGTATACCGGGCAACAATTGTTGGATGAAGGGGTACTCAAACAAGCAGGCATTACCGATTTTGATCGCTATGCCATAAGTCCTGGTATTGCGCTGCAAAAGGACTTATTTCTCGATTAAAGCTAAGGGTTGCTTTCTGGATGGTCTAGGAAGAAAAAAACTTAAGAAAAAAACTTGTTGGAATCAAAAAAGGATTATACCTTTGCAATCCCAAAACGGTGGAATTGTGAAAGCAATAACAGCGTTTAAAGGTTCTAAGGATTGGTAGTTCAGTTGGTTAGAATGCCGCCCTGTCACGGCGGAGGTCGCGGGTTCGAGTCCCGTCCAGTCCGCGAAAAGCATCACTCAAAAAGTGGTGCTTTTTTGCTTTATAGACATAGCCCAGAAATGCGGGTTCACAGGCGACTGCTGTAGTTGTTTTCTTCATCCACCACTTTTGATTTGACCCCTTTTCGGATTGCCGCTAAAAATAAATTCCGATAAGCTGCCGATTCTTTTTTTACTTCTAAATACCTATTCTTTCCGTAATAAACTGGATATAAGGTAAATACAAATTGGAGCAAAGTGCAGTGCAACGCATTCGACAATCTAGCAAGTCATGTGAAGAGCACCTTTAACATGTTTCCGACAATAGTACCGGAACAAAATACTTAACTTAGAGCGGCTTATAAAAAACGAAATGAAAAAATATCTTCTTTTATGGATGGTCTTTTGGGCCTTTTGTGCCACCGCGCAGGAAAAAGGAACATACGCACCCATCACCTTTGATCATTTATATATTGTTGTGCCGGATACGGTATATAGAAAAATAGTGGCGCACCCTTTTGTTTTAGAAATGTTCGCAAATGTTGATAAGGGATGGCCGAAATTCGAACCGATTGATACCGCAAAAAAAGAAGCCTATTTTCGATTCAAAGACAATTACTTCGAGCTCCTGAGCACGGCTAACAGATGGAAAGAACCGATTGATAAATTGGGTATGGGCTGGATAAGCAGCAGAAAAGATTCCGCCGACGCGATTATAGGTATGTTGAAAAAGGGCTACCATGGTTCTGCCAAAATGCAGGAAGAAAAGGATCAATTGGGTAATGTAAAATCCCGGTCATTTTATGTACAGCAAGATACCCTGGCAAGCCTGCCGGCTTACTGGATTCAGGAATATACTTCTTTTTTTATTCGGGATGTTTATGGTGATCAACCCGAACCGCTCGACCTTACCGCAAAAAGTTACCGGGCAGCAAAATATTATGCCCCCAATAAGGCCGCAAACAGTATTGCCGAGATCGGGCTTAATATGACCCGGCGTGAAACGCTCAAAATGAAAAAATGGTTGCAAACTATTGGATATACTGTTGCTGAGCATCAGTCAAACATAAGGGCACAAAAAGATAATCTTGTCATCATGATAAAGATTTCAAATAAAGATCAACTCGCCTACTTAGTTATTTCACATAACAAAAACATGTCCAAACAAACCATTCGCTTTTCGGAGGATTGTGTCCTGCATGTGGGCAAACGAAAAAGTATTTGGCGTTTTTAAAGACGGTTTATCATACCCTTTTTGCCAATATCGTTTCGTTATGATGCAATATGAAAATCATTCCGGTCATTATCCGGTCTGTCTTAACGCATCGATCGGGTGAATGCTGGAAGCCCTTATCGCAGGATACAAACCGGCCAACAGGCTTATGATGATCGAGAATAAAACGGAACCGCCGATCAGCCACCAGGGAAAAGAGAACAAGTCCACAAACTCATCTGCATTTTTGAGGTATTGATTGTTGACAATAAGATTGGCCACACGGGTGAGTCCATAACCCAAAGCAATACCGCCAAATGCACCCACAAGGCCAATAAAGCCGGCTTCAAAGAAAAAGATCATGCGGATGTCTTTGTTCTTGCCACCCACTGCTTTCATAATACCTATCTCTCTGGTTCGTTCCATGATACTCATTAGCATGGTATTGACAATGCCAAAACCCGCTACCAATAAGCTGATCAGGCCGATAATGCCCAACACACTGTCCAGGATCAGAAAAGCCTTTTTCATTTCGGCCAGGCCATCATCTATAGCAAAATAGTTGATTTTTTGATGGTCCAGGAATTTTTTTAATTGGTTCAGGTCATCCATACTTTTTGTTTTCACATAGATGGAAGTATATTGATTCCCTTTATTTTTGTTGTTGATCAAATCGCTTACTTTGTCAAAACCCAGAGAGGGCAAGCGTTTAGCCGTATTGATAGGCAAAATGATCTCTTCCCGTAATGTGGGCCCGGCAAATTGTTCTTCTTTAAGGATGCCGACGATCTTTACCCTGGTTTCTTTTTCGTCAATTGCATTTTCAATACCACCCATCAATGCAAAGGGCGAAGTGCTTTTGAGCGACACACTAAACAGCACAAGCGTTTTGCCGATAATGGTATCTGCTGCGGCCAGAGTCAAGCTGGTATCTGTTTGCTGGTAGTTACCTTTTCTTTCTTTAGAGACGACCTCATAGCCAAGCGCCTGTAAGAAACTCAGGCTGACGATGGCCTCTAAAGCCGTATCGCTGGAGAAATAATGACCAGCATAAAGCTGATTGTAGGGTGGATATTGGGCCATCGCCATGGGTAAACTACCAATATTCGTTGCGGCAGTATCCTTGCTGAGAGCCGCTCTAACGGGTACGTTCAATCTGGGATAGGCGATTGCCACTTCGGGTCTTTTTTGTAATACCGCGATCAGGGAATCGTTGAGGGGAACAGAAGATTGGGCGCTTTGGTCCTGTTGCGTTTTATTTCTTGGGCCACTCTTGAAATTAAACGCTTTGGCAGAAATGGTCAGGCTGGTAAACAAGTCGTTAGACTTGAATTTTTGGGTAATATTTTTTTCCAGGCCTATGCCAAAACTGACCATCGAGATTAGGGCGCCTATACCGATAATGACGCCAATAAGTGTCAGTAAGGTTCTGAGCCGCGTGCGCCAAAGGTTTTTGCGGGCCATTGTGATTAAATCTAGTATTGTCATTCAGAGTGAAATTAGAAGTGTTCCGGACAGATATTGCCTGGTTGCTTTGGTATATTTATTCACTAAGCAAGCCATCCTTAATCGTAAGGATTCTATCAGCGACTTGCCCGGCTATTTCCTGATCATGCGTGATCATGATAATTGTTTTTCCTTTTGCTTTTAGCGTCTGTAATATCTGCAAAATCTCCATTGTGGTGGTTGAATCCAGGTTTCCCGTCGGTTCGTCTGCCAATAAGACTTTCGGATCATTAACCAAAGCCCTGGCAATGGCGACCCTTTGTGCTTCACCACCCGAGAGTTCATTCGCTTTATGCTGCATTCTATCGCCCAATCCCACCTGCTCTAAGGCGCGCTTCGCTTTTTCTAGCCGCTCTGATTTTGAGTAGCCCGCAAAGATCAGCGGCAGCATGACATTTTCCAAAGCCGTTTTTGAAAATATTAAATTGAAAGACTGAAAGATGATGCCGATATTATGCAAGCGGTGTGCCGCATATTGATTGGCATTAAAAGAACTGATATCGGTTCCGTCAAATAAGATCTTTCCTGAGCTTGCCGTATCCAATCCTGCAAGAAGATTTAATAAGGTTGATTTGCCGGAGCCGGATTTGCCCACAACCGCTACAAACTCACCTTCGTTAATATGGCAGCTGATATTATTCGAAGCCACAATCTGATGCGCTCCTTTGGTGTAGGTTTTATTGACCGAAATTAATGTTATCATCGGGGAGATTTAAGCAAATGTACAAAGAGTATTACCCTTCCTGCGCAACCTTAGTGTATAGAAATGTTAAATATGAGTCAGGACACATTCCTTGCAACCCAAGAACCTTTTCGCATAGCTTTTATGGCGCGCCATTCCGGGACGTATTATTGCAGAAAAGGACATCAATTTACGCCATAAAAAATAAAGGCCGGGACAGTTCCCGGCCTTTATCGTTAAGTAATACATAACAGGATTAATAGAGCGTTACCTTATGATAATGCGTCTCTGTACCCATACTTACTTTCAATAAGTAGATACCTGCCGCAAAGCCTTTTACGGGCAGTGTTACCGTCTGTAAACCTTTTGAATTGTGTGCCTCCGTATGGTACATTACCTTTCCTGTATAATCAGTTAAGGTCAATTGAACCAGACCATCAAGCACATTAGAAAGCTGTACATGCACCGACTCTTTGGCCGGGTTAGGAAACACGGATACTGTTGTGCTGTTTTCATTGTTCAGCCGTACAATGTTACTGTAATCGCTATGGCCGGAAAGTGTCATCTCTTTTATACGATAATAATTGCTGCCCTTTACCGGGTTTTCATCATAAGCAGTGTAACTAAGTTGGGTTTTATCCTTACAGGCAATCTTTTGCAATGGTGAAAATGCTTTGCCGTCAATACTTTTTTCCAGCCAGAAATAGTCTGTGGCAGTAGCATCTGTAATGGTCCAGTGTACCCCGTTCTTACTACCCATTGCTGTGGCACTGATCGCTATTCCTGAAAGAGGTAACGGTGTTGCTGCGCCTACGCCGCCCGCATAAGTACCCCCGCTAAAACTGGTAATGCCGTTGAATTGGGCGTAGGGTATACCGTTGATTCGGTTATTTGTCGTATTGGTATTGATCAGTGGAATGGCACCGAGTACTGCATTGGCAGAGATTTGCGTTGGCGATGGTACAAAAGCACCGGATATTGTTTTGAACCAGGTCGGATTTGCGGGCGGGGCACCATAGGTGAGGGATAAGTTTGCCACGGCGTTATCTACTGCAGCAATTTCCAGAGAATCGTAGAAAAAACGAACGTTAACGGGTGCGGTTAGGGTATTGCTGCCAATGGCCACATTCCAATAGCGCTTCATCGTAAATGTCGCCTGAGCGGTAGCTGTGTTCTGCGCGGTATAAGTATTTGCATCTAAAGTGATCGTCGGTATTGCGGCAGCTTTAGCGGCTGTATTTGCATTAATGCCGTTAGGGTCCCAATTGATAGCCAGAATATTTTCGTTAGGTAATAATGGATTGGTATAATAACTCCAGCCGGCATCCTCACAACTCAGTTGCAGGTTTACATTGTTTGAGGCACTGCCCGAGAGGCCTACGCTTTGTATCGCCTGGCTGCCGACCATAATGTCATCGAGGCCAATAATATTACCCGCTTTGCCTACCGCTTCAAATCCAATCAATACCGTTTGTCCGGCATAAGGACTAAGGTCTATCGTCTTTTTAGCCCATCCAGGCAGGGTATACAGTGCGTTATAACGTTGGTATCCTCCTATTCGCGTCCAGCTACTACCACTATTGGTACTGATGCTTACATAGAGGCTGTCTGCAGCCGTAGCATAGCTGTTGTCATGGCTCATCCAAAAGCCCAACTCGAGCTGATTGCAATTGGCATTAGCCAAAGCCGGTAGGCTGATGCAATTTCCGGATAATCGCGAGGTCGTTAATGCCGGAAAGCTAATAGCATTAAAACGCATGAATCTGTTACCGGAGTGGGGTGCTAAGGGGCCAGATAACCCTGCATTAGTCACATTACCTGTGTGCAGATTCCAGTTGCCGCTACCGTTCAGTTGTTGTATGTTGCTAAATGTTGTGAGGGCATCTTCATAGGAAGCGATCTGAGGAAAGGCAGACAGGACGGTTTGTATTTGGTGACTCATGGTCACCGTATCGTTCAGGGTTTGTTGATCTCCAGACAGCACAACATAGGCCGTATCATAGTTGGCACCGGCATTGTTGAGCGAAATGTTGTTAAAGGTAATCACTTCACTGCTACCTGGAGCAATGGATGATATGTTTTGCGCTGTTGCGCTATACGTGTTGGCGCCGGCAATTTTTAGGTGAATGCTTGCTGCGCCGGCCGCAATTGCATTAATACCTGTGTTGGAGAGCGTGGTGGAAATGCTTTGTGTGCCTCCGGGACAGCTGAGCGGACCGCCGCCGCCAAAAGTCATTTGACTAAGACTGGCGTCTGTAGCGAATATGAGTTTTAGTTCTATCATAAACCGTAAGGCACTTGTCGGGGCATAGTCGATCCAGCTTGTACTGCTTGCAGGAGATTTATAGTAAAACGTAGCTGTACGCATGGGGATCTCTGCCTGATAAGAGCAGCTGATACTTATGGTACCCGTTTGCCGCATGCCTACATAAAAATTGCCCGCAGGTATTGCCAGTGCCGGGGCCACCGGTATCAAATAAACGCCTGTCGTACTCGTATATTGTGCCGATTCCCACAGTAAAGTGCCCGGACTGCCACCGGTTCCGCCGGCATCCCATATGCCAATCTTAAAGGGTTGGCCCCCAGCCGAAAAATTTAAAGAGACCTGCTTAAGGTAAGTGGCCAGATCAGCATTGAATTTAGCGACCAAATCGCCTGTGGTCGCGTTAAATCCTATGCCACCGGTAGCGGGGCCGCCGTCTGTATAAGACCATGTATCCATATTAACCAGCTGTGATGTGGTTTTGGCATTATTGCTAAGGTAATCATCAGCAGGAACGCTAACCGTGATTGTGTTCGTTCCCGTATAGGTATTGCTGGTCACGGGGAAGGTTACCGTAGCAGAAGCGCCCGGAGCCAGCGAGGCAACTGTTTGAGACCGGGTAGCGCTATTGGCACCCGAGATATTTAAGGATACCGGAAGATTGGTCACCGCATTTGTTCCATAATTAGTAATAAAAGCAGATACCGATTGTTGTGCCGCACTCGGAATGGGTAATTTTGTGAAACTATAAATAAGGTTTACCCCCACATCATTGGCATAGATATGTTTAAAGCGGATTGCAGGACGGAAAAAGGAGGTGGTCATCGATGTAGTACCCGAAAGGGCTGCTGAGGCATTATATCTTCGGTTTGAGGAGACGGAAGGACTGGTATTATTGCCCATAGAACAGTTCCATATAAAACCGCCATGGGTCGCATTGTCGGTACGCGTAATGAGGATCTGTAGGTTTTTACCACTCGTACGGGTATAAGCGGTGCTGAGTGGGATTTCTGTAAATCCGGTAGTCGCAATCGTAACACTTCCGGAAAAGACAAGTGTATAGTCACTCGTCGAATATACACCTGCAGTAAAAGTCGTTGTCGTCGTAGGGACTTCTTTCAGGTAGATAGAAACATTGTTGAATACGGTATTCGTGCCCACCGTAGAGGCATTAAGACCGATATGTGTAATAGCCGTTCCTGCAGTGATAAAGTTGCCTGCACCGATTTCGGTTTCTGTATAAATGCTCTCATTTGCGGCGTTATTGCTATTGGCTAAGGCGATAGCGGCACTTGTGCCCGCATTGGACGTAATGTCAATAACTTGTGCATGGCTGAGGCTTACAGAAAGTACGGCTAAAAAGCAACAAAGGAGTCTCAGTAAAGTTCTATTCATAAGGATGATTATTTGGACGGCAAGATAAAAAAAGAGAATGATGTTTAGTCTTAAATGATTGATATTTTTTTGATAATCAATTATTTATATTAAAAACGAACCCGGTAATACCCTAAGAAATATTGGATAGATGAGCAATGATTAGTACAGGGATAATTTTTATTTGTGGCGATTTTCTGTATCAATATAAAATGAGGATTGCCCAGTCCTGTTGACTGGAGAGAGGCAGGTGTATTACCTGCTAAAATAGCCTGGTAAGATAGATATGGGAGGCTTATGCCAGAATGTATTTGGGCTTAAGAAAATTATGATCGGTACAAGCGTTGGAGGAGCGAGACCGACCCGAAGCACTTGGGACAGCTGAACCGGAAAAGGACTTGCAGAAAATAGTTGCGATCTGTAAATACCCCATTTATTATCGGTGCATGGTAACTATATCTTAATCCTATCCCAAATGCTCTAATTGTTTAAATACGGGAATCAGGGACTGGCCTTTTTCGGTGAGGGTATATTCTATGTGTAAGGGTTTTATTTGTATCACAATTCTCTCCAATAAGCCATCTTCTTCCATTGCTTTTAGCGCTAGCGATAATGATTGTTTATTGGCGCCGCTGAGTTGCCGCAGCAAACCGCTGAATCGTAAAGGTCCTTCAAGGGCAAGCCGAAATATTTCTGGTTTATATTTCCCGGAAAGCGATTTTAACAGGGCTTGTGCCGGGCAGGTTTCTGCATCGGTTGTGTTTTTTGGACTGGTCATAAATTTCTGACTTATTGTAATACAGGTTTATATCATGCAACTTTACACAAAGATAAAATATTAACAGCCCCCGACATGAAAGCAATTAAGTATATTTTGATAGTGGCCATCATGCCCTTGACGATCATTGGCCGGGCACAAACACTGCAACAAATGGACAACAAAACGAATCCGCTCTTATGCGATCCGGAACAAGGATTTTGCGCAATACCTGATACGGGAAACAATATCCTGCCCGGCAGCCAAATCGCTAAAAGCGAAAAGTCGGTTAAGATCATTTATTTTACTGACCCCATTTGCTCTTCCTGCTGGGGTATAGAACCGCAGCTTCGAAAACTGAAATTGGCCTACGGCCATGCCATTGATATCGAATACAGGATGGGTGGTTTGCTGCCCGACTGGAGTTATAACAGCGGAGGTATCAGTAAACCTTCCGATGTGGCACACCATTGGGATGAAGTAAGTGTTTATTATGATATGCCAATTGATGGAGCAGTATGGCTGGAAGATCCTTTGTCTTCTTCCTATCCGCCTTCTATTGCATTTAAAGCAGCTCAAATGCAGGATGCCGGTAAGGCGCTTTTTTTCTTAAGGGAATTGCGTGAAATGGTTTTTTTGCAGAAAAAAAATATTGCAAAATGGGAACATATAGAAGCGGCGGCACTAAAATCCGGTTTAGATACCGAAACCCTGAAGATTGATATTGCCGGAAAAGGCAAAGAGTTGTTCGAAGCCGATTTAGCACTGGCCAGAGACATGGGGGTGCGCGGATTTCCAACCATGTTTTTGATCAATAATGCTGGCAACAAAGAAATGATATATGGCACCAAGCCCTATACACAGTATGAAGCAGCGCTGGTAAAACTGGATGCTGCCTCTGTGCCTGAAGCTTACGGGAAAAGCTGGAAGGATTTATTTGCAAAGTATGCCTCGTTGACAGCAAAAGAATTTTCAGAACTGTCAGGTAAGCCAAGAGCGGACAGCGAACAAGAACTCAATCAATTATCGGATAAAGGGCTATTGCAAAAGTATACAACAAAAAACGGTTCCCTTTGGACGCGTATCAATAATACGAACCAATAAAATCATGATCACCAGTCATCTTAAGACCAGGAAGAACAGAAGCATGGTTTTATGTTGTTACTATGCTAAATAAAACGATACCAGTGTTTTGAAGGGTAATTTTATTTATCTTGTATGCGAAAATGAGCAGGCTGTGATCGCTAAAATGGCGCTATACATGCATCAAAAGTCACTTCTGTAGGAAAGGATTTTAAACAAGGCATTAAAGAGAATACATGAAAAAAATACTGATTATACTTGCAGGTACAGGAGCGTTTATGGGTCAAGCAACAGCGCAGCAGAACCCTTTAAAAAAGACGGCCTGGAAAATCAATAGCATTGATGCCGATGGGCATGCACTATTGGAAAAAGTGAAATGGATCGACCTGAAGAAAGAGCAGGCGAAATTTCACTATATAGAATTTGATACCGACGATAAATACCATAAAGGCACCAGTTGTTTTGGAGAAGATGGTCGTTATGAATTGAAAGAAGAACAGCAAATAAGCCTTTCGGGAATGGATGCTGTTATGGCTGTCGATTGTACAGAACCGCAAAGCCTGAATGGTACCTTTACCTATACCATCTCCGGTAACCGGATGACCTTACAACCGGTATCGGAAGGACAGGGAACCGCAGAGGAAGCATATCCCGAAGGGGCAACCGATGCCGCTGCAGCGGTGGATATAGCAGCAGCGACTGCAGAAGCGGCGGCAGCGGCTATATCAACGGAAACGGTACCGGTAGTGATCGAACGAGCAGATCCAAATGGCGAAGTACAGCCTCCTTCTGAATACGCAGCACCGGAGCAGCCCTACAGACAAGTCAGAACGTGGATCAGTCAACATTTCGATGCCGCTTTTTTTAAAAAACAAGGGATAGATTCCGACATACGGCTTAGTTTATCGCTGCAATTTGATGCAAAAGGTAAAGCCACGTTGAAAGAAGTACAGGGAACGACCAATGCAAAACTGAAGCAGGCGATCCGCAATAAAATCGGGACCATGCCCCAATGGTCTGCGCAGGAAGTTAGCTATAACAGCACGGTTGTGATTCCCTTGCAATATCTGGATATTGAATAAAAAATAATCAGCTTGGGAATGGGAAAACGATACGGTTTACTATTATTACTCTTTACTTATATACAAGGCCATGCACAAACATTAAAGGATAAAGCCTTTAATGGGGTCATACGTATTGACGATAATCAGGTGGCTGAAATAGCAGGTAATTATTTGGTGGATATTCCGCTACCGCATTCAGATGATAAAGCTTATGTATTTTTCCTGGATGCGCATATGCCGGTATCCTTATTCCAAAAGGCTAATGGATTTTTTCCAAATCTTAAAGAGTTCATCCTTATCGTACCCGATTGGGCGTATTATGACGATGTTGCTAAAAGCATCAGGGGTACCGGAATTTATTGTGCGGAACCGATCGCAACTAATATATACTATCATATCAAAAGAGAAGGAGCAGCAATACATATCGACAGCCTGCGGATGCAGGGTAGTGAACAACCCGAACTTTCTTTCCGGAAGCAGAAGACATCTTTTAAGGATACATTGGTAGTCTACCGGACTGAAACCTATGGTGGGGGCGCCAATCCGAAAGATCCCATGTTGGCGCTGGAACAGGAAGATGCTCCTTTTATCCGGGATTATGAAAAGCAACATAAACTGCGTATTACCGGAACTTTCAAACAGTATAAAGAAAGGAAGGTATTCAACTATTATACCTTACCGGGATTAAGTACTGCGCAACGATTACAATTCTTATTGGCTAAACGCGGGCAATGGATACTAAACCGGCAAGATAAATTTATCTTATTTGCACCGGAAATATTCACGCCGCAGTTAATGCCTTTTGAAAAGGAGGGTGCTCACAAAATGACTCCGGTAAATTATGATAAATGATTTTTGAATGCATGTTGGAAAGGAACGGGCATATCCCGAAAGCGCTAGGGCAAATTTGCTTACTACTGCTGATATGCTTTGCTCCTACTAATACCCTTATGGCCCGGCAACAGCCGGTTCGCAGCAATCGGATTCTTTATGGGCCTAGTCTTAGCTATCAGTACCAGCAAAGTAGCGCGCTGAAATTGTCCTTCTTTGGTTTGAAAAGCATTCGCGATCGTCAACTCATAAGGCTGGAAGCGGGAGCCAATATTATCTTTCATGACCGGACAACATTTGTGGTTCCGGAATTAGCGGGTACTCTTTATTTTACGGAAACCAAGTATGCACCCTATGCCAAACTGGAAATAAATCCCTATACCCTCACCCCTAAAATAGGCTGTAGTATATATACAATCCTCAATATTGACCTTGGCTACGGAATGCATTTTACACCGCAACAAAAGATGGGATTGCTGAAGGGATTCACCGCATCGGCAGGAATATATATCCCTTTGAACTTTCATGTAAATTAAAACATAATCTTCGGCAATGAAATACAGGTTACTTCTTCTATTACTCCTTTCGGTTAACCTAGGAATGGCGCAAAGCCTTAGCTTTAAAGAACTGCAGCAAGCGTATAATTTTAGCGATAAGGGAAATGTCCCGGTATTGAATCAAAAAAAATTTAAAGAAGTACAGGCCCTGAAAACAGATAGCGAACTAAGCTATACTTTTGAGGATAAGCATCAAGATAGGCTCTCTGTAACGTACGATCAAGGCTATGAGACAGAAGGCGGTTATCATGTGCGTATAGAATATGCGCTTAAGGATCGGCAGGCATACGATCGTATTATTGCATCGGCAAAAGCAAGTGGATTTGTATACAGCCAAAAAAATAAATATTATAAAGATAGTCATGATGATGGGACATATGTTTATCGGATTATAGAAACTTTGGCGCAATCCGGCAGGTATTATCGCATTCGGTATACCAGTCATACCGGTAAGGAGCTTAGTCCTATCCCTATAAAACAATAATCGGAATTACTATGAGGAGCATAAGCGAAGAATTGTATGGATCAAAAATAAATCGAATGATGAAGAAAAAAACAGGACTATACTTTATACTCCTGATATTGCTGAGCGGACTTTTAAATGAAGCAGTGGCACAGCCCTTTCTGTTACAGTCCAAAGGCCAGGCAAAACCCTTTAGCCTGAATATTTATTATGGCAGCGGGGGAAAAGGCGCTTTTGTACAATACAGCGGTCATAAAGGTATTATTCCGCTAACAATCAAAAGTTGCGTAACCGATACTTCGGATGGCAATCGTTTTACGAGCTATATTTGGAATGAGGTACTCGAAGGTAAAATTACCGGCACTTACGGGCTTACAGAAGGGCTTCGTACGATTGAAGACGCCTGGTATGTACGCGGAAGAGACCAAAAGAAATTTATATTGGAACATATAGAAGCGCCTGGCAAGTACGATGGTGTGGATCAATATTTGTTGCATGGAACACGGATTGCATTCAATCACTTTTATTCCGATACCCTCATATTTCGCTACCCGGATAAAAGCGTCCATATCATTGAATTGCCGGAAATTGTACAATCAGGAGGCGCACGGCAAAGCCATATTGGAGATTATAATTTTGATGGTTATGATGATGTCGCATTTTCTGTTTCCGATGCCGGAATGGGCGTATACCAGGAGTTTCAAATCTATGTATACGATCCTGTTCAAAAGCAATTTTACCGGATGAAAGAACCTGACTATACTAAAAAAAGCCATTGTGCCTGTCTGTGTGATGTACGCCTGGATGCGCGCAAAAAGGAATTGTCGACCGCCTGCCGCGGTGGCGCGCGCTGGTGGCGGGATGTCTGGAAATATAAAGGGCGCAAACTCATTTACGTTCGTTCTGAAGAAGTCAACGATTGATTTATGTCATCTGTGCCGGAATTTAATACTTACCTGAAAGACCTGCTCCCGAGCAGGTCTTTCAGGTAAGCAAAAATAGGTTACCATCCTTTTACGGCACCACCTTTAAATACTTCATCGGCTTTTTGCAGCACAGCCTCCGACTGGTATGCTTTGATGAATTTTTTGACCTTTTCTGCATTTTTTTGATCTGTTCTTGCTACAATTACATTTACGTAAGGAGAGGTTTTATCCTCCTTGAAAAGGCCGGACTCCGCTGCATTTAATCCTGCCTGGCTTGCAAAATTATTATTGATAATCGCGATGCTAACTTCCTTATCGTCGAGCACCCTGGGTAGTTGTGGTGCTTCTATTTCCAGTATCTTCAATTGTTTCGGATTGCCCGTAATATCTGTTATTTTCGGTAATAGCCCGACATCCGCTTTGAGTTGCAGCAAACCGTTTTGTTGCAGAAGTAATAAAGCCCGCCCGCCATTGGTCGGATCGTTAGGAATCGCGATCGTACTGCCCTGAGCCAGTTCTTCAAGCTTTTTTATTTTTTTTGAATAGGCCACAATCGGATACACAAACGTATTCGCTACAGCGGTTAATTGATAACCTCTTTGTCGGGATTGCGCTTCCAGATAAGGAACATGCTGGAAAACATTAAGGTCAATATCACCATTATTCAAAGCCTCATTGGGTACAACATAATCGTTAAACGTGATCAGCGCTACCTCAAGGTTAAATTGTTCTTTAGCTACTTTTTTTGCGGCTTCTGCCAGTTCCCTTTCGGGGCCGGAGCTGATGCCTACCCGGATATAATTCGGGTCTTCTTTTTTTGTGCGGTTGCCACAGGCATTAAGGAATAAAATTCCGACGGCCAGTAAAAGGGAGAATTGTTTTTTTTTCATTTTAAAAATTATGTTTATCGGTGATTAAATCTTTTGGAAAGGCGATCGCCTAAGTACTGAATACTAAAGACCAGTGCGACTAGTAAAGCCAGTACCAGGTTCATGATGACGGTATCATAACCGATATAACCATACTGGTAACCGATCTGTCCCAAACCTCCCGCACCTACCGCTCCGCCCATCGCGGCATAGCCAACCAGGGTGATCAGTGTGATGGTTGCATTGTTAATCAGGGATGGCAATGCCTCCGGAAGCAATACTTTTGTAATGATCTGTAGCAAATTAGCGCCCATTGCTTTGGCCATTTCGATCAGGCCGGCCGGGACTTCCAATAGGCTATTTTCTACCAGACGGGCAATAAATGGTGCCGCCCCGATACTCAGCGGGACTAATGCGGCACTGATCCCGATCGAGGTTCCGACTAAGGCGCGGGTAAAGGGAATCATCCAGACAATCAAAATGATAAACGGAATGGATCGAAAGACACTGACCAGAACGGATAAAACACGATTCCATAGCCGATGCTCGAGTACTTGACCTTTTCGGGTAAGAAATAAAATGATCCCCACAGGAAGTCCTAATATAAACCCGAAAGTACCGGAAACAAAAGTCATGAATACGGCTTCCCAAAGGCCTTCCAGCAATAATATAATAGTGGTTTCGTTAAGCATATCCTTTGAGCGTATTTTTGATATTATGTTGATGAAAGGACTGCATGATGGTAGCATTTTCCGTAGTGTTTCCCTGTAACTGCAAGAGTACTTTTCCGAAGTTTGTATTTCCGGAATAGGTCACATCTGCCTTTAGTAGTTTGTAAGGCGCTTTTGCACCCGCAGTGATTAAAGACAAGAGTTTGTCAAAGGAAATATTACCGTTAAGCTGTATTTCGATAAGCGGAAACAGGCCGTCCTGCGGCACTTCCCGGAGTTTGCTGTTCAATTGTTGTGGCAGCGTCATGATAGTAGGATTTAAAAATTGTTTAATAATAGGATGTTCGGGATCAGCATTTAGCGCCTCCGGATTGCCTTTCGTGATTAGCTTTCCCTGATCGATTACCGCTACCTCATTGCATATGGCTTTGATCACCTCCATTTCGTGGGTAATCAGTACAATGGTGATCCCGAGGCGTCGGTTAATGTCCTGCAGCAATTGTAATATAGATTGTGTCGTGGCCGGATCCAGGGCGCTGGTTGCCTCATCACAAAGCAATACATAAGGATCATTGGCCAAAGCCCTCGCAATAGCTACCCGTTGCTTCTGGCCACCCGAGAGGTTTTTAGGATATTCTTTAGCCTTGTCTTCCAACCCTACGAGCTTCAGTAAGCGGGTCACGGTTTGGCTGATTTTAGCTTTGGGCAGATGTTCCAGGACTAAAGGCAAGGCAACATTATCAAAGACGGTTTGGGAAGACAGCAGGTTAAAGTGCTGAAAGATCATGCCAATCTTTTTGCGGGCCCTCGCTAATTCCCTTGCGTTTAGTTGGCCCAGGTCCATACCCTTCACCAAAACTTGCCCCTCATCCGGGCGTTCCAAAAGGTTGATACAACGGATCAGTGTACTTTTTCCGGCGCCGGAAAAGCCAATGATACCCAGTATTTCTCCCTCCGCTACTGTCAGGTTTACCTGATCCAGTGCTTTGAACGATTGCTTTTGCAGGCTAAAGGATTTAGATATGTTTCTTAATTCAATCATGATTGTTGTTTCGGGTTTTGTTATTGCTTCTGTTAATAATAGGGGCTACAAACCAGTCATAGACATAACAGCCCAGGCATATCTTAAAAATAGATTCCAGCACGGCACATAAGATCAGTACACCGCCTACCGCGTATGCCGCTCGATAGTATTGTAACCATAAAAGAACTGCGATACTTAAAGAAAATACCATGCCCAGCAAGGCCGCAAATTTTTTGGGTGCCACAAAAACGGGTTTGGGGTTAACCTTTAATAAAGCAGCTATGGCTTTTGCCAGGGCCGCAAGGGGCGAGGTTCTTGTTGTAAAAGCACGGATGGAAAAGTCGGCCGTTAAGACAAGCATAGGTACCACCCAATGGCTTATGATGGCAATCTGCGTGAGGATAATCACCTGTGCGGCGATAAGCCGTACGACCGTCTCCTCTGTATAGTATTGAGCATGCATTTTTGAGTTCATGAGTTTGTTGTTTTATTTGCGAATGGAGGAAGAATAGTTTCTTTTTTCTTTTTGCAGTTGTAGTAAGCGGCTGACATTAACAGTATGTAACCAAACCCTTACCGTTCTTCTGATTTTTACTTTTGACCGTTTAGACAGTTTAAAATACTTCGTTACATTCGTCAGCAAGACACCGGCTAAGATGATAAACAAACCGAATAGCTGGTGGCCGTTAATGACTTCACGGGTAATGATCCATCCGGCAATCACGGCCACAATAGGATTGATATAAGTATGGGTACTGACTAAAGCCGCGGGCCTTACGGAGAGCAACCATATATAAGAAAGATAGGCAACCACAGATCCGAAAATGATCAGGAAAGACAAGCCTATCCAGGCCGATGCAGGAGCTGCTGTAAAAGAAAACTGCTGCCATTCGTTTCGGAACAATGCAATTAATAAAGAGGCCAATCCAGCCGCAATCAATTGTTGGGCAATATTCATGATGGTGGTATGGCTTGCAGGATTCTTTTTAGAATAAAGCGAACCGAGCACCCAGGAAATAGAACTCAGCCCCAGAACGATAAAAGCAGTGACGCGGGTCATGCCACTCGTGGCATCTGCACTACCTGAATGCACGCTGCCTTTCAAAAAGAAGATCAGGCCGGTAAAGCCTATGACGAGCCCGATGGGAATAAATTTGTCTGCAAAATAAAATTTCCAGTTTGCCTTATCGATGGCGATAAACCAAAATGGACCTGTGGCAATAGCAATAGCCGCTTCTGAAGCTGTAACATATTGCTCTCCCCAGGCGACAAGCCCTGTACCACCGGTAAGGATGAGGATGCCGGTGATGGCATTCTTCTTCCAGTTATTCAAGGAACGGGCATTTGAACCCTTGGCCAGTAAAAAGCCAAGGATTAGGATACCGGCTGCTAAAAAACGAAAGCCGGAAAGAATAAAAGGAGGGAAGCCCTTTAGGCCGAAGGATATGGCTAAAAAGGTTATCCCCCAGATGACGTATATATTGGTGAAGGCAAGGGGCACCAACCATTTGTTTTTTTGAAGATTCATTGTTTAATTTTTTTGCTTGATTACGGACATAAAAAAAGGCTTTACGTTGTGTCGTAAAGCCTTAAGAATATTAAGAATTGGGGCTAAACACAACAACATCGGGACATGCGCATACAACAACATACCATAATATGGTTCATATGCTTATGGTTAATGATGGAAATGTTTACGGATGTGTTGTTCATTGTTTGTTTTTTTGAAGGGATAACATAAAAAAATCCACCGATACAGTATCGGTGGATTTTACATTGTGTAATTTCTATATCCAGGATTATCCGATATCATAGTGTTTTAGTGGCATAGCCATACAACAAATCATCATAGATGCTTTGCAAACGTTATTATGTCGGATGAAATTTGGTGTCATTTTTTCTTTTTTTACTGCCTTGCAAGAATACAATCTTGCCGAAAGTGCAGGCAGCAAATATAGTTATTATTTTAAAAAACCTTAAAATATTTATGTCAACTTTATATTAACCCTGCCATTTATATCGGAAAGTGTAGCCATAAAAGGGTAATCAGAAAAATGATTTCGCCTTGATTTAGGGCTTGTAAATAACAGATGTTGCCATACGTGGTAAAGCAAAACAGCGATGTCTAGAGACGCCAAAAGGCGCGATAGAGAAGCCTGCTCAGCAAGTGTACGGGGTCATGGGCAGATATGTGTCCTGAGCTGAAATTGCACATACAATTCCGGGGCATTAATCCCTTTAGCATCCTTCATTCTGTATAGCTAAAGCGCAATATGTTAAGACATCAATTTTGACAAAGCAAAGTAGCCAAGTAATCTGCTGAATAAGCAAGCCTATATTTATTGTACCTCTATATAGGGTATGAAACTCATATTTTTACCATCGACGGAAAGGCTAAGCTGGTAAGTATATCTGCCGGGATCTGCTTGTATACGGCCTTCCCATACCTCATTTTCGAGACCCGTATTGACCGGTCGGCATATATGCTGTTCTACCAACTGACCGCTAAAACCCGTTATCGATACGGTACTATCGGGGCTTACCGGAACGACACGCCATTTAACCAGTTGCCCTGTTTGCGTGAGGGTATGCAGGTCGCACTGTCCTTCGTTCCAGGAACCGAGAAACTTTAAAGAATCGGCAAGGTATACATTGTTGCACAGGTCATTTGCAGCTACCGCCCCGAGGCAGTCCACCACCACTAAAATATCTATAATAGCCATAAGATTGATTGATTTAAGGACAAGAAATATGTACGATGCGCAGTGGTGCTTCTTTAATCGCCTCCGCATTTAGGTGTATCGCCTTCCACTGAGCGCAGGCCGCTGTAAACCATGCTTTGCCAACAACGTAGTATTGTGTCGTTTCTGCCTTTTCTATCTTATCTGCTATGTTTTGCAGTTCATCGGCCTGTTCCTGCCACAATACTTTAAGCCCGTCTAAAGCTGAGGAGATCAGGTCTGCATCTTGTATGGCGGTGACTACCGGCATGATCAGGGTTTGCAGTACGGCTATCTGCCGGGTATCGTCCGATATGGTGGCCATATCCTGCTGGATTTTGTCCTGGTAATTGTTTATAGAGGCTTGTATACTCGAGATCTGTGCTTCTGCCTCAGCGATACTCCCTACACCGATACCGGCAAGGATGAGCGACAGCCCACCTGTGAAGGGAACAAAGATGATGCCGAATATCGTTTCTATAATACCGGTTGTTTCTGCGGACTTGGCCTTGGCGATGGCCTCGCGATCAGTCTGTATTTGTTTTTGCAGATCAATTATTTTATTGTTTATGGCCGCTATCTGGCTTTGATAAGTAGCTTCCTCTGCTTGTATCTCCTTAACTGTTTTGGCCATAGCATCACGTGCAGCTTGCATCTTTATCGCAAAATCCCTCAAATTACTTTCATATTCATTGATACTGCTGTTGAGTTGGACAATCGGTGTGGCCAACTGTTGCAACAGGTTCAGCAGTTTTGGCTTCACGCTATCCTCTTCGCCGGCAATTAATAAATCAAAATAATGATTAATAATGTCCTCGTTGTTTGTGAAATTTTGGCCACAGGCAATCGACGTATTCAGTACATATTGGTTGAAGTACAGCGAACCGCTGATGCGCCATGCCCGTACTAATCGCTGTGCCGTTACCAGTTCGGTTTCCAATAGGGCATACCATGAGCTTTGTGAGGGTTGTATGTAGACTTCTACGATACCCTGACAAGAGGCATTGAGCATTTGCATGGCATTGGCACTTTGATTGATCTGCTGTATTATTTTATTATCGTTTGCCATAGGATGTATATTAGAAAGAAGCCCCGCTTTATAGCAAGGGCTTCTTCGGAAAATGAATATTATGCTACTTTTGCTGACATTGGTAATGTTTTGCTTTCTACGTTTGGCGTAACCATACCCACCAACTGTTGTGCAAAAGCCAGAGCGATCTTCCACTCTTTCTGTGCTGCTTCTACATAACCTTTGTTTACAATGGCATACAGCTTTTCATCAGCGCTTTCCAGCTTATCTTTTACCCCTTGCAGTTCTCCTGCAAATACCTGCCATTGGGTACGTACATCGGAGAGTGCCTGTAAGCCATTCGCCATAGAAGTAATGGCTGAAGAACTGGACATCTCTAAGCCTTTTAAGGCAACGATCTGGCGTTTTTCATCGGCAATCTTCTGCTGATTTTTGGCAATTTCATCAAATTGTCCGTTGATTTTGGACTGCATAATGCCCCAGGTGACCGCGCCACCCACGACCACTACGGCTGCTGCTCCGGTAGCCCAAAGAGACTGTCCGCCCGTAACCGGTGCCAAAGCAATACCGATTACGCCAATAAATACGCCGACACCGATCGCCCCGGCACTGATCGCAATTGCCTTGTTTTCTCCGTCAATTTGCGTGCGCAGGTTGGTAATAGCATTATTCATCTTGTCGATATCAGATTGCAGTTCTATCTCCAGGTTCTGTATATTAGTAGTACCACTGCTGAGTTCATCATGGGCTTTTTGCATGTCTTTACCCCAGTTTTTTAGCTTGTCTTCCATGGCAACCACATTCTTGATAATCTTATCGACTTCGTTAGACAAAGCATCAATCAGTGCGAAGGTCTGTTGTACGATAGGATTATCTTTTCCCCTCGCCATCGGATCTTTGTCGACTAGTGCCAGTATCTGTGTGGTCATGGCATCGTAAGTAGTTGCGTAATCAATGATTTGATTCGGAATCGAAGCCGTGAGCTTAGGTGCCAGATCATTAATCCATACACCTGCGACAACTTTAGCCGCATCTAATTTGGCATTCAGATCGTCAAACCACTTTGGTTTGGGTGTAAAGGGTACAAACTGGGTATTGAGTACACTATGGCAGGATGCGGTAACGACCTGCATCGACAGGAATCCAGTTTGCACCTTTTTGTCTACAGGTACATCATCGCCATTGTTGTTTTCAGAAAGAGCGAAAGCCCTTTTGCGCATTGGTTGAGATGAGAATTTTGCTTTCATTGCATTTGTGTTTTGTGGTTATTTATTTAGTGGTAGGAATTTGTATTGTTACGGCCTCGCCCGGTAGCGGGCTTGCGGTCATTTTCTGGCAATAGCCTGCTATTGTGGTCCAGGTGGCTAATGCAGAAGGCATACTTTGCAGGGTAAACATCCTGGCCGGGTCAGAACCGCTGTTCAGCGCATCTATGGCTTCATTGATTTTATCTTCTTCGGCCGTCCAAATGGAAGCGAGATAGGGTAGTGATTTGTGCAGGCCAAGGAATTCTTTCTCCAGCTGGTAACAGGTTTGCAGCACCATTTTAGTGGCCGCCGCCGCTTGTGCGGTATAGCTGGCTTTTAGTTGCAGCTCATTGAGCTGATGCAGTGTATTGGCAATATCCGCATTGTCTTTGTAGACATCGTAAAAAGTTTTTCCGATGGTAAAGGCCAGGCCGAGCATCGATAGGAAAGACACGCTGGAACCTGCCACGGTCACCAGGCCATACATCATAGAAAGGCTAGACTGTACATAAGATTGCCCGCTGCGCAAGCCTATGCCGGACATGTCATCCTGCAGGTTGCCCAGCTGATCCTGTAGTTTTTGTATCTGACCGGCAATTTCTGTAATGATCTTGATCTCGTCATCCAGTTCTTCCCAGCCGGCTTTAATACTTTCATCCAATAGGGTCTGAATATTCTTAAAACGCTTATAGCGCTCATCATACGTCTGCGCTGCCGCTTCTATTGCATTTCTCGATTGCTGTACACCGGTTTTTAATTGTTTCAGCACTTGTATCCATTGCTCTTTGGTCGTGTAATAACCGATATTGGCGGTGAATCCTTCAAATAAATTGGTATAAGTGATAAAGGAAAGCAGCACTTGCGACCAGACATTGGGTTCGTCCATCATCCAGAGGCCACTTTGGTCGCTCAGCAGCGATATCCGGTTTCTGACAGCTGGCAGCCAGTTGGGGTCTTCGGGTAATATGGCGATCCGGATATTATTACAGCTATAGGCATAGCCTTTGAAATTGATCATGCCGGAATAAGCAAGCGCGAGCCGCTCGCTTGTATCATTTACATGGGGACATAACATATCTACATTTTTAAATGGTATAAGAAGAAGTTTTTTAGGCAGGGTTTATGACTTCAAGAAAAGGATCAAAAGTCATTTGTTTCCCATCTATGCTCAGCACGCAGGCATACTGATAGGGGCCCGTCACACCGCGCGCCTGTACGCGTCCTTCCCAATAGATATCCCCCTGAATGCCTTGCTGGCTTGGGATACATACCTTTTGATCAATCATAACACCGACAAACTTGACAATATTCACATCTTCATCAGGGCTGATTGATTCTACACGCCATTTAATAATCTGTCCGTCATAGCATTTTGTGTGTAGTTCACACTGTCCCTCATTCCAGGAGCCGAGGTATTTATTGGTGTCTACTAGGTACACATTGCCGGAGAGGTCGCCGCTGGCCACCGCACCCAGTGCATCAACGATAATCAGTACATCAATTGTTTTCATTTTTTTTCATTTTTTTAAATTAGGAAAGAAGTTTCTTGTATTTTTTTATCATAGTGTGGTGAAATATTATTAATTAGGGCATCCACTTACGATAATACATGAAAGATTTAAAAATATTAAGGGACTCCAATTGGAGTCCCTTAATTCTAACAAGCCTGTTAGCTTTCTAATCCATTAAAGGCCAACAAGAAATACAATACTTTACTATATTACCATATTAATTCCTGATAATAGTACAATGTATTACATCATGTCAACCATTGCATTAGACATCTTTGTTTGAAGTTTAATATAACGCTTCAATTGATCTTTGGTTAATTCTCCTTCGTTTGCTTTGATTTTGTTATCAATAGCTTGTGCTTTCTCCATTAATTTAGGATATTCATTCATAACGGACACATCTCCAGCTTTAACTTTCTTCAACGCACTAATGTATCCGTCTATAAATTCTTCATAAGAACGAAGCAGTTCTTCATTATTTGAAGATGATGCAGTTACTGTTTGTGGTTCAACATCGTTTACCTCTGTTGATGTGTTATTATCTATAGCAGACGTTATTTTGAATGATTTTACTTTTGAAGTTAATTCTTTGTCTACGGACCATCTTACAGTAGCCGTTTCGCCATTTTGTAAGTTTATTATTGAAATAATATCGTCTGAACTAAAAACACCACCTAATCCGCTTTCAGAAGCATTCTTAACTTCTAATGAGTTACCTTTTTCATCTAATAATTCAATACCAAATCCAATATGAGTGCTTTTTCCTGCTTGTTCTGTACCGTATGGAACAGTTTTATTTGGCTCAAACGGTAAATTAGCCGATTTGCGTTTAATAGTAACGGAAATCACGTTGAACATTCCACTATCATCAATCTTGTACTCTTTATCAATGACTTCATAATAGTCGCCTATCGGGCCATTAATTTTGGTGCTTTGTGGTTTAATAGCCGCAGATGTCTCTTTGGTTGAGCTTGATTCGTTTTTACAGCTCGCAAAGAACAGTCCTAACATCAGTGCAGGAATGATAATCTTTTTCATTAAAAATGAGTATTTGTTTCTCCCCAGACCCGAAGAAGAGATTTATAGAATGAAGAAAGCGTGGGTACTGTTAACAAACTTCATTCCACGGGCTCTGGTAAGCCTCGAACTAAAATAAGCAACAGCCCACGCCATAATGTATATAGCGCAGGTCAGTTTACCTATTTCTCGTTCTTGTAAATTTACCAGATTCGTGGAAGAGAAAAAGTTAAACACCTTCTATGTGTAATCAATATTGGGGCATTTTATATGCCTAAATAACTCGACAAAATTAATCAAATTATTTTTCCCATAACCATGTTTTCTATAAAAGTCATCGGATTTAGCGTTCCTTTTGCGCATTGTTTGTTTTGATCAAAATTGAATCTTAGCGTTTTTTCTGCTCAATCTCTTATAATTTTTGGAAATATAGGATAAGTGTGATATGAAAATATCCACTAGATTAAATCCCGAAAAACTGTTCAAATTCATATCCATCACTGAATTGATATTAGCCTTCAATACAGAAGAGAAATGTATTGACTTTCTAGAGCATATAATATGGAAAGGCGTTGTTGTTTCACCATTTGATAAAGATTCCAAAGTTTATAAATGCGGTAATCGATATAAATGCAACAAGACAGGAAAGTATTTCAATGTTAAATATGGAACGTTCATGCATGGCTCTAAAGTCAGCATGCAGAAATGGATTGCAGCCATTTGGTTCTTTGTAACTCATAAAGGAGGTTTATCATCAATGCAGCTTCATCGGGAACTTGGTTTAACACAAAAGACAACCTGGTCAATGTTGCACAGACTTCGCAACTGTTCCAAATTTGAGAATATGCATAAAATGAAAGGCATTGTTGAAGCTGATGAAACTTATGTTGGCGGTAAGAATAGGAATCGACACCATGACAAAAAATATAAAAAAGTACAAGGCCGTAGCTATAAGGATAAAGTCCCTGTATTTGGTTTGATTGAACGTGGCGGAAAGGTAATGGCACGTGTAGTGCCTTCCGTCAAGGCTGAAGACTTACAACCTATTATATGTGGAACAGTAGAATTATTTAGTACTGTTTATACAGACGAATGGGGAGCATATCATGGTTTAGGATTAACGTTCGATCATGCAATTGTAAATCATGGTCGTAAGCAATTCGTGAACGGTGATGCACATAGTAATACGATTGAGAATTTTTGGGGTAACTTAAAAAGGGGAATCATCGGCGTTTATCGTGTTACTTCCCGTAAGCACTTACAGAAGTATTTAAACGAATTTGTGTTTAAGTATAATACCAGGAAAAGCAAACCCTTTGAGAATTTGATGCATTTACTGTCCAACTCGATGAAGTCTAAGAAGACTTATCGAGAGCTAATAGGCTTATAGAATGAGATTGTTAAGAGTATAATTTCTTTAAAACTGATAAGATTTGAAAATGGCACAACAACCTATTTAATAAAATTCGGTTTATACTAGGACATAATTATGGCATTATCTAATATCAAATATTAGAATTATGTTTAGAATTAAACACGGTCCACGCTATTATATAAAAAGCTTTTTAATTAATAAGGGATTACGAAAAAATAAAAAAGGAAAATTTAATCCATATTGGAAGTGGATATGGCGAAAATACATGATTTTCGATTGTTGGTTTTTTAGGAATTTTTGGCTTAGATTTAAATATATCGAAAAAAGTAAAGGATTTAAAATCTAGTGCTTTCTTTTATAACCTGTGATTTGAAATTGTACCTAATATTTCCCAAAAGATTCTTTATTAGATCTTTTATTGCATCTGGCCGTGGTAAAGCGTTATAAATTCCCTTAGGTATATTTACTTGTCTGTAATCAATAAATATAAGTGTATTATTTATAATCCTCTCATTCATTCTATATTTGTCAACTCCATAAGTTTTACATTCAGATATTACCTTGTTAAATAATTCCTCAAAATCTATGTCTTTTTGTAGAATAGTTATCAAATATTCTGTTTGTGACTGTAACATATTTATTTAATTTAATAGTGAATTAGTCAGAATTAAACAAAGATAGATACTTAATAGTCTTGCTATAAACTTTTGTTTACAGCAATCAATGCATTATCATAATTCAGAGACAATTAGTATATAAATAAAAGGCAGACATATCTTGTCGTATTAGATAGTTACCTTTATTTAAGAATTACGCATTAAATTTATTGCATATTTCAAAACAACCTATTATGTTTGCATAAAAAATCACATGGATGAGACTTTAGAGATTTACAAAATTGATTCTACAATAAAGTATTGGTTTATAAGATCTGATGGTGGACAAAATTTTGAAACATATTTAGAAAATGATTTTATTGCAATTGGGTGGAATGATATCACGCTTCATGATTTGACACAGATTCCAGCGGAACAAGCCAAACAAAAAATTGCTAATGTTTATAATTTGCCATTAGATCAACGTTCTAATCGTAATAGTGTAACAAGGATTTACAATAAATTACATAATTTTGTGAATCTAAAGAAGGGTGATATTTTTTTCATCCCAAGTGAAAATTCGTCGAGGCTGGCCTTTGGTGAAATTTTGACCAATCATGTTGAAGTATCAGAAAATGTAATAGGAAATTGTTCTCATTATAAGAGAAGAGCTGTTAAATGGCTGACCGATGCATTACCAATTACATCATTAGATCCAACGTTCTTTAAAATCAGGAAACCATGGCATGCAATAAGTGAAATTTCGACAGATTATCAATACTATATTGATAGTATAATTCATGACCTCTATCAGAAAGAAGATAGTACGCATTTCGTCTTAAGAGTTACTCAACAGAATGAAATTAACTTAGTAGGATTAAGTAAAGCACTCACAAATCTTGTTGATATAATGAGGCTTGTAAATGAGCAGTTGTCATTAGGGGAAAATATTGATGAAAGCACCATTAGAATTAACTTGCAATCACCGGGTCTGTTTAACATTAAATTTTCTGGATCTGCACTTGCATTAGCTGCGTGTTTGCTTGGCGCAACAGGATGTAAAGAGAAGCAAACACCTCAAGTACAACAACAGATAGATAATATTTACACTCAAAACAAACAACATATAGATAGTAGTAAGCAAGAAATAGTAGGTATGGGTATTAATCTATAAATCTAATATTATGTTACCAAATATTTTGCCTGGATCTGATAATTTTTTTAAATATCTTCTAACTGCTGGATTGATATTGCTATTTTTTGCAATTGTATATCCATTACAGCAAGAACAAAAACTGAAATTTGAGCGTATTACATTAAAAATTGAAGAAGAAAAATTAAGTAATGATACAGCACATTTGAGAATAAAAATGTCAGAAATCAAATCTCTTCAAATTACTATTCAAAAACAAATAGATGTTTTAAAAAAATTGGAAGAAGAAAAGGGAGAAAAATCTTTAGAAATACAAAATAGTAAAATTGAATTATTAAAGTATTTTAATGAGAAAAAAGAAGATGGTCTGAAATATGCAAATGAGATTGAAATTAGCAACCTAAAATTGAAAGAAGAGAAGCAGAAAATAGAAGAATTAAAGAACCAAATTTTTTCTTATGTATTTTTTAAATGTATTTTTATAATTGTTGGTATACTATTTTGTTTGGGTGGTTTTAGGTTTTGGTTGGGTACAACATATGCTGATGAGCTAACTAAATCAGGTCAACCATTTGATTCTAACTATAAAACCAGCTATGTTAGATACATGAATTATTTTAGAAAATATATTTTTTGGACCAGTCTAACATTAATACTTTTATTAATCCTTGTATGGAAAATTGCTAATTGGCTAACTCCTCTTTAGAAGATTAAACATTATAAATATAATGGGACTCANNTGAGTCCCATTATATTTATAATAATTTCATGTATTATAGTAAGTGAGTGCCTTAATTAGATAAAGTTAGATGGCAGATATAGTGAAAAAGCAGATAGAAATACCCATTTTTTAAAACAGGTATTTTTACTTGCCAATAAGTACAGGCTTAGCTTTGATGTGGCTGTTATCACCGTATAAGTGCCAGCTGGCGCTTTGGCTTTGATGCTTCCGTTTTTACGATTCCTTTTCCGGCTTGGTTATAACAGGCAGAATAAATTGTAGAATAGATGGCTTGTTTATGGCCGCCCGTTTCAGGAAAATATGTAGCTTCTAAGTATATTTATACGACCGGGTAGTGCAAGAGTGCTACGGCTACCTGAGCATGGCGGAATAGCAGGCGATGCCCTTTTGAAATATTTTTTCGGGAAGCCTTAAACGGTCTTTGACGCATATGGCCTTCAGGTGATACAAGAGGGGAGGGGTTTCTGCTTTAATATAATAAGGCCGCTTTAGCGGAAACAGACCCTGAAAAGCAGCCGATATCATTAAGGAATAGGTAGTGTCGCTAAAATATACGATATTTGCATATAAGGTCCATTCCTCCATCCACTGTTGATACGCTTAGAAATAAGGTTCTTTTATTGCCAAAGTCTCTACTCCTCTATCTCCACTCATACTCAGGGAGAGACTGATTCATCACTTTAAATTTATTTATGGCAAGACCAAATGAAACCAGCAATAAAAAAGAAATTGCAAAAAAGAAAAGAGAAAAACAAATTGAAAAAGCGGAAAAGAAAGAACAGCGTTTAGCAAATTCCAATAAGGGTAAAGACTTAGAGGATATGATTGCGTATGTTGATGAGAATGGTAATCTTTCTTCTAAGCCGCCAGATCCGCGCAAAAAGAAAGAAGTTAATGTAGAAGATATTTCTTTCTCTGTAGCGCCGCATAATTTGCCGGTGGCAGATAAAGTAAAGTATGGTACCGTTACATTTTTCGATACCGGGAAGGGTTATGGATTTATCAAAGAAAAAGATTCTAACAACAGTTATTTTACACACAGCAATGATCTTACTGAAATGATATCAGAAAATGATAAAGTTTCTTTTGAAATTGTGAGAGGTAAAAAAGGAATGCAGGCGGTAATGGTTAAGAAGCAACCACGCTAGACTTCGATACAAAACTAAAAGGGGCATGATATAAATATCATGCCCCTTTTCAATTAATATATTGAAAGTTAGATAACTCTTACATTAACTGCATTTGGACCTTTTTGGCCGTCCTTCAAATCGTATGACACGCGGTCATTTTCACGGATTTCATTGCTGATAAGGCCGCTCGCGTGAACGAAAAGGTCGGTTCCTCCATCTGCTGGTGTGATAAAACCAAATCCTTTGGTTGTGTTGAAGAATTTTACTGTTCCTTCTTGCATTTGATAAAATTGAAATAATTAATAAAGCACAAAGATAAGGAAAAATATTGGAAAAAATAATAATTTATTCTTTTTTATTCTTTTTTAACCTTCCAGCCCATGTTTTAAGCGCTGAAGTAAAGCAAATAAACAAGACTGCTTAATGTTGTTTTAAACTGTAGATGAAGCCTGATAGATAGAGCTGGCGCGATGGTATCGATTAGTTGCTATCTTGTTTTTTTGCCTATTGGCTATCATATTTGCCCTGCAGAAAGGGCATATGTAAAATGATAAAAAATAATGGATACTATATTACTTATATAATAGATGGTGTACGGATGATTTATTTATGAGTGCTTCTGTTTTTAATTCTGTTTCGTCCAGTTTTTCATAATGCCATCCGGTAGATTATATGTACTCTTTAGGATACCATGATTTACTTCAGAACCTTGATGTAAAAGGGTTTGATGCATGCCGGATAAAATATTCTAATCTTTTTTTGTTTTTTAGAAAAACTGATTTACCTTTGCTGTCCATTCGAAAAAATCGGATGATATTGAGGCCCAGATGGCGGAATTGGTAGACGCGCTAGACTCAAAATCTTGTATTCGCAAGGATGTGCAGGTTCGATTCCTGTTCTGGGCACCAAAAATGATTTAACAGTAAATCATGGTTTTTGAAAATTACTTGGAAGCATAGCTCAGCTGGTTCAGAGCATCTCGTTTACACCGAGAGGGTCCGCGGTTCGAATCCGTGTGCTTCCACATCGTTCTTTTAATATTTTTGGAAGCATAGCTCAGCTGGTTCAGAGCATCTCGTTTACACCGAGAGGGTCCGCGGTTCGAATCCGTGTGCTTCCACATCGTTCTTTTAATATTATTTTGGAAGCATAGCTCAGCTGGTTCAGAGCATCTCGTTTACACCGAGAGGGTCCGCGGTTCGAATCCGTGTGCTTCCACATAAATTTTTCCTCACTATTTTTTATAGCGAGGATTTTTTGTTTATAGGCGTTTTGATAATCTTATCCTGAAGTCGTATATAACAAAACAGCGGTAACATTACCGCTTCCACTATTTCGGGTTATATAATCATTAGCCTAATCCTACTGAAAACACCACCGCTTATCAATGATTATCATGTTTTATTTCTGCTGTTTTTAATAGTGTATTTTTGAGTACTAAAGGTACTTGGGGCAGCAGGGTACTATGGCATGATAATGCTCAGTATTAAATTCGTTTTCATAAGTATTTATTTAAGTGCCGGTATCGTTGTATACGCTAATTGCCCGTCCTGGATTATTATAAGGCAAGGGCAGTAATGATGATATTAAATGATACTTTAAGGACATTTTTTTAGTGCGGCCGGGATGACGAAAAGAGGAATAGTAGCTTTCTCATATTCGCTAATCATAAATTTTAATGTTATTATATTCGATAGGAAGGATAACATATTATGTGCTTTATTTGCGATAAGATAAGTGTAATATAGCGTTAAGGGGATTGTACAAAAGACAGTGTTTTAGTGTCCGGCTTTTTGCTGCTTAATGATCTTAATGATTAAGATTATTTTCATAATTTGAAGCGCCGGTTATTTAAAAATATAGAAAATGAAAGCAGATATTTACCAGACCTACAAATATTCGGATGATGATGTAAAAAGCAATATCGCCCGGTTTGTACAATTAGATAATCCGGGAAGTTATCCCTTCGATAATTTTCATGCCCATGAGTATAATGAGGTGATGGTTTTTCTGAAAGGCGGAGGCACCCACAATATTAGTTTTCAGCATTACAATATAGAAGATAATTCGATACACCTGATTGCTGCGCGGGACCTGCATTGGGTGGAACGTCATATGCAATCCAGTGGTTTTGCAATCGTATATAAGGAACAGTTTTTATATAAATTAGCGACCATAAACCCGGAAATAGACTTTCGGCATATTTTTGACTATTCCCGTATCATTAGATTGAATGAAGAAGAACAGCAGAAATTTGCATTTATCTTTCGGGAAATGCAGGATAACGCCGGGGATAAACTTTATATGCTGCAATTAATCGGCGCAATGCTCACGAAGATTGCCACCTCCTTTCATCACATTCCGCACACGCCAAAAACCAATGACCCGCTGTTGCAGAAAATTATTTCTTTGATCCATAAAAACTTCAAACGAAACTGGACCTTATCGCAATACGCGGCATTATTACATGTTGCGCCAAGAACCTTACAGAACAGGATCAAACAGGCATCCGGACAAACCGTAAAGCAATTGGTCCAGGATCGAATCTTAAAGGAAGCAAAACAATTGCTGATCACCTCAGATCATAATATCAATGAAATTGCGCTGGAACTTGGATTTAAAGAAGCCGCCCACTTTACCAATTGGTTTAAAATGCAGGCCGGCGTAACCCCTTCGGAGTTTAAAATATAAAGAATTTCCCTTTTTTGCAGTATAAATACCTCTTTTTGCAAACAGTATGGCATGATTATGATGGAGATTTGTAGGATAATTCACCCTGTAAATTGAATAATCATGAAAAAGATCATCCTATTGGTACTGAGCTTCAGTGCCCTCATTGTGCAAGCCCGGGCACAGTGGGCCATGCGCTCCGCATCGCCCACTGCAGCGATTACGCAGCTTAATGTTTTGAATAAAGATACCCTGTTTGCCACCTCAACAGACGGAGACGGTGTGCTTAAATCTGTAGATGGCGGTGTGCATTGGGATACACTTGCTTTTACGAATGCCTCGTCCTTCAAAGTGCATTTTACAGACCAGCATACAGGCTTCGTAGCGGCTTATGCTGCCTTTGCCACAGCGCCTACCTGCTACAAAACCTTGGATTGCGGGCAAACCTGGCAACAGATGAACTATACTATCAGTGGGGGTGATTATTTCAGCACCATCCATTTTCTGAATAAAGACACCGGCTTTGTAAGCAGTATGGGTATCTTAGGTAGAACCATTAATGGAGGTGATACCTTTACAACACAAGAACTGATCCCGGAGAGCCATTACATTACAAATATTCATTTTATCAATCAAAGTACCGGTTTTGTGAGCTTGGTACAGCAGGGCAATGTAGCTTATCGGGACATGATATTTAAAACCATTGATTGTGGCAATACTTGGACTCCCGTGTATAGTGAAATACCGGAAACACAACAGGTATTTGTTTATGGGGGCATCACACAAATGCAATTTGTAAACAGTCAGCTAGGCTTCGCCATTACCACAGGCGCGCCAAGTAAGATGTTAAAGACAAGTGATGGCGGCAATACATGGGCGCAGATGCCGGGGACTATGTTTGCCGGGTTCTCACTGACGGATGTTCATTTTATAAGTGAACAGAACGGATACGTAGTCTATAATCAGCGCATATATAAGACCTTAAACGGAGGACAGACCTGGAGCGTACAGGCGACTAGCCCGGCAGATATGCTAATGATGGAAATAGAAATGTTGGACGAACAGACCGGATTTGCCAGTGGACACGGATTGTTCAAAACGACCAATGGCGGAGGAACCACTGCTGTCAATACGCTTCCGGCAGCTCAGGGCGGATTTAAGGTCTACCCGAACCCCAGTCTGGGCGATATTCGTATACAAAATGAAAAAAATATAAAAATAGAGCGGCTTACCTTAATAGATGCTACCGGCAGGGTATCTCGTGTTTTAAATACAGAACGGACCACATTTACTTTCCCGGACTTGGCGAATGGTACCTATTTTTTAGCCATACAAACCGCAACAGGTAATTATATAGAAAAGATACAAGTGTTAAAGTAATAACCTATGAAGGAGTGCCACTGCCGGATTCGTAAGGATAGGGTAGTGGCTATTTTATATTTAATAATAACCCCTATGTTTTTTCAATCTGTCGAAGAAAACCCTTCATATCCTTGCTCTTTACCATTTTCGACCGGAAAGCAGATGACCTGTTTTGTCTGATAAGCAGTATAAAAATAAATACTTATACATACTTTGTCCTATATTTCAAATAAATTGCATTAAAATTTTATTTTTTGCTAATAGAGTTTTACTTTTGCACCCAAATTGAACGATTACAATTCATAATAAATAAATTTTAGATATGCCAAACGTTGGTAAAATTAAACAAATCATTGGCCCAGTTATTGACGTACATTTCAGTGCTGATAATCAATTGCCAGAAATTTTCAACGCCTTAGAATTAAAGCGCGAAAATGGAGACAAATTAGTTTTGGAAGTGCAGCAGCACTTAGGAGAGGATAGCGTTCGTTGTGTAGCAATGGATGGTACAGAAGGTCTTGTACGCGGCATGGAAGTGGTTGATACAGGTAAAGCAATTGCGATGCCTACCGGTCCACAGATCAATGGTCGTTTATTCAACGTAACTGGCGATGCTATTGATGGTTTGCCGCAACCAAATAAAGAAAATAGTCGTCCAATCCACGCAAAACCGCCAAGATTTGATGAGTTAAGTACTTCTACCGAGATCTTATTTACAGGTATTAAAGTAATTGACTTGATCGAACCTTATGCAAAAGGTGGTAAAATTGGTTTGTTCGGTGGTGCGGGTGTAGGTAAAACCGTATTGATTCAGGAATTGATCAACAATATCGCAAAAGGCCACGGTGGTCTTTCTGTATTTGCCGGTGTGGGTGAGCGTACACGTGAAGGTAATGACCTGATGCGTGAGATGATCGAAGCAGGTATCGTAAAATACGGAGAAAAATTCATGCATTCTATGGAAAAAGGTGGATGGGATCTGTCTGCTGTTGACCTGGAAGGCCTGAAAGAATCTAAAGCGACCTTTGTATTCGGACAAATGAACGAACCTCCTGGAGCACGTGCGCGTGTAGCCTTGTCTGGTTTGACCATGGCAGAATATTTCCGTGATGGAGAAGGTGATGGCAACGGTAAAGACATCCTTTTCTTCGTAGATAACATCTTCCGTTTTACACAGGCAGGTTCTGAGGTATCGGCACTATTGGGTCGTATGCCATCAGCGGTAGGTTACCAACCAACGCTGGCTACAGAAATGGGTCTGATGCAAGAGCGTATCACTTCTACTAAAAACGGTTCAATTACCTCTGTTCAAGCGGTATATGTACCTGCGGATGATTTAACGGATCCGGCGCCGGCAACAACCTTTGCGCACTTGGATGCTACTACCGTATTGTCTCGTAAAATTGCCGATTTGGGTATCTATCCTGCGGTAGATCCATTGGATTCTACTTCTCGTATCCTGAGCGCTGCAATCGTTGGTGATGCACACTATGATTGTGCGGAAAGAGTAAAACGTATCTTACAACGTTATAAAGAATTACAAGATATCATCGCGATCCTGGGTATGGATGAATTGAGTGAAGAAGATAAATTAATCGTTTCCCGCGCACGTCGTGTACAACGTTTCTTATCTCAACCATTCCACGTAGCAGAACAATTTACCGGTTTACAAGGGGTATTAGTACCTATCGAAGAAACAATCCGTGGTTTCAATATGATTATGGATGGTGAAGTAGATGAGTATCCTGAAGCAGCCTTCAACCTGGTAGGTAATATCGACGATGCCATTGCAAAAGGTAAAAAATTATTAGAGCAGGCAAAAGCTTAATCTTTATTTCTTAACGTTTAATCTTCAATCTGCGCTATGCAATTAGATATATTAACACCAGAGCAAAAAATATATAGTGGAGAAGTGTACGGTGTACAACTTCCTGGTGTAGAAGGTTCTTTTGAAATTCTGGAAAACCATGCGGCTATGGTAGCGGCATTGGGAGAAGGTAAAATGAAAATTTTGAAAGATAAGACCAATACAGAATTATTTATGATTACCGGTGGCTTTGTAGAAGTACTGAACAATAAAGCAACCGTTTTATTGGAAGGCGCTGTTACTGCATAAGCAACTGATTACTTCATAAGCACATAAAAAAAAGGAAACCCTCATCAGGGTTTCCTTTTTTTATGCTTAACCTGCCGGATATTTGTGGAATATGTGGTGCCCCGGCATCCTTATAGAAACAGTTTTGTTATGAAAATAAATACCGCTTTACTCCAATCAATTGCTTTAGGTATTACCTGTGGGCTTACGGCCACCGCTTGTAAAGAGGCTACTGCAATTCCTCAAAAAAGAAATATAAACCGAATAGATACCATAAGGCAAGATAGCTTTATGGCTCCGCCAATGGTATTGATCGATACTGCGGAAACGGCACCTGTATTGAGAGAACCCTGTATTACCTGCGGACGAGGATAAATTTTAGCAATTATCCGGCCGCAAAGATGACTGATTGTGCCCGGTTGTTATTTTTATCAACGCAATAACCATTTATAGGGGCATTACGGTACGGTTTACATCACTTAAGGGCTCGGAAATCAAGGGAGTATACAAGGCCGCAAAATTGTTGTGTAGCAAGCTTCCTGGTAAAAACGGACATTTTTGAGACACTTGTTGCCCCGTAAAAGGATCAAAACAGAATAGAATAAATTGTTGGCATTAGATGGGGAATGATATTTTTTTATAAACGGCCTAAGGAAAATAATGTAGTTTACGTCTAATATAATATCAGGGGCAATTTAGTAGTAACAGATATGCTCCCGTTGCGTAAAAGTGTTTAATCATGAATAAAATTGTTGGCTTTCTATTATTGTGTTGTACTTTTTTTGCTTGTAGTAAAGCAGATATGGGCGGAAATATGCCACATTTTTCAGAAGGTACCTATTCCGGTACTTTTCAAAGACAGAACCTTACGTCTAGTGCGGGGTCAGCAATAACACTGAACTTCTCTGCCGGTAATTGGCACGGTAGCTCAACGATAAATAAATATCCGGCATTATGTGAAGGCACCTATATGATGACCAGTAGCACAATTTCTTTTGTGAATACGTGCACCTGGGCACCCGATTTTGACTGGTCGCTGATCCTGGAAGGAACTTATGAAATGACAAGTTACGGAGATACTATTGTGCTATCCAAACAGCAAAACATGAATACCATAGATATATACAAGCTGAAAAGAATGTAAGTGTATAAACCCAATCCATCACCCAAGTTTCTCATCACATATAAACATTTATCATCATGAAAATTTCTAAAAAATTAATCGGCGCCATCGTTGTCGGCATTGCCATCCAGGTAAGTACAACTTCCTGTAACAAAAAAGAGATTAAACCACAAAAAGCCCCTAACGCGGAGAATGGACAGCCGGTAAACCACGACCCGGTCCTTGACTGTCCCGCTTGCGGAATGGGCTAAAGAAACATATGGATACCCCAAAGATTTTACCCACAGTTGCTTGCAATTTAGATGCCGATATATTGTCGGCATCTTTACCTTTATTAGAAGAGGGCAGAGTAGCCGCTATAGAGTGGTCCTTTGATACCCTGTTTAAAAGAAACCATATTCTGCCCGAATGGTTTCAGGAATTATTAGAGACCTACAGCCAGGCCAACAGGTTAATTGGCCACGGGGTGTTTTTCTCCTTATTTTCCGGACGCCTGCTGCCCGAGCAGAAAACCTGGTTGCAACACCTGGAAACCGTCTCCAAACAATACACCTTCGATCATATTACAGAGCACTTTGGCTTTATGACCGGAGCGGATTTTCATAAGGGTGCACCCATGAGTATTCCCTATTCCAAAAGTACGGTTGCGATTGGAAGAGACCGCCTCTCCAGAATACAACAGGCTTGCCAATGCCCGGTGGGTTTGGAAAACCTGGCGTTTTCCTATTCACTGGAAGAAGTGAAAAAGCATGGCGATTTTTTAAATGAGCTGATCGAACCGTTGAATGGATTTATTATCCTGGATCTCCACAATTTTTATTGTCAGCTGCATAATTTCAACATCCCGTTTGATACCCTGATTGCCTTATATCCCTTAGACCGGGTACGGGAAATTCATATTTCCGGGGGCAGTTGGCAACAGTCTATTGTGAATGAGCAGAAGCAAATACGGAGAGATACCCACGATGGTGCCGTACCTCAAATGGTTTTCGAACTTTTGCAAAAGGCCCTGCCTTTATGTCCCAACCTGAAATATGTAGTGATGGAGCAGCTGGGAATAGGCCTGCAAACAGAAGCAGACAGATTACAGTTTTACCGCGATTTCCTGCAAATGGAATACCTGGTGATGCAGTACAACGAAGGCCATGTATACCAACCCCACAATACCTTTATGCCCTCCGGATCATTAGATACCACAAGGGTTGTAGAGGATGAATATCTTTATGCCGAGCAGCAAATCCTGTCTTTTATCCTGGAGCATGCAAAGGATCATGAAGATGCCTTGCATCAGATGCAACAAACAGCCCTGCGCCAAAGCAGCTGGGATATAGAACACTGGCAGCCGGAAATGATCGATGCTGCGCTGCGTATTGCTCAAAAATGGAAATAGAAGGATGTTTGATTAAGGCTGTGTAAGAATTACAAAATCAGCCAGTCCTTTGTGTTCAGACGCTTTATAAACCGTTTCGGAAAAACAGGAAATGGTTTTGACCTTGCCTTTCTTTTGCTGTAATACCCGGTAAGCCGTACCTAAATAACTATCGCTGTGAAAACGGCCGTTCAAATGAAATACCTTTTTATGCTTCATTGCCTTCAGTATATTGTGGGCCATAGTGGCATCCCAAAGGTTTTGTGATTGGTAGATATGCATATTCGGCATGGTATGGCCACCCATTGTTTCCAGGAATTTGTCATAATACGCACCACTGAGGGTGTCAATAGGGAAGGGAGGTAAATATGCCTTCCGGGTTGCTTTGGGTAATTGGTCCAGCGCCTTTAAGGTTCCTCTCGTCACCATATTCGTATACCGTGCCGGGGCATTGGCACAAATGACCGCGATACCTTTTTCCTTGGCAAAATTTACCAAAGGCTGATAGTCCGGGTAATTATTCCAGGAGCGGCTTTCCTTTTTAAAATTCTTTTCGCTAATCCATCCTGCAAGGTATTCATTCATAATGCCCTGTACATCTGTTTCGAACATTTCCATAGACAGGGATAATTGATCCTTATGCAGCGCATACAGGCTCTTTAAAACAGCACCTTCCAGTAAGTGCCCGATACTATCGTTATGCTCCTCTCCAAAAAATACCGCATCAGCAACAGAAAGTTCCTGAATCATAGTGGCGTAATCGAGCTCCTGCCCGTTGCGGGTATCATATATTTTATAATGTCCTTCCGGCGTCTGTGCAGAAAGCATGCAAGTCAGGAAAAGACCACATAAAAGGCATAAAGTATGGATAAAGAAGCGCATATGTCGGGATTGATTTTGCCCGCAAAGATATGATCCCTTTTGTAAGGAATTTGTAAAGATTAAGGGAGCATATATTTGCATAAAATCGGCCGGGCTCCTTACACTTCTTCCAATGCTTCGAGAATAACCTGGTAAATATACTGTAACTCTTCTTGCGTCATACAGTAGGGAGGCACCAGGTATATAATATTACCCAGAGGACGTATGAGAATGCCTCTTTGTAAGAAATATTGATATAAATGAGTGCCGATATGGTTAAAGTACGAAGTGTCCTGAGTGGTATGCCATTCGATCGCCAGAATTGTTCCCGTATGGCGTATCGCTTTTACTTTGGGATGTGTGGTTATAGAACGGGCGAACCTGCAATGTGCTGCAGAGAGCTCCTGAATGCTATTTTGCGTGCTTTCCTGTAAGAGTAAATCCAGGCTTGCCAGTGCAGCAGTACAGGCCAGCGGATTGGCCGTAAAAGAATGCCCGTGAAACAGGGTCTTGTATTGATCGTCTGATAAAAATGCTTCGAAAATCGGAGCAGAACAAGTCGTGATGCCCATAGGCATGGTTCCCCCCGTGAGGCCTTTGGAAAAACACATAATATCGGGCTGTTCCGATAGGTGATTGGCCGCGAAGAGTTTTCCGGTTCTGCCAAAGCCTACAAATACCTCATCCTGTATCATTAATATACCTCTTGACCGGCAATGTTGCATCAGCGCACTCAAGGCGGGTGCCTCATGCATCAGCATACCTGCGGCGCCTTGTATCAGCGGCTCATAGATAAAACAGGCCAGTTCATCAGTATAGGTATCTATACAGGATTTAAGCGCTTCCAGGTTGTCGATGGTGGGTGGATCGATAAATTGTACTTCAAAAAGCATATTGCCAAAAGGTTCTGTCCATATACCCCTGCTACTGACCGACATTGCGCCAAAGGTATCTCCGTGGTAGGCATTTTTAAAAGCCAGGATCTTTGTTTTGGGTTTGCCCTGGTTATAGCGATATTGGATACACATTTTAAGTGCTACCTCCACCGCCGTAGAGCCATTATCGGAATAAAATACTTTTTGCTGTGCTGAGGGCAGGAGTGCCAGCAGTCGTTCCGACAACAGCACTGCGGGCTCATGGGTAAAGCCTGCAAAGATTACCTGTTCCAGTTGGTACAACTGTTCCGAAACTTTCTGAGCGATATAAGGATGGGCATGGCCATGAAGGGTTACCCACCAGGAGGCAATCGCATCCAGATAGCGATTGCCCGGTTCATCGTACAAATACACACCCGATCCCCGAACGATGGCAATCGCATCGGCGGCTGTTTGCATTTGGGTATAAGGATGCCAGTTTACTGCGGCATCTCTGCTGCTTAAGTTGTGGGGCATGTCTTTACTTTTTCACGTTTTGCCATAGGCTTTAATCCTAAAGTTTGGAACATCGCCATATCTTCTGAAACACCGGGATTAGGGGTCACTAAAAGGGTTTCCCGCTCTCCGGTAAAGATAGAATTAGCCCCCGCCATAAAACACCAGGCCTGTTCCGGCTCCGTCATTTCAATGCGTCCGGCACTAAGCCTGACCACCGCAGTCGGCATAATGATCCTTGCCGTGGCAATCATGCGCACCATTTCCCATATATCCACTTTTGGATTGTGCTCCAAAGGAGTACCTTTTATCCTGGCCAGTGCATTGACCGGCACCGATTCCGGGTGTTTGGGCATCGTGGCTAAAGTCAGCAACATAGAAATGCGGTCCCGGTCCGTTTCTCCCAATCCTATAATCCCTCCGGAGCAAACGGTAATGCCCGCTTTGCGCACATTATTGATCGTGTTGATGCGGTTGTCAAATGTGCGTGTAGAAATAATCTCATCATAATACTGCTCAGAGGTATCCAGGTTGTGATTATAGGCATATAAACCGGCATCCTGTAGTCTGATGGCTTGCTCTTCCGTAAGCATCCCTAAAGTGCAACATACTTCCAGACCTAGTTCATTTACACCTTTTACCATCTCAATGACCCGGTCAAAATCACGGTTATCCCTTACTTCGCGCCAGGCCGCTGCCATGCAAAATCGGGAAGATCCCGTTTCTTTTGCTTTTCGGGCATGGGCGAGCACCGTTTCTGTCGGTAATAAGGCCTGTACCTTGATGTCAGTATGGTATCGGGCCGCCTGTCCGCAATAGGAACAATCTTCAGGGCATCCGCCTGTCTTTACCGAAAGCAGCGTGCAAACCTGTACTTCAGATGCTTCATGCCATTGACGATGCACCGTAGCCGCCTGGTAGATCAATGCCATTAAGGGTTGGTCGTAAATTGCCTGGACCTCTTCTTTGGTCCAATCGTTTCTGATTGAGGTGTTCATTGTATTAAATTAAAGTTTGTTTACTGATAGAAAGAATAGCGGCCCGGTCGATCACATCAAGCTCAGGAATACGGATCACTTGCGTCTCCTGACCGATATACATACAGATAACCCTCTCGGTATCCGGATCGAATGTGCCATTTAAAATTAAATAGGATAAGGGGATTTTTCTTTGCCTTAAGGCCTGTATCGAAAGCAAGCTGTGATTGATACAACCCAGGTAGTCTCGTACCACCAAAGCGGCCGGTATCGCAAATTGTGCAATCAGGTCGATCATAAATACCTGATCAGATAAGGGCACAAAGAGACCTCCGGCGCCTTCTATGATCAGCTGCTGATCTGTATCGGGCAGTTGGATATGATCGAGTTTAATATGGATATGCTCTTTTGCTGCTGCGTTATGAGGAGAGGCCGCCAGTTGCAGCCGGTATGCTTCCGGATGAGTATAGTGGCCGGTCAGTTCCCGTACCCGCATGCTATCAGTATAAGAGAGGCTGCCTGCTTGTACCGGTTTCCAATACTCGGCTTGGAAATAAGCGGTGAGTACAGCCGCACAAATGGTTTTGCCGACATCCGTACCGATGCCGGTGAGGAAAAGTTTTTGCTGCATAGTTAAGAAAGAGAAAAATGATTGATTATCTGTGTGAGTACACCGATTTCTGCTGTGGTATTGAAGCTGTGCAAGCAAATGCGTATGCGTTCTGTTCCTGCCTTGACAGTGGGGCTGTATACGGCATAGGTGAGCAGGTGCTGCTCCTGCAAAGCCAGTTGCAGAGCCTGCAGGCGTCTGGTCTCCGGAAGGTATACAACTTGTATCGGGCTGTTTTGGTCAGAGCGCGTGCTGCTGTATTGGGAACGGAACAACGCAATGTTTTGCTGCAGTTGTGTACTTAAGGATTCGTGATCTTTCAGAAAACGGTATCCTGCTTCAATACTAATGGCCTGTAGTGCGCCACAGGCAGTGCTGTATATGAATGGGCTGGCAAAATTGACCAGGTATTGCTTGAGTGTATCATTGCACAGTAGGGCAGCACCATGTGTACCCAGTGCTTTGCCGTAGGTTACCACAGTAGCCAGTACCGAATCCTGTAAATTATAACGTGCCACCAGTCCTGATCCCAGTACCCCAAAAGCATGCGCTTCATCAACTAATAAGGCGGCTCCGTATTTTCGGGTTAACGCTGCAATAGCTTGTATCGGCGCAAAATCACCATCCATAGAATATAAACTCTCGATAAAAACGTAACAATTGCCTATGGCTTTCTGCAACCTCATTTCGAGACTAGTCAGGTCATTGTGTTTGAATTTTAATTTATGTGCATAGCTCAGGCGGCAGCCGTCATGCACCGATCGGTGTATGTACTCATCTACAATCAGGGTGTCTCCTCTGTGCATCAATGTGCTGCAAAGTGCGAGATTGGCGGTATAACCTGAAGGAAAAAGCAAGGCCGATGTGTAGCCGTGTTGGGAAGCGATGTAAGATTCCGTTTCTGCGACCAGCCGATGATTACCGCTGATCAAACGGGAACCAGTGCTCCCCGAAAGGACTTCCGGCCTTGCTTGTACTGCTTTCAGTAGGTGAGATTGCAGTAAGGGATTTTGTGCGAGTCCTAAATAATCGTTCGAGTAGAAATCAATACCCTTTTGTTGGGCCGTGAGTGCTCGGTAGTTGCCGGCGTCTATTCTGGCCTGCAGTGCTGCCTGCATATCTTGCAATTGTTTATGCATGCGCCAGGGTTGCAGTTTGTATAGCCCTCATCCATTGGGTAAACAAAGCATGTTCTATTTCCTGTACTTTAGCGGCATGTATTTGCCAGTCCGGTGCAAAGTGCTGCAGCTGTTGTATCATCTCTTCCAAATGCCCTTCCTCTTCCAGGATAATAGACTTAACCATCACTTTCTGTTTTTGGGCGGTCAATACTTCCTGGTACACCGGATAGAGTTCATCTGCACGTACCTCAATCGCATAGGTCACAAAGAGATAAGCCGCATATTTAAGGGCTTCCTTTTGCAGGCCAAAGGTCTGCTTTAGGTATCGGCAAGCCTGTACATCAAGTTGATGCAAATACTGCTTGGTATGTATGGGCGCCAGCAATTCATCTGCCTGATAAGTAAGGCAGGCACCCGGGTTTATTTTGCCAATTTGTTTTTTAAGGTAGTAGGCATGCCGGTGTTCTTCCGCAGCATGTTTTAACTGGATCAGGTTTACCTTATCGGTATGTTCACAGGCAGAAATTTTCCGGGCACCGGCATTTTCCATATAAGAAAGAGTATTCAGCCATTTGCTGTGTACCGGTGCTTGTTGTACGATGTCTTGTAATGTATTATAGAGATCCATTCCCTTGTTTTGGCACAAAAGTATTATATTGCCGGTCTGTTTAAATGTGCCAGTTTTTATATTATGGCTAGTCCGGTTAGTATTCCCTACAAAAGTTTTATCCAAATAGATCGTATCTCGGAGTCTGCAATATATATGCAGGTCGCTGCTCAGTTAATCAATGCGGTACAAAGGGGATATTTACCTTTGGGTACAAAATTGCCTGGAACCCGCGCGCTTGGCATATTGTTGCAGCTGCACCGCAATACTGTTGTGGCGGCTTATGAAGAACTGCATGCGCAAGGCTGGGTAGCGTCAAAACCCAATAAAGGTACTTTTGTGATCGGACAGCCTGCCGGACGGCCTTCCAAAATACCGGTACTTCCGGAACAGGCCTTACTGCAATACCCTAAAACAACCGGTTTTTTATTTCGCCAATCTAACCTTTTGGATAATCCTTTTGAACACTCCGACTGTGATTATGTCTTTAATGATGGCGTACCGGATATCCGGCTTACCCAGATCGACCAGCATTCGAGGTGGTATAGTGCCAATCTCAAACGTAAAAGCAACCGTAAAATATTAGGGCATTATAATCACGACGGCAGTGAGTTTTTTAAGAAGCACTTGTCCAATTACCTCAATCTGTCCCGGGGTTTACATATTTCTAAAAATAACCTACTCATTACCCGGAGTACGGAGATGAGCATTTACATTGCCTCAGAGATCTTATTGTCTGCGGGAGATGTGGTCCTGGTCGGTTCGCTGAGCTATTTTGCCAGTAATATGATCTTTCAGAAATCGGGTGCCCGTATCCTGACTATTCCTATAGATGAAGAAGGGATTGATGTGGACAGTGTCGCGCGCATCTGCCGGGAACAGCCGGTACGCATGTTGTACCTTACCCCACACCATCATTATCCGACTACGGTCACTTTGAGTGCACAAAGACGATTAGCCTTACTGGCGCTGGCCAAAAAACATGGCTTTATTATTCTGGAAGACGATTATGATTATGATTTTCATTATGACAAAAGTCCTGTATTGCCGCTGGCCAGTGCTGATACCAATGGCATGGTTGTCTATGTGGGTAGTTTCGGGAAGTCGCTGGCACCGGGTTTTCGGACCGGCTTTATCGTAGCGCCGGAAAACCTCATGGTGGAAATGCGAAAACACCTGGGTATCATTGACCGGCAGGGGGATATCCTTATGGAACAGGTGCTGGGGGAAATGATTGCTGAAGGGGAGATACATCGCTACCTGAAAAAATCGATAAAAATATACCAGGAACGAAGAGATCATTATACCCGGCTATTGATACATCATTTAGCGAATCGGGTTACTTTTCAAAAACCTTCCGGTGGCCTGGCGGTTTGGCTGGAATGGGAACAGCCCCTCAATCTTATCGGTTTAAGTAAAGCCTGTGCACGGAATAACCTGTTTATTCCCAAAACGCTCCTCTATCAAAACAAAGATATTACAGCCATGCGGCTGGGCTTTGGTAACCTGAACTTTGCAGAAATGGAGGCCAGTATTGCGATCCTTGCACAAACGGTAAAGGATTTTACGCAATAAACTTACGGCGCATCTATTGTAGCAGAAATCTGCGTTTGTTACTGTTTAGCAGCCTTTTGCTTTTATTACAGGATAGCAATTTTGCAAGAATCTGTTATTCTGAAGCAGGATTTTGTAATACCGGTTCAGCGAAGGTCAAAGAATCTTAGCAATAGGCTTTAGTAGGTATGGACTAATATCTTGCAAGATTGTGTCCTCGAATCTTAGGAATTGAAGATAACTTTGCCTTATTCTTGTACCCGATATTTCTCTGAATGATTCTCTTATCCAAGCATTTTACCCATTTTCCCGATGTGACACTTGCCGAGCCGGATGGATTACTGGCCATTGGCGGCAATCTTGAACCCGAGACCCTGCAAAAGGCTTATAACAATGGTATTTTTCCCTGGTATAGCGAGGGGGAACCCATCTGCTGGTATGCCCCGCCCGCACGTTGCGTGATCTTTCCTGAACATATCAAGATCAGTAAGAGTATGCGACCATTGCTTCGGAGCGGGCGTTTTCAGCTTACAATGGATCAGGCCTTTGAGCAGGTGATCTTGCAATGTGCAGAAATAGTACGCCTGGATCAGGATGGTACCTGGATTCTACCGGAAATGCAGGCAGCCTATCTGCTGTTGCACCAGACGGGTAAAGCACATTCCGTTGAAGTATGGGAGGATGGGGAACTGGTGGGTGGCCTATATGGCGTAGTCGTCCATAATGTTTTTTGTGGAGAGAGTATGTTCAGTAAGCGGAGTAATGCTTCTAAAGCGGCGCTGATCTGGCTTTGTACACAACATGAATATCGCCTGATCGACTGCCAGGTACCCAATGACCACCTGATGAGTTTAGGCGCTACCATGATTCCCCGGGCCGATTATACGGCTTACCTTAAAGCATAAAGGATCATCTGACACTATTGATGATCTATTCGATCCCGATTCATATCGATAAAAATTCATATTACTAAAATAAGAAAGGCTTTCAAAATTTATTTTGAAAGCCTTTCTTATTGGACCGGACATAGGTTGAACTTTTTTTGAGGATTAAAATAGCCATTCCCCATAATTCCCAATTGTAATACGAAAAGGTTTTTTCTTTTTACTGAATGATCTAATTGTCAATACTTTAAAATTAAATGACTTTTAATTTTTAGTTAATAAATTAAAAACATCATATGTTAATGTATTTAACAATATATTTGCTCCCATTTTTGACACACTAAAACAATTTAACTATGAACAAAAAAATCAAAATTGGAGGGTTAAGCCTGTTAACGGCTGCTTTCTTCATCTTTAATACTGGGTGTAAGAAACGTGAAACCACACTTGATAGCAAACCTGCTCTCCACAAATTAAATGGCACGCTTAGCCTTAGCACGAAAAACTTAAAAAGCTATCATTATGCTTATTATGGGAACGAAAAAATTGAACTAAATTCGGAATTACCTAAATGCCTATAATGAAACCACTAATCATATTAACAATAGCCTTAACCTTTTTATGGAGCAAGGCTATTGCCCAAAAGAGATTTACGACAAAAGGATTAAAAGTATATGCTAGTCCTGTATATAGCTTTAATACTCCTGGGATTACTTACTTATCTCCCTATATCAAATATAATGCGGATAAACAGAAATTCAATGTTCCTGAAGGATACAATTATCGCCCGGCAACATTGAATATTCCTAATACGTTGAACATTGCTGCCGGTTTAGAATATGAATTTTACCTAAAAAACGGGTGGTATGTTGGAGTGGATGCTAATTATCGTACTGCACATACAAAAGTCCAGTATAGTTACAATTCAGATGCTCTTTATGGCGAAAATAAACCCGTTCATGACCCTGTAGTATTAAACTACACACAGAAATTAAAGACAATGAATTTTGGGCTTTATGGTGGAAAGCAATTTAAACTAAAAAAAACATCCTCGCGTTGGTATGAAGTAAGATTGGGACTGGGTATGGCTTTTAATGCCAATAAAATTACCGGGAATAAAAACTATGAATATTCAGCCGTATGGCAGGTCATAAATAATGTACATTATTATGCTCCATTTACAAACCAATACGGTAAAGGGCTGAATAGGAATAGCATTATGAATCCTGAAAATATGAGGTTATCTCTGTATTTCGGTTCAGAAGGTAAAAAGCCATTGATTAAAGGAACGCGTATTTATGGATTTTATGGCTTGCAGGGTGATTTTAACTTCGTGGCCAATAGGTCACTTTACTTCCTTAGTTATTATGCTTATCAGGGAACGCCACAAGCGTTTCAATATAAAACGCAACAGGCCAATTACAGTGTTGCTCAAACCGTAAACCTTAGTGCCAAAGTTGGATTAATGCTTAAATAAACATTCCATTTTCCGTAAAAGGTATTCATGGATTACAAAAACAAATGCTGTATTCAATCGGAGTTGAATACAGCATTTGTTTTCATGTATATGTGCTAATAGATTATTTTAATTCCAGCAAGACCACATTCTCAATATGATGAGTATGAGGGAACATATCTACCGGTTGGATTTTTATAACCGCATAAGCCTCATCTAATAATTGCAGGTCTCTGGCTTGTGTTGCCGGGTTGCAGCTTACATAGACCACTCTGGGGGCACGCATCCGTAATAATTGTTGAATGAGCTTTTCATGCATCCCTGCTCTTGGCGGATCGGTAATGATTACATCCGGACGGCCATGCTGCTCAAAAAAGGCATCGGTCGCAATATCAGAAACATCACCGGCATAAAAATCACAATGCTCCAGGTTATTCCAGGCGGCGTTGATCTTTGCATCTTCGATGGCATCTGCAACTGCTTCAATCCCAATTACGCGCTTCGCACCCTTAGAACAGAAAATACCGATACTACCCGTACCACAATACAGGTCATACAAAACTTCTGAACCCGTCAGGCCGGCAAAATCTCTGGTGATTTGGTACAAACGTTCCGCCTGTTTGGTATTGGTTTGAAAAAAAGATTTAGGAGATATTTTAAAGCGGAAGCTTTCCAGATATTCTTCAATGTAGGCCTTTCCGTGATAATTCACCACCTGCAGATCGTAGATCGTGTCGTTTTTCTTGGGGTTGATCGTATAATTCAGGGACGTGATCTCCGGAACTTCTGCCAATAAAGTATCCAATATCATAAAGAGTTCTGGCCGCTCATGATGCACAACCAGGTTTACCATCACCTCTTTGGTAGTGGCTACCCGTACAACCATGGTACGTAACCAGCCTTCTTGTTTTTTGAAATCATAATAAGGCAGATCATGCTCCTCTGCTAATTTCCTCACCCAGTTTTTGATCTTATTAGAAGGATCGGGTTGTAAATAACAGGTCTCAATATCGACCACTTTGTCAAACATGCCCGGTGCGTGAAAACCTAAGGCAGGTTTACGTTCGATCACTTCTCCCTGTGCCCTGTCCAGTGCTTCCTGAGTTAAATATTGTTGGGTAGAGAAGGTAAATTCCAGTTTGTTCCGGTAAAACCGGGTTTCATTGCTGCCACAGATGGTTTCCATCTCCGGCAATTCAATATTACCGATCCTGCGCAACTGATCCGCTACCTGTTGTTGTTTATATTCTATTTGTTTGTTGTAGGGCAGCATTTGCCATTTACAACCACCACACACACCAAAATGATCACAGAAAGGCGTCTCCCGTACTGCAGATAGTTCTTCTATCTTCATTACTTTACCTTCTGCATAGCTTTTTTTATTTTTAAGTACTAGTACCTGCGCCACATCACCGGGTACACCACCTTCTACCAGCAATGTTTTCCCATCTTCTAAATGAGCAATTGATTTGCCTTCTGCAGCATATTTTTCCAACCTTACGCCGCTAAGTATTGTCTTTTTATTTTTACGTCCCAAAATGTATATTTGTAAGTTAAACCTTTGCAAATTTAGGTTGATTTTTGCTTTGGGAAAATTTAGTTTTTTTAGATTTGGGAATCGTTAACAATAAACGATTCGCTTTAAGTTCAAATTATATAATGAAAAAAATCCTCTTAGCGCTGACGGCCATCCTGATGATAGCCGGTACAGCGGGTGCACAGCAATTCGGATACAAGATAAAAGTTAATTTTTCGGAACCCATAAAAGATAAGACCATTTATCTGGCGCATTACTTTGGTAAGGGCTTGCCGACGATTTATAAAACAGATTCGGCCACCGTGGTGAATGGGAATACGGCTACTTTTGAACATAAAGATAGTATTCTGGGCGGTATTTATATCGTAATGTACAATGATAAAGGAGCCTTCTTTCAGCTGTTACTCGACAATGGTTATAATGTAGAGGCTGGTATCACAAAAGAGCATCGGGCACACTTTACGCAAAATAAGATCAACCAGGATTTTGAAGCCCATGAGACCTTTATGGTGGGGCAGATGGCCAAACGTAAAAAGTTGCAGGAAACGATAACTACTGCCAAAACAAAATCAGATACTACCAAATTGCAGGAGCAGTTTGAAAAATTATCAAAAGAAGATAAGGACTATAGAAGAAAATATGTGGCCAGCCATCCTAAAAGCCTGCTGACCCAGATTTTCAATGCCATGAATGCCCCGGATATTGATAAGGGTAAGCATTATCTGGCCGATGGCAAGACCGTAGACTCTCTGTACGCCTTAAATGATTACAAAGCTCATTTCTGGGATAAGTTTGACTTTACCGATAACCGTTTGGTGAAAACACCGATTCTGGACGGTCGTTTAGATGAATATTTTTCTCAATTGGTGTATCCTATTCCCGATACCATTAATGCGGAGATGGATAAGCTTTTAAAAAAGTCTGAAAACGCTAAAGAAATCTATAAATACATTTTACACTGGTTGGGTAATTATACCGCAGAAAGTAAAATGATGGGTGTAGATGCCTCTTTTGTGTACCTGGTAGAAAATTATTTCGGCAAAGGAAAAGCCTACTGGTTGGATTCTGCCGGTGTAGCGCGTTATCTGGACAGAGCTAAGAAAATTGCCCCGAATGTATTGGGCAATCCTGCTCCTGAATTAATATTGCAGGACCTGACTACTTTGAAAAATGAAAGCGTAAGAAGCGGAAAGGCACCCTATACCTTATTAATGTTCTGGTCGCCTGATTGCGGACATTGTATGGAAGAAATGCCTAAGATCATAGACCTTTATTATAACGATCTGAAGAAGTATGGCGTAGAAGTGATCTCTGTACCAACAAGCGGAGAGCGTTCTGAACTGCTGAAATTTAATACAGATCATAAGATTACAGAATGGAGAACTTTGGTGGATGCCAATGGTACACTAGAATACAAACCTTTATATGATGTATACAGCACGCCTAAAGTGTATTTGCTGGATAAGGACAAAAAGCTCATTGGTAAAAGTTTATCTCATTCTACGATTTTAAAGGTTATCGAATTTGAAGAACAAAAACGGACAAAGACCGATAAGAAATCATAAAATACACAAGCGGAATATTATATTCCGCTTTTTTTTACCGTTTAGATAAGATTAGATTCTATATATTAGCATCAGAATGAGAACCGATTTTTTGAAATATTTCCTGTTACTTTCCTTTGTTTCCTTATTGCCGCAAGCATTAAAGGCACAAAGCACTTTAGAAGCAGAGCGCAATGCGCAGTTATTCTTAAGTGAAAAGCAATATGACAAGGCTTTACCATTGCTTAAGGAACTGTATGTCTCGGCTCCCTTCGATAAAAAGTTTTATGATAATTATTTATCTGCCTTATTAGCCACCAAAAATTACGATACCGCTATCGCTTTAGGACAGTTTATGACTAAAATACGCAGAGAGGATTTGTCGATTCTGGTGGATATCGGTAATGTTTACCAATTAAAAGGGGATAAGCAAAATGCAAAACAATATTTTGAGCAAAGCCTGAGCAGTCTTAATGGCAATGAATTTCAGGCGACGGGTTTGGTTGGGGCTTATCGCTATTATAAGATCCCTGAATACGAGTTGAAAACCATGGAGACTTTCCGGGACAAAACCCGAAATCCCTATATTTTTAGTTATGAGCTGGCTTTACTTTACGATCAGAAAGGAGAAACGGATAAAGCCATCGATTTGTTGTTGGAATCTATAGCGGTGCAGCCGTTTTCTATGGAGAATGCAAAACAATCTTTAGAACGGATTACCAATGGGAATCCCAAAAAGATAAAGCGGGCAGAAGAAGCCTTAACCAAAAAGCTAACGAAAGATCCCAATAATTATCTCTGGAGGGAGCTGTTTACCTGGTTGCAATCGGGCAAAGGAGATAAAGCAGAACAACTGAAAGAAATCATAAAGCTGGATGAAAGCCAGCAACGCATGGGTGCGGTAGTGCTTAACTGGGCCATAGAGCAATATCAGAAAGAATCCTTGGAATTGGCCTTGCAAGGCGTCAGTTATGTGATTCAGCTGGGTAAAACCAATCCTTCCTATTTAAAGGCGCGGCAGATTTACCTGGATATCATGCAGCAAAAACTGGAACATACCTATCCTATTGTAGCTGCATCTGTCGACCAGTTATTAGGCAGTTACCAGTCTTTTTTTACAGAATACCCACAGTATAAAAACAGTGATCTGATCCTGGATTATACCCGCAACATAGCCTTATATGCCCATCGCCCCGAAGCAGCGATCGATACCCTAAATGAGGTGATGGCGCAACCTTATCTTGCTCCACAACTACAGGGCAAAGCGAAACTGGCCTTAGGCGATTATTATATCCTTACCGGTAAAGTATGGGATGCGGCTTTACTCTATTCCCAGGTCGATAAAACCTTTAAAGAAGATATTTTAGGAGAAGAAGCCCGCTATCGCAATGCAAAACTCTCTTATTACCGCGGCGATTTTGAATATGCCCAGGGGCAATTATCGGTGTTAAAGGCTTCTACTTCAGAGTTGATTGCCAATGATGCCCTATACCTGTCGGTACTTATTACAGAAAATACCCCTGAGGATAAAGATTTTCACGTGTTGGGTAGATTTGCCTATGCCGATCTGTTACTATTTCAACATAAATATGAGGAGGCCGATGCCTTGCTCGATAGTCTATCTGCGGCTTATCCTGATAACGATCTTCAGGATGATATACAGATGCAAAGAGCATCGATCGCTATGAAAAGACAAGATTATAACAAAGCGATTATTTATTTAACTACCATTCAGGAAAAATATGGTGATGATGTTTTGGGAGATGATGCAACGATGCAATTGGCCCTCATCTATGAGCAGCAGCTTAAGGATAAGGCTAAGGCCATAGAACAATACGAAAAACTGATTACGAACTATCCCGGCAGCTCTTTTGTACAACAAGCCAGAATGAATTATGAGGCTTTAAAGGCGAAGCAGAGTTAAGCGCTAAACTTTTGTGCTGGGGTCGGGTCTAATCCTAAACCTATTTTGGAAGATAAGAAGATGAGGAAAAAAATAAGTATGGCCTTGTTGCTCTGCTTAGCAGCAGGTATCACATGGGGACAAAGTAATTTTTGCGGGTTAAAGAACAGGGTGGTCAAATCGGGAGAGGTGGTCAACTTTACGGTATACTACAACCTCAGTGCGGTATGGGTGGGTGCTGCGAAAGCGAGCTTTACCACCAAATTGGAAACGCTTGATGGCAAGCCCGTCTTTCATGTAATCGGGTTAGGCAATACCGTCAAATCCTACGACTGGATCTTTTCTGTAAAAGATAAATACGAAACCTATATTGATACGGCTACCATGCTTCCTGTAAAATTCGTACGGGACATCAATGAAGACGGCCATAAATTATACCAGTACGTACGCTTTTTACCCGCTCAGAAGAAAGCATTTACCAATAATAAAGTCTATACGGTACCCGAATGTATACAAGATGTTTTATCTGCCGTGTATTATGCACGTAACATAGATTACAGCAAATATAATGTAGGCGATAAAATTCCTTTCGATATGTTTCTGGATGAGGAGGTCTTTCATTTATACATCCGCTACATGGGAAAAGAAAAGATCACCACAAAGTATGGTACGTTTAATACCATAAAGATAAAACCCCTGCTTGTAGAAGGCACTCTTTTCAAAGGAGGCGAAAAGATGGAGATCTATGTAAGCGATGATGATAACCATATCCCCGTGCGCATCAGCAGTCCTATTCTGGTCGGTAGTATCAAAGTTGATATGATGAGCTATAGCGGTATCCGTTATCCCTTATCCTCTTTGGTCAAAAAGAAATAATCTATACCGCCGCGTTTTACGATGACTTATCTTTGCAGCATGGACACGATTGTAAACAAAGTAGCGGAGAGTGGCATTGTCACCCTCAATTTAGAGCAATACTTACCCAAGCCGGAACAAATCGCCTCTTTAGATATTGCTCCTTTTTTATTCAAGGGAATGATTTTACGGGAAAAGGACTTCCGTACCTCCTTGTTGGAACTGGATTGGACGCCTTTTGAAAACAAGCAGGTCGCTGTATTCTGTTCTGCAGATGCCATTATCCCGATGTGGGCCTATATGCTGCTGGCAACTTATTTATATAAATGCGGCGCAACCCCTTTTTATGGTACGGTGGCGCAGCTGACGGAACATCTTTTATTACAAGCCATTGATCAGATAGACATCAGTACCTATACAGACAGTCGTCTGGTGATCAAGGGTTGTAGTGATATTCAAATCCCCGAAAGTGCTTATTTTAAAGTAAGCCAGAAAGTGTTACCGGTTGTGAAAAGTCTGATGTATGGCGAACCCTGCTCTACGGTACCTATTTATAAAAAGAAATAAGAAAGCAACCGTTTTCTGTTGCTGATAAAATGATTGATGCTCCGATGAATTACACCTATCAAAGCCTATTTGATTTTGCTAAAGCCATTTTCCTAAAGATCGGTTGTCCTGATGCGGATGCCGATACGGCCACAAAAGTATTGCTCAGTGCAGACCTTAGAGGCGTAGACAGTCATGGTATAGCCCGGTTGATTGGTTACGTACGCCTATGGGAAGTAGGCCGTGTGAATGCCAATCCGCAGATCAGGATTGTGCATGAAAGCCCCTCCACAGCAGTTATTGATGGCGATAAAGGTTTAGGACTGGTGGTAGCTCCTTATGCTATGCAAGTGGCTATTGATAAAGCCAAACAAGCCGGAACAGGATGGGTGGCGGTTAAGAACAGCAACCATTACGGCATTGCCGGTATTCATGCGATGATGGCTTTGGAACATAAGATGATTGGTATCTCCATGACCAATGCCAGTGCTTTAGTAGCACCCACTTTCTCCACCGAGCGTATGTTGGGAACCAATCCGATTGCTTATGCCATTCCGGCGAAGCATCAGCCACCTTTTGTGGCCGATTTTGCAACCACAACGGCGGCGAACGGAAAGCTGGAAATCTTACAACGCAAAAAAGAAAATACACCCAGCGGTTGGGTACAGGATATAGACGGTAATCCTTCGCAGGATGCCAATATTTTAAAACAAAAAGGGGCTTTATTGCCTCTTGGGGGAGATCGGGTGCATGGAAGTCATAAAGGATATGCACTGGGTAGTATTGTCGATATTTTATCGGGTGTTTTGAGTGGGGCTTCCTTTGGTCCCTGGGCACCGCCTTTCCCCGCTTATGTACCCTTACCGGAAAACATGCCCGGAGAAGGTTTAGGCCATTTTTTCGGCGCTATGCGCGTCGATGCTTTTAGAACTGAAGATTCTTTTCTGGAACAAATGGATCTTTGGATCAGTCGTTTCCGGGAAGCCACTCCGGTTCCCGGTCAGGATAAAGTACTGATTCCGGGCGATCCGGAACGGGAATATGAAGCCGAGCGGCGTGTCAAAGGTATTCCCCTGCATGAAGAAGTGATTGCGGATCTGCAAACCCTTTCCGATAAATTTTCCGTTCCGATGATCTGATGAAAATGCTATATACATTTGGGTTGCTAGTGGTTTCTTTTGTTTCTATAGCTTATTTTTGTTGTCTGGGATAAGGTAGGACCCTTCTCAGCCGAAATTTATGGAACAAGAGCATGCAATAAGGTTACTGCTTCGGCAGCTTAAAGATATTCAGGCCCAGTCGGACAAAATACTAGGAGGGGAACAATCTGATGAGGCGATTGAGGCCTTTTCCAAATATTCAATAGAATTGAAAAAGTATATTGCAGCCAATATTACGGCACCCGAAATTGTACTTTACCTGAAAGAGCTACCCGAAATAAATTATTCCAGAACGCAGGTGAAACTGTGGCAATATTTAATTTTGCCCAGTTGGGGGCTTCATTTGTATAAGAATTATCATGCAAAGAATAAGACCATGGAGGAAATTAGTATGGTTAGAGGCAAGTATGCTTCTTTAACCTTATTGGTGGGCGGACTCGTAAAATAATGTCAGAAAGCGGATTTTTACAACGCAAGATACTCCCTCGGATAAAATTGATATTGGCCTATAAAATTGATACATTTACCTATGCTTACCATACAAAAAAACATCCCCTTATTACCCTTAAATACTTTTGGAATGGCTGTCAATGCGCCCTTTCTGTCCGTCATTCGTACGGTAGCAGATTGTGCTCATATCAAGGCACATATTCCCAATCATTTGCCTATTCTGCCTTTAGGTGGAGGAAGTAATATTCTTTTTACACAAGATCCGCAAGCCTGGGTTTTGAAAAATGAGATCAGGGGCATTCATCTTTTAAAAGAAGATGATGGTTCGGTATGGCTGGAAGTAGGTGCGGGTGAAGTATGGAATGACTTTGTACAATATTGCGTGCAACATGATTATGCCGGTGTCGAAAATTTATCCCTGATTCCGGGTACCGTAGGCGCAGCACCGATCCAAAATATCGGCGCATATGGGGTAGAAGTGAAGCAATTAATTGATACCGTAACCTTTTGGGATTTTAATAAAGAAACCTTGGTTACGCTGGATAATGCCGCCTGCCTTTTCGGCTACCGGAACAGTATTTTTAAGCATGAACTTAAAGGACAGTTTTTGATGACCCATGTGGTGTTTAAACTCTCCAAAACACCGAATTTTAATATCTCTTACGGCAATATACAGGAAGAACTGGATCGTATGGGCATCACAACCCTAAGCCTGAAAGCAGTATCTGCCGCAGTGGTGCATATCCGTGAATCTAAATTACCCAATCCTAAAGAAATCGGCAATGCCGGCAGTTTCTTTAAAAACCCGGAAGTACCACATACAATATACCAGAGTTTGAAGGATGATTATCCCACCATACCCGGTTATACTATATCAGAGCAGGTGACGAAGATCCCGGCTGCCTGGCTCATTGAACAATGTGGCTGGAAGGGATTTCGGGAGGGTGACTTTGGGGTACATCAAAAGCAGCCCCTGGTATTGGTCAATTATGCACAGGCAAAAGGATCCGATATTTTTCACCTGTCGACGCGGATCATCGCTTCTGTGCAAGAACGCTTTGGCATCAGTCTGGAGCGGGAAGTACAGATTGTATAATACGGTATTGTAATGAATAAATATTTATTTTTCCCGATAATATTGATCCTGTTATTACAGAGCTGTCACACAGCACCCGAAGAAGTAAGGGATAAAACTGCCTCGGGAAAACCTTTTAAGGAAAAATATTTTTTAGATTATGATGCTATTGACTACTATTTTAATGATGTCGATGAACGACATGTTGGATCGTTAATTAATAATAGACATAGTTCACCAATAGCTTTTCTGAAATATGTCGTGATTGTAGGGAATGCTCCCCAAAATATTCAGGATGTTTCATTTATTGATAAACTTGAATCAATTGGTTATCGAAAAAGTATTATTGATAGTGTTATGTTTCCGTCAATCGATAGTATTTTCAGGACTAAAGAAAAGGGTACTGACTCTGCTGCTATGGCCTGTATTTATGTTTATCGTGATATCCTAGTCTTTAAGAGAGAAGATAAGATTGTCGGCACGGCGAAAATCTGCTTCCATTGTATGGCGCACCAGATACAGGGCGTTTACGCCAATGGAAGAGGGTTTGGTGGGTTCGAAGATTACTTGGAATTAGAAACATTATTACACAAATAGCAAATAAAAAAGTGAATCCATCCAATGTACACTGGACAGATTCACTTTTTTATTTTCCGGACTAATAACTCAGCTTGGCAAAAGACATTTTCTTATTCGATTTTACTACAGGAATCACCAGTTCTTTATTATCAGTTTGCACACTTAGTTTCGGCAGCCAAAGCCCGTTACTTTTCATGGTAGCGGCAATGTCCTTTTCGGTAAGACTGCCTTCCATGTCCAGGGCAGCCACCTGCAGTTTGATGCCATTGCGTTGAATATTGTTATACGTAAACACCAATTGGGCGCCACTGTTCAGCATGTTGTAAGAGGAATAAGTACCATAGTCATCAGTCGTGCGCTGGTTTTTATTAATCATATTGAACCAATTCGTTTCATAGTTGGGCTTAAAATCAAGGATTAATATATTGCCGTAATTGTATTCAGTATAACTGCTGTTGTTCATGCCCATGCCGCCGAATCCCATACTGCTGTAACCATTATACATCCCATTGCTGGTGGTTCGGGTAAAGCTGTAAAAGGCTTCTGCCGCAAGGATGACGCCGCCATCATTTTTAACGATAATATCCTTAATGCGGTAGTCATTCAATAGCTTTTGGTCTTTTCCTTTATAGCTTTCGAGCAGGCTCACATCGAATGGGGTAGCGGCACCGTTGGTTAAGCCGTTGGTACTGCCATCAATAGCTACATTGCCCAAATAGGAACCTTCAATAATACCATTGCTACGGCTCATATAAAAGGCGGCAAAATAAAGATTGTTGGCTTTTGCAAGATCGTCTTTGATATATAATCCGCTGAGGAATTTACCTTGCAATTCAAATGGGAATACCTGCGCCTCAGATTTGTTTTTGGCCACTGGCTTAATCGTGTATATTGCCGCCTCACCGATAGATTGATTATGGCTTGAATTGAGATCATTGATGTTCAATACCAGTGTACCATCATCTTTGATCAGGGCCTGTTCCACTTCCATGGCGTTTTTACAATCTACTTTCCCCGAAGAAGAGCTGCTGATGTTCAAATCGTTGTCAACAATATTGATATGGTATTGTAATTTATTATCCTTGATCTGGTAGCCAAATAAAGCCATTTTCTGATTGTGTTCCGATACTACAAACTGATACCGGATTTTGGTATATCCCAAAAAATTCTGTTGCTGTTCATCCAGGTTTTTTGGTTTCCCTATTAATTTACCCTGTTTGTCCAGTAAAGCAGCATAGTAAAATTCCTTACTGCCTGTCATCGCGCTATACAGTAACATAATCTTATCGTCCATAGGGACTAATTTGATCTGTTTTGGTTTCTCCGGCATAAAGCTTAAAGAGACAATCGCCTTTCTGACCATATTCTGATCATACAGATCGATAAAAGATTCATTTTTTTGCGTGTAAAAAATCATCAGCCGATCATCCACCCAGCCCCCGATTTCAAACAAGTCTTTGGCTACATTGAAATCCTGTGGTTCGGAATACTTAATGGTTTGCGCATAGGATCCCAGTTTGCCGATTAAAAACATGAAGAGCAGCAATATCTTTTTCATACAATCTATTTTCATTAAAAATACAGAACAAAGTACAAAGTTAACGATGTTAAATAAATTTATAATCAGCTAAATTAATATGCTTTTCATGCTATTTTGTTATTTTTACCCAAATTTCAACGTGATGTCATATCAATTACTACAAGGTAAAAAGGGGATTATTTTTGGAGCTTTAGATGAGCGGTCGATCGCCTGGCAAGTAGCCTTGAAAGCGGTGGCAGAAGGAGCGGAAATCGTCTTGACGAATGCGCCCATCGCGTTGCGTATGGGAAAAATAAATGAATTGGCTGCTTTGTGTAATAATGCCCCGGTGATTGGTGCAGATGCCACGAATATGGAAGATCTTGAGCGCTTATATGAACAGGCAATGACCCATTTTGGGGGTAAAATAGATTTTGTACTGCATTCTATAGGAATGTCGCCCAATGTGCGTAAAAGCATTCCCTATGAGGCGACCAACTATGACAATTTTATGAAAACGCTGGATATATCTGCCTTGTCTTTTCATAAAATAATGCAGACCGCCATGAAACTGGATGCGCTGAACGATTGGGCTTCTGTGTTGGGCTTGAGCTATATTGCCGCACAGCGCGCTTTTCCCGGCTATAACGATATGGCCGATGCTAAATCTTTATTGGAAAGTATTGCCCGGAGTTTTGGCTATGCTTATGGCCAAAAGAAAAAAGTGCGCGTAAACACGATTTCGCAATCGCCGACCGTCACGACTGCCGGAAGCGGGGTTGCGGGATTCGATCAGTTTTTTACCTATGCAGAAAGGATGTCTCCTTTGGGTAATGCGCCTGCTGAAGATTGTGCTAATTATTGTATTGCCATGTTCAGCGATTTGACCCGCTATGTTACGATGCAAAACCTGTTCCATGACGGCGGTTTTTCTTTTACAGGAGTGAGCGATCAGGTCATCGAAAACATGAAATAAGTTCCATTGCCTAAAATTATACAAAAGCGCACCATACATTTTTAGTGCTGTTTTTCGTTCCGATAATATGAAGATAACATACAAAATATACAGCACAGTGGTTTTATTAAGCTGTGCTCTGTCTTTACAAGCACAAGTCGTAGGGGGAACGCGGGCATTCGAATTTTTGAATATGTCCAACAGTCCTCATACTTCTGCTTTGGGAGGTTTGGCCCCGGCCAATCCCGAACAGGATGTCTCTTTAGCCTTGCAAAACCCGGCTTTGTTCCGGCCCGGTATTCATAATCAATTATCTGCCAATCATAATCTGTATTACGCAGATATCGGGATCACCAACCTGCAATATGCCTATCACTCCCCTAGGTTGGAAACCACTTTTGGTGTAGGCTTACAGAGTATTAATTACGGTACTTTTCAAGCAGCAGATATCTATGGTACTTATTTGGGTAACGTAAGGGCTAATGATATGGCGGTGAGCCTGTCTGCTTCCCGTCAGTATAAAGAACACTGGCGCTATGGGGTAACCTTAAAATGGGCAAATTCAGTATTGGCTGATCGCAGCGCGAGTGCGCTGTTAGGCGATGTGGGTGTGGTCTATTTTGATACCGCTAATAATATTACGATTGGTATTGTGGCCAAGAATATGGGTTTTATGATTAAAAAGTATAATCCTGCCAATCCTGCGGAACCGCTACCCTTCGATTTGAACATCGGATTTACCAAACAGCTGAAAAATGTACCCCTCAAATTATTTGTGGTGGCCCATCACTTGTATCAGTGGGATATCCGCTATAACAACCCGGCCGATAAAAAATCCAATATTTTTGGGGCTGATACGGTAGCCGATACCAAAAGCCATTTTGCAGACAAGTTATTCCGGCACGTAATTGTGGGTGGCGAATTGACCATCGGTAAACGCTTGACGGTAACTGTAGCTTATAACCACTTGCGTAGGAATGAGTTAAGTACTCTGGAAACGAAAGGGCTTGCCGGATTCTCCTTTGGTGGTGGTTTATACCTCAATAAATTTCAGGTGCATTATGCCCGTTCGTTTATGGCTACTGCAGGTGCCTACAATGAATTCGGGCTGAATATCGCTTTGGACAAGCTTTTTAAAGTAGGGGATAAAACAGAACCGTGGCATTGGAATAATGATTATAATAACTGGTAATCTCTCAATTAGGAATTTTTAGGTATCATTATAGATATTTAGCTATTTTTGGAGATTAAAATAAAAACATGGCAGAAGGTAACAAAAATAAAGAAGTAAAGATCGGGATATTGGCTTTAGCGGCCATACTGGCTTTATTTCTAGGATTTAATTTTTTGAAGGGAAATAGTCTGTTTGATTCCGATATGGAATACTTCACTTACTATGATAATGTTGAAGGGTTAACTACCGGTAGTAAAGTAATGGTCAATGGCTATAAAGTGGGCAAGGTTACGAATATTGAAATGATGCCTGATCAGAAGTTTAAAGTTAAAATGACGATTAATGATGACTTTAAAGTGGTCGTGGGCTCTAAGGTTCAGATACTTTCTGCAGGTTTGCTTTCGGACGTAAAGAATATCGAGGTCATTTCAGGGAACAGTACCCAACAAGCGCCCGAAGGTACGGTGTTAATAGGTACTTCTTCTGCAGGTTTGATGGATAAGCTGAATGAAAACATGCCTTCTGTACTGACGAATGTCAATAGTGTAGTGGCTAATGCAGATACCCTGATGACCAATCTGAAAGGTGTGGTTACGAAAGGTACTGCAGCACATATCGACCAAAGTATGGCATCGCTGGAAGTAACGATGAAGCAACTGGAAGTCTTATCAAGAGCACTATCACAACAATCCGGTAATATCAGTGCGCTGATGAATAACGCGAATGTGACCATGAAAAATACCAATAGCCTTACGGCTAACCTGGCTAATAATAATGCAAAAATCAACAGCATTTTGGATAATGCACAAAGTGCAACCAATCAATTATCTCAGGCCAAGATTCAGCAAACCATCGATAACCTGGAAGCGACGACACAAAAGCTCAATGGACTGATGACCAAGCTGGATGCAAAAGATGGTACAGTAGGTATGTTGCTGAATGATCCTAAATTGTATGAAAACGTAAACAAAACGGTGAAAGATCTTGGCGAATTATCTTCTGATCTTAAAGCACATCCGGGCCGTTATATCAATATATCCATATTTCCGTCTAAAGCGAGAAAAGACTAGGGATCAAAAATATGATACTGTATCCTGTATGGCTTTAACCCATACAGGATTTTTTGTGGGCAGATTACTTGAAAAATGAATTATTTTAGTGTCAGAATTAAATAGAGGGCTTATATGAATTTTCAATCGGTAGGTATTCTTTACGAAGAATTTATCATGATCATGCTGTCGATCGTCATTGGTCTGGCGATTGGGGCAGAGCGGGAGTATAGAGGGAAGTCTGCAGGCTTGCGGACCTTTATCCTGGTGTCTTTTGGCTCCTGTATCTTTACTATTTTATCTATTAAGATCGGGGTACAGAGTTACGACCGTATTGCGGCAAATATTATTACCGGTATCGGTTTTTTGGGTGCGGGTGTGATTTTTAAAGAAGATAATAAAGTAGGGGGTATTACTACTGCAACGACGATTTGGGCAACTGCTTCTTTGGGTATGTGTACGGGCTCTAATCATCTTTACCTTGCCCTTTTAGGAACAATAATCGTTTTGGTTGTGCTGGCTTTTTTGTATCCCCTGCAAAAAGTAATTGATGATCGTAACCGGGTGCGTACCTACAAAGTAAGTACGGCTCGTATAGAAGATATTGCTTATTGTGAAATGCTTTTTAAGCAATACAGTCTTCGTTTTACCTTGGAAGGACAAAAGAAAACAGACGAATCGCTCAGTACCAATTGGGCGGTATCGGGAAGGCGTTCCAAACATGATGAACTGGTCAATCAATTATTGACTGATGCGCGGATCCTGGCTTTCCAGTTTTAGCTATATATAAATAGGCTTAACAGCTAATTACTGTAAATCGATCAAATTAGCGCTTCATCGGAGCAGTATACCGGCATAAAAAAAGATCAATTCCATTTTAAAGATTATCGAAAGAGACGATACCTTAATCTGGAATTGATCTTTGTAATTTTTAGTATTCTATATTGTTATGCCAAACAAACGATTACTGAATAACCAGTTTTTGGAATTGAACGTTATTTAGGCCTTTTATATATACAAAATAAGTACCGCTGCTGAGCCCTTTAAGATTGATCTGGCTAAGACCCGGTTGAGCATGTGCGGTACGTACTACCTGACCTATGGTATTGACGATATCAAGCGATACCGATTGTTTATAACCGTTTTCAACAGAAACGATATTACTGGCCGGATTAGGGTAAATATTGATACCGGATAGGGTACCGATATGTGTTTTTCCGGATAACTCGTTTATCTGAGGGATTTGATTTATGGTTGTATTTGTGACCACAGCCGGATTAATGTCAAAATAGATATGTGCCGTATTGCCGATGGTCGTACCCGGGGCTAAGCCACCTCTTGCCTTGATCTGAAACTTAACATAACCCTTATTGTGCTCCGGATCATTAATGTCTCCAAGACGTATATTCGCAAAATCGAATTTGATAATGTTCAAGCCGGATACGCTGTGGGCGAAATAGGTACTAACCGCATGAGAACTGCTGATAAAGCGATAAGAGGCCAAATCAAGATCTGGTGATAAGGTATCTAATACATGGATATTAAAAGCCGTATCGTTCCCTAAATTTTCAAAGTTAATGGTATAGGTAAGTAATTCTCCCGGTCTGATATCGCCTGCAGGAAGCACGCTTTTTTCATTCGGATCAAACGAACCAACGATCGGATCCACCTGGATCAACTCATTGTTGGCTGGATTGACATCACCTCCTCTTGGAGTGATTTCAGCTCTGGTGGTCACCGTACCACCGATTGGCGGTGCACCTACCGGATCAAGAACAACCCGGATTAATTCGGTTTTTGATCCGCTCAGGCCAGGTATCATCCAGGTCACGGTATTGCCGGCCACGCTCAATGGGGCTATATTGGCAGAGGAGAAAGTGTATTGAGGATCAATATCAATAGTTACGATTCCATTAGTCGGCAAACAAGCTCTATTACCTACATAAAGATAAATATAAGAATTGGCCACCGGGCGGAATAATCCACGCATACTCAGGATCTCAAGATCAAAATTAGTAGAACCATCGCATTCCAGGGCATAATTGAAGGTGTTGTTTTCGTTATTTAAGGTGTCAAACTTGAAGGCATGTACGCCACCGGGAGGGCAACTCACCATATATCCGGGAGGAAGGCCGGCCGGCTGAAGTGTGAAGACATTGACTAAATCAGCACCCGTAACCATATTATAGAAGAAACCGGTTGGGGTGAATGCATCAATACGGGTACCTGCTCTGAACAGCTCGAGGTTGATGGGTAAATTAAGTGGTTCATCTACACCGACATCATAAGTACAATTGGCATCATTGCTTTTGAAAATATTTCCTTTTATCAGATTACAAAATGCCGTTACGGTTATGGTTTTGGTGTCTAAAATGATCCCGCCACCATCTTTTAAGACGATCGTCACCGTATATACACCGGGTAGGCTATAATTATGTGTACTCGTGAAAAAAGATTGCATGATGGGTACCGGAGTGACAGGTGTGCCATCTCCCCAAGCAAATTCGGCGGTAAGAGAGGGATTAGCAGGGAAAGCGCTAGCGGTAACTGTTACAGGGAAAAAGGGTAGGCTAGGAGTCGTACAAGCAAAGGAACTGTTGTAGGACATATTGGTAAGGGTTTGCCCGAATACTAAACCGGACAATAAGAGGAGGCAAATGGTGGTAATGATTTTGCGTAACATACTTTTTTTGATTTAGGGATTAAAAAATGATTTTTCATATAGGGGTATCATTTCAATTCTAGTCTTTAAGGCGTAGCAATCATAGTTGTTTTTTATTTATTCATATAATTGGGATTTGTTTGAGTAAATGTATGAAAATTATATTAAAAAAGGAATTTCACATATATTATTGCTATTCATTGTAATAGATATACTATTCGAGCTTATTCTACAAAAATGTACTGGCAGAAATGATTGCGAAAGAAGGGAGATATTGGCATTCCTGAAAGCCCATTTGGCCTGCGTATAGACTATTGCTTATTTGTTTGCGGTATCTTTTTGACAGGACTATTTGCTGGATACAGATATACCCATAAATATTTATAGAAAGAAGTAGAGCTCAGTTATGCTGCATATAGGACGAATACCTATCGCGATGGCTGTAACTTAAAATCAAAGATGTTATTGGCAGAACTCAGGGTGTCAAACTTAAAGGTATAACTTCCCGCTGCCGGGCAAACGAGCCGGTAGCCGGGTGGAATACCGGTGGGGCTTACACTAAAAACGGCCTGCAGATCTGCCATCGGAACGACTTCCTTAAAGGCGCCGAGAGCACTAAAAGTATCAATAAGTACCCCGTTTTTTTTGACGATAAACCTAAGTGGGATAGGGATCAGGGCATCTGTAGCTGCGTTATAAGTGCAACTGCCCGTATTGCTTTGAAAGATATTACTGCTGAAATGGGTACAAAAGGCCATAACCTGCATTTGGGTTGTGTCTAGTGCTTTGTTTAAGGTTTTGTCATATAGCACAATGGATACGTTGTATATACCGGGATGCTTATAGTAATACACATCCATAAAACAAGACTGAGATAAACTAACCGAACTTTTATGACCGTCTCCCCAGGAGATAATCGCTTTATATGCAGGATCAGGAAAAGAAATATAAGAAAAAATACTGATGGGGAAACCGTAGGTGCCGGGGATATAGGTGTGTTGGTTATTATAAGAAATAGAGGTAAACCGGCTCTGGCCAGATGCGGTATGGGAGAAGAAAGCAATAATTGGTAATAAAATCATTAAGCGCATAAGCAGGCATTCGGGCAACAAATATAAGGTATATAGTATGTATTTGTAACTGAATGTATGGGCATTTTACCGATTTTTAAAGGATGATGTTGCCCTTTTATATAGGTGCTGTTGTAGATATTCTTGTTTTGGCGGCTATAGCAAGCAGCAGCATTTCTTTTCTCTCAGGCCTATAATATTTATTTTGCATACCTTTGCACAAATTTTCATTCACACCCATAAAATATTTTATAAAAATGAGTAAAGTAAAAGTGGCCATTAATGGTTTCGGTCGTATCGGACGTTTAGCTTTCCGTCAAATTTTCAACATAGAAGGTATTGAGGTTGTTGCGATTAACGATTTAACCAAGCCTAATGTATTGGCGCATTTATTAAAATACGACACTGCTCAGGGCCGTTTTAACCAAGACGTGACCAGTTCTGATAACGCGATTACAGTAAACGGTAATGAGATCAAGATATATGCAGAAAAAGATCCTGCAAATATTCCTTGGGGTCAGCATGAAGTAGATGTTGTATTGGAATGTACCGGCTTCTTTACTGATGCTGATAAAGCAAAAGCACACATCACTGCAGGTGCAAAGAAAGTAGTGATCTCTGCTCCGGCTACCGGCGATTTGAAAACAGTAGTATTCAATGTAAACCATAATATTCTTGATGGTTCTGAAACAGTAATCAGTTGTGCTTCTTGTACTACGAACTGTTTGGCACCAATGGCGCAGGCCTTACACGAAAACTTTGAAATCAAAGTAGGTCAGATGACAACTGTTCACGCGTACACAAACGATCAGAATACCCTGGATGCACCGCATGCCAAAGGTGATTTGCGTCGTGCCCGTGCTGCTGCAGAAAACATTATTCCAAACTCTACCGGAGCAGCTAAAGCAATTGGTTTAGTATTACCGGCATTAAAAGGTTTGTTAGATGGTGGTGCACAACGCGTACCTACGGTAACAGGTTCTTTAACCGAACTGACGACTGTTTTGGGTAAAAAAGTAACTGTAGAAGAGGTAAATGCGGTAATGAAAGCTGCGGCTAACGAGTCTTTCGGATATAACGAAGACGAGATTGTATCCAGCGATATTATTGGTACTTCTTTCGGTTCTTTGTTCGATGCAACACAAACTAAAGTAGTGACTGTTGGTGATTATCAAATGGTCAAAACCGTAAGTTGGTATGATAATGAAATGAGCTATGTATCTCAATTGGTACGTACCGTAAAATATTTTGCGGAACTGATCTCTAAATAATAAGTTTCATTCTTTTGATAAAAGCCTGAGGTAAAAGCCTCAGGCTTTTATCTTTTTATTAAAGTACCTTTGCCGTATTATAGTCAATTTATTATCTGACCTTGACTTTTTGATTGAAATAAAATGAAATTTGAACAATATCACATTGCCACAGAACTTAAAAGAAGTCTGGATGAATTAGGGTTTAAAAAACCTACCGATATTCAGTTTAAGGCTATTGGCCCGGTTTTACAGGGAAATGACGTACTGGCCGTAGCACAAACCGGTACCGGAAAGACAGCAGCCTTCGTGATTCCGGTCTTGCATAAGCTGATGTATATTAAAAATCCGCCGAAACAAAGAGAAGCAAAATGCCTGGTGATGGTACCCACAAGGGAGCTGGCCATACAGATTGCCAAAGTATTCCGGACGATTGGTAAATATACCAAGCTGAAAACGACTGCCTTATTGGGTGGAGTAGAGCAGGAACACCAGATCGAACAACTGGCTAACGGCACCGATGTGCTGATTGCGACGCCCGGAAGGATGTTTGACCTGATCTATCAAAAGAAATTAGACCTGAATAAAACGGAAATCCTGGTGTTGGATGAAGCCGATCTTATGCTGGATTATGGCTTTATTAAAGATATACAGGATGTGATTAAGTTTTTGCCCGATTACCGGCAGACGCTTTTCTTCTCCGCAACCATCAATAGTGAGATCAAAGAAATTGCCTATGGCATTGTGCGGAATCCGATTCGTATCCAGATCTCTCCGCAAGATCCCATTTCTAAAAATATTACGCATTTCGTAGCACATATAGAAATGGACGATAAGCGTTATTTTCTGGAGCGCTTAGTTACAGAGCATCCCGAAGCCAAAATACTGATCTTTGTACGTACTAAAGTGCGTGCCGAAAGGGTAGCATCAGCCATGGAGCGCGTGCAAATCAAGGCACTGACCATGCACAGTGGAAAAGACCAAAGCGAGCGTGCCGAAATTATGGATTCCTTTAAGAACGGTATTGTGAAACTATTGATCACAACCGATCTCAATGCACGTGGCGTAGATATACCAAATGTAGATTATGTAGTGAATTATGACCTGCCCGAAGAAGCGGAAAATTATGTACACCGTGTAGGTCGTACCGGCCGTGGGGTGCAAAAAGGAATTGCGTATTCTTTTTGTAGTAAGGATGAACTACCTGTGTTAAAAACGATTGAACAGTATTTGGGGAACAAGATTAATGTATTGGATATTGATCCCGAAACCTATTCCGATACGATTCTCTTTACAGAAGAGGTCAATGATAGCAACTGGAAGGCTTTATTAAAAGAAAATGAAGCACTGGAAGCGAAAAAAAGTAAAAAATCCAAGAAGAAATAAAACAACAAGGGCTGNNCAGCCCTTGTTGTTTTATTTCTAATGCTTTTATAAGCCTAAAATCCAAATCCGATCCCGAATTGAATTCGTTGGGTGCTCCAACGCTCCGGAACCGAAGTATTGTTGCGATTGGTAATACCATAAATATATCTTGCCGAAATATTTAAGTGTAAGGGTAATTGGATTCTTAGTCCGCCTACACCCGATACGTAACTGTTTTTATACACATTGGTCACCTCAGTTAAGATCATATCCCTATCCTTCATATTCACGATCTTCGTGAATTGCGGCCCTAATTCCAGCCATGTGCCGGTGAAGAGTTTAAAACCCACAAGTACCGGCACCGAAAACTCGGTAAAGTCAAATTCAGCATGCGTAATTTGTTCTTTTCCATTCTGAATGTAGGCACGGTAAATATCATTGAAATTATTACCCGTAATCATCCTGGTTTGTGTGAATAAACCTTCCGCTACAAGGCTCATTTTGTCACCTTGTAAGCCCAGATACACGCCTCCAAACGGATAGGCCTTATAATCATTATCAATTTGTTTCCCGGTAGTTCGGTACACATTCGCACCAATTTTAACGCCAATCAGCGGCTTTTGAGCGCTCGCCTGCGTTGCAGGTAAAAGCACCATAAAGGCGATAAGCCATGCAAATGATAATCTTTTCATATAATTATTGTTTATTTTCTAAAAAGTCTAAGGCTTCTCCCACGATAAAGAAACTGCCGGTAATCAAAATGGTATCTTCTGAACTCGCCTCATTGCGGGCAGCGCGCACCGCATCTGCTACCGAGGGGTAAAGTATGCCCGCCATACCTAAATCCGTCGCTGTTTGTTGCAAGCTTTCTGCAGGCAGGGCTCTAGGCACCTGTGCCTGTGTAAAATAATAACGTGCCTTTTTGGGTAATAAGGCCAGTGCCTGAGGCACATCTTTATCAGAAACAAAGCCGATAATGATATGCAAGTTACTGTTTTTTAGGGAGGTGTGTGTTAATTGTGCGACAATTGTGGCAATGCCATCAGGGTTATGCGCAACATCTAAAATGATGTTGGGCCCGGTCTGAACCCAATCCCAGCGACCACGAAGACCGGTTGTTTGTTTAACGGTTTTCAAGGCCTCGATACATATCGCTTCATCTACCCTCCAGCCCAGGGTTTGCAACACCCGCATACAGGCCAGTGCGGTAATAATGTTTTTGGCCTGAAAATCCCCCAATAAATCTGTGCGCACCTCCAGTACCTTCATCTGTGTTTTATCCACAATTTTCAACACCTGGTATGTGGCTTCTTTTTCAACAAAAATGGCATCATACATGCTGTCGGCATAATACAGCGCGGTATGGTTCAGAATCGCTGTTTTCGAAAAAACGAGATTTGTTTCCTCTTGTGTTGTGCCAATAACTACCGGTACATTCGGTTTGATAATCCCCGCCTTTTCGCCGGCAATCAAAGCAATCGTATCACCTAGTATTTGGGTATGATCAAGGCTTATATTAGTAATAACGGATAATTCCGGTGTAATGATATTCGTACTGTCCCAAGTGCCTCCCAGACCCGTTTCGATAATCGCAATATCTACCGCCTCTTTTGCAAAGACCCAAAAGGCCATGGCGACATTGAGCTCAAAGTAGGAGGGCTTTATTTCATCTATAAGCACCATGTGGGTATTGATGAATTCCGTCAGCAAGGATTGCGCAAAAGGAATGCCATTGATGCGGATACGTTCTCTGATGTCGATAAGGTGCGGAGAAGTATATAAGCCTGTTTTATAGCCTGCCTGCTGAAAAGTAGCCGCGAGGATATGGCTCGTACTGCCCTTTCCGTTAGTGCCGGCAATATGGATACTTTTAAACTGTTTTTCTGGAAAATTCAAGGCTTTGGAAAAAGCCAGTATTTTCTCCAGGCTGGGATGTAATGCTTTAGCCCCGATCTTAGAGAACATAGGTAATTGTTCCAACATGAATGCAACAGAGGCTTCGTATGATAATAGGTGAGGTGACAATTGAAAAATTTTTTTAGAAACAAAAGTAATTGATAATGCTAGGATTAGGATTGATAGTCTTGAAACAAATTTAAAAAATATTTTTTTATTAATAATAATTCCATAACTTCATCTTCAACTATTTATTAAAATTCATTAAATAAACATTATTTAACTGTTAAAAAAACACGTTTTAAAAAATGAAAAAAAGTCTACTTTTATTAGGAACATTTATCACTTTAGCTGGTGTTTCCAATGCGCAAAAACTGTCGCTTTATGAAGAATTTTCCGGAGAGAACTGTGGTCCCTGTGCGGCAAATAACCCGGCTTTAATGACGCTGTTAGGTAATAATACTACTAAAGCATTGTTGTTGAAATATCAATCTCCTATTCCTTCCGGAGGTCCTATCTATGGTCAGAATACCGTAGATGTTCAAAATAGAATGACCTATTACACTGTACCTTTTGCTCCTTATGGAAGAATTAATGGTAAAGTAGTAGGTGGTGCAGGACAAGGAAACATCTCTCAAACAACGCAGGCAATCATTGATGCTGCTGCTTTGGAAACAACTCCTTTTACCTTAACAGTAGGTACACCAACTTATACTGGTAGTAACTTCTCTGTTGCCGTTACGATTACAGCAACCAGCGCAGTAACCAATAATGCCAATCTTAAATTACGTTTTGCAGTTGCAGAAGATTTGGAATTTTCAGTAGCTCCTGGTACAAACGGAGAAAAGTCTTTCCACCATGTAATGCGTAAGATGTATCCTTCTGCTGAGGGTCAGGCGGTACAATCTACATTTACAGTAGGTCAAACACAAACGATTACGGTTACAGGTGCTTTGCCTGCTTACATGTCTACTGAGTTCAACAGATTTTTTGTTGCTTGGGTACAGGATGATAGTAATAAAGAAGTATTGCAAGCGGGAAAATCAATTTCTTTGCCTAATGCCACAAATGCAGTTGCCTCTAACAGTGTTTCTGTAGCCTCTAATTTGCAATGTGGTGCTACCGGTTCTTATGTTCCTGTAGTATCTATTAAAAATACAGGTTCTGCAGCCTTAACTTCTGCAACTATCTATTACAAATTAAATAATGATGCTTACCAGAGCTATCAATGGACTGGTAGTTCTTTAGCAGCAGGTGCTTCTACGAATGTAACCTTACCGGCTGTAGCCATTACGACTCCGGGTGCACATGTAATCACCGATTCAGTTGCGATGCCAAATGCTGTGGCTGATGCTTTTACAGGTAATAATGTAAACGCAACTAGTGTATATCTGTTAAATGCAACTAATGAGGCTTTGCCATTGGCTAATGACTTTGAAGCCGCTAATGGTTTATGGGTTCCTTTGGCAGGTACTAGTGGTGCGCCAATCTTAAGAGCTACTGCAACAGGTAGAGGATATAACGGTTCAAATTATATGTTATATTTCCCTAGTTTCTCTGTAGAATCAGGTAACGGATATCATATCATCCCTAAAGCGGATATGGCAGCAGGCGCTAAAACCTTAGAGTTTTATGTTGCTTATGCACAATATAATGCAAGTTCAAATGAGAAACTGGAAGTAGTGTATACTACTGATTGTGGGGTTACATGGACTTCCGTTTGGGATAAATCAGGTACTGCTTTGTCTACGGCACCAGCAACAACATCTCAATTCATACCTAGTGGTAACGCTCAATGGAGATTAGAAGCTGTTGATGTATCTACAGTACCTCAAGGTGCGAGATTAGGCTTCAGAGGTACTTCTACTTATGGTAACAACATTTTCATTGATAATGTAAGACTGCGTACTGGTCCAACTTCTATCAATAACGTGATTGCAGAAGGTACTATTAAGACTTATCCTAGCCCTGCGACAAATGAGTTGAATGTAGAAATCAATATGACTAAAGCTTCTAAAGTAACTTTCAGCATGGTAAATGCTTTAGGTCAAGAAGTTGGTACTGCTGTATCTGAAAACTTTGGTTTAGGCGCTCAACGCACTAAATTAGATGTTTCTGCTTTAGCTGCAGGTATCTATTACTTGAACATTACTACTCCTGAAGGAGCTACACAACAAAAATTTGTAAAAAAATAATTATTGTTTAGCAGTAATATTATTACAAAAGACTGACTTGTTAAAATTGTCAGTCTTTTGTATTTTTAATATAATATATTCGTAAATTTGAGAGAACAAATAATAAATTAAAATAATGATGAAAAAAATCTTTATTCTTTCCGCTTTGTGCCTTGGTTTTGCTGTAACGAATACAAATGCACAAGTATTCGAGTTGGAAGCGGATACCGTAACCGTAACTACTGCGGGTTTAAATGTTACAGACCCGAATGTGGTGCTTGATGATGCGGTAACGCTCTATAACCATGTGAATAATGTTTCAGGTGCAAACCTGAGTGGTCTTAAATGGCAAATTATACAAAGCTTTGATTCTGCAAATGCACCATACAAAGGCTGGTATATTTATACTTTTTGTGATAACTTCATATGTTATACTACATCTAACTTAACTGTTCCGGGTTCAAATCCTGTTACCTATAAAGAATTCACATTTGCTGATATTGCAGATCGTGCACGTTCCGATTTTAAGATGCAGGTTGTAGTACCCTCTACTACGCCTAATGGTACTGTAGGTGTCGCAAAAGTTAGGGTATGGAATAGTACGCAAGCGGATACAGCTACATTTATTGTGAAAAAAGGGAATTCCAATAGTATTGGAGTTGTTAAAATGAATGATAACAGAGTGACCGTATATCCTAATCCTGCAAATGGTAGTGATGTAACTATCTTTGTGAATAAAGATTTGAAAGGTACAGAAGCCAAAATCTACAATTTGTTAGGTGCGGAAATGAGTGCCGTTAAAGTAAGCAATGAGTTGGCTAGTGTAAACACTGCTGCTTTTGCTGCAGGTACTTATATAGTTAAAATTCAAAATGCTATGGGCGAAGTAATTGCGACCCGGAAGTTGATTAAGAACTAAGTCATTTAATATAAGAGATATTCTATAGTGATGATTACAGAAAATGCCTGANNATCAGGCATTTTCTGTAATCATTTTATCAGTGATAATCTTGTACATAAAAGAGGGGCAGATATGTAACATATCTGCCCCTCTTTTATGGTTCATCATCCTTTATTTGTTCACGATGATCTTGTATTGTTTTTGATCAGCACTGATATAATAAACCCCGTTAGATAAATTATCCAGAGAAAAAGATACCGCTGTACCTGAATTGCTGTTGACCATTACTTTTTGTTGCTGACCAATAGCATTATACAGACTTAAAGTGTTAGCATCTTTTATACCGTCTACCGTTACGGCATTGCCGGTAGCAGGATTAGGATACACACTCACCAGGCCCGTTTCAGTAGCACCACCACTCACCATCACAATTGCAGAATAGATCGCTGTACCATCATTGTCCGTTTGTTGTAAGCGGTAGTATGTTTTGCTTGTTACATTAGTTGCTGTAAAGGTATACGCTAATCTTTCGGTGCTGTTACCTTCCTTAGCTAAGCTGTTTACAAAACCTATGCTATGCCAATCACGGGCATTAGTACTGGATTCTATCGCAAAACCTTTGTTGTTGTGTTCACTTACGGTAAGCCATTTCAGGGAAACTTGTCCATTGTTATTTTGTGCAGTAAAGCTTTCCAAGCTTACCGGCAGAGGAGCGATAGTGGCAGGAGTAGATCCTGCGGTTTGGCTTGGTATTCCGGGTGCGTTTACAGCAAGGCCTACACTTGTCAAGATTTCATTAATCACATTGGGATTCGTATATAATCCGGTACCGGTCACTAATGTACTTGTTCCGGAGTTGGGGCCATAAGAAGTCATGCTGCCCGATGCTGTAGCTACGGGGATAGAACTGGTGCTTTGTGCGCTTTGGAAAGAACCGGAACTGTTTTTGTAAAATTTAATTTCATAAGCATAAAAATTTCCGGAATTTCCTGTACCGGTGATGGTATTGGCATAATTCAGTTTGATATTGTATTGGAAACTACCCGGCCCGTAATAGGTGATAACATCGATTCCGGTGATCGTAATTTTTGTATTCAGGGTATAACCGTTTGTAGATGCGATAGGACTTACATTGTAACTAACTTGTGCGTTAGATTGTACGGCTATACCGATTAAGATAGCTAAGAGCAAAGATGCTTTTTTGTAAAGCGACGTTTTCATAATAATGAAATTTATGTATTGAAAAAAAATGAGTATTATAACTTAATCCTACGATCTGTTAGGATATACGATATTTAATTTCAAAGGGTTTGACTATTATCAGAATATCAATTTGTTATGATATGAATGTGGATAATATCAATGTATAATGTAGTGAGGTATTTTAAGATAGCTGTGTGTGTTAGGGCGGCAAATATAGAATCAGAAAAGCTAAGTATGTCTATAAAATATGTGATATAACGGGTTATTAACTTGGGTTAACATAATTCTCCCGATTTATATGTATGAATAGATAGGCTCTATGTTAAATAATTATTATCATTTCTGTATATTTCGTATATTTATATAGTGAAAATGTTTTGCAACATATGGTTTAGAGGGTTGATTTTATTATTGTTGACCATTGGACATACTACATATGCCCAAACGATTGACATTTATAAAGAAGCTTTTCATATCCCTAACATCGTTGCAGATATAGCACCCATGCAGGAGGCGGTAACCGTTGCAAATGTGCAGCAGTATACACGGCAGTTGGAACAAAGTAACTATCAGGTCGTGGCTCATGCGCTCGGTGCGTACAAAGAAGAACATCATCTTAGTGATTGGATGTACTATCAAATGGTACGCAGGACGGCTAATTATTTAAACCCCAAAGTCACAAATTATGTATCCTATACTTTATTGAAATGGTATTTCATGAGAGAGACTGGGTTTGATGTGCGCCTTGCTATTATAAAAGAACAATTATTGTTTTATGTGCAGAGTAATGAGGATGTGTATGATGTTCCTTACTTTGTTTATGAAGGCAAATCTTATATATGCCTTAACCGTCATGACTTCCAGAAAATCGATTTTGATCGGGATGAACTACAGAATATACCTTTGGATGTTCCTAAAAATAAGCTGTCCGCATTTTCTTATAAGATAAATCAGCTACCGGATTTTACGGAAAATAACTTTAGCAATAAACTGATTGATTTTACCTTTAATAATGTGCCCTATCAATTTGATATTAAAGTCAATAAGGCTATGGACACCTTATTTGTTAATTATCCTGTATTAAATTACGATGCCTATTTTAATATTCCCGTCAGTAACAGTACGTATCAAACCCTTATTCCCGAGTTGAAAAAGGCAATTCATAAAATGCCACAGCGAAAAGGTGTGGAATACCTGATGGAGTTTGTCCGCAATGCATTTACTTATGAAAGTGATATTGTAGCAGTAGGTAAAGAGCAGCGTTTTTCTCCGGAACTGACGCTGATCAATGATAAAAGTGATTGTGATGACCGCATTGCTTTGTTTTATTTTCTGGTAAAGGAAGTATATAATCTGCCTATGGTTGTTGTGCGTTATCCAAGCCACGTGATGCTTGCAGTAAAGCTGGATCATATTAAAGGTGCTACCGTTTCTTACAATAATGAGCAGTATGTGATTTGTGAACCCACACCGCAGGCGAAAGCCCTTAAAGTCGGGGAGATTGCTGATAAGTATAAAAATCAGGTATACGAGATTGCGTATGCTTATCATCCATAAAGGGACTTTCCTCAATAAATTTTCTTCTTCTTAGTGAATTTTAATCCTGGTTATGGCCGCAAGGCCTTATGAATAGCGCAATATTGCTTATTTTTAAGCATTCAATTTTATTGCTTTATTTTTCAACCACTCTTAAACTTTATTTATGAAGAAACTTAGCCTCTTATTACTGCTTGCCCTAAGCCATCTGGCCGACGCACAGGAAAACCTGAGCTACCAAAAACCTTCTGCAGACATATATGCTTTAGCGGATTATGAAAGAAGCCCATCTGTAAGCATGGATTCGAAAAAAGAATACATGTTGCTTTCTTACAGAAATACCTATAAGACGCTTGAAGACCTGAATCAGGAAGAAATGCGCCTGGGTGGTTTACGGATCAACCCAATCACCAATATTTCTTCTACAACGACTTACCTCAATAACATTAAAATAAGGAAAATAAAGGCTTATACGGCAGCTCCTACGCAAGTAAGCGGATTGCCCGCCAATCCACAGATCACGAATCTGTCCTGGTCGCCTGATGAGCATAAAATAGCCTTTACCAATACCACATCTAAAGGCGTGGAACTTTGGGTAATTGACGTCGCTACGGCAACAGCCACCAAGCTTACTGAAGACCGTATCAATGCCAATATGGGTAGTCCCGTTAGTTGGTTTAAAGATAATGAGCACTTGTTGGTGAGCATGATACCAGAGGACAGAGCAGCACTGATCAATGCGGCCAAAGACCTGCCTAAAGGACCTACCGTTTCGGTAGCAGAAGGAACGGTATCACAAAACCGTACCTATGCGGATTTATTAAAGAATAAAACGGATGAGCAAAACTTTGAAACCCTGACGGGCAGTGAACTCTATAAAGTGTCGCTGAGCGGGCAAAAAACGCCTTTCCTCTCGAAAGCACTGTATGCCGGCCAAAGCTTTTCTCCCGATGGAAAGTATATCCTGATTTCGACCATACAGAAGCCCTTCTCTTACATTGTACCTTTAAGCCGCTTTCCTAGTATAACCAAGGTATATGATGTACAGGGAAAGGAGATAAAAACAGTGAACCAGGTACCCCTTACCGAGATCATGCCTAAAGGCTTTATGTCGACCCGTACCGGTAAAAGAAGCATGAGCTGGAGAGCCGATAAACCGGCGACGCTATTTTTTGTAGAGGCTTTAGACGGAGGGGATCCTGCTGTGAAAGCAGATTACAGAGATGAGCTTTTTAGCTGGCAGGCGCCTTTTACTGCTGAGCCGGTATCTTTTGGTAAAGTGAAACAACGTTTTGCCGGAATTGTTTGGGGCAACGATCAGGTGGCAATGGTTTATGATCAATGGTATGATACCCGCAACGAGAAAACATATCTTTTTAGCCCTGCTGCGAAAAATGAATCACCAAAAATACTGTTCGACAGAAATTCGCAGGATATCTACAGCGATCCGGGTAGTTTCGAAACAAAACGTAATGAATATGGGAGAGCGGTATTGGCTATGGAAAACAATAACCTGTACCTGATCGGAGAAGGACATACGGCTAAAGGCCAGTTTCCTTTTATTGATGAATACAGCTTAAGTACTTTAAAGTCGAAAAGATTATATCAGTCTGCCTATACCGATAAGAAAGAGGAAATTAACAGCATTGAAGATTTTAAAAAGGGTATTGCGCTGATCGTATTACAATCTAAAAATGAGTATCCGAATTACTATTTCAGAAACTTTAAACAAAAAAACAAAACGGAGCAGATCACCTTCAATAAAAATCCGTTTGAAAGCATAAAGAATGTAGATAAACAAGTGATCAAATACAAGCGTGCCGATGGGGTAGACCTTTCCGGAACGCTATACTTACCAGCAGGTTATGATAAGACAAAAAAGGAAAAATTACCTTTGCTGATCTGGGCCTATCCTGAAGAATTTAAAGATAAAAGCAGCGCTGGGCAAAACAACCAGAACTCCAATGAATTTACCTTTCCTTATTACGGGACCTTTATTTATTGGGTCACCAAAGGTTATGCGGTATTGGACAATGCCTCTTTCCCGATTATCGGTGAGGGCGATAAAGAACCCAATGATAATTTTATCGAACAATTGGTGGCCAATGGAAAAGCGGCGATTGACGCGGTAGATGCTTTGGGTTATATTGACAGAACAAGGGTTGGTGTTGGCGGGCACTCTTATGGTGCTTTTATGACGGCCAATTTGCTGACACATTGTGATCTGTTTGCTTGTGGCATTGCCCGTAGCGGTGCGTATAACCGTACCCTGACTCCCTTTGGGTTTCAGTCAGAGCAGCGCAATTTCTGGGATGTACCCAATATATACAGCGAAATGTCCCCTTTTAATTCAGCTAATAAAATGAAGAAACCTATTTTGTTAGTACATGGAGAAGCCGATAACAATCCCGGAACCTTTACATTACAAACCGAGCGTTATTTCCAGGCCTTGAAAGGCTTGGGGGCGAATGCCCGTATGGTGATCTTACCTAAAGAAAGTCATGGCTATGTTGCAAAGGAAAATATCATGCATTTATTATGGGAGCAAGAGCAGTTCTTAGATAAGTATTTGAAAAAATAAACGAATTATTGACGCAATAGTAAAAGGCAGGTGGATCAATCCACCTGCCTTTTTTTGTATGATCCATCGACCCTTAGCCGAAACCTTCCTGATGTTTTTTTAGATTGCTTACACTAGCCTCACAAGGATAAATTTGACTTTGCAGATTTTTAATATTTGTCCTGCCGAGAGTCGGAGGGGTATGTCCATAAATTGTTTATTTCTGGGCATTAAAAAATGGGGGCAGAACGAATCTACCACCCATTATCTCTACTATAGGTAGAACAAAACGAATTAATACGGTATAAGCCTTATTGTAACAATACTTTACCGGTATGTATATTTTTTTCTTTTGAAGCGACCGATGACAGGGGTGTTTGTTCTTCCTGCAGTTCTTCCGTCTTTCTCTTCCTGATCTTTAATAAAAAGCTTACCGATCTGATTTTGTAGAAATCATATGCAATCACAAACAAGAGGAATAAAGAAACGACATAGAACACCTGGAATTTTAATACACTATAAGCCAGGCTCGAGACCAATGCCCCCAACAAGTAAGCGGAAAAGATACTCAGCAGTAATTTTGCCTTGTCTTTGATGTGTTGCTTATTCCGGTACTCTTTATGGGTAAACATGGAAAACAGGATGGCCAGATCAGTTGTTGCTCCGGTAAGGTGCGTGGTCTTTACTGCAAAGTTTGAAATACTGGCGGTAAGTCCGTTCTGCAGGCCCATGGCAAATAACATCAGCATCAGCAGTACTTCCGTTTCGATAAGGCTGTCTTTGTAATAATAGCTGCCATAGACACCTACAAATAAAAGACAGGCCATTTCCAGTATGATCGGCATCGCATGTGCCAGATAAGCGTTTCTTTTGTTGAAATGAATGACAATAAAATTTGAGATAAAACTCCCTACGAAAAAAGAAGCAATGAATAAAGAAACGATCACAAATTGGTAGAGATTACCTTTGATCAGTTCTGCGATCATTACGGCAAAATAACCGGTTACGTTTGAAGTAAAAGAGAAAAATAACAGGAAGGAGGCTACATTCACCATTCCTGCTACGAATGCAGTAAGGCCGCCCAATTTTATGTTGTCACTTAATGTTCTGCTGTTGCTATATTTCCTTAACATTGCTATTTTTTTTAAGTCTTCTCAAATATTAATTTTGCCGATTCTTTTACGTGTATGTCCGTCAGGTAATTCAGTTCTATTTTGTCGCCTTCAATGGCCGAGATGTCGTAGTGTTCTGTAATATCGCCGTCAGTAATTTCCAATATATTACCCCTTCCTTTTAGCGACCATTTCATGGTTTTGATGCGATCATCTGCCTTAGTCAGTACCAATACACCGTTTTTCTTAAAGTCCCAGGTTTCTGCTGTATGAATGCGGATGCTGTCTTCTGCGGAGCGGTTCTGTCGGTGCGCTAGGTTATGCAACAAGAAATGATCTGCTTCCTTATACTCCCAGGTCAATTCTTTCCAAGTGCCCAGAAAGTCTTTTTCGGGTGTTTTGATCTCATCAAACAGTAAGCATAGCGGACTGAATAATAAAACAATAAAGACGGTATAAATGATTTTTGTAGGCATGATGCGCGATTTTTAGGTTATTGGCTTAAAGCCATTTGGTTGTTGAACAGCGAAGAGATATCTGCTGCATCTGCACTTAGAGATGATCCTTCCTGTTCACAATTAATCTTCGTGATTTTTACCGCCGCTTTAGTTTTTAAAGCATATTTCGTCAGGTCAAAACTCTTCTTATTGCAAGGTTTGAAACTGCGGTTTTCCGAAACCACGATCTCTTCAATTTTATTACCGTTCAGGTAATTTTGAAAGGCACTTTGGTTATGGCCGGTAAAAATGTCGATGTGTATATTCTTTAGCTTACTATCGTATTTGTTTTGCAGGATTTTTACCGCATCTTCAAAGTGTTCGATATTTAATTCCTTTAATAAACGGTATTTAGAAAAGAACAGCAGATCACTGATAGAGTCTGACAAAGTCTGTCCATGTGCCAGCACAATATCAAAAGAGCTGTCCGGCGGGCTCTGCTGCAGATATGATTTTAATACCTTTAAAGAATCTATAGAAAAATCTGTGGGTAATAATACTTTGTGAGCCATAATGAGAACGTTTTGTTTGTATAATGCAAAAGTAGTTCCACCAAATTAGAGGCTCCTAAGAGGCATGTAAGAATGCAATTAGAATTCCGGGCTCATATTAAAATGAGATTAGAATAGAAGATTTAACAATATTTCTAGTGATTTATCGGACTTACTGTGTATGGGCAATGGGCAGGTCAATCTGCACCGTAGTCCCCATGTTTTCGGTAGCCCTTACGGTAATCTTACCCGAATGCATCCGGATGATATTGCGGGTAAGCGGCAGGCCAATGCCATATCCTTCATATTTTTGGGTATTAGAGGCCCGGAAGAAGGGATCATAAATGTACTTTAATTCGTCCTTAGGAATACCAATGCCGGTATCGCGGATCACGATAAATACTTTATCATTAGAAGCACCTATAGATACGTGTACGACCTGATTGTCGGAATATTTACAACCATTGCCGATAATATTGGTAAAGGCGAGATGCAGTAATTGTTCATTACCCACCACTTTTAATTTTTTAGAATTTTCGGGTAAAAGGCTGGTGTCAAAATGCACCTTATTCTTCTGATCGAGTTTCTCGATCGTCGCAATACAATCCCATAAAAGCTGGTCGATGCGTACTTTTTCAAATTTTTGCACCTTACCATCAAAACCCGTTTGTGCCAAAAAGAGCAAGGCTTTGGTTTTTCGGTCGAGCTTTCCGGCCTCGTCTAAAATGATGGACAGGGTTTCTACATATTCCTCGGTACTTCTTATTTTAGAGAGACATACATCTGCTGTACCGATAATCCCGGTGAGTGGGGTGCGCAGCTCATGAGAGGCATTGCTGATAAAATTATTCTGTGTTTCAAAAGAAGTTTCGATCCGGTTCAGCATATCATTGAAGGTCCCGATCAGTTTGTTTAATTCATTATTATAGCGTTCCTCATCCAACCTTAAGTGCAGGTTTTCCGAGCTGATCTGTTTTACCTTATTCGTAATACGGTCAATCGGTTTGAAGATGTTTTTAGAGACATACACTGATGCGACAAGGGCAAACAGTGTCGCAATGGCTATGGAGAAGAGCAGGGTTCTTTGCAGATACCGGATCAATTTGTTTTCAAAATAGTTTTCAGCAGAAGCGATCACATAGTAGCTGCGCCCGTTGTATTTATATAATACCCCTTTGTATAGTATTTTGTCCTTGATATACTCCGCATCTCCGGTTTTGGCTAAGGTATTGAAGAAGCTAATCGGTATGCGTAAGGAGTCGGAAAAGATCTTATGCTGATAGGTGTTGCTGCCTTCTATCTTAAAGACATAGTCATTCTCATTCTTTAATTTTTCTGATACATCTTTGTGAATCACACTATATCCCGAAACGAAGGTAGAATCGCGGTTGGCACCGTCTACACTGATTTTCGCTACCGTATTGGCCCGGATTTTCAAAGTGTTGAAAAAATCGTCATACATATAATTATTAATGGATACATATACGATTACCCCTAAAATAATGGTCAGCCCGATGATGGATAAAAACAGCATCATGATGGCCTTAAACTGTATGTTGATTTTACTCATAAGCCCTTTGGTTTTGCCCGGTTAGTCGGTTTTCAATACATAGCCCATGCCGATAACCGTATGGATTAATTTGCTATGATTGAAGGGTTCTACTTTTTTGCGAAGATAGTTAACATATACATCCACCACATTGGTCGACATATTAAAATCTACATCCCATACCTTTTCCAGGATTTCCATGCGGGACAAGACCTTGTTTTGATTTTTCAAGAAATACAGCAACAGGCGGTATTCGGTACTGGTTAGTTGTATCTCCCGATCATCTCTCGTCACTACTTTGGTATAATCATTTAAGATAAGATCATCAATGCGGTAGATGTGTTCCTGCTCCTCACTATTCACCCGGTCCATTTCCGTATGTTCCGTTCTCCTCAATAAAGTTTTGATGCGTGCGACCAGCTCTATAAACTTAAATGGCTTTACTAAATAATCATCTGCACCGGATTCCAGGCCAATCACTACATTTTCAGAAGTCCCCAAGGCGGTTAAAAACAGGATGGGTACTTTGGCGTTCTTTTGCCTGATGGCTTTGCAGACTTCAATACCATTCATTTCGGGAAGCATAATGTCCAGGACGATCAGGTCAAAGTAATTGTGTTCAAACATCGTCAACCCCATTTTTCCATCCAAAGCCACACTCACCTCATAACCATCTTCGCTCAGTCCCTTTGTAATAAAGGACACGACATGAGCTTCATCTTCTACCAGTAATATTTTTTTCATTTCCTATTTTATATATGCTGTTATGCATGGGATCCCTGTATAGACGAGGGGCAGCATAGGTTATCGAAGGTATAAAAAATATACTTTTAGCTTCCATTTTATCTTTAACCGCCTATAAATTATCCTTATACATCATGAAAACAGCCACCTTATAAAAGGTGGCTGTGGGTTATACGGTTTGCTTTCTGTACTTAATCTTTACTGCTTTTCTGATGCTCTTTCCATAATTTGGCAAAACTCTTTTTAGGAAAAACAGGTACCTCTCTGGAGTCGCCCCACATGGGTGCAAATAATTTATCAAAGACTTTATTCTTTATATTACTACTCGCGAGGTTCATTAAGGGCCGGTAAGATACACCCGCTTTAAAGAGCTTCCAACCTATCTTCTCTTTCATCTCACTATGTCCCTCGTCTACATAAATACTACGGTTCTCCAGCAGCATTTCATGGATATTTATTTTTACGGGGCATACCTCTGTACAGTTTCCGCAAAGGCTGGAGGCGAAACTCAAATGCCCGTTTTCCTGCATACTGGTGAGGTGTGGCGTAATTACAGCCCCTATAGGCCCGCTATAGGTAGTGCCATAGCTGTGGCCGCCGATATTCTTATACACCGGACAAGCATTAAGGCAAGAGCCGCAGCGAATACAATACATACTTTCTCTTACTTCGCTACGCAGTAAATTGGTACGTCCGTTATCCAAAAGGATCACATACATTTCCTCTGGTCCGTCCAATTCATTTGTGGTGCGTGGCCCGAAGAAAAGGGTGTTGTAAACCGTTAGTTTCTGCCCGGTGCCAAAGGTGGACAGCAAGGGCCAGAAATGTGCAATATCTTTTAAGGAGGGAATTACTTTTTCGATACCCACAATCGCAATGTGAATTTTGGGTAAAGAAGTCGTCAGCCGTCCGTTGCCTTCATTTTCCGTAATGCTGATCGCGCCGGAGTCTGCAATGATAAAATTGCCTCCGGTGATACCTACATCAGCTGTCAGGAATTTAGAGCGGAGCTTTTCGCGTGCAATAAGTGTCAGCTCTTTTGGGCTTAAGTTAGGAGCGGTACCCAGTTTTTCATGAAACAAAGTTGCAATGTCTTCTTTGCTTTTATGCATCGCCGGCGTTACAATATGGTAAGGTGGTTCTCCGTCCAATTGCTGTATATATTCTCCCAGATCGGTTTCTACCGATTCAATACCCATTTTTTCGAGGAAAGCATTCAGGTGTATCTCCTCCGTCACCATCGATTTAGACTTGACAATCGTCTTCGCCTTAGCTCGTTCACATATTTCAGCAATCGCAGCCAAGGCTTCTTCCGCATCTTCTGCCCAGATTACCTTTCCACCATGTTCCGAAAACTTTTTCTCAAAATTTTCCAGATTTTTATCCAACTCCTCAATAGCCTTCCACTTAATGTTTTTAGCCCTTTTTCGCGCAATCTCTAATTCGGCATACTGATGCTTGCCATTAATGACAGCAGCATTATATTTATCAATATTAAAAGCAATCGTTTTACGATGCTTGCTGTCATTTACTTTTATCTTGCTTTTCTCCAGAAAAATATCTTTCGTTTCGCCCATAATTACTACACTCCTGAATGTTTTAATACACTAAGGTAAGACGATTCGGGCACATAATCTTAAGGGCAACAAGATATTGCAGAAAAATGCACGATGCAGGAAGCCGCTATAGAGCACTAATACCTGCTTGTAAATGTTACGAATTATGGCTGTTTGGTAACAGGTTTAGAGGGGTTACATATAAGATTTAAGGAAAATGTAAAACTATGGAAAGGGGGCAGGCGTAACGGTTATTAATCTTATCTTTGGGGTTTAATAAATGGAATAATTTTAATGGAGTATTTTAAAAAGGTTAGAGAAAGAGATTGGACAGAGCCTAAAGCGCATTCGAGCTGGCAGATTTTTAAAATTATGGCGGAGTTTGTAGAAGGATTTGAAAAATTAAATAAAATAGGGCCCTGCATTTCGATTTTCGGATCTGCAAGAACAAAACCGGAAGACAGGTATTATAAATTAACGGTAGAAATTGCCCAAAAGCTTTCTGAAATAGGATTTGGGATTATTAGCGGTGGCGGACCGGGTATTATGGAAGCGGCCAATAAAGGCGCTTTTGAAGTAGGGGGCAAATCGGTGGGTTTAAACATCTTCTTGCCACATGAGCAACACCATAACCCCTATTTGGACACGGATAAAAATTTGAGTTTCGATTATTTCTTTATCCGGAAATTAATGTTCACCAAGTATGCACAAGGTTTTATTATGATGCCGGGTGGTTGGGGTACGATGGATGAGTTTTTTGAAATAGCCACTTTGGTACAAACACAAAAATCCATTAACCTTCCCTTGGTATGCGTAGGCAAATCGTATTGGCAAGGATTGTTCGACTGGATGAGAGCAACCATGCTGGACGGTCATCATAATATTAATGAACAAGACCTTGACCTGATTAAAATATACGATACTGCAGATGAAGTGGTGGACTATATCAATCAGTTTTACGCTAACAATAAGCTGGTGCCCAATTTCTAAATTAAGATATGGAACAACATCAAATCACTTCCCAAGCGATTAATGAGTATGCAGAACAGTATTCTCAGGAAGAATCTGGCGTACTTAAATCCCTGAATGAGGCGACCCTTGCGAATGTGCGTGGGGCGCAAATGCTCTCCGGAGCACTGCAGGGATCATTCCTCAGTATCATCAGTAAATTGATAAAGCCTAAGCATATTCTGGAATTAGGTACCTATACCGGTTACTCCGCCATTTGTCTGGCACAAGGGCTAGCCGAAGGAGGAACTTTGCACACGATCGATACCGACGATAGCCTGCAGCAAATGCGTCAAGCCTATTGGAAAGAGGCTGGATTGGAGCAGATAATTGTACAACATATCGGTGCTGCGGCGGAGGTCTTGCCGAAAATAGACGTTTCTTTTGATCTTGTATTTATTGATGCGGACAAAAAAAACTATGGCCTTTATTTCGATATGCTGATCGATACTTTACCCCTTGGCGCCTGCTTGATTGCAGATAATGTGCTTTTTCATAGTGAAGTGGTCTTAGCCGAAGCCGAACAAAGCAAGTCGGCACAATCGATGCATGCCTTTAATGAAAAAATAAAAGCCTCCGATCGCGTAGAGCAGGTAATACTCCCTATCCGGGATGGAATCAGCCTGATCAGGAAAATAAAATAATATCAAACTAAAACAATATACAATGACCATAAGATCTTTATCCTGGATGTTAGCTACCCTTGCGATAGGCACAGGTAGTGCTTCGTACGCGCAACAAAGCCAGAACAGAGATGTGCTGGATTATATCGAAAAATATAAAGCGGTAGCCGTTGCAGAGCAACAGCGTACCGGTATTCCGGCTGCCATCACACTGGCACAAGGAATTCATGAATCCGCATCGGGAAAGAGTGAATTGAGCCTTAATGCCCATAATCATTTTGGCATTAAATGCAAGAGCACCTGGTTAGGCGAAACCTATACCTATACAGACGATGCAAAGGATGAATGTTTCCGGAAATATGAAAGTGATTTGCATTCTTATAAAGATCATTCCGACTTTTTAAAGAACAATCCCAGATACCTTTCCTTGTTCAGCCTGGCACAAAACGATTATAAATCCTGGGCTAATGGCTTAAAAAAATGTGGCTATGCGACCAATCCCAAATATGCGCAAAAGCTCATTGATCTTATAGAACGCTACGACCTGCAACAATATACCGTAGCCTATGAATACTTTCAGCTGAAGGATTCGGATGGCGCGATAGAAGCGATTGCCTCTACCGATAAATACTTTGGGTTGAACAATCAGGATACGGTAATCCGTAAACCCAAAAGAAGAACAGATGACGGTAATGTGTTTGCCAATGTTCCGGAAGAAAACGAAACAGAGGCCCCTGCCGTAAAACCGCCTGCCGTCAAATCAATACCGGAACCGAGAAGCGTTGATTATTATGTAATCACCAATAGAAACGGGATCAAAGGATTTTATGCACCGCAGGGCGATTTACTGCTGAATGCAGCCAATAAAAATAATATCCGCTACGCCAAATTGTTAGATTTAAATGATCTGGCCGATGCGCCGTTGCCGGAAGATATGTTCATCTATCTGGGCAAGAAAAACAAAACCGGCTATGAAGCAAACCATACGGTTGTACTGGGGGAGACCATCTCTATCATTGCTCAGGATCAAGGTATGCGCATGAAAGAATTGTTAGCGTTTAATCATTTGTTGCCGGGAGAAGAACCTGCAGAGGGTACCGTATTGTATTTGCAGGGTATTGCCCCGCAAAAACCCGACTTGAGCAGACAACAATACAATACTTCCAAGTACAACAATATAGACCGCGTAGCTAAAAACAATAATGAGTATATCGCTACCGGTAATGCACCCAAATATACCAGCGAACCCAATGATCCTAAGATGAGGGCTTTGCAAAAACAAGAGGAGCAAAAAACGACGGAGCAGGCGGCAACGCCTCTTGCTCAGGGGCAACAGCAGGAAGATTTTAATATTGCCAACGAACCCGCGGTAGAAGAGCAGTTACAAGCCGAAAATGTGGGAACTACCACAGCAGCAGCTACTGCTCCGGAAAAAGAAATGTCTTCTTTAGATCGTTTAAAAGCCAAGCTGGATAAGTCGGTATATGGCGGAACGGCACCTGCTGTGACAACGACGAATAACAATAATGCCAATCGGAATAATGTTACTCCGTCTGCCGTTAATAATAACGTAAACAAGAATACTCCGAGTACAGCAGCAAGTTCGATTGACACGAAAAGTGCTCATAGTTCTTTAAAAAATAAGATAAACCAGCACCAACAGGAGCAACAGCAGGAAGGTTATCGCGCGCAACCGGTTGTGGAACGCCCCAATAATGTTGTCAATACCGCACCTGCCCCGGCTAAGCACAGTCAATCCGGTGTGCATGTGGTAAAGAAAGGAGAAACTGCCTTTGGAATTGCCAAGCAATATGGGATTACTGTAGACCAATTGGTTAAATGGAATAAATTGCCGGCCAGTGGAAGTGTATCGCTCGGTGCTAAACTGAAAGTGAAATAAAAAGGATTTTTCTATAAGTAAAAAGGTTCCACATCATATGTGGAACCTTTTTTGTATCGTTCTTATGTTTGTTTATGATCTTCTGCCAAACAGCAGGCTGCCTATTCTCACCATTGTTGCCCCTTCGGCAATAGCGATCGGATAATCGCCGCTCATACCCATCGACAGGGTGTCAAAATGAGGGTCTAATAAAAACGTGCTTCCTTTGAGTACTTCGAAACTTTGTTTTAGATTTTTAAACTCAGTACGTATTAATGCTTCATCTTCAGAAAAACTGGCCATACCCATTAGTCCCCTGATGCTTACATGTTGTAACACCTCTTTTTTCTGATCAAAGTATTCCCCGAATCGGATCAGATCAGTTTCATCAAATCCAAACTTAGATTCCTCTTTCGCAATATGCATTTGTAACAAACAATCAATAACCCTATTGTTTTTCTGACCTTGTTTGTTGATCTCTTCCAATAGTTTAATACTGTCTACCCCATGGATTAGGTGTACAAAGGGCGCAATATATTTTACTTTATTACTTTGTAAGTGGCCTATAAAATGCCAATGTAAATCCTTAGGAAGTAAAGCTTCCTTTTCCACGAGTTCCTGCACATAATTCTCACCAAAATCCCGCTGCCCCAGATCATACAAAGCTTGTATATCGTAAGCCGGTTTGATTTTAGAAACGGCTACGAGTGTGGTTTTTGTACTGTTTAAGATCGTTATGATTTCCTGGTATGCCTTTGTATTCACCATAATCTAAAATAAATTAATATTGCTCCTGATCGTTAGGGAAATCTTTACTTTTTACATCCGCAATATATTTTGCTGTTGCATGATGAATGTCATCTCTCAGGTTAGCATATCGGCGTAGGAATCTTGGAGAAAAATCTTTTGTAATGCCCAGCAAATCGTGCATCACCAATACCTGGCCATCTACATGCATTCCTGCACCGATACCAATAACGGGAATACTTAATTCTTCAGAAATGCGCTTACCTAAAGTTGCCGGAATTTTTTCCAGCACCAAAGCAAAGGCACCTGCCTCCTGTACCGCATGGGCATTCTTGATCAGCAGTTCAGCTTCCACCTCTTCTTTGGCACGTACCGTGTAGGTGCCGAATTTATAGATAGATTGCGGGGTTAAGCCTAAGTGGCCCATGACCGGAATACCCGAACTCACAATCCGCGCAATAGAATCACATACTTCCAAGCCGCCTTCCAGTTTTACCGCATGCGCACCCGCCTCTTTCATGATGCGTATAGAAGAGTTTAAGGCCTCTTTACTATTGCCCTGATAGGTGCCAAATGGTAAATCACATACGACAAAACAACGCTTGGCACCACGTACCACAGAGCCCGCCATAAAGATCATCTGATCCAAAGTAATCGGCAGTGTTGTTTCATAACCCATCATCACGTTAGAAGCAGAGTCGCCCACCAAAATAATATCGATACCTGCTTCGTCAAAAATGCCCGAGAAAGCAAAATCGTAGGCGGTAATCATGGATATCTTTTCTCCCTTTACTTTCATTTTCTGAAGGGTGTGGGTTGTCACTCTTTTTATTTCGCTATGTACAGACATTGTTTCTGGTTTTTTATAAAAAAATAATCTCCAAATGTAAGGCATTATTAAATCCAAAAGGATAATTATTACTGATACCTGATTATGTATTGTACCCTCTTTATTCTCTGTAAGTATGCCCTTCAGATATAGCATATAGATGAATATAGGGTGCCCGATGGATTTTTGAATTTGTATAGGATCCTATGTATCGTCGATAAAATGATGTGGTATTTCCCTTATCATTTAGTGTTTTTTTGCAATATCTTTGAAAGGACTTTAACCAAACATTCGAAAAAATGAAAACATTATTACAGAACCTACTGGTTAGCATGATGCTGGCCGGGGGAGTGCATCATGCGTCGGCACAACAGCTCCTGACCGAAAAAGGTACCATTGAATTAAAAAGGCAGACGGTAGGGGAATACCGGCAAAAAGGCCTTATTGATTTTGCTGCCTATCAGAAGCAATATTTACTCCTTTCTTTTGATCGCATTCTGACTGCGGAACAACGAAAAGCAGTAGAGTCAATTGGCATAGTCTTGAAAGACTGGTATCCCGGCAATGGCTATATAAGCAGAATGCCCGAATTGGATAAAAGCCTTAATGCTTTGGAGGAGTTGAGTAATCGGGAACTGATTCCACTGAGCGGTATTACCGATCTTCCGGCCATAATAAAGATCAGCACCGCATTGACCGGTTTTCTTGACCAGCAAGCGTTATTTGGCAAGGCGATCATGATTAGCGTTTATGATACGGCCGATATGCCCTTACTTACGGAATACCTGAAGCAATTAGGCCTACAATATACGCGGGAAGCATACTGCGGTGATAATGCGATCGTGATCAAAAATATTTCAAAAGAAAATTTGACTTCAATCACAAGTTTGTCTTTTGTTGCTTCTGCAGAGGTTTATGCCGGAACGCCGGAAGATGAATGGGCATTTAAACTATTCTCCAATCAGGTATTACCGGTTAATTACCAGTATACGCTTGGCGCGAGTGGAAATGGGGTGTACTTCGGAAATTATGAAACCTTTGGTGTGGATACGGCTTATGATTTTAATATGAAAGGCAGGCAGCATCCACAGTTTTTCGGAACGGATGTTAACGGTCATGGTACCAGTTGTGCCGCGATCGTTGGCGCAGCAAATAATTATAATGAATTTGAAGACCGGGGTATGGCTCCAGGGGTTACTTCCTTGTATGTGGATTGGTATAATATTGCCGAGAGCCGTTATTTAAATGATAATATAAAACCTATGGTGAGCAATCATTCTGTAGGTTGGAGTGCGGGACAGGTAAGTTATAATAACGATGCGCGGCAATTGGATCGCATTACGAGAAGTCTTGGAGGCTATCTCCACAGTTATTCTGCAGGTAACAATGGTGATTCTGGTCCTTTTAATGGTTATTCCGCAGGTTGGGCCAATCTGACCGGAGATATAAAAGTGAATAAAAATAATTTTACCGTCCACTCTGCAGCCCGACCAGGAGAGCATCACGAGTGGACCAATAATGGGCCTACTGCGGATGGTCGCCTGAAGCCTGATGTATGTGCCGAAGGTGGAGAAGGAAGCTCTTATGCCTCCCCCGGCGTGATGGGCTTGGCCGCTATTTTGTACGAAGTATATACTAATACCTATAATACGGCTCCCAGAAGTGATGTTGTCAAGGCTGTAATCTTAAATACCGCTTATGATATAGATAAGAAAGGGATTGACTTTAAAACAGGCTTTGGCACCATTAATCCTATCCGGGCTAAAAGAACGATTGAGCAGCAACGGATTCTTACAGGCGTAATGCCACAAGGGTCTGCGGGTGCAGCACAGTATGTTCTTAATGTTCCGGCTGGTACGAGTGAAGCCCGGTTTATGCTATACTGGCACGATTATCAGGGCGCCTCCGGTGCAGTCAAGGCGCTCGTAAATGACTTGGATATGTACCTTGTCGCTCCGACGGGAGATACGCTACGGCCATGGGTACTCAATCCGACGCCAAGTACGGTTTATGACCTCCCTTTAAGGAAAAAAGACACTTTGAATAATGTGGAGCAAGTGACCATTGATAATCCTTTGGCCGGCAATTACACGGTTTATGTAAACGGAACTGTAGTGCCGCAAGGCCCCCAGGATTATGTGTTGACTTATGATATGTTGCCTTATCATATCGAGATCACCAACCCGGTATCAGACTATCGCATACCGGCCGGTAAAAATATGATGTTTACCTGGAACCTTTCCAATAATACTGCAGTCAATACCGACAGCCTGGAGCTGTATCTGCAACGCAATAGCGGGGAAGCTTTTGCTCTATTGGCTACCTTGGCCCCTGACAAAAAATATTATGAATACACCATTCCAGCATCCTTTCCTCATAGTGCTACAGCACGTATTATGGTGAAACAAAGAAATCAATCCATAGTAGATACGAGCGAATATTTTCAGGTAATGGCAACACCTGCTAACCTTGCCTTAACCCGTATTTGTGCTGATACCATAGGTTTACAATGGGATACGCTATCTAATAATACAGGCGGGAAATATATCATCTACCGTCTTGGTGAAAAATATATGTACCCGGTCGATAGCGTTGCGCATCCTGCGCGCAACATTCGTCTGGCGGCAACCAGTGTGTTAGGTGCCGGACAACAATGGACGGGAACACAATATTTTGCAGTGGCCGCAAGACATACATCCGGCGCATTAAGCATACGTTCACTTCCTGTTAGTACAATGCAGACCGATCCTCTTATCAATAATAGTGTACCCGCAACCAGTACCTTGTGCTACGGCGATACGGCTAAGCTTACTGTGGGTAGCCTGCAAAATGACAGTGTGCAGTGGTTTCGGATGGGCAACAGTACCGTATTAGCTACCGGGACGCAGTTGCCAAGAACAATTTATGATACCGGCTCTTATTACTTTAAGACTTATTTGAATAATTGTACCTATACCGGTCCTGCGTATACGGTTAATGCTGGTCCGGCTAATATTGCAGATACAGCACTTTGGGGGAATTTTGAATGGCTTGTTTCTGCATACAAAGACGGTAGTACCGGCAGCAATCCTTATTATGGTACCAATCCAAAATATTATGGCAAATTCAGGACAGACAGCCTGGGATTCAATAGTAGTGATTATTATGCATGGTATAGTTCCGGGCCCAGTACCGCTGCCGGGTATCAGGGATGCGATTTCACTTCAGCCACTAATGCCACCACGGTGTATAAGCGTAAGGGTTTTACTGCAGGTACCTATCAGATTAATTTGCGCAGAGCGGCAGGTAAACTGAAAATGACGATATACAATGGCAGCAATACACAATATACCAGTCCTAATAATGCATTTACCGTCAATAATATATGGACGGGCTTTCTGGATGCAAACAGCACAATAAGAGTAGAGGCATACGGCTCACATAATTATATTGAAATCGTCCCTTTGGCTGTCCCCTTGTCCGCCAGCCTGAAGCGATTTGAAGCGACCACAATGTCCAACAAACAGGTTGCACTTGACTTTACCCTAAATGCGACAATGCCTCATATGAAACTGTATGCCCATCAAAGCAGCGATGCTCATACTTTTGAACGGATAGTGTCTTCGATAATGCTGTTGGAAGGGACACATACATATCGGATGATAGACGAACATCCGGCAGAAGGCATGAATTATTACCGCTTATACTGGACAAATGATGATGGCAATATTCAATATAGCCCTGTAAATAATGTGATGGTGACCGATAAGACGCCGGTAAAAGTTTTCCCTACGCTTAGTCATGATGGTAAAATTAATGTTCAATTGGGCGCCGGTTGGGCATCGACACAATGTTTGATTACCAATATGCTGGGTCAGCAGGTCTCTGCTGTAATTGTCGGAAATGACTATCATAAAGTGATTTCTTTAGGTGCATTGCCGCCTGGTATGTATCTGCTGACCTTGAAAAACCCCGGCCATACACAAGTATTTAAAGTAATATACAAGCCTTAAGGAAGGGAGGATTATCTATAGGTTGGCTTTGGTTTTCATAGTTTATTATGTAATGAATATTAATCAGTTTGCTGCCTGGAGCCTATAGATGGAATACACAAATTTTAACCTTAAAAGTCTATTTATTTGCCTTACTTTTGCGGGATATTTTCAAACATTTACAATACTAAACTTATAATATTACAACAATGAGTAAAGGTCCTGTTTCTCAGTTTATCGAACATCATTACAGACACTTCAATGCCGCTGCATTGGTAGATGCTGCAAAAGGTTATGAAACACATCTGAATGAAGGTGGAAAAATGTTGGTCTCTCTTGCCGGTGCTATGAGTACAGCAGAATTAGGTATTTCGCTGGCCGAAATGATTCGTCAGGATAAGGTAGCAATTATCTCTTGTACCGGTGCAAACCTGGAAGAAGATGTGATGAATTTAGTGGCACACTCACATTACAAGCGTGTACCCAATTATCGCGACCTTACTCCGCAGGACGAGTGGGATTTATTGGAAAATCACTACAATCGTGTAACGGATACCTGTATTCCGGAAGAAGAAGCCTTTCGCCGTTTGCAAAAGCACTTGGTAAAAGCATGGAAAGAAGCCGAAGCAAAAGGAGAACGTTATTTTCCACATGAGTTCTTATTTCAGGTAGTGAAAAGCGGGGAGTTGGAACAATATTATGAGATCGATCCTAAAGATTCATGGATCGTAGCGGCAGCAGAAAAAAATATTCCTATTGTCGTTCCGGGTTGGGAAGATAGTACTACCGGTAATATCTTTGCCAGTTACTGTATCAAAGGTGAATTGCAGGTAAGTACTGTGAAAAACGGGATTGACTATATGATCTTCTTAACCGAGTGGTATCGTGCCAACAGTGGTGGTAAAGGTGTAGGCTTCTTCCAGATTGGCGGTGGTATTGCCGGCGATTTCCCGATCTGTGTGGTACCAATGATGTATCAGGATCTGGAATGGCATGATGTTCCGTTCTGGTCTTATTTCTGTCAGATCTCCGATTCCACTACTTCCTATGGTTCTTATTCAGGAGCAGTGCCTAATGAAAAAATTACTTGGGGAAAACTGGATATCAATACCCCTAAATATATTGTAGAAAGTGATGCCACAATTGTTGCACCGCTTATTTTTGCCTATATCCTGGGTCATTAATGCATACTTTTTATTGTCTTAAAAATACCTATAAGTTTTTATAGGTATTTTTTTTATAATACTATCCTTGTTGTAGGAAACATAAATAAAATTGAATCAAAAATGAATGTAAGTATTGCTTTATTGCGCGGTATCAATGTAGGCGGCAACAATATGATTAAAATGGCCGACTTGAAAACGGTGCTTAGTGAAGCGGGTTTGCAAGAGGTTACCACCTATATTCAAAGTGGTAACATTGTCTTTCGACATAATGATAAACTGGATGATGCGGCCCTAACCACACTCATTCAGAATAGTATCCGGAACCATTTTGGATTGAATATCCCGGTCATCATACGTTCTAGGGAAGAGTGGCAACAGATTCTGAACGAAAATCCTTATGCTGCTTCAGGCGTAGAAGATGCTGTTAACTGGCATTATATGCTGCTTTCCAAAGTGCCGGACGCGTCTTTGCTATCGGCTATAAAAGCAGAACAATACCTTCCGGATGTTTTTCAGTTGGTTCATCAGACTATCTATCTTCATATTCAGAAATTTGGCAATACTAAATTGACCAATACCTTATTTGATAAGAAATTGCAGCTTACCACAACCGTTCGTAATCATAAAACCATGATGGCGATCGCCGAAATTGCCGCTAAAATATAAGGAGCGGCACGCTGCATCAGAACGCTTTTGCCCTTAGTAAAGCGAGAATCCGTTATCTTTGCGGGTTCTTAGTATATCCACATTTTTTTATGTCACTCAAAATAGAAGCAAGAAATACGACAAAACTTGCACTGCCTATTATTTTTGGCGAACTGGCGCAAATGTTATTGCATATCATTGATACGGCAATGATAGGTGCTACCGGTCCGGAAAGTTATAAACAAGTCGCTGCGGCGGCTTTAGCCCTTAGTGTCATCAATATCCCTTTCGTATTGGGTATTGGTATTACCATTTCAGTATCACAACTCGTGTCCATGGCCAAAGGAAAAGGAGATGATAAGGCCATTTCACACTATTTGTACAACGGTTTCTGGATCTGTGCGGTGAGTGCGGTCGTGATCTCTTTAGGTATCGAGGGGGGACAGAATATTTTATTTCATTTAGGACAAGATGAAGAAGTGGCCAAACTGGCCTTACCCTTCCTGAGAGTTATGGGGCTTTCTATTGTGCCTATGCTTTTATTTATGACCCTGAAACAATTCACAGATGGTCTGGAATATACCCGTACCGCAATGGTCTTGTCTGTCCTTTCTTTACCGATCAATATTTTTATCAACTGGCTTTTAGTATTTGGTAATTTAGGATTCCCGAGAATGGAGATGGTGGGCGCAGCCTACGGCACCTTGATCACCAGAAGCCTGATTTTCGTCGTATTAGCCTATGTTATCCTCACCCATAGAATTTACAAACCTTATATCAGCTTACGAAAAGAACAGTGGCAGCTCAAATGGACCAGCATCAAGGAGCTGCTGACCATCGGTATCCCCAGCAGCCTGCAAATTGGCTTGGAAGCCGGTGTATTTGCCGTTTCCGGTATTATCGTCGGTAGTATGGGCGGCGGTGGCAAGCAATTGGCGGCCCACCAGGTGGCACTCCAATGTGCTTCCTTCACCTTTATGGTTTCTATGGGATTGGCGCAGGCAGGTTCCATCAGGGTGAGTAATGCTTTTGGCCAGGGTAAATGGTCCAAGATTTCCGCCATTGGCAAAAGCACATTTTTACTAGCTTTGTGTTACGGCGTTCTTTGTGCCCTTTTATTTGTGGTCTTCCGTCATGTATTGCCGATCGCCTTTTTGCATAACCAGTCAGAAGGCAATGCTGAAGTAATCATGATTGCAGCAAACTTGCTCTTGCTCGCAGGTATATTCCAGATATTTGATGCCACGCAAGTCATCAGTGCCGGTTTATTAAGAGGCATAAAAGATGTGAAATTCCCGACCGTATTGGTTTTTGTAGCTTATTGGGTATTAGGTTTACCGGTTGGGTACTGGCTGGCCAAAACCTTTAACCTGCAAGCATCCGGTATTTGGTGGGGCTTTATCATCGGATTAGCATTTTCCTCTATATCATTAACTAAACGATTTTTAAATAAATTAAAAAGCAATGCAACAGTTTCATAAATTATTCATGATCGGCCTTAGTGGCTTGTGTTCCCACGCTGCGCTGGCGCAAAATAATGTAGATGCGTATGCGGTCAGCAAAACAGACACCCGGATCTCCGCATGGGCTACGGCTTGTACCGTGACCAGGGGTTGGGTAGATATTGCAGATCATAGCCAGGGTTTAGCCAGCTTCGGCGTAGACGCGAATGGGGTAGGGATTCCCGGAAGCAGTACAGATGTCGTCAGTCTTGGAGATAGCGGCACTGCTGTCCTGACTTTTGCCAATCCTATTAAGAACATGAGCGGGCCGGATTTTGCTGTTTTTGAGAATGGCTTTGTAGACGGTCAAAATCCACAACAAGCCTTCCTGGAATTTGCTTTTGTAGAGGTGAGTTCTGACGGACAGCGCTATGTGCGCTTCCCGGCAAGCTACACCGGCAGCACAGCAACGCAGTATGGGAACTGGACCTATGTAGATGGCCGGGAGTATAAAAACCTTGCAGGCCGCTATGTGTTGGGCTATGGTACACCTTTCGATTTGGAAGAATTACAGGACAGTACCGGTTTGGATATCAATAATATTACACATGTGAGACTGGTCGATGTGATCGGTAGTGTAAATCCTTTATTGGGATCAAAAGATGCACAGGGAAACCTGATCAACGATCCATATCCCAGTCCCTATGCTTCCGGTGGATTTGATCTTTCGGGCATTGCGGTATTGAATAACAGAACCAACAGCATTGCTGACCGGATGAATAAAAATGAGGTACAGATAGTGCCGAATCCGGCAAATCAATTTATAAGCTTAAGCAGTGAAAAAAATACGATTTTTTATTATAGAATCGTTAATGTTTTAGGACAAGAAATAAAATCCGGAACGGTAAAGAATAACGTATATATAGATGTGTCAGGCCTTACAGCGGGTAGTTATTATATTTTCACGGAGAGCAATGGGACAAAAAGTGCGGCTCATTTTTTAAAGCACTAAACTTTTACTTTGAAAATTGCGTCTATATTTAATAACGAACATTTTGAACTTTTTTTTTGTAAGTTTGATTATTGTTAGGACAGACTATTAACCAGAATCATAAAAAGGATACGAACATGAAATTTGCGATTGAAATTAAACCGACCTATATCATTATAAGCCCCGAGGGGAGTGTGATGAATCAAGAATTTGTAGCTGCTTTGACTAGCAAAACAAAAGAAGGTAGTCAAGCAAATTCCGGCCAATGTTATATTATTGATATGGCTCATGCAGAGTATATGGAAAATGATGCTTTAGATGCTTTACTGGGGCTGCACGAAACGATTTACAACGAAGAAGGTTCTATTGTATTTGTCAATTTACAAGAGTCTGTGATGCAGAAAATGAAACAGGAACGTTTACACCTGAGCATAAACATCGCAGCCACTATGCCTGAAGCGGTCGATTTCATTAATCATGAGATGATGGAACGCGGGCTTTTGAATGAACTTTAATATTCAGGTATTTTGAAAATAACCATACTAGGCAATAATTCTGCAATTCCGGCACATGGGCGTAACCCAAGTGCCCAAATTGTGGAGATTAAAGATCATCTGCTCCTTTTAGACTGTGGAGAAGGTACTCAGATGCAATTAATGAAGTATGGCATTAAAAGAAGTAAGATCCAGCATATTTTTATAAGCCATTTACATGGCGATCATTATTTTGGTCTGATCGGCCTGATCAATAGCTTAGGCTTATTGGGCAGAACCGATCCGCTCCATATACACTGTCCCGAGAAACTTCCGAAGATCATCAAATTACAGCTGGATGCCTGTGGTAGTATTATGCCCTTCGATTTAATCTTTCAAACGATTAAAGATGAAGGAGAAAACAGGCTTATCGTGGAAAATGGTTTATATAGTGTATCCTGTTTTCCGGTTGATCATCGTATTCCCACACATGGTTTTGTGATTACCGAGAAAAGCAGCGGCAGAAAAATAGTACCTGAAGCCTGTAGAGAATACAATATTCCCCAGGCATTTTATAATAAATTAAAACTGGGTGAGGATTACACGCGTAAAGACGGGCTGCTGGTGAAAAATGAATGGGTAACAGAAGTAGGCAAAGCAGATAAAGTATATGCTTATTGTGCCGATACGAAATATACGCTTTCTTTTTTGCAGGTAATCAAAAATGCCGATGCGATCTATCATGAATCCACCTACCTGGATGCAGAAAGTGACCTGGCCAATATGCGCTACCATACCACCGCCCGCCAGGCGGCTATGCTGGCTGAGGAAGCGGAGGTCAAGATGTTATTATTGGGACATTATTCCAGCAGATACAAAAATATAGAAGAGTTTGAAGTAGAGGCAAAAGCGATCTTTACCAATACCAGAGCGACTTACGAGGGATTATCTGTAGAGTTGTAGAAAAATATTGAGTATATTTTTTGTAATTTCAATTCTATTATCCTATCTTTGCAGTCCCAAAATGGAGGCTATAGCTCAGTTGGTTAGAGCGTCGGTTTGTGGTTCCGAAGGTCGTGGGTTCGAGACCCATTAGCCTCCCTCCAAAAGCACCCAATAGGGTGCTTTTTTCTGTTTTAAAGCTATTAAGAATCGATACTGTATTGGTTTTTGATAGCTTTTCGTATTTCTGGAATGGGATTAGACTCCTCCTTACTTTTCATAGTTTTCCCGATTATTTTGGCATAATGCTGAAATAGCTGTTCTTATTATATTGTATTATACACCGGAAGTGCTTGAAGAAGTAACAACAGATGAAAAGAAAGAAGGTATCGAATACTCTATACATATAATTGGTTAGGACTTGATTAATAAAAAGATGATTGAACCTGATTATACAATTGGTGATTCAAAATAAAAAAGCAGTCCTTACGACTGCCTTCATTCATTTATTTTAAATTGAGTATCTGCATTTAGGAAACAAAGACTTTCTTTATTATTTTGTTTTCCATTTATTCGTATTGCTACCTTTTGCCTTGATACAAAAGGTACCGCCAAAAAATCAAGGCTATATAAATCCATGGCTAAAAATCAATGTGTCGGTCGTTCGCAAACCAAACTCGCTGCGCTCAGACAGTGGTTTACGAATTTGCGACCGAGCCAATGATTTTCTTAACGCCGGATTTATAAGGTCGGTCCTAAGTGATCTGTTCTGTACGGATCGCTTATTGTTTTCATCACAGCGATAGCAAATTGCGAGTGAAGTTGCGATCTTTGAGCAAAATAACAATTACAATACGGCTCAAAGATCAAAGCACGTAACGGTAGCAATTTGCGATGCGGAGCAATCGCCTTGATGAAAACAGGCATTTTTGTTTCTTTTGCTGCCAGGCAAAAGAAAAGAAGAAAATATGTTTCTTAAAACCGGGTAGTCAGCTATTTTGATTTAAAAATTGAATAGATCAACACCTATCTTTATACCTACTGATGCATAATAAGGAAATGTACTTTCACCTTTTTTTGCATAGGTTCTATTGCCACTCATATCACGTTTATATTCGATCAATGTTGACATTCCATCATATTCTTCTCCATCATAAAAAGGATATTGAAATGCAGGAAAACCGCTTAAAACAAGACCAACAAAGTACTTATGCGGACTATTTTTCATTTGGACGTAATAGGTTGCGGAAAGTTCAGCCAAGATCGGCCCTGAAAACTGATCCATCCCCAATGATCCCCATTTAAATATAGCAAAGTCGCTTGCCGGATTGCTCATATCCACATAGAGTCTTTGTGCAATTTGACCCTTACCTCCTTGAAGAAAGAACATTTTTTTTAGACCTAATTCGACTCCTAACTTACGAGTTGTTTTTGTTGTGGAAGGTAGTGAGAAAATGTAACCACCAAATACTTGTGCTGAAAGATATCCGATGTTAGTTGCATAGGTTCCGTTCATACTTCTGTCCTTGTACGATCCGTTTGCCCATAGCACACTAAAGTCTTTATATCTTATCTTCAGTCTTTCGGAATATTGTCCCCATCCGATACCTAATCCATAAGTCCAATTCTTTTTTGTCGTTCTCCTGAGATTAACATCCGCATTTATACCTAACCTATTCTTTGATGACAGCGCATTTTCACCGAAGTCATCCCTATATACATCTAGGCTGTTTAACCATACTTTGGGCGTAGCACTTACCTCAATGCTGTTTGTTTGAGCAGTTGCAATATTCCCAACTAATATTCCCAGATATACAAGAGCTTTTTTCATTTCCGGTTCAATTTTTATTTTGCAAAATAACATTAATTAATCACACGCGGTCATCGTGTACAGTTTGTTGTATATAACGTTGTTTACGGTAACTTGGAACCAAGCATCGATTGTTATATATTTAACAACGGGGCCATGTCCTTTACTCCCTACTGTCATTGATTTTTTATTGTTTTGGGCTAAATCTGACTCGACCCAAAGACCTGAAGCATCAGTACCTGTATATAATATACAGTTGTTTTCATCTTTCTTGTAAGCATATGATTTCACTTTTACGCCTAATGTTGTTGCTTTTTGATTTTTCCATGTTGAACCAGATTTAACATAGTACTCTGCTGTTGCGGTACCATCTACAATCCAACCACGATAGAACACCCAGTGATTACGGTATTTAATTGTACAACGTAATTTGTGTGTTGCATCTATTTCATATGTGTATACTTTCTCTTTTGTTGTTTTCGAACACACGCCTGAGTTCGTAACTGTTACTTGGTAAGTTTGAGATGCGAGGATGGCTCCGGTTGGCGTTAATTTAGCAGAAATGGTTACTGTATATGTTCCTGCATTTGCATATTGGTGTTCATCATAATATTCCACACCGAACATTCCAGCCGTTGCATGATAATCCACTAATCCAGGTGTTCCATCGCCATAGTTGACTGTGTAGTAAGCTGCATATGGCGTACTTGTTCCTGTTTTCACTAATGTCATGCTACGAACGGTCATGCGGTTTAGTGTTCCACCGCAAGCATTCATTTCATGTACAAACCCAGATAATTCATATTCAGCTAGTGGAGTAGGGTTTTCATCCATTGGTGTAATTTCCCATCCATTGATTGACAGATCGAGGATTGTTAATGATTTTTTTGTCCAATCTAAATTTCTAATTTGGCTTAATGTGATGTCGCCTTTATGCTCGGTTTCTTCCACTAGAACGCGCGCGCCATTTAAGATTTCAACAGCATTATTTGAACTTAGGTCAACAACGATGTCATATTTATGATTCATTTTTTTATAGACCTTGTTACCAATCTTATATTCACTTTTCGTGTTAAAAATACTCTGGTCAACTTTATCGATTTCATTCATTTCAGGGATATCTTCATACTTTCCCCAACCGGTTTGATTTTGAATATTGAATGTCGTATACCTTTGTTTACGTAATGAATTAAAGCCCATTGATGCTTCAATTTCGTTCAATATTTCATCATCTTCCCGATCATCTTCCTTGTTTTCAACGGCATCTTTCAAACCCTGTACATATTGTAAATACTGATCGTCCGTTTCAAAATAAAGCATGCCATCAATGACTGTTGGCATATTCGTAATTGTGCCGCTCATTGTCTTCAGCGATATTGGAAGATGTTCTTCAGTTGCAAATTCTTTCTTGCAACCTGTAAAAGCCAAACCCGCTATAAGTAAGGCGAAAATGGATAGTTTTTTCATGAATTTTTGTATAAAGTGATTTTAAATGATGTCGCAAATTATAAGGAAAATGTTGAAAAATGAAATATATTTCACTTTTGTGATAATTAATTGAATTTTAATCACAAATAAACAAATCAAAGTTTTATATATAACTAAGGTCAAATAATTGATTTAATCTGTGTTATTTTTATTCAGGTTCTGGTGCTGCCATGCATCGGTGTTTTTTTATTTAAAAATTTAACTATAAAAAATCTACACTTGTATAAAATAGTGGTGAAAGAATTTACAGAAGAGATCCCTTACTTCTGGTTCCCTTGTGCTTAAGCGCTTACCCTTTAACATTAAATAACCTTAAGCATTGGTTTATCTGATTTTTTCTCAATAATATTATGGCCTTAAACCTTATGTATTATGTATCGTATAAAACCCTTAGCATTTATTATCCTCTGTATTGGCAACTTTCTTTTTGCCGGAAGGGCCACCTCCTTTGCCCAGAGTCGGGAACAGGATTCCGCCTTATCTATATTAAGCAAGATGTCGCCCGAGCAGGTCGAAACCATGTTTAAAATGGCCATCAATAGCCTGCCACCGGAAAAGAAAAGTGAAATTGAGGAGAGCTTAACAGCCATGAAGTCCAAGACACCGGAGATAAAAACGGTCACCTTAAAAAACAAGACCGTTGCTTTTGTCCCTCTGGCTCACGTCTCTACCCCCGAATTTTATAGTGAAGTGAAAAATATTGTAAACAAGTACAAATCGCAAGGCTACACAGTTTACTACGAACAACTGCAAGGATCGGCACATGCAAAAGATACCAATGCTGTCGATACCCTGCGCTTAAAGCTTCGGAAAATGATCGGTATTGAACCTACCCGTCAAACTTATGCCATTTTGAAAAAATTCTTTCCCGATGTTATCACACAACCGGAATACAAAGATCTTGGGATTACAAAATCGGATCTGAATGCCGACCTGCGTATAGGGCAATTAATCGCCGAATATGAAAGGCGTTATGGCCAGATAAAGCTAACACCATGCGATTTTGAGGCTGGTTTTGACAACCTGATGTATCCCTGCGATAAATTAAATAATGATATCACGCCGGTCATCGTGGATTATCGGAATGAACATGTAGCCCGTTTGATTAAAGCCTCATCCGATAAGAAGATTCTGGTACTATACGGGGCCAAGCATATTAATGGCATGATGCAGTTGATCCAGGCGAAATAAAGACCGGATTATATTCTTTAAGAAAAAAGCTGCGCTCAGAATTGAATCGATATTTTACCTAACTTCAATTTATGCGACCACATTTATTGCAAGCGCAAAATAGTTTTAGCTGGAAAGAAGTCCTGCTGGGAAAAGAAGACTGGGTATTCCTTGGGGAAACAGCCCTCAGAACCGTCATTATGTTTACCATAATCATGATTGCCCTGCGTATTCTGGGTAAACGGGGTGTGAAACAATTGTCCGTTTTTGAACTCGTCGTGATCATTGGCCTGGGTTCTGCAGCCGGCGACCCTATGTTCTATAAGGATGTAGGTATCCTGCCTTCTTTAGCCGTATTTACCCTCGTCATTGGCATGTACACCACCATTACCTATCTGATCGGGAAGCACAAGAAATTTGAACAAATGGTAGAGGGTAAGCCGATTTGCCTGATTAAGAATGGCGCTTTTTCTATAGAGAATTTTCGAAAAGAAACTTTGGGAGAAGATGAGTTCTTTGCAGAGTTAAGATTACAGAGCGTCTCTCAGCTGGGGCAGATTGAACAGGCCATTGTAGAGGTAAACGGAAGCATCAGTATTTTCTATTACCCGGATGAAGAAGTGAAATATGGCTTACCCATTATGCCCGGTTCTTTGGATCAAAGCCTCGACAGAATTGACCGGGAAGGGCATTATTCCTGTACCTTCTGTGGCCACACCCAATACTGGCAAGCGGCAGACCATACAAGCTGCCCGGATTGCCGTAAAAATAAATGGGTGCCGTCCAGTAATAAAAAACGCATCCGGTAGGCGGTTATCAGCTAAATAGGATGATGGCAATATAGTTTAAAACCACCTGCGGGATGATCAACTGATCATCCCGCAGGTGGTTTGGACAAGTTTTTTTATTTATGCTTATTTCTGAATGGATATCTTTTGTACATAAACATGCTGCTCTTGCATAATACGCAGAAAATAAAGACCTGCAGGGATATTGCGGAGATCGATGCTGGTATGCTGCAGGGCTGGAGTGCTAAACAAGGTTCTTCCCTGTACATCTGTGATGCTGATCACAGATCCTTTGAACTCCGGATTGATATTGAGATAATCTTTTGCCGGATTAGGATGCGACATCATTGTTGGAGCAAGGCTAAGGTCCCTTAAGGCGCTCGGCTCACTTACGGTTATATAGTCTGTTTTAATCATAGAGTCGCTGCCGGAAGCATTGCTGACCTTAAGTTTTACGGTATAAACACCCGCAGTTGTAAATAAAACACTTGGGTTTGTTGTAGTCGCGCTGCCGCCAGCCTGATAGCTGACATTGTTGGGGCTAAAGCTCCAGCTTCTGGCCGATGGATTGTTTGTGCTATTATCGGTAAAGCTAAAGATGGTATTTGTACTACCTGTTGTGGCATTGACCGTAAAAGCAGCGACAGGGCTTGTTCCGGTGCTGCTACCCGTAATATTTACATTATAGTCTTCTGTTTCTCCCCAGTCAAAAGAACCACCTGCATCGGCAGTACAGGGTGTGGCATTAGTGCCGGGTACAAACGTGTATTCATCATCCTCAAATACCATAACGCGCATACGGGTAATGCCGGTAGCGGCCGTCGCAGGAATCGTAATATTGGCCATCGACGGATTGGTTACACTGTTGTTATTAATGGTTTGTTGCAGTACCCTTTCTCCCGGATCTCCGAAACTGTTATTATGATTAAAATCAATATACACTGCTACAAAGTGTATCGTTACGCCACCATCATGTGTTATCGAAAGAGGATAGCTATTGCCCTTGATCAGTGCAGGAGCCGTTACAGTGTTATAATAGGCATAGTGTACACCAGAGTATTGTGTCGTGCCGCTCGTATTATTCAAAGCGCCCAGCTTTACATTGGAGATATAATGGGGCACGGGCATAAAGCCGTCATCATAACCGGCAGCACAATAGGGGGCCGGACTGGTGATTTGGGCGTAAGAAATTTGCGTTGCAGAAATTGCAAGCGACAATAAAGCGAGTCTCATTTTGTTCATCTTCATTTTTTTTGATTGATTATAAATTATGCTTTGCAGCGTTTGCTGGTAAGACTTCCCGGGTGCCTACAGGGGTTGGCATATAGGGGGCTACAGAAAGGGCGACAATCATGAAAAAGTTGTTTACTTTTGCGGAGACAGATAGGTAGACATTTTTGTATAATGTTGATTGTCAGTTGTTTTTTATCTTTTTTTGTATCTCCTCATTATTTTTCTAAACGATTTTACGTGCCGTTAAGACAAGCCAGCCGCTTTCTGATTCTTATTTGTATTCTTTGGTTGAGTGCCTGTAAGCGCAAGCAAGAGCAGGCGATGGATTCTCCTGCCCCGGGTACTTTTGTATTGGATACTACAGATGTGGAAAAGACATATGCCCGTATCGAAGCCTTTAATGCAAAGACTATAGATAGCTTGTATGAAGCCCTGGCACAATCGATGAGTGCTGAAAATAAGTATGGATTGTTGTTGCAGCATATCTCTTATTACGATAGTATGAATCCCGGAAGTTTGCCTGCAAAAGGCTTACTGGCAAAAACAAGAGGATACTATTATAATTATTTATCGAAATATGACACAGCAACCCTTTTTTTTGAAGCGGCGGCGGCGATATACCAAAAGATAAACAGCCCTGCTGATTTGGCGGATGTGTATTCGGGACTGGCTACAAATTTTATCTACAGAGCAGCCTACAAAGATGCGGTTATCTACCACTATAAGGCCTTAGCCCTGTATGAAGCCGCAAAAGATTCTGCCAGTATATATCGTATAAAAAGCGATTTGTCCATTGATTATCATTATCAGAAAAACTATGTGAAAGCCATCGAGACGGCCCTTGAATGCAGGACATATTATAAAAGAAACGAGAACAGGGCTATGATTGCGTATAATGAATCGATTTTGTCGACCTTATATTACAATATTAAAGCCTATCCGCAAGCAATCGAGTTTGCACAATCTTCCCTGCAACTCCGTAGGGAAATAGGGGATCAGCATGATATAGCCGAAAGCCTGAATAATCTGTCCTTGCCTTATATGGCATCTGAAAAATGGCAGGAGGCACAAGCCGTCCTTACAGAGGCACTGAGCTTGATGGAAGCATCCGGCGACATCCGTCAATTACCGATTATCAAACAAAACCTGGCGACCTGCTTATGGATGACCGGTCATACAGAAGCTGCGGTGCGAATGTTGGAAGGGGTGATTACCGAGGCCCGGAATAAGGGCCAGATGGGCGCCTTGTCTAATGCCTGTCGAAAGCTGTACAGCATATACAAAAAAGAGCAGCAATTTGCCAAAGCACTGGATTATTATCAACAATATAAAGCGTCCAGCGATTCTTTATACAACCAAGACAAGACAAAAATAATAGACGAGCTGAATATTAAATATGAGACGAATCAAAAGCAGCAGCGTATTCAGCAATTGAATTATGAGCAAAAGATAAATACGACCTGGAAAATCATCTATCTGCTCTTGTTTATTGTAGCGGCGGGTATCGGCGCATTAATTATTCTATTACAACACAGCCGTAACCGGAAGAATAAACTGGAAATAGAGCAGATCAGGCGCGAATTAGAAGGAAACGAAAAGGATTTACTTCATTTTACCGAAAGCATTATATCAAAAAATAAATTTATTGATGAGCTGGAGACAAAACTGGTACAATTGAGTACGGCGCAAACCCTTCAGGTTCAGGATTCGGAAACCCTGAGCGAACTGTATCAATTTAAAATATTAACGGAAGACGACTGGCGGCAATTTAAGATTCATTTCGATAAAGTGCATCCCGGTTTTATCAATAAACTAAGGGCTCAGTTTCCCGATATGGCACCGGCCGAAGAGCGGCAGTGCTTGCTCATCAAATTAAATATTGATAATAAGGAATGTGCCGATATGCTTGGGATCTCTATTTTGGGCGTCAAGAAAAACCGCTATCGTTTAAAAAAGCGATTTGGCTTACAGGAACAGGATAAGCTGGACGATTTTGTGAAGAATATATTGTAAGGCTTATCTTAAGAACCGGCTGTATACAGGAGCCGCTTTTTCGCTGTGAAAGTAAATACGATTCAACAGACCGATGAAGGGTAAAATGTCCCCAATCTTTTGTTTTAAAATAATCGCTAATGCTTACCTTTACAACCGTATTAATAATTTTTAAGCGTTTACGTAATGAAATATTTACCCATCAATTCTGCTTTATATAAAAAGAACAGAGAACGTTTCATAAAAGCGATGAAACCTAATAGTATTGCCCTTTTCAATGCAAACCCCGTGATTGCGGAGAATGGCGATGCTGTATATAATTACAAAGCCAATTCAAATATCACCTGGTTGTCCGGGATTACTCAGGAGCAGACTATGGTCATCCTTTACCCCGACAATAAAGATGCGGCGGCCAGAGAAGTATTGGTGATACAAAGGCCTAATGAACTGCTGGAAAAATGGAACGGACATCTTTTACGCAAAGACGAAGCAACGGAATTATCAGGGATTAAAAATGTGCAATATGTAGATAGCATAGAAGCCATGATCCAGGTATGGATGCATCATGCAGAATATGTGTATTTAGATACGAATGAAAACGATAGAAGAGGGAACGTTTTAAGAACAGATTTGCAATTCGTCGCAAAGATCCAACAGCAATATCCTTTACATAAATATGAAAGGGCTGCGGTGATCATGAAGGAAGTACGGGCCATCAAAACCAAAGAAGAAATTGCCGTAACGCAGGAAGCGGTAGATATCACGCATAAGGCGTTCTTAAGGGTGATGAAATTTATTAAACCCGGTATTTTCGAACAGGAAATCGAAGCCGAAATTACCCATGAGTTTATTCGCAACCGTGCTACGCGCCACGCTTATGGCTGTATTTTGGCCAGCGGCGACCGTGCAAGGGTATTGCATTATGTAGAGAACAATCAGGAGTGTAAAGACGGAGAATTGATCCTGATGGATTTCGGTGCAGAGTATGGTAATTATTGCGCAGACATGTCCCGTACGATCCCGGTCAATGGAAAATTCTCTAAGCGCCAGGCAGAAGTGTACAACGCTTGTTTAAATGTACATAACTACTGTGTTTCGATCTTAAAACCTAAGATCAATTACGCTGACTATATGGAAAAGGTCAATGTAGAGATGGAAAAGCAATTGGTGAAAATCGGGCTGATCTCAAAAGCAGATATTAAGAACCAGGATCCGGAAAATCCGGCCTACCGTAAATATTTCTATCATGGTATCGGGCATCATTTGGGCCTGGATGTACATGATCTAGGTACCCGTAATGAACCGGTAAAAGAAGGGATGTTATTCACGATAGAACCGGGTATTTACATAGAAGAAGAACAGATGGGTATCCGCATCGAGAACAACTATTGGCTGACTAAAAATGGCAGTATCGATTTGTTTAAAGGTATTCCGATTACCGTAGATGAGATAGAGCGTTACATGAAACGTAAATAATTATAAACCTTTAAAAAGTAACCCATGGATCAATACAGTCCTTATGATATTAACAAACCTAAAAAGAAGAAAGGCGTAGATAATGCCGTAGCCGGATTGCTAGTCGGTTTAGGCTTCTCTATACTGGGATTGGTGCTCGTCTATTTTCTGATGTACAATAGTGTAGGATTGACCTTTTATTTAAACCTTTTTAAAGGAGAGCCCACTTATTCTGCGGCTTCTAAGCCAATCAGCTTGGCCATGATTGTGAACCTGGTGCCTTTCTATTATTTCTTAAATAGAAAAGCGTATCAGAGCACAAAAGGGGTAATTATCGCAACCGTTTTGCTGGGCTTACTTTTTGTACTCTATAAATTCATCTGGTAATTTTATTTGGCATACGCATATAACAAACGATTGTTTCTGCTATGCGGAAGATTAATATAGGTACTATAACAGAAAAGCACTCTNNAGAGTGCTTTTCTGTTATAGTAAATCTTTTAGAACGATTTAGTAGGCCTACAGTAAGATGATCGGCGTGTTTTGTATTGTAGTGCCGTTTTGTACCTGCAGTAGATAATGTCCCGGTATAATACCCTGAAATTGTAGCATGCTAACCTGTTTGGTCGTTTGGAAGCTCCGGATCACTTTGCCACTCAAATCGGTAAGCTTAATCGTAACCTGCTCGGAAGGAGTATTCGCTAAAGATAGGGTGGCCATTCCTTTTGCGGGATTAGGATAAATCATCAATGCCTGATTCTGCGTGCAAGAATTGTTTTCCGAAAGGACAGTACTATAATAAACCGGGCTACCGGCTTCCCGAATCGCTAAGCGATAAAAATTCCGGCCGGGTAAGGGTTGCCGATCAATAGCCTTAAAATCTCTGTCAGACTGTGATACACTGGCCGGTAATTCCTGAAAATTCTTGCCATCCTCACTGCGTTCGATATTGAAATCAGAAGCCTTAGCGCCATCAGCTTGCCAGCTCAATTGCATGGTGCAGGAAGAAGCATTGATTATTTGCATATTCTGGTAATGAATGGGTAACGGCACGGCGGTGCTGGTCGCCGTTATTTTGTTGAGCAGTACATTACTCAGGCCGGAAGCCATTACATAATAGCTACCTGTACCGCCTGTATTACTGGGTACGGAAGTAAATGTGCTGGTTGCTCCCGATTTAACCATAGATAGCGTATTTTCCTGGTTGCTATTTAGCTGGCCTGCAGTATAACGAATACCAATAGCTCCCGAAAAGCTCAGTGCGGGAGTAATAGTATACACACTGGCAATACTATTGCCACTTCCTATAGCGACCGGTGTGGCAGACACATTAATTGTGGTATTCTGCAAGGTGAGGTTGGCCGAGGGGCTTAAGGTCAGTCCCTCGATATAGAAGCTTGTCGCAGACGTAATGGTCAGGCTGCCGGCAGATCCGATACTCAACTGCGCATGCCCCGATGCACTAATACCGGCAAGGCAAAGTAAGATTATAAATTTTTTCATGGTTATGTATTTTCGTGATTATTGCCCTTCTAATACAATAGTGTAACTATTCGTTGGCTCCTGGTTCGTTTGTGTATATTGATAAGAGATAGCATCTCCCGCCGCTAACGAAACCGAACCGGTAGCCAGATTGGTAGCGGAGGAACCAACGGCAACAGGATTGGTTATTTGCGCGAATAAATTGGTCGTTACCCCGTTCTTGAATAGTGTAACAGTCGTTACATTCGCATTACCGGTTGCAACACCACCGGGTATCACCCTTGCGGTTAAGCGTAATTTGGTAATCGTACATGCGGCAGGTACGATAAAGCTCGTGGCACCGGTGGTGCCGTTTAAAGATGCCCCCGATGTATTGGATTCGTGAAGATTTGCCTGAGGTGTCTGATAAGATACCGGGCTGAAGAAGAATGGGCCTATTGCCGGATTGCCCGCCACATAGGGTGATGTCGCACGGGTGGTGATAACCATTGGCGTCTGGCTGGATGCAGCACTGGTAACTGCTGTCCAGGCCGTGCCATTATACACATAGAATCCGGGTGTATTGTCGGTCTGGTAAATGAGTAAGCCGGTAGTCGGGGATCCTGGACGATTGGCCTGCGTCATGCGGGGAATCAATAAACCTTTGCCAGTTGCGGTAATATCCATCATAGCAGAAGCATGCGGCGTAGTCGTTCCCACACCTACCTGGGCGGTAGCCTCATTGGTGTGCAGTAAAAATGCTGAAGATAAAAGTAGTGATGTTGTAATGAGTTTTTTCATGAAAAAAGATTATAGTATAAATATAATACTAATTTTCATTAATTTATATATTATGTGATATATAATAAGAAGATAATGTAGTCTGCTAATCCATTGAAACGATCGTAATGGTTTGAACAGGGTATCCGGCTGCAAGGAAATATATATTCCGGGTTTTTGCACGACAAGGGGACGTACAGAATGCTATAATATAGATTCAGTAACGGATTGCTGCAAGGATATTGTGGCCACAATAATCTCTTAATACAACTACAGCAATTTCGATACTATCAAAATTTATCTGTTGATATTTTCTGTTATTTTATTTAGGTGAAAAAAGCGCGCAATTATTTTATGATGAGCACCGTATCGCTGGTCGGGCTTTTGCACCCTGTAAATCCATTTGGTAAAAATTTTTCCAACTTTTTTCTAAAAACTTTTGGAAAATAAAAATGAAGTTTTTATCTTTGCACTCCCAAAAGGGAACAACGGATAGTTCTATGGTGTAATGGTAGCACAACAGTTTTTGGTTCTGTTTGTCTTGGTTCGAATCCAGGTAGAACTACTCGGAAAGCGCAACGAAAGTTGCGCTTTTTTTTATGCCCAATAATTACGTTACAATTGTGATGATCAAATAATCAAAAGCTCCTCTACTATTCTTAAATAGCTATAAAGATCTTGGCATTTGTATGTGAATGCGTATGTAAATTTGTATGTGGTCTGAACATATTATCAGTTCAGGTGGCGACAAAGAAAGAATAAGTTAGTTCAGAATTCAAATAATGGTACAATAGGGCTAAGTGTCTCTATGCAGCGGCCGGTGAATTCTGACGGGAACAGAATAAATGCCGATTTGTAGTACATGTGGCATAGATAGCGCTGTCTAACAAACAATGATGATTGGGGAATAAATAAAGCCCCTAGACAGGGGCCTTCACATCCTATATGTGTCTACTATGAGGGACAAATGTACTTTAGATAGATTTTTCCAACGTGTAGTAGTTTGATTACAAAGAATCGGCACATGTTTAGCTTAAATAATAAAGCCCCCATAATGATACGGGGGCTTTACTTAATATACACTAAAGATTAATAGGACAGTTGAGGTACCTAATTACAGACAAATTGTGGAAACATTATAAAGATAATTTCCCGGGGAAGCGCCAACTTTAATTTTTACTCTAAAGCATGGTTCAGAGGGAAAAATAAATGTTACATATGTTCCTGGTGTTGCACTATTTATGGCTGCAATGTCAGAAGGTCCAAGAGAAATTGTTTGAAAACCCGGATAGAAACTATAACTAAAAGATATTGCCATACCATCTGCATTCCCAAATTTTGATATGCTAGAACCTAAATTCATATCTGTTAAACCAGTACATGTTTGATTAGTACAAATCGATGCTTTTGATTGACCAGGACTTCCGCCAGAAGATTCCCGAGTAAGTGAAGCTGCATTAGAGACAGTAAAATTGGTTAAGGAAATTAATCCTACTGTTAGGATAGTCAATAGTTTTTTCATAAAAAATAATTTTTAACAAAAATAGGAAATAAATATTATTTTTAAAATATACTTCAACTTTTTTCTGTGAAGCTTTCGTGCCCATAAAAAAGGCTTAGAATTGCCGCCGATTTGCAGTACATGGGGCATAGAATCTCTATCTGATAAACAATGATGCTTAGGGGCATAAATAAAGCCCCTGGAAAGGGGCCTTCACATCCTATTAATGCTTTTGCTATGAGATGCAAATGTACTTCACATTAAAATTTTATGTTTGTAGTAGTTTTATTACAAATGCTTCTGATGATTCTGTCTCTTTCATAAATATGATATAGACAAGAAAGCCCGTATCATCCGTCACTCCTCTTTACAGCTCACTCCGCTTCAAAATGTCCATTATTTGTAGCTTCCTCTAATCATAGATGGCGCCGATAATAACAATCTTTATGTAGCATGAAATTGATATCGGCAAAGGTTATTATTGGTATGGTACTTATTATTAGTATTCCCGTTTTCAAGTCAATATTATAATTTAAAAATAATAATCACCCCTCATTTTTATCACTAATCAATACCCAGCTACTGCCTAAATGTTGTCCTGAATAATTGTGTTTGCTTCGCAGGGCATTGTATTGCCTGCATTTTTTGTTTCATGGTAATATTATTTATCTTTTTAGAGAAAAATGTTTTTGAAAGCTATGTTTTTATCTGATTATTAAAGATATTTGCCCTTTTCTGACTTTTAAAAAAATGCATATGAAAACAATCTTTGGCCGTTTGTTGAAACCGCTTATTTATGTGGCTGTAATGTCCCCATCGCTATGTGTAGCACAGACCACGACAATTGATTACCAAGCCTGGAGTACTAGTCAATGTAATGCCTTTGGAAGCCCAACGACCATTAATAGCGTGGTGCACCAATCTACCATAGGGCAGCCCACATATGGTAGTGCCAACAGTCCGATAACCTTATTTTGCACGTATCAAAATAGTGCGCCTATCGGTACACAATACAAAATACAATATAATTTTTTGCCTAACCATCAATATACGGTTACGGTTAATGCTGCGGGTATAACAAATAATCAAGTGCCTACTTTAAATTTGGAACTAGCCTCTTTCAATGGATCGAGCGCGCTGTGTAATGGTGCCGCTTCCATATCTACCGCCACGTCGGCAACCAACGCTCCGATACTCACAAATACCTTTCTGAATCATCAGTTCAATTATTCTATAGGTAATCAGGGATATGGTGCATTGGCTATTAGTGCAATTCCTGGTTTTAGCGATCCGGCAGCATCTCAATGGATCATAATCAGAAAGATTACCATCACTGATGTGACGCCGCAAGCGCCTACTTTCACCTTGAGTGCTTCTGCAACAACAAGATCATGTGGTAGTCAGAATGCCGTTACCTTTACGGTTCAGAATCCTACTAATGCTACTGTAAGCAAATATAAATTTTACCCTGCCAGCAATGCCTGGATGTATAATGGTGCAGCAGCACCAAGTGTTATCGAAATTACACCGCCCGCTAATTCCATAACGCTGACTCCGGTCTCTTGTGCCGGCCCCAATACGATGAGTGCTCATGCGGTATGGCAAAACCAAAACATAGCAACAAATAATGTGGCCACTACAGTAACGACACCCGATATGATGATCTATGGGCCAAATACCCTGCTTCCGAATGAAGCCGGTTTTTTTGATATTCAAGGAGTAACTTCTACTCCAATTAATTACAATTGGCCGTGTTCCTTCGCATCTTTGCCGCAATGGTCCTCCTCGCACAGTAGCCAAACGCATTTTTACAATACTTCGGGCACAATGTTCAATACCTATTTTTATACAAATTTTAATTTTCTGCCACCTGGAAGCTTCGGACAAACAGTAACGGTTAAGGCCGATGTGAATCTGTGCGGTGTTAATAAACAACTTACAAAGGATGTCTTTATACGTCCTCAGTTGGTAATAGGGCCATTTGCTGCAAAAGCGAATGCAGTGCAAACCGAGGCACTTACGATGAGCCTGATACCAAATCCTTCAAATGGAATATTCAAGATGCAATGCAATAATCCGGTGCAGGATGCAGCCATTACGATTAGTTCTGTTGCCGGTAAAGTGATACAAAAAACAAAAGTAACCGGTACGGAATGGGCTTTCGATCTTTCAGATGCCCCGGCCGGTGTATACTTTATCCAATTAATCTATGGACAAAAATCTATCATAGAGCGAATCGTAAAGCAATAAGGGAATCCACTCGATTATTCCAGGTAGAACTACTTGAAAAACGCAATGAAAGTTATGCTTTTCAAGTAGTTGTGCTAAACAGCTTGTTTCTGATTTAACAATAATTTATTTCGACAAATAGTCAAAAAGTGTCAAAGTATTGGCATTAATCAGTAACTTGCACCACTTTTAAAATTCATTATAATAATTGATTTCATGAAAAAATTAATGACAATTGTTGGCTTAACTGTATTTACATTAGCCGCAAACGCACAAGAATCAGAAAGAGGTATGTATTCCGGTCGTGATGCAAAACGTTACAGAGCGATGGGCGCTGAGCGTGGCGAAATGGAAGCATTCAAACCTCACGCTGGTAATGTAACTTCTGAATTAGGTATTGCAGGTGGCTTAGGCAACACGGCTTTAAACCTGAACAACAATGCAGGTATGTTACGTTTCCGTTATTTCGTAAAAGATGATTTAGCTATCAGATTAGGTGCTAACATCGCTAACGAATCTTCTAAAACTTTTGCTTACGGTACTGGTTCTGAAGAAGGATTCGTAAAAACACGTAATACAACAGTATTATTCAACATCGGTGTAGAAAAACACTTTGCCGGTACAAGAAGATTATCTCCTTATGTAGCTGCCGATTTCATTGTTGGTAACACAAGCAACCATAGCAATGGTGAAAATGCAACATCAGGTATTACTTACTTGAATAACTACACGTTTGAATCTAAAAATTTGAACAACACAACTTTAGGTTTCCGTGCAGTAGTTGGTGCTGATTACTACATCGCTAAAAATGTATACTTAGGTGTTGAAGCTGGTTTAGGATATTCTTCTACTAAATTTGGAGAAACTGAAACTACGCAAACATTGAACAATGTAACTACGACTGTTACAAGCAAGTCTACAGGTAAAGAATCTGCTTTTACACCTGGTATCGTTACTGGTGTTAGATTAGGTTTTGCATTCTAAGATATTAATTCGTCAATGCACGAAAAAGGGCTGTGAATCATATTCACAGCCCTTTTTTATATCATTTAATTGATGATGTGCATGTCGGAAATAAAAGCATCTTTGTGCATTTTGTTGACTATTGCTTCTGGCAAATAAAAAATTTCTAATAACCAGGATAGCTACCTAATTATAGAATGAAACCATACATTTTATTTGTCATTCCGACGATAGGAGGGGTCTAAAATAGCAAGAGACAATAATTCTTTACTCTTTCCATAAGAAAGGGAAAAGGATAACGCCAATCCCTAAGATCAGGAAATTCATACCGGCCATAACAGCGATAAGCGTTCCCCAGCCTTCCTGTAAAACATTCGATAAGGCCGCATTTGCCAGTTTACTCAACATCATCAACATCACAATCGCAATAGGGAAGCCCATAATAGCCATTAATGCTGCATTCTGCTTGGCTTGTGCTGCGATGGCCGATAGAAAGGTAAACAAGACGGAAAGACAACTGGCCCCTAAGCAAACTACTGCAATAAACATACCCGGACGAAGCAGTTTGTAGCCCAGAAGGATATTAAACAGCCCAAGTGATAAAAGTGAAATAACAAGCATTAAAATGATGCTGTAGATCATTTTGGCCAATAGGTATTTAACCGGAGGTACGATCGTAAAATAATATCGGTTGCGCGCTGTGTTTTCCTGTAGAAAACTCTTCGCAACGGTATTCACCGTAACAAAAAGTTCTGCGATCCAGAAGAGGGCATTCCACACCTTTGTTTCCGGTTGTGCCGCCATCATGTAGATTACAAATACGGTACAGCTCACATATAATAACACGCTAAAGAAAGTGTGTTTTTGCCGCCATTCCAGCAGTATGTCTTTTTTGATTAATGCCAATACTGTATTCAATGCCAAGAATTTTAGGGACTGCAAAAATAGTCAATTCCCATGTAAGAATGCGTAAATATAAAAAGGTAGCCTGTACAGGCTACCTTTTCTAAAACAGTTTAAGGATCATTTATTTGAAATACTTGAGTATATCGTTTGCGTTTACTGCAACCATAAGGATCAGCAACAGTACCAGCCCGATCGTCGTAACGATTTCCAGGAATTTCTCATTAGGTTTTCGGCCGGTAATCATCTCCCAAAGGGTAAACATTACATAACCTCCATCCAGTCCCGGAATCGGCAATAAATTCATAATGGCCAGCGCCAGGGAAATAAAGGCTGTGATGTTCCAGAATGACTGCCAGTGCCATTCTTCCGGGAATATTTTACGCATGGAATCAAAACCGCCCACACCTTTATAAGCACCGGTTTTAGGATTGAAGATCAATTTAAACTGACCCAAGTAATCGCCGATTTTGTTTTTGGCCATTACCATGCCTGCCGGAATGGCTTCAAAGAAACCGTATTTTTTGACTTCCATTTTGAGATTGCTCATTTTAGCAAGCTCCTCATTATTGGAAGGTAAGTTTAATTCAATACCGATGGTACCATCGGCAGCAATCGCCGTATTTAAGGAGGTAATCGTCCCCTTTCTTTCCACGCTTATCGGAACGATATTGCCTTTATGTAATTGTAATGCTTTTTTGAACTCGATAACCGTGTGGGTAGGCGTGCCGGCTACACTAAGAATCTTGTCCTGGGCTAGTAAACCTGCCTTTGCTGCATTTTTATCGGGAGTCACCTCCTTGATTGCTGCAGGAAAAGGTACTGCAAACAACATTTTGCTTTTATTATCAACCAGCTGCTCTACAAAATTAACCGGAAGCCCAAAGGTTGTATCCTTACCACTACGGCTTACTGTAACCGTTTGCGCATACAGCATTTTTGGCATCAGGTCATTATAATAAACCAGGTCCTCGCTGTTTACTTTTTTAATGATATCGCCATCTTTAAAGCCTAATTGATAAGCTAAGCTATCCGCTACTTCAATACCATTTCTCAATTCCGACATCGGGAGCTTCTTTTCACCCCATACAAACAGAATCATTGCATAGATCAGGAAAGCCGTAAGGATATTGACAATAATACCGCCTAGCATGATGAGCAGGCGTTGCCACGGTTTTTTACTTCTGAATTCCCAAGGTTCCGGTGGCTTGGCCATCTGCTCCTTATCCATACTCTCATCTACCATACCGGCAATTTTTACATAACCGCCCAGGGGAAACCAGCCAATGCCATATTCCGTATCGCCTTTTTTCTTTTTCCAAAGAGAGAAGGGCAGGACATTACTAAAAGGGAATAGGAAATCGAAGAAGAGGTAAAATTTTTCTACACGCGTTTTAAATAATCTCGCAAAGAAAAAGTGGCCGCCCTCGTGTAATACGATTAAGAGGGAAAGCGCCACGAAAAATTGTGCAATCTGCACCCAAAGTCCGCTCATGAGGAAATGTTATCTGGTAATTTGTGTTTATAAATAGGGCTTAGTTAGTAGTCATTATTTTGAAGCAGTTGTTCTGCAAACAGCCGCGCTTCAAGATCAGAAGCGATTAATTCTTCTATATTGGGGTTTTCGATAAAAGGTAATTGCTCCATTGTTTGTTCAATAATATCACTCATCTCAAGGAAGCCTACTTTATTATTGATAAAAGCGGTAACCACTACTTCATTGGCTGCATTTAATACGCAAGGCATATTGCCACTTTTATGCATCGCCTGTGTGGCTAACTGTAAATTCCGGAAGGTTTTTACATCAGGATCTTCAAACGTAAGGGTATTGTAGTTTTTGAAAAGAAACCGCGGAAAATCATTCGCAATACGTTTGGGAAAGCCCAAGGCGTATTGTATCGGGAGTTTCATATCCGGCAGGCCCATTTGCGCTTTGAGTGAGCCATCGTTAAATTGTACTAAAGAATGGATAATTGATTGTGGGTGTACCACTACTTCGATTTGCTCATTCTTTAAGCCAAACAACCATTTTGCTTCAATCATTTCCAGCCCTTTATTCATTAAAGTAGCGGAGTCTATAGATATTTTGGCACCCATTGTCCAGTTGGGGTGTTGTAGGGCATGGGCCTTCTTTACATTCACCAGGAAATTAGGTTTTTTGCCTAAGAACGGGCCACCGCTGGCCGTAAGAATGATTTTTTCGATACTGTCTACACGCTCGCCGACCAAACATTGGAAAATAGCAGAATGCTCACTGTCCACCGGGATAATGGAGACATTCTTTTCAGCAGCAAGTTGCATAACAAGCGCTCCGGCTACCACCAGGGTTTCTTTATTGGCAAGGCCTATCGTTTTACCGGCCCGGATGGCTGATAGGGTAGAGTGCAGCCCTGCATAGCCTACAATAGCAGCTAAAACAAAGTCCACCGTATCCCATTGTACCACCTCATTGAGTGCCTGATGGCCTTCAAATACTTTTATATCACTATGGTCTAAAGCTTGTTTGACCAATGCATATGCTTTCGCATCGGTAATCACAACCGCATTCGGCTTGTATTTGATCGCCTGCTCGATAATTAGTTTACTGTTCGTATGGGCACTTAATATTTCCACAGCAAAGAGTTGCGGATGGGCATCCACAATTTCTAAAGCCTGTGTTCCGATAGAACCGGTAGAACCTAATATTGCTAACCTTTTTTGTGCCATAACGGGTTTATTTTGGAGTATTGGCAAATATAGCCATCTCACAGGAGCTTATAGTCCTAATTTTTCGTCAATATAATAGTGATTACGCTCGGGTGCATTACGGACAATCAGTTCTGCCAGATAGCCGGACAAAAAGAACATCGTACCCATGATAATAAAGGTTAATGAAATATAAAACGGAGGCCTGTTGGACACTGCATAATTTTCCCACCAGATAAACTTGCATATCGACATATAGGAGACAAACAAGAAACCGATGAAAAACAAAATGGCACCAAGAAGCCCAAAGAAGTGCATCGGTCGCTTAGCAAATTTACCGATGAACTGTACGGTTAGTAAATCAAGGAAACCGTTTACGAAACGGTTCCATCCAAATTTAGAAACCCCGTATTTTCGTGCCTGATGCTGCACCACTTTTTCTCCAATATTATGAAAGCCGGCATTTTTGGCCAACACAGGAATGTAACGGTGCATTTCTCCGTATATTTCTATACTTTTTATGACCTTATAATTATATGCTTTAAGGCCGCAGTTAAAGTCATTGAGTTTAATACCGGACATTTTGCTGGTCACCCCATTGAAAAATTTAGAAGGCAGGTTTTTGGTCAATTTATTATCAAAACGCTTTTTCTTCCATCCGCTCACCAGGTTATACTTTTGATTTCTGATCATCTCCATAAACTCCGGAATTTCATCCGGGCTATCCTGAAGATCAGCATCCATCGTAATCACCACCTCGCCGCTGGTTGCTTTAAACCCTTCGTTTAAAGCAGCACTTTTCCCATAATTACGCTGGAATTTTATGCCCTTTATATTGCGATTGGTCTGGCTTAGTTGTTGGATCACCTCCCAGCTGGAGTCCGTACTACCATCATCTACAAATACAATTTCGTAAGTGTAATGATGCTCCTGCGCTACGCGCGCAATCCACGCCGCCAGTTCGGGCAGCGATTCTTCTTCATTCAATAATGGTATTACTACAGATAGGTCTAACACGCTTTTCAGGGTTTAAAATTTTTGATCCAAAACACGCATGTCCATTAACTGTTGCGGCGTTTTCTTTCTAAATAAAAAGGCAATCATCAATCCGAAAATACTATCAATAACGATCCACCTGGCCAGAATGCCTTTGGCCAGACCCCAAAAATCTTTGCTGGATTGTGCTTGTGCCCGTACCATATTTACCTGAGCCTGTATTTTTTCTGCACTCATTTTGTTTTTGTGCGCAAAAGCATCCATGGCCTGTTCATACGTTTGGAAGAACGTAGGGTTAATATAGTTGAGGTAAAAATAAGTAAATAATAAATAGGCGATCTCCGCAAAAATGATAGCAATAAAGATAGGTTGAAACAAGTCTTTAATTTCTGCATATCCACCCTGCTGGTTTCTTTTCTGTACTGCAGCGATGATGAGCGCAGCAATAATCAGGAAATAAGAGATAAAGCCTCCCAGATAAAATACGAAAGGATTATAACTTAAAAAGGTAAATTTTATCCAAAGTAAGAGTACATATAATGCAGCAATAATAAGGCCTGCTTTGATTCCGAATGCGGTACTTTTTTGTTTCATTGTTTTTATAATATTACAGCTTTTCCTTTTACGGGTTCATTCAACAAAGGCGTATTATAAGCCATTGTTGCTTTGTTTCCGGTGGTTAAAGTCCATTCTGTAGTGAAGTCAAATATCGTGTACCGGGCAGCAGTACCTTCTTCAATGCTGTGTATGGGCAATCCGAATATACCGGCGATATTGTTTGATAACAGGGCAGCCCATCTTTCGGCGCTTACATTTGGTGCCGCTTTAACCAGCATAGGCCAGCAGCTTTCCAAGGTGGCCATGCCGGATTGGGTGTATTCAAATTCTTTTACTTTAGCATCCCAGTCTTGCGGCTTATGATGCGTAGCGATGGCATCTATAGTGCCTTCTTCCAATCCTTTGAGCAGGGCTTTGCGGTCTTTTTCCGTCCTCAGGGGAGGGTTTACCTTATACAAGCTGTCGTAGGTAGCCAGGATATCGTCAGTATATAGTAAGTGATAAGGCGCTACAGAGCAGGTTACCTGTACGCCATCTTTTTTTGCTTTTTTAATCAGGTTCAGGCTTTCTGCCGTGCTGATTCCGGAAAGGTGCAGTTTAGATTGTGTATACCTGGCCAGCTCTATATCGCGATGTACCATTAAGGTTTCTGCAATTACAGGGATGCCGGGCATTCCGAACTGTACCGAATTAGGCCCCTCATTCATCAAACCATCCGATAACTCGGCCAAAACAGGAATCTGAACCACTGTTCCCTCAAAAGCTTTTACATATTCTAATGCCTTTTGCATTAAACCGGCATTCTGAATAGGTTTCCAGCCATCCGAAAAAGCAATCGCTCCGGAATGGTACATTTCCATCATTTCAGCAAGATTCTTCCCTTCTATATTTTGTGACACTGCTCCTAAAACATGGATGCCTACGGGATGACCTTTAGCCTTTTGTTGTACAAATGCGACCACACTTTTGGTGGCCATAGTGGGTTGTGTGTTGGGTAGAACGATTACTTGTGTAAAGCCACCGTTGGCAGCGGCTTGTAAACCGGTATCAATCGTTTCTCTATGTTCAAAACCAGGCTCTGCAAAGTCTGTCATCAGGCTGATCCAGCCCGGAGCAATAAACTTGCCTTTACCTTGTATAATGTCTTTTGCTTGTACCGATAGTGATTTTCCTATCTGTTTTACGATACCTTTTTCAATAAAAATATCTACATTTTTGCCGTTGTATGCGGAGGTTGGGTCCGCAACCTGAATGTTTTTGATGAGAACGGATGACATAATGGGCAAAGATAATCCTTTTGAGTATAAATGGGTTAAAAAACTAAGGCTGCAGCACCCAATATAGCGGCGTTTCTATGTTGCAGCGCAGAGATCAGAAATTGGGGTTTTCGCTCTTTGTAGACAAAGAGTAATTCTTCTTCAAAAGCTTTTTGCGTAGGTACTAACAGATAATCCCTGGCGTTGGCAAGGCCACCAAAAAAGATGATGGCTTCCGGTGAGATTACGGTATGTACATGAGCCAATACTTTTCCCAGTACTTTTCCGGTTTGGTTAAATATCTCCAGGGCCATTGGATTGCCCATCATGGCGGCATCGGTTATGGCCTGCGAATTTTCAAAAGGAACGAGGTTATTGGCCAACATAATTTTTTGTGCCGTGTTGAGGATCCCGGTTGCCGATGCATACGTTTCAAGACAGCCTTTACGACCACAGCCACAGGGACGGCCATTGGGTTTGGCGATAATATGTCCGACTTCACCTGCCATGCCATCGTGGCCATAGATCAATTGTCCATTACTCACGATACCACTGCCAATACCGGTACCCAACGTCACTACAATAAAATCTTTCATGCCTTTGGCTACGCCAAATTGCATCTCACCAAGGGCAGCCGCTTTTGCATCATTCGTAATCACCGTTTTTATATTCATTGCGGAGGCAACCATATCCCGAAGCGGAATATACGTACGCCAGGGTAGGTTGGCCGCACGGTCTATAGTACCCGTATGATAATTGGCATTAGGGGCACCAATACCGATACCGGTAATGGTGTGATCCTGATCGTGATAATCAACAATAGACTGTAAATGAAGGCTTAGTGCTGCAACGAAATCTTCAGGGCTTCTGTAGCTATCCGTTCGGATCTGCTGCGCTCTGGTGATTGTTCCCTGATCATCTACAAGCCCGAATTTGGTATAGGTGCCACCCATATCGACTCCGATGGCATATTTTTTATGGCTCATATCTTAAATTAACAACAATAATTGTACTTTAGTCGCCAAAATTATATATAAATGCAGGATAATAATAAAAATAATTACGGATTTGCCTTATTAATTATCGGCGTGCTGTTTTTTATCTTCGGTTTCATTACCTGGGCCAACAGCCAATTGATTCCATATCTGAAAATTGCCTGCCAGCTGACCACTACCCAATCTTATTATGTGGCCTCTGCTTTTTTTGCCGCCTATTTCGTAATGGCCATCCCTTCTTCTTATGTTTTGAAGGCTACGGGCTTTAAGAAAGGAATGTCCTTAGGGCTGTTCGTTATGGCTTTGGGCGCGATTATTTTCATTCCCGCGGCCAATGCCAGAAGCTTTCCCGTCTTCTTAACCGGTCTATTTATTATCGGTACGGGATTGGCTTTATTACAAACTGCTTCCAACCCTTATGCGGCGGCTTTGGGGCCTAAAGAGAGTGCTGCCCGGCGCATTAGTATCATGGGTGTTTGTAATAAAGTAGCCGGTATTTTGGCCGTGTATGCATTAGGAAGTATTATTCTTAAGGACAGTGATGCCTTTGAAGCGAGTCTTAAAGTGATGGATGCAGCAACGAAGGAGCAGGCCTTAAATACCTTGGCACACAAAGTAATCATGCCTTATACCTGGATTGCGGTGGCTTTTGCGACCATAGGTTTATTGCTGTTTTTTGTAAAACTACCCGAAATTGCTGATGAGGAAACAATAACAGATGCGAAGGCCTTAGCCGATACGCCGAAAACAAGTGTATTGCAGTTTCCGCATTTAGTCATTGGGGTTATTGCTTTATTTCTGTATGTAGGGGTTGAGGTGATCAGTTATGATACCTTTACGGGCTTTGGAAAATACCTTGGCTATTCTATGGATACCGCCAAGCATTTTGCAACCTATACAGGTTATGCTTTACTGGTCGGTTACGGAGTTGGCATTACGGCGATTCCCAAATATATTTCGCAACGCAATGCCTTGGTTATTGCGACGATACTGAGTATGATCCTGGTTGTACTGTCTGTGGTTACCACAGCTGCACCTGATTTTAAAACCTATGTTTTGGCTGGCCATACCTTTAATGTGCCCACACATCCGGCAGTATGGTATTTTGCATTACTTGGGTTTTCTAATTCGGTGATGTGGCCGGCGATATTCCCTATGGCTATTGAAGGCCTGGGTAAATACACTAAAATGGGCTCTGCTTTATTGATCATGGCTATTGTAGGCGGAGCAGTATTGCCGCCTCTTTATGGCAGGATATCGGAAACGGCTACGCTCCAAAGCGCATATTATATGATGATTCCGGCTTATCTCTTTATCCTTTATTTTGCGCTAAGCGGATATAAAGTGGGTAGGCGCTAAGCATATATGATAATTGATTATTCATAAGAAAGGGGTTGTTCTAAACAAGAACAACCCCTTTCTTATGAATATATTGAGCCTGATTAATCAAAAATGTTGATCAACTTGGTAATGTAGAAATAGGAGGCCAGCTGTGCCAGGATACCCAATAGATAGCCCAAGCCGATTTCACCATTGGTGTGCGCGCGTAATACCAATCTGGAAGAACCAATGATGCCGGCAATTAAAATCGAAATCATCAGGGGCATAAAGATATTGACACGGCTTATAATCATGGTGATAATCAGGATACCGATCATACCGCCGGCTGCAGCGGCATGCATGCTCACTTTTTTGAAAATATTGACCATAAAAATGGCAATAATACCCCAAAAGTTACCCAAAAGGAATATTTTCAAAATAGGTGGTGCGACAACGGGTGGTTTGAAATTTTTAAAGACCATATACGCCCAGAAGTAGAAGATCATGGTGGCGATCAAGGGTATGATCCGGTCTTTGGAGGTTTTTAACTTAATACTTTCAATGAAATTTAACCGTTTCAGCAGGAAGATGGTCACCAAAGGGAAAAAGATGGTGTTCAGGGCAAGGATGGCCAACCATTCATAAAGCGTATTTTTAGGAATATTGCCGAAACTGGTCCGGTTAATACCATACAACACAAACGTCAGGATTACCGGCATAAACACCGGATGACAGATGATGGATACAATATTGGCCAGTGAACGTAAAAATTTATTTTCGGTTAGGGTTCCTAATTTTAAATGAGATTGTGGCATAAACAGCGATAATATTCGGCTGCGAAGATAAAAATTATTTGATGGTTTATACGCCTCAATATTTTAACGGGATATTATAGCAGGGTTGATCCATACATTACGGAATTGTTGTATTTTTGTGTGTTTTAAAAAAATTAACAATGTCAGAAATATTAACGAAGGAAACTGTGGAAGCCGATACGGTAATCAGCAGTATCCAACAAATTAAGACGGTATCTGTAATTGGTGCCGGTACAATGGGTAATGGCATCGTGCATGTATTTGCACAAAACGGTTACGATGTACATATGATTGATATTGCGCAGACTGCTTTAGATAAAGCATTGGCCAATGTAAGCAAGAATATGGATCGTCAGGTGACTAAAGGTAGCCTTACCGAAGATCAGAAATCGGCCGCTTTAGCGAAAATCGCTACTTATACCGATTTGGCAGAAGGCCTTAAAGGTGCTGATTTGGTTATTGAAGCTGCTACGGAGAATATTGATCTTAAAATGAGAATCTTCCAGGATATAGATCGTTTGGCTCCGGCACACGCGATTCTTGCTACCAATACTTCTTCTATTTCTATTACGAGAATTGCATCTCATACAACAAGACCTGCACAAGTAGTGGGTATGCACTTTATGAATCCGGTTCCTGTAATGAAATTGGTAGAGATCATTGCCGGATATGCGACTGATAAAAGTGTAACGAAGGTTATTTATGACCTTACAGAACATATCGGTAAAGTACCTTGTGTGGTTAATGACTATCCGGGCTTTATTGCAAATCGTATTTTAATGCCTATGATTAACGAGGCCATTTCCAGTTTACAAGAAGGTGTTGCCGGTGTGGAAGAGATCGATACGATCATGAAATTAGGTATGGCACATCCAATGGGACCTTTGCAGTTGGCTGACTTTATTGGTTTGGATACCTGTTTGTCTATCATGAACGTGTTACACATGGGCTTTGGTAATCAAAAATATGCTCCGGCTACCTTACTGGCCAATATGGTACAGGCAGGTTACCTGGGTGCAAAATCAGGAGAAGGTTTTTATAAATATACTCCGGGAAGCAAAGAATTAGTGATCAGCGATCGTTTCGCCGATAAGAAATGGAGACCATAATTGTATTAGAATACCCATTTATAAAAAGAGCGACGAATATATTATTCGTCGCTCTTTTTATATAAACTGTTGCTTTATAAGCTGTTGCTCCAGGCTGCAAGACTGTCAAACTGGGCATCGATCCATTCATTTGGCAATGCCTGCTGTTCCTGTGTTGTATGCAGAAATACGGTTTTCATCCCCATGGCTTTTCCAAACTTCATATCACTGAAATTATTACCGACCATTACAGAAGCCGAAAAATCGATCGCCGGATAATCCTTTTGTGCCTGTAAGGCCATACCTGTATTAGGTTTACGGAAGGCATCGTCAGAAGCTAATGCAGGAGCAAAATAAAATCCGTCTATGCGGCCGCCGTGTTTTTCGAGTTCACTATTGATATATTGGTGTATCTCATGGAGGTCGGGCTCCGTCATTAAGCCTTTCCCGATGCCCCTTTGGTTGGTGACGACAAGGGTAAGGTCAAAATATTGCCTGGCATGGCAGATCGCTTCTAAAGCACCCTCATAAAAACTTACTTCCGAGGGTTTGAAAATATAACTGCCGTCTTTCTCTACATTAATAACACCGTCCCTATCTAAGAATAATACCTTCATTTAATTTCTTTTTGTGCCCTGTAATAATCTTCCTCTACGCCGATGTCGATAAAATAATCATCAGCAATACAACCTTTGAGGCTTTGTGCTGTGGCTTCTATCTCGAAAAAATCCTGCTCCAGAGAGAACTGTTTCGGTAAGTGTTCAAATATTTGAGGTACATTATTCAGTAAATACACACCACCATTAATTAAACCGCTGGTGCAAGGCTTTTTTTCTTCAAACTTAGAAATGTACGCTTGATCATCTAAAATAACGGTGCCATACCGCTCAAAATCGTTCATTGGTTTCAGTCCGATCACCGCTTTGGCGCTCGCTTCATTAGCCGCAAGTAATTGTGCAAAGGGAATATTGAATAAGGTATCTCCATTAACGACAAAACACTGATTTGTTTTACATTTTTGCATGGCTTTCTTAATGCCCCCTCCTGTGCCTAAAGGCTCCTGCTCAATCACCCAGGTTACCTTAAAGGTAAAGGCTTTTGTCTTTAACCATTCCAGTACCAACTCATGTTTATAACCCAAAGACAGGATCACGTGATCGCAATGCTGGGCTTCGAGATAAGCCATAAGGTAGGCCAAAAAAGGCTTGTCATTGATCGGGGCCAGGCATTTCGGTACATCCGATACGATATGTTGCAACCGGGTGCCAAAGCCTCCGGCTAAGATGATACATTCCATCGGGTGGGTTTATTTTGAAAATAAATGACGTTCTACCAGTTCGCAGGTAATATGACCCAACGTGATGTGGCTTTCTTGTATGCGCGGTGTGTCCTCAGATGGGATATTGATCAGGATATCAGCCAAGTCCTTCATTTGGCCACCCGTTGCACCCGTAAAGGCCACTGTAGTGATACCCATTGAACGCGCCTGTTCAAATGCTTTCAGGATGTTTGCAGAATTGCCCGATGTGCTGAGCCCTACTAAAATATCTCCGGGTTTGCCCATTCCTTTTAGCAGGCGGCTGTATACGAATTCGTAACCATAATCATTGGCTACGGCCGTCAGGTAAGAGGTATTGCAATGAAGCGCCTCACTCGGTAATGGGTCGCGATCGGTGTAAAACCTGCCGGAAAATTCTGCGGCAAGGTGCTGTGCATCTGCTGCACTGCCACCATTACCACAAAACAGCACTTTTCCGCCATTCTGAAAGGTTGTTACGATTTTTTCTGTTAAGGATTGTACTTGTGCCAATAAGGTATCGTCACTAAGGATCTCTTGTTTTACCGCTATAGAGCGCTGAATGATTTCTTTAATATTGGATATCATCATGATGGTATTTTTGACCAAACTACTGCCGCATTACAACCACCGAACCCGGCCGCTGTTTTGACGAAATGGTCAATAGTTTGCTGTTCTTTTTTTGAAATAATGTTTATGGGTACACTGGTATTGCTATGACCAAAATGCAATATAGGCAAAAGTACATTTTCCTCCATAGCTTTTAGGCTGATAATGCTTTCCAGTAAACCGGAGGCACCTAAGGTATGTCCGAAATAGCATTTGAGGCTGTTTACCGGAGTATTTTGTAAGCTGGCTAAAGAAATGGCTTTTGCTTCCATCTCATCGTTATAATTTGTTGCGGTGCCATGTGCCGATACAAATCCGATATCGGTCGGGTTTGTGCCGGCTTCTTTCATACTTTTGGTGATGGCAAGTGCCAGTTCAGCGCCCGTTTTGGAAGGCCCCGAAAGGTGATTGGCATCATTACTAATTGACCCGCCGCCGAGCACGGCTGTTTCGGAGGCAAGGGAAGCTTCGCGACTCAGGATTAAGCAAGCAGCAGCTTCACCGAGGTTAAGTCCTTTACGCGCTGCATCAAAGGGTATGCATTGTTCCGGAGACAATGCCTGAAAGGAACTGAATCCTGCCCGTACAAAGTCACTTACGATATCGCAGCCAATAATAACGGCATGGCGGTATCGCTTTACTTGCAGCAGGCGCTTTGCCATAATTTGCGCGGCCACACCCGAAATACAGGCAACAGAAACACATTGCACGGGATTGGGGTGCTTAAAAAAAGCCGCAATCCTTTGAGCGGAAATATGTAAGGGTAATAATTCTTTTTTTTCTTCGTGATTGATCCACTCAATATTTCCTTTTGTGGTGGAAAGGATGATTAGGGTTTCCTTGTCCGTAATGTCTACATCTGTTTGCGCTAAGGCTTGTTGCGTGGCTACAATACAGAGGCGTTCAAACTTGCTGTACTGCTCCTGGGTAACCATTGCAGACAGCAAGGCTTCCTGCAGCGTGTCCAGCTTAGCTGCCATTGCGGTTTGTCCATCGGGGAAAAGATGAGCGCGCAGGGCCGTTGCTCCTTGAGCGACTGCTGTAAATGTTGTTTGGCTGTCAAAACCCAATGGGCTTATGATTGCATCAGAAACATGATAGACCATAGTGCTCATTTAGTTTTCCTGTAAGAAAATTTTATATTCTGCACTGGCTATTTCCTGACCGGCACAAAGGATTGTACCTTTTACGATAAAAGCATTCATCACTTGTTGTATATTGGTGATCGTGGTCTGAAGGGTATCGCCTACTTTGGGCAATTGCGAGATGTTAAGCTGCTTCACCTGTCCTATAAATCCGACAGGAGGAGCGGTATTTTCAAGAGCCGCTTTATAACCGGTACCTGCAGCAGCAGTCTGTGCCATATTTTCGATTAGCCCGGGTTCTGTAAAAACACCATTTGCTACAAAAATATTCTCTTGGGAAATCAAAAAAGAGCTTGTTGTCTGCTGTTCATTCGCACTGATAATCTCATCTATCATCACGAAGGGGGCTGCCTGAGGTATATATTTCACTGTTGATACGATTGTCTGCTTTAACGGTGAAGTTACGACAATTTATGCTTTTATGTCTTCCCAAAAATCGAAATAGTTGAACCATTGTTCGGGGTATTCGCGTACTTTTTGTTCCACTTCCTGAATATATTTCCCCAGCATTTTTTCTGCTCCTGTGGTTCCCCTGCCTTCGAAAACTTCTGGTGGGGTAGCGGTAAAATGATAGTGAAAATCGGATCGTTTCATGGCAAATACAATGCTTACGGGTGCCCGTAACTTACTGGCCAAGATGAAAGGGCCGAGGGGGAATTGAGCAGTTTTGCCCAAAAAAGAGTGTTCTATGGTTCTGTTGCCCGGTACATAACGGTCTGCATGAAGGCAGATCAGTTCATTTCTGCTTAGGGCAGCGGACATCTCATAGATATGAGACATGTCTTCTTTTATATAGATGATATGGAATGTTCTTTCTCCCGTTACATTGTCGAGATAGGCTTTAATCTGGGTATCTTCTCCGTCATACATGACTATATTTACGATTGTCTCTAAACGTTCCAGAAGATGCCCGGCCAACTCGTAATTACCCAAATGGGCACTCACTATAATGCCACCCTTGCCGGCCGCAACCATCTCGTTAAGGTGATGGCCACCTTCACGCGTTACGGTAAACGGGTTTTTGCGGGTACTGAGGGTGTATATTTTATCCAGGATGGTTTGTCCGAAGAGGAGGATGTTTTTGCGGAGTAGTTTCTTGCGCTTACGCTTATCAAAACCAAGGCGTTCCCGGTAAAGATAAAGAATAGGACGGGTGGCTGCGGGTACAAAAAAGACATAATACCACGCTACTAAATAAAGTAACGCATAGGCAGGCCTCAGACCACCTATGCGTAATAGTGCAATAAATATTTTATATCCTAAAGCTGTTCCTTTAGATTTTCCATTCCAGCTAGACATGGCAAGATTGTGGTTCAGGTAATTATGCCGCCTGTAAACGTTGGGCTACATAGTTATAGAAATCCTGAATGGTTTCCATTGATTGGAAATCTTCCGGTTTTACTTTAAACCCAAAATTGTTTTCAATCACAACGATTAAGTCAATATAGTCTAAACTGTCTAAGTCTAAAGTCTCTTTAAGTTTAGATTCCGGCTTAATGTCTTCGGCCGCTACCTCAAAGTCTTCAACCAAAAAATGGTTGATTTTTGCAATCATTTCTGCTTTTTCCATTGTTTTTAATAAAGAATTATTCATCGTTCACAGGTTGTTTCGATTCCCAAAAATCGGACGCGAAGTTACGTATATTTTATTTAATATGAATGCATTGCGAAAAAATATAATATAATTCCGTTTGGTTTTCTAAAATTGAGCTTACCTCTTTTTTGTAATCAATCACGGAAAGATTAGCATCACGCAATAGCAATACTTTGCCCTCTAGGTACATGAATATACTCTTTGTGAGATAATCATAGCACGAATCATTAGACTCGATGTACGGAACAGGTTTAATGGAGATGGAGGAAATAAAAAAGAGCCCCTGAAAAGAGGCCCACTATACATGAAGATTTGTAATTTACTAAATGAGAACAATTTAGATTAAAAGCGCCTCAAGAGGAGCTTTCATAAATGCTATACCAGACCTGAATCATTCGGAATATATGCAAGGTGTATTAAATCAATATTCCCGATACAGCAGTTGTTTTGGTAAATCGCAAAAGTCTTTTTTTGATGTTATCTTGTAACTACAGTACAAATCTAAAGAGAAGTATTGTTTTAAAGTAAGGGATTTCCCACAAAAGATTTTTTGGCCGTTTAAAACATAGGTTTTATAGTTAGAGGTCACTTATTGTTGGTACATAAATGGTTATAAAAAAAGCTTCTACGATTGGTAGAAGCTTTTTTTATATAGTAGCATCATCAGTATATTAATTGGCGTAATCGCTCATAAACTTAATACGCATCAGTTGTAGTTGTTCTATCGAAACATCGCTGTCTTTAAATTCGTCGTAAGCTGCATTCAGGTCATCATCTGTCGAGTTTCTAAAATAATCGAAGATATCTTCCTGCTCGGCATCATCCAACTCTTCATCAATACAATAACCAATATTAAGACGGGTGCCGCTGGCCACAATTGCCTCCATAGCCTGCAACAGTTCATCTACAGACAGGTCTTTTGTTTTGGCAATGGTTTCTAAAGGTATTTTCTTATCTATATTCTGAATAATGAACACTTTTAGCCCGCTTTTATTCACCACGTTTTTCATGATGAAATCATCCGGTTTCTCAATTTCATTTTCCGTAACGTAGGCCGCGATCAGTTCAATGAATTTTTTACCAAATTTGATTGCCTTTCCTTTGCTGACACCCTGGATTTTCTCCAGTTCCTCCATTGTGGTAGGGTAGCTTAAGGCCATATCTTCCAAAGAATTTTCCAGGAAAATAACAAAGGGAGGTAGTTTTTTCTCTCTTGCTACCTGTTTTCTAAGGTCAATCAGCATTTCCAGCAATACCGGATCTGCAGCAACACCGCTCGCTGCCTGTATCTCTTCCTCTTCTTCTGTTGTTTCTTCGTATTGGTGGTTCAGGGGTACTTTGATCGAAAATGGTTTTTTCAGGAACTTACGTCCATTCTCAGTAATCTTCAATAGACCATACTCCTCAATATCTTTACGGATAAAGTCCTCCAGCATCATCTGCCGAATGAGGGATTGCCAAAAGTTATCATCCATTTCCATGATTAAACCGGCTCCGTAAGAAGAGAGTTTATTATGTTTGAAAGTGGTGATTTGCGGGTTTTTCTTACCCAGTACAATATCGACTACATAATCGATACCGAAACGCTCATCCAGTTGGTCGACAGCATCTAAAATGATCTTTACGCTGTCTTTAACATCCAATTTTTCTTTAGGATTGCAACAGTTATCACAACTGCCACAATTCTCAATCCGGTCAATTTCGCCAAAGTAATGGAGTAATTGTCTTCTTCTACAGGCCCCGCTTTCGACATAGGCAACCGTTTCTGCTATGAGCTGTGCGCCCATTTCGCGCTCACTAAGCGGCTTGTCGCGCATAAGGTGCTCCAGTTTCTGCACATCTTTATAGGAATAGTACAAAAGACACTTACCTTCCATACCATCACGTCCGGCACGGCCGGTTTCCTGATAATAGTTTTCAATTGATTTTGGAATATTATAGTGCATGACAAACCGCACATCAGGTTTGTCGATGCCCATTCCGAAGGCAATAGTGGCTACGATCACTTCCACTTCTTCGTGCAGGAACATATCCTGCCGATGTGCCCTTGTGGTGGCATCCAGTCCTGCGTGATAGGCAACCGATTTGATTCCGTTGGCCACCAGTGTGCTGGCCAGCTCCTCGGTCGTTTTCCTGTTGAGGGTATAAATGATCCCACTCTTACCCTTATGATTAGAAATAAAACGTACAATATGCTTCAGTACTTGGTTTTTAGATCCTTTAGGGACTACTTCATAGTACAGGTTCGGACGATTAAAGGAAGAGATATAAATTACAGGGTCTCTTAATTCAAGGTTTTTTACAATATCGTCCTGTACTTTTGGTGTTGCTGTTGCGGTTAAGGCAATGATGGGAAGTGTCGGATCAATTTCTTTGATCATGGCACTCAGTTTCCGGTATTCGGGGCGAAAATCATGACCCCATTCAGAGATACAGTGGGCTTCATCAACAGCCACAAAGGAAATCTGGATATCAGAAAAGAAATCGATATTCTCCTGTTTGGTTAAAGTTTCGGGTGCTACGTATAATAATTTGGTTTTACCGGATAGTAAATCCTCCTTTACTTTTCTTTGTTGCACTTTGCTCAAACTTGAATTTAAGAAGTGTGCTACATTATCATCATCGCTATATCCTCTGATGAGATCCACCTGATTTTTCATTAATGCAATCAGGGGAGAGACGACCAGCGCAACGCCTTCGCTCAATAAAGCCGGTAATTGATAGCATAAGGACTTGCCACCGCCGGTAGGCATTATGACAAAGGTGTCTTTTCTGTCTAAAATACTATTGATAATTGATTCCTGTTCTCCTTTAAAGCCATCAAAACCGAAATATTTATGTAGGTCTTTCTTTAAATTTCTTTTAGTCTTTACAGCCATTGTCTATAATTTATAATCCTCGGTAAATTAAGGATCTGTCAAATAAAGCAGTACATAAATATAAGATATTTTCACACATCTCTATCAATATATTACTAAAATTTGTTGCGATAAAAAAGCGAAACTCTTCTTTAGAGTTTCGCTCTGCAAAGAAGTAGTGTATCACACCACTCTTTGAGAAAATATCGTCTAGTTATGAGTTCCGTTACTTGGTTTAATAATAAAAACAGGGGTCCGTTTTTACCGGTGCAAATGTAGAATTTTTATATTGAATTTAGATCATAAACTTTTTGAATATTGTATTTTCAGATTATAATTAAGGGCCATTGTCTTTAAACACAGCTGCGAATATCTTATTAAAATAACTTTTGTTTTTTATTTAACATATCTGAAGGCTTTGAAAATTTTGTTGCCGGGCAATTTTTCCTGTTTTTATGGATTTCGGGATCGTACAAGGCTATTCATTACGGGCAGAATATTATATTTTTTATAATGATCCTTATAGCGTAAATCATAATAGCTTTCTGTTCTTTTGTCGGGCAAGAAAAGATCCAAAATGCCTGTTTTTATTAAGGCGATTGTGGCACAACACAATTTTACTAGGTTACATGCTTCGGTTTTTGAACTTTTAAGCGGCATAGGCAGTACTCAGAAATCGCAATTCCAAACAAAACTGCTATCGCTGTTATGGAAGCCAAAAAAGGCATAATTGACAGCTATCGTTGTTACAGTTGGCGGGTAGTCAATATGTTTTATTGCCTCATCGTTCTCCATCGGCAATAAGAAGCGAACTTATTTTACCCCTGCTTCTCTGCATCGTTTTTCACAAAGGGGTAATTTAATACGGATGTATTTAGGATAGTGGAAGTAGCGGTTTCCTGTACAAAATAAAGTAAGGCTTGCTGCAAAATAGAGCAGTTGATATACAAAATGGGACTTACTTCAATCTACATTAAAATTATCTTTAAATCATTATCTAATCTATTTTAAAATGTTACGTTATGATTTCAAAACTATTCAGAAATGCAGTATTAACTGTAGTCTCCTCAATGTCAGGGATATTCCTGGCACAAGCCCAAACATTTGTGCCTTCAGTCGCACATGAGACCGTATTTAACAATTGGGATATTAATTATTCGGGAGATATTTCATCTTTTGCGTTTAATAATACCATAACCCCTACTGCCTGGGGAGATGTGGATGTATATCTTGCCAGCTGGGGATTTGGCTTTAGCGAAGTAACGGTACAGTTTACAAAACCCGGTGATCCTACAAGCGTCGTGTATAAGGGTAATCTATCAGGCTTACAGGGATCAAATAATAATTATCAGGATGCATCATATCTTCAGGTAGGTGCCGTGTACAATGAAAATACAGGTAATATACAAATCCTGGTTGCCTATCAATGGGTAGGATTTAAAGTTGATGTATTTGATATCACTACCTCTACGACAGACCCGGTGGTGTATAACTCAACCATTAATTTAACAAGCTCGAGTTTAAATTATTTCGATCACAGAATTCGTATGGATTGCGATAGCAAGAGCCTAAACTCGGTTGCTCTTGTTTGGGATAATCCTTTTATTGGCCTGCAAACGATTGCCTGTAACAGCGGTACTTGGGGTAATATCCTTAATTTAAATAATACAAGTGGCCAATCCGGTCCTGATATCGCAGTAACGAATATTGGCGGGTCGCCTTATGTACGCTATGTATATCGTGATGCGAACGGTACCCAGATTACTTCATCAATGATAGACTTTAATACCTTAATGAGCGCTACAGGCACGGTTAACCATTTTATTCAAGATGTTAATTATCTGAGTAGTCCGCTAAACTCAAACCTGGTATTAGATTGTAAAGATTACGATAATGCAAAGAACTGGGCTTATACCTATACAGACCAAAATGCATTAGAGGTATTTGTTCGATTTATTGATAATAATACGACTGGTACGCCCACTACTGTAAGTGTTAATACCGGCGCTTTGGGAAATGCTTCTTTATATGGGCAATATAATGTCTATGCACCAACGTTGCACTATGGATCAAAAGGCTCCAAAGGAGATGAAATTTTCGTAGGGTGGTATAATACAGACGGCAACCATAATGGTTACTTGGCGGTCGAGATGACTCCGGATGGAACGGGTTTGATCAGTGATGCTGATTACCTGGAACTACCCAATGCATTTACGGCTACTCCATACCCTTATGTATCAAAATCGGGCATTGCCTTCTGTAAAGGGGATGCGGATCTTACCTCAAACAGACATATGTATACGGTGTATTATGATTATGATAATGCCAACAATGTAAATAGGTTGCACCATGCTTATCATTTAATTGGTTTTACAGCATTTAAAGATAAGTTACAAATGGATTTAAGCCAGGTTAAAGTTTATCCTAACCCTTTCTCAACAGAACTTAATACGACTGTTACGCTTGCTGAAAAAGGTACGGTAAGATTGGAATTGCTCGATATCGCCGGACGTCTGGTATCCCAATATGAAACAGTTGTTGATAAAGGAACTTATCCGATGCAATTAAGCGGGCTGCAGAACATTGTTTCGGGCAGCTATTTCCTGAAGACTTCTATAGATGGTAAAATGGTACAGACCAGGACTGTAATAAAAAAATAAACCCTGCATACAACAAAGGGTATAGACAAATGCTGATCTGATCAGCACAAGCACTAATGCTTATTTAAAGTTTAGTCCTATATAGCTAATGCTTAGAAAGCATAGGCTGTATAGGACTAATATCATACACCGTTCAAACATTTATTAACCTTTAAAATATTAATTTATGAAGAAAATTCTTTTTGCAGCACTTGCATTAGCAGGTACATTTCAAATGGCGCAGGCAAATACTCTGACCATCAATAATTTGACAAACTGTACTTTACGTTGCGGTATCTCGTACTATGGCGATGTAATGGTGCCACCCGGTCTGTCTACCTATACTTCCACTCCGGGTAATGATATCAGCTCATTGAAATTAGAATTTCTGGCGGTAAATGGTAGTTATCTTCAACTGGTATCCGGAATAACACCTTCTTATTCAAGTGGCGCTGGAATGCCTTCACCCGTATGTCCCACGCCTATGGGTTATCTTACTTTGAGTTGGGCGCAAGCAAGTCCTACGGCCAATGCTACGATGATCATTTTCTAATTATAGCTCACTTACCTTGCTTTATTGAGCGCAATTTTTTTAGGACAAATAAGTCCCTGGTGCAGCAGCATCGGGGACTTATGTTTTTTGGCGAAAATAGTAATGAAGTGTTTTATTGCTGCAGGTCTACCGTTACTAAAGCCCATTTCGGTGTTCATTTAAATAAATCATATTATTGAGATTAATTGTATTTTTTATATATTTGGTTATTAATCAACATTTTAAATATTATTTTATGAAAAAATTATTAGTAGCGAGCCTCACCTTAATGGGAACCTTTGGATTTGCAAAAGCGGCAAATGTTTTGACTGTTCACAATCTTACACCATGTCCGTATACCTTAAGCACATCGGGTGGTTACCTGATGATAGGGCCTGGAACAACAACATTTAATTCGCCCAGTACCTTAAATTTTGAGGGTACAAAAATAATGTACGTTGCCGGATGGCCCAATGATGGCAGCATTGGGGTAGGTATAGGTACACCTTACGCTAACAGTATGGGTATGCCAACACCTGCTTGTCTCACCACATCAACATTTATCACCGCGAGCTGGTCTCAGGCATCGCCGGCAGCGAATGCGACCTTGGTTATATTTTAAGATTTTTGAATTATATAACTATTCCTGAAAATACAGGCCCGAAATGCTATTGAAACTGCATTTTGGGGCAGCTATAAAATAGGGCAAAAAGAGGATTAAAACATCGTGATTCCGAATGCAAATTAATAAATCATTTATTTGTGATTAAAATATTTTTCTATATATTTGATTATTAATCAACCTTTTAAAATATTATTTTATGAAAAAAGTATTATTGGCAGCGTTTGCACTTATTGCAACTTATGGAATTGCTGATGCAAATGTTATGACTGTTCAGAACCTTACGGCATGTACGTATACCCTAAGCACCTCAACAGGTCAAATTTTAACCGCACCTCCCGGATTGTCAACATTTACCTCAACAGGTTCTCTGCATTTTGTAGCCACTAAAGTGGTGTATAATTTTGGGGTATTTCCGGAAACAACACTTGGAGTAGGGCTTGGTAGTCCTTATGCGAATACTATGGGCCAAACGACACCACCATGTCTCGTAGGTACCACCTATTATACCGGTAGTTGGTCTCAGGCTTCACCAACTGCGAATGCAACATTGGTTATCTTTTAAGACCTTTTCTTTAAAATACGCTAAAATAAACAAAGCCCTGTGTTACTACAGGGCTTTGCCTTGAAGTGATTTATATTAATAGACCTTTAAAATATTATTTTATGAAAAAATTATTATTAGGCGTGCTTGCCTTAACAGGAACCTATGGGATTACTTCTGCAAATGTATTGACTGTTCATAATCTTACTGCATGTAGTTACACTTTAAGCACATCAGGGCCACTGTTGACCGTACCACCGGGAACCTCCACATTTGTTTCTGCGGTCGGCAATGATTTTTATATCACTAAAGTAGTGTATAATTTTGGATCTTTCCCCGAGACATCGATTGGTGTGGGTTTAGGTACTCCATATTCCAATAGTGCAGGTCAGCCGGTACCGCCATGCCTTGTCGGTACCACCTTTTATACCGCGAGCTGGTCTCAGGCATCAATGACCGCAAATGCAACATTGGTAATATTCTAAAATATTCTTTTGAATACTTTTGAGTATGAATAAAGCCCTGTATTAACTACAGGGCTTTATCTTAAAATTATTTAATTGTATTTGAAATATCTACCACTTTTTAAATGTCATTAAATGAAAAAAATAGTATTGGCAGCACTTGCCTTAATCGGTACCTATAGCGTCACGACTGCGAATGTTTTGACCATTTATAACCTTACGCCATGTACCTACACCTTAAACTCCTCGGGTCCATTAAGTACCATACCCCCTGGTACCTCAACATTTATCTCTCCAGTTAATGATGATTTTCATATTGCAAAAGTAGTATACGAATTTCCGAGCTACCCTTGGACGTCAGTTGCGGTAGGGATGAGTACACCTTATGCGAACAGTGCGGGTCAGCCGGTACCGCCATGCCTTACCAATCCTTTTTATACCGCGAGCTGGTCTCAGGCTTCAATAACAGCGGATGCAACCTTGGTGATATTTTAAGATCTTTTGAATGTTGTAAACCTACCGGTAAACACAAAGCTTTGCAGAAATACGGTGCATTGCGATGCCAGAATGAAGAGTATAATCATTTTGATGAACAAGTCCCTGATTCTGGACTGCTAATGCCGTAATGGTAGCGCTATTAGCAATGAGGATATGCCTGAAATGTGACATATATCCTTCATTTGTGATTAAAAGTATTTTTGATATATTTAGTTATTAATCAACTTAATAAAATATTATTTTATGAAAAAATTATTATTAGCAAGCCTCACCTTAATAGGAACATTTGGATTTGCAAAAGCAGCAAATGTTTTGACCATCAATAACCTTACACCTTGTCCTTATACTTTAAGTATTTCGGGCGGTGGAATCGTGACCATTGGGCCTGGCATCACAACGGTTAATTCCTTTCCGGCTGTAAATATCGATGACGTGAAAATTGTCTATATTTTTGGAGGATCTACGGCTACCCAAGTTAATGTTGGGTTTACGCATCCTTATCATAACAGTATCGGACAGCCAACACCTCCATGTATCACTTCCTCCACCTTTTTTACAGGAAGCTGGGCTCAGGCGACACCAAGCTCGAATGCAACCTTGGTTATATTTTAGGCCTTTTTAAATTATTAAAACATATCCATCAATACAAAAGCCCTGTAGCAATACGGGGCTTTGTTGTGTATCCAAAATGCTGCGGATAAAACCTTTCGATACCCAACAATTTCTAAGCATCGTTTATGACTACATACTTTTCTGAAGAATATTAAATGCAAAAAAACGGATGGGATAAAGCGCGTCATCCAATAATCAATAAAGACCACGCTTTCGGGTGGTCTTTAAGATAAAGAATAAAAAAATTTAGGATTGATTTTTTACAAACTATGAACCTACGGGACCAGGTCCAATAACGGTTGTGCATGTGACATTCGCGCCGTTATATCTTATAAAGGGAACAGGTGGGTATTGCTCCAAGATATAAGTATGTGCATCTGCTACAGAGTTAAAATAATAATATAAACCATAGTATGTTCTTACGCCCGTAGTTGGGTTGTCGTTATAGTGCCTGACTGAAGCAGTATACATACAGGGAATGGTACCACTGCTAACTGGTGTAACCGCATTGGCAATAAAACCGGAAAATAAACTGAATGCGATAACAAAAAGAACTTTCTTCATAATTAAATTAAATTTTTAAAAAAGGTTAAAAAAAGATGTGAAAACAAAATAAATAGGCCTCTTCGCTTTTGTTTTCAATGTTCTAACAAGTGTGTTAAATATTTAACTGCAGACAAATATAAATAAAACCAAGCTGGATTACAAGAGTTTTGTCACTAAAAAGTGAAAAAAATAGTAATTAATTTAGCTTTGTTATTTCCATGTGGTAAGGCCGATTTTTGCGTGCATATTTGTGCAGCATATAAAGAACAGCAGCATGCTTATTAATTTTTTCATTTTCTTTTATTTTTATGATTCTTGTTGGTTATGTATTCTTGCCTTTTCCTATGCGATAATTGTAAATCAATTTTTATCTATGGACAAGCATCTTTATGTTTCATAAAGCGGGTTCCAAATAAAAATGATTGCGAACGCAATGGCTTTTTTTGTGATTACGACACAAAGGTGAGATGCTTACAGAGTAATTACAATAGGAGCTTTTCTTCATTTTAATAGGTATATATCTAATTGGCTTTAGACTAGGGTAGCTTTTGAGCCGAATTAGCATCAATTTAGTAGATGATAGATAGAAAAGAGCACCGGAAATTGTGTCTAAACAAGTTAGTTGAGAGCACTGTTGATTTAAGATTCCGATATGACAACTAATACTTCGGAGGAGATACAGATCAGTCTGGAAAAAATATAGGGTTATCACTATTATAGCAATTCGGCTAGAATAAGAATATAGGATATTGAATATGTGGAAATTGTGTTTTGGGTAAACTGGGGAAGTGATTGGGGAAATAAGGATAGGTTAAGGGAGGCAAAGGAATAGCGAAGGGCGCAGGCAGGTGCAGGACTCCCCTAAAACAATAAAAGTAGCCACCATGGCTACTTTCTGAAGTTTTAATCTCGTGAATCGGATTGGATTCGAACCAATGACCCTCAGCTTAGAAGGCTGATGCTCTATCCAGCTGAGCTACCGATCCATTCCCATCAAAATGAATGATGGGCTGCAAAAATAAGTATTGTTTGTCAAATAAACAAAATCATTTTTATTTTGTATCAAAGTCAATCACAACCGTCTCACTTCTTGGGTGTGCCTGGCAGGTAAGAATGAAATTATTTGCAATCTCATCAGGTTCCAAACCATAATTTACTTCCATATCTACTTCACCCGATATCAATTTAGCTTTGCAGGTACAACATACCCCGCCTTTACAGGCGTAAGGCAGGTCACCGCCATGTTGTAAAGCCGCATCCAGAATGTTTTCTCCGCCATAAGCCAGATCCATATCAAAAGACGCACCATCAAGGCGCACCGTCACTTTACTCAGTTTACTTCGGTCCACCTGCTGTTGCTTCGCTTCCCAGTCTTTATTAAGCGTTTTGGGTTGATCCGGAGAGGAGAACAGTTCAAAATATACACTGTCTTCCGGTTTCTTCAATTCATTTAAAAAATAATCTTTTAAAGCGAGGATCATCGGTTCCGGGCCACAAATGAAAATATCATCAATAGTATTGAAATTGATTAGTTTTTGTCCAAACGTTTTCACTTTGTCTACCGTAATCATCCCGTTAAACAGTTCAGCCTCCTGCATTTCCCGGTCAAAAACATGAAACAGGCGTAAGCGGTGCATAAACCTGTTCTTTAAGGCTTCCAGTTCTTCTTTAAAAATAATAGAGTTCCTGTTATAGTTACCAAAGACTAGGGTAAAGGTACTTTCTTCCTCTTCGTGCAAAACGGCTTTCATGATACTCATGATCGGTGTAATACCGCTACCGGCAGCAAAGGCTAAGTAGTTTCTTTGTGTCTTCTCCGATTTTTTTGGGGTGAATTTCCCCATTGGCGGCATGGTGCTTACGGTATCACCTACTTTAAGCACTTCGTTGGCCCAAGAGCTGAATTTTCCCTGTGGCATAACTCTTTTTACCGCAACACGCAGTTCCCGATCAGATTTGCCCGAGCAGATAGAATAAGAACGGCGCACTTCATTGCCCTCAATAAAGGTTTTGAAAGTAAGGTATTGACCCGGTAAATAATCAAAAGCACTTTTTATGGCTTCTGGAACGTCAAATGCGATAGAAACACAGTCGGCCGTCTCCTGACGAATATCTTTTACGGTTAAGTCGTGAAATTGTAATGTGGACATAATTGGGGCAAATTTACATAAAAGCTATCGAACCGTAAAATGGGAGATAGCCGGCTTAAAATCGGGTATACAAAGCCCCCCACTGACGATCAATGGTGTAGCCTTCTCTGATATAAGACAAGCTGTCTTTATTGAAGTAATAATATATTTTTTTGATGTCCTTCAAATTCACTCCTATTACTTTAGTGAAATAGATACATTGGGATTCATCAATAACTGCACCGGTACCATTTGGGTTTACGGTTGTTGAATAGAAGAGGGTATCACCAAAAGCGATAATGGTATTCATATTAACCATACTTATAGCGACAGTTGTATCCGGTCTGAAGGTAGTATCATAGCTCGGAAGTGACTGATTAACAAAATAGTCATAGCCCTTCCAGTGGTGGTTGCCGATTATTTGGCGCACATATTTTTCTCGATGATCTGACTCGTGATCCTTTGAACAGGAGAATAGATTGAATGAGAATAGTAAGGCTGTAGATACAAGAAAAAAGGTGTTTTTCATGGTTTATGGATGTAGTGCAACAAAGAGCTGTCTAATCAAAAATAATATAATTTCCCCGATCCCATAAATTTTTATTTTGATAAATTGCAGGACAAAGATTGAAACCTATGTTAGTAAAAGTATTTGGGAGTGCGGTATACGGGGTAGATGCACTGACAATAACCATCGAGGTCGATACCGTACCGGGAAGTGGTTATTTTATTGTGGGCTTACCCGATAGTGCCGTCAAGGAAAGTGTAGACAGGATCTTATCGGCTTATAAAAACAATGGTTATAAAAGTCCCCGTTACAAGATGGTGATTAATATGGCGCCTGCAGATATTAAGAAAGCAGGTTCTGCTTATGACCTGCCTATTGCCATCGGTATGCTGTCCGCTACCGAGCAGTTAGCCTCTGATCGGCTAACGGATTACATTATCATGGGCGAATTGCAATTGGATGGAACGCTACGGCCGGTAAAAGGAGCCTTACCCATGGCAATTCAAGCCCGTAAAGAGGGCTATAAAGGGCTTATCCTGCCACAGCAAAATGCGCGGGAAGCGGCCATGGTCAATAATCTTGCAGTGTACGGCGTAACGCATTTAAGAGAAGTAATTGCCTTACTGGAGGGGGACGACAGTATAAAACCGACGGTTGTGGATACACGTGCGGAATTTGCCAATGCACAATCCCAATTCGATATTGATTTTGAAGAAGTAAAAGGGCAGGAAAATATAAAGCGTGCTTTAGAAATTGCGGCAGCAGGAGGGCATAATGCCATCCTGATAGGCCCTCCGGGTGCGGGCAAGACCATGTTGGCCAAGCGTCTGCCCACAATATTGCCACCCATTACCCTACAGGAATCGCTGGAGACGACAAAAATACATTCCGTGGCCGGGAAACTCCCCGATCATGCCTCACTCATTGCCCACAGACCCTTCCGAAGCCCGCACCATACCATATCGGATGCCGGATTGATCGGGGGAGGGGGCAATCCACAGCCGGGAGAAATCTCCCTGGCCCATAATGGCGTTTTATTTTTAGATGAATTGCCGGAGTTTAAACGAACGGTTTTAGAAGTAATGCGGCAACCTATGGAAGAACGACAGGTCACCATTGCCCGTGCAAAGGTGAGCATCGATTATCCGGCTAGCTTTATGTTGATCGCGTCAATGAATCCCTGCCCTTGTGGCTATTATAATCATCCTGAAAAAGAGTGCAGCTGTGCACCGCAGATGGTGCAAAAATATTTAAACAAGGTATCGGGGCCTTTGCTGGACCGGATCGATCTGCATGTAGAAGTAACACCGGTGTCTTTTCATGAACTCTCGGAGTATCGGGCAGCAGAATCGAGTGCCGTGATTCGCGAAAGGGTGATTCAAGCAAGAGCAATACAAACCAAACGATATGAACAACAAGAGGGTATTTATAATAATGCTTTAATGACTAGTAAATTGATACAGGAGCATTGTGCACTGGATACCGTAAGTGCCCATTTGCTAAAGGCTGCAATGAAGAAATTAAACCTTTCTGCCCGTGCCTATGACCGGATACTGAAGGTATCCCGTACGATTGCCGACCTGGAAGCAAGCCCACAGATTAAAGCAGAACATATTGCAGAAGCGATACAATACCGTAGCCTGGATAGAGAAGGGTGGGCGGGATAAAAGAAATATGCCCCGGCGATGAGCCGGGGCATATTTTATAATTGTTTTGTGTACTTCTTAACGGTAATAGCCATAAACGCGGGCACGTTGTGCTTCTCTGCGGTGGTGTTGTGCAATTCTTCTATGATGTTGTGCCATTCTTTGATGACGCAAAGCCATTCTTCTTTCATGTCGCAGCATCATAGGCGGTCTGTGGTGTACCCGACGCGGTGCACAAGCTACTCTTCTATGGTGTGGTCTTTCCTGATAATGCCTGCCTTCTCCACGATATTGTGCATTGGCGGTGCTTGCACTAAAACTTAACACGATGGTTAAAAACGCGATTAACCCTAATACTTTGCTTTTCATAATAGCTCAATTTTTAAATTAGTAATTTATTTGTGTATTAAGACTATACAATGTCTTTATGGTTTATCCGGAAAGATTAAATAAATCATAAAAACAAAAAAGCCTGCTAAAATTCGGTGCTGCTCAGATAAAGCACTATTTTTGAAGACCAAAATAACACAATATGGATTTTACTCCTTTGGGTTTGGCCGGTGCCCGGCTCCTCACCTTACCCCGGTTCTTAGATCATCGGGGCAGTTTTGTGAAGGCCTTCAACGAAGGAGCTTTTCTGGAACAGGGAATTACGTTTGAAACAAAGGAAAGTTACTTTTCTTATTCCAATAAAGAGGTTATCCGGGGTATGCATTTTCAGCTTCCTCCTTACCAACATGCTAAAGTCGTTTTTTGTCCCAAAGGTGCTATTCTTGATGTAATCCTTGATCTGCGGAAAGGCTCTGCGACCTATGGGCACTTCGAAGCGCATATCCTTTCAGAAGAAAACCATCAGGCTTATTATATTCCCGAAGGATTTGCCCATGGTTTTAAAGCTTTGGAAGACGATTCGCTTACCTATTATTTAGTATCCTCAGTGCATGAGCCTAAAAGCGATACCGGTATTCGGTTCGATAGTTTTGGTATGGACTGGGCATGTGCGGCTCCTGTGGTATCAGATCGGGACAAATCCTTTGTGGCATTTGCCGACTTTGATAGCCCGTTTTAAAGATATATTTCATTAATAACTAAATTTTAAGCAACCTATATGCGTATAGCTGTTTTTCCCGGAACGTTTGATCCTATTACCTTAGGGCATGTTGATGTCATCAAGCGTTCTATTCCGCTTTTTGATAAAATTGTAATCGGCATTGGCCTCAATTCCACCAAACAACCCATGTTCTCCATTGAGCAGCGGATGCAATGGATACAGGAAATATTTAAGGATACGCCCAGCGTTTCCGTAGCGGCCTATGAAGGGCTTACAATTGAGTTTTGTAAGAAAATAGAGGCAGCCTTTATCCTGAGAGGGATTCGTTATGTCAGCGATTTTGAATATGAAAAAGGCATTGCTGATATGAACCGCATGCTGAGCCATCATGTGGAAACGGTTTTTCTGACCAGCTCTCCGCAATATTCGACCGTATCTTCGACGCTGGTCAGGGATGTGATCCGGCACCACGGGGATGTATCACAGTTTCTGCCCAATGAAGTGCAATGGGATAAATAAAGATTTTTAGCAATTTCTTGAGAGAATTTTGATTACCTTTGCGGCTCGAAATCTAAAAAAATTAAGTTTTATGATAACAAACATTTTGTTACAAGCACAAGGGCCAATGGGCGGCGGAATGATGCCAATTTTTATGATTGGTATGATCGTGGTGATGTATTTCTTCATGATTCGTCCGCAGCAAAAGAAAGCCAAAGAGCAAAAATTATTTGCAGAAAAATTAGTAGCCGGCGAAAAAGTAGTAATGACTTCTGGTATTCACGGTCGTATTACCCGTACAAATGATGACGGTACTTTAACAATCGAAATAGATAGAAACACAAATATTGTAGTAGAGCGCCAGGCCGTTTCTATGGAAATGACCAATGCATTCCAAAAAAGAGCCGGTATAGATACTGCTCCTAAAGTCGTAGCATAATCATACCCGAAAATGATCTTGAAAACGCTGAAATCAAAAGGTTTCAGCGTTTTTTTTATGAATAAAATTTTAATTTTGCCTTATGTTGAACATTGGGATTACAGGAGGCATCGGCTCGGGTAAAAGTGTCGTGAGCCAGATATTTGGCGTTTTGGGCATTCCGGTCTTAGATGCCGATGCTTTTGCCAAGCAACTGATGGCTCATAATGACGACGTTAAGACGGCCTTGATCGCTGCTTTTGGCTCGGGTATGTACGAAGACGGCCAGTTAAACCGGCCTTATCTGGCGGGTATTGTATTTAACGACCGGGCGCAGCTCGCGATACTCAACAGTATTGTACACCCTGCTGTGCGAAAATATGGTAAACAGTGGATGGCCGCACAGCAATCGCCTTATGTGCTCAAAGAAGCCGCTTTGTTTTTTGAAAGTGGCAGCGATGCCGATATGGATTATATGATTGGTGTACAGAGTCCATTCGATGCCCGCTTGCAAAGGGCTATGCAGCGCGATCATGCAGATGAAACGGCCATACGGAAACGTATGGAGCAACAGATGGACGAAACGAAAAAAATGAGCTTATGCGATTTTGTGATTCGGAATGATGAATCTGTTTCCCTTATCGAACAAGTATTACATTTGCACAAAAAATTCACACAAGTAGCAAAATAAAATAATTAAGATTATGGCCTTATCATCAGACAGCAATACCCTGCTTGATCTATCTGAGATCATGCATTTAAGAAATGGGAAAGTAGGTATCGTATACACCGAGTGGAACGATCGTATTGTACAAGAACAGATCAGTGGCGCAAAAGCGATCGCAGAACAAACAGGAAATACAATTTCTAACCTGGTTAAAGTGCCGGGCTGTTTTGAATTACCTTTTGCCTGTAAGGCTTTGTATGAACAATCAGTAAACGATCCGGAAGGCCCCAATGCGATTATTGCCTTTGGTGCGGTAATCCGTGGCGGAACCCCCCATTTCGATTATGTGTGTCAGGCGGCAACAGAAGGTATTCTTCGATTAAACCTTAGTTTGCCGATTCCGGTTATCTTCGGTGTACTGACCCTGGATAATGAAGAACAAGCCTGGGAGCGCCTAGGAGGTATACATGGGCATAAGGGCCAGGAAGCCATGATCGGTGCCTTGAAAATGATAAAAATGGGTAATGATCTGATGCAGTAAACATCATCATAAATTTAAAAAAACAGGGCCTGATGAACGACGCATCAGGCCCTGTTTTTTTGAGGGATTTGTAAATTTTTTGTTAAGCAGGATTACCTTTTACCGGCTTTGGGTATAAAATGGAAACACAAAACAAAAGATTATGAAAGCCCTTAAAAGTATTTTGATCCTGGTACTTGCCAGCGCGGCATTCACCGCATGTAAGCAAAGTAATAATCATGAAAGCAGCGTGGGTACTGCATCTACGACGACAGCTGACGAAGCAGCCGCGGAACAGATTGCTGTAGATACAGCTACTTACCAATCTTCGGAACAACGCAAAATTATCAAGACGGCTGATATGCGCTCGAGGGTAAAAGATGTATTGGCCACCACAACCTATCTGGAGCAGGTAACGCGCCAATTAGAGGGATCAATTGTTAGTTCCCGTCTGGAAAATGCCGTTGAAGAGACTTACCGGAGGCCCCTGTCTTCCGATTCCGTAAAGCAGGTGCAAGCCTATACAACGACTGCTTCCATGACCTTTAAAATTCCGGTGCAGCAGCTTGACTCTTTTCTACGCCTTGTAGCCGGTCAATCAGAATTTATTAATAACAGAAATCTTGCATTGGAAGATGTAACCTTGAATTATTTAAGCAATAAACTCAAACAAGAAGCCTCTAAAGCGAACCATCTTGCGCCCAAAACATTAGCTAATGTAAGCTATATTGATGATCGTTCGGAGCAACAGATTGATCGTAAGATAGAGAATTTAAGCATTCAGGAACAAGTGAAATATGCGACACTGAGCCTGGACCTCTATCAGCCACAGCGTATTGAAACAAAGGTTATTGCTAATGTACAAGCGCTGGCCGCTCCTACTTTTGGAGAAAGAATGCGTACTGCCTTATATAATGGCTGGGAAGTGATCAAGATTATCCTGATTGGCATCACTAATCTATGGGCACTCTTACTAGTCGGTGGGTTGGTGTGGATATTGATCCGGAAGTATAAGAAAAATAAAAGACTTATTAAATCAGTACAATAGCTATGCTCCTCTGGTCGCAAATCCCCCAATAATTTGTAGGACAACCATTTCCCAAGCTTTGGTGACAGGTCTGGATAATTCAGATGAATCCCTATAGCTCGCTATGGTTATGGCAAGTGCAACGTTTTTGTTCAGACAGGTAAATTTCTCCTTTAACGGGAAAATAACGTAATCGGCTTAGCTATAATGGGCGCTGGTATCAGATAAAAAACTATATTTAGTTTTGTAAAACATTGTTATTTGTTTGTATCAGACAAATACGGTTTCTGATCACCAAAAAATCTTGATATGCCGGAAAACTGGAGAAAGCATTTTAATAACATTAACGCCGTTTCAGAGGAAGACTGGGCACTACTGAACGATAAACTGACCAAGACCCATTTCAGGAAAAAAGACGTGATCCTTAAATATGGAGAGATTGAAAACCATATTTCTTTTGTCAATAAGGGGATTGTAAAGTATACGTACCTTAAAGAGAATGTAAATGTTTCTTTTAATTTTTTCTTTCCGGATACTGCCTTTTGTGCCTATGATTCTTTCTTATTAAGACGGCCATCAATATTTCAGATTCAGGCGGTGACAGATGTGGAAATATTACGCGTTTCTTTTGATGATTTAGATAAGATTTACCAGCAATCATCTATCGGTAATTTGATTGGGAGAAAGATTGCAGAAAGCATTTTTATTTCTAAAATACATAGAGAATTATCCCTGCTTAGTGAGGATGCTGAAGGTCGCTATCGCCGTATCTATAAGGAATGGCCGGAGCTTTTAACCGCGGTGCCGCTAAAGGATGTAGCCTCTTATATCGGCATTACCCCGCAGGCACTCAGCAGGATTCGAAAGTCATTTTCGGAACAGATTTCCTAAAAAGTAAAAATTGAGTGTTGATTATCTTCCTTATATGACTCATGGGGCGCCGAAGGCGCCCCATGAGTCATATAAGGAAGATTGGATTTTGGCCTTAAGCCAATTTTGCTTTCAAATTTTGATCCAAAGCATCTAAAAATTCTTCTGTATATAAGTAGTGTTCTCCATGATTTACTTTATTACCATGAATACATACTGCTAAATCTTTAGTCATTTTACCGCTCTCTACTGTTTCCACGCATACTTCTTCTAAAGCATGGCAGAACTTAATCAGCTCCTGGTTGTCATCCAATTTACCTCTGAACTCCAGACCTCTTGTCCATGCAAAGATAGACGCGATCGGGTTTGTAGAGGTAGGATTACCTTTTTGGTGCTCTCTGTAGTGACGCGTTACAGTTCCGTGTGCTGCTTCCGCTTCCATCGTCAGTCCGTCGGGCGTTACCAAAGTAGAAGTCATTAAACCTAAAGAACCAAATCCTTGTGCAACGGTATCAGACTGTACATCACCATCATAGTTCTTACAGGCCCATACGAAATTACCATTCCATTTTAAGGCAGACGCGACCATGTCATCGATTAAACGATGTTCATAAGTAATCCCTGCTTCCTGGAATTTAGTTTTGAATTCATTTTGATAGATCTCTTCAAAAATATCTTTGAAGCGGCCATCATATTTTTTAAGAATAGTATTTTTAGTAGAAAGATATAAAGGCCATTTTTTGCTCAGGGCCTGATTAAAGCAAGAACGGGCAAAACCCTGAATGCTTTCATCGGTATTATACATGGTTAAGGCAACACCATCTCCTTTGAAATTGTATACCTCATACTCTTGTACCGTACCATCTTCTCCTTCAAATTTCACAGTCAGTTTACCCTTACCTTTCGTTACGAAATCTGTAGCGCGGTATTGATCACCAAAGGCATGACGGCCGATACAGATCGGAGCAGTCCAGTTGGGTACCAGGCGGGGTACATTGGAACAAACGATCGGCTCACGGAATACCGTACCATCAAGGATGTTACGAATCGTTCCATTAGGAGACTTCCACATTTGTTTTAATTTGAATTCTTCCACACGTTGTTCATCCGGGGTGATGGTGGCACATTTAATACCCACACCATATTGTTTGATTGCATTAGCGGCATCTACCGTCACCTGATCATCCGTAGCATCGCGATGCTCCATACCCAAATCATAATATTTGATATCTACCTCCAGGTAAGGTAAGATCAATTTGTCTTTAATGAATTTCCAAATAATTCGGGTCATCTCATCACCATCAAGTTCGACAACCGGGTTGGCTACTTTAATTTTTGAACTCATATTTTATTGCTGTTTTTTTTATCGGGTAAATATAAAACTATTGGCGAAAATAGTAAAATCAATTGAAAGCGGCACACCTTGCGGGGATAAATCGCTTTATGTTATTGTTACACCTTAGACCAGGTCTTTTAAGGCCGAAGCCAGGCTAGGATACTTAAAGGAAAATCCTGCTGCTTTGAGCGTTTCGGAGACCACATATTGGCTATCCAGGATCAATCCGGGCTCCGTGCCGATCAATGCACCCCCAAATTTAATGGCGAAACCCGGTGCGGGTATACCAATAGGCATGTGCATGGCCTTACGCAGGCTTTTCATAAAAAGGGTATTACTAAGCGGTTCCGGTGCTGCAAAATTAATCGGGCCTTCTGCGGCATCAGTCTCCATTGCAAACCTGATAATGCGGTAATAATCCTCAATATGAATCCAACTTACCATTTGCCTGCCTGTACCTTGCCTGCCCCCCAATCCAAAACGGGTTAGGGTTTTAAACGGTTGCATTACGCCACCGTCTTTCCCCAGCACAATGGTCGTGCGCAGGGCATATCGTTTTGTGGCGGTAAGCGGATGGGCAAAAAGAGCTTCCTCCCAATCTCTGGAGACGATACCCATAAAAGCGGGGTTAAATTCATAATCGGTTTCGGTCATTACTTTATGCTCCGAAGGTTTATAAAAAGCCGCGCCACTCGCATTAAACCAATACGCAGGTGGATGGGTACAACTGCGCAGAAGCTCGTTCAGCTTTTCGGTAGTCTTTACCCGGCTCTCCAGGATCGCTTTTTTATTACGTTCATTATGCCGGCAATTCACCGATTTCCCTGAAAGATTAATCAGAACAGAAGCACCTTCCAGAGCTGCTTTAAGGGCATCTTCCTCCTTCCAGGAAAGGTCGCCCTTTTCCCTAGAAAGGACCAGTACCTCATCGCCCGATTGACGAAACCGTTTTTGTAAGTATTGACCGATAAAACCGGTACCGCCTGCTAAGATTACTTTTGCCATATAAACCGTATGTCAATTTGCATAAAGGTATTTATAATTATGCCCTATACAAACGATATTTTCTGATATTGCCTATATTTGACAAAATTTGAAAAACTATTTTAATTGATAATGAGAAAAATTACCTTAAGTATTGTTGCCTTAGCATGTATGATGCAGGTAGCCCAGGCGCAGGATAATCTAGTGAAGACCGCCAGTGGCACTAAGATAGATGCTAAAAAGAAAGCCTATAAATTTACCGATGTGATCAATCTGGATCGTACACCGGTAGAAAATCAGGGCAGTTCAGGAACCTGTTGGAGCTACTCTACCGGGTCTTTTCTGGAGTCTGAAATGATCAAAGCAGGGCGTAAGCCGGTACAACTATCTAAAATATTTCATGCCAGAAAACAATACGAAGATAAGTCCGATACCTATGTGAGAATGGGCGGCAATATCGGTTGGGGTGATGGCGGTGAAGCACATGATGTGATTCATTTATATGGTAAATACGGTGCGATGCCTAAAGAAGCCTATACCGGCTTACTAAACGGATCTACCCGTAATAACTTTGGGGAAATGCAATCCATCATGGAAGGTATTTTAAAAGGTGTGGTGGCCAATAAAAACGGTACCATATCTCCGGCCTGGAAAAATGTAGTAAAAAGCACTTTAGACGCCTACTTGGGCGAGGTGCCACAAAGCTTTACCTATCAGGGTAAATCCTATACTCCAAAATCTTTTGCTACGGAGGTTGTGGGTTTGAATGCGAACGATTATATCGAATTTATCTCTCAAACCAATACGCCTTACTGGGAAAAAGCCATGATGATGGTTCCGGATAACTGGTCTTTCCAATGGATCAACAATATTCCTATGGAAGACCTGACCGCTACGATTGACAATGCTTTGAAAAGCGGTTATACGGTAGCCTGGGGTGCAGATGTATCAGAGCCTTATTTTAGCTGGCCTAATGGTGTGGCAATGGTTCCGGATAGTGCTTTATACCTGGAGCCAAAGCGCATGAAGAAAGAAGAAAAAGATGCTTTATTCGCAACGGTTAAAAAAGAATTGGTGATCACTCCGGAAATCCGCCAGCAAGGTTTGGATAACCAGGCCACAACTGATGATCATGGTATGCATATTGTAGGGATGTCCAAAGATCAGAATGGTAAAGAGTATTATATCGTAAAAAACTCCTGGGGTGAAGATAATGACTACAAAGGTTACCTGAATGTATCTAAAGCCTATGTGCAATACAAAACCACCAGCATTTTACTGAATAAAAAAGGCGTACCGGCAAGCATTATGCAAAAAGTACAACCTTAATACCGGTTGGTATAAAACATATATTACATAAGAAAAGCGCATCAATGTTGATGCGCTTTTTCGTTGGTTGCTATTTCCCCAACTGTATTTACATTTGTATCTAAAATAGCATCAGCCATGCATCTATACACCGCCGAACAGTTAAAACGAGTGGATGCCCACACGGTCCAGGTACAAAATATGTCAACTTTGGCGCTTATGGAGCGGGCGGCGAAAGCCTTTACAGAAGCACTGATACAGCAATTTTCGGCCACTAAGCCCGTATTTGCAATTATTTGCGGCAAAGGGAATAATGGTGGGGATGGGCTGGCGATTGCCCGCCTGTTGCATCAGCAAAAATACAAAGTACAAGTTTACCTGCTGGAAGCACCGCAATACACCGCAGATAATTTTCAAAACCAAAAACGCCTGAGCGATCATAATATTGCGATTCATTTTTTTAGTAAAGAAGACCATTTAATGCTGCCGGCTGATGCTGTCGTACTGGATGGTTTGTTTGGCTATGGCCTGCGTCAGGTATTGGATGATTCCTGGCAGGCATTGATTCAGCAGATTAACAAAGCAGCTTGTATACTGGCCATAGACCTGCCTTCCGGCTTAATGGCCGATGTGCATACCCCCGACACCGCTCCGGTGGTGCAGGCCCATTATACCCTGACCTTTCAGGTACCCAAACTAGCTTTACTCCAGCCCGAAAACCAAGACAAGGTAGGCTTGCTTCAGATTCTTAATCTGCAATTGGACGATACTTGTTTTGCCCCTGAGGTCTTTCATATGCATTATATTGAGGAGGCCTTGGTACAGCGGATTAGGAAACCTCGAAAGCCCTATACACATAAAGGTACTTACGGGCACAGTTTATTGATCGGGGGAAGTTATGGTAAAGTGGGTGCGGTATTGTTAAGTGGAAAAGCTGCTTTAAGATCGGGTTGTGGCCTGGTGAGCCTGTATACTCCGAAATGTGCTTATGCCATTGTGCAAAATGCTTTTCCAGAAGCCATGGTGCGTACCGATGAACAAACGCAATATATCAGCAGCTTTCCCGATGATATTGCCCAGCTGCAGGCGATTGGCATCGGGATGGGATTGGGGCAGGAAAAAGAAACAGAATTGGCTTTTCTGGAGTGGCTGGCCGCCGCAAAAGAGGAATTACCACCTTTGGTGATCGATGCAGACGGATTAAATATACTTGCAACCCATAAAGAATATTTGAAATTACTGCCGGCACAAACGATACTGACCCCGCATCCTAAAGAACTCCAACGATTGATCGGAACTTGGGAGCATGATTTTGAAAAATTACAAAAATGTAAAGCGTTCGCACAAGCCCATCAGCTGATTGTATTGATTAAAGGTGCCCATACGGTGGTCGTCCTGCCCGATGGACAATTATATTTCAATAGTACCGGTAATGCCGGTATGGCTACAGGAGGGAGTGGCGATGTGCTTTCGGGTATGCTTACTGCTTTGCGGGCGCAGGGTTATACCGCAACGGAAGCGGCAATTATGGGCGTTTGGCTGCACGGCCGTGCCGGAGATCTGGCTGCTTTAGATCTTAGCATGGAAAGCCTGATTGCCGGAGATATAATCGCTTATTTACCTAAAGCGTTTTTGAGCCTTACCTCGAAGACACAAAAATAGCCCCGCAATCAGTACTCCATCCTGTGACGGATAGCAGCATAATTGCGAGGCTTTATCGTATAAACAGGCTGACAAACTCAGCCGGCGTTGGCCTGTAATAATTTGACCAGCTCTGATTTTGGTGCAGTACCACTATGACGCCACACCGCTTCTCCTTTTTTGAAAATCATAAAGGTGGGTACGCTGCTGATCTGGTATTCCTGTGCGATCTGTCCGAATTTATCGACATCGATCTTCACGACCCTGGCCTGATCACCGATTTCCTCTTTTACCTGTTCTAATACGGGAGCCATTGCCTGACAAGGGCCGCACCAAGTTGCAAAAAAATCGATCAGTACCGGTTTTTCATCATTAATCAGTTCTTGAAATTTATCGAGCATAATTTTATTTTTTTATTGTGTTAAGGGTAGTACATTGATTTCCGGCACAGCCGAGTTTGAAGATAGCCAATACCGAAAAATAGCCGCCGAGTGCCGCCAGTAGCCATTCTTGACCCATTGCAGATTGTATGGCGATCCATAAACCAATAATCAGGTAAGCTAAACGCCGTACTGTCCAGGTACCCCACACCCTTCTATTCATTATCTTTTTTATTTAAAATGATAAATACCTCTTGATGTTCCCGTGGTTTAATGCTATTGGTACATAAATCCATCGTTTTTATCTCAAAATAAGGATTGAAGACAGGCTTGTATTCGCAAGGGCAGCCACCAAAGGGTGGGCCTTGCTGCTCAAATCTCCTGTCGAATAAAAGACCGATGATCTTGCCCTTATCGCTTAACAGCTTGCGGGCTTGTTGGGCATAATCTGTTCTTTTTCCGGGAGGAATTGCACAGAAAAAGGTTTGTTCAATCATCAGGTCATATTGACCCTCATGTTCAAAAAAGTCGCCCAAAACCACATTTATTTCCGGCTTGTCTGCAAATTTTTCCTGTAAAAGCAGCACTGCTTTTGGCGCAATGTCTACTAAGGTAATGTGCTTAAAACCCATATCGCACAAGGCTTCCGCCTCATAGGCATTGCCACAGCCCGCGATTAAAATACGGGCCTCTTTATTTGGGTATTGCTGCATATAAGCCACAATCGCCGGAGCGGCATAGCCTATGTCCCATCCGATTTGCTCATTTTCCCATTGGGTATTCCAGTATGTTTTGTCTAAAGGCTGATCACAAGCCTTCACACAGCAGGTTATATCTTTATCTTCCGCCATGTTTTATTTGCTCAGTTGTTTGCTTTGACATACAAAATCAGTTTTAGGGACTTCCGTTTTTGCGATGGCATTATAGCCTCCATACACTTCACTAAAATTCCGGTATCCTCTTGCTTGTAAAATACTGGCTGCGATCATGCTGCGATAGCCACCGGCACAATGCAGGAAAAAAGGTTGCTCCGGGTTTAGGTCTTTGATCCAGTCATTAATGGAAGCTAAAGGCCAACTGTACGCGCCATCAACATGTTCTGCGGCATATTCTCCGTCTTTGCGCACATCAATCACAACCGAATCTTCTTTTAATGCTGTGGCAAACTGCGCGGCATCAATACGGTGTACAGTATCTACTTCTTTGCCCGATTGTTTCCAGGCCTCGAAACCACCTTCCAGATAGCCCAGTACGTTATCAAAGCCTACACGGCTCAGTCTGGTAATGGCTTCTTCAATATTTCCTTCATCAACAACCAATAGTAAAGGTTGTTTTACATCCACAATCATAGCACCTACCCAAGGGGCAAAATCGCCCTTCAAGCCGATACTGATCGCATTAGGAATAAAACCTTTGCTAAAGTCGCCGCTGTTTCTGGTGTCTAAGATTAAAGCTCCTGTTTCCTCTGCCGCACTTTCAAAAGCGTTGGGCGATAAGGCCTGCTTTCCTTTTTGCATCACATTGTCAAAGGATTCGTAACCCAGTTTATTCATGGCTACATTCATGCCAAAATATCCCGGAGGGGCCAAAAGGCCTTCGGTCACCGCTTCGATAAAGCTTGCTTTGTCCGGTTGGTTTAAAGCATAATTCGTTCTTTTTTGATTGCCCAGGCTATCTACCGTTTCCTTCTGCATATTTTTGCCACAGGCAGAACCCGCGCCATGAGCAGGGTATACCGTTACGGTATCGGGCAAAGGCATGATCTTTTGCATCAGACTATCATAAAGCATACCGGCCAGTTGCTCCTGAGTCATTGTGGCCGCTTTCTGTGCCAGATCGGGACGGCCTACATCTCCCAAGAATAAAGTATCGCCACTAAAGATGGCCTCTTCCTCGCCGGCTTCATTGATCAGCAGGTAGGTGGTGCTTTCCATCGTATGGCCGGGTGTATGCAGTGCTTTGATTGTTGCCTTGCCTACCTTGAATTCCTGACCATCTGTGGCGATTATAGATTCAAAGGCCGGCTGGGCCGTTGGTCCATAAACGATCGGAGCTCCTGTAGCTTTGCTCAGGTCTAAATGGCCCGATACAAAATCAGCATGAAAATGGGTCTCAAAAATGTATTTTAAGCGTACTCCATCTTTAGATAATCTGTCCAGATAAGGCTGTACTTCTCTTAAAGGATCTATAATGGCCGCTTCGCCATCGGATACAATATAATAAGCTCCTTGTGCTAAACAACCGGTATAAATTTGCTCTACTTTCATCTATTTATATATGTTTTTATTTATTTGCTCCTGCGAAAATACAAGACCCTGAAGAGATAAAAGATGATCTTTATCAATTCTGCTATAAGGTCGCTCTATTCCGGCATCAAACAAATTTCGGTAAATATGTGCGGAAAAAGAATTGTACCCCCGATTTTAACGTTTCAGGATATAAATAATACCAAAGGGCCGTCTTGTTTTAAGACGGCCCTTTACAGCATTAATGAATCCTTATTTACTTCCAGCCACCACCCAGGCCTCTGTAGATATTCACCACAGCATTAAATTGCTGCTTTTTAGTTTCGATCAATTCCAGTTTTGATTCCAGGGCATCCCTTTGGGTCATCAGTACCTCAAAATAATCTGCTCTGGCAGAGCTGAACAGGTCATTGGCAATACTGATCGACCTGGTTAAGGCCGCTACCTGTTGGGATTTCAAGTCATAACTCTTACCCAAATTGTCTATTTTGGAAACCTGGTTGTATACCTCCAGATAGGCGTTCAGCACCGTGCGCTCATAATTGTATACCGCTTGTAATTGCCGGGCATTCGCACTAAAATATTCTGCCTTAATTGCATTCCGGTTAATCAACGGACCGGCCAGATCACCCACCAGAGAGGCCAGCAGCGATTCCGGTAACTTGACCAGGTAAGCCGGATTAAAGGCTTGTAGCCCTACCGAGGCCGAAATATTAAGTGAAGGATAAAACTCGGCACGTGCAACCTTCACATCCAGCTTGGCTGCGATCAGGCTTTGTTCCGCCTGTTTAATATCCGGACGATTGGCCAATAGTTGTGCCGGAATACCGGACTGCACACTTGCCGGCAGCAATTCCAGGAAGTTGCTTTTGTCTCTTGGAATAGGCTGTGGATAGCGGCCCAGTAAGAAGTTGATCCTGTTTTCCGTTTCACTTATATTTTGTACAATGTCGTATTCCAGGCTTTGGGAATTCAAGACTTCCGCCTGAAACTTCTGGACGGCAAGCTCCGTTGTTCTGGCGGCCTGTTTCTGTACTTTTACAATCTCAAGGGCATTCTTTTGCAGCTCGATATTTTGTTTCACAATCGCCAGCTGATTGTCTAAAGCCAGCAACTCATAATAAGTATTGGCCACTTCGGCAATCAGGTTGGTCAGCACAAAGTTCTTCCCTTCCACGGTCGATAAATACCGGCTGACGGCTGCTTTCTTGGCATTGCGTAGTTTTTTCCAGATATCTACCTCCCATTCTGCATAGGCGGCAATTTTCTGATCGGGCAACCAATCCGGTACGGGTTTTCCGGGTTTGATGTCTGTTGAAGCATCACCCGCACCCTGACTGGTATAGCGACCTACTTTTTCCAATCCTGCGCCACCACCCAGGCGTACACTTGGGAATAATGCGCCTTTTCTTAAACGGATATCGTTTTGGGCAATCACCATTTCCTGCAGGGTGATCATCAATTCCTGGTTATTCTTTAAAGCCGTATCAATCAGGTCCGCCAGATAGGGGTCTTTAAAAAAATCGTGCCATTGCTGTTGGCCGGTATTGGTGCTGTCCTGAGTATTATTGTAGGATTGGGGAACGGAGTGGTTTTCCGTCCGCTGCATGACTTTTGGTATATTACAGCCGGCGATGGCCAGGCATAAGCCCAGCGTCGCCAGCCGGCGATCTATTTTGAATTTATACATTGTTATCGATTTCTTCGGTTAGGGGATTTTCTTCTTCATTTTTGACCAGTTTATGCTTGGCGGCGATGCTGCCGAAAATGTAGTACAAACCGGGGATCACAAACACCCCACAGATCGTACCCAGCAACATACCACCGGCGGCGGCCGTACCGATTGTTCTGTTCCCGATCTTACCCGGACCGCTCGCAAGTACCAGCGGGATTAAGCCCGCGATAAAAGCAAATGAGGTCATCAAAATCGGGCGGAACCTGGCTTTGGAGCCTTCCATAGCCGCTTCGAGAATGGATTTTCCTGCACGGTGCCGCTGCACGGCAAATTCTACAATCAATACTGCATTTTTACCCAATAAACCAATCAGCATTACCATGGCTACCTGCGCATAGATATTATTTTCCAGGCCCGTTAATTTTAATAAAAGAAAGGCTCCAAAAATACCTGCCGGCAGGGAAAGGATAACGGATAGCGGAAGGATGAAGCTTTCGTATTGTGCGGCTAAGATGAGGTATACAAAACCAAGACAAATAAGGAAGATATAAATAGCCTGATTGCCCTGTGCCACCTCATCGGCAGAGATCCCTGCCCATCCGATACCAAAGCCTCTGGGTAAGGTTTTGTCTGCAACCTCTTGAATAACTTTAATGGCCGTACCACTACTAAAGCCGGGTGCTGCAGAACCACTGATCTCCGAAGAGTTGTACATGTTGTGCCTTGTGATCTCAGAAAGGCCATATACTTTCTCCAAGTGCATAAAGGCGGAGTAGGGTACCATCTCATCACGATTGTTCTTGACGTATAGCTTCAATACATCATCCGGCAGTGCCCGGTACTCCGGAGCAGCCTGTACGATCACCTTATACTGGCGGCCAAACTGGATATAACTGATCTCATAGTTACTGCCCAAAAGCGTAGATAAAGTATTCATGGCATTCTCAATAGAAACCCCTTTCTGTTGTGCCAGGTCGTTATCGACCTTCAGCATAAATTGCGGGAAGCTGGCGCTGTAAAAGCTGAATACCGAAGAGAGTTCCGGCCGTTTACTCAGTTCTTTTACAAAGTTATTGTTTACCGTTTCCATTTTTTTGTAATCGCCCGATCCAGCTTTATCCAGCAGGCGCAATTCAAAACCACCGGCGGCACCGTATCCGGGCACAGCGGGTGGCTGGAAGAATTCAATATTGGCTCCGGGTATATCCTTCGATTTTTCTTCCAGTTCTGTCATGATCTCCTGTACGGAATGCTTACGCTCGTTCCAGTCTTTAAGGTTGATCAAACAAGTACCAGAGTTAGAGCCGGTACCTTCGGTAAGGATCTCATAACCGGCCAGGGCAGAAACAGAGGAAACGCCGTCTACGCCTTCTGCAATTTTTTGCAGCTTTTCCGCAACATTATTGGTTCTTTCTAATGAAGATCCGGGAGGCGTTTGGATAATGGCATAAAACATCCCCTGATCCTCATTGGGAATAAATCCGGAAGGAACGCTGCCGCTTAAAAGCCATGTTCCGGCACAGAAAGCCAACAGGGTAATGACCGTAACACTTCTTCTACTGACAATCTTACCCAGTACATTCTGGTACTTGTCAGAGGTTTTATTAAATTTATTGTTGAAGCCGTCGATAAATCGGTTGACCGGTGTTTTCTTTTTAGGTTTGCCATGATTGTTTTTTAAGATCATCGCACATAAGGCCGGCGTCAGCGTCAGGGCTACAATACCCGAAAGGATAATGGCGGTAGCCATGGTGATGGAGAACTGCCGGTAGAAAATACCCACCGGTCCGGACATGAAGGCTACGGGAATAAATACCGCGGCCATCAAAAAGGTAATGGCGATAATGGCACCGGAAATTTCGTGCAAGGCTTTCTTCGTGGCCTTTCGCGGGCTGAGATGGAACTCTTCCATATTGGCATGGACGGCTTCGATCACTACGATGGCATCATCTACCACGACCCCGATCGCCAGCACCAGGGCAAAGAGCGTAATCAGGTTGAGGGTAATGCCAAAAAATTGCATAAACATAAAGGTTCCGATAAGGGATACCGGTACGGCTATGGCCGGGATAATCGTGGAGCGCCAGTCCCCAAGAAAAAGGAAAACCACCAAACCCACCAGAATAAAGGCTTCGATCAGGGTATGGATTACTTTTTCGATAGAAGCATCCAGGAATTTAGAAACGTCATAGCTGATTTCATAATCCATTCCTTTAGGAAAGGACCTTTTTTTGATTTCTTCCAGCTTGGCTTTTACATCCTTGATTACCTGGCTCGCATTACTTCCGTAAGACTGCTTTAAGACGATGGCTGCCGATGGCCTGCCGTTCAGGTTGGAATAAATATCGTACATCGAGCTGCCAAATTCTACCCCGGCAACGTCCTTCAGGCGCAGGATTTCACCATTGGCATTTGATCGGAGCACTACATTTTCGTATTGTTCTTTAGTCGTAAACCTTCCGGAATACTTCAATACATATTCAAAGGTTTGGGAGCGTTTGCCCGAACTCTCACCGGTCTTGCCCGGCGAGGCTTCCAGACTTTGGGCAGACAGGGCTTCCATGACTTCGTCGGCCGATATTTTATAGGCCAGCATACGGTCGGGTTTTAACCAGATCCTCATGGCATATTCGCGGTTACCCAAAATGTCGGCAACACCTACACCATTTACCCGTCTGAGTTCTGCCAATACATTGATGTCGGCAAAGTTGAACAGGAATTTTTGATCCGTATTCGGATCTTTACTGTAAAGATTCACATACATCAGCATGTTTGACTCTTCACGGGTTATCTTAACCCCTTCCCTTACCACCAGTGGCGGTAGTTTGTTGACGACAGAAGCCACGCGGTTCTGTACATTCAATGCAGCCTGATTGGGATCGGTACCCAGGTTGAACACAACCTGTATGGTCGCTTCTCCGTCATTACCGGCATCGGAGGTCATATATTTCATCCCGGGAACGCCGTTCAGGGCTCTTTCCAGGGGAATGATTACAGATTTGATCATTAACTCTCCATTGGCACCGGGATAGTCTGCGGTTACATTTACCTTAGGTGGCGAAATGGAGGGGAACTGGGTTACCGGCAGGTTTGTCATGGCCAGTATCCCTAAAAATACGATGATGAGCGATATTACAATAGATAATACCGGTCTCTGAATGAATTTATTAAACATTGAATTAGGTTATTGGGGGGATGAAAACTATTCGGCTTTTAAACGAAGGTGAGCCATCACTTCCTGGGGTTGCTCATATTCATACTTGATTTTGTCGCCGTCTTTTACTTTTTGTACCCCTTCGAGCAGTATTCTGTCTGTTGTGGTTAAGCCGCTTTGTACGACATAGAGGTCCGGCATTTCGCCACCAACCGTAATGTTTCTGGAACTGATCACATTGTTCTTGTCGATGACAAAAACATATTTTTTGTCCTGAATTTCATAAGTGGCTTTTTGTGGAATAAGGATGGCTTGTTTCAGCGGAACGGTCATTAAGACTTTACCGGTTTGTCCGTTTTTCAGGAGTTTATCGGTATTGGGAAACTTGGCCCTAAAGGCGATATTGCCGGTCTCATTATCAAATTCACTTTCGATAATTTCGATCATTCCCTTATAGGGCAGGGTTTGTCCATTGGCTAAGAGCAGGCTCACTTGGTTATCGCCTCTGTCTTTTATGTTGGTTTGGTATTGGAGATATTCGGGTTCTGAAACATTGAAGTAAGCAAATACCGAACTATTATCCGAAAGGCTGGTCAGCAGTTCTCCTTCATCAATAAGGCTTCCCAGTTTTTTGGGAATACGGTCGATGGTTCCGTCAAAAGGGGCTCTGATATCAGTAAAGGAAAGATGGAGCCTTGCCAGGGAGATTTCTGCTCTGGCCTGCTCCAGTTTTGCCTGTGCCAGTGCCTGTTCATTTTTGGAGACAATGTTTTTATCGGCCAGGGTTTTGGCATTTAATAATTCAATTTCTGCCGCTTTTGCTTCTGCCTGTGCCTTCTGTAGTTCTGCTTCATAAAACTTCGGCATGATCTTAAAAAGAAGTTGCCCGGCTTTTACAAATTGTCCTTCATCTACATAGATATTTTGCAGAAACCCTTTTTCCTGAGCCCGCAGTTCTACATTCCGCACAGAGCGTATTTGTGCTACATATTCCTTGGTAAAGGAGGTGTCCATAGCCATAGGGCTGGTGCCCGTATATTTAGTTTCTTCTTCTTTTTCTTTCTTTTTTGAGCTGCAACTTGTATGGATCAATAGGGCACACAAGCCTGCAAACATGATCATTTTCTTCATGATATTAATTGGATATGATATTTTGGAGGGGTACTGTTTGGGTATTTTAGGAAGAGAAAAACATCAGTCCTGTGAAAACGACTGAAGAAGCCCTGCATCAATATGATTGCGTAGCTTATGTTTTATTAAAAAAAGGAAGGGTGTCTTCTTTCAGGTATAGAAAGAAGGTGGGGGATGGCTCAAATGCGCAAAACCCCTTGCATAATATACTTATGCGATTCTTGTCCGAAATAGAACAAAGAAGATTTTAGATAGCTGCAGAGCTCATTCGTGATGAATGGAGCAGCGGAATAAGTGTACAGGCTTTGTTGCCTGTGTTGTATTTTCTGGAAATTGAAAGACTGGTTATGGTCTTCGTCTTCCTCTGTATCATCATCGTTACTGAGGCATTCCTCATTTGTACTCAGCGCATATCCTTCAATGGCCGCATGAGTACTATTTGTATTGTAGTAATGTTTATGATGTTTTTGTTTGCTCTGTGGCGTATGGGTATGAGTAATAGCACTCCTGTACGCTGCCGAGAAGGCGGGCGTATTACTGTTGAACAAAAAGCAACAGCAGTAGATAAGGAATAAGACTATTCTCATTTAGGGGGCAAAACTAACAAAAGAAAGCATGTGATCAGCAGATCGTGAATTATTAAATTGCAAAAAAGACGTTATTTTTTAGCTAAAGCGAAGGGAACCTGCGCTAAGGCATTTAGGATGAGCCGATAGCAGCTATCATTTATGATCCGGCCTCTTTATTTTTGTAATATTCATTGGCAGTATGCTCCAGGTCTTCATAGAATTCTGCTCCATATTTCCGGATCAGGGGTTCTTTTAGAAACTGGTATACGGGTACTTTAAGCGATTTGCCCAGTTTACAGGCCGGTTTACATAAAGAAGGTTGGGGTTCATAGTTCAGTGCATGGAATGTTTCTGTTTCGACAACCCTTATTGGGAACAGGTGGCAACTGATGGGTTTTTTGAAATCCGTTTTGCCATCATAATAAGCTTGCTCTATGGCACATTTGACCATGCCACCCTCATCATAGAAGCCATACACGCAGATTCCTCCATCGATGGTTGGGGTTACAATGTCAAATTCATCATCAAAAGTATACGCCCCGTCTTCTTCAATAATATTGATGGCATTTTGGGGCAGATAGGGCTTCAGCACCGGGTAAAGATCCTCGATCAGATTGGCTTCGTCACGGGTAATGGGGGCGCCGGCATCGCCTTCCACACAGCAACCACCTTTGCATTTGTTCAAATCGCAAACAAATTGCTTATCAAAAATATCATCGCTGATCAGGATGTCCTCTATCGCTACCAAGGTTAAAAAGATTTGCTGCAAAGTTATGATTATTTCGGAAAATACGGGTTTTGAAAGATGTTGGTTACCTGCGCGATACGTTACATCTTTTTTTCAATTAATAGTCGTATTTTCGCGGGCAGTTTAAGAATATGAAAAACATACGCAATTTTTGCATTATTGCCCATATCGATCATGGTAAGAGTACCTTGGCGGATCGTCTTTTAGAACATACCAAAACCATATCGGAAAGAGATATGCAAAATCAGGTATTGGACGACATGGATTTGGAGCGGGAGAAAGGGATTACCATCAAAAGTAAAGCCATACAAGTACAATATAAAAGAGGGAATGAAACCTATGTTTTCAACCTAATTGATACCCCGGGTCACGTTGACTTCTCTTATGAAGTATCCCGCGCATTAGCTGCCTGTGAAGGCGCTTTGCTGCTGGTAGATGCGTCGCAGGGTATTCAGGCGCAAACCATTTCCAATCTTTATTTGGCCATTGAAAATGATCTGGAGATCATTCCGGTGATCAATAAAATTGATATGGAAGGGGCGATGATTCCGGAAGTAACGGATCAGATCGTAGAGTTGATTGGTTGTAAAGCAGAAGATATTATTTTAGCGAGCGGAAAAAGCGGCATTGGTATAGAAGAAATCCTGAGTGCAGTGGTCGATCGTATTCCGGCACCAAAAGGAGATCCGGAAGCGCCTTTGCAAGCCCTGATCTTTGATTCGGTATTTAACTCTTTCCGGGGTATTATCGTTTATTTCCGTGTATTGAACGGTTCTTTAAGAAAAGGAGAAAAAGTACGCTTTATCAATACCGGTAAAGATTATAATGCAGATGAGGTAGGTACTTTAGGTTTGGGATTGATTCCTAAAACGGAAGTATTGGCCGGTGATGTAGGGTATATCATTACAGGTATTAAAAATGCGAAAGAAGTAAAAGTGGGTGATACCATTACGGCAGTAACCAATCCGAGCACGGTATCTATTCAAGGTTTTGAAGATGTAAAACCAATGGTATTTGCGGGTATTTTCCCGGTCAATACAGATGAGTTTGAAGAGTTAAGGGATTGCATGGAAAAACTGCAATTGAATGATGCGTCTCTGACTTTTGAACCGGAAACTTCTCAGGCACTTGGTTTCGGATTCCGTTGCGGATTTCTGGGCATGCTGCACATGGAGATTATCCAGGAGCGCTTAGAAAGGGAGTTTAACCAAACGGTGATTACTACCGTACCTAACGTTAGTTTTCATGCTTATACCACAAGGGAACCTGATGTGAAGATTATTGTGAATAATCCTACGGAAATGCCCGATCCCAGCCGTTTGGCTAAGGTAGAGGAGCCTTTTATCCGTGCGCAGATCATTACCCTTCCCGATTATATCGGCAATATCATGACTTTGTGTTTGGGTAAACGCGGTATCCTGATCAATCAGAATTACCTGACCCCAACGCGTGTAGAGCTGATTTTTGATATTCCTTTGGCGGAGATTGTATTTGATTTTTATGATAAATTAAAATCGAACACCAGAGGTTATGCTTCCTTCGATTACCAACCTTTAGACTATCGCGAAAGTGATATCGCTAAAATGGATATCCTGTTGAACGGGGAGAAGGTAGATGCCTTGAGTGCTTTGATTCACCGCAGCAGGGCGCATGATTTTGGCCGTAAGTTATGTTCTAAATTAAAAGAACTATTAACGCGTCACCAATTCATGATTGCGATACAAGCCGCGATCGGTGCGAAAATCGTAGCGCGTGAAACGATTAGTGCCATGCGTAAAGACGTTACCGCGAAGTGTTATGGAGGTGATATCTCCCGTAAACGTAAATTGCTGGAAAAACAAAAAGAAGGTAAGAAGCGTATGCGTCAGATTGGTAATGTAGAGGTGCCACAGGAGGCCTTCTTAGCCGTATTGAAGCTGGACGATTAATTATAACAAGCACAGAATTATTATATAAAAGCGTGTGGCGCGCCGAAGGCGCGCCACACGCTTTTTGGCTTTTGAAACTTCTTAAATTAACATGATGACCGGACCCGATAAAGACGCGGTTTTTCCTTTAGCCCATTATGGGCGGCTATGTTTTCTGAAAAATATCATTCGTAACCCTAATATCATTGTGGGTGATTATACTTATTATGATGATTTTGAAGACGTGCATAACTTTGAAAAGAATGTAAAATACCATTTCGATTTTATCAACGACAAGCTCATCATTGGTAAGTTTTGTATGATCGCGTCTGATGTAACCTTTATCATGAATGGTGCCAATCATGTAACCGATGCACTCAGTGCCTTTCCTTTTGCTATTTTCGGGAATGGGTGGGAACGGGCAATGGAAGGTAGCGTTTATCCCAATAAAGGTGATATTGTGGTCGGGAATGATGTCTGGATAGGACATAGCGCCACGATTATGGCGGGTGTTCGTATCGGAGATGGTGCTATTATTGCCGGCAATGCGGTGGTGGTGAAAGATGTGCCACCCTATACAATTGTTGGGGGTAATCCGGCTATCGTAATCCGGAAACGATTTTCGGAAGAAGTGATTGAACAATTACTGACCTTGCGTTGGTGGGATTGGGATATCCAAAAGATCACGGATAAGCTGCCCTACCTGACACGTATGGAGATCGATAAATTACGCTAAATAAGGTTGCTTATTTGTACTGCTGCATATCCAGTGTAGCGATGGCACCGGGATATTCCCGTGCATCGTTAGAGGCAATAATGATCAGCCTGTCTGTAGCCAATGTTTGTAGCCATTCCTGGTACATAGCTACACCCTGAAGGTCCAGGTTGCTACAAGGCTCATCTAATAACAAGATGGGGGTATCGGCAAAAAAGGCCTGCGCTAATTTCACCCTTTGTTTCATACCCGATGAAAATTCATTGATATACTGCCCTGCAGCATGATCCAGTTGCATACTACTGATGATGCGTGCTACAGACCAACCCTGTAGTGTTTTTTTGAATTGAAAGTGAAATGATAAAAATTCTTTTAAGGTCATTTCCTCGATTACATCCATGGCAGGGGCACAATAGCTGATGTATTCAAAGATTTGTTCTGAAGTAATCTCTTTGCCTTCCAGTTCGTAAGTAACCGTGCCGTTACTGATGGTTTGCATACCCGCAATCATACGCAGTAAGGTAGATTTTCCCGAACCATTAGCCCCTAAAATAGCATAGGTATTTGCCCCTTCATATGTGGTACAAATACCTTTAAAAACCCAATGGTTAATATATCTTTTGCTGATTTGATGGAGTTCAATCTTCATCATGTACTTTATTCGTCGACAGCCCTCTCATGATGCCATGTTTAGACTCTCTGATAAAATTTAATATTTGTTCGCGCTCCTCTGAAAAAGGAACTTCTGCTTCAATAATATTAAGTGCTTTTGCTGTATTGTAGCCTTTTACGTAAAGGATACGATAGATATCCATAATGTGGTTGATCTGCTCTGAGCTAAAGCCTTTCCTGCGCAAGCCTACGGTATTTACCCCAACATAAGATAAGGGCTCACGGGCTGCTTTTACATAAGGAGGTACATCTTTACGTACCAGAGAACCGCCGGTAACGAAGGTATGAGAACCGATATTGACAAATTGTTGTACGGCTACTAAGCCCGCCAGTACAACATTATTGCCCAGGGTAATATGCCCGGCCAGTGTTGTGCTGTTGGAGAAAATACAATTATCACCAATGATGCAATCATGCGCAATGTGGCAATAGGCCATAATCAGACAGTTGTTGCCGATCTTGGTAAACATTTTGTCACTGGTACCTTTATTGATCGTCACGCATTCCCTGATGGTGGTATTATCCCCAATGATGGTTGTGGTTTCCTCCCCATTATATTTTAAATCCTGAGGAATGGCAGAGATCACTGCTCCCGGAAAAATGCGGCAGTTTTTTCCAATGCGCGCGCCCTCCATAATGGTGACATTTGAAGCAATCCAAGTTCCATCACCAATTTCTACGTTTCTGTGAATTGTAGCAAAAGGATCAATTTTTACATCTTTACCGATTTTAGCTTCCGGGTGAACGTATGTTAAAGGATGTATCATCAATTATTTTTTATCTTTTAGAACTCGGAGTTAACTGAGCCATCAGCTCTGCTTCCGTTGCAATTTTATTTCCTACATACGCTGTGGCCTTCATTTCGCATAAACCGCGTCTGATAGGAGCCATCAATTCCATTTTTAACAGCAGGGTATCACCCGGCATGACTTTATGTTTGAACCGTACTTTGTCAATTTTTACGAAATAAGTATCATAACCGCCTTCCACTTCCGGCATGTTATTTAAAGCCAATATCCCACCACATTGTGCCAGCGCTTCGATCTGTAGTACGCCCGGCATCACCGGATTACCCGGAAAGTGACCCTGGAAAAAGGGTTCATTCATCGTTACGTTCTTCACCCCAACTACATGGGTAGCGGAAATTTCGATAATTTTATCGACCAATAAAAACGGATAACGATGTGGCAATACACTTTCAATATGGTTGATATCGAATATCGGTTCTTTAGCAGGATCGTAGGTCGGGGCTTCTAAAGCCGCTTTGTTTTTCTTAATATATTCTTTGATTACCTTTGCGAAAGCCACATTACCGGCATGACCCGGACGGCTGGCGACAATATGCGCATTGATATGATAACCACTTAAAGCCAGGTCGCCAACAATATCTAATAGTTTATGACGAGCCGGTTCATTAGGGAAATGCAGATCCAAGTTGTTCAGGATACCTTCCTGTTTTACATTAATATTATCCTTTTTAAATGCCGTTTTGAGTTTGCCTAAGGTGTCTTCCGAGATAGGTTTATCCACTACAACAATGGCATTATTCAGATCGCCACCCTTGATCAGGTTATTGTCCAACAAATATTCCAGCTCATGTAAGAAGCTGAATGTACGGCAGGCAGAAATTTCCTTTTTGAAATCTTCAATCTGGTGCAGGGCAATATGTTGGGTGCCGAGTACCTGAGAGTTGAAATCGATCATGGTTGTGATCTTATACTTGTCTGCCGGAATCGCCATCATATCCACATTCTTGATGGGATCATAATAATGCAGGTTTTCCGGTAGGGTATAGACCGTCTTTTTTGTTTCTTGTTGCGCAATGCCGATTTGCTCGATCAGTTCGATAAATAACTTAGCGCTCCCGTCCATAATAGGCACTTCGGGGCCATCGATCTCTATCAAAACATTATCTACGCCCAAACCGACAAAGGCAGAAAGTAAGTGCTCAATCGTGCTTACTTTGGCTTCCTTATTTTCGATGGTGGTGCCACGGGAAGTGTCTGTTACAAAGTCGACATCTGCTTTTACCATGGGTTGCCCTTCCAGGTCTACGCGTTTAAAACGGTAGCCGTAATTGGGGTCAGCAGGATGTAACGTAATTGTGGTGTTTTTTCCGGTATGTAATCCGATGCCGGAAAGGCTTCCTGTGCCTTGTAATGTGTGTTGATAAAATTCCTGGGTCATTTATATTAATTTTGAATGCCGGTGTATGCGACACTCTCCACGCTTTTTAAAATCTAAAGGCAAACTTAAACATTTTTTTGTTCCAAGGCCTGAATTTTAGCCTCTAAACTTTTAATCCGGTCCATCATATCGGGCAGGCTTCTAAAAACAATCTGGCTTTTCATCTCACTTTTGTAGTCAAATGCATAAATGCCGCTAATAGCCGTATCTTCTTTGACAATCGTTTTAGAGACGCCACTTTTGGCATTAATCTTAGTACCGTTGGCTAAACTGATGTGGCCTACAATGCCGACCTGTCCACCCACAACACAATGTGCTCCGAGCTTTGTACTGCCCGAAATGCCGGTTTGCGCGGCAATAACAGTACTTTCTCCAATCTCCACATTATGGGCAACCTGCAGGAGGTTGTCCAATTTTGCACCCTTTTTAATAAGGGTCGAACCCATCGTGGCACGGTCAATACAGGTATTAGCGCCTATTTCTACATCATCTTCAATCACTACATTACCTATCTGTGGTACTTTGTCATAAGAACCATCCGCTTTAGGCGCAAAGCCAAAACCATCGGCACCGATTACCGTTCCGCTATGGATAATCACCCGCTGTCCCACGATACAATCTTTGTAGATGGTTACGGAAGGGTAAATAATGCTATCCTCTGCAATTACGGCATTACTACCGATAAAACAATTGGGATAGATCTGTACATTCTTACCAATCACTGCGTGTTCAGAGATATAGCTGAAAGCACCAATATAAGCGCTTGCATCTACCGAAGCACTGTCCGCAACAAATGCCTGGGCTTCTATACCCGTTTTCTTTTGTCCTTTGGTAAATTGTTCATAGACCTGCAACAATTGGGCAAATGCCGCATAGGCATCAGCTACCCGAATCAGGGTTGCCGATACGGGGCCGGTCAGCACATAATTGTCATTCACCACGACAACGGCTGCCTGGGTTTCATATAGATAATGCTCATATTTAGGATTGGCAATAAAACAAAGAGATTGTGCACCGGCTTCTTCTATTTTAGAAAAAGTACTGACAACAGCCTCTGGATTTCCTTCTACGCTTCCTTGCAGTAATTGCGCTATTTGTATTGCCGTGAATTGCATATGGTAATATAACTTGTGTGGTTTTGTTTTTGTCTAACGAATTTAACGAACCGATTTTAGTTCTGGTATATAACAAATGAAGTATTTTTTAATTTCTCCCGAAACGGTATTTCCGATTAGTGTATTGTTAACCGCCGAAATGTCCACAACCGTACCGTTTTTCAAGGCAATATTGATATTATCATCATTTACCTGGTACGTATTATTGGTTGTCGTGCCATCGAATAGGAAATAAGGCATGTTTTCTTCCGTTAGGATACCGCTGGCGAGGCCTTTTTGTTTTAGGGCTTCAAAGCTTTCAGGATCACTTTCATTACTCAGCTTTACCTTGTATAATTGCCTGTTTGTGAGCATGGTGCACATTTTAGAAAGGATAGGATCAGCATGGTGCATCCATTCTTTGATGCTACAAACGATATCTGCGTCATCTATGGCACAAAAGCGCTCCAATATAGCGGGGTCAGTCTGGAAATCTTCCGGTTTGATCTGCTCATACAGAAAAAAAGAAAGGCTCGGGGTGGCAAATAAGGCAACGCCCTGTTCTGCCAGGTCTTTCGCTCGTTTCAGAATATTCACAATGAGCCTTTCGGCACCAAGTACCGTTTTATGCAGGTATACCTGCCAGTACATTAATCTCCGGGCGATAATAAATTTCTCTACAGAATAGATTCCTTTTTCTTCCACGACCAGGTTACCATCCTGTACCGTGATCATTTGCAGGATGCGGTCATAGCCAATCGTTCCTTCTGCAACACCGGAGAAGAAGCTATCCCTGTTCAGGTAGTCCATACGGTCCATGTCGAGCTGGCTGCTCACCAATTGGTGCAAAAAGGGCTTTTCGTAACTGTTGTTGAATATTTTAATGGCAATATCCAGATTACCTCTGAAGATGTCGTTTAGGTTATGCATGATCTGTAAAGACAAGCTTTCATGCGAAACCGGGATCAGGTTATGTTCCAACGCGTGGGAAAAAGGGCCATGCCCTACATCATGCAGTAAGATGGCGAGTTTGGCACCTGTTTCTTCTTCCGGGCTGATGGCTACCCCTTTTCTTTTGAGCTCATTCAGGGCGATACCCATTAAATGAGTGGCACCAAGGGAGTGATGAAATCTGGAATGTACTGCTCCCGGATATACCAGTTGCGCCATACCCATTTGCTTGATGCGTCTCAGTCGTTGAAACCACTGATGCTCTATAACCTGCATCAATTCCCGTTCAGAAAAACGAATAAATCCGTAAACAGGGTCGTTAATTATTTTACCGTACAAAGGATTACCTAATTTGGCTGCAAAATTAAGAAATAAATAGTCGTATAGCATATATGTTCACAACAATTTATTAGTAAAATAAGGAGTGGATAAGCGATGCTTTGGATTATCGGCTATTTTTGCAGCACAGAATTAAACAATACTTATGTTTTTAATTATCTTTTTCCCCATTTTCGGGGCGTTTTTCGGCTGGCTGGCACACAAAATATTTTCGTTGATCATGCAAAACAGTATCCGGCAGCAGGGTGCAAAAATGGTGCAGGGTATCGCAAGTACTATGATGCAACATCTTTCTGTTGAGGAACTGGCCGATCATTTGGTATCCGAGCGGTCTTTAGCCGCCTTAAAGCCGGAGCTCGAAAAACAAATAGAACAATTTATACAGCATAAACTACAGGAAAAAATACCCTTGGTGGCCATGTTTGCAGGCGATAAGATCGTGACGCAGGTCAAAGAACTGTTGTTGACGGAGATACAGAGCAGCTTACCCCTTATTCTGAAAACCTACGTTCAGCAGGTGGATATACCCGAAATGCTGCGCGAGCGGATCATGCAAATCCCCAAAGAAGTAGTGGCTATGCAGGTGAATGAAGCATTGAAACCTTTCTATTCCCGCTTACAAGTCTTTGGCGCTGCCTGGGGTTTCGGCTTGAGTATCTTATTTATTATCGCTATATTTATATATAATTATATTTTTTTAACCTAATAAGCTATTGAGTTAATGAGGAATCAAACGGTAACCGTAACGGCGCAAATGCTGATCAGAAAGCCTGCTGCTGAAGTGTTTCAGGCATTTATTGATCCGGCGCAGACGATAAACTTCTGGTTTACCAAATCGAGCGGACCTTTGGTGGAAGATGGTATGGTGACCTGGGAATGGGAAATGTATCAGTTCGCTACAGAGGTTTGGGTAAAAGCAATCAAACCCAACGAAAAGATAACGGTCGTATGGGGAGCAGGAAAAACAACCATAGAGTTTGAGTTTAAAGCACTTACAGAAGATACAACTTATGTCGAAATCAGCAATTATGGGTTTACAGAACAAGGCGAGGATCTATTGCCTGTGGTAATGGATAATATGGGTGGTTTTACCACCGTACTGGATGGGCTAAAGGCTTATCTGGAACATAATATCCGCCTGAACCTGATTGCCGACAAATTTCCGCCGGGTAATAAATAAGGGTATTCTTTACTGGTAATATTAAAATGGCGCGCCGAAGGCGCGCCATTTTAATATTACCAGTCTTTATCAAGTTTTACAGGAACCGTACCCTGTTTGTTTTTATTGGATTGAACTTTCTTTTCATTTTGTTGTAAGGAATTCAGAATGTCATTGGCTTGCTTTTCACTCATCGGTCCGTCCTGCGGCTTGGGTTGCTCCCCTTTGTCTCCGTCTTTCTTATCAGGATCCTGTTTGTCTTTTTGTTCGGGGTCTTTTTTATCGTCTTTTGGGTCCTTTTTATCCGGATCTTGTTTGTCTTTATCTTTATCCTTGTCTTTCTGGTCGTCCTTCTTATCCTTATCGTCTTTCTTATCTTTATTTTGATCTTTCTCGTGCTGCAGCATTTTCTGAGCATAAGCCAGGTTGTATTTGGTATCGGCATCTGCCGGATTCAGGCGCAGCGCACTTTTATACGCATCTACAGCGCCCTGCCATTTTTTTTCCTGGGCAAATGCATTACCGATATTGTGATGTGCTTTGGCCTTTAGCTGTTTATCGTTTGTATGGGCAATCGACTGATTAAAACTTTTTCGGGCATCCTCATATTTTTTATTTTGCATCAGGGCATCACCCTGATTAAAATAAGTAACCGGATTTACATTGTTTATGGCTAATGCTTTTTGAAACATATTTTCTGCTCCGGCGTAATCTTTTTTAAGATACAAGCTATTGCCTTCACGCAAGGAAGGATTACTATTGCCCGTTTTGGTTTCCTGCTGTGCAAAGATGCTGTAAGACAAGAGAAGGATGGGGATCAGGAAAAATAAAGACTTCATATTATACTCCGGTCGTTTGAAAGCTGTGTTCCACGCTCATATTAGATTTTTTGGCCGCAGGAATAAACCAGTCGATTAATAATAAAACGACGGCAACCAATAAAAAATACTGAAAATAACTTTTGTAATTGGCAAACAATACGGAACCCATATTCTTCGCTTCCATTTTATCGATCTGGCTTAGCAGATTCGATACTGTTTCATTGTTATTGGTCAGTAATTGATAAGTGCCTTTGCCGGCTGCTGCGATTTGTTGTAATTCCGCTTCATTTAATTTTGAAATAATTTCATGACCTTGTGCATCTAGCTTATTGCTACCCAATGTCGGGTCGAAGATGGGTGCGCCGGCAACAGAGCCAATCCCTATCGTATGAATGATGATACCATTGTCCGCAGCATTTTCGGCCATTTTCGCCGCTTTCTCATCATGGTCTTCACCATCGGACAAAAGGATGATCACTTTCGATTTTTTATCTTTATTGTTAAATGCCTGATTGGCCATTTCAATGGCATCTCCAAGTACAGTGCCTTGTGTGGGTACTACATCAGGACCGGCACCGCTGAGTAGCATTTTTGTACTGGCATAATCAACTGTGAGCGGTGATTGCAGGTATGCCCTGCCCGCGAACAGGATCAGTCCGGTTCTGTCATCGCTCATTTTATTGATCATCGTTTGTATCAGCAATTTGGCACGGGTCAGGCGGTCCGGGCTAATGTCTTTAGCCAGCATGCTTTTACTCACGTCCAACGCAAACATCACATCTACTCCTTTTCGCTCAATCTTCTCGGTATCTTTTCCCATTTGTAAATTGGCCAGGCCAATAATGCCAAAGATAATAGCCCCTGTAACCAGAACCAGTTTGGTCGTCGCCCTGCCGGCTATTTTGCCTTTGATCAATACCGGAACCAGCCTCGGATTACCCAGGCGCTGTACTGTAGTCCTGCGCCATTTTAGATACCTTACATAAAGGAATATAAGAAGCAAAACAACCGGTAATAACCACAAATAGGCGCTGTGCTGAAATGTAAACATAAAATAGAATAAACCAGATTAGGGCAAGCAAATATAATAATAGTTTGAAGCAATGATTTTATGTGCTGCCAATTGTGGTCAAATTTAACAAAAAGGAACATTATCTGCCCCTAATTATTATTATGATGTAAGAGCTGTAGCATCTGTATAATGAATATATTATCTTTGTCGCATTAAAAATCAAAAATAATATAATAATGAAGAACACCCCCTTTACGGCGAAGCATATTGCCCTTGGTGCAAAGATGGCCGAATTTGCAGGATATAATATGCCTATTTCTTATTCCAGTATCAACGATGAGCATGCTACGGTGCGTAATGCGGCCGGTGTGTTTGATGTGAGCCACATGGGGGAATTTATCATTAGCGGCCCTAATGCATTGGATTTAATACAGCGCATTACCAGTAATGATGCTTCAAAACTGACCGAGGGTAAGGCGCAATATTCTTGTTTCCCTAATGAACAGGGAGGAATAATTGATGACCTGATCGTATACTGCTTTGAGCCTAACGAAAAATATATGTTGGTGGTGAATGCCTCTAATATCGAAAAGGACTGGAATTGGGTGGTGAAGAACAATACCAATAACGCTGTGGTGGAGAACATTTCTGAGCAGATGGCTTTGTTGGCGATCCAGGGTCCTAAAGCTACGGAGTTGATGCAATCTTTAACAGATGTAGAACTGGCTAATTTAAAGTATTACACTTTTGCGGTAGGGACTTTTGCCGGTGTTGATAATGTGATCATCAGTGCGACCGGTTACACCGGTTCGGGTGGGGTAGAGATCTATTTTGAAGATAAAGGTGACGATGCTTCCAAAATATGGGATGCAATCTTTGAAGTAGGTGCTCCTAAAGGCTTAAAAGCAATCGGATTGGGTGCAAGAGATACCCTGCGTTTGGAAAAAGGTTTTTGTTTGTACGGAAACGATATCGACGATACCACTTCTCCTATTGAAGCCGGTTTAGGTTGGATCACCAAGTTTACGAAAGATTTTACGGCAAAAGATATTATCGCAGGCGTGAAAGAAGCAGGTGCTGCCCGTAAATTAGTGGGTATTGAAATGGTGGATAAAGGTATTCCTCGTCATGGATATGCCCTTAAAGACGCTGCCGGAAATGAAATCGGAGTGGTGACTTCCGGTACACAATCACCTTCTTTAGGTAAGGCTATCGGTATCGCTTATGTGGCGAAAGCTAATGCTGCAGAAGGTTCTGAAGTATTTGTGTCGGTAAGAGATAAATCGTTGAAAGCGACGATAGTAAAGATGCCTTTTTTGAACTAAATGTTAATTGTAATATAATTCCGACAAATGTGCGGTTTTTAATATAATTCCATTATCTTAGCATTATTAATAAAATAATTAAATCATTACAAAAGTGGAAAATCAAAAATTCCAAGGAACTGTAAAGTTCTTTAACTCAGAAAAAGGCTTCGGCTTCATTAAAGCGAACAACAACAGCGAAGATATCTTCGTACATGTAAGCGGATTAATTGACGAAGTAAAAGAAAACGACAACGTTGAGTATGAAATGCAACAAGGTCGCAAAGGTATGAATGCAATCAATGTAACATTAGTTCGTTAATTATATTAATTACCAAAAAGGAGCCTGAAGTATTAACTTCTGGCTCTTTTTTTTTATGCCTTATTTCAGCATGCAGATGAAATATTAGGCTTCCTTCACAAGTGAATAACTAATGAAGTACCACTCCTCCTGAATTAAGTATCTTTGTACCGATATGCACCATTTACCAAAAGAAGATACTTATTTACACAAAGGACTACGCAAAAAGTTAGTAGAGGAACTGCGCACTTTAGGCATTACAGATGAAAAGGTGTTAGATGCAGTCAATAAAGTGCCCCGTCATTATTTCCTCGATTCGGCGCTCGAGCGCTATGCTTATGAGAACAGGGCCTTTCCTATTGCTGCCGGCCAAACGATTTCCCATCCTTTTACCGTTGCCCTGCAAACGCAAATCCTGGAAGTAAAACCCTATGAGAAAATCCTGGAAGTAGGTACCGGAAGTGCCTATCAGGCCTGTGTACTGGCTATGCTGGGCGCAAAGATATTTTCCATTGAACGCCAGCAGGAATTGTTCAAACAGATGAATCAATTCGAATATTTAAAAACCCTGAACGGCATCAAACGCTTTTATGGTGACGGCTTTGAAGGCTTACCTTCTTATGCACCTTTCGATAAAGTAATTGTGACCGCTGCGGCACCTTATATCCCGGAAAAATTAATCCAGCAATTAAAGGTTGGTGGCATTATGGTCATTCCTGTCGGAGATGAAGAGCAGCAAATGAAGAAGATTGTAAAGACCGCTACCGGATATACCGAAGAGGTGGTGGGTAAAGCGTATTTCGTGCCGATGTTGACCGGGAAACAGCGATAGAGGCTGAACTTATATTCGCTCAAACAGTAATAAAAAGATTGTGGCGCGCCACAATCTTTTTATTAAGAAAGTTCACGTTTAAACCTATTTAGAAACGGTTCTTTGTTCAATGCGTTTTTCATAATCAGTACCCTGGAAGATACGGTGTACATAAATACCCGGTACATGGATTGCATTCGGATCTAAGTCACCGGCTGGTACCAGTTCTTCTACTTCTACGATGGTTATTTTACCGGCTTTTGCCATCACTTCATTAAAGTTACGGGCCGTTTTGTTAAACACAATGTTGCCGGAAGTATCACCTTTCCACGCTTTTACAATTGCAAAATCCGCATCAAAGGCCATTTCCATCAGATAGTCCTTGCCATTGAAGTTGCGCACTTCTTTTCCTTCGGCTACTTCTGTACCCACACCGGCAGGTGTAAATATTGCCGGCATACCATAAGCAGTCGCTAAACAGCGCGTAGCAAGGGTGCCTTGCGGAATCAATTCTACTTCTAATTCTCCGCTTAATAACTGGCGCTCAAATTCTGCATTTTCACCCACATAACTGGAGATCATTTTCTTTACCTGCTTCGTTTTTAGCATTAAGCCAATACCGAAATCATCTACACCGGCATTGTTAGAAATGCAAGTCAGGTCTTTAGTGCCCTGCTTTACCAAAGCATTAATACAGTTTTCAGGAATGCCACAAAGACCGAAGCCTCCGAGCATGATCACTGCACCATCTTGAATATCTTTTATGGCCTCTTCGGCATTTGCTACTACTTTATTAAAACCCATTGTGCGTGTTTGAAGTGACCAAAAGTAATATTTTTTAATGGTCTGATGAAAAAAAATTAGTTGCAATCGCAGGAATACTCCACGTCGAGATCAATACAGGTAATGACCTTGATTTGCCGGTCACAGACCCCGAAAACAATCCTCAACTCCTGCCCGTCCTGTACTTTGTCTTCTATGGCATAACTGGGGCAGGGCCGGTCATTCACATCTGATTTTTTGAGGTTAATATGCCCCTCGCGCAATACTTCCCTGATCTCCTCTTCAGTAATGCCTCTGCAAGCCATACGGCAGCGGGCATGCTTGGTAAAAGAAAGGGGCGCATCTGCCGCAATCACCTGTTGCACCTGTGTGTTGGTCGTACCTGATTTTCGTCCCGAATTTGTGTTCCTATTAACGAGCAGCAACACAATAGCCAACAGGACCAGTGCTATGGCAATTCCTTTTTTCGATTTACGGTATGACATTCCTCTATTTAAAATACTGCTGAATATTATCTTTAATAGTGGTTTTTACCTGCGGTGCAATAAATACCTTGCCAAAGAGGCCAATACCCACGCGGCGGTCTATAGCGCCCAGTTTAAGTCGGGTGAGTGAGAAAACGACATAATCTTCACGGATGACCGCATTCTTTACCATAGGGGTCACCATAAGCTTGAATACATCATCATTCAGGTTGTTCATCATCACACCGGCGAGATTTCCTTTTTGTTCGATCTGGTCCTTTTCTTCTGATAAGGCACTCATAATTTCCTTAGAGACCGCATCTCTATGGGTTTGTTCTTTTGGATTGCTAAAGAACATGACCATACCGGTCAGCAGGAAGATCAGGAGAAAGACGTATCTTTTTTTCATTGGAATAATTGCTTAGACTTTGAATATATGTACACGAAATTAGTATTTTATATGTCCATTACCACATATAATTGAAATGATGCAGACCGGTTAATATTCTATATTTATGACCCCTGTAAACGGGATTGGCAAAGGATTGATAGTATTGCAACAGGTTTATAATTATCTCTTTTATCCTTTTTTATATAAGCGTGCGTTTAATAATAATATTTCTAATAAAATAAACGAGGAATGTAACTTGGCCTGCTATGAAAAGCACGCCTGCCAAAAACATCAAGGTTATCCGTAAGGATAAAGCTTCACCCATTTTTTCCGGGTTAGCGTGGGATATACCTAAAAATATGGATGGGAATTTTAAAAATAGGATAAATGGGATGGTTAATATTAAATGTATGAAAAATATTATCCGACTAATATTCGCGGTCCGTTTTGATAAGAAAAAGTATCCTATTGTCACAAGGAGTAGTGTAATGATTATAGTGGATTTTCCGAGAAAATAGGGTGAAAAAACAGTAGTATGCCAACCTGGAACAACGGAAGTTGCAAAATCAGTAGACAAAGAAATGCTGGATAATAACAATACTAAAAAAGCAAAAAAAGGGATATATGGTCTTGTCATAAACTTTTGTTTTGCTGATAACCTTGACATTAGTGAGTGTATGAGAAAATATTCAATGTGATACAAAAAAACGGTTTATTGAATATTCAGTAGATTTGCGCATTGCATTTCTATAAAATAGTTTTTTATTGATGATCCAAAAATATGATAGGGCTTTGATTGGGAAAATGGGGGGGTACGTGCTGGCGGCTGTATTATTTTTGAATGGTCTGAACTATTGCAGTGCGCAAGCGCTTAGGGATACGACAGGTACCCGTTTAACAGAAAAAGAGGACAAATGGTACCACCCGGTTGTGGACTCGGAAAGGGTAAACCTGTACGACAAACATTTTGGACTTACCTTTTACCTGCAACAGAAAAATGTGCGGCAAAATTTCCAGTCGATGAAGAATAATCATCACCTGATCTATCAACCCAACCGGGGCATTGCACTCGGTCTGGGCTTTGTATATCGCTACCTTGCCTTGAGCGGTACTTTTAATGTGATTCAGAACAAGCCTAACGAAACCATACGTACCAAAGCACTGGATTTTCAGTCGCAGTTGTCCGGACGCAGGTATGTTTCTTTCCTGTATGCACAATATTATAAAGGTTTTTTTAGCGACCAGTCTTTTGTACTTGCGCCGGGACAAGAAGCCTATGCCCGCCCGGATATGGGTATGGTCTTTTTAGGGGCAGCTACTTCTTTTGGATTAAAAAAGGATTTTTCTTTTAGTGCCAATATCTCTTCGGTACAGTGGCAAAAGCGTTCGGGAGGAACGCCCTTAATTTCTTTAGACATTTTTTTAGGCATTAATAAAGCAGACAGTGTCTTTGTGCCCCGAAATATTGCAGCAGATTATTATCATGCAGATGTACTGAAGAATCGTATCTGGAGCCTCGGTTTAGGGGCGGGCTATGCCTATACCTATGTGTTTGATAAACACTTTTTTATGACCGGCATTGTGAGTGCTAAAGTTCCGGTTAATTTTATAAAACGAACCAATACCCTGGGACAAACGGGGGAGGAAGTGAGTATGGGCGTGAACCTGAGCCTGTGGGCAAAAGTAGGATACAACAGTGACTTTTGGAATCTGGCGCTTTTGGCCACCAATAACAGGATACCTATTGGCGGTACGGTCTTTGAGCCCAATTTTGTATCAAATACCGGATACCTGAGGCTGATGTATACCCAACGGTTTTTGATTGGGAAAAAAAGAAGAAAGCAATTGAAGCCGGTAGACAAACTACTGGATATTCCTTATAAGATTTTTGAAAAAATACTTCCTTAAAATGTTAGCCGCAAGTTATACTAAAGAACTGATTGAAGCGGGTTGTGATGAGGCCGGAAGGGGCTGTATCGCCGGTCCGGTAGTGGCCGCTGCAGTGATTTTACCCAAAGATTTTTATCATCCACTGCTGAATGATAGTAAGCAGCTAAGCGAAAGGGACCGCGCACTTTTAAGGCCGGTGGTGGAGCAACAGGCTTTGGCTTTTGCCGTAACTTTTATTGACAATGAAGAGATCGATGTGATCAACATTCTGAAGGCTTCTTTTAAGGCCATGCATCAATGTGTGGATAAACTCCTGATCAAACCGGAATTACTGTTGATCGACGGGAATCGCTTTCCGGCTTATCTGGGCATTCCTCATCAATGTATTGTGAAAGGAGATTCGAAATATGCCAGTATTGCCGCCGCGAGTATCCTCGCTAAAACCTATAGGGATGAATATATTGAGCAGCTTTCGGAGTCCTATCCCGACTATGACTGGAAAACCAATAAAGGCTATCCTACGCCGGCGCATAAGCGCATCACGATGAGCAAAGGGCACACCCCTTTTCATAGAATTACCTTCAAGATAAAACCACCAAAAGAAAAAGGTACCCCATAAGGAGTACCTTCTCTTGTTTTTGTTTGTTGTTGTTTATAATAAACTCTTTAATGATTCGGTTAATTCAGCAATTCCTTCGCTGGCTGTTTGCTCGATCGTCCTCAAATAAGGAGAGCGTTTGAGCAAGGGTATTTTTTTGTCCAGCACATACACCGGGTGTCCCGTGGGTACCAAGTCTACTAAACCGGCTGCAGGATACACCAAGAGGGAAGTGCCTATGATCACAAAAATATCAGCGCTTTGTACGATAGGCATCACTTCATAAATCATGGGAACGGCTTCGCCGAACCAAACAATATGCGGCCGTAACTGGCTGCCATCTTCTGCCAAATCACCATGCTTGATGTCTGCTCTAATATCGTAGATCACATCTTCATTCGCTACACTGCGCATTTTAAAAATCTCACCGTGTAAGTGATGAACTTGTGTAGAACCGGCACGTTCATGCAAATCGTCTATATTCTGCGTGATAATGCTTACTTCAAAATCGGTTTCCAAAGCAGCTAGGCCTTTGTGGGCGGCATTGGGTAATGCGGTAGCACAAGCCTTTCTGCGGAAATTATAGAATTCCAAAACCAATTCAGGATCTCTGGCAAATGCTTCCGGTGTGGCTACATCTTCTACTCTGTGATTTTCCCAAAGCCCGTCACCATCGCGGAAAGTTTGTAATCCGCTTTCCGCGCTGATGCCGGCTCCGGTTAATATAACCAGTTTCTTTTTTTTACTCATTTAGTGTCCTCTTTCTTGCACTTCTACTTGTCTTGCGATTACTTTTCTCACCATTTTCTTTCTTCTTCTGCTGCTGAATCTTCCCAACAATTTATCTACTATATAATATACACAAGGTACAACGATCAGGGTCAGTAAGAGAGAGCTGGTCAGACCACCAATGATCACCCAAGCCATCCCGTTCTTCACTTCAGCACCGCTACCGCTGGCCATCGCGATCGGCAACATACCTGCGATCATCGCGATCGTCGTCATCATAATAGGACGGAAACGTTCTCTACCGGCATCGATAAGGGCTTCTACCAATCCCGCACCTTCTGCTTTACGCTGGTTGGTGAAATCCACAATAAGGATACCATTCTTCGCCACGAGCCCCATGAGCATGATCAGACCGATCATTGCAAAAATGGTCATCTCATTCATTGTTAAAGCCAGCGCCAGGAAGGCTCCGATCATGGCCAATGGTAAGGCAAACAATACAACGAACGGATAGATGGCATTTTCATATAAGGCTACCATGATCAGGTATACCAACAGGATACCGATCCCCAAAGCCGCTAACAAACTGGTAAAAGAGTCTGCTTGATTGGCCAGGTTACCAATATACTCCCAGGTTACTCCATCCTGGAATTTTATGACATCAAATTTCTTTTGCAGTTCCTGTCCTACCGTACCTACAGAACGACCGGTTACCGTAGCGTTGATAGTGATGGAGGATAAACGGTTACTTCTTTGCAGTACCGATTCTCCCATTACCTCGTTGATCGTTGCAAACTGATCTAAGGTAAAGGATAAGCCCTGAGCAGTTACAAAATTCAGCTTTCTTACATTGTCGATATTACTTCTGTCTGTCGCATCATTTTGTACCATGATGTCATATTCATTACCACTATAGGTGAATTTGGCATTATCATTACCCCTGAAGGCATTGGATACCGCACTGGCAATCTCACTTGGGTTAATGCCATACATCGCCATTTTCTGCCTGTCGAGACTAATCTCAATCTGTGGCTTTGGATTCTTGGTACTGAATTCTACATAGTTGGTACCAGGTGTCTGCTCAATAAGGCGTTTCATCTCGATAGCCGTTTTCTGTACGGAGGCGCGATTCGGCCCTTTTACCAATACCTGAACATCTCCCTGGGCAGCATTACCCATGATATCGACCTCACTTACGGTCACTTTAGCACCCGCAATGGTACTGATGGTGTCGTACATTTTCTTCGCAAATGCTGCGGTCGAAATCGTACGTTTTTTCTTATCATTCAGTTTTACATTGATTTCTGATAAGTTACTGTTGCTAGAACTGGCCATACCATTGCTGGAGTAACCGATATTACTAAACAAGTCAATTACTTCCGGTTGGCTCAGCAATATTTTTTCGGCCTGTTGGGTCAGCATACTGGTTTGGTATAAAGAAGCCTGAGGCTCTAATTCCAGTTTGATCACCATTTCCCCTTTGTCTCCTTTACTGATAAAGGCACCACCGATAAAGCCGGTAGCCAGCAGAGAGAAAGAACCGATTAATAATAATATAGTCAGGATAAATACATAACGTTTTTTACCCAAAGCCCATTTCAGGATAGAGGTATAACCATCTCTGATTTTGGTAATCTGGTTTTCAAACCAAATATTAAATCTACCCCAAAGCGTTTTCTTATCCAGGTGTACAATTTTAGCAAACCGTGAAGCCAGAAGCGGTGTTAAGGTAAAACATACCATCAAACTCATTAAGGTAGAACATACGACCACCAAGGCAAATTCTCTAAGGATGTTACCGATCATACCGGAGGTCAGGGCCATGGGTAAGAACACCACCACATCCACCAAAGTAATGGCCATAGCGGTAAACCCGATCTCTGCACGACCATCAATAGTAGCCTGGCGTTTGTTTTTACCCATTTCCATATGACGCATGATATTCTCCAGAATTACGATAGAGTCATCCACAAGGATACCAACGACCAGTGAGAGGGCCATCAGCGTCATCAGGTTTAAGGACATGCCAAACATGTACATAAAGATAAATGTCGGGATCATAGAAGCCGGTAAGGCTATCAGTACGAACAGGGAACTTCTTAAACTGTGCAGGAACAGCAACATCACGATCGATACAATAATAATTGCCAGTACCAAATCGAACATTACCGCATTGGCAGATTCGAGGGTATAGGTACTTTGATCGGAAGAAATGCTGAATTTTAAGTGTTTATCAGAGTATGTTTTTTCTATTTCCGTAATCTTTGCCCTTACCAGTTTACTCACCTCTACGGCATTCGCATCGGTTTGTTTCATGATCTGGATACCAATAGAAGGCAGGCCGTTTACCCGGTTGATGGCCGTTGCGTCCTGTTGTCCGTCCATAACATCTGCCACATCTTTAAGACGTACATCACCACCGTCTTTACTGCGCATCACCACCATGTCTTTCAACTGTTCGATATCATTAAATTTGGCATCGAACTTAATAGAGAACTGGTTAGATCCTGTTTCTACTTTACCCGCAGGGGTAGAAAGGCTGGCTAAGTTTACGATCTGGGATAATTGTGCAATGGTCATGTTGTAAGCATTCAGCTTATCTACATTTGCATTGATATTAATCTGGCGTTCGTTACCACCTACCAGGTTGATTTGGCCCACACCGGGTATATTACCTAATTGTGGTTTGATCTGCTGGTCTACAATGTCGTACAAAGTACGATCATCCACACTTGCGGCAACCCCCATACGTATTACGGGAATGTCGTCTGAGGAGAACTTGTTTACAATAGAACGATCCACATTTTCAGGAAGGGTAGCCGCGATTTGGTCTACCTTTCTTTGGGCATCATTTTGTGCTTTGTTTACATCCGCATCGGCATTCAATTCGATCGTAATCAAAGAAGCTCCTTCCTGGCTGGAAGAGTTGATGCGTTTAATTCCTTCTAAAGAAGATACCGCATCTTCGATATGTTTGGTTACCGAGGTTTCGATCTCGTCTGCCGAAGCACCACGATAAGTGGTGACAACAGAAACTACATTGGCATCAAACTTGGGAAGCAAGTTGTAGTTCAGTTTGTTATATGATATCAGTCCAAATAAGATCAGTACCACAAATACTACCGTAATCAGTAGGGGCCTGTTAATGGACAGTTCCGTTAGTTTTTTCATTTAATATTTTTTAATGTATTCTTGAGAATAGATTATGTCCTTTTATAACATTAAGCAGTATGCTTATTTAACTGATTTTACGGTCGATCCGTTTTTGATATTGATCTGTCCGCTTACCACAACATCTGTTCCTTCGGCCAGGCCGCTCAACACTTCGATTTGGTTGCCGATCTCTCTGCCGATCACGATGTCTTTTAATACTGCAATATTGTTTTCCACTACATAAACCTTAGGTGTTTTCATTCCTTGCGTTAAGGCAGTTCTTGGAATCAACATCATGTATCCGCCACCTTTCTTGTTGAAATTAACAGAAACCGTCGTTCCCGCTTTTAATGGGAAACTGCTATTGTTTTGTAATAAGATTTCTACCGGATAGTTATGCGTTGCATCACCCTGTGCACTGATAAAAGAAATAGTACCGGAGAAGGTATGACCAGTGTAAATATCAGTGGTTACCGTTACTTTATCACCGATTTTCAATCCATACGCATCGTTTTCACTCACCATTACATTAACTTTCAATTGTGAGATGTCTACGACATGGGCCAGTGGTGTACCTGCACTTACATATTCTCCCGGTTCTTTTAATTTGCTCACTACCTGACCGCTAATCGGAGATTTGATCGTATTATCTGCAATTTGTTTGTGCAATAAGTCGATTTGTGTTGTGGCATTATCTCTTTGATATTTCGCATCCTGAAAGTTTACCTCAGTAGCGGCTTCACCTTCTAACAAATTCTTGTATCTCGTGAAATCCTTATCTGCTTTAGCTTTTGCGATTTCAGCTTGTCTCAGGTTGATAGATTGCTGACGGCTGTCTACCTGAGCGACTACGCCTCCCTGGCTTACATAACTGCCTAATTTGAAATTTACAGAAGTCAGTTTACCGGCAGAAATGGCCATAATATCGGCTTCTCTGTTCGGAATCAGGTTTCCGGTTTTCATCAGCTGATCGGTAATCATTTCTTTCTTTACCGTCGCTACAGACACCGGAATAGATACATTCTTTTGTACCTCAGGCTTGTTTTTCTCGTCTATTTTCTTCTTGTTGGAAGATAGTTTCCATGCAATAGCAGCAATAACTGCAATCACAATAATAATGGGAAGGATAGCTTTCTTATTCATAAAAATATATGATTTGTTTTGTTTGTTTTTTGATAATTATAATTGTGCGTAATATTCGTCTAAAGTTCCGTTGGCTTTTTTGAGCTCGATCTCTGCCAGGTAAAAATCTAACAAGGACTGTATGTAATTGTTTTGTGCCTGCTGATAAGAGTTTTCAGCATTCAATAACTCTGTCAGGGTGGCAATACCTTCTTTATGTTGTGTGGCTACATTGGCATATACCTCATTGGCCATATCCATATTTGCTTTATTGGTCACAATAGTGCTTTGTGCTCTGCTGAAGGCCAGACCTGCATTCTGGTAAGTCAATATTTGTTGTTCCTCTTGTAGTTTAAGATTCTCTTGAGCATTTATATAATCAATATTGGCCATTTTATATTGGGCATCTCTTTTGAACCCTCCAAAAATGTTCCAGGAAAATTTCAATCCCACTACCGCAAAATCATAGAGCTCGCTATATGCCTTGCCAATATCGTTACCGAAACCGTTCGCACCATAACGGGCATAAAAGTTAAGGGTAGGGTAGCGGCCGTCTCTGATATTTTTTCTATTGATATCCAATAAAGTCAGTTGCGTGTAATTCAACTTATAATCAATAGTCTTCTTATAATCGAAGATTGGGGCATCTGCATTTAATACTGCTGACGGACTCAGCCATCTGGAAGTGTCGCTCAATAAAACCTGTTCTGCAAGGTCTTTTCCCAAATGAAACTTCAAAGTATTCAGCGCCAGTTCATAAGAGTTTTGCGTCACGGATATCTGAGATACAGTATTATTGATGTTTACCTGTACCTGTTTGATATCTATTTTTTTAGCCACACCTTCTTTTGCCCTTAACTGTGCAATTGCCAGTGTTTTTTCCATCCGGGTTTTATTGTCTTGCAATAATTCCAGTTGTTTTTGGGTAATGATGATTTTATAATAGGCATTCGCAATATTGTATATGATGTTCTGTTGGTTCAGTTCTTCATTCAATTGCGCCAGGTCAATATTAGGTTTTCTTGCTTTTAAACCCGTAATGGCTGCCTGGTTGAAGATTGGCTGATCCAATTGCACCGAATGGGTTGAGTTGTACTGCGTACCAAAACTTACTCTTTGCGCCGGTGTACCGGGTCCGAATGCACCCGCCGGGATGATCGTTACCGGGAGCTTCAGGTTATCGTCCAATCCTGCATTGATATTTACCTGAGGCAAATAAGTAGACAGTGCTTCTCTCGCTTTTTGTTGGGCTTGTAATTTATTGTTATTGTAAATAGTAATGCTACGGTTGTGTTTTAGTCCGTAAGCAATGCTTTCTTTCAGTGTAAGCTGTTCCTGAGCTTGTACTGCGGTTCCCGAGGCAATCATTGATGCCAGGAGTAAGGTTTTGAAAGTTAGCTTCATCTTAAGTATATATTATGAATTTTGTATGTGTTGACAATGGATATCATCCAATCCGGGCAGACTGGCAAGTTTTTCTCCGAGCGATTTAAGGGCGTTTGTCAGTAAATCTACATCGGTGGCTGCGGCTTCTTTAATCGTTTTATTGACTTCTTCAATAACGTCGTTAATAAGCAGTACCGCTTTATTTCCTTCTTCTGTAAGGCTAATCAGGTTTGCTCTTTTATCAGTTGGATGCGGTTGGATTTTCACCAAACCGTTTTTTTCTAAATGACTAATGGTCCTTTTTACGGAAGCTTTGTCCCGGCAAATGTTATTGGCTATTTCCTGTTGAGAGATCTGATCGTGTATATAGATGGCCATGAATACAGGAAGCTGATCTACTTGTAAGGGTAATTTGGTTTCTGCAATAAGCTTACTACTGATGCGGTGCGACGCCACTAAAACTTTTCTGAGCTGTCCGAAAAAGGAATGCTCTAGTCCTTCCAGAAAATTTTCTTTGATGTTTTTCACTATATGAAAATTGAAATTTCCTGCAAAGGTAAATTTGGTTGATATGTCAACCAAATTTATTTTGTCATTAATTTGTGATTATCGGGCCGGGGGGAGGCGCCTTAATGATATTTAGCTGTTGTTGGCAAAGATAATATGCAATATTATAACAAAAAATTATAAATTGAACAGGATTATCTGCGGACTAATAGTTTCTCACAGACGACTTTACTATAGGTTTCCAGGGGATTTTTACCAATAAGGAGCTGCATACTGCCATCATATGGTTCTATATGATGCACGACAATGGGATCACCCAGTTTGATTTGCTTGGTATTCAGGAATTTTAAAAATTCGTCGGAAGAGCGCGTTACTGCGGATAAAATAACTTTTTCGCCTTCTTTACAATCACAGAGGTTTACATAATCCACCCATTCCATTTCACCACTTTTGTTCGGAATAGGAGATCCATGCGGATCTGCTTTGGGGAAGCCCAGCATTGCATCCATTTTATCGAAAAACAAGGGAGAATGTAAGTGTTCGATCTGCTCGGCAATTTCATGTACCTCTTCCCAGCCAAAGCCCATTTTCTCCACAAGAAACATCTCAGTAAGCCGGTGTTTTCGGATAATGAGCGCGGCTTGCTTTTGGCCTTCTTTGGTAAGCCGGATCGGTTTGTAGCTTTCGTATTCAACCAGTTTTTTTTCATAAAGCTTTTTCATCATGCTGTTTACCGTGGGCATTTTGATATTCAAATGCTTACTTAAGTCGTTAACATTAACGGCTCCGGAGGCTCCTGCAATGAGGTATAATGCTTTAAGATAATTTTCTTCTGCTAGGGAATACATAAACGCAAAGATAAGGATTACGGCTTATTGCGCTTTTTGTGGCCGGTTATTTAAAAACAAAGTACCACCAGGTGCCTTGTAAAAGTATATCGCCGATGAAGGTGCCAGCACCAGCTCATCAATGCCAAAATAGTTTTCATGCGAATGATCGGCTATGATGCCAACTACCAGATAGGCTGTTTGCGCCTCAATTTTAATATCCTTATCCACAAAAAACCAGTTGCCGGAAATGTAGGTGCTGTATTTAGTAGATACATCCAAAAAGCCAATCTTATTGTTTGCTTTGTCGTATTGGTAAATATTGAAATAAGGACTGCGGTAATTTGTCAGGTTGCATTTTACCCACATGGAAAGATTAAACATACTGTCTGTATGCATGTTCGGCATAGGAATCGTATCAAGTACAACCTCTTTATTCGCCCATACGGGTTTAAAACTATTAGTCCCCGCGAAAGCAGTATTGTTTTCGGTATGATCGAAATGATTTACATAATAGAAGCCGGTACTGCCCAGCAGGCCTTCTGTTGCGGTGGTATCTGCAGCACGTTTTTTGATGCCGCTGGTATAGGCCTTACCCTGTACCTGGAAGGCTTGGATATCTACAGCGTATACGCCAAGGGTGCTGTCTTTATCCCCGATAAAGGTGGCATATTGCATCCATTCCTGTTCCTTGGATTTTAAGGGAAATGTCTTGTCTATAAGCAGCAAGAGGGGTTTGTTATTAAAGCGGTTCAGGATATTTTTTGGATTAAACGGCCCATCGATGATATTGACCGTTTCAAAAGTTTGGGGCCACGAAGTGCGCGACATCATCACATTCACCACGGGTAAGCCCGTTTGCAGCGACATTTTACTCAGTCTGCCCAGGTTCATGCCCTCATTTACATCCATGATCCATAATTTTTCGGAGCCGATGTGGAAGAAGGGTAATCCAAGCGCTGCCTGAAACTGATGGGGCTGATACCCTTTTTCCTGCAACCAGCTGTTCCAGTTTTTCCCCGACTGATCATAAAGCCAGGTATAGTTTTCTTTTACATCCTGCATAATCACCCGGCTATTTTCATAATATCCGGTGAGCTGTATCGCCCAAATAAGAGGTGTCAGAAATAAAATACCATAAGCCCATACCCGCTTACCATTGCTCAGGTATTGTTTTGCAAAATGATATACAAATAAGGCGGCATATATCATGATAAGATAATAAAAAGGCCAGATGAACCTTCCTAAAGTCCTGAATTGCCGAAGCACTGATATATGGTCTGCAAAAAATTCCCTTGCCCAGACAAAGGGAACGCCCATGGCAAAAAGCAATTGAAAGAGGGCAACCCAAAGCCAGATTGTATATCCTTTTACCGGCTGTACAAGAGATTGTTTGTCTTTCTTTGTTTTTCCTTTGATAAACCGATAGAGGAACACAAGAAATACGATAATAGTGATCAGCCCGACATAGGCTTTTCCTTCCGTTTCAGACACATTTTCGGGCTTGCCAAAAATAAACTGGAAGATATATCCTAATGGGGTTTTGTTCACCAATAGATCCTTACCCTGTGTTTCTGAAGTCAGTACACCATAGGGATAAGCGGGCCGTCCCGCTGTTTTATCGGTCATTTTTAGGTATACCGATGCAATGCCAAAACTAAGGATGGCTGCGAGCGCCAGGGGCGTTAAGTATCGGATCTTTTGTTTGAGTAAGGTCGTCTTCCGCTCTGTAATTAAATAAGCAATTGCATAAAACCCGATTAAGACCGCGATGATCGCAAGGTTGTATAAATGAATAAAAGCCAGAAGTGTTGCACAACAAAAGAGGGCAATCGCGTATTTTAATTTTTTGGTTTCCTGGTACCGTATCAGTTGATAAATGGTAAAGGGGATGTAGAACACAAAGCCCATTCCGAAATGCCCGTATATTTTGAACAATTGCGGCGAGAAGAAGGTAATAAACAAGGCAGAAACGATTGCCCATAATGAGGCCGCTCCATATTTTCTTAGTATTTTGTAAATATAATATGTGGCCAGGTTCAGGGAAAGGAGCAAGAGCCCGTGCATGATCCCCAAACTATAATGAGCAATACCCGGAAACCATTGACTGAGCCATTTTATGCTTCCTGCAAGGGCCGGCATATTGTCGGTAAATACAATATGCTCCCCGAATGGATAATTCATTCCTGAAAAATGATTGCCCTGATCGTACTGGATATAATAGAGATAAGTATAATAATTTTTCATGCCATCCCCTCCGATACTCATTACGCCAGTGTTGAGATGTATGATCAGATCATAAAAATAGCACAGGGTTAATCCGATAGAAAGGAACCATAGAACCGATGGGGCAATATATTTCTTCATAATGTATTAGCTATAGCCGCTTAGTATTTCGTCTTCTTTAATAATATTTTTAAAAAATTGGTGCTTTCTCCCGCCAGTACCTTTAGATTCATCTTCCGGAAAAAAACATTCGGTCTCAGGCTTATTTTTATCGGGCTAACGATTAGGTTTCGCTTCTTTCGAAAGGCCTGATAGATAAATTCGAGATCGAAGAGGTACCGATTGATGGTCGTCTGTATAAATAAGGCTTGTCCCTTTTTATTAAAACCCTTTAAACCACATTGCGTATCGGTAATCGGCATGCGAAAACAAAGGCTAATACCTTTTCGTAGAGACTTGGAAATAAATTTCCGATACTTAGGCAAATACTGATAATAGCTGTCATCCTTTATCCCGATCGCAATATCTGCTTTATGGCTGGTCAGCTCCTCCAGAATACTTAAAAAGCTTTCTGTGGTATATGGAAAATCAATATCCGTGTAGATGATGTAATCGGTCGTAGCTACCTGTACGCCTTCTCTTAAAGCCGCACCTTTTCCCTTATTGACGGGATAACTGATATACGTCAGTACATCAATTTTTGTATGGAGAAAATCAATGGCCTCTTGTATATCCTGACTGCTGCCGTCATTGACAATAATCAGTTCTGGAGAGCAACCGATTTGATCCGAAATTACCCGGTATCCCTCATATACATATTGCTCCCAGTGTTCAGGAGGATTATAACAAGGTAATACGATACTGATAGAGGTCATTTTGGCTGAAAAGTCTTGGTGAAAACGGTAAACGGTAAAACTAACAAAAAATGATCATATAAGTGAGCTGCGCTTATGGTATGGCTTCCTTAGAAGGTAAATGAATACATAATTATAGTTACATTTGCGAATTAAAATGATATTATGCCTCCTCGCCTCGTTATAGTGATTCCTTGTTATAATGAAGAAGAAGTTCTTCCCGAAACATCGAAGCGCCTCACGGTATTATTGAAGGAATATGTGAAGCAACAGATGATTGCCGCGGATAGTTACGTATTGCTTACAGATGATGGAAGTAAAGATAAAACCTGGTCCTTAATTACCGCACTGTATACCTCAAATCCTTATTTCAAAGGGCTTAAGCTGTCACGCAATTTCGGGCATCAGAATGCCTTACTGGCCGGGCTGTTTCATGCCGATGATGCCGATATCATTATTTCTATTGATGCAGACTTACAAGACGATCTTAATGCGATGGCGGCCATGATTGCCGCTTACCAGAATGGTTATGATGTGGTGTATGGCGTACGGGATGACCGGAGCACCGATACCAGTTTCAAGCGCAACACGGCATTGTGGTTTTATAAATTACTGTCTGTAATGGGCGTAGAATCGGTTTATAATCATGCTGACTACCGCTTGTTGAGCCGCAGGGCAATGGATGCGTTTAAATCGTTTGAAGAAGCCAACCTGTACCTGCGCGGCATGGTGCCTATGATCGGCTTTAAACAAACAAGCGTATATTATAATCGTGGGGAGCGGTTTGCAGGGGAAAGTAAATATAATTTTCGTAAAATGCTGTCCTTTGCCTGGAATGGCATTTCCAGCTTGAGTATTAAGCCCCTTCGTTTTGTGACCTTTTGTGGTTTTGCCGTATTCATGATCACGATATTACTGGGTATTTATGCCCTAGTCTCCTACTTTACCAATCATGCGGCAACCGGTTGGGCTTCTACCGTTATTCCCATGTACTTTCTGGGTGGTATTCAGTTATTATGTATTGGTTTGATCGGAGAGTACGTGGCCAAAATGTATAAAGAGGTCAAGCAGCGCCCGAGATTTATCATAGAAGAGCATCTGCAGTAAGATCCGTTGTATAGCGCGTTACCGCTAGAGGATCTGTACATTGGGCCAATAGTGTGGCTACTGACTGGTGTAGTACGGGATGTATGTATGCTCCTGCAATATCCGATAAGGGTTGCAGAACAAAGCGACGCACTTGCATCAACGGATGAGGAATAACCAAATCCCGCGTCTGCACTACATCCTCATTAAAAAAGATAATATCAATATCTATGGTACGGCAGCCCCAGTGCTCCTGGCGTTGCCTGCCCAGTTTTATTTCTATAGCCAGTACCTGTTGCAATAAGGCTGTTGCAGACAAATCTGTTTCCATCTTAATTGCCTGGTTCAGGTGTGCCGGCAGGTCTTCTTTGCCCCAGGCAGCCGTTTCGTATATGGGTGATGCACTGATCACCGTACCTACTTCTTTGCAGAGGAAAGCGACACATTCCCGGAGCGTTTTGAGCCGGTCTCCTTCGTTGCCGCCCAATAATAAATATGCTGTATTCAAGAGTGGTGCTTTAGGAGGCATGTCTTAAGCTGGCGCCAAAGATTTCTTCAAAATGTTTTAAAAATACTTTTTTTACTTCCTGCTCGTCAACCTGCGCCTTTAGCTCCTGTTTCATGCTCGTAACGCCTTTATCGCTAATGCCACAGGGAACAATGTAATTAAAAAACTGGAGATCGGTATTGACATTTAATGCCAGGCCATGAATGGTGATCCAACGGCTGCAACGCACACCCATCGCACAAATCTTACGGGCTTTAGCCGGATTATCTGCATCCAGCCATACACCGGTAGAGCCTTCAAGACGCATACCGCTAAGGCCATATTCGCCAATGGTTCGTATAATCACCTCTTCTAAAGAACGCATGTACCAACCCAGATCCGTTTTGAATGCTTCCAGATCTAAAACAGGATAAGCCACCATCTGTCCCGGTCCATGATAGGTAATATCTCCTCCACGGTTGGTCTTATAGAAAGTGACGTCCAGGTCCTTCATGCTTTGATTGTTGATCAAAAGGTTTTCCAAAGCACCACTTTTTCCTAAAGTATATACATTCGGGTGTTCACACAGGAACAGGTGCTGGGCAATTTCTTTTTCTGTACCGGTTTCATCCTTTGCCGCAAATCGTTCCGACTTGATGTTCAGGCCCTGTTTCATAATGTCTTCCTGGAGATCCCATGCATCGCCATATTCAATATTGCCTAAGTCTTTAAAGTTTACCGAAACCATACGATGATTATTTGTCTGCAAAATTCGGAAATTATTGGGTAAAAATTAAGCGAGCAATATTGAATTTGCTCGCTTAGGTATAAAAAAGATTTATAATTAAGGATTGGTTATCACTACTTTCTTTCCGGTAAATTTGCAATTCTGCCTTTCACCCGAAGCGAGCGTGATGGATTCCAGATAAACGTAGATTAAATCGCCGTCTATTTGAATGCTCGGATGGATACTCACCACACCATTATTAAAGGTTTCAAATGTCGCATTTGGATTATCTGCAGTGCCTTTGAAATCAACAACCGAAGTATTACCGGCATACATAACCAGGCTTATTTTATTAGGATCCTTTACTAAATTAAGCACTACGCTATCGGCTACAATCGGGAACAATACATTGTCGTGTGTACAACGAGTAGTCCCTTTGTATTTACCTATAAAACGGGTGGCTGTTTTAATCTCGCATTGCGCGCCTTCATAACCCGTAGGGCATTGACACAAACCTTCTGTACAGCTACCTCCGTTTTGACACAAAAGTGTAGTACAAGGATCCTGTTCACAAGAAGTACTTAATACCATTCCGCCCATGGCCAAAAAGCCAAAGCTTGCTAATAGAATAGATTTTATTTTTTTCATGTTTAATTATTTGATAGTATTCACATTCCTCAAAACAGGAATAAGGCTTAAAGATAAAATAAATTTTCTAAAATGATCGCTTAGCCTAAGAAATATTTTAGTAAATGACACTGGTTATTTGATTGTAATTTACTGATGGCCTTATCTTTTATTTGTCTTACCCTTTCCCTGGTTAAGCCAAAATGATCACCGATATCTTCTAAAGACACCGCATGGTCATATCCCAGGCCAAAATACATTTTTACAACTGTGCGTTGTTTGTCTGAAAGTAAGTTTAAAGTACGGTCGATCTCCGTTTTCAGCGACTGGTTATTAGTAATCTCGTTGTCTACAGAAGAAGCATTCTCATTAGTGAGTACATCCAGTAAACTACCGTCTTCTCCGTCGGAGAATGGTGCATCAACGCTGATGTGGCGGGTAGACACGCCTATGGTGCTTTCAACCTCTTCAATATCGATCTCCAAAAGCGTGGCGATTTCGTCTACAGAAGGTTCACGTTCAAATTCCTGCTCTAAAGCGGTATATGCTTTTCCTATTTTATTGGTCAGGCCCACTTTATTGAGCGGTAAGCGTACAATACGGCTTTGCTCTGCCAGCGATTGCAAAATAGATTGCCTGATCCACCATACGGCATAAGAAATGAATTTAAAGCCTTTGGTTTCGTCAAAGCGCTGTGCAGCTTTAATCAGGCCCAGGTTACCTTCATTAATAAGATCGCTTAAGGATAAGCCTTGGTTTTGATATTGCTTGGCTACCGAAACAACAAACCTAAGATTGGCTTTAGTCAGTCGTTCCAGTGCTTTCTGATCCCCCTGTTTTATCTTTATGGCCAACAATACTTCTTCTTCGGGGGTAATAAGCTGAACCTTTCCGATTTCCTGAAGATACTTTTCCAGGGATTGACTTTCCCTATTCGTAATCGACTTGGTAATTTTAAGTTGGCGCATTGACATAACTCTGTAAATTTTTAACTTATAAACACTAATTTTTTTGTGTGATTTAAACTATTTTTAACATTATACGATACCAAATTTAACGATTACTTAATTTAATTCCAAATAAAATGTGAACACCGGGATTTTTTTGTTACATATTTTGTAAAAATTAAAAAAATTAAAGAAAGGTTTGTTTTTGTCAGAATTTTTATCCTTATTGCAGACACAATTTATTTTTGTTTAAACCTTTAGTATGAGTAAAAAGAACCAGTACAACATCGAAATACCAATACGCTGCAGTCCTAGTATATTATTCGAATTTTTATCTACACCAGCCGGATTGCAGGAATGGTTTGCCGATGAGGTGAATCAACGCGATCATACTTTCTTTTTTAGCTGGAAGGGCGTAGCCGATGAAGCCGAGTTACTGGAAATGACAGAAAATGAATTTGTGCGTTTTCGCTGGGATTATTATGACGATAATGAATATTTTGAATTTAGAATAACCCAAAGCGATGTGACCAATGAAACAATTTTACAGATCACTGATTTTGCTGACAAAGCAGAAATTAAGGATCAGCAACAATTATGGAGCACACAAATAAATGATTTGAAACACAGATTAGGAAGCTAAGCGGAAAATATACAGATGCTTTGAGCCGTTTATATAGGGATAACCTATTATAAACGGCTCTTTTCTTTTGCTATAAAAAGCTTAAAAGCATAGATTACATTTTACTGCTAGCGCTAAGCATGCTATATTTGCAGGGTAATTTTTGCGTCTTACCACGAATATGAATTTCGGAATCAAGAAACTGGATAAACTAATACTGAAAAGTTTTATGGGGCCATACGTGGTCACCTTCTTTATTGTGTTATTTGTATTCCTGATGCAGTTCTTTTGGTTGTATATGGACGACCTGATCGGAAAGGGACTCTCCATATCCCTGGTTTTAGAACTAATGGTCTATATGTCGGCCACCTTAGTACCCATGGCCATGCCCCTAGGTATATTACTGGCCGCAATCATGACTTTTGGGGGCCTTGGGGAGAATTATGAACTCGTTGCCATTAAGTCTTCAGGGATCTCCTTGTTCCGCTTCTTAAGACCCTTAACCTTATTTGTCCTCGCAATCGTGGTGGGCATGTTCCTGTTCAGCAATTACGTCATTCCCAAAGCAAATCTTAAAGCCTATTCCCTGCTGTATGATATGAGGAATAAAAAACCGACCATGAGCATTAAGCCCGGAGTCTTTAACCGGGGGCTGGGTAGTTTTGTGATAAGGATCGGCAGTAAAAGTGAAGATGGTACTACCATTAAAGATGTACTGATCTATGATCACAGCAAAGGCTATGGTAATAATAATGTGGTCGCCGCCGAAAAAGGTAAAATGTACCTGAGCACCGATAAGCGTTTTTTGGTCTTTGAATTGACCAATGGATGGCGTTATGACCTCAAAAAGGATGAGACCGGTGTATATGAGCAACAGAGGATGTTCTTTAAGCAATGGAATAAGGTGATTGATGTATCCGGTTTCGGTTTTTCCAGAACTAAAGAAGAGTTATTCAAAAGCAGCGAGGAAATGCTGGATATCGCGATGTTGAACAAGGGTATTGACAGCACCTACAAAACGATTGCCAAAGACAGAAATGAACTGAAGCGGAGCACGGCCTATTTTATAAGCCTCGGTAAGAATGATGCCGCGGCGCGTGCACTGAAAGATAGCATAAGGGCATATATGGCCAAAATGCCGGAAAAGACTTATAGTAAAGACCTGATTACCCGTTTTACCGCCGAAAAGCAAAATGATATTGCCAATAAGGTGACCAATAATGCGCAAAGTATACAACGTTACTTGTCCATTAATGCAACAAACACGGAGATTAACACGACAAGGTTGAACCAGTATAATATGCAATGGCACAAAAAATTCACCTATGCTTTTGCCTGTTTAGTGCTGTTCCTGATCGGAGCGCCTATGGGTGCGATTATCCGCAAAGGGGGATTAGGCATGCCGATGGTAATCTCCGTACTCTTTTTTGTGGTATATTTCATTCTCTCTTCTACAGGGGAAAAGCTGGCCAAGCAAGGGAAGCTACCTCCGGTACAAGGAATGTGGCTGGCGACAATATCCTTATTGCCCGTAGCGATCTTGATACTAATACAAGCGAGAAACGACTCACCAATATTTAAGAAAGAAGCCTATATTAATGTTTGGAGGAAGCTCAAGCAGTTCTTTGATAAAAAATCAAAATTGCCCGCTGCTTGATTGCTGTAACCGAACAATATCAACCAAAGCCTGATACAAATGACAGAAAGGGCTTATACTGCTTTCTGGCGGCTTTTCTGCTTTGGGTACTGGTAGGAGGATGCTTATTAATACACTACGGAGATGCATTCTTATTCCGGTATATCCATATCCGGCATACCGACTTGCTGGATACCTTTTTTAAATATTTTACTTTATTCGGGACAGCACTCCTCATTATTCCCGTTTTATTATGCTTATACTGGTTCCGGTATCGGAACAATGCTTTTTTAGGCTTATTGCTCACGACCCAACTGGGTTCCTTATTGATCAACCAAGGGCTGAAATTCTGGTTTGCTAGGCCTCGTCCGGCAGCTTTATATGAGAAAGAAGCCTGGTTTCATCATATACCCGGCGAAACCTTACATTATGGTAATTCTTTTCCCTCAGGCCATACGGCAGGAGCATTTGCCTTTTTTTTATTACTGTCCTTACTGTTGAGGAAGCGGCATTGGTTTTGGGCTTTTGCATTCCTCATATGCGCCTTACTGGTGGCCTATTCCCGTATTTATCTGGCACAGCATTTCTTTGCAGATGTATATGCCGGAAGTATCGAAGGCGTACTCGTCTGCCTGATAGGGATATACGGGTTTCGCAAACAACATTCTTTCTTTAAATAATACACTTAATTGCCTATCACAAAGAAAGAACCCCATTGTGGAGTTCTTTCTTTGTATGATTGTATATCGTTTGTGCCTTTAAAAAGCAACATTGATCATTTCTGTTTTGCCATCGGGCTTCTTTACCTTGAAATATGCCCGCTCTCCTGTTTTAAACTTTCTCAGGGTCAGTAAATAGCTTTTCGCATTAAACACAGGAAAACTACCAATCTGTAAGACGACGTCTCCTTCTTTAAAGCCCAATGTGGCTCCTTTTCCCTGGCCTTCGAGGCTATAAATATAGGCACCTCCTTCTCTGGAATCCAATTCATTAACGCCAAGTCCTAAAAAGTCGATGACGATGGCCGTGCCACCGGCATAAGTAGAATCAAAAGAAGTTTTTTTATTGACTAAGGCCGGGTTATTGGTTTTGGGTTTGCCCGGATTAACCGGAGCCCCGTTGCTCACTACAGCCGGTGTGGGTTTTGAAGCCGGTTTTTGTGCCGGTTTTGTGGTTACCTTAGGTGGCGGTGCTGCGGCAACAATTTTCTCTACCACCAGATCCTTATCGCTTATAGCGATGTCGTTATTATTGTATTTAGGGAGTCCGGATTTATTAACCGAAGCGATAACGCCGGCAATATAACGGGTTACCGTAGCCAAGCCCGCAAAATTGATTCCTGTAATCTTGTCGGTCTCAGCATTGAAATATTGATTATATCCCGTAGAGAAAGACAGGGTAGGGATACCCTCTTTTAAAAAGCTGGTATAAGAAGACGCGTGCGGGTACTCTTGTCCCAACCGGGGCTGATAATCCTTAGAGGCATCCTTAATGGCATTTTTGAACATCAACGCAGAGGCTACTCCATTTAGGTAGATACGTTGATCGCTATCCAATTTGCCCACTGCCGTAATATCTATGGCATAAGCAATCTTTGACTTAATATCCGGAATATTTAAAAAGGATTGTGCACCCAGATTCCCCATTTGGCTACCCGAAAAGGCAACGAAGGCGTAATTGTATTGTTTGTACTCCGGTGTTCTTAATAAAGGCACTAACTGAAATAATGTGGCTATGCCGCTGGCATTGTCATTGGCACCATTCAGGATTTCTCCCTTATCTGATTGATAAAGCTGATCGTAATCGGCCATAATCACAATCGTTGAGGCGGCACCATTGTTAATTGTGCCGGCAAGATTGTACCCATCTTTATAATCATTTCTGAACTTGGTATTACTGTATACCGGAACCAGGTAATTCACATCTTTAAAATGATCGTTATAGGCTTTTTTAGAAATGATCCACACGGGAATAGTAATATCTCTATGAATGGGAATATTGCTATTTTTTATATTTTTCAGATCCAGCCCATTCGCAGAATTATCATACAGGTATAAGGCCGTGGCCCCACGTTCCTGAGCATTCAAGATCACTTTGTCGAGTTTATCCAGCCAATCCTCTGCAGGGCGGTTCGCTTGCTGTGGGGTAAATAAGGGTACCAACCATGCGGAGTATGCCGCAGGTACATTAGGGATCAGGTAAGCATTATTCTCCTCATTCGCACAGAATGACAAAGGAATGACATCCGTATTGACGATCAGGTTTTTATTGCTAACCAGAAACTTAGCTTCTACTGTTGCGCTTCTGCCGGTTGCATATTTGTAACTGGATTTGTAGCCTACGGTTCCATAACGTACCAGGCCAGACTCACTCATTCGCTTCTCAATATGTGCCGTTACATTATTATAACCATTGGTTCCTATCGCCCTGCCCGTATATTTATCATTCGAAAGTTCCTGTATATCGGTCTTGATGCCTTGTATGAGGGCATCGTTATTAGGTGCTGAAGGTTTCGTATTGAGTATGTTTTTCAGTAGCTGACTATGCCCGCTGCTTGCAGTTGCCAGAAGTAAGGTCAAGGCCACTATTCTTCTATATACCATCAAATAAGTTTCATTTTTATAAGAATAAGCACAAATTTACTTCTGTACTCAGGATTTTTCAAGAATATAACGTTAAAAAAAACGCTGTTGTTATGTTACAGCAGCGTTTTTGTCGTTAAATATTGTTCCGGTCTTTCCTCTTCTTTAGTTTTACCTTACTCTCATTGCCCGTCAACAAACGTTGAATGTTTTTGTGATGGGTGAGTACCACCAGCAAGGCCGTGGCAATGGCAAAAAGCATATAGGAGGGCTCCTGACCCTTGAAAATAAACAGTAATAATACAGGGAAGGCAATACTGGCGGTTATAGAACTCAGTGATACATACTTAGTAAGGGTGAGCATGATTAAAAATACACCTACCAGGCATAAGGCCACTACCCATTGTATACCCAGGATCATACCAAATAAAGTCGCAATCCCTTTACCACCTTTAAAACCGGCAAATAAGGGAAAAATATGCCCGATCACAGCTAATAAGCCTAAGGCAACTTGTAGATTGGTAAATGCACTACTCGTATCATTATGGGGATAAAGAGAAAGGTAGGCCAGTTTTACAGCCACAAAGCCCTTTAGCATATCAATGATCATTACGGCAATGCCCGCATTTTTTCCTAAGATTCTGAACGTATTAGTTGCCCCGGCGTTTCCACTACCGTGCTCTCTGATATCAATCCCAAAAAACTTTTGACTTACCCAAACGGCTGTAGGGATAGAACCCAACATGTATGCAAAAGCCAATAAAAAAACTATATTCATGATTTTTTACTAAAAAAAGAGCCTCAAAGATAATAATAAATCTGAGAGTACATAATAATTTGTTAACTTAATGTTGTCGTAGGAAAGTTAATCTTATCAAAAGTATCCTTCTTCTGAAGGAAGTATTGTTGTACAATACTATGAGGGTAAATGCCGGTTGTATTGGGCCTGATCGCCAGTTTACGGGTGACCTTCCGCTTTTTTAACCATTTACGCAAACTACCGTAATAATGGAAATGTGCTTTGGCCACAGCGAAGATATTTTTAACATCTCCTTTTAATAAAAAAGGCAGACAAGCAACACCATCCAGCACTAAACGCAAGGGAATCAGCCACAAAAGCTTTGCAGTACGTTCGTTTTTCGTAAGAATCACCAGGTTATTTCGGAAATTAAAATAGGTTTTTTGTGGGCTGCCATAAGATATAATACTCCCACCTACATGAAATACGGTGGAGGAACCAATCGCTCCGATTTTATAACCCGCATTTTTTAAGCGCCAGCAAAGATCAATTTCTTCCATGTGTGCGAAGAGGTCGGCATCCAAACCACCTACCTCATGGTAGCGTTCTGCATGGACCATCAGGCATCCGCCACTCGCCCAAAAGACTTCAATATCATCATCATATTGGTGATGGTCTTTTTCTAAAGTATTGAATATCCGGCCGCGACAGAACATATAACCCCATTTATCCATGAAGCCACCGGCTGCTCCGGCATATTCAAAGGACGCTCTTTCTTTCCAAAAACGGATTTTAGGTTGGCAGGCTGCTAAGGAAGGATATTGCTCCATAGCCGCAAGAAGAGGAGGGAACCAGTTGTCTGTTACTTCAAAGTCAGAACTCAACAAGACATAGTATTTTGCGGTGATCTGTTCCAAAGCCCTGGCATAGCCCCAGGCAAAGCCATGATTCTCCTGTAAAGAAATCAGCTTCACCGAAGGAAATTCGCGCTGAATATATTCAGTCGTATTATCCGGTGAAGCATGATCTACAACAACAACATCGTAACCCGATGCTGCTTGCTCAATAATTTTAGGTAAGAATAGCTTGTGCCATGCTATGCTTTTGTAGCTGAGTATAACTACTGCAGTGCCTGATTCACAAACAATCACAATGGTCTATTTATATTTAGGTTCGTACAGGGAACTTTCGTTAACCGGTACGATATCTTTTTTGTCTACAAATTTGTGCTGATACAGATTGTAACAACCTGACCATGCAAAAATGAAAAAGCCGAAAAAGCCTAAAAGAAAGAAAAACCTGGAGGAACTTGGCTTATACAATTTAATGTCTAACTCGTTATCTAATAGCTCTTCTTTATTTGTGTTATGGTTCTGATCCATTATGTTAATATTTCGAAATAATTCCTCGCAAAATTAATAGAAATAGATTCAATCTACAACAGTTTTGTAAAATAATTTTTACAGTGTTTCTGCAAAGGCTTTCAAAGCAGTAACCACGCCGCTTTTATCATTGGCTTTTTCTTTTTGTACCGCATTGTTGAAGGCATTGATACGGCTCTGCATTTTTGTTTCTTGAGTTGTACCGCCACCGTTGCTCATGCTTTCTTTCAAATCCGCAATGGCGGTACGCATTTGGCTTTTTAAAGTGGTCAGTACGGTTGTGCTGTTGGCTCCGTTAGCTTGCTCATATGCGTTGATATTTGCAGTGAACTGAGGTTTAGTGACTGTAGCTACAGTTGCAGCATTATTATTCTGCTGGGCCTCTACCTGAGTGAAGCCGGCGAATGTAATAGAAAATGCGACAAGAGCGATTTTAATATTCATAATTGTTAATTTTAAGAATTCAAATATAAAATATTTTTTTTAATGTATTTTGTTTTTTACTGTTGATTTGACAACATTTTGTGCAATGAAATAGTTTCTACGGCCTCTTGTACATCATGTACCCTCAATATTTGCGCCCCTTTGAGCAATCCTATGCTGTGCAGGGCAGTCGTACCATTAAGTGCATTTGCGGCATTGCTGTTTAATACTTTGTACACCATCGATTTACGCGAGATACCCATAAGTACCGGCCTGTTTAGTATAGCGAAGGCATCCATATGTTGTAAGAGCGTATAGTTATGCGCCAGTGTTTTACCAAAGCCAAAACCTACATCCAATATTACATCTTTTACACCAAATGATGCTAAAAGCTGTAGTTTTTCGATGAAAAAATCCATTACATCCAGCACGACATCATCATAGGCCGGTGCTTCCTGCATATCGGCCGGCGTTCCTTTAATATGCGTCAATATATAAGACACCTTTAAATCCGCAATGGTTTGCAACATTTCCGGATCCATGGTACCACCGCTAATATCATTGACTATAGCCGCACCTGCCGCCACTGCCTCCCGGGCCACTGCTGCCCGAAAAGTATCTATTGAGATAAGGGCTTTTGGAAAGTGCACCTTAATGGCTTTGATCAAAGGGATCACACGGTTCAGCTCTTCTTCAAGGCTTACTTCCGGCGCTTTGGGCCGGGTACTGACCCCACCCACATCCAGGATGGTGGCACCAGCTGCCAGCATTTGTGCCGCCTGCTCCAGTAAGCCCGCTGTCGTATTGTTCTTACCCTTAGTATAAAAAGAGTCAGGAGTGGCATTTAAAATGCCCATAACGATAGGTTGTTCAAGGTGCAACAGGCTGCCTTTGCAGTTGATCGTGTGTATCATGGCACAAAGGTATATAAATCCCTTTTAGAGTAAGTAAAGCATCGTTCAGCGGTTATTGAAAAATATTTTTAACAGATCATTAAACCCGGATGTATTTTTACGTTCTTAGTAAGGAAAATAGCAATAATATAAACCCCGTAATGTTATGAATAAGAAATACACCCTTGGCTTTGTCCTTTTAATCGGACTGGTGCTCGGATTAGCCTCCTGTACCAAATACTCTTTTATGTCTTACCGGAAAAAAATTGTCGGAACCTGGCGTTTTGATAAAGTAACCCATAAGGCCGGCCTTTTTAAACAGTCTGTAGATATTACGCGCAATTACGAAAACTGGACTTATGAATTTAAGGAAAACAATACCGTATTAGCCCGTAATGCCAATACCGGCGAGCAATTGCAAGGTGCCTGGTGGATCGATCAGTATACCGATTATTATTATGAAGAAGACGGCACGACCTCTTCCAGTACCGATTATGTATTGCGTTTCGATTTGAGCAGCAGCACCCAAAGAACCAATTATGTATGGAATATTGGCAGTATAACGGCAAAATACCTCCGAGCCAGCGAATATATTGGCAATGAACGATGGAATTACAAAATGTCCAGAATATAAGATAGGAATATATCAAAAAAGGGGTGCATAATAGCACCCCTTTTTTGATGCCGTTTAGAAGCGCTGCGTACTCAGGCTATAATATCGAAATGAATCGTATACTCAGGTAATACCCTGGTGATATATTGATCAAAAAGCTTAGCGTCAAAGTTTGGATGTACTTCTAATGCGGCATGTAACGTACTCCTTAGCTGTGCATCTTTTCTAACCGATACCGATACTGTTTTCACCTGCTCAAAGGCGCGGATATGGTCGGCAATCGTTGCCGGGTATAGATTCTTGCCCCCGACTATGCGCATCTGATCTCTGCGACCCTCATAAAATAAATACCCTTCCTTATTGATACGGATCAGGTCGCCGGTATCAATAAATCCACCATTGGGATTGTCGGTTGACCAGGCATTTTTAAGCCAGAGGCTTTCTGCATGCTCTTGTGGTAGTGCTGCAAGCTTGTACCTCGTCCCCCTGATGAGTTTTCCCAAAGTAGCCGGGTATTGGCGTAGATCTTCCGGAGTTGCAATGGCGCAAATGCCGTTTTGAGAGGTGCCGTAGAGACTGTAGAGACGCACTTTGGTCTCCTGTAAAATCTGTTGTGTCCATAAAGGCTCGAGCAGGTCTCCACCACTAATAATTGCCCGGGTGTGGCAAAGTACCTGATCTTTGTGTGTGTAAAGCAGTGGAATCATGGAGGGAACCACAATCCAACAGGAAATAGGAGTTTTTGTAGCTACCGCCAGGATATTATGACTGTTGTAGTCCGGGTGGCAATATACTTTTTTCTCTAAAAATAAGGAGAGCAAGACCGCAGCCAGGCCATAACCATGGTGGAAAGGCAGGGCAATATAAGTAGTATCATACTCCGACAACCGGAGTTTGGTATAGAGTTCCCGAAAAGGCCGGTAATAAGTGAATGCCTTTACTTTTCTTTTATACCGTTTGGGCATGCCCTGTGATCCGCTACTTAATACACTTAGATAGCTGCCGCATTTTCTCGGGCTAAGGCTTGGGCAATGGGCAGATAATTGATGCAATAATACCTGTATATCTAATGCAGGAAGGAGATCTGGTACGGTGCCCGCTCCGCTATGGATGAGGTAATCATAATCTTGTATTTGGCCCTGTAGGCTTGTTTTTGTTGCAGCAGGATGAATGAGCGTAATGTCGCAACCCAAGGCCGACAAGGCAAAGAGTATGCTCAAAAATGCAATGCCGTTAGGGCAGGCTAAAAGAATTTTCTGCTTCGGTTTTACCCCATACCTATGTTCTAAAATATAGGCTATTTGAAGTGCCTGCCGATAAAGTGCTGCATAAGAGATACGATTTACTCCTTCCTGAATAAAGGCATCTTTCGGAGCGGCATCCTGTACACTGGCCAACAGGCTAATGAGGTTATAACCATGCCGGGCGATGACCGTTGCCAGTTTTTTTGCCTTTTTTATTTTTTGTAGCAGCCTCATGAGGAATGCCGGGATATATGATGAAAAGAATAGGCATTCCATAATTTGCTAGCCAGGAAGCCGGCTGTTTGCGGAAAGATAGCCCACCAGGGTTTAGACACCGATTTATCTTGGTATATCAGCTTTGCAATCCGGATGGCGGCCTGTTGTACTTCCATAGCGGGAGCATGGGTGTATTTTGGATTGGGGGCGATCATCCTGGTTTTGACCAAAGGAAAATAAATGCTTTTTGCGGTTATGCCCAATTGTTTCCATTCTGCCCAATTACACCGGAACCACTGATCGAATGCCGTTTTTGAGGCTTGATAAGCGGCCCAGTTAGGCGCCGGAAGTAATAATACGTTTAGCGCCGAAACATTAATGATCATTCCTTTGCTCCGGGTAAGCAGGGGAGTGAGCCCTAAGAGTATTTTGACCGGTGCGAGATAATTCAGGCTATTGGTACGGGTAATGTCCTGATAACGTGCTAAAGATTGTACTAAGGGCCGCATAATAGATTTTCCGGCATTGGAAATAAAGATGTCAATTGCTCCTATGGTGGCTAATCGTGCCAAAACAGCCTCCGCATCGTCTATTTGATAAAGATCGGCTACAATAATTGTGGCCCTGGAGCCATTGGCTTCAATACTTTTGGCCAGTATGGACATAGCCTCTTCTGTACGGGCGATTAAGACCAAGTGGGTATCATATCGGGAGAGGAGCAGGCAAAGCGCATGCCCAATGCCAAAACTGGCTCCGCTCACAACAATCGTTTTCCCGTTTACGGCTTTTGCCAGTTTCGTTTCATTTACCTGTTGTGGTGGAAATAGGAGCCGTTCCGCTAAAGGACGTTGCATAAGCTTGTGTTCTGTTTTGCAATGATAAGGAATACCGCAGGATTCGGCCCGTTCACCGATAAAAAAGCTATACAGGGAAAAGGAGATTAAACGAATACTTTACTTGCAGTCAAAATACCAAATATTTATTTAAGAACAATTAAAAAATGAGATTATGAAAAAGATAATGATTGCTTTGATGATTGGTATGGGTATGATGCAGGCAACAACAGGTGTGGCACAGGTAAATGTACAGGTGAATATCGGAAGCCAGCCGGGATGGGGTCCAACCGGGTATGATTATGCGTCTTATTATTACTTGCCCGAAATAAACTGCTATTATGATGTAGCCCGTGGCCAGTTTATTATATTAAACAATAACCAGTGGGTGTATAGTGCGGGGGTGCCTTCAAGATATAGAAGCTTTGATCTGTATCGTACTTATAAAGTTGTGGTGAACAGACCCAAACCGTATCAGTACAATAGTAATGACTTAAGAGCATATGGTGGGTATAAAAACAACCATTCACAGGCAGTGATCAGGAATAGTGGGGAGTATAAATACTATCAGAGTGCAGGGCATCCAAACCACAACCAGTGGAAAGGTAATAATGGGAATGTTGGCGGAAATACACAAAGAGTACAGCCCCGCAACAACAATAATAATACGGTAAGGAATACCAACGCCAGAGCTCAAACCACAGAGCAATCGGTGAGAACAAATAACAGATCTTCCGCTAACAGGGGACAGCGATAAATTTTTGGTGTGTTTGTAAAAAGAGCCAATCGATTCTTCGGTTGGCTCTTGCTTTATTAATAATCAGTATTGTTTAGTGCTTCTCCTTAGCTTAAAGGTGCTCCTACGGCAACAGCACAATTATGTCCCGGTTCTCCATGTGCCGGATTCAATTTCTGTCCGCTTGTAGCTGCCGGTGCTGTCGACGGTGTCGCATTTCCGGGGTTTACCGTAATCGGTTGTGCAGTTTTACCGGCAGAACCGTCCAGAGGCGCGCCTACGGCAACAGCACAGTCATGTCCGGGTTGTCCATGTGCCGGATTAAGCTTGGTGGTACCGGTAGCGGGAGGCGCCGGAGCTGCATTAGTGTTCGTTGTGGCGTTTTGGTCCGTGCTTATTGGTGTGGTTACTGCATTGCTTACGCTTTGTGTGGTGTCTTTAGGCACCGCCACTTCGTCTTTCGTTTCTGTATTTTTACAGGCGATAAATAAAGTGCTGCAGGCCATTAAAAGGAAGAATTGTTTCATGGAATTTGAATTGATGGTAAACACCAAATTTAACAAATGTATGCTGGGAATATTTGTTATAATTAAGTGAAACAGTCTATAAGGTAAGATATTACAGGATCGTTCCTGTAGGCGCATAAAGAAAGGGCTGTCTTCGACAGCCCTTTCTGATAAAAGAATGAATGTACTTTATAGTTTATTCACTTTTTGTTGCCATGCCTGGCCATTTTTATTATTGAATTTGATAATATACATACCCTGTGCATAAGCTTGCAGGCTTATTTCCAGTGTATTTGTATTGCTTACATCGCCTTCTTGTAATATCCGGCCTAAAGCATCATATACTTTATACATATCTCCTTTGATCAATCCTTCTACACGAACAGTTGCATGCGTTGGATTTGGATACAATTTGTAACCGATGCGGTTTGGCGTATTGCCAATACTGGTTGGGATAATATACATCATAATACCATTGCTATATACGACAGCAGCGCTGGCACAAGCATTGAAGTTTTCTGCAGAAGCAGAGATCTCATCACCATGATAGAAGTCTGTACCCGCAATACCTGTCCAGGTTGTATTGGTTGCACCCGGAATGGTAATTCCGTTTTTCTGCCAACTGATCTGAGGGCTGGTACCGCCATCGGTAAGCTGTGCTGTAAACACGGTCGGCAAACCGGTATTTACGGTGTTAGCAGGGTTTACCGTAATCGCAATACTTGGGGTACTACTGCTGGTTACATTCAAATTCAGGGTAACAACACTATCACAACCATTTCCGGCTGGAGTAGTATAAGTAGCTGCATTTGCACCACCGGCAGTAATGCTTTGGGCGTGCCAGGTATAAGGCAGGTCTTCAGAACAGATCTCGATGGTTTCTGTAGTATGTGGAGTGTTCAAAACGGTCACATTAAGTGTTGCAGAAGCATTACAGCTGGCTGCGTTTGTCGGGGTGAATGTGTATGCGCCACTCGTTGTATTGCTGATCGTAGCCGGGCTCCATGTGCCGGCAATACCGTTGTTGGAAGTCAGCTGCAATGCAGGTGCCGGGCTTCCGTTACAAATAGGTGCGATGGCAGTAAATGTAGGGGTGATTAGGCTGGCTACATCAATATGATGTGTGATAGATACACCACATTGTCCCGGAGTAGGAGTAAAGACATAGTTGCCGCTTGTGGTATTGTTTACAGTTGCCGGGCTCCATGTACCGGTAATATTATTACCTGAAGTTGTCGGCAGGATAGGGGCGGTTGCACCACTACACAGTGTTTGCGGTATGGTAAACGTCGGCGTAATAATCGTATTCGGGATTTCCACATCTACAGGTCCTACCCAGTCAGAGTAAGAACCGCTGCCACAGTTGGTGCGAACATATAATTGGTAGTTAACATTGGTCCCCATATTCGGGAAGGTGTAGGTATTGGTTCCTGTTGTGCCGCTTACCGGTACAATAGTACCATTGTTGGCATAGTAGCCGCTTGGACCATAGCTGACCTGGTAGTTGGTATTGGTACCATTTCCGGCCCAGGTAAGTGTACCGCCCGCACAGGTTACATTAGAGGCTACCGGCATACCCGGTAAAGCACAAGGTTGTTTTGTATTCGGTACGATACTTACGGCCAGTAAATTCATTACCGCACCAGTATGGCTGAAGGAGATACTGTCTATCTGCTTGTTCCGGTTTGCAATGCTGATCGTAATTGCTGAATCATGCAGGTAAGGACCACCGGTACCCAGTGCATTGCTGGCGATCGTGATACGGCCTACAGCAGTAGCTACATTATTACCGGAAACAAACCAGTCCGGGAAGGATTGGGTAGCTACCTGTGTGGTATTATCATTAAAGTAAATCGTAGCCGTATGTGTAGAAGCTCCGCTACCGCTCACACCCATGATATACACTTTATTAGCTCTTTTTGGAGCCAGGAAGCGGATGGTGCCGCTTGTTGTACCTGACATTCTTAAAGCGTTATTTTGAGCATACGAGTCCATGCGGTATTTCCTGAACGTACTTTGGAACACGCGGGTCATCGGGATAGATTGGGTAGGAGCGGTGCTGCTGGATGTAGCCCGGAAATCATTTGCTACCAGTGCATATCCGGCTCCATCCACATCATTATTGGTAGAAGCACTTGCATTGCCCAGACCATTCGCTACCACATCGGCGTTAAAGCCGGTCAGTGGCACAGGCGTTAAGGTATCGGTCAGGGTTGTAAAGTTGATAGAAGCCCAGCTGCTGGTATCACCTACACTACAGAAGGTGCGTGCATAAAATGTATAAGGAGTACCCTGATATAAATTGGTAAAGCTTACGCTGGTATTTGTCGTCGTGCCATTTTGGGCCAGGCCATTAGCTCCGGAACCGGGCGCGGTACCATCTGTTCTAAGTTCATAAATGTAGTTTGTTGGTACATTTCCTACAGGAGGTGCTGCATAGTTTACGGTAGCAGTGGTAAAATTAACCCCATTTGTACTTAGGTTAATCGGATTTACACAAACACCACTTACAGACGCGACATTGAAGGTATAGTCTTCGGCTTCTCCGTACTGGATATTACCACAGGCGTTCATCGTATTGATATAATATGCATTTCTGACACGCATACGGGTTGCTCCAACTGTTGCCGTCCAGGGTACCATAAAGGAACCGGTTACGGTTGTAGCAGAAACAGCAGAGTATATACCAGAATAAACTTTTTCTGTTACTTCGTCAAACGCACCGTCTTTATTCCAATCTATATATATCGCGCGGTTACTAAATGCGCTGCTGGTCGTCAGCGAGAAGTTTATCGTACCACCCAGTGGTGCAGATGTAGACATCGTGGCACTGTAATCGGTGTAAGAAGCACTTCCGGTAGCGTTATTGGTAACATTGGTTGTACCTCCGGTAGTCGAAAAACTGGTAATATAGTATGAGCCGGGAGTCGTAGAGGTTGGTATACAATAACAGCTGGAGGGCGCTGTTAAGGCTACATTGATCACATTGGAAGTAGAGGTCAGGTTACTACCGGTACAGGTAACAATACAGCGGTAAAAGGTAGCAGCAGATTGTGTGGCTGCATAAGTAGCCGTTGTGCCTCCGGTAATATTGTTGAACGGACCGCCTGCCGCTGTGGAAGACTGCCATTGGTACGTAATGCCGGGAGCCGACGTAACGCCGGTGAGCACGAGGTTAAAGCTAATCGTAGGGCAAACAGTAGGCACAGAAGACGACGCGACGCCGGTAGCCGGCGTTCCATCACAAAGTGTGGTGAAATTGCGCACCAGGGTCCATACGCTACTGTCAGATGCGCTGCACAATGATTTAACATACGCATCGTAAGCAGTTGCGGATGCTAAACCGGTAGCACTCACGGAAACTGCCGCTGTAGTACCAGTAGCCGTGGCGGCTACTGCGGGTGCTGTGTTAGGGTCAGCTCCTGCAGCAACAACTTTCCAGCGATAGTTGGCGGGTGTTGAGGTAGAAGCGGTCCAGCTGATGGCCGCCGTAGTGGCTGCGGGAGTCGCCTGCACATTAGAAGGTGAAAGACAGGTGGCACTGTTGGTTACCACCATGGTATAATCTGCGTATCTGCCATAACCATAGGTGCCGCAGGGTATCGCTCCGTCATTGGCACCGCCGCCATTGGCAGACCTTGTCCAGATCCGCATCCGGTAGTTTCCGGAAACGACACTTGGCGGTACTACAATATTGCCCGTATAGGCATAGTTCTGATTACCACTATAGGTTGGGAAGAACAGGGTTTCGCCCGCATCTTCAAAATCATTATCGTTGTTAAAATCTACCGCAATACCGGTCGATACCCATCCTGTGGTTGAAATACTCACAGCGGTAGGTGTACCTGCCGTCATCGGTACGTTTTGGGTCAGAAAATTACCATAAGCGTTGGAGAAAGATGGGCTCTGTGTATAAGTTCCGATGGTGACCTGAGTCATCCCCCAACCCGAATAGCCGCTTGGATAAGACATCGTACAGTACTGGGCCTTGCTAATGCCAGGTAAGAGTAAGAGCAGTAAGAGTAATGGATTGGATAGCCGTTTCCATCCATTGAAAAATGTGTACCGTTTTGGATTCATTTCAACATGATTTTAAGGTAAAAATTATATATTTATTTTATTGTTGTGAATTTACTCTTTATCCGTTTTATTTGCAAGTGTTTGGACAAAATAAATCTACCTTATTAAAGACTAGTCTTCGGGCACTTCCGTTGGTTTGATGGAAAAATTAAATGGCTGCTTACTAGTCAGGGAGTTGCGGGCAGGTGATATATTGGATATGCTCCAAAAAATATAGGGCATAAAAAAGCGAGCTCATTGCTGAACTCGCTTTTTTATGCCCTATAAGAAGGGATATATTATTTTTTGACAGTTGCCACAGCCATACGTTTTTCTTTGATACGTGCTGCTTTACCGAAACGCTCACGTTGATAATACAATTTGGCACGACGAACGCGACCTTTTTTGTTTACAACGATAGATTCAATGTTTGGAGATAATACAGGGAACAAACGCTCAACACCAACACCGTCAGAAATTTTACGAACAGTAAATGTTGCGGTTGCACCAGTACCTTGACGCTTGATTACGTCACCTTTGAACGATTGAATACGCTCTTTTGTACCTTCAATGATTTTATAATTAACTGTAATATTGTCACCAGCTTTAAAAGCAGGTAATTCTCTTTTTGTAGTTAATTGTTCGTGGATAAATGCAATTGCTGCTTCCATTTTTTAATTATTTTATTGATTAACATCAAAGTGCATGTACATACTATTTTACAACAGCAGCCATACTTAGAATTATTTATTTAACTTCAGCGATCAAGCTTTTGAAGCTCTCTGGTTGGTTCATCGCTAAATCAGCCAATACTTTTCTGTTCAAAGTAATTCCTTTTTCATTCAATTTATGCATGAAAACAGAATAGCTCAGACCTTCTTCACGAACGGCTGCATTGATACGTGCAATCCACAGACCACGGTAATCGCGCTTTTTCAGTTTACGGCCTACATATTTGTATCCTAAACCTTTCTCTAATACGTTTTTGGCAACGGTATATACGTTTTTACGTTTACCGTAAAATCCTTTCGCTTGCTTAAGGATCCTTTTTCTTCTTGCACGTGATGCAACTGCATTTACTGAACGTGGCATAATTTATAAATTAAATGCTGTTTTTTTAATAAAATTGTTTTCTAACATACCTCTTTTACAGAGGGAAACCTGGCTTAACGTAAGTTCAACATTCTTTTTACCAATGGTAAGTTTGCAGAGTGAATCTCTGTACTACCACGTAAATGACGTTTACGTTTAGTTGTCTTTTTGGTTAAAAGGTGACTTTTATACGCTTTAAAACGACGGATTTTTCCTGTACCAGTTATTTTAAAAGTTTTTTTAGCCCTTGAATGTGTTTTTACTTTTGGCATAATTTCAAATTTCGGACTGCAAAGGTATGATAATATTTTCTACTAACAATATTTTTTTCAAATATTTTTCCGAAACACTGCGTAATGCATTACTGTAATGCATTAGGATTTTTTTTGCTTCGTTTTTTTTGCGGAAATCAGCCCATAAGAGTGCATGATTTCCGCCTTTATTTCTTGTGCATTCAGGCTGCCATCCAGGACTATGGTATTCCAGTGTTTTTTGTTCATGTGATAGCCGGGAAGTATGGCCGAATACTGCTCTCTTAGTAGCAGTGCCCGCTCCGGATCGCATTTTACATTGAAGCGTGGCGGTTGTGCATCCAGGCTCAGCAATAAAAAGATTTTGTCATTCGTTTTAAACACCAAAGTGCCTTCTCCGAAAGGAAAGGACTCTGATACTGCATCCAGGCTTAAACAATAATTTCTTAATGATTCTATATCCATCACTTTAGATTGTTTTTGTTTTGGTGTAGCCCCAGTCCTTTAGCCACTGGGCTATTTTGACTTTATAGTCGCCTTGTATCAGGATCATCCCATCTTTGGCGCTACCGCCGGTACCACATTTGGTTTTTATTTGCTTGGCCAGCGATTGGAAATCTTCCTCGGTTCCCTCGAAACCATCAATCAAAGTCACCACTTTGCCGGCTCTTTGCTTTTTGTCCAACAAGACACGAAGCTTTTGATGTCCGGCCGCTAGGGTCTGCATTTCCTCTTCCGGTTCGGGTTGTATGGCATCCGGATTGGTGGAAAATACCAAACCACCCAAAGCCCCTAAGCCCAGTTTTTTTTGCTTACTCATAATAATAAAATGATCTCGACAAATACTCTATATCCCGGTCAGTGCCTTTATAACAGGCTTTGCAGGGAATGCGTAATTGTTTAATTGATAATATTGATACGGTTCCGTTTCCGGTCCAAAACTAAGATAAAAATCGGCAACATTCTTTAAGTCAGAGCCTTCAAAATCCAGTTTTAACGGTTGGCCCGCATGCTGTTTAATGATTTCATGGATAAAGAAATAGGTTGCCTTCTTCTTTCGTCCTTCCTCATTAGGTGCACCTAAAACATAGTAAAGTGCTTTTGCATCCCTGATGAGCAGCGCGGCGAAAATCAGTTCTCCGTTCGCGTTAGATACCCCATAAGTCTGGGTAGTAAAAAAGTCCGTTTTTGTGGCACACAATTTTTTGAATAGAAGATACTGATCGTCTTTTAGGGTATTGAGCGTGCCATAGGCAGCTTTGTAAAAGGCGATAACAGTATCGACGGGAATCCCTTGGGTGAGGCTTAGTGCAAATGCTTCTGTTTTTCGAATATTCTTACTGCCGTTTTTGTTGAAACGGCTCTGTAATACCTTATATGTTTCTGATAGATCTAACACATAGTTGGTGCGTACTTTTGCAGGCGGCCTGTCAAAGCTGATGTCTGTACAGGAGTAACGGATCAGCTTATATTGTTTTTTCAGTAGCTTATTTATCTGCTGCTTTTCCATTTCAGTGACCGGTTTATCCTGTTGTTGCGCCAGGTTAAACTGCTGTATGAACGGAGGCATTTGTAGCCATTGGCTGCCCAGCCTCTTGTAAGCGGGTAGGGGTATACAAGCTTCATAATCGCCTAAAACCAATCCTTGCCAATCTGGGGCAAAACAATCCAGGTAGGCGTTATAATTATAGACCTTTGCCTTGCCATCCTGTTGTACACAACGATCCCATAAGGAATGATCCAGTTCGGCCGAAGGGAGGATACGAAGCGTTCTGTTTTGCATATAGATTACCTGAATTTTAGGGCATTCACGATATTCACTTTTCTTACGATAAGGCTTGGAATAATCATAATAACCGTACAAAATAATAAAGTGCCAAGGTCAATAAGGGCTACATACCACCATTTTAATTCTATAGGTGCGGCCTTCATGTAATAGGTGTTTTCATTTAACTGTATCACCTGGCCGTAATACTGTAGCAGGCAAAGGCCTACGCCCAATATCGTGCCCCAGAAAATGCCCTTAAAGGCAACCAATGCAGCATGATAACCAAAGGTTTTTTGCACCTCCGAATTGGGCATACCCAATGCCTTCAGGACGCCGATCATATGGGTGCGTTCCAAAATAAAAATCAGTAAGGCCGTAGCCATATTGATGGCGGCTACAATGGCCATAATGATCAGGATAATCCGGGTATTGACATTCTGGAAATCAAGCCAGGAAAAAATAAATGGATAGATATCTTTTATGGTTGACACAGCCAAAGGCGGTTGCAGATAAGACTGGTAAATATCGGTGCCGATGGTCTGCGCCTTGGTATAATCAGTTACATTGATCTGCAGAGCGCTGATGTCGTTTGGTGCCCAGTTGCTGGTTTTGCGCAGCAGCCGTATATCGCAAATGCCAAAGCCTTTGTCAATCTCTTCCATGCCCGTGTGGTAACTACCCGTGATGGTCATTTTTCGTACGGGGGGCGTTTCTTGTTCGGGGCTAAAAAAGACAACGAGTATAGCATCTCCGATTTTAAGCCTTAAGCGGTCAAGGGTAGATTGGGATAAGATTATTTCGCTGGCATAGCCCGAATCGGGAAAGTGGATCGGCTTGCCTTGAAAACCGATGGCAGCATTGCTGGTCAGGGGGTAATTTGCTTCTACGCCTTTTAATTTGATGCCTTCCAGGCCATTATTAGCCTTAATGATGGCCGGTTTAACGATATAAGGATAGACAGATTGCACCCCACTATGGTTGCGGATCTGCCGGATGAGTTGGGTGTCTTTGGCAAAAGGCTCACTACCGATAACAGAGGCCGGGTTAGGGCTGAAGAGTGTAACCTGGGCATGGCCCCAAAACACAAACATTTTGTCTCTTATCGTTGTTTTAAACCCCTGTACAATAGCGACCGACAGGATCATGACCGCTACGCTCAATATGGTGGCAGCAGTCGCCAGGCGAATGATGAAGGTAGAAAAAGTAGATTGCTTATTTCGCGCTATTTTTACGGCAATGAAATAGGGTATGTTCAAGCTGGAGTGATTTGCGACAAAAATAAGCTAAACTGTTGTCATAATTAAGATATTGAATCCCTAAATCCTCAAAGTGTTATGTACACATTAATTTTCTATAAACATTTTTATAATTCGATAGTTTTGGTTTGCTTTGCAGATTATTTTTAAATATTGTATTAATGAAAAAAGTAACGCTTTCGCTCCTGATCTGTCTTGGCCTTGCCCAGTCTGGGTTTTCACAGAAAAAAGATTATCAGATCAATGCTGTGGCATTTTATAATTTAGAGAACCTTTTTGATACGGAAGATGATCCGAAGAAGTTTGATGAAGAATTTACTCCGAATGGCGCTAACCACTATACCGAAGCGATTTATGCGAAAAAGCTGTTGAATATGTCCCGTGTGCTTTCTGAGATTGCAGTGGAAAAAATACCGGATGGTCCTGCGCTGATCGGTGTAGCGGAAATCGAAAATGAACGGGTATTACAAGATCTTTTAAAACAACCTAAACTCAAAGACCGCGGATGGAAAATCGTTCATTTTGAATCTCCTGATGCGCGTGGTGTGGATGTAGGGATGTTCTACAACCCGAAATATTTTAAAGTACTTGATGCAGAAGCTTTATTTGTTGATATCGTGGAAAACGGCAAACAGCAATATACGCGTGATATCCTGCATGTGACCGGCTTGTTGGGTGGTGATACCGTAAGCGTATTTGTGAATCACTGGCCATCCAGAAGTGGTGGAGAAGCTGCTTCGGCCTGGAAAAGAAAGAAAGCTGCTGCGATCTGTAAAGCAATCATCGATAAAAAAGTAGCCGAAAATCCTAATGCGAAAGTGATCCTGATGGGTGACCTTAATGATGACCCGGTTAGTCCGAGTGTGGCAGAGGTATTGGGTGCTGTAGGTGATAAAGACAAGGTAAAACAGGGGGGCATGTTTAATCCATGGATGTCCTTCTTTAAAAAAGGTATTGGTACTTTGGGTTACGGCGATTCCTGGAACCTGTTTGATCAGATTGTTATTTCTTATGGTTTTGTCAATCCACAAAATGCAGGATGGCATTTTTATAAAGCCGAAATATTCAAACCAAGCTATTTGATTAGCAATTTCGGTAGATTTAAAGGTTATCCTCATCGCTCCTTTTCAAATGGCGTTTGGATCGATGGTTATTCCGATCACTTTCCCACTTATATCTATTTAATCAAAGAGAACAAGTAATTTATATATAGCTTAGGCACAAAAAAGCGCGATCCGGGAGGATCGCGCTTTTTTGTGTTGCCACAATGCTTTATACTTATCTGAAATAGTGCCTTAGTTTCCAGGCCATTTTCTCGTGGTCCTGCATTAATTCCGTCAGAAAGTCGGCGGTGCCGGCATCTTTATATTTTTCATCACAATCATCTACACCTTTGCGTAGCCCTTTAATAATGGTCTCATGATCGGCCAGTAATTCTTTAAGCATGTCTAAAGGAGCAGGGCATTTGCCGGGTGTTTCTTTAAGTTCCGATAATTTGGCAAACTCGCTGGTTGTGCCCGCAGCCATGCCGCCAAGTGTACTGATTCGTTCTGCAACGTCATCTATTGCTTGTGCAATAGCCTCATATTGTTCTTCAAAAAGTTTGTGATACTCCATGAAATCCGGACCGCTTACATTCCAGTGGAACTTGCGGAGCTTGATGTAAATAATGTTGCCATTAGCCAACACATTGTTTAATACTCCATTTACTTTTTTTAAGTTTTCGGCGGAAATGCCAATGTCTATTCTCATTGTGTGCTGTTTAAAAGTGAATAATAAAAGCGATAAGAAATCTAGCATGAATTTACGCCGATAATATAGAACGTACTGTTAATGTTTGTATCTGATACTGATGAGGTTATTCGCAAATCTGCATGCAGCATTTGAGGCATTCGGGGCGTATCTGCGTTTTGGTTTGTTATAAAATTGTAAAATAACAAAAATATTAACTTAAGTTATCGAACTATAGGATAATATTATGTATTAATATTTTTTTATACGAATATGGCTTCTAACTTTGCGCCCTGTTATAAAAAACGACATGCTTTTATTTTTTATATTTCTTTTTAATATTTTATGAAACGAAAATTATTGTTAACCTCCTTTTTTACAGGAGCTGTAAATAAGAAGTTTATCAGAATAATGGGTTTGTGCCTAGTATTCAACTTTTTAGTTGCCCATCAACAGGCAACCGCACAATGTACTTCTGGTACTGTATACGCGGTTAATGGCAGTGCTGTAGCAGGTACACCTGCAGTATCGGTACAGCAGGGCTTATTCCGCCTTGACCCGGCTACGGAAGCCAGTACACTTTTGGTCACAAACTTGTACGGCGGTGGCGCTGCTGCAAACGACGGACAGAAACAAACCAGTGCAATTGCACTGGACCTCACCACCAATATCATCTGGTTTAGCAGCAGAGGTGGGGGTACTCCTGATGCCGCACCCCATATCTATTCCTATAACCTGACTACGAATAGTTATGGTACAAGTGTAGCTAGTTTTCCGGGTTTAACCACAGCGCAAAATATCAATAAGTCTGCCTATAACCCTGTAGATGGTAAAGTTTATTTTCATAACTCTTCCAATAATACCCTGTATCGTTTTGATCCGGCAACACCAACTGTTGATGCCGTTTCCTTAGGCAATCTGACCGTTACGGGATTTACCGGTACCGGCCCTTTCAGTGGGGGCGATATTGCCTTTGATGGTTTGGGCAACCTGACGGGTGCTTTTAATAATGCCAATATTCTCGCGATCTTTCCCGGGCAATATGATGCTAATGGGAATTATCTGGGGCTTTCTTTAACGGGTCAGCAATATGCTGCCCTGGGAAGCAGTCCTTCTTCCGTGGCTTTTTTGACAAATGGTAATTATATTATAGGGTCAACTTCAGGAAGCAGCATTGTGAATACAAATACCGGTGGAGAAACCGATCTAGGCGGCGTGAATTTCTCTTCAAGCGATTTTGCTTCTTGTGCAGCACCTTCTCCTAACTTGGTGGTTAATCAGACGGCGGTACTCAATTGTGCAGCCCATACGCTTACCTATACCATTACGGTAGCCAATACGGGGCTTTTCCACGCGGTGAATGCGCATTTGATGGATGTATTGCCTGCGGGGGTCAGTTTAAATAGCATTACACTTAATGGAACAACTATTGCATCCACCAACCTGGCTACAACGGGTATACTCATTAAATCAACAGGTGCTACCACAGACGGTCAGGTATTTAAAGGAGAAACGGCAACAATCGTACTGAATTGTACCGTGGGTTCCAATACGATTGGATCAATCAGCAACCAGGCTTTTGTGACCTATAATGGTGTAGAATCTTTAAACCTTCCCAACGACCGTATTCCTTCTAATGACCCGAATACTCTGGCGGCTAATGATGCTACGGTAGTAACGGGTTGTGTAACGATCGGCGGAACAATATATAACGATGCGAACGGACCAACAGGTGGGGTGAATGGTACAGTGATGAGTGGAACGACCGTTACCTTATATGCTGCCGATGGTACGACCGCTTTGGCGAGTACCACAACTGATGTAAATGGTAATTACAGCTTCTCCGCCAATTTATCAAGTAACTATGTGGTGGGTGTCACTGCTCCTTCGGGTTACCAATATGTAAGCGCTACCGATGCAAGCCAAACCGATGGTAAAACATCTGTAAGCGTGGGTACAAGTTCTGTGACGGGCGTAAACTTTGGTTTGAACCGTCCACCTACTGCATATGCGCAGACCTATACGGTTTCCGGCCCTCCTTTTGTAGGCGTACCCAATAACCTGGGCAGCGCTCCTTTGCAGGGTAGCGATCCTGAAGACCAGCCGAGAGGTAGTTGGAATAGCCGGACGGTGACGATTACGACAGCACCCAGCAATAATTTTCTTTTAAAATACAACGGCCTTGCGGTTGTATTGGGTCAGGCCATTCCTAATTATAATCCATTGCTGTTGACCATCGAGGCTACCACATCGACACCGGCGAGGGTAACCACAACAGTCTTTAATTATACCGTGACAGATGCAGCCGGAGCGATTTCGCCGGCCGCACCTTATACCGTTAACTTCAGTTTGCCTTTGCCCATTACCTTAGTCCGCTTTGGTGCGCAGGCAAAAGACTGTTCGGTTCTGGTACAATGGGCAACGAAAGATGCAGTTTCTTTTAGTCATTTTGAATTAGAAACCAGCAGAGACGGTATTGTATTTGATTTTGTGACGCGCGTAGCGCTTAATACAAAGGGAGAATATGATGTACTGCTGAATCAGGTTGCTGATGGCTTGCATTATTATCGATTGAAATTAATGGACCTTGACGGGCAGTTTCAATATTCAGAAGTAAGCAAAGTTTCGCTTGCCTGCAGTGATCAAAACATTTCCATATTACCTACTTTAGTCAATGATCATATCAACATAACAGGGCTTAAAGGAGATGAATGGATCCGGGCTATTGGTGTTGATGGCAGAGAAATAAGGATCAAAGCTTTATCAGGAACACAGTCTGTTAATACCTCAGCTTGGGTTGCCGGTCAATATATCATACAGGTGAGCAGATCGGGAGCAATACTGTCTACCGTGAAAATAATCAAATTATAGTCCGCCTGTAATTGTAATACTCTATTATATTAATGCCCTGCCGATACCATCGGCAGGGCATTAATATAATAGGTAATCATGAAGCCGATAAGCGACTACTTTTTTCAAAAAGCAGCCGTTTACATACACCTGTATGCAATGATAAATTGTATGTATATTTGAATCCCTGAACTACGGCTATCTTCTGATGCCTACTAATGATTACTCCATGACTATACTCTTGATCCGGATATTTTTTTTCTGTCTTATTCCTCTCGGAATATTTGTATTGGTCAAGGCGATAAAGATGTTGCAAGGGATATTCAATGGCCGGATCATACTGGAGCTGCCTTTTACTCAAGAAGAGGCCGTTTTTAGTATTCAGAAAGAAGGGGTTTTTGCCTTGTGGATTTCCGGAAAATTATTGACCAGGACGCCAATCGGTTATTTTGAGCCGAAAATAGTGCAGGCGGAAGTTGGAACAGCGCTGGATCTATTTGCTTCCGTATTATCTCCGCGTATCAATGGCTGGAAGACCGGAAGAATGGAGTGGAAACGCTTTACTGCAGCTCAGGGAAATTACCGTTTGGAATTAATGATATCCAGAGAGCAGTCTGTTATGGGGCGTCTTTCTACGATGGTATGGTCCGATTTACCTCCCGATGTCACCCATTGTACCCTGCAGGTAAGAGAGAGCCAGGCTACTTATCTGGGACTTGTTGCCATCTTGCTGATTGTATTAGCTGCCGGAGGTATTATTGGGGGCCTTGTATTGGGCTTATTGGCCGGGCAATTATTTGTGGTGTAGGCACTTAGTCCCATCATAACATACTGCCCAAATGAAAATTGAAAAAATTAAACGAAGTGCTGAATTCTGTTTATTTTTGTTCCCTATATTTTGCCTTAAAGAAATACAGGCTTTTGAAAACGATATACACTAATCTTAAATAAAAGAAGAGATATGATAATAGAACCAAGAATGAGAGGATTTATTTGTTTGACGGCACACCCTGAAGGTTGTGCAGCAAACGTGATAAACCAGATTAACTATGTCAAGTCACAAGGTCCAATTGATGGTCCGAAAAATGTACTGGTAATCGGTGCATCTACCGGTTTTGGACTGTCCTCACGCATTACCAGTGCCTTTGGAGCCCATGCTTCAACGATTGGGGTATTTTTTGAAAAAGCACCGCAAGCAGGTAAAACGGCTACGCCGGGTTGGTACAATAGTGCTGCTTTCCAGGCAGAAGCGGAAAAAGCAGGACTGTATGCTAAAAGTATTAATGGTGATGCCTTCTCTGATGAAGTGAAAAGTAAAACCATTGAACTGATTAAAAAAGATTTGGGAAAGATTGACCTGATCATTTATAGCCTTGCCTCTCCGGTGAGAACGAATCCTAAAACAGGGGTTACACATCGTTCTACCCTGAAACCGATTGGACAGGCTTTTACCAATAAAACGGTTGATTTTCATACGGGTATTGTATCTAATATTTCTATTGAACCCTGTACGCAAGAAGATATTGATAATACGGTAGCTGTAATGGGTGGCGAAGATTGGGAACTATGGATGGATGCCTTGTCAGAAGCGGGTGTATTGTCTGAAAATGTATTGAGTGTTGCTTATTCTTATATTGGTCCTGCACTTACAGAACCGGTATACAGAAAAGGCACGATCGGTATGGCTAAAGATCATCTGGAAGCCACTGCATTCACGATTACCGATAAATTAAAAAACCTAAATGGTAAAGCAATTGTTTCGGTGAATAAAGCGCTGGTTACCCAGGCCAGTTCTGCAATCCCGGTGATTCCTTTGTATATTTCTTTGTTGTACAAAACGATGAAGGAAGAGGGGATTCATGAAGGTTGTATCGAGCAGATGTATCGCCTGTTTAAAGACCGTTTATATACCGGCCAGGAAATGCTAAAAGATGAAAAAGGCCGCATTAGAGTAGACGATTGGGAAATGAGACCCGATGTACAGGCTAAAGTAGATGCTTTATGGGCAAAGGCCGATACAGAGACCCTGCCGGAAATCGGAGATTTGAAAGGATATAAATCAGATTTTCTAAATCTCTTTGGCTTTGGATTTGAAGGCGTAGATTATACGGCAGATGTAAATGAAAATGTTCCTATGGAGTTGGCGTAAAAGCTACCATAAGTTATTTATAAAAAAGCATTGCGCNNGCGCAATGCTTTTTTATAAATAGTACAGAAAAATTTAGATTAAATTGTCTTTTTTGCCTGCCAGGAGGTATAAAACAGCCATGCGTACCGCCACACCATTTTCTACCTGATCCAAAATTATTGCGTTTGGACTATCTGCCACATCAGAATTCAACTCTACCCCGCGATTGATGGGGCCGGGGTGCATGATTACGATATCTTTTTTGACGCTGTCCAGCAATGATTTGGAAATACCATAATACATGGAATACTCTCTTAAAGAAGAAAACAGCGGCTTGTTCTGGCGTTCCAGCTGAATGCGCAATACATTCGCTACATCACACCAGGCAAGTGTTTTCTTTACGTCATAAGACACTTTAACCCCAAGCGATTCAATATGTTTGGGAATCAGGGTAGGCGGGCCACAAACGATCACCTCCGCACCTAATTTGGTAAGACAATAAATATTGCTGAGGGCTACACGGCTATGCATAATGTCACCGATGATGGCAATTTTTTTACCTTTTACGGTACCAAGTTTTTCGGTCATCGAAAACGCATCCAATAAAGCCTGTGTAGGATGTTCGTTAATGCCATCTCCTGCGTTGACAATGCTGGCGTTTATATGATTGGCCAGAAAATGAGGCGCACCACTTGCGGAGTGCCGCATCACCACCATATCCACCTTCATGGATAAGATGTTTTTTGCGGTATCGATTAGCGTTTCCCCTTTGGAAACAGAACTGCTGGAGGCCGCAAAATTAATGGTATCGGCGCTCAAACGTTTTTCTGCCAATTCAAAAGAAATACGCGTTCGGGTAGAATTTTCAAAAAATAAATTAACGATAGAAGTATCGCGCAACGTAGGTACCTTTTTAATAGGCCTTTGTAATACCTCTTTAAATTTTTCTGCGGTTTTTAGAATCAATGCGATGTCGGATGGTAACAAATCCTTGATGCCTAAAAGATGTTTTACAGATAAGGACATAATTTATTTTCTGAAAAATGCTTATTACGATATGGATTAAAATTATTTATGTGCTATTTTTTTGGGGGCGATCATGACCACCTCATCTTTTCCGTCATTTTCCTGCCATAAGACCCTCACTTTCTGATTGTCGATCACATCGACCGACATACCGATATAATCGGATTGTATCGGTACTTCACGGCTAAACCGCCGGTCAATCAAAACCAGTAATTCTATATGTTGTGGACGGCCAAAATCTAATAAGGCATCCAATCCCGCACGAATACTACGTCCGGTATACAGTACATCATCGATCAGAATTACATTCTTGCCGGCTACGGAAAAATCAAGTTGGGTTTCTTGCGCCTGGTGTAATAAGCCGGGCGAATTAAAATCATCTCTATAAAACGTAATATCCAGTTTTCCGTAAGGAATCTGAATGTCCGGTAATAAGAACTGTAACTTTTGATGAATACGGTCGGATAGAAATACCCCGCGTGGTTGCAAACCGATGATAACTGTATTCGAGAAATCTAAATGATTCTCGATCAGCTGGTGTGCCAACCGGGTAAGGGTGATATCAAGTTCCTGATGTGAATATAAAGCTTTCATGGCCGGTATAAAATTATGGAGCTACTCTGTATTGTTCCCAATCTGCCGGTGCACTTTGTTTTTCAAATATAATCCTGTCATGCAGCCGGCTTGCTCTGCCTTGCCAGAATTCAATTTTCTGTGGTTGTAACTGATAGCCTCCCCAATGGTCGGGTCTTTCAATATGTGCTCTGGCGCTAAGCTCCGTTATCGCCGTTTCTAATGTTTCCCGGCTACTGATACGCCTGCTTTGGGGCGAGGCAATGGCACCGATCTGACTGGAAACAGGCCTGGATTTAAAATACGTATCGGAATACGCTTCCGGTACTTTACTGATCACGCCTTCGACCCTTACCTGTCTTTGCAGCTCGGGCCAAAAAAAGACCATGCTGGCATAAGGATTAGCGGCAAGATCATTTCCTTTATCACTCTCATAATTGGTGAAGAAAATAAACTGCCCGTCTTCCAGGCCTTTCAATAATACGATTCTTGCATGAGGCTTATGTGCCGCATCTACAGTTGCCAAGGTCAGTGCATTGACTTCCATACAGTCGGCATGTTGTGCCTCCTCAAACCATTTCGTAAAAAAAAGGACAGGGTCCTTGCCTGTTTCACTTTCGGAAAGTGTCGCCTGGCAATAATCCTGTCTGATATTGGCAATGTTTTTTGAAAATGAATCCATTGTTTGGATTGAACTATTTAAAGGGAAATTATTTCAAATCAGAGGTGTTCAAATATTTGAACATAACCCAGATCAATAATATCACACCAAAAATAGTTAAAGCAAGGGAAGAAACATCTCCTATTTTATCTCCTATTTTGTAAAAGGAATTCAGTAATACAGATTGCATATCTTGATAGTTTAAAGTCCTGCAAATTTAAGATTAAATTTCGATTTTCGAAAAAGAAAAAGCAGTCTCTTTGGGAAGACTGCTTTTAAAAATTATTTTAATGTTTTATCAATTGCCTGGAGTACTCTCTTATCTGCAGCGCTGGTCCCTTTGTGTACGAAAGCGACTACATGTATATTATCGAGATTCCAGAATTTCTGCTTCAGATCAGAGGCATCGTTCCGGTCAATTTTTAATTTATAATTCGTTACAAATACACGTCCTGATTCTTTATTTGGAATGGAATCCAAGATTGCCATACCATTAAAAGGAGTTACCGACATACGGAATACGTGGTTGTATTCATAATTGGGGATCAGGGGAGAAACCTGCTGATCAACAATTTTGTCCTCGATCAGGTATATAGTTAAGAATTGTGGTTCGGTTACTGCCTGAGTATACGCCAGTTTTACCTGTATGGTATATTCATCTTTTGCCGCATTGTAAGAATTGCTCAGGTACATATTTACCGGCGTCGTGCTGTTTTGCGTTTTTATAGCAGAAAGCATAATATCCCAGTCTTCTTTTGCTCCTAATAATGGAGTGGTGGTTTGTGGGGAAACAGGCATCCTGTCGAAACTGGCAGCCGGTTTTGAAGGATCTCCACCATAAATAATATTGCTGATTTTCAGCCCATCACCGTTTCCGTTCACACCTGTTCTTAAATCTTGCACGCTACCCTTGGTATAATCCGGTGCCGTCAGTCCACCCGCATGAATGGTGACAATTTTTAATCTCCCCGGATTTTGGGACATCATCTCTTCTAGTTTGGTTGCCCCGGCAGGGCAGTTTACACAGCGGACTCCGGAAAATTCTTCAATATAAAAATTCTTGGTCTGCGGACTTTCTACGGTTCCTACATAAGTAGAATCTTTTGCGTTTTCACCGGTAAAGATTCCCACTGGTTGCTCTTTACAGGAGAACAAAAAGGTGACGCTCATAAAGGCGGCAATAGCAGGAAGAAATTTTGTGGACATATAAATTATATATTTTTTATCGTATCAAAGTTAATCATAAATTAACTTATTTGGAACTTCTTTTTTTTAGCATTAATAATAGCTGTAATTTTATCGGTTATATAATAAACAGGCGAAAAAATGCAAGAGACGAAAAGACAAAGACAGGTAGCCCAACTGATTCAGGAAGAGATGAGTATGATCTTTCAGAAAGAAGGGATTAATGTTATTAAAGGAGGAATGATATCCATAGCGAAGGTAATGGTAACGCCTGACCTGCTGGAAGCCCGTATTCATTTAAGCTTTTTCCAGATAGAGCATCCCGATGTTTTGTTAGAAGAAATCAAAGCCAAAACCAGCGAATTGCGCGGGGCTTTAGGCAATAAATTGCGTCATCAACTGCGCCGGATACCGGAATTGCAGTTTTTCCTGGATGATACCCTTGACTATGTATTCAAGATGGAAGAGTTATTTAGGCAAATAAATGCCGATAAGAAACCTTCTTCCGACGAAGATTAATCAGGCCTTGATGAATATTCCATTCCGAATTGCCCTACGGTATTTTAAAGGAAAGAAATCTGCTCAGGCCATCAATATTGTTACCTGGATCAGCATCGGTGCTATTGCCTTATCGGCTACGGCCATGATTGTGTTGTTTTCTGTATATAATGGACTGGAACAATATGTAAAGAGTATGTATACTTCCTTTTACCCGGAAGTAAAGATTACGGCTACACATGGTAAGTTTTTCCCCCTTACGGATAAACAAAAGCAGCAAATCCGGTTGGTCAAAGGGGTTAAGGGTGCTTCCTATGCGACCGAAGATATGGCTTTGCTGGATGGAACCGATCACCAGAAGGTCATCAGTTTAAAAGGTGTCGATAATGAGTGGTTCCGGGTCAATACGATGGAATCCCATATCACTACAGGCACGGCTTCCTGGCCGGAGCAGAGCAGAGATATCCCCTCCAATATAGGGGTCGATATTGTTGCCGAAATGGGCATTGATGTCAGCAATCCTTTTAACAAAATCCAGATTTTTTATCCAAAAGCAGATGGTAACATAAGCGGCATGCCTACCGATGCCGCCATTAACAGCCTGGAAGTAGCGCCTTATTCCTCTTTTAATGTGCAGCCTGAGCTGGACGGATTATATTTTTTAGTCCCGGTTGCGGCGGCACAGCAATTATTTGGGGTAGGTAATCAATATAGTTCTGTGGAGCTTTCCTTACAGTCGGCAAAAGCCGAATCTCAGGTGATCGCAGACCTTAAAAAATTACTGGGTAGTGAATTTAAGGTGCAAAGCCGATTGGAGCAGAATGCAACTTTATATATGGTGACCAAAACGGAGAAATGGGCAATCTACGGCATTCTTTTGCTCGTATTGATTATTTCTTCCTTCAACATGGTGGGTTCGCTTTCGATGCTGGCCATAGAGAAGAAAATTGATGTAGCCATTCTCAAATCTTTAGGGGCGACTCAGCAACATATCTATACCATATTTTTATGGGTTGGCCTTATCCTTTCCTTTATCGGAGCGGTCATCGGTATGCTTTTGGGTCTGATTATTGCTTTAGTTCAGATTAAGTTTGGCATCATTGCCATGGGAGATGGTTTTTTAGAGGCTTATCCGGTGGCTTTAAAATGGAATGATTTTGCGCTGGTATTGCTCACCGTACTATTCGTAGGGTTTCTTGCTGCGCTCTATCCGGCACGCAAAGCGGCAAAACAATTAATGATTTTCCGGGACGAATAAATTTATAGACTTGCTTACTTCTTTACCCATACAGATCACGGCACCTCAGCCCCGAATCGAACACCAGGATAAATTGCTGTTGCTCGGTTCCTGTTTTACCGAGCATATAGGCAAACGGTTGGCAGAGGCGAAATTTAGTGTTTTGGAGAATCCCAACGGAATTTTGTTCAACCCGCTCAGTGTGGTGAAAAGTATCTCTTCCTATATCCAAAACCAAGCCATAGCAGCAAGCGATTTGTTTTCTCTTAATGAGATTTGGAACCATTGGGACTTTCATACCCGTTTTTCCGATTTTGATAAGCAGATCGCTGTGGAACGAATGAATGCCTCCATAGGAGCGGCACACCAATATTTGCAAAAGGCAGATTGGCTTATTGTGACTCTGGGCTCGGCATTCCAGTACTTTCTGCATGAAAACGAACAAGCAGTGGCTAATTGTCATCGTGCCCCGGGACAATGGTTTGAAAAAAGGCTTTTATCCATTGCCCTTATTCAGGAAGCCCTGAAAGAAATGATTGAGGAATTAAAGGCTTTTAATCCTGATTTGAAGATTATTTTTACCATAAGCCCGGTACGGCATATCAGGGATGGTGTCGTAGAAAATAACAGAAGCAAGGCCCGGTTGATTGAAGCCGTACATGAAATGACCACCTTGCATGATCATTGCTTTTATTTTCCCGCTTATGAGTTGGTGATTGATGTATTGCGCGATTACCGCTATTATGATATTGATTTGGTACACCCTAATTTTGCAGCCACTAATGCTGTATGGGAACAATTTTTTCTACATTATTTAAGTGAAGAAGCGCAAACCATAGCGACTAAAATGCAGGAACTGAGTACGGCCAAAAACCATAAAGTCCGTTTTCCCGAAACGAATGCATATACCAAGTTCCGGCAAAATTTCTTACAAAAGATTGCCCAGTACCAACAAGCGTATCCTTACATTGATTTTGAGGCAGAGCGCAGAGCCTTTTTGGAAGATTCCTTATAGCTTTGCCCGCTTCATGCGCATACCTGTCTTATATCCTAACAGCGCAAAAGGAATCCATACTAAAATCGCCAGGGCGCCAAACCAGAAAGGATGTGGTATTTTCAATAAATTGAAGATCGTGAAGGCAATATAGATTACTGCGATCAGTATGCTCAGGGTTCTGGGCCGGGTTTTGGAAATGAGCGTCGTAATCAGCCCGCCCGTATAGGCACCCACGGTATAGGCGACGAGCACAATCAAAATTGCAGACAGGGGTGCGGTCTTCGCATGCTCTATCATTGCATTGATATTATTACGGTCAAAATTTTCAGGTAAGGGATGTACTAAAACGGCCAGTAACTCAAACAGAGAAACAACCAGGCTGGCACCAATAAGGCCTGCTAAAAAAGCGATTATATTTCTTCCCATAACCTTGTATTTTCATGCAAAATAATCATATTTTGTAAAAATGCCATAAGTTTTATAGGCTTATACAATCTCCGGGTCTGTAAAGATTAATTGATGATAAATCCCGTTTTGTGCCAGTAAGGATTCATGGGTACCTTGTTCCATAATAATGCCTTGCTCGAGCACGATTATTTTATGTGCTTTCCGGATGGTGGATAAGCGATGGGCGATCACGATAGCTGTTCTGCCCACAATCATTTTATCTATTGCCTGCTGAATCAGGATTTCCGACTCACTGTCTATCGAAGAAGTGGCTTCGTCCAGGATAAGAATAGACGGATTGAATAATAAAGTCCGGGCAAAGGATAAGAGTTGTCGCTGCCCCTGAGACAGGGTATTGCCCCGCTCTCTTACATTAAACTGATAACCGCCGGGCAATCGCATGATAAACGTATGGATGCCTAAAGTTTTACATACCGAAATAGCTTGTTCGGTCGTAATGTTTTTATCATTAAGCGTGATATTCTCCAGGATGGTCCCGGAAAATAAAAATACATCCTGCAAGACAATGCCTATATGTTTGCGCAGACTGTAAATGTCATAATCCTTCAGGTCTATATCATCAATAAATATATGCCCGCTTTTGATTGGGTATAGCCTGCTAAGGATAGAAATGATCGAGCTTTTGCCGGCTCCGGTTTGCCCTACTAAAGCAACGGTTTCTCCTGCATTTACAGTAAAAGAAATGTTTTTTAATACCGGGAGGTTTTCTTTATACTCGAAATCGACCTGTTCAAAACGGACTGCACCTTTTACGCGGGTAGGTTTTAAGCTGCCGTTTTCCTGTAAGTGCTCTTCGCTGTCCAATACCTGCATGACCCTTTCGCCGGAGATTAACCCCATTTGTAAGGTGTTGAATTTATCAGCCAGCATCCTGAGGGGACGGAACATTAGATTGAGGTACATATTGAAAGCGATGATCGTACCCTGAGTGACCTGGTAATTCAGCATTCGGGTTGCACCCCACCAAACCAGTAAACCCAGCGATACGGCAAGGATAATTTCTACCACCGGAAAGAAAATGGAATAAGCCATGATGCTTTTAATATTGGCATCTCGGTGTTCTTTATTGATTGCGGTAAATTTTTTCTGCTCTTGCTTTTCTGCGGCAAAACTTTGCACGACATACATACCCGTAAGGTGTTCTTGTACAAAAGCATTCAAAGCGGATATCGCATTTCTTACCCTTTTGAAAGATTTATTCACACTTTCTTTGAACCAATAGGTGGCGACAAGGAGCAGGGGAAATACGGCCAGGCTCACGAGTGTCAGCCGCCAATCGGTATACAGCATTACCCCGATCAGTGCAATAATGGTCAGCACATCGGCAAGGATGGAAATAAACCCTTCAGAAAAAATATCATTGATCGACTCTATATCATTTATCGTGCGGGTGGTTAGGGTGCCTATGGGTGTATTGTCAAAATAACTCAGGTTTTGGTGGATGACTTTCTGGTGTACTTTCTCGCGCATATCATTCACCACAGTTTGCCCCAGCCAGCTCGTTACAAAAGAAAAAACAAAGCGAAGGCCTGTTTCCAGCAGCAGCATTCCGAATTGTATTAGGGTAATGTATAAAAGCCCTTGCAGGAGTTTGTTCTCTATATAATGATCAATAGTGTATTGGATCAAGAAGGGCCTTGCAGGAGTGAGCACCGCTAAGACAATGCTTAAGGTAATGCTGAGCCATAATTTAGACTGGTAGGGTTTACCAAAAGATAAGATGCGAAACAGTAAATTACGGTCAAATTTTTTCTTCCCTTCCAAGATTTTGCTGCGTTTTGGCTGCAAATATAGGGCAATAATGCGGGCAGCTGCATTATATTTCACGCAAAAAAATAGCAGCGATAAGGATATCGCTGCTATTTTAATATAATTTTAAGAATCCTGATTAAGCGGACTGAACGGAGTCATTCAAATCGATATCTACCAGGATACGACCACAGTGCTCACATACGATAATTTTCTTACGTTGCATGATCTCTGTTTGGCGTTGTGGCGGGATGATGTTGAAACAACCACCACAGCTGTCTCTCAATACCGGAACTACAGCCAAGCCGTTTTTGTAGCTTTGACGAATACGCTCATAGGCACCGAATAAACGGGCATCTACTTTTTCTTTAGCTGCTTCAGAACGTTCTGCTAAAGCCGATTCTTCTTTTTCTGTTTCTTTAATAATCTTTTCTAACTCTTCTTGTTTTTGAGCCAGCATTTCTTTTTTTGCTTCGATCAGGCTTAAATTTTGATTTTTTACCGTCTCGCGCTCCTGAAGTTCTACTAATGCATCTTTTACGTTTTTATCGCAAAGGCGCATTTCCAGGTTTTGCATTTCTATTTCTTTCGTAATCGCTTCAAACTCTCTGCTATTCTTTACATTATCTTGTTGCTTTTCGTATTTGGCGATAAGCGCTTCCGCTTCTTGTTTCGCGTCCTTACGGGAAGTAATGTAATCGTTAATCGTTGTTATTTCAGCATCTACATTATTGATGCGGGTTTGCAGACCTTCTACGTCATCTTCAAGGTCTTTCACCTCCATTGGTAATTCCCCTTTCAATGTTTGCAATTCATCAATTTTAGAATCAATCTTTTGCAAAGAAAGTACTGCAACCAATTTTTCTTCAATAGAGAAGTCTTTTGCTACTGTAGCCATATTAGAAATAATAATTTATCGGGTTTGTATTCGTCTTCGACAAATGAACTGCAAAATTAAGAAATTTTTTATTTATAATGGCATCAAATATTTCGACGGTAAATTGTTCACTCTCATAATGGCCAATATCTGCAATCACAATTTGCTGTTCCGCTTCAAAAAACTGGTGATATTTATAGTCTGCCGTGAGGAAAAGGTCGGCTCCGGCTGCCATTGCATCGGCCAGTAAAAAGCTACCGCTACCGCCACAGACGGCTATCTTCTGTATCATAGGCTTGATCATGTCCGTATGGCGGATGCAGGTGGCGCTTAGGTTTTGTTTGATATGCCTTAAAAAATCGCTACCTGCCATCGGCTCAGCCAGGGTACCGATCATACCCGAACCTATTGTTTGGTTTTGGTTGGCGATTGCGACCAGTTCATAAGCGACCTCTTCGTAGGGGTGGGCTGCTTTTAGGGCATTGATAAGGGTATAACGTAAGTGTGCCGGTACCAATACTTCCAATTTTACCTCGCTCAGCTCTTCTCTGGCCCCCCCGGCAGTACCGATCTTGGGCCGGCTGTGTTCATTGCCCCGAAAGCTCCCGGTACCCACTGTGCTGAAGCTACACTCGGCATAATTGCCAATCTGCCCGGCACCGGCGGCAAAAAGGGCTGTTTTGAGCTCCTCAGCCGCATGAAGGGGTACATAGGTATATAGTTTGTAGAGGTTATTATTCGCCGGCCTTAAGATGCGCGTATCCTGCAAACCCAGTTTGTCCGCTATTTTTTGATTGACCCCCTGTTGCATATTATCCAGGTTGGTGTGGGCCGCATATAAGGTAATGTTATGATGAATGGCTTTGATGATGCAGCGCTCAACCATATTTTTACCCGTTATTTTTTTAAGCCCGGAAAAGATGAGGGGATGATGGGCAATAATCAGGTTACAGCCTAAGGCAATGGCTTCCTCAATCACGGCTTCTGTAATGTCCAGACTGAGTAGCGCGCCACTGCATTCAAGGTTGATATCCCCGACCTGTACGCCACTATTATCATAGCTTTCCTGGTAGGAGAGGGGTGCAAATTGTTCTATTTCCTGAATTATATGTTTAATTTGCATGATCTGTATTGTCTTTTGAAGGATAAGGATTGTCTGTAATGAAAATCAAAATTAAGGAAAACGCGCTATTGGCAAGACTTGCTGCTTATAATTTAAAAAGCAGCACCATGGCTATAACCGTAGGGCGTACCATATATCTTCATAATGCCACTAAAAAAGACCTGCTTTCCAGTGAACGATGGCTGCGCCACGAACTAAAGCATGTGGAGCAGTTTCTACGTTACGGCTTTTTTTGGTTCCTCCTGCTTTATACCATAGAATCGATCAGAAAAGGCTATTATCATAATAAATTCGAACTTGAGGCCAGAGCGGCAGAGACCGAAATAACTTATCTGGAGCGCTATATAGTCCTGTGATTCTTCGGCTTAGGGGTGTGATATGTTAAATTTACGATATCATTATTTTAGCATATGTAATAATTGCTTTCCCATTTTTATCGTTTAACTTTGGAAACCTTTTTTGATCATTATTATTTAACCTTCAAAGTACTCTTTTAAACCAGTAAGCATGAAATACCCAAAATTCACCTCCCTGTTATTATTGTCAGGTATGTTATCCGGTACCGGAATGACTGTATTTGCGCAACAAAATAACAACCCCACTGCTTTGACCGCTATTCCCTTAGAAAACGGCAAGGTAATGGTCTCCTTCAGAGGCAAAAACGTTATTGCAAAAGATATTGATAAAAACCTGGTGCGTTTATTAGATCTGCCTAACGGACATAGTTTCTCTCTGGAAAAAACAAGTACCGATCGTTTAGGTTACACCCATTATGCCTATCAGCAATTCTATAAAAACGTGAAAGTTGAAGGAGCGACTTTATTGGTACATACTAAAGGTAATACGATTGAATCGATTAATGGGCGTGTAGCATCTATCACTGATTTGAGCACCACTGCCGGTATTGATAAAGTACAGGCAGTAACCGCAGCGCAAAATAGCTTGTCTATAAAAAGTTTACTCAATACTTATCCGGCCAACTTAACAATTGTAAGCCTTAATCCTAAAGGAAATAACGATTTTGCTTTGGCCTATTTGGTGAGAATTGACGGAAAGACCACAGAAGGTAAGGTCGTTATGAAAAATGTATTTGTAGATGCAGCGAGTGGTACGGTTTTAAAAGCCGTAAACCTGATCGCGCACCAGGATGTAAATGCTACGGCACATACCTTCCTGAGCGGTATACAAACGATTGTTACGGATAGTGTAGGACCTCATTATCGTTTGCGTGATAATGCCCGTAATATAGAAACAATGGATGCAAGCGGTGCCGATATGGACCAAAGCTTCGGAAACCCAAACATTTTCCCTCTGGCTAAAGAATATCATGACCTATCTACCGAATGGACCGAAAAACCGGCATTGATGTCGATCAGGTTGTCGGCAGTCAGCAGCAATAGTAACTTCCTTAATGGTTTAGGATGGGGTACCACGGCTTTTCCAACTGCGACTGTACTGGGCAGTTCTACCGCCGTACCTGAAGCAATGGCTTCCTGGCCAGACATTAAATTCAACGCTCTTACGTTACCTATAGTTACTCGTAACCTGTTTGTATTTCCGGAATCGGGTACCACTTATACCGGTACTTTTGCAAAGCTTAATCTTTCGACGGGATTTGCATCAGATACGATACTCTTTCCGATTAATATTACAGGAGTAGGTACTTTCCCTTGGAGCGATACAGCCAATAATGCCGGTAATTATGTGGTAACTAAGACTAAAAATCCTGCTTTGGATGCCCATTGGGGTATCGAGCAAACATACGATTATTACAAGACGGTCTTTAACAGAACGAGCTATGATGATAATGGCGGTAAGATCATGAATTATGTGAATGGCGTATGGCCCTCAGCATTTACACAAAATAATGCCGCAGCCATGCCTGATCCATACAATGCGATGGTATACGGTATGGGCGATGGTGCTACTTACAATCCCTTTGTAGCGCTGGACGTAACAGGACACGAATTTTCCCACATGGTGGTTGGCCATAATGGGAACGGCGGTTTGGCCTATACAGGCGAATCCGGCGCCTTAAATGAATCTTTTGCGGATATTTTTGGTACCTGTGTTGAGTTTTATGCAAAACCGACGGTTGCGAACTGGACTATCGGTGAAGAGGTGTTTATCGGAACCAATTTTTTACGCTCGATGGCCAATCCTAAGTTAAGACAAAATCCACATACTTATGGCGGACAATATTGGATAGATCCTACGAATGGCAATAATGATAATGGTGGTGTACACACTAACAGTGGCATACAAAATAAGTGGTTCTATTTATTGTGTCAAGGTGGTTCCGGAACAAATGACAATGGGAAAACGTATAACGTAACGGCCATTGGTATGGAGAAAGCAGAGAAAATCGCTTATAGAAACCTGATGCAATACCTGACCAGCAACGCAGATTATCTGGATGCTTATACCGGTAGCTTGCAGGCGACTTTAGACCTGTATGGTAATGATACCAATAGTGTAGAATATAAAATGGTAAAACATGCCTGGTATGCCGTAGGGATAGGAGGCGACAATGCCGTAGGCATTAGCAGTGTGGATAAAGGAAATAAAAATATCAATGTTTACCCTAATCCGGCAAGCAGTAACGTGAATATCAGTTCTACCCTGAACAAAGTAATCGATATGCAGTTATTAAATGCACTGGGTCAGAATGTAAGAACCCTGAAAGTTAAAAGCGGTAATAATGCTTATGATATCAGCGGCTTACCCAAAGGAGTATATACGCTTAGTTTCATCGTAGACGGGCAATCTTATATCCATAAAGTGTCAGTATTGTAAGATAGAATAATCGATATAAAAATAAAAAGAGGCCGGTACGTTTTAACGTACCGGCCTCTTTTTTGAATGCGGTTATGGTGCAGATGATTATTTGAATTTTGCGACCAGAACAGAATCTTTTTTATAAGGATCATTCAGATAGATGATATTTTGAAAAGCACTGTCTGCATTAGCAGTGGTATAGGTAATGTATACCGGAATAAGGTCTGTTGGAATCTGTTTTGTCCTGTTTTTAGCAATCATCGTGTTGATTGAGTCAATCCCGATGTTCTTATCTTCCAGGATAAGTGCCGCCAGCGTTCTCGGATCTTTTACCCGTACACAGCCATGGCTCAGGTAGCGTGATTTATTGGCAAATACATATCTACCCGGCGTATCATGCAGGTAAATGTCCCATTGGTTGGGTAAGTTGAACTTTACATAACCTAGAGCCGCTCTGGGTCCTGCCGGTTGCCTTACGGTATATTTACGGTAGTTAGAGGCGTTCACCACTCCATTGGGTACCCGCTTGCCACCAGAATATACTTCGTAGTAACTCGGAATACGACCACCATACTCTTTTCCCACAATAGACAAAGGAAGGGTCCATGGCGGGCAGATCACTATATTCTGCATCGGTTTCAAAATCGTGGGAGTGCGCGTTGTTCTGGAACCCACTACGGAACGGTTATGAAACAGGTTATTGCCGTTTTTATAATAATCAATTTCTGTCTGCGGAATGCTCACCCAGATATATTGGCCGGCCATTGTATTGGGCAACCAGCGCAAGCGCTCCATATTGATTTTTAGCAAACGCACATAATCATCAGGACTGCGTTGTAAGGTTTTGATGGTTTCGACATCAATCTTGCCGTTCGCAGAAAGGTGATTCAGGTACTGGTAAGCTTTAATTAAATTAGTATCCGTTGCCGTAGAACTAATCTCCTTTTTGATGATATATTGTGCGGCAGCCATATCGCCGGTGCTTACAATGCTTTTCTGCTTAATATAGGCTGTATCTGATTTTAGGCCGTTCCATTTCTGCAGCTCTTTTTGCATCAGGGCATAACGCGGATTCAGCGGGCGATAGTTCTTTAAGTCAGTAGCGCTTTTATCAGTACCCAGTTTAGCGAGGTCATCAACTACCGTAAAGGTGCTGTCGTTATCGGCATGCCATTCCTTATCAATTTCCGCAGGATTTATAAGACCGAAGGTAAGGTCCCGCGCTGCGCCTACATAGGCTTCTGTAAACAGGATGTCCCAACGGGCCAGTGAATCTTCTGTTGCTTTCGAGGCACTAAGGCACTTTTTTAGTCTGGATAATTGATATTTTTCCGGATCAAGTCCATCCCATTTTAATTGCTCTAAAGAGTTGATAAAACCGGAAGCCTGATCAGAAAATTTATCGCCTTTCAGCCAAATCGGTTTATGGTCATTTTTTTCATATACCGCCTTTACCTGGGTGCTGATATTTCTTAATTGCGCTGCAGGGCTGGCTGCGGAATCGCTTGTCTGGGTATATTGGGCAGATAATGCTTTGGTCATGGCTTCTTTACTGACTTCAGAGGAGAAGGCATCAGAAATCCCGGATAGTATACCCCCCTTGTTATCTCCCGAATCGGAATTACAAGAAGGCAGTAGGTAAATCATGGAAAAAGCAGCAAGGAAGAAGGGATACTTAGATAGGGAACGTAATTTCATTTGGGTAATAATATTTGAACAAAGATTATATATTTATTGGTGGCAAACAAATATAAATATTTTCTTTTTACTGGGAATAATGTTTATGCATCATTATAAAGATACAAAATATAATTGGCTGCCGATTGTGTGGAAAGGGGATATTAAATATCTGTATATTTGCACTCAAATTTTTTAATAAAGCTATGAGCAAGTTTTCAACTTTTGACTTTTCGGGCAAGAAAGCCCTGATTCGGGTAGACTTCAATGTACCGATTAAGGATGGTAAAATTACTGATGATACGAGAATCAAAGCCGCCTTACCTACAATTCAGAAGGTATTGACAGAGGGAGGTAGTGTAATCCTGATGAGCCACTGGGGCCGTCCGGTAAAAGACATGGAAAAGAAGCCCGAGCTGACTAAAGCGGATTTCTCGCTGAGCCGTATTGTAGATCATCTTGCTGCGCTTTTGGGTATAGAGGTACAGTTTGCCGATGATTGTTTGGGTGCCGAAGCAAGTGAAAAAGCAGCTGCCTTACAACCAGGACAGGTCTTGCTTTTAGAAAACCTGCGTTATTATAAAGAAGAAGAAAAAGGAGATGCCGATTTTGCCGAAAAACTGGCCGGATATGGTGATATATATATAAATGATGCTTTTGGAACGGCACATCGTGCACACGCGTCCACAGCGGTTATCGCACAATTCTTTGATACGCCTGCCAAGATGTTTGGCTTGCTGATGGAAGGAGAAGTAACCGCGGCGCAAAAAGTATTGTCTCAATCGGAGCAACCCTTTACCGCGATTATCGGTGGGGCGAAAGTATCTGATAAAATATTGATCATTGAGAACCTTTTAGAAAAAGCAACCGATATTATTATCGGAGGAGGCATGGCCTATACCTTTTATAAGGCTTTAGGTGGTGATATCGGCAGTTCTTTATGTGAAGATGATCGTTTGGATATGGCCAAAGCCTTACTGGAAAAAGCTAAGGCTAAAGGTGTAAATATTCATTTACCCGTAGATAGCCTCATCGCCGATAAATTTGCCCCGGATGCCCAAACCAAAGAAGCCGATAATATGCATATTGAAGCAGGATGGATGGGTTTAGATATCGGTACAAAGGCGATAGAAGATTTCAAGCACATCGTTTCTAATTCACGCACTATTTTATGGAATGGCCCTATGGGAGTATTCGAAATGGAAGCTTTCCAAAAAGGAACGAAAGCCATAGCGGAAGCCGTTGTTGCCGCTACAGAAAAAGGTGCTTTCAGCCTGGTAGGCGGTGGAGACAGCGTTGCGGCGGTCAATAAATTCGGATTTGCAGATAAAGTGAGCTATGTATCTACCGGTGGTGGTGCTTTACTGGAATTCTTTGAAGGCAAGGTTTTGCCGGGTATTGCAGCCATACAATAATAATTAAGTATAATAATAAGTCTTAGTATAAAGATAAAGGCCTCCCATCAGGAGGCCTTTATCTTTGCTTATATCTTTCAATCTGTTTATTTTTTCTTGTCGCTGCGGTAATCGCCCCTTTGGATGGCTTTGTAGAATTCAGCCCATTTAAAAGGATTGAAAAGCCCTACCGGTGCTTGTTGGCCATAATAGGTGGCCTGGGTTGCTTGCTGCCCCTGTAAGAAAGCCGCATTTTCTCCGGCGCTTCTAGGCATATTGCGCATCATCATTTTAACCACTTCCTTACTGGTATTTTCCTTGATGGCATCATACATATCTCCGTCGTATTGCTTATAACGCATTGCATAGTCAAACTCTGCAGCGTTCAGGTAAGGACGCACTATGGCTTCTTTCAGGTAAAATGTATCCTGTACAAAATACTGCACGGTCGTAAAAAAATTCTGGTCTAAAGTAGCCGGTACCACCAGCTCTTTGCTGCGAAAACCAACGCGGTTGAATAACAATGTATCTCCTTTATAACAAAGCAAAGAGAATACCCCGTTTTCATTCGTTAGGGTACCTACATTCTTGTTCTTAACAAAAACACCCATATAAGGGATTACATCAGAAGTGTCTTTCATTTTAGCAACACCCGTTACTTGCACGAGACGATCATTTTGTGCAAAAAGAGCCGTACTGCCGCACAGGAAAAATAAGAGTAATAATACTTTGCTTATGGTTAGATTCATACGGAACAAAAATACTGTTTTATATTGGTTGCTCATAATATATGGGCGTAAAGATATAAAGATCGTTTTATGGGGCTTTACTTTTGTATAAAACTATATTTTTTCTGAATTTAGTATGTTAAATCTTAAAATAAGTCGCGCAGACTGTATTAAATTTGCACATCAAATTGATAAAAATATATAATTGTACTATATGATAACGGAAGCGGACGTACTCAAGGCATTATCAAACGTAGATGATCCCGATTTTGGTAAAGACATTGTGACCTTAAACATGGTTAAGGATATAAAGATTGAAGGTAATCATATCGAATGTACCGTCGAACTGACCACGCCTGCCTGTCCAATGAAGGAAATGATCCACAAGGCCTGTATCAATGCGATAAAAATATTTGTCGATAAAGAGGCTACTATAGTGGTACACATGACCGCGCGTGTATTAAGTTCCCGCAATGCAGACGGAAGCGAAATGCTGCCTCAAGTAAAAAATATTATCGCGGTAGGTTCGGGTAAAGGTGGGGTAGGTAAATCTACCGTGTCGACCAATCTGGCCATTGCTTTGGCAAAAGAAGGTGCGAAAGTGGGCCTCATGGATGCGGATATTTACGGTCCGTCAGCACCTATCATGTTCGGCATACAGGGAGAGCGTCCGATGATGCGTGAAGTTAATGGCAAGGGTATGATCGAACCATTAGAGCGCTTCGGAGTAAAAGTAATGTCCATCGGCTTATTGGTAGATGAAAAGCAAGCCGTGATCTGGCGGGGGCCTATGGCCACTTCGGCCTTGAAACAATTTGTTTCTGACGTGTATTGGGGGGAGCTGGATTATTTGATTATTGACTTACCGCCGGGCACGGGAGATATTCACCTGACGCTGGTACAGACCATTCCGATTACGGGTGCGGTGATTGTAACCACGCCGCAGAATGTGGCTATGGCAGATGCTAAAAAAGCCATGATGATGTTTAAAAATGCGAACATTAGCGTGCCTATTTTAGGCGTAGTGGAAAATATGTCTTATTTCACTCCGGCAGAATTGCCTGAAAATAAATACTACATCTTCGGGAAAGATGGAGGTAGATCTTTGGCTGATCAGTTTGAGGTGCCGTTTTTAGGAGAAATTCCTTTGGTGCAAAGTATCAGAGAAGGGGCCGACAGAGGTTTTCCTGCGGTATTAAATGATGAGCCGATAGCTTTAAACGCGTTTACCGATATTGCTAAGAAGATAGCCCGTAATGTGGCCATGCGTAATGCTAACCTCGATCCGACGAAAATCGTTACCATGAAATTGTAATCGGGAATCAAGATATAAAACATAAATGCGACGGTTATCAATGATAGCCGCCGCATTTATGTTTATCCTAATCAGTAACTTTATAAGGATAAGATAAACCCTATAGAGAAATTCGCATCCCAGTCAAATACAAAAGTGTCACATCCTGTAGCGTCTACGAGTGCTTTGTATATGTTTAAACCACTGGATACTTTTTTGCTGTCTCCGGCTTTATAAGTATCGGGTGCATTCAATACGGTATAGCGCTCCTCTCCTTGTCTGGTCTTTTTAGCCAGTTCATACGGCACACCACCTATGATGAAACAAACTTTACGCTTCGCCGCCGGGATTGATTGTGCTTTGGTTTTTACTTCCTGAAATACCGCTGCATCAGTCATGTCTTTTTCATAATATTTTGCACCAGGTGCTTCTAAAGAAGTTAAGCCGCTTGCGTTTGGATAAGATATTTTAGTATTACCACTCCCGATATCTACCACAAAAGCATTATCATAATAAGCCTTGGGCAATACCGATTTTAAGGCGAGCTTTCCTTCCTGCTCTGCGGTAACTAAGTTCACCACATAACCCATCTTTTTCAGCTCATCAGCAATCGGGCCGGTTTTAGGTTCTTTTTGGGCACCAGAACTGATGATAAAATGAATATTATTGCTTTTTACGCCTTTCTCTGCCATGGCCGCGATATATTTCTTTAGGCCTAAGCGGATATCTTCTGTAGAGGCCAAACCTTCATATACAAAAGACTGACCGAAGTCTTTACTTTTTATTTCCCAGTTTTTGTCTTTATCTACATTGATAACAAAGGAATTAAATCCTGAAGCGCCTACTTCTACCACACCTTTCAGGGTTCCGTTTACAGGTGCTACCGGGCTAAAGTTGAAAGAACGATGCTCCCCGCTGGTCGTTGTTTCGGTGGTTTGTCCTTTTTTCTGATCATTATCTGCATTGGGCAGGCTTGGACTGCTTGCCGTGCTTGTTTGCTCATTGAGCTTGTCGATCCAGCCGGATTTTTGTGCGATCCACAATAAGGCTACGAGAGGCAAGGCAATGATTAAAGCTTTAATCGGCCATCTTAAGCGAGACCATGTAGAGGGTTGATTATTAGTTGTCATAAGATTAATGAAGTTTATGGTCAAAAGAAAATGAAAGTGCGTGTTTTATAAAACAGAAAACTAATCTAAGATATTAAAACCCTTATCTACTTTCTCTTCCGGAGTTAATTCATAATTTGCATCGCTCATCTCCGTAATATTTAATGTTTCCAGGCGGCCACCGTCTATTTGTTTTACAAAACTTTCCAGCTCGGCCTGACTTACATTCGCACCAATCGTGATGGCATTATTCTGATCTAAGAATTCCAGGTTACTACGGATTCTTCCGATGTTTTGGCTGATCAGGCTGCTGGCTGCATCCATGGCCTCCTGGTATTTCCAGCCATCTTTTATTTCAAAAACGTCGGCCAAGCCCTCCGTTGCAGAGCGCATTTTATTGGTCGCTTCTACTTTTTTACTGATGATATTGATGGTACTGCCCAGTGCATTTACATAAATGCGGGAACCGCTTTCATTGTCTTTTAATACCTCCAGTACTTTGCTAAACTGATTGCTGTATTGGGTATACTGTCTGGCCATTTGTTCGGAGGCTTTACCTTCTTCCATCCGCAGGCTTGCATTTACCCTGGTTTCTTTTGCTTCTCTTTTAAGGGCATTTCCTTTTTCCTGCATTCCTTTTTCTTCAAAAACCAGGGCTTCTTTTTCCAGTTTTCCCGCCTCTTCCGTCAGGTATTTTACCTGTCCGTATTTCTTCTCTGCCTCTTCCTTGCTTCTGCTGGCTTCATCAATCATATTGATGCGCACCCCATCCACACTCGCGATTTTATCTCTAACTTTTTTCAAGGTATCCTTTGCATCATTCAATAGTAACTGTAGGGTCGTGATCGGATTATTGCGGACGATCGCTTTTTCCCCTTTAAATAATAAAGTAGCCCCCAAAGTATAAAGCAAATTAACGATCTTAGGATAGAGCATGATCAATACCACAATAACGATAGACATTACGATGAGCCATATGGTCATACTGGCGTAATGAATCAGGGTAGGGAGCATTTTGAAAAAGAAAAATGCGCCGCCGATCAGGGCAGCCCAATAGATAACCGAAGCAAAGGTTTTATTGGAGGCCACCTTTTGTACCGTAGTGGGTAATTGATTGCCGATTACCTGAAAGATGGGTAATTGCGTCAGCTCGCTGGGTAGCGTACGCTTATCTATTGTGGTTAAGGATTGGTTTTGTGTAGCCATGTTTTTTGTTTTTATTGTACAGAGGTTTCTATAGTTTGTAGGACGGTTTTCATTTTGTTAGTTACCATTTGCAAGGCTTTCTGACCTACTTGTATTTTATGGTCGATAACAGCTACCGGTTTGCTGTATTTTGAATCCACCAGTGCGAGTTTATCATTCGTTTGTTGTAAACTTTGTTGCAGGCCTTCAATCTGTTTTTGCAGATCAGCCTGTTGTTGGCTCAGTTGTCTTTTTTCCTGTTCTTGTTGTGCTAACAGTCCCGTTTTTTCCTGTTGTTTGCTCCGGATATCCGTATTAATCTTCTCATCCAATTCGGTTACGTAAGCATTACCCGATTGCAGCAAACTTTCTTTGCTTAATCCCAGGATTTTTAAAGTTGTGTAAGCATTTTGTATATTTTGTACTGTAGGTCCGCCCATGGCCTCTGCCGCATTCCACAATTCAAAAAAATCGACGCCCGGTTTGTTTAGGCTATCGAAGAGTTTATACATTTTTTCAATAAGCTCGCTTTCCGTTACCGCTTCCTCATTGCTAAGGTTTGCCGTCTGCAGGTTATTTGAAGTAATGGGCGTTGCGGGTGTGGGTTCCTCTTTCTTTGTAATGTGCTCCGAAGGGGTCTTTGGTTCGTCTTTTGCTATCTGTTCATCTGTGAAAATAAGTTTGCGCAATCCTCCCAGGATTCCCCCGAACTTACCAGCTTTCTCTTCGCTCATATAATAAGGTTGATTTTAATGATTCAAATATACTAATATCTTAAAAGGCATGCTGATTTTAAGTTTAATTTTACTTAAAGTCCACATGCTGCAAAGACAGGCGTTTGGCCACTTTTTGCGGAAACAGGATAAAATAAAAAACAATAAAGGCCAGCGAGGCAGTCAGGATAAGGATATTCAGCACCAAAGGCATTTCGGTATGGCGGGTAATATAGCTTTCAAAGAAGCCTGCTGTAATCACAATCGGGATCAGGCTTACTACAATCTTGATGCCATCCTTTGCTCCACGCACAAATGATTGTTTACGGGTATAGGTACCGGGAAACAAGATGGCATTGCCCATAACCAAACCTGCGGTTGCTTCAATGATCATACCGGAAATCTCCAGCGTGCCGTGGGTAAAGACGACCAGTATTGACTTAAAGCCCAGTTTATGGGCAAAGAACATTTGTTCAAAAACCCCCAGCATCAAACTGTTTTTAAATAATAAATAGATCGTACCCACCGAGCAGGTAATACCCGACAAAAAGAATAAAAACATGACCCGCATATTATTCCAGGTAATGGATAAGAACATGCTGAATTCATTTTGTTCTTTATAGACTTTAAACGGATCGCCTGAAGCGATGTTAGACATGGTCATGTCTACATACTGATCGCCCAATACGCCCCTTACAAAACTCTGGTCTCTCCAGGAGGAGAAAATACCGAGCAGCATGAATGCCATGAAGAACAAAAAAGTATACCATAAGGTTTTCCGGTTTCGGTACATAATCAAAGGCAATTCTTCCAGGAAAAACAGTTTGAATTTATTGCCTTTTTCTTTTTTGTTTTTGTAGATAGACAAATAAATATTAGCGGCAATGCTGTTGATATATTTGATCGTATTGCTTTGTGGATAATGCGTTTTGGCATAACCCAGGTCATCTACCAGGTATGCAAATCTTTTGGCCAGTTCATCCGGATCATTCGTTTCTGCTAGATAACTATCCCAACGTTCTTTATTTACTTTTATAAAATGTCCTTCTCTCATATTTTATATAAAAAATGTTTCTAAAAGCAAAAACACGGACCAAAAATAGGTTATTTTTATGCTTAGACACTAAAATACAAAAGATTCTGATGATGCCCCTAAAGTTTGAAATAGAAGGACAATTAGTCGACCTGCAACAGCGGGCCATATACCCTGCAAAGATTAGTGTTGAAGAAGGTAAAATAAATCGTATTGAACGCCTGGAGACGGTACCGGGAGTATATATTATGCCCGGCTTTATTGATGCGCATATTCATATTGAAAGTTCTATGCTGACCCCTACGGCTTTTAGCCGGGTTGCGACCACCTTTGGTACGATAGCAACGGTGTCCGATCCGCATGAAATTGCCAATGTTTGCGGTATGGAAGGAATACAATATATGATCGACAATGCCCGTCATGCTGCCCTGAAATTTAACTTCGGCGCTCCTTCCTGCGTACCGGCAACCGGCTTCGAAACGGCCGGAGCTGTAATTGATGCGGAACAGATCAAAATATTGATGGCGCAACCGGAGATCAAGTACCTGGCGGAAATGATGAATTTTCCCGGGGTCTTGTATAAAGATGCGGAAGTAATGCAAAAGCTACATTGGGCCGGGCATTATCAAAAACCTATAGATGGCCATGCCCCGCACATGTCGGAGGCGGATGTGTCGCAATATGCCGGTGCCGGTATCAGTACCGATCATGAATGTACCAGCCTGGAAGAAGCACTGTATAAGATCAAACACGGAATGAAGATTTTAATACGGGAAGGGAGTGCTGCAAAGAATTTTGAGGCCTTGGTTGATCTGTTTTCCAGTCACCCGGAAGCCTTGATGTTTTGCAGCGATGACAAGCACCCTGACGAGTTGATAAAGGGTCATATTAATCAATTAGTCGCCCGTGCAGTAGCCAAAGGCTTTGATCTTTTTGATGTGTTGTATGCTGCTTGTATTGCGCCTGTCGAACACTATGCACTGGAGGTGGGGCAATTGCAGGTAGGAGATGCCGCAGACTTTATTGTGGTCAGTAATCTCAGTACTTTTGACGTGCTGCAAACTTATATTGACGGGCATATGGTTGCCGCAGCAGGTGAAAATTTTGAAACACCTTTTACCCCGGCTATTATTAATCATTTCAACCGTCATCCCGTACAGGCAGCGGACTTCAGGCTGGAGGTAAAAGATGCGGCTTCTGTATCGGTACAGGTTATTGAGGCTTTGGAAGGACAGTTGATTACGACTGTCGCCACAGCACAGCTCGCTGTTGAAGCGGGTGTGTTGAATAGTGACCTTAGCCAGGATGTACTAAAGATTGCCGTTGTGAACCGCTATAAAGAGGCTCCGGTCGCTTTAGGCTTTATCCGTAATTTCGGATTGCAGCGCGGTGCTATTGCCTCTACTGTTGCGCATGACAGCCACAATATTGTGGTGGTTGGGGTTACGGATGAAGCAATGCAATCGGCTGTAAATGCCTTGGTGGCTTCCCGCGGTGGGATTGTCGTGGCGGAGGGTGACCAGATCAACCTTATGCCTTTGCCTATTGCCGGATTGATTACGGATAAAACTGCGTTGGAAGCGGCGGCAGCTTATGAAAGCCTTGACCTTGCCGCAAAGACCCTCGGCTGTCGCCTCGCGGCGCCTTTTATGACCCTTTCTTTTATGGCACTTCCGGTAATCCCTTCTTTAAAAATGACGGATAAAGGACTATTTAATGTAGATTCCTTTAACTTTACATCATTGATAAAGTCTAAACACCAATAAATAAACTTATGATAGATCGTAGCAAAATGAAAAAAGTACTATTGATTGGTGCCCTTTTATTACCGGCGGTAATGATCAGTCAGGCGATGTACGCACAATCTAAGTCTGCCAGTAAGGACTTGGATCCTGAACCAGAATTTGTAGGTGGAAAACCGGAATTACAAAAATATATTGATGCTAATTTGAACTACCCGGAAAAAGCCAAATCGGCTAAAAAAGAAGGTGTAGTTTACGTCTCCTTTACCGTAACGGAAACGGGTAAAATAACGAATGCCAAAATTGTGCGCAGCGTCGGAATGGGCTGTGATGAAGAAGCCTTGCGTTTAATCAATGAAATGCCGGTTTGGAAACCGGGTAAGGAAGATGGTGTTGTCAAAGCATTGCCTGTAGTGATTCCGATCTCTTTCAGATTATAGGTCTTTGGGAAAAGAAAACAACAATACATAAAAAGCACCGCCNNGGCGGTGCTTTTTATGTATTGTATACAAGCATTTATCTATTTATTCTTACACGTTATCAAACTCTCTAGCATAACGTACTGTTCCGCTAACATTTGTTAAGCTGCCCGGAATTAATTCCAGACCCATAAAGGCATTTTCGGGTACTTCGAATGGTGCTTTGATCTGCCATTTTACCGCCGGTACGAAGCCGAACTTTGGATAGTATGCTTCGTGCCCTAATACAATAACAGACGCGTATCCTAATGCTTTCGCCTTATCCAGCCCATATTGTATGAGTGCCTTTCCAATGCCTTGTTGCTGGTATTCCGGATCGACGGCAACGGGTGCTAAAGCCAGGCTCTCGAATATTTTTTGATCTATTGAGACAATGCTAATTTTGGTGAATAGAATATACCCGATCACTTCCGTTCCTTTTACCGCGACAAGCGAGAGTTCGGGAATAAAGGCATCTTTATTATGGCGCAAGGCCGCCACCAATTTCGCTTCCCCATCTTGTGTAAATGCTTTTGCATTGATGGTGTAGACTGCTGTATAATCTGCCGCTGTTTCTGGTCTGATGTGACTGTTCATATGTGCGATTTAAACCTGATCTAATTGTTTTTGAAAAGCCTCGATATATAGTCCTACATGATATCCATCCATTAAACCGTGATGTACATGTATTGAGACCGGCATCGTTTTTCGGCCTTCCTGTGTGCTTACTTTCCCAAAAGAAATTTTAGGACAGCTATCGGCAAAACTAAAACTCCGGGCATGCGAAATGGACGAAAAATCGATCCAGGGCAAGGCAGAAAATTGAATGACGTTTTCTCCCGAAACAGCCGGTCTTAATCCTTCTGTCACCTGGACGGCTGCAATCACTTCTTGTGCATGGGTGTAAAACTGCGCTGCTTCCGGTGTATAGTCCATATAAGCAAAACCGAAAGTGCCGTTAGGACGATTAATGGTTGGCGACGCATTTACCTGATCAAAAATAAATACTTTTTCATCAATAATACGATACCGGAAATTTTCAATTTCATTAGCTGCTTTTAAGGCCCGGTACAGGTAATACAGAAAGAAGGAAATATTTTGTTTTTTGGCTTGTTCATAAGCGTTGGTTACGTCTACGGTTACCGTAACTCCAAAAAAAGGTTCTTCAAATTGTGAAAAGAACGCGAAATGATCTCTACGCGACCATTGTGTTATATCTAGGGCTGTTTTCATCAGGATATATAATTTAAAATGTCTTGAATAGCGTTTAAGGTCATCAAACGGGGATGTTCCGGGACTTGCTCCGTATGCTCGTGCGCCCAGGTTGTATGATAGGGGATATGCGCCGCATAGGCATCCAAAGCCAGTACGGGCAACACATCTGATTTGAGCGAATTGCCAATCATCAGGAATTGATCCGGGCGGCAATCCAGGTGGTTCATCAGTTTTTGATAATCCCCTTCCTTCTTATCACTCATGATTTCGATATGGTGAAAATAAGATTGTAGACCCGATTGTTTTGACTTCCGCTCCTGATCCAGCAGGTCTCCTTTGGTGGCCATCACCAGTTTGTATTTTCCCTGTAAACTTTGTAAGGTTTCTGCCACCTGATCGAGTAGTACGATTGGTTTTTGGAGTAGTTCTTTACCCAAAGCTATGCTGGCTTCAATCAGAGCGATACTCGCTTTGCCTTTGGAAACCCGGTCAATCGTTTCAATCATACAAAGCATAAACCCTTTTACCCCATAACCGTATAAATGCAGGTTGGCCATCTCTGTTTTGAACAGCTCCTGCGCGGCAATATGCCGGGGTACATAGGCTTCCAGCAGGGCACAGAATTTTTGCTCGGTTTCCTGGAAATAAGGTTCGTTAACCCAAAGGGTGTCGTCTGCATCAAAAGCAATGACGGAGATATTATTTTTCATGTTATTTTTGTACTGTATCCCTGCAAAAGTCAGGATTGTATTTCTTCCTAAAAAGGACATTTGTCCCGGGCCTATGTTATTGACCAATCTTTCTTTATTGTCTTTTGCGGAAAAGCTTTATGCCGAACAGGAGCGCAAAGAGCATATTGTCCTGAAGTCATTTGATAAGGGGTCGTTGTTGCTGCACCAGGGGCAGCAACAGACCAAGGTAATGATTCTTAAAGAGGGAATCACCAAGTGCTTCTTTAGTGAGGCCAATGGCAAGGAATATATTGTAGAATTTTTAGGTGTGGGCGAAATTGTAGGTGAGATTGAAGTACTTCGTAAGATCGATTGTCTCTGTTCTATTGAGGCGATCACCATAGTGCAGGCCTATGCGCTGTCTCTTCCCTTATTTCATTCTTTACTGGAACAGGATTTGGCCTTTAACCGGATCTTGCTGGAGGAATTGGCTGAAAGGGTGGTCTATACCAGTAGCAGGGCTTCATTTCAGCAACTCTATACCACAGAACATGGATTGGCCAAGCTTTTGGCCTTGCAGGAAAAACAACAAATCAGGCTTTCTAAAGATGATATGGCGGCTTATCTGGGCGTGAATATCCGCAGCCTGAACCGGGCTTTGAAGGAAATGAAGTAGGGCAGGAACCTTCCGTTTTCTTACGATTGTACGCACTTTGATAAAAACAAAAAGCGATTAAATACGACAGAAGTATTTGTTGTGATGAATATATATCCCCATTTTTTTTATTTAATGGTGATCAGGCATTTCCTTTATTTCTTATCTAAAGTCAAGGAGCAGATCGAAGGAGGCAGGTTATTTTTGCCAAAAGATAAGTAATGAATACTGCTACTCCACGCCAGCTGGCGCTTTGTGCCGGTTGGTCCCTTTTACTCATGGCAGCATTGGCCGGTTTTGCTTATGGATTTGGGTTTAACCAGATATATATTGCCCATGATGAGTTAGCTACCGTACAGCAGCTGACTGCTCATGAATCATTATTCCGATGGCTCTTCCTGGCTTTTATTGGGATATTGGTTTTGGATATTTTGGTATCCTGGGCATTGTATTATTTCTTAAAACCCTGGCATGCTGCGCTATCTTTATTGACAGCCTGTTTCAGGATTATGTATACCGCATTACTGGGTGTCGCATTAGCACCTTTGGCCTTTTTGCTTTCTTCCTTACCTGCTGTTGCAGCTAAGGGAACAATTGTCCTTTATTGTTTTCAGGCATTTACGGCCATCTGGTCTATGGCCTTGTTGGTCTTTGGGATACACCTGGGATTATTGGCTTACTTACTGTTCCGCTATACACCGCTACCCAAAACAGGAGCGGCGTTGCTCTTGCTTGCAGGGCTGGCTTATATCGCGGCTCATGGCTTGCCGATAATATGGCCGGGCTATGCAGCTTATCGATTGACCCTTGAAGCCCTATTGAGTTTGCCTATGGCTTTAGGCGAATTGGCTTTGGCCTTATGGCTTATTGTCAAAGGAGGGAAAAGCAAAAAAGCTATTTAGTTTTTTGTATCCGTTTGCGAATCCGGCTCAGCGACTCCGGGGTAATACCGAGATAGCTGGCGAGTTGATGTTGGGGTACTCTTTGTAATAAATCCGGGCGATCCTGCAACAGCTGTAGATAACGTTCTGCTGCGGAGGCGTGCATGAAGCGGGCATGGTGGTCTTGTGTCTTTCCGAAATCCTCTGCCATCATCCTTCTGGTAATCTGCTCCAGCTGTGGAAATTGGGCATACAGGGCCGCATCCTTTACGGGATTCCCGATCAGGAAAACGCTGTCCTCCAGGCAAGATAAAAAATGATCGGTAGGTGTTTGCAGTGTATAGCTGGTAAACAAAACGGCGGCCTGTCCTTCGGTATAGAACGTAGTGCTTTGTTCCAAACCGTCTACAAGCCGGTATTGCCGCAAACAACCTTTAAGTACAAAATAGCAGTCCTGACTAATTACGCCTTCTTCGATAAGGATCGTGCCCTTAGCCGCTTCCACGACTGTAATCTGTCGCGCCATAGCGGCTTTGTCTTCAAGACTTAAGTCAGGAAACTGGTCAAGGAATAAAAGGAGTTCCGGATGCATAAAACCTTGTTTTTTTGTATTAATAGGGTTCGCTTATTATTTCAATAACGGTATATATTTCCGGGTCTTTATAGGATACTCCGAGTTTAAGTTTATCCCCAACTTTATAAAGGTCTTCATTGTTACCGATACTTTGCGTGTATGCTTTTCCTTCAAAGGTATAATCTATTTGTGCGTAATGATTCGTTGTGCCCTTAACCTTATTCGTTGTAAAACAGGATATAGTTCCATAGGCGGTACTCCGGTAATGTTCTAGCTGGTAAGCGCAGTAATATCGTTCCAGGTGCAACATGCCCAAAAGGAAGGGAATGACGCAGCCTATAGTGAGCAAAGCATTACCTAAACGGCCATACCATTTTGTTTCTTTAAGCCTAAGGTAGTGCAACGGAAAGGCTATTGGAAAACTAAGGGTCATAAAAAGGGACAAAATCACGATATTATCATGCTGGTACCGGTGCGCATAGAGCATATACAGATAAATGCCCGATAGCGAAATGGGCAAGAAGAAGAAAAAGAGATACCCGTGTTTCCACTTTTTGTTTATGCGGTTCATTTGATGGTCAGCGGGAGTGTAAATGATAAAATTAAACCAGACGGATACCAATTAGCGATGTGTTGTAATACTAATAGTTGTTGTTCTGCTTCGGAATTGATGATTGTCGTTATAGAGATACATAATCTTGCCATTGAAGCTGCCTTCCGGAAAACGGCTGTAAAGCAAACCGGTGACTTTTTGGTTGAACTGCCGGTATTGCTGCTCCTGATCCAGGTAATTTTGCTTCAGATGTAGGACGGTTGAAATGTACTTTAGGGGTTTTTGCTTTACGGTATCATATACTTTGCATTCCGCACTGAGATAAGTGCCCAGGCTGTCCGAAAATAATTGCGCTAATTGTGCGCTTTCCGAAGCGTTATAAGAAGTGGGGCTGTAGTCGACGGGCTCCATGATGTTCTTGGGTATTAATTGAGCCAGTAATAAGATAAACCCATAGGACACAATTATTGGCGGCAGGATCCTGAGTATGCTGATTTTGGGTTGCGCCAGATTGGGGTCATAGGTCACGAGTCTTGTGCCCGCAATATAATCGCCCAGTCGTCGGTCGGGATTAATTAAGGCTATAATCGCCTCCACAGGCCATAGGAGACAAAATAAATCTCTTATGAAACATTGGAAAGGCGTAGCGACCTGGCCTGATTTATGGTCTACTGCCTGTAATTTTAAAATGCGTTTGGCCAGGCTGCGCCCGTTGAAAATGTCTTTACAACAATATAGGGAAAAGCCGAACAGGGCAATATAGCCGGTTGCGCCGAACAAAAAATTTAAATTAGGATCTTCGGGGTTTTCTACGTTAAAAGCAGTCGTAAATACAGAAGCGAATGCAGGCATGAAAAAGAACATAATGATTATGGTCATGAAGACATGATCCAAAAGCATTGTGGCTATCCGTGTGCCTCGATTGACCGGAGTGTTATGCATAGAAAGTGGTGTTTTTTGACGTGAGTATTGATTGTATGCGCAAAGTGTACGCTTGCGTTGCGGTATAACAAAGTCGCTGCTTCTGAGAAACAGCGACTTTGTGCATGCGATATGCTTCCGGTAATTATCCTTGTTGTTTAGACTGAATATACGCGGCCATGCTATTAACAGAGCTCAGTATATTACGGCTTTCTTTAGGGTCTTCCAGCTTAATACCGTAGTTTCTTTCCAGTAAAACGATCAGTTCTAAAGAATCGATACTGTCCAGGCCTAAACCATCACCAAAAAGAGGCGCATCATCATCAATATCTTCCGGTTTCATGTCCTGTAAGTTCAATGACTCGATGATTTGTTGTTTTAATTTAATTTTTAATTCTTCCATGTTACTTCTATATAAAATATGGTTTTGTGATAAAATTATTCTGCCATCATTTGCTCAATCACCGCAGCAATATCCTCCGCATTAGGCTTGGAGAAATAATCGCCGTCCGTAGCATAAGCAGGACGGTGTGCCTTCGCTGACAAAGTGCGCGGGGCTACATCCAGCCATTTGTAACCGCCTTGCAGTTCCATTACCTGTTGGTACATATAGGCACTGGCTCCGCCCGGTACATCTTCATCAATAAAGATAATCCGATTGGTTTTTTCTAATGATTTTACGATGCTGTGGTTGGTATCGAAAGGCAATAAAGTACGTACATCCACAACTTCACAACTGATTCCTTGTGGTGCTAAATACAGATCAATAGCTTCCTGAATTACCCTTAAGGTAGAGCCGTAAGAAACGATGGTAATATCGGTTCCTTCTTGTACAATTTCAGGCACCCCCAAAGGAATAGTGAATTCCATCAGGTTATCCGGTTTCTTTTCTTTCAGGCGATAACCGTTCAGACACTCAATCAATACTGCCGGTTCATCGGCTTTTAGTAAAGTGTTGTACATACCGGCAGCTTGTACCATATTACGCGGAACACAAATATTGATTCCTCTTAAGGCGTTAATGATCATGCCCATCGGAGAACCGCTATGCCAGATCCCTTCTAAGCGGTGGCCGCGGGTACGGATAATCAAAGGGCATTTTTGCCCGCCTTTGGTACGGTATTGTAAGGTGGCTACATCATCACTCAAGGTCTGTAAGCCATATAATAAATAATCAAGGTATTGGATTTCCGCAATCGGACGCAGACCCCGTAGTGCCATGCCTAAACCTTGGCCTACAATCGTAGCTTCCCGGATACCGGTATCGCTTACGCGCAGTTTGCCATGTTTTTCCTGTAAGCCGGCAAAAGCCTGGTTTACATCACCGATCTTACCCACATCCTCTCCAAAGGCAAATACTGCCGGATTGGTGCTTAAGGTTTGATCGAAATATTGGTTCAGTACTTCAAAACCATTTAGTACCGGGCTGTTGTCGGAATATTCAGCTTTTACTTCCACTACATGCTTTACGGCATATTTAGACTGGGAAGTCAGGTGAGAGCTGAAGGTATCCTGTGCTTCAGCAGCCAGGGCATCGTAATGATTCCGCAGGTTTCTTAAAGCAGGCGTATTGTCGACCCCGGCTAATTTTAATACTTTCTGTACCGTACGGAACACATCTTTACGAATCGGCTCTTTCAGGCTTTGTAATTCCTGAGACAAGGCAGCCATTTGCGTGCCGCTTGCATGGCCTTCCATAACAATTTGCTGAATCAGCTGTGCACTTTGCTCAATCTGCAATTTAATCGGCGCCATGAAATTATTCCAGGCCGATTGTTTTGCTGTACGCGCCGCATCTTTTGCTTTTTCTTCAATTGCGGTTAATTCTTCTTCATTGCCGATAGCATTATCCAGGATGAATTGTCTTAATTTATGAACACAATCCATTTCTTTTTCCCATTCCAGGCGTTCTTTAGATTTGTATCGCTCATGAGAACCTGAAGTAGAGTGACCTTGCGGCTGCGTTACTTCCTGGATATGGAATAATGCAGGAATATGATTTTCTCTTACACGGGCCACGCCTTCTTCAAAGGTTTTAACCAAAGAAGCATAGTCCCATCCTTTCACGCGGTAAATCTCCACACCACTTTCCAGCTTTTCATCATATTGAAAACCGGCGGTCGCTTCAGAGATAGAGTTCTTGGCTGTTTGGTATTTACGCGGTACAGAGATCCCGTAACCATCGTCCCAAACACAAATAGCCAAAGGTACTTTCAATACGGCAGCGGCATTCAAGGTTTCCCAGAAATGGCCTTCAGAAGTAGAGGCATCGCCTATGGTACAAAAACTAACTTCATTACCGTTATTCGTAAATTTTTCAAAACCTTCTTTTAAATTATCGCTATTGCGGTATAGTTTAGAAGCATAAGCCACACCCAGGGCGCGTACCATTTGCCCTGCTGTAGGGGAAATGTCGCTGGTTGAGTTAGGCTGTGCCATCAGATCTTTCCATTCGCCATCGGCATCCAGCCAACGCGTGGCATAGTGCCCGTTCATCATGCGGCCCGCAGAAGATGGCTCTTGTTCCGTAGTCGGATTGGCATATAATTGTGCAAAAAATTGCTCTACGGTAGACATGCCCGTAGCAAACATGAGGGTTTGGTCGCGGTAATAGCCCGAACGGTAGTCGCCTGCCTGAAACACTTTAGATAAAGCGATCTGTGCCAGTTCCTTTCCATCACCGAAGATGCCAAACTTTGCTTTTCCGGTCAATACCTCTTTTCTACCAATAAGACTCGCTTCACGGCTCATGACCGCCAATTCATAATCTTTTAATACTTCGCCTTTCATCTCATCGAAGGAGATCTGCGCTTCCATGTCCTTAGTTTTATTTTTTGTGGCCATATCGTAATCAATATATTGCGACAAATATACAGTTTTGATTTGTATTCTGTCTTTTAGGGGATTCAATAAATGGGGAAATCTATAAAAATATTTTAAATCTGTCGTAAGCTTCCTGGTGCAACATTGCCCGGTCGTCGGGATGGGCCAGATCGATGAGTGCCCTGGCACGCTGGCGCAGGTTTTTGCCAAATAAATTGGTCACACCATATTCTGTCACCACATATTGCACATGTCCACGGGTTGTGACCACACCGGCACCGGGTTTCAGCGCAGAGACAATACGGGAAATGCCCTTATTAGTACGGCTGTTTACCGCGATAATCGGCTTGCCACCCTTACTCAGGGCTGCTCCGCGCATAAAGTCCATCTGGCCACCAATACCGCTGTATTGATAGGTACCAATGCTGTCCGCACAGACTTGTCCGGTCAGATCAATCTCCAGGCAGGAATTGATCGCCACCACATTATCGTTTTTGGCAATAATGGAAGGATTATTTACATAGTCGATATCAAGGAAGGTGAGGCCGGGGTTATCATGTACAAAATCGTATAAGCGTTTAGTACCCAGGGCAAAACTGGTTACAATGCGGTTGGGATGCAGGTTTTTGCAGCGATTATCGATCACATCTGCAAGAAAAAGGTCAATCACGCCATCGCTCAGCATTTCGGTATGTACCCCCAGGTGCTTATGGTTGTGCAGGTTGCCCAATACCGCATCGGGTATGGTGCCGATACCCATTTGCAGGGTCGATTTGTCTTCGATCAGTGCGGCAACATATTGCCCTATTTTACGGTCAATGTCGGTTACCTTCTCGGCATAATTCACTTCCGGTAAAGGTGCATCATGAAAGACCATTTTATCAAAATAGGAATGATGAACCAATCCGTCGCCATGGGTGCGGGGCATTTGCGGGTTCACCAGCCCGATTACTTTTTTTGCTTTGTTCACTGCAGAGCGGGCCACATCGATGGAGGTACCTAAAGAACAATAGCCATGACGGTCGGGAGGAGACACCTGAACGATGGCAACATCTAAAGGCAGAATATCGTTGTTGAACAGGTCAGGAATATCGCTTAAGAATACCGGCACAAAATCGGCATACCCTTCTTTTACCGCCTGGCGTACCGGCTCCGAAACAAAAAGGCTATTGACCTGAAAAGAAGCCCGGTATTCCGGTTGATAGATCGCGATCGATTTGCCCTGTTGGGTAATAGACACCAGTTCTACATTGCGTAAACGGGGTGCTTCATGGACCAATTCATTTAAAAGATAGGTTGGCGTGCAGGCACTTCCGTGAATGAATACCCGGTGCTCACTTTGGATAAGCGAGAGGGCCTCAGCTGCGGAAACATATGGGTATGTGCTCATAAAACAAAGGTTGAAAAAGTTGCGCAAAGATAATACATCTCGCACAGCTTTCTCAACCATTGCCTTTGTAAAGGATATTTTACAGTAGCCTATTTAGGATCATATACGATTTTATATTCCTGCGTCTGGTTGTCGGTAATCACTTTTAAAATATAAATGCCGGAAGCATTACCCATATCTTTCAAGGAAATGGTTTGTGTGCTGTTAAAATTAGTCTGGTCTATCCAGCCGGAACGTATTTTTTGTCCGATGACATTATAGACTTCCCAATGGAAACCGGCTTGCTGCGGATTATACCATCTGAACGTTACTTTACCGTCATGAGTTGGATTAGGATAGATGTCGAAGGTGACTGGCAGCTCATTCCAGGTAACCTTTTTGATGATGCTGTAAAAAGCCCCTCCGTTAAGACTGGTATAACGGATACGGTAAAAGGCATAGGGAGCATCTAATACAGGTGTATCGGTATAACTGTAGTTGTGCCCGTTTTGTGCCACCGAGTTTTCGGTAAACACCGTCTGGAACTGGCCATCTTTACCGGCACGTTGCACTTTATAATGTAATACATCGGTATCTACGGTGTTGGACCAATGGATTCTTGCGGTTCGGGCATCATTTTTTACCGCGTCAAATGTCAGTGTATTCAGCGGCAGTGGATTGTTGCGCGTAATACCGCCATCATTAAACCAATATTCCCCCAGTTGATTGGTTCGGAATTGCGCATAATACCCATTGTTATACGGAACCCACAGAACACTGTCGCTTGGGATATATTGAAATACGCCATTCGTATCATCGGCCAGCGAATTGTTCAATACGGCATTATTGTTGTCGATATACGTGGTAACCCCTAATCGATAAACCTCTTTGGGGTGTGAACTACAGGAAGGGCAGTTCGTCGCATTGCGAATCACACCCATCATAGAATCGGTAACGAATAATTGTAATTGTATCTTTCCTGTAGCCGCCTGGTTGGGCGAGATAAACGTAAAGTTTCTAGGCAGGAAGAACTGCTGCGCATCCGGGCTAATGTAATTGGTATGTTTATAGGACTGGAACGCAGCATTAGTAAAGGATTGTGATAGCGGATCTAAATAGCCGGAGATTTCCGTTGCATTTCCAAAAGCAGTATTAGCCGTCACATTACTTACAATCGGGCTGCTGAAGCTGTCCTGGTCATAAATGGTTTTCTGCAGATCGAAAATGTGAATATCATCAATCGCAATGCCGCCAAATTCAGATCCGGGATCGCTTTCTAAAACCCAACGGAAGCTGATGCTATTGACAACCGGTAAGGGGATGCTGGCCACTTTCCAAAAATTGTTATTGGTGGTTGCCCAGATATCTGCATTATTATCATACCAGTTGTACCCCTGGCCTTTGGCCCCCAGTTTTTGCCAGATAAGACCACCGTCAACAGAATATTCCATATAGGCTTTATCAAATATCTCCGCACCGGAAGGTGCCTCTATTTCCTGAAACAAGCTAAAGCTCAGCATAGGTTTACTCAGGCTGCTTACATCGAAACAGGGGCTATACAAATAGGAATGCTCATTGGAATTATATGCTCCCGTCAGGTTTGTTTTCCAGGCTTTGCTGCCACTGGCGGCCTTATTGATGCCGATGGCATTGGGCGTGCCGTATGCCCAGGTATTATTAACACCCTGTCCATAGTAATAGCCATCATTCGTTTCAAAACCTTCTAAATAAGGAAAGCTGGTGATCACGGGTTGGTTATGTACTTCTATATTTTTCAAAGTGTCATTAAGGCGATAGTTATCGCTGGCATAATGAACCCATACCGTAATCAGGTGTTGTCCCGGCGCCGATAGGTTCATGGCCTGGGTAAAATTATAGGTAATCGTATCTTTTGCTGGAATCGCAGCAATGGTTTCCGTAACGACGGCCTGCTGATCTACCTGATAACTGATACTGATGTTATTGATCCCCTGGTTGACCATATTGGCCACATCAACACTAAGGGGTACCGCAGCACTTAAACCGCAATTGAACCGCTTTAAGGTATTTACTTTGATTAAAGCAATATCATCAGCAACTTCATATAGTTTAAAATTATCAATCGTCAACCCGTTTCCGTAACCGATTGAACTAATCAGCGAGGTGTCTCTTTGTTGAATTGCAATCTGTGTGGAGCTCGAAAAGCTTTGTGCATGGGCCGCTAAAAGGTTGTTGATGGAAATAGAGCCATAATTGACCTTGGCGCCAATACTATTGGTGTCAAAAGGATTGATGGATATCCATGGGGCAAGGTCATTGCCGCGAATCATCACTTTGTTTTCGGTGTCAAATTTGGGTATGCCATGCAGGATATAATCAAAGTCGAAACGCAATTCATTATTGCTGATATTGTAATTAGAGAGGTTAAAGGTTCCGGTAAGGGTATTGTTACTGCTTCCGTTCAGGTCGTAGCGTTGGTTCGATTGGTTATCCAGGCTTATAGACTGGTTGCCCGTTATGGTAATGTTTCCATCTACAAACGTGCGCATACGGCCGTTGGGTGCGGATTTGTCAAAATCAAAATGTTCGGCATTCGTTAAGGCAAAGACCGCATCTGTTGTTTGTAGCGAGGGCATTAATTCAAAGCCTTCGGCAAAAGGAGTAGCCAGGTTCATGGGTGGATTGGCCACATTTTTTACCATAATTCTTTGCGTGTCATTCAGGCTGATCGGATCGGTCACAGCAACATTGTGCACCACCGCTTCTATAATGTAGCTTCCGGTTGCGCTGAGGTTTAATCCCGGTATGCTTACATTACTGGCGGCGCCTGCAGGAATCGGGTTACTCACCGCAGTTGTGTTCCAGGAGCCATTGTTGATACGGTACAGAATATTATAATTGTTTGCCGTCACATTATCCATATTGCGCACTTCTACCGTCAGCGTACTGCCTATTGCAGTTGATGTAAACGCTCTTGCACTTTTCGGATTGCTGATTTTGGTGATGGCTAGATCGCCGTGATGCGTAATGTTAGTGCAGTTTCCACTATTCGGCATTCTATTCAAGGCGAGGGCACGAAAACCTTTAGCACCATCAATCCCTGCACCTACAGACACCCAATAAGTGCTGTCCACGTTTAATCCAGAGAAGGTGTAAGTGGTACCGGCGGTGGAATCGGTGACCAGCATTTCTATACCAGTTTTCTTATAGAGATAGTATTTGTTGATACCAGGAATAGCCGTCCAGTTGATGGTAATGTTGCCCGGGCATTGATCTGCCGCTAAAGTGGCTACCGGCCTTGCCATAATGGAAAAGGTTTCCGAAAGGGTAGGAACACCATTTTGCGTTACCCTTATGTTGCATAAACCGGAATTTATACCTGCCGGTACATTCCATGTGGCATACCGTTTATCGCTGGTCACCGTCTCGATGAAATTCCAGGCTGCGCCATTGTTTGTGCTGTATTCAACCGTAAAATCGCCGGTTGCTGCTGCTGCATACCAATGTAGATAGACGGCCAGGCCGCTCTCTATTTTAGATCCTTTTACGGGATAATTGATCTTCGTTTCTTTAGATAAAAATTGATAGACAATGCGGTAAGATTGGCTGCCGGTGGGAATATTAAACCCGCTGACCTTAACCGTGTAATTCCCTGCGGTAGGGTTGTTGAGGACCACTTGCTCCACATTGTTCAGGTGATCCGCTCCTTCTGTAGCGTTATCGGTAACATGCGCCATCTCGGGGTTCAATACTAAGGGGAATCTGGTAGCACCTAAAGGTGTCGTTACATTCAGATCCAGGTCATTAACCAGTGCTTTTGCATTAAGGGGAGAGGCCGGTACATCATTCCAATACAGCATGATCTTGGCCTGAGCCAGATTGGGTGGTACCGAAACGGTAAAAGTTTGCTGTGCATTATGGCTTATTGTCTGCGCCATGTAGCGGCCACTATCTATAATTTCCAGGGCAGCACCAACATCCATTCTTCCAAAACCATAACGATAGTCGGGACCGGGATTGCCCAGGTCTGTTGCACTATTCATCAGGATGGCTTTCAGCAGATCGCTGGCGGGATATTGGCCGCCATTGAGCTGCTTATATCTTTGCTGTAATAAGCCCGCAGCACCGGTTACATTGGGAGCAGCCATACTGGTACCGGTCGACAGTCCGTAATCGTTGTTGAATACGGTAGACATTATTTGTACCCCGATTGCGGTAATCTCGGGTTTAAGCCTTCCATCTTTAGCGGGCCCGCGGCTGCTACCACCACTAAGAATGTCGCTGTTCTTTCCGGTATTGGCGACCACCAATGTGTTTTTAGCGGACTGGTAGGAACCTGCAACCGTTGCATAACTTGTGGGATAAGCACTACAGGTCAGTGGGCCATCATTGCCGGCTGCAAAGATGTTGAGTAATTGCGGGTTATTGAGGGCTTGTTGATCGAGGTATTGGGACGTGGCATCATAAGTGCCGGCATAATTACAGTTGCCTACGATGGCAGCATAAGAATTGTTCGTCACCTTCATATTGAAATCCTGCTCATATCGCGGTGCTTGTGTGATGATCTGGCTATAAAAATTATTGACCAGATTTGCCTTAGGGGCAAAGCCTTTGTATGCTTCGTTTACAATGCCCGCTCCGGCTACTGTACCGGTCGTATGTAAGCCATGAAAACTGAGCAGTTGCGGATTGAAATTGCGTACGCGGTCGTCATAGTCAATATGTGTTGGCTGTGAATCATCTCCCACACCAATCGTGATCCCCGCACCACTGAGTCCATAGCCGTTTTCGCTTTGTGCATTGCTGGTATTGGTTACAGGAATGGCGCCGTTATTCAGCGAGTGGTCTTCAAATTTGGGGTCTATCGATAATATATTGGGCAGTGTTGCCAGTTGTGTTAATTGGTTGTAAGGTACCTGCACAATAAACATATGTTGGCCAGACCAATCTTGTATCGCCGGAATAATGGCTTTACAACGTTTCAGCATATGGTCGATGGTCGCTAAGTTGCTGCCCGGATCGAGGCTGAGTAATACTGTTGCGAGTGCATCGGTATTTTGGTCCTGGAGATATGCGCTTATTTTATCTTCGGGGCGTACCGGTGCCCAATAATCCAGCATATTGATTATCGGAGCGAGGTCTTTTGATTTTGAAATAAGAGCGTTAAAAGTATTGCCTCCTACATAATCCTGTAGTAGAATTCCTTGCGCGGCTAAAACTGTTTTATTGGGTGGCTTTTTGAATTGAAGGTAAAGTTGTACCGGACTGCCTGCGGTAGTCGTATTAAGGTATTTTTCTAAAGATACTTTTGCGGATTGTACCTTTATTTCCCTGTTTTTTAGGACTATGTTCTGTTGTGCATGAGTGATTTGTATGCCCGAGGCGATAAGACCCAGCAGGAGCAGATTGCGTTTGTACAGGATGTTCCAGTTCATTTCCTTGGTGATTTTGAGTAGTAAAGATATTTTTTATAATTGATATATGAAACCGGCAAAAGGGTTTAAATTTTCCCCTTAAATAAAATAAAGCAAACTATTGCATTTATTATTTTTAAATATTATATTTGTTTTGAGTATGTTTTCATAAATCTTCAAACTCAAACATTATGATATTCAACACCACCTCTAGAATTAAATCCAAACTATCCCCAGAAATTATTAAGAGTAAACTTTTAGGCCAAAGGGTGCTGGTACACCAGTTGGACTTTGAAGTTTTAGAATCAAATGGTATGCTTAAAGTCATTCCACATGCGGAAAATATCGATGGCCTGAAGACCCTCCCGATTACGCATATTGAAATGGAGCCTAATGCTGCAGAAACCACGATTAAGATCAGTAGTAAACCTCGAAAAATTGATGTGGGTGGTCTATACCTGATTATTGCATTTGTGGTCTTTATGTTTATGGTGGCTCTTTATTTTTGGAAAGCATATCCCGATGAGACCTTTATTATCCCCCTTGCACTCTTAGCAGTCGGCTTAATCATATTTATTGTTTTTATGCTGCGCATGCAATCGGGCTATTATGACTATATCCGTAAAATCAGACATTTCCTTACGGCACAGGTAAAATAGCCGTAGAAATTCTGTAATTTTTTTTAGAGCAATAGAATTTGTTTTTTTGTAACTCAATTTGAGTTACATGAGGAACATTTTCTATTTTTTTTTATGCCTGATTGGTCTGAGCGCCTGTGGAAACGGTGGTGATAAAGCGGCAGAACAGCAAAAGCAATTACCGGCAGCATTAGTAAACCCGATGATTCGTCCGCTGACCGAGGCAATCGAGTATGATCCTAAAAACGCTAAGCTGTACTATCAGAGAAGTGTTGAGTTGAATAAAATGGGGCAGGTGGAACTGACGATGGCCGATTTACAAAAGGCAGTGGCCCTGGCGCCCGATAATATTGATTATAGAGAGTCACTGGCACTTTTCCTGATTGATAAAAAGAAAGCAAATGAGGCACTCGAGCAGGTGAAAATTTTGCAGCAAAAAAAACCGAAAGATGCGACCTATACCCTTTTAGAGGCGGAAGCCCTGATGGCAGGCGGATATTTGGATAAAGCAGAACCGATCATTAATCGATTGATGCTGGAGATGGCTAATGAGCCGGATGTAATCCTGGATGCGTCCCGTTTGAAAGCGGCACAGAAAGATACGGTTAAAGCCATTGCCTATGCGAAAGAGGTATTAAAAATTACGCCCAATTTCTTTGATGGTTTGTATCAATTAGCAGATTTGTATAGCGCGACCGGTAATCCGGAAGCCTTACAATGGTATGAGAAAATATATCGATTAGATACCCTGAACCCCAATCCCGTTTACGATGCAGCTTTGTTTTACAAAAGCCAGGGCAAGGTGGCGATGGCAAAACAATATTATATCAAAACGATTAAGATCGATAAAGACTTTACCAATGCTTATCTGGAATATGGCAAGATATTAATGCAGCAGGATTCTGCAGAGAAAGCAGACCGTCAGTTTCAGATCGCCATAGAAGTGGCGCCCAATAGTGCGGAAGCTTATTACCAAAAAGGGTTAGCTGCACTTAAGCTCAATAAAAAGGCCGCAGCCATGAGCATGTTTAACCAGGCACTGGTCTTTGATAAAAACAATACAGCTGTGCTTGCAGAATTGAAAAAACTACAAACAAAATAGCACCTTATTTAAGGTGCCAAATAGGGTGCTATGAAAGGACTGTTTTCTTGTTGCAACTGCCGGAAACGAGCGTCGGATATACCTGCCCTCCGGTATTTCCGCACCATCCAGGGGGCGATAGGCTTTGTTTCGACCCACAAGCCCTTTTTCAATTGCCGCGCTTCTATTTCGAGCGCTGATAAATCCGTTTCTTTATTGTATTGTTTATAATGCCAGGCTAGGCCGGCGCGCAACATTTCTTTGGAAACATCAAGGGAGCGGCCATTTTCAATATAATAGATCCGGCCTACATACCTGCCATACTGATCCACTTTTTTGACCATACACTCGAGCTTTTTTTCAAGTAGTAATTGTGCCAGGTATTTTTTTGATACCTTGTAATACGGCATTCCTTTTTCGGGTGCATCAATACCTTCTAAACGGATATTGTAGGACACTTTATCTTCGGTCAATAAGGTGAACGTATCACCATCGGCTACAGAAACAGAGCGTCCTGAATAGGTTTTGTTAACCTGTAAGGCTGGAAGGGCCTGTTTGTTTTTTGTTGCGCATAAGGCAGTGTAGCGGGAAAACAAAGTATGCCAATGAATACAAGGGAGCGCAGAACAGTTTTGGTCATGAAAGAAAACTATAAAGTAATGGATTGTGGGTATTGAAACAGGTTTTCAGGATCATATTGGCCTTTGATTGTTTGCAATTTCGCATAGTGCTGTCCATAATATGCCTGCTGCCAGTTTTTGAAATTGATGTCGGGATAGTTACGGTATTGCGCCGTAATACCTGCCGCTAATATCAGTTCCTGAATGCCCTGAAATGCTTTGAGTAGCTTGGCTTCCTGCGCCGGATTTTCCCAATAGGCTTGCAATTCGCTCAGATAAGGTAGTGCACGATGCGGATAGCACGATCCCTGTTCAAAATCAGTATTATTGATATTACCGCCAAGCGTGTTGATCTGGTAAATGAGTCCTTTATTTTGTACCACACTGTTGAAAATCTGTGTTGCAATGGCTTTTATATCTCCAAAGTCTTTGTATAAGCCGGCGCTTGCGTTTTTAAACAAGATGGGGCCTTTACGACCATAATATCTTTTCATGGCCTGCGGCAGGTTCTGATTCATGCTTTTATTGACCGTATCTGCAATGCCCGTCAGCGCCTGAATATTGCGTTCTAGGTTGTTATTGTTGCCATAGGTGGTACACAATATGGTGAGCGTGCTGCCATTTAGCACAAAAGCAGAAAAGTCTTCAGGAGCAAGTTTTGGTGTCGTTTCGAACCATTGGGAAAGCACGGTGTAAAAATGGTCCGTGTTAAGGTTTCTGAACTTTAGAACAATGCTCGTGAATGTTGCGGGCATAGGCTGCGTTTTAAACTGAAACTGCGTCACCACGCCGAAATTGCCATTTCCCCCACCTTTGCAAGCCCAAAGTAGTTCCTCTTTTCCTGAACTGTGATAGGTTTTGCCATCTCCTGCCACGATATCCAATGCTTGAAGGCTGTCGCAGGTCAGTCCGTATTTTCTGCTGAAGAAACCATAACCACCGCCCAGGGTCAGCCCCGCGATGCCCACTGTACCACAGCTTCCGCTTGGGATCAGTTGTTTTTTGGCGAACAATGCTGCCTGTATTTCTTCCAGAAGACAACCAGGCTCTATCGTAACCATATTATTGGCCGTCCAGGTGATTTTTTTCATTTGAGATACATTGATCACCAGCCCGCCATCATTACTTGAAAACCCTTCAAAGCTATGCCCACCACTTTTTACAGCCGTAGGTAACTTTTGCTGTTTGGCAAATGCAACAGCCATCTGTACGCCTTTTGGCGTTTTACACAGCGCAATATATTTAGGCATTTTTTTTACCCGTGCATTAAACGCAGTATTAAAGCTTGCATAGGCAGCATCCGAACGGGTGAGTAAAATCACATCTCCCGGTGCGGCTTTCGTGATATCATCCGGTGTAGCCGACCCGCTTTTCGGATCTTCGGGATGTTCCTTATCCTTTGTGAGTCCGGGTGCTGCGGCCTGATTATTATTGCTATTGCCAAAGCAGGAAATAAAGGGCATAAAAGCAACCCCAAGGCCCATCATCTTTAAAAATTCTCTTTTACTGTATGTCTTCATATCGGCTTATTTGATATTATTTTTGTCTAACCATGCCCGGTATACCGCAGCATTCTTTTCCTGCTCAGCCAGGGTTTTTGCATACCAGTGATAGCCCGGTTTCTGCGGGTCTGCTACGAAGTATAAATACTCATGTTTTACGGGATTCAGTACCGCATCTATAGCCGAAGGATTAGGCATGCATATCGGACTGGGGGGTAAACCTTTATTGATATACGTATTGTATGGAGAGGCGATCTTCAGATCATTGTAATAAACGCGGGAGATCTTGGTAGAAAAGCCAGATTGCATTTTCTTGATAAAGATAATCGTCGGGTCTGCATCCAGCTTCATACCAATCCGTAACCGGTTCAGGTATAATCCAGCCACTTTGGCCTGCTCATCTTCTTTGGCCGATTCCAGCTGTACAATCGATGCGAGGGTGGTTACTTGCAGGGGTGTCATATTGGCCCCTTGTGCTTTTTGTTTGCGTTCCTCCGTCCAAAACTTATCGAATTCTTTTTTCATTTTTTCGGTAAACTCCGGCCCGGAAGTATTCCAATGAAAGTTGTAGGTATTGGGCATGAAAAAATAAAGCATAGCAGGTGTGTCCAGGCCTCGGGTAAAGGAAGCGCCGGCAATACTTTGGATGATTTGTGCAGAGTCCGCTTCCAGGAAGGGAGCCATCTTTCCGGCTAATTCGGATATACTGGAATAATTACCGATCCTGATCGCAATCTCGTCCTGCTTACCTTGCTGGATCATAGATACGATTTCGGTATTGCTCATCCCCGGTTTCAGGCTATAGCGCCCGGGATAGAAATTGTGGTCTATACCCTTACTTTTAGCCAGCCGTTCAAAACCACCAAGGTCTTTAAGCAATGGCTTTGCGGAGTCTAAAATCTGTTCGAAACGGGCTCCGGTAGGGATATAGAGGTATCCTTTCTGGGCTACATTATTACTGTAGCGTTGCATATAAAAGTAGGCCGCTACACCCACAAGGATGAGGGCGAGGATTCCTATAAGAAGTTTTTTATTCATTTGAAATTGAGTAACGTTTAAGCTAACCAAAAGTAAGCCAAAATAAAATGTGTGTTGAGATCTTTTATACGGATTTTATATCTTTTTATCCTCAATATAGTGAAGGGCAAAACCTGCAAATGGATCTGTTATTTATGTGCGGGGTATAGATTTTGGAAATGGTTTGATCGTTCGTTCGTATTGGTTTTGCTTCTTTTTGATAAGAAAAAAGGCAGCTTCAATGTCATGAAATAATTATGATTTATTTTATTTTTTATGAAATCCGCATATAGTTCACCAATTCGTTCGTCCTTTTGTGGCAACAAAAGGACCAAAAATGCCTGTTTTCATCAAGGCGATTGCTCTGCACCGCAATTTTGTTGCGTTCCGTGCATTGATTTTTGAGCTTTTAAGGGAGTATACATGGCTCAAAAATCGCAACTGCACTTACAAAATTGCTATCGCTGTGATGAAAACAATAAGCGATCCATATAGAACAAGTCGATTAGGATGGGCCTTATAAATCCGGCGTTAAGAAAATCATTGGCTCGGTCGATAAAGGAGCAAACCACTGTTTGAGCGCGGCGAGTTTGGTTTGCGACCGACCGACACATTGATTTTTAGCCAGGGATTTATATAGCCTTGATTTTTTGGCGCTCGCTTTTGCATCAAGGCAAAAGCTAGCAATCGCTATAAATGAAAATCCAAAAGAATAAAGAAATTTCTTGTTTCCTAAAAGCGGATACTCAATTTATTTTTTTTGGGATTGCTATAAAAAAGTTAATATTACTTTTTGTAATATTTTCAACATGGGTGTACAGGAGATTGTAGAACGCTTCTTATTATTAATCGTTTCCATCGGAATCATATATTATTTTACCAACAGAAATAGAATTGTGAAGTTGCACCCTTTGGTGAATCTATTGAGTATCTGTACCTTTTTTTTATGCCTGGTCTTTACTAAAGTAGATGTGAGCATCGGGATAGGATTCGGACTGTTTGCAATCTTTTCTATACTCCGTTTTCGGACAGAATCTTTTTCGATACAGACTACCATTTTTATTTTCGTATCCATTACGCTGTCCATGCTGGATATCTTGCTGCCATTGGATCGAATTGAGTTTTTAGCCGGCATCAACCTGGTGATAATCCTTGCCTTTGTACTGCTGAATTATTTCGAAAAGAAAGATGTTTCTTTTAATGATAAAAAATCGGTAGACATTATTACAGCCACCGAAGATTTTCTTAAATTGAATGAAGCGGAAAAGAAAAACTTTATACAAGAGAAAACACAGTTCAGTTCCTTCTCGTATCAGATCAGGACTATAGACCTCCGGGAAAATAAAGTGGTTATTAAAGTCTCCTATTAACTAATCCATATAAGCCCTGGCTTGCTTCAGGTAGAGGTGCCGTTTGGTACCAACCAGTTTAAATTCTATATCTAAGGACATATTACGACCGCTGATCTGGTATTGGCGCCAAAGCCGGTGCATACGGTTTTCTACCTTAGTGGAAATGTCGAACAGTAATTTGATTTCTGCATTGCTCAGGATGGGTTGATGTTCATTCAGACTGGAGGTAGACCGGTAGTCTACACTCAAGTCATTGCTCAGGAAGTTGAAATTGTGGCAATAAAACTCATCACAGGTCACACCTGAATCCGGCTCCACAACAGAGGCTTCCCCTTTCTGTACATTTACCGTAATGCCTTCATATTCGCTTCTGTAAATATTCTTCGTGATTAAAACCCCGTTGGCCAATTCATCGGGAAAGGACCGGTGTATCAGAATACCCATAGCACAGGACTGGTGATCAATATGGAATATTTCCCGCTCGAAAAACGCACGGTCATTCCAAAAACTTGCCCATACAGCAAGGATGGCTTTTTCTATCGTCTTTTCGGAGTCGCCGAGTGTGGCCGATTTAGAGTCATATAGTCCCGCTCCGTTAAAGCCGTCTAAGTCTTCTGCGTTGGTCGAAGAGCGGAACTTGAATTGCTTAAACTGAGATTGCGTGGATAGTGTTTCCTGTACGAGTTGGATTAAAGCCTTATCTATAGGTGCCTGCTTGATTTGCTTTCTCAGCGCTTTCAGCTTTCGGTACAGTAATAAAACGGAATCTTTGGGCGTGGCCAGCAGATCGGCAACAGGCGCTTCCAGTTTATTGTTTTTTAAATGTTGGGTGTAATAATAAAAAGGAATAGCGTAAGCATACTCCGGCGTCTTAAAACCTTTGGTGGTTTTCTCTATTTTTTTTAATAAGGCGAGGTTTAAAGCCTTAGACCCAATGATGTTTTGCGGATGATCCGGCAAGGGTTGTGCCAGATCGACCAAGCCCTTTGTATCCAGGTTGAGCACGAGTTTTATAGGCGGCTTACTGGTGGTAAGATCAATGTTTTTGGTGGTAGCTTCTATCCGATAAGCATCTTCGGTAACGGTAAGGGCGACCGGCTGGTTCAATAAGGCATTTGTGGCCTCCTTATCCCATATTTTAGTATCGACATACACCGGGATATTTCTATTTTTTGCCAGCAAGACCAGATGGCTTAAAGGCGTTTGTAATTCAGTAATGATAATCCCCTTTACATTTGGAATGATCTCAGGAGTCGTATTGATAATGATGATCTCGTTAGGCTTTGGATAGATCCTGGGCTCTTTTTTGATGTCATATTTCTTGAGCAGACCATAGGCGGTACCTTTTTCAATTGATTGTTCTGTCAGGTTGCGAAACAGGAAATCAGAATACACAAAGGGTACCTGAAGTTTGTTTTCGGCTGCTAAAGCGATGGTCCTAGGGGTATTTAGATAAAACTTTAATTTATCGCCAAAGAAGACCTGCTTTTTTATTTTTTTGTAGAACAGGTTTATCAAAGAGGCATTCATTAAATCGGAAGGGGCCAATTCTAATACCCAATCTTCTGTCTGCGCTAAATAATTCAGATTGCCTAAAAGGAAAGACCGGCTATTGCCTGCATTATAGCTGGCCGCATTAAAAGAACCCAGATCAGGAGGGTATCTCAGCACTTTTTCGCAAAACTCATGATGGTATTTGTATTTAGTACTATTGAAAAAATATAAAGTACTGTCAAAGCAATCAAAGACCACTTTCACGGATTTCATATTGGTAAATTTATCGGAAAGCGGTCTGCCGGATAGATTGATAAATTCTTCTTTGTTGGACAAGGTTTTGACATAATGCTTTTGTGCACTCAATGAAAAATGAAAGAGTATACAACATAAAAGAAAGATTCTGCTCATAAAGTATCGGATCTGCTTGCGCAACAAATGTACCCAATTATTTTATATGCAGGTTGCACCCGATGCAGTGCAATAGTGTATTTTTGAGGACGATTAGCAAGCATTTTATTCCTTTTATTTCTATGATTTCAATCAACCGTATCCATCATATCGCTATTATCTGCAGCGATTATCAACGATCGAAAACATTTTATACCGAAGCTCTGGGATTTACGCTGCTGCAGGAGCAATACAGGGCAGAAAGAGACTCTTTTAAGGCGGATCTTTCCCTCCATGGGCAATATATAATTGAACTGTTTTCTTTCCCCGATCCGCCCGAAAGGCCCAGTCATCCTGAGGCCCGCGGGTTAAGGCATCTTGCTTTTGAAGTCGATGATCTTGATCTTACTTTGGAAGCGCTGCATGCCCTTAATATTGCCGCAGAACCCCTGCGCATCGATGCGCAAACCGGAAAACGATTTACGTTTATTGCCGATCCTGATTATTTACCTATAGAATTTTATGAAAAATGAGTATAATGAACACGTATATAAAAGGATTTTCCGAACGCATTGACCTGCAGGGAAAGCAAGCATGGGAATGGCTTGCTGATCTTAATCGCTATATCGAAACAGCAATACAAAGGCTGGACGAAGGGTATACTATTCAGGATTCGATCGCTATTCATAAAACGGCAGTCATAGAAGAGCATGTTATTTTAAAAAGCCCCATCATTATTGGTCCGGGTGTTTTTATTGGGGCACATAGCTATCTCCGCAATGGTGTATGGTTACTGGATGGGGTTAAAATCGGCCCGGGTTGCGAGATCAAATCTTCCATAATTTTTAATAATAGCGCTTTGGCACATTTTAATTTTGTGGGGGATAGCCTTATCGGTCATCGGGTGAATATGGAAGCCGGCGCCGTCATTGCCAATCATTACAATGAACGGGAAGATAAAGCCATTTCGGTTGTACATCAATCGGAGATAATCGCCACGGGCTGCACCAAATTTGGTGCGGTGGTGGGTGACGATAGCAGGGTAGGCGCCAATGCAGTCTTGTCTCCCGGCACCCTGTTGGTGCCAAAAAGCATCGTCAGGAGACTGGAACTGATAGAACAAATAAAGCCATAAAAACACTACTGACATAGCCTTGTCACAGGGTGCATATACCTTTGTTTTATCAAACTAAAAAAACAAGAATTATGGCAAACACAAATGCAATTTTTACGCCCGAGGAATTATTAATTCATTGGCAAGGCCACCGGAATTTAACCAGAAAGCTTATTGAGCTATTTCCCGAGAAAGAACTTTTTGAATTCTCTATAGGTGGTATGCGCACCTTTGCGCAACTGGCTACCGAAATGTTGAGTATGTGTGGTCCCGGGCTCAAAGCCATTGTGGAGGAGAGTTCCATAGCCTATTCAGAAGAAGGTATCCAAATTAGTACTAAAGCCGACCTGCTGCAAAAGTGGGATGAAGAGACAGCGGTTATTAATCATTACTTTAACCTGTTACCCGTAAGTCGTTTTGCAGAAACCTTTAACCTGTTTGGACAATATGCTTTTCCGGTGATACAAAATATTTTCTATTTCATCGATAATGAGATTCACCACAGGGGTCAGGGGTATGTGTACCTGAGGGCCTTAAATATTAATCCTCCATTCTTCTGGGAGCGTTAAATTGAATCAATAATTAAGGCCGGGAAAATGCTTCCCGGCCTTAATTTAACCTATTGCTGATCTGCTCCAGGAGCGATCGGGTATAGGTCTTTAACAGTTCAGGGCTAACGATCGTTATCTTGTCTGCAAACATCAGTATCCACCTGGGAAAGCCATCTTTAATGTCCGCCGTTCTAAAGGTCATTTCTATCCCTTCTTCTGTGCTCCTTTCTGAAACAAATCCATAGTGCAATTTCGATTGGGCGATATATTTTGCTATTTTAAAATCTACGAGTAATACGACTTCTGTCTTGGGCGCTGTGCTATAAGACGGTTTGTAATCGGATAGGCTGCCATGTGCCTGGCTAAACGGGACATCACTGGCTTGAATGGAGACAATGCGGTCTGTTCTGAATTGACGGTAATCCTTACGCAACAGGCAATACCCTAAAATGTACCAGTAGTGGTACTCGTAAAAGACACCTACGGCTTCGAGCGTTCTTTGTGTAAGCTCTTCTGAAAATGCCTGATACTGTATAATCACCTGTTTCTTCTGAACAATGCTTTCCAAAACCAGCTCCAAGGCATTAGGAATATTATTGTTGAACAGAGATTGCTTCGAACGCACATCTATGCTGGACGATACATCGCTGATCATTTCTTTTTCGCTGGTGCGCAAAACCGATTTTATTTTGGCCATTGCCGACTCATAATGCTTGCCAATGCTTTTGTCGCTAAGCTTTTGCATCAGCTTCTCTGCCGTTACAAAACTCATGGCCTCTTCTCTGTTAAACATGACGGGCGGCAGCCGATAACCGTCCATAATCGTATAGCCCAGTCCCGGTTCACCTATAATGGGTACCCCGGCCTTTTCCAAAGATTGGATATCCCTGTATATCGTGCGGATACTCACTTCAAACCGATCGGCCAGGTCTGTAGCCTTTACTATTTTCCTTGATTGCAATTGTACCAGGATAGCAATAATCCGGTTGAATTTTTTAAGGCTGTCTTCATTCATAAGCTATTTTTGTGGGTTATCCTGCCCGGTTATTCTGTCTGGAAAATTAAATTATTTTGGCAAGAATGCCTATTCCGTTACATTCGTAAGCATAAAAAAATGTATGCAACCCAGAATCGTATCCTTAACCGAAAAATGGCTTGTGGGACTCAAGGTCAATATGTCTTATGCCACAGATCAAACACCAGCGCTTTGGCGTTGTTTTATGCCACAAAGAAATTGCATTGATAATCGACTGGGCAATGATTTGTATTCCGTTCAATGCTATCCGGAACATTTTTTCGATACCTATCAGCCGGATGTCATTTTTGAAAAGTGGGCCACTGTAGCCGTCGCCGCCAAAACGAACCGGATTCCTGAGGGCATGGTATGCCTGAACATTCCGGCGGGTACCTATGCGGTTTTTGACCATAAGGGACCCCACACCGACTTGTCTGTTTTTGAATATATCTTTAAAGAGTGGTTGCCGCATCATGCAAGTTATACCTTGGATGCCCGGCCTCATTTTGAAGTATTGGGTGCCAAATATAAAAATGGTGACCCTGACTCGGAAGAGGAAATATGGATTCCGGTAAAGCCGAAATAAATAAGGCTACCCTAAAAGTAGCCTTTGGTATTAAGTATGCAGAAAGTTCGCAATCAGCCTGGTAACAGCTACCACAGCATGTTCCAGCGTATCATTAACCACCGTATGGTCAAAATGCGGGGCAAAGGTCAGTTCTGTTGCTGCTTTCGCAATCCGTTCTTCAATGGCGTCCATTGGATCGGTACCTCTGGATATGAGCCGCTTCTGTAATTCATCAATAGAAGGTGCCTGTATAAAGATAGACAGTGCCTGTTCACGATAGCGTTTTTTGACATTTACCGCTCCCTGTACATCAATGTCGAATAAAGGGACTTCGTCGGCTTTCCAGATTCGTTCCAGCTCCGATTTTAAAGTGCCGTAGTATTTACCTTCATACACCATTTCCCATTCTACAAAAGCATCTTTCTGGATTTTATGTTCAAAATCAGCTACAGACATGAAGTAATAATCGACACCGTCTTGCTCTGCACCCCTGGGATTACGGGTACAGGCGGAAATGGAAAATTTTATTTGAGGGAATTGTTTTAAAACCTCTTTTACAATAGTGGATTTACCCGAACCGGAGGGTGCCGTGATGATTAATATTTTGCTCAAAATGGTATGCTTGTATAATTTAGAAAATGCCCAAAAACTTTTTACGCTTCTTGGTAGATACTAATTTTTCTATATCCGGTATGGCCTGGTCGGCAGTTAAGTAAGCGCCGAGTACTTTTCCATTAGGATCCAGTAAGAAGGCCTGAGGGATGTACTGTACACCATAAATAGTGGCGGCTTCAGACTGCCATGATTTTAAATCACTCATATGGTTTTTCCAGTACAGGCTATCTTTAGCAATAGCTGCTACCCATGCTTCCTGATTATTGTCTAAAGAAACACTTAGGATATCAAAGCCTTTCTTGGCGCCGGTAAACTTCTTTTTGCTATATTCTGTATAGAATTTAACCAGGCTGGGATTGGCTCTTCTGCAGGGGCCACACCAGCTTGCCCAGAAATCCACCAGGATATAACGTTGCTTATTCAGTGTTTTTAAGCTGATGGCTTTGCCCTCCGGATTATTAAAGGATAGTTCCGGAGCAATATCACCTACTTTGACAGTCTGATTGGTATATTGGGCATAAGTACTTGTTGCTCCAAGCAGCAACAGGGCGCATAAAAGTTTCTTCATTATTTTTCTTGTCTTTTTGTGTTCAGGTGATGCTTCATTTCTTATTCGTAACAGCCCATACTGGGTGGATTTGCCCTGGAGTTACCATCCATGTCTACAGGTAACATACCGGAAAAAGAGATTCCCTTTGCTTTCGCCGGAGAAGCTGTTTTAAGACGGTAATTATTGCTGCTTAAGTCATTGGCATTGGTATTTTCAAATAAAGGATCCTGATTAAATAAATTGTTTTGTTGTGTGACCCATGCTGGTAATGCAGCACCTTTAATCAGGCAATGGTCAAGCTGTACCTGAGCCGTAAAGTCATCTACTTTATTCGGGAAAAACTCATCTTCGGTATTGCCATAAATAATACAATTTCTAAGGGTCAGGAATAGATTGCCGCCAATATACGTATTGTTGCCCGTACTCAGAAAGTTTAAGGCCACCATGCTGTAATGTTTTTCTGTAGCGGTGTTAATGCGCGACGCAAATCCCGCCATCGTACATCCGTAAAAATCATATTTCCCGCCCTGTATCAAAGCCACATTTTCTTTTGCACTGGCAAAGAAAAGATTATTCTCCGATTTAATACTTGAGGCAAAAGCCAGTAAACCATAGCCTCCCGAATTACGGATCGTGGAATTGGTCATAATCAGTTTCGGAGTACTGTTGTTAACCGTATCCGGATCTACCTGCAGGCTCGCATCTGCTACAGCATTCGTACCAAGCATCGTACTGGCTCCGCCATTTTTAAGCAAGAGGTAATTAATGTTATTGTTATAACTCGTTTTTAGCAAATTAATACCACCCCATTCGCCGCCTACGCCATTCACAAAATCGTCCTCATCAAAATAGATCCTCCTGTCAATCCGATCACCCTGAAATACGACACTGTCTGTCTTAGTGCCATTGATTTTTAGCGTGCCCTGCACATACAATCTGGAATCTGCATGTACATATACCCTGGTGCCGGCATTAATCGTCAGTGTTTGCCCCGGTGCAACCGCAGCATTCTTGATAATCACATAAGGTTTTGTCCTGGTCCAGGTTTGTGTTTGTAACAGGCTGTCCGTAATGTAGATTGCATTTTGTCCGTAAGCCAGGACCGGTAAAGTAAAGTCTTGTCCGTTCACGCGGGCTACAATGCGGTCTTCTACGATAAAAGGATCATTGGTGTTATCCGGATTGATAAAAACCGACGCAAAAATGTACAGACTGTCATTCCCTTCAATGTCAATATTAGAGACCGATTTTCCGGACATCCCATTCACATTGATAAAATACGGAGACTGTGCTCCCCTGAATAAGCGAATCGATTCGATTTTTAAGCGATCTTTTTCTTTATTAATGATTTTTACACTACGGGTAGAAGTACCCATAGCCGTAAATACGGTATCAAATAAAAAGGTATCCTTAGAAAAGGCGATAGTACCGCCATTGGTACGATAGCTGTCTTTCTTAATACAGGAACTGCTGTAGCCCCATAAAAAAAAGGCCAGTAAAATACCGAAGGGCAAGAGTTGTTTTTTGTGAACAAACATTTAAAAAGCTTATGTTACAATGATAAACGCAAATATAGGGCTTATAATTATGTATTTTTTAAAATCGATAGCCCCTTAAGAAGTCAGCAACCGGCATTTTCTTCTTCCCTTCATATTGCACCAGCGTACAATGTAACCAACCATCAGTGGTGGCATACTTCAGGTAGCTTTTGCCATCACTGTCTACCGTTCCGGGGGGTACTCCATGCCTTGCGTGCTCCATGGTAGCCGCAAATATCTTTAATTGCTTATCCCCTAAGGCAGTAAAGGCCGTAGGTACCGGCGATAAACCCCTGATCAGGTTGTGGATTGCTTCTGTAGACTGTGCCCAGTTGATATGACAGGTTTCCTTAAATATTTTGGGGGCATGGGTTTCTTTATCCACTAGATGTTGGGCCTGCTCCTGAATGTCGTTGTGCATCAACCGATCCAGTGTAGTAGTGAGTAACCGGGCACCGGCTTCCATCAGTTTATGGTACATGGTGCCAAAATCATCTTCCGGTAAGATTGGTTCCCGGTGTTGCAGCAGAATGTCTCCTGTATCAATTTCATGTTTTAGTTGAAAAGTCGTGACTCCTGTTTCTTTTTCACCGTTAATGATCGCCCAGTTAATGGGTGCGGCACCACGGTAATAGGGGAGCAAAGAGCCATGTACATTGATGGTGCCTAAAGGAGGCATATTCCAAACCGCTTCGGGTAACATTCTAAAGGCTACTACCACTTGTATATCGGCCTGGTATTCGCTTAAGCTAGCCAGGAATTCAGGATTTTTTAATCTTTCCGGTTGGAGTACGGGAATGTTTTGAGAGAGGGCATATTCCTTAACGGCAGAGGCTTTCAGCTGCATGCCCCTTCCGGCAGGTTTATCCGGTGCGGTAACCGCAGCCACTACCTTAAAACCATTGTCGACCAAAGCTTTTAGAGAAGCCACGGCAAAGTCAGGTGTTCCTAGAAATACGATTTTCATCTCTTCTTTGTTCCTCATGCGGCGAAGTTACTTATAAATGCAGCTTTTGCAGGCAGGAAACCGTAAATTTTCATCGGATCGCTTGTCCCGCTGATGCAAGGAGGCATCTCTTTTCAGGTCTTTTAGATTTTTCGCTTGCTTCGCTGCGCTTCGAAAAGACAATAGTGTTGTTTTGATATGTCGTTTGTCAATCCGACGCAAGGAAGAATCCCAAAGGAATCCGTGATTATTACCCTTGTACCGCAAGATTATCATTATTTTTGCCGAATGCCACAAAAAGTAGACCTCAGAGTGCCTCCTGAAATTGCTGATAATGACCAACAGTTAAAAAAAATGTTGGCGCAGAAATTGAATATTTCAGAGAAAAGAATCAATGCCTTCCAGATTCAGCGTCGTTCTATTGATGCGCGGAGCCGGAATATTGTGGTGCAAATGCAGGTTAATGTATTTGTAGAAGAAACATTTGAAGATGCCTTTGCCTTTACACCTCAATTACAAAACGTACATAATGCCAAACCGGTTATTGTGGCCGGAGCCGGTCCTGCCGGTCTTTTTGCAGCATTGCAATTGATCGAAAAAGGGCTTTGCCCCATTATTATCGAGCGGGGAAAGGATGTGCGTGAGCGCCGTCGTGACCTTGCGGCGATGAATAAAGAAGGGATTGTGAACCCCGAGTCCAATTATTGTTACGGAGAGGGTGGTGCCGGTACTTACAGTGATGGTAAGCTCTACACACGGTCCAATAAACGCGGCAGCATTTTCAGAAGCTTACAGTGGTTTCACTATTTCGGTGCTACCGAAAAGATCCTATACGAAGCGCATCCTCATATTGGAACCAACAAACTACCGCATATCATTACGGCCATGCGGGAAGCGATAGAGGCCTGCGGCGGAAAAGTACTATTCAATACCAAAGTAACCGATTTTATCATCGAAGGTGATACGCTAAAAGGGGTCGTGGTCAACGATACGGAAAACATTAAAGCCGATGCCTTGATCCTGGCCACAGGTCATTCAGCTCGTGATATTTTTGAATTATTAGATCGTAAACAGATCCTTATCGAAAGTAAGCCTTTTGCCTTGGGCGTACGTATCGAACACCAGCAGGCTTTGATTGACGCCACACAGTACCATTGTAGTGTGGATGCGCCCCGCAGCGACTATTTGCCTGCGGCAGCCTACAGCCTGGTTAGCCAGGAATTGGGTCGTGGGGTATTTTCTTTTTGTATGTGTCCGGGAGGCATTATTGCACCCGCCAGCACACAGGAAGGTGAATTGGTGGTGAACGGCTGGTCTCCGTCAAAACGGGATGGGAATTTTGCTAATTCCGGCATGGTGGTGACCGTAGATGAAAAAGATTTTGCGACCTATGGGTTTACCGGAGCTTTGGCAGGCATGCATTTTCAGCAAATGGTAGAACGAAAAGCATGGCAGGCGGGTGGTGGCAAACTGGTTGCCCCGGCACAACGAATGACTGATTTTGTCGGTAATAAAAGATCCGGTTCACTTCTGGATTGTAGTTATCTGCCGGGTACGAACAGTGCCTTAATGAGTGAAATTCTGCCTAAGGAAGTATATGCTTCTATGGCGAAAGCCTTTGTGAGTTTTGGTAAAAAAATGAAAGGGTATTATACCGAAAATGCGATGGTTCTGGCTACAGAATCCCGAACATCAAGCCCGGTACGCATTCCGAGAAATGAGGATAGCTTGCAGCATCCGCAAATCAAAGGTTTGTTTCCCTGTGCAGAAGGAGCCGGCTATGCCGGAGGTATTATTTCTGCTGCAATGGATGGCGATAAAGTAGCCATGAAAGTATGGGAATATTATGAAGTATTATAAGGCCGGTATTTTAGGCTTGGCTCTACAAAATATCATATAAAGAAAAGAGGTTTGNNCCTCTTTTCTTTATATGACGCCTTCCTGTTTCTTTAATATGAATATCAGGTTACTGGTCTTTTTCGTTTTATCTATAATATCTATTGTAAAACCATTTGTTGCGGCCCACTGCGTTATAAAGCTTTTGCTGATAAAGTGCAGGTCGTTTTGCGTCTTATTAAAATTGACAATACGGGTAGAATATTTTTCACTCAATTCCGTCCCTTTATGCCGCTCGGCCAGGTCTTTTACCCCATCCCTGATGATCAAAATGCCGTTTGTACCTAAGGCTTCCTTACAACGGTTGAGTAATGCAGTCTGTTGCTCCGGTAGTAGATAATGCAATACATCACTGATGATAATACCGTCACAAGGATTTAACGTATATTGGTTGATATCGGCATGTTCAAAGCGAATCTTATCGGGATTGTTTTTGTAATTATGTTGTGCCGTCTCTATCTTTTCCTCGTCATAATCCACACCGATAAAGGTCCGGTCTTCCGATGCCCAGTGCAGCATATAGGTCATAAAACCATAGCCGCAACCCAGGTCATAAAAGATTCCTTTTCGCGGTAGTAAGGGATGGAAAAGTTCATAATTCCCTTCCAGAGCCGTTTTGATCCGGCAATACCATTCCAATACAGGGCCTTTGTAGGTATTGCTTCTGATCAGCTGCTCCCTGAAATAACCGGGTGTTTCCTTTTGTGTTTTGAGGTCGGCAAATGCCGTTTTGAAATATAAGGAAATGGATTTTGTGCGGTCTTTTACCGTGTCGCCCCAACTACGATCTGCATAGGCAATTGGCGCCAGCATTTGTAGCCTTATCGTGCCGTCTTTTAATAAAAAATCGCCTTTTTGCATGGTATAATGCACTCCGTGTAAGATAATGGGTACAATGTCCAGTTGTAACTGTTCCGAAACATAAAAGGCGCCTTTATGAAACCTGCTGATCTTATCTGTTTTGGAACGGGTGCCTTCCGGAAAGACAACGATGCCGTACCCACGTGCAACCAGGTCCCGTAATGGTTCTATGCTTTCTTCAGCGCCATCTGCCACCGGGTAGTATTCTGCCATCCGAACCACCGCGCCAAACACAGGCGATCGATAGACCCATTTGTTGGTCAGCAGCACCAGTTTCGGGTGTAGCATGGTCATGAGTAAAATATCTAAAAACGAACTGTGGTTGGCAATGTAAACGGCCGGGCGGTCAAAGCTTACTTTTGGGTCTATCGTGAGGATCTTGGTCAGATTGATCATCACATACAGCACGCTCTTATTGTATTTGCTCAGCAAATAATGAAAGACATATTTGCCCCGCTTTTGTCCGATAATATTGAGTTTGACCAGAATGAAACCTGCGATACTCACGATCATACAGCCCGTGAAAAAATAAAGAAAGGCAAAGACCGATTTGGTAAGGCTCCATAAAGTAAAGGGCATAAAACCTTTACTGGCTCTCTTTTGGATTAAAAAATTAAAGAGAAAGGGTTGCAGTACCTGCGAGATAAAGACAACGCAAACAAGGCCAACGACAGAAATTAAGGCAATAGACTGCAAGGCCGGGTGTTTAGCAAAGATTAAGGTACCCAATCCCGTAATGGTCGTTAAGACCGAGAGATAGACGGCCGATCGTGCAGATTTAATATGATTCTTGCCCGTCCGGTATTTCTCCATCAGGCTATCCATCATAAAAATACTGTAATCATCCCCCAGACCAAAGAGCAGGGTCGCAATAATAATATTGACAATGTTGAACTTTAAGCCGAATAAGGTCATAATGCCCATGATCCAAATCCAGGAGATCATCATGGGTAAAAAAGAGATCAGTGCGAGTTCAAACCGGCCATAAGCGATGAGCAGCGCCAGGAAAACCAGGCCACCGGATATATATAAGATCTTATTAAAGTCGTTTTGCAACAAGGATAGTAAACTTTCCGAAACCGATTGCCGGTCTGTTGCGATCAAATCCTTCTGCTGTGCAAAGGCTTTTAATACCTGTGCCCTGTGTTCCGGTGCGACCTTTAAGGTGGCAATAGCATAAGATTTTTGAGCATCCTGGGCAAAAGAACTCGGTAAAATCTGTTGCAGAAAAGCAGTAGTCGCCGTATCGAAAGGGCTGTATTTTTGCCTTAGCGTCGTTTCAAAAGCGGCAAAAGCATCCGGGCTAAACCCTGCAGCGGCAGCCGCTTTCCGAACGCTAAGGAGTGTGGCTTCGATCTTTTCTTCGGTCCAGTAAGCCTGCCATCGGACAATGCGTTTTTGTTGCTCTGCCAGAGAAGGAAGCACCGTTGTCGGATTGATCACTTTTTTGATCGCCTGCTGCCGGTATAACTGCTGGATCATCGGGCTGGATTGCTCCAGCTTAAGAGCAGCTTGTTCCGCATCGGCTCCTTTTGCTACAATAAACACCGAGCTGAGGGCAAAAGCATTGTCTTTATTCAGTTGTTCCTGTGCTTTGGCGAGTTTCGGGCTCATATAATTAAGCTTCATCAAATCTCCGTCAAACTGTACCTTTTTGGCAAAATGCCATAAAACCGGGGTCAGTAGCAGCACAAAAGCCAAAAGCCATTTATTTCCTTCGGGTTTCCAATGGGCTATTTTGTCGATCAGATTTTCCTTAACCGCTCCATGATCCGTTTTCGGCCTTGGGGTAATATGAGGCAAAAAGATCAGGGTGAACAAAGAGGCGCCGAGTAAACTGAATGCGGCAAAAGTACCCAGATCTTGGAGCAGGGGGGCATTGGCAAAGCGCAAGGCAAAAAAAGCACCAATGGTGGTAATGGCACCCAGAGTGAGGGGTAAGACCAATCCTTTCACATTGTCCCGCATATCCGGATGGGTACGCGCATGGCTCATAAAGTGTACCGAAAAATCTACGGCAATACCCAGGATGATGGCACCCGCACCAATCGCAATCACAGAGACAGTCCCTTGTAATAAAGCCGTCATGGACATGCCAAACAAGGCCCCGAAGACCACCGGTATAATGATAATCAAGGGTGTTCTTTTCCGGCGGAATACATAATAGGTTAAGGCCAGAATAAGGATGATGGTAATACTGAGGGTGAGGCTAGAATCCTGTTGCATCTGCGCAGCATTCGCGGCCGCTACAGCCACACCACCGAAATACTGTACTTCAGCACCTTTATATTGTTGTTGGAAGGTATTCAGGATCTGATCCAGACTAGCCATAAAGGCTTTGTTTTTGCCGGTTTCGCCGGAAGCATACTTAGGGGTAACAAAAAAAGTTAATTTGTTCAGGCTTTTATTAAAGATATAGCCATTATATAATTCATAATTCGGATCAAAATTGAGCGACTGCATTTTATCAAAAGCCAGCGGCATCATACCGATAGGATCGGAAGCTACCCAGTTTTTGGCCACCATACCGGCCGGCGACAAGAGTAATTTGTGCAGCTGTTCAAAATTAGCCGGCATCCGCTCCGGATTGCTGAGGGTATCCAGCTTTTGATAATCGGCTTCGTTGAGGAATAAGGGTAGATACTGCAAGGCGATGTCGGAGAACTGCTGCTCTTTGTCATTATTATTAATGCTTTGTATGGCATTAATGTATTGCGTTTGCAAGGGCTTCAGCCGCTCTTCGAGCTGCTGTTGTAGCGCGATAAGGCTATCCGGGTTTTGCAGTGTGCTGTCTTTAAAGCTAAGGGTAAATACCAGTTGCTCTCCTGTCTTTGTCTTGTTCAGGATATTGCCCATTGCTTCGATGGTTGGGTCGTGCGGGATCATTTTATTGATATCGCTTTCGAAGCGGATGCGGGTAGCCCCGGCGGCCACAAGCATAAAGAGCAGTGTAAAACTCCACCAGAACGCTTTGCGGTGGGTTTTGAAATAATCGAATATATTCAGGAATACGGTTTGCATAGTTTTGAGCCGGTAAAAATAAATGTATTCTTTTGAAATCATACAGAATTGAAGGGTAATAAATAAAATATAATAATGTGTACAACTATATTTTTATCTGCACGGCCGCTTTTTTACTTTTGTCGTCCAAAATTCGGGAGAGATTATGCATTATCGTTTTATCGCAGTAGAAGGGAATATCGGTTCTGGAAAAACTACTTTAGCCAGCCGCTTGGCGGCACATTACCAAGCTACATTGATCTTGGAAACCTTTTCTGAAAATCCGTTTATATCTACTTTTTATGACAATCAGGCGCAAAATGCACTGCCTTTAGAGCTGCATTTTTTGCTCGATCGTTTTGAACAGTTGCAGCAGGTAGATGCTAAGGCATCGATGCTGGTTTCGGATTATTTATACGGAAAATCCAATCTTTTTGCCGGAGTTACCCTCTCCCAAAATGAAATGGAGCTGTTTAAGCGGGTGATGGATAACCTGAAACCGAATATTCAGAAACCGGATTTGCTCATCTATTTACATGCTTCGATCAGTAAATTGAAACAAAATATTCAACGCAGGGGTCGTAGCTTCGAGCAGAATATCAGTACGGAATACCTGGAGAAAGTGCAAAATGCGTATCAACCATTTTTAAAGCAACATTCTAAGGTGTTGATGGTGGAAATGAACGATGTGGATTTTGAAAAAGAAGAACACTTTCAGCAGCTGGTGCAGTTCCTGGAGCGGGACTATGATTTTGAAAATCATATCTTCAGCGTGCAATAAGCGAATATCTTATACAATCCCCCGTTCTGGGGGATTTTTGTATGAATCCTTTTAATCCAGCAAAAAGCATTGTAAATTGCGTTGATTTCTATTCAAACCATAAAATAGTATAATGAAGAAAATTTTATTATCGCTTGCCGCTGCCTGTATGTTACTCAGTGCGCGTGCCGACGAAGGGATGTGGATACCGATGCTGATTGGTAAAAACATTGATTCAATGAAAGCCAAAGGTTTTCGTCTATCTGCCGAAGATGTTTACAGCATCAATCAGGCGAGCCTTAAAGATGCGATCGTCCACTTTGGCGGCGGTTGTACCGGCGAGATCATCTCTGCAAACGGTCTGTTGATCACCAATCACCACTGTGGTTATGGTAATATCGCTGATCTGAGCACCGTAGAGAAAAACTATTTGGAAGATGGCTTCTGGGCTAAATCTATCGAACAGGAATTGCCTGCTGCAGGTCTAAGTGTGAAATTCTTAGTAAGAATGGAAGACGTAACCGAAAAAGTAAATGCGGCGACTAAAAAAACAAAGAAAACAGAAAAAATGTTAGCGGCGATTACTGATGCAGCTAATGAAGGAGGGAAATATGCTTCACAGATTTCTTCATATTTTGGAGGAAATCAATATTTCCTGTTGGTTTATGAAGTATATACTGATGTACGCCTGGTAGGTACACCGCCTAAATCTTTAGGTAAATATGGTGGCGATACCGATAACTGGATGTGGCCACGCCATACGGCCGATTTCTCTATGTTCCGCGTTTACGCCAATAAAGAGAACAGACCGGCTAAATTTTCCAGAGATAACGTTCCTTACAAACCTAAGAAATTCTTACCGGTAAATATCCAGGGCGTAGAGAAAAACGATTATGCGATGGTGATGGGATATCCCGGCCGTACCAATCGTTACGAAACCTCTTATGGTGTTGACTTGGCGATCAATGAAGTAAACCCATCTATCGTTAATTTACGTGATGCCCGTTTGGCCATTATGCGTAAATATATGCGTCAGGATAAAGCGGTGAACTTAAAACTGGCTTCCGGATATGCAAGCATTGCTAACTATTGGAAATACTTTATCGGACAAACAGAGCAATTAAAACGCCTTAATGTTATTGCCGATAAACAAAAGCAAGAAGCTGCCTTTACCGATTGGGCTGCGAAAAACCGCCCCGGCTATAAAGACGTAATGTCTCAATACGCAAAAGTATATGCTGCGTATCGCCCTTATGCAAAACAAAACGTGTATTTGTCAGAAGGTATTGCTGCGCCGGTATTGGCTAAATTAGCTGCCAGAGCCAGCACTTTGGCAAAAACCATAGAAGAAGGTAAGAAAGAAGATATCACGAAACTGGTACAAGCATTAAAAGCCTACAGAACCAACCTGATGGAAGATTATGTAGCACAGGTAGACCAAGAAATTCTGGCCAAAACAATGGAAATGTATTATACAGATATTCCTGCGAGCCAACAACCGGTAATCTACAATTCCGTAATCTTTAAAAAATTCGATAGCAACAAGCCTGCTGAAGCCTTTAAAAATTATGCAAAATATCTTGTAGACAATACAATATTATTGGATGATAAGAAATTTGATCATTTTGTGTTGAATCCAAGTGCAGAAGCTTTGAAAAATGATCCTGCCGTACAATATATGAGCAGCTTCCTGCAAAACCAGGATAAGAACTTTAAGGAGAAAACAGATGCTTATCAAACGGCAAAATCTCATTTGGCTAAAGATTATATCAATGGCTTAATGCAAATGCAACCGGAGAAAGCATGGTCTCCTGATGCAAACTCTACCATGCGCGTAACTTACGGTAGTGTGGGTGGTTACAAACCTCAGGATGCCGTTTCTTATGATTATTACACCACTATTGATGGTTTAATGGCAAAATATAAGCAAGGTGATTATGAGTTTGACTTACCAAAAGAATTTATCAAATTATATAATGATAAAAACTTCGGTCAGTATGCCAATGCGGATGGTACCATCGTAACTTGTTTTGTAACGAATAACGATATTACCGGTGGTAACAGCGGTAGCCCGGTGATTAATAAAAACGGGGAGCTGATCGGTTTGGCCTTTGATGGTAATTGGGAAGCGATGAGTGGTGATATCGCTTTCGACAAACAATACAAAAGAACGATTGTGGTGGACTCCCGCTTTGTTTTATTCATTATCGATAAATTGGGCGGTGCCAAAAATCTGATCGACGAAATGCAAGTCGTAAAATAATATTACTTAAGTTTACAATGCTACGGTCGTAAGGGTCGTAGCATTTGTTTTTATATCATGTTTTCTTAATCACAATGCGAATGAAAAAATATATACTCTTAGTAAGTGCGTTTATTGCCGCTCATGCCGCACAAGCGCAAGACAAGCAGTTCAGCATGAAAGATGCGGTATTGGGGCTGAGAACCAATCTTGCCATCGATAATGTAAACCAGTTAAGCTGGCTGAAAAATGAAGATGCTTTTGTGTTCAACAAAAACAATGAACTCATCAAGACGGCTGTTCCTTCCATGAGGCAAACACCCTGGATCTCCCTGAGCGGATTCAATCAGCTTTTGTTTGGTAAGGATAGCCTTAAGGCGATTCCGGCCATTAACTGGACAAACAGCGTTCCATATTTCCAGTTGAAAAACGATCTGTACTTTTTAGGGAATCCCAATGCCAATTTTTTGGTAGACAAGCCCTTGAATATTGATCCTAAGGCACAGAATACAACCATAAAAGACCGGCTGATCGCGTATACCATAGATCAGAACCTGTACCTGATTGATGCCCAAAAAAATAAGCATACCATTACCAATGATGCCGGTAGCGGGATCAAAAACGGTCAGAGTGTACATCGTAATGAATTCGGGATTGATGGCGGGATCTTTATCTCTCCAAAAAATAATTACGTGGCTTTCTACCGTATGGATGAAAGCATGGTCAATGATTATCCGGTTATTGACTGGGCCAGCACACCGGCGCAAAATGAAAATATTAAATACCCGATGGCCGGTGGTAAATCACATGAGGTGACGGTAGGGGTGTATAATATTGCGACCAAACAAACGGTATTCCTGAAAACGGGTATGCCTAAAGATCAGTACCTGACTTGTGTTACCTGGAGTCCCGACGAACAATCTGTTTTTGTTGCGGTACTGAACAGGGCGCAAAATCATATGTGGTTAAATCAGTATGATGCCAGAACGGGTGCTTTCTTAAAAACGTTGTTTGAAGAGCAAGATGATAAGTATGTAGAACCGCAACATGAGTTGCATTTCTTACCCAACAGCAATACAGAATTCTTGTGGTGGAGCCAGCGCAGCGGGTTTATGCACCTGTACCGCTACAATGTGAGTGGTAAATTACTGAATACCGTTACTTCTGGTGCCTGGCTGGTGAATGAAATTGTGGGTGATAATGCAAAAGCAAATGAAGTGATCATTACGGCGACCAAAGAATCTGCTAAAGAAAGACATATCTATGCCGTAAACTGGAAGAGCGGCGCGATGAAAAGAATCGATAAAGCGGCCGGGGTACATATGGCAGACGCTAATAGCAACGGGACTTATATCCTGGATCGCTATACAAATGCAACAACGCCTCGCAATATCGAAGTGTTTAATAGCAATGGTAAACTGGTACAAAATATTCTGACGGCCAAAGATCCTTTAGTATCTTATAACCGCCCTAAAGTGGAAGACGTAACCCTAATGGCCGACGATGGTACGCCATTGTTTGGTAAAATTGTGTATCCGGCCAATTTCGACCGGACGAAAAAATACCCGACAATCGTATACCTGTATAATGGTCCTCATGTTCAATTGGTGACCAATACTTATCCGGCCAGCGGCAATCTTTGGTATGAGTATATGGCACAACGTGGATATGTGATCTTTACGATGGATGGCCGCGGCAGTGGCAACCGTGGACAGAAATTTGAACAAGCTACGTTCCGTCAATTGGGTACCGTAGAAATGAATGATCAGTTAGTAGGCGTTCAGTACCTTAAATCCTTACCTTTTGTAGATGCGGCGAGAATGGGTGTGCATGGCTGGAGCTTCGGCGGGTTTATGACTACTTCTTTGATGTTGCGTCATCCGGGTGTATTTAAAGTGGGTGTAGCCGGTGGCCCGGTAATCGACTGGAGTCTGTATGAGATCATGTACACCGAGCGGTATATGGACATGCCTCAGGAAAATCCTAAAGGCTATGCCGATAATAATTTGCTGACCAAAGTAGATCAACTGAAAGGTAAGCTTTTGATGATCCACGGCGCACAGGATGATGTTGTGGTATGGCAGCATTCCATGAAATTTATCAAGGCTTGTGTCGACAAAGGGGTACAGATGGATTACTTCGTTTATCCCGGTCATCAACACAATGTACTCGGCAAAGACAGGGTGCATTTGATGCAGAAAATTGCAGACTATTTTGATGATTATCTAAAATAATTCCTATATTAGTGCTTAACTTTAAACGGTTAAGCACTTTTGTTTACAATAACATAATATGAATTATTTGTTAAGAGTGGTTAATATTGCCGAAAGTTTTAAAATTACAAATCCTGATGCTTCCAAAAGGTAAAATACTTGTTGTAGACGATGAACAACCAATCGTAGAGTTTATTTGTTACAACTTAGAAAAAGCAGGTTACGAGGTTGCCTCTTCTACAAACGGCAATGACGCGGTACGCGTAGCCAAACACTTTAATCCCGATTTGATTTTATTGGACGTGATGATGCCGGGAAAAGACGGTTTTCAGACCATAAAAGAATTAAGACAAATCCCGAGTTTAGACAGCACTATCGTTATTTTCTTAACCGCCATGAGCGATGAGAAATCGGAGATTATGGGACTGGAACTTGGCGCGGATGACTATATCACCAAACCCATCAAACCCGATTTATTAGTTACTCGTTTGAATATTGCCCTTCGCCGGGTAAGAAAAGACAGAGATGAAGAATCGGTATTGAACTTTGGCGATCTGGTGATCAATAAAACCAAATTTTCTGTTACCTACAAAGACCAGGAAATCGTACTTGCTAAGAAAGAATTTGAACTCCTGAATCTCTTGGCGGCAAAACCGGGTAGGGTATTTTTGAGAAATGAAATCTTACAGAAAGTATGGGGCACCGATGTTATTGTCGGCGACAGAACCATCGATGTGCATGTGCGTAAGATTCGTCAAAAAATGGGTATTGATTTGATTACCACTGTAAAAGGTGTAGGCTATAAATTTGAAATGGCCGAATAATTTCTTTGATTTAATTATTTATTTTTATATATTTGTGTGCAAAGAGTTCAACATGAAAAGAATAATCACAAGTTTCGCACTATTGTTTGCTACCACCCTTAGCATGCAAGTATTTGCACAACAAGCAACAACGGCTAACAGTAAAGAATATAATGTGTACTATACACAGGATATTCCTTATGTAGACGATCAGGCCTCCAATAAAAAAATGGAGCAACTCGATAAAATGTTTAAAGACTACGTAGTAGTTGCCCAGAAAAATCAGGCGACTAAAACCGCAGATCTTAAAAACAAAATCATGTCCTGGAAAACCGATAATCAGACCTGGATTGAAGAACTGGATGCTTTTCAGTCTAAGATGGTCAAGCAATGGTTTGACAATGCCGCAAAATCTTTAAGATTATACGATAATAAATAGACCTTTATATTTGGTCTCTTTAAAAAGGAATAGCCCTNNTTCAGGGCTATTCCTTTTTAAAACATTTTACTCATTAGTATATATCCGTTTTACCCTTTGAGAGACCGAAGTCATGATCTCATAAGGAATAGTGTCTGCCCAGCCTGCAAGTCTGCTTACCGGCAAATCTGGCCCGAATACAGTCACCGCATCCCCTACCTTTACATCAGGAATGCCGGTAATGTCCAGCATACACATATCCATGCAAATAGAACCCAGTGTAGGGGCAAACATTCCGTGTATCATCATTCCCCCCTTGCCATTGCCGAAGTCGCGGAAATAGCCGTCTGCATAGCCAATGCTGACTGTTGCAACCGTGCTGTCCTGGTACAAAGTGCCTCTTCTACTATAACCAACCGTTTCCCCCGCTTTCAGGGTACGGATCTGGGCGATAGTTGTTTTGAGGATACCCACATTTTGCAACTGGTCTTGTGTAGCTTTATTGGCATCTACACCATACAGCCCGATACCGAGGCGAACCATATCGAATTGCAGATCCGGAAAGCGGGAGATCGCGGAGGTGTTGCATAAGTGGCGTATGGGCTGGTAAGGGAGTGCGGCCAATAACTGATCGCTCATTCTGGTATACCGTTCTGCCTGTAATTGGGTAAACGAATCAAAACTAGCCTCATCACTACCCGCCAAATGACTGAAGATACTCTTTACCTCAATATGATGCGTGCTGTTCAGGATACTGATCAGAAGGGGCAACTCTTCCTCATTAAAGCCCAGGCGATGCATACCCGTGTCCAGTTTAATATGAATCGGGTAGGCGCTACTGTCTTTTTGTTGTGCGATCTTGATGAAATTCTCCAATGATTGCAGGCTGAAGATTTCCGGTTCTATCTTCCACGAAATCATTTGCTCATAAGAACCCAGTTCCGGGCTCATAACCATAATAGGCAGGGTAATGCCTGATTTTCTTAAGGCAATACCTTCATCCAGATAGGCGACCGTCAGGTAATCGACACCGGCATATTGCAATAAGCTGGCGATCTCATAACTTCCGGTACCGTAAGAAAAAGCTTTGACCATGGCCATAAGCTTTACACCCGGCCGGAGCATTTTCTGATAAACCTTTAAATTGCTGTGCATGGCCGATAGGTCTACCTCCATCACAGTTGTATGCTTCTTCTCCTCCAGAATAGCCTCTATTTTTTCAAACTCAAAATCCCGGGCACCCTTAAGTAAAATCGTTTCATTTGTAAAATCACTCGTGGAAAAATTTTGCAGAAAGGCCTCCGTATTGTCGAAAAATACCTGTTCGATTTGTGGGAAAGCCGCAAAGGCTTCCTGGTGTTGCCGCATGTTTTTCCCAATACCAATCAGCCGGTCTATCCCTTTCTGATTGATTAGTGCCGCTACTTTCTGGTAAAATTGCTCATGATTTTTTTTGATCTGCAAAATGTCCGATAGAATAATCGTCTTTTTACCATGTTGTTTTTGCTGATTCAGGAAATCCAAAGCGATTTGAAGCGAGGTATAATCTGAATTATAAGAGTCATTGATCAGGGTACAATTATTGATCCCTTCTACCAGCTGCAGCCGCATGGCCACAGGATGCAAACGGGTCATTAATGATGCAATCTGTTCAGCGGCAATACCTAAGTGTAGCAGGGTACACCAGCAATGGATTGCATTCTCGATATATGCTTTGTCGGTATACGGAATAGCCAGGTGTATATCCTGACCCTGATATAGCGCATGAATGTGGGTATAGGGACCGGCAACGGTCGTATCCAATATCCGTAGGGTCGCTTCCTCCCGGTAAGACCAGGTAAATAAATCCAAAGGCTGTGTTCCCTGAGCAATTCGTGCCTCATTCAGCGCCTGGACACCTGCTTGCAAATCGGGATTATCAATACCGTAAATCAGCAGCTTTGCATGGGTGAACAGCAGGAGTTTTTCGTTTATTTTCTGTGCTTTATTGTCGAATCCTTCGCTATGCGCATCTCCGATATTGGTAATGATCCCGATGTCAGGCCGCATCATGGCTTCGGCTTTGGCCATCTCGCCGGGCTGGGAAATGCCGGCTTCGAAAATGCCGATACTGTTTTCCGATTGCATCAGCCACAGCGAAAGGGGAATCCCGATTTGAGAATTGTAACTTTTGGGGCTGCGCACCGGACCGGCATTTTGATTGTAGGGCGCGCATTGCGACAATAATTCATACAACCATTCCTTCACGATCGTTTTGCCATTACTGCCCGTAATGCCAATCACAGGATAATCATATTTCAAGCGGTTGGCCCGCCCTATTTGTTGTAAGGCATCCAGGGTATTGGCTACATAAAGAAAGACTGCATCCGGATATAAATCGGAATCGACCGGTTGGGCAACTATGAAATGACGGATACCCTTGTTATAGGCATTTTCAAGATACTGATGCCCGGCCCTGTTATTGCCGTTCAGGGCAATAAAAATGGCATAAGTCGCATTCACGATTTTTCGCGTATCAATAATAATTTCCTGAATATCAATATCATGAACTGGTTCTGGAACAGATAAATGCAGGGCTTGAAATATAGCAGAAAGTAACATGTCGTTTGTTTGTGGCTAAAGTTTGGAAACAGCCTTCTGTTGTCGGTTCTGTGTCAATGGCTTGTTTCGTGTATGCAAAGTTACATTTCCTTTAATTAGTACAAAAAACAAGATTTTCTTTTTGATTTTAGCTAATTTGAGCCCAACTTTACCACTCAGATATCTTTGGTATGAACAGATTGAAACAAATAGTCTTTGCCCTCGGATGGAGCGTAATGGCGGCCTGCTCCTCGGCACATTATACAGTAGCCACTTATCAACCCAAACTGATCACCATTTCCGATACCATTGCGCCCGATAAGTCGATGACTGCTTTTCTGCAGCCTTATAAGCAAAAGATGGATAGCAATATGAACCAGGTGATCGGTACTTCTGAGGTGAGCCTGAGCAAGGCGCAGCCGGAAAGCAATATGGGCAATTTTGTAGCCGATGCACAGCTGGAGGCGGCGCAGAAGCTGAATGCCAAAGTACAGGTCTCTGTGGTGAATTATGGCGGTTTGCGTATTCCGTTTATCGGTAAGGGAAATATTACCAAAGGGAAGATTTACGAGCTGATGCCCTTTGATAATATGGTGACGATTGTAGATGTACCCGGTACCATTCTGGTTGAATTCTGCAATCACATCGCCAAACGCAAAGGCTGGCCGGTAAGCGGCCTGAGTTTTACCATCAAAAATGAACAGGCAGAAGGCATTCTGGCCAATGGCGCGGCCATCAACCCGCACCTGATCTACAAAGTAGCCTTATCCGATTATATTGCCAATGGAGGAGACGATTGTGATTTCCTGAAGAGCTGTAAGCGGTATCCTTCTCCTGTCTTTTTAAGAGATGCCATTATGGATAAAGTAAAGGCAGGAGCGCTGGCTCAAAATAGTATTTATGCAACAACCCAAAACAGGATTATTTATGCAGACTAGAAGAGATTTTATCAGGAAAGTTGCGATGGGCGGCGGTTTACTCGCAGCCAATGCTTTTCCTTTTGATGCTTTGGCACAACAGGATATTACGATAACGATATTACACACCAATGATACGCATTCCCGTTTAGATCCTTTTCCTGCAGATGACCGGAATTTCCCGGGGCAGGGGGGCATTGTTGCCCGGGCCACAGCTATTGAGCAGATAAGAAAAGAACAGCACCATGTCTTACTGCTGGATGCCGGAGATATCTTTCAGGGTACACCCTATTTTAATGAGTATAAGGGCGAGCCGGAAATCAAGGCTATGAGTATGATGGGCTATGATGCCAGCACCATGGGAAACCATGACTTCGATATTGGTTTAGAGGAATTTATGGCACAAATGGGTAAAGCAAACTTTCCTTTTTTGGTCGCCAATTACAATTTCAATAAAACCATATTAGAGGGCAAGATCAAGCCTTATAAAGTGTTTAAAAAAGGCCCAGTTAAGATAGGGGTCTTTGGGTTGGGTATCCAGTTGCATGGTTTGGTGCCCCAGGAGAACTATGGTAAAATATGGTATAATGATCCCATAAAAACCGCCCTCGAGATCACGGAAAAACTGAAGAAAAAAGAAGGCTGTGATATGGTGATCTGCTTATCCCATCTGGGTTACAGCTATGAGGGAAAGAAGGTGAGTGACCGGGTAATTGCTGCAGAAACACAGGATATTGACCTGATTATCGGCGGGCATACCCATACCTTTCTGAATGAGCCTCAAAAGGTTAAAAATAAACTCGGAAAGGAAGTACTCATCAATCAGGTGGGCTGGGCCGGACTCCGCTTAGGACGAATAGATTTTGTTTTTGATCATAAGAAAGCCATAAAAAACACCAAAGCCAATACTGTAATTCTAGGCAAATAAACAAATGGAAAAAATTTTTTTTTTACACATTTTGTTTAGAATTTTGAATCCTTAACTCGCAAAGAGCATACGATCATTCTTCCGTGAAGAGCAGCCCAATTATGAGGGTCGTAGCGAACAAAAAACACAAACAGTTTGTAATGCGTAACTGTTCAGTATCCGGCTTTTTTTTAAAGCAATGGCTATACTGATGTGGATTTGTCGCCTTTGTAAGAAAAGAAATTATTAGCAGTACATTTGTATACCAGCAACTATAATCAACTAAATGAATCAAACTCAACCTACTATTCCGCAAGAACACCTTGACCCTGCAACCGCTTGGGAGAGGTGTATGCTAATCATTGAGGATAATGTCAACAGGAGGGCTTATCAGACGTGGTTCTTGCCGATTCGGGCGGTTGATTTGAGCAATAATATTTTGACCATCCAGGTGCCCAGCCAATTCTTTTATGAATGGTTGGAAGAGCATTATGTGGAATTGCTGGCCAAAACAATCAAAAGGGTATTAGGACGCGCAGGTCAGTTGGCCTACCGTATCCAGATGGAAAACAACTCGCAAAAGCAACCTGCCACCATGCAGCTGCCCGCCAGTAGTCATGCCAAACCCAGCAAGGAAAATAACTTTATCGACATGCCTTTGATGGTCGAGGATCCTTCTAAAATAAAGAATCCTTTTGCTATTCCGGGTATGAAGCGCATGCAGATCGATGCACAGCTGAATGCAAACCTGACCTTTGATAATTTTATTGAAGGGGAGTGTAACATTCTATGCCGGAACTCAGGTCTTCGGGTCGCGCAAAAACCGGGAGAAACTTCTTTTAATCCGCTGATGATCTTTGGCGGCACCGGTTGTGGTAAAACCCATTTAATGCAGGCGATCGGTAATGATGTACGCAAAATGCATCCGAACAAAACCGTTTTGTATGTAAGCGCAGAAAAGTTTATCAACCAATATATTGAACATTCCAAAAATCGTGAAGTAGGTGATTTTATTAACTTTTATCAGTTAATAGATGTCTTGCTGCTGGACGATATTCATATTTTTACCAATGCGCCTAAAGCGCAGGATGCCCTGTTTGCTATCTTCAATCACCTGCACCAAAACGGGAAGCAGATTGTGTTGACGAGCGATACGGCACCAAAGGATCTGGATGGCATGCAGGAACGCTTGTTAAGCCGTTTTCGCTGGGGTTTAACTGCCGAAATGTTACAACCCGACTTCGAGACCCGCAAGTCGATCCTGGAAGTGATCATGCGCAATGAAGGCACGGAGATTTCAGAAGAAGTAGCACAGTATATTGCCTTTAATATCCAAAATAATATCCGTGATTTGCGTGGCGCCGTCATCTCCATTCTGGCACAGTCTACTTTGCTGAAAAAAGATATTGATCTTGAATTGGCTAAGCGTGTGGTGAAGAACCTGATCAAAACACCAGAGAAAGAAATTTGCATTGGTGATATTCAGAAAATGGTGTGTAGCTATTTTAAAATCGACTACGATAAATTACAATCTAAGACCCGTACCGGCGATGTGGTGAATGCCCGTCAGATTGCGATGTACCTGGCCAAGAAGTTTACCAAATGTTCTTTGAAGACCATTGGTGATCATTTTGGGAAGCGCGATCATACGACCGTAATCCACTCTGTACAAAAAGTAGAAGACTTTTTGAAAACGGATGAAAAGTATAGAGAATCTTTTCTCGAAATCCAGCATAAAGTACAGCTGGCGGCTATGTAGACAAAAAATATTGCAAAGAAATTTTGTTTTTATTGAAAATAATTTTTACCTTTGCATCCCCTTTAGGTAACGAAAAGGGATAAGATCTTAAAGTATTGGTGAGGTGGATGAGTGGCTGAAATCACCAGTTTGCTAAACTGACGTACGGGTCAAACTGTACCGGGGGTTCGAATCCCCCCCTCACCGCACTTAAAGTCTTTATAGGGAAGTAGCGCAGTCCGGTAGCGCACCTGGTTTGGGACCAGGGGGTCGCAGGTTCGAACCCTGTCTTCCCTACATTAACAGTAAAGCCCCGCTCTTTGGAGTGGGGCTTTTGTTTTTCTACATTTTCATTCCATTTATTATAAATCAGTTGCGTGTGTCCTCCTGTTTTGTTGTACTTCCTCCGATAATAATAGCGCTTCATTTAGGGCATAATAAAAAATCGTAGCTCCTGATTTGTTGAACAAGCAGGGCATGCATAAAGAATCCGGGTGAATACCATGTATCTATTATATGGTGGATCATTCCATTACATTTTAAGGACTATTTTCCCGGCGGTACGGCGGGTTTCTACCTGTTGATGTGCCTCAGCCATAGATGCAAAGGGATATGTCCTGGCTATATATGACTTTAATGCGCCCGTTGAGAGTAAATCGGCAAATGCTCTCAGATCTGCGCCATTAAATTGCAATGCTCTTAAAGACAGGTGTACGTTTTTTTCTTTCGCTTTGGGCATGAGGTTCTCCTGTGTAAGCGCGACGATGGAGATAATGGTACCACCGGGTTTCGTTATTTCAATAGAACGTTCCAGCGTTTCGCCCCCGACGGTGTCTAAAACAAAATCGACATCTTTAATTACTTCCCAGAAATTTTCAGTTTGGTAATCGATGTGTTGATCAGCACCGAGTGCCACCACAAAATCATGATTTTTAGCAGAAGAAGTTGCGATTACCTCCGCGCCCAGGTACTTGGCTATTTGTACCGCATAATGACCCACACCCCCTGCAGCGCCATGAATAAGAATTCTGTCCCCTTTTTTGATATTCATTCCGTGAACCAGTGGTTGCCATGCGGTCAAACCAGCCATCGGCGAAGCCGCCGCTTCTTCGAAAGTGATATGCTTTGGTTTGTGCGCTAATAAACCCACATTTACCGCAACGAATGCTGCATAACCACGCGCATTTTGCAAAAGGGCAAAAACGGCATCACCTATCTCAAATCCGTCGGTATGCTCCGCCTTTTCTACAATCTCCCCGGCTATATCCCAACCCATTATTACGGGTCGCTCCTCACCGAATATATGCGTAATAAATGTCGGCGAATTACGATAAATGGTATCGGCCGGGTTTATACCGATGGCTTTTACCTTAATTAAAACTTCCCCGCTTTTTAAAGTGGGCCGCTCAGCTTCGCCAAGAATCAGTTTGTCGGTTCCTCCGGCTTCATATAGTAAATACGCTTTCATGATTCAAAAATCGGAATAAATTGTAATAATGATTTAGCCTGACGGGAATAATATTTCGTTAAAACGAACTGGAAGTGAATTTGTTGTTTCTTTTATTGCTTAAAGGTTAGTATAACACTTTCCTGGGATTCTGTATTGGATGGCAATAGGTTTTGCATCAAATAAGCCGAGAAATGGCGGAGTACAGTCCACTTGTGGCTTTACAATTCTTGGTTTTGTATGTTGTGGTTTTGAAAACAGAAAACATTTGTCTTTTAATATATATAATCCATAATTATGTTAAAAGATAATTAAAATCTATTTGGGATAGCTGCAACGCGCATAAGATTTGTAATTTTTCTCCTAACTAACTTACAGTACTCATATTATTCCCTAATCTGCAACCTATGTTACCATTTCAATTTTATCCCCAAATTGTGGTACGCACACCCAGGCTACCATACGACTCCGGCAATATGATCAACAACTGGGAAGATCTGTTAGAAGATGCTGCCTTTATGGAGTCGGTTTACCTTGCCTCGCCCACATTATATGACGCATGCATGAAATACCGTAATGGTTTTGTCGTTAATGAAAAAACGAAAAATAAAATCAGCCGTTCTTTGATGAAATATTGGTGGCGTTCCGCGAATAGGGCTACACCCTTTGGTTTGTTTTCCGGTTGCCACGTTAGTGAGTGGTCTGATGAAGATATCGATGTGCTGAAAAATAGACAGTCGCGCCATACAGTGCTTGATATCCATTATTTACGGGAGTTGGGCAAACATCTTTCCAGGCGGCCCTGCATTTTCACAAATCTTCTTTTTTATGCAAACAATAGTTTATACAAAGTACAGGATGAATGGCGCTACATTGAGTGCCAACAGAGCAAAGAAAATGGCGTACATCAAATAAGTGCCCTGGCTGCATCGGATTACCTTGATCTTGTCATTAACAGGGCCAGTGAGGGCATTGCATTACCCGATATAAAAGCACTCCTTGTTTCGCCCGACATTGCTGCTGAAGAAGCGGACGATTTCATTGAAGTACTTATAAATGCACAGGTGCTTATCAGCGAACTGGAACCTGCTTTACATGGGGATGGATTTTTACAGCAAATACTGAAAACACTTCAAAGAGTGTATGATATCAATAAAGATGAATACCTTTTAAGTATATTGAACACGCTGTATCTAGTGGCCAAGAAACTGGAGGAAACAGATCGTGTAATGGGGAATGATGAAACGGTTTATGAGGATATTATGCGGTTATTGAGGCCTATTGGCCCGGCATTTGATGAGCGCAACTTGTTCCATGTCGACCTTTCTAAAGCCACCATAGCAAAAGGATTTCCTGCTTCATTGCAACCCCGTTTGTTACAGACTTTGAAAATCATGAATTGTTTTAGTGCAAAGGCAGAAGAGGGGCGGGCCTTACAAAACTTTGCGACCGTTTTTGAAAAACGTTATGGCAATAATACCAGTATGCCTATACTCGAAGTGCTCGATCCAGAGTTTGGTATTATTTATGTAAATAGCGGTCAGAACGAAGATAGCCCGCTTTTAGCAGCATTGGTTTTTCCTTCCAAAAAAGAAGAACTTGGCTATGTCCTGCAACCATTTGAAAAACTACTGCAAAAAAAGATGGTACAGCTTTTAGTCGATGGTGCTGCTGTTATAAAACTGTATGATAGCGATTGCCAGGCTTTAGTGGCGCATTGGGAGCAGCTACCTCCTTCCATGCATCTTTTATTCAGGTTGGTGTCAGATGAGGATATCCCTAAAATTTATATCGAAAGTTGCGGTGGTTCCAGTGCTATCAACCTATTATCCCGGTTTGCATTTGCAAATAAAGAGATTAATGACATTTGTCAAAACATCGCTGAAAAGGAACAATCATTGAACTCGGATATAACTTTTGCAGAAATCGCGCATTTCGGGGATAGCCGTGCCGGTAATATATTATGCCATCCTGCTTTCCGAGCGTACGAAATTCCTTGTCTTTCCCTATCTTCCCGGCCACGCACCATGCAAATTCCACTTCAGGATATTATGGTATGTGTAAAGGACGGCACGGTTATTGTGTACGACAAAAAAAACGGTACTCATATTATACCCAGGTTGAGCAGTGCCCATAATTATACCTACAATGCTTTGCCCATTTATCAGTTTCTATGTGACCTGCAGTTTCAGGGTTTGAAGCGGTCAATAAATTTTAATTGGGGTGCCCTACAAAACCTTTATACTTATTTACCAAGAGTAGAATACGACGGTATTATTTTGTCGGCTGCCCGCTGGCGCTTTACAAGAGAAGACCTGAGCGATCTTTTTAGGAAAGGGGACATTACCACTACCTTAAAATCGTTTATTGAAAAGTATACACTTCCCGGCAAGGTCTTGCTTATTGAGGACGATAATGAATTGCCCATAGACTTTAATGATCCTATGGCTGTTGCTGTTTTTATAGACTATATCCGGCAGAAAGAGCATATTGAGCTACGGGAGTGCTTCGACCTTGCACCGCAATTCCGCGACGAAAATGGACATTATTACCAGGGCCAGGTTTTAGCGCCTCTTATAAATACAAATAAGGTGTATCAACAGGAAAATTATAAAGTAATATTAAACGCAGCGATACCTCAATGCTATCCACCGGGCATGCAGTGGCTTTACTACAAAATATACCTTAGTGCCCAAGCCGGCGACAGGATATTGAGCCAGCTGCTGAAATCCCTTACCCAAAAACTGCTTTCTACGCGGCTTATCAGCAGTTTTTTCTTCATAAGGTATATGGATCCTGATTATCACATAAGGCTTAGGCTAAAGCTGCAGGATGAGGTATCCCTTTCAGATGTTATCAATCATATCAATGATGTCTTTAAAGAAGTATACCAATCGGGGTTGGTAAGGGATGTGCAGATAGATACTTATAAACCCGAGCTTTCAAGGTATGGTACAAGCGCGATAACACTGTCTGAGGCGATATTTTACCATGATAGTATAGCGGCGCTTGATATCATCTCGGCCAATGATACAGCAGATGATCCGCAAGCTTCCTGGCAGGCGGTGATACCGGCCATTGACAATTTTTTAAATGCCTGCGGATATACCATCCGGCAAAAGCAACAGATCACCTCAGAACTGAAAGAAGCTTTTGCCCGGGAATTCACGGTTGACCATGCATTCAAGAAACAGCTTGGCCTTTTGTATCGGGAACAAAAGCAAAACATCGACGCTATAATGGAAAGTAATATTGATACAGAATATGCGGCTACACTTCACTGCATACTGTCGGCTAAGAACGAAAAGATCAAACCGCTGGTAAGTGAAATTATCAGGATGGAGCATGCGGGTATCTTGGATGTGCCCTTAAATCACCTGATTAAAAGCCATATCCATATGCTGGTCAACCGGCTCATAGCCACACAGCAAAGGGAGCACGAACTGGTGCTGTACGACTTTCTCTACCAGTACTACAGCGGACAAATCGCAAGGTCCGATAACCGCAAAACATCATCATAAATACGCAGTGTGTCAGCGCCTTTATAACATTAAAATAAATAGTGCAATGGAGAAACAACGGATCAGGAATACACTCAGCGAGATCAGTAAAGTATTACAAAGCACGCGACCGCAAGAGAATAGTCTTTTTGCAGGCCAGCTTGGTCTGGTATTGTATTTCGCTTATTTGAGCCGCAATAATAAGAAAGTAAAACAACTTTGTTTAAACCGATGGCACAAAGTGTTGCAGGCGTTTAATGAAGGCGAGCCTAAACTGGATGGAGCATCATATAGCTTAGGCTATGGTGGATTATTGTATGTAATGATGGTCTTGAGGGATTGGGAATATATAAGCGCGGCCGATTGTGAAGCTGCAGACCTGCTGGCCGGGCATCTTTTACAGCAGGCACTCGATATGATAGCGCGCGGCTTAAATGACCCCTTACATGGCAGTTTTGGTATTTTACATACACTGCTGTACTTTGCAGAGGTCACGGGCAAAGACCGCTATGCAAAAAAAATATTTAAAGAAATAAGGACGCGATATTATCATCATTCTCCACCCTTGATCGTCAATCGAATGGAATCTGCCGAGGCTGCCGGCAATTTTAACCTGAGCTTTGCGCACGGGCAGTGCGGCATGTTAATGATACTGATCCATGCGGCAAAGCAATTAGGTTATCAGGTGTCTACCAAGCGGTTTGTCGAAAAAAGTATAGATTATATGCTGGGCTATAGAAAGGAAGCCGGTTATGAGGGCACACTGTCCATATTCCCATCGCTGATAAACAGTGTTAGCCTAGAGGCCGGCGCTTCTGGAAGGCTAGGCTGGTGTTATGGGGATCTTGGTTACCTGATTTTATTGACGGTAGCAGGTAAATATCTGCAGAACCAAAGGTATATTGATGAAGCCGAAGCATTAGGGTGTAGGCTTACACAAAGGATAAGGTCTGCGGAAACTGCAATATCCGATCCATTCTTTTGCCATGGTACAAGCGGTCTGGTTAGTGTATTTACTTTTTTATATGCGGAAACGGGAGCAGACATTTATAAGCATACCGCTTTTTATTGGCTGGAGGAAACGCTTAAGCAACTGGACTATATAAAGAACAAAGAAAGTGAAGGGCAACAAAGTATTTTAACGGGGCTGCCGGGCATTGGGTTGGTTTTAATGGAGCAATCCGATAGCAGCCTTTCGGATTGGAGAAAGATGGTGTTATTGCCATAAAAAAATCCCCACATTATAGTGGGGATTTTGAAGCATTTTATCATCTTTTAATAGCACTCAGGAATACAAGATGGTTTAGTGTTGTTGTTACTTTCTTGTTTAGTGTTTGTGTTCAAAACAGCAATTGTTTTTTTAGACAGCACTAATTTTTTCGGTGTTACATTGGCTTTTTTCATAAAAGTTATATTTAATTTTAGTGAGATATAAAGATATTACATGTAATTATTAAAAAATGTTAAAAACGTCTTAAATAAATTAGTAATATTTGATTATTTTTTTAATCACTTGGATATCAATAGACCTTGTTACAGGTGCTGCTAATCATTCGTCTGGCTGTTGGTAATAGCATAGTTATTGAGCGTCAATACAGTAGAAATTGTCTGGGGCTAATAAGAGGAAACAGCGCGGAAATTTATTCAGGAGCAAAGATGCAGCCGACCAGTGCGCTAATCCTCAGAACGCTGCGCCAAGTGTGTGCACATCAAACGTGGCTGTCCGAAAATACGGACAGCCACGTTTTTAATGGGTATCTGATGAAGATTATCCGCTGTATACACACCGTTGTAATACTTCATTAGCTTAGACAGTCATCTGCCTGTGTACGAACTTGGAACACTTTACAATACTACCCATGCCGATCCGTCCCATTGGATCATTTGGCTGGATACGCCCGGATTTATCTCTACAAGGGTTCTGCCCAGTGTATTGAAATCTGTCGGACGATCACCCGTGGTGCAGGTACCCAGATTTTGCCAAACGATTACCGGGTAATCGATATTGATTGGCCGGATTGAAGCAGTTCCGCTTCCTCCGTAACCATAGGGGAATCCGCCGCCTGCTGCAGTGGTGCCGGCACCAACGACCAGGGACATACCGGATTGCATGCCATCGTTTATGATCTGGTATCGCTCATAAGCGGTACTGTTGGCAAAGGTTGTACCAATAGTCTCCAGCCAGCCACCTCTCGTTACCAAACCTTTCTGACCATATGCTTCGATAATATCGCCTTTCATCAGGTGTTTGGTTTTCTGCAGATCTGCTACACTGAAGGTTCTGCGCTGAATGATTTTTGGATCTGCAGCTGTTTCAAACAAGGTGTATCCATTGGTGTTTATTTCCGGAGCCCACAGCTCATCGTCAAAGTGGTTGTCCAGGAATTTGATCTTCTCTACTGTCGGTCCGTTTTCTACAAAGAACAGATAATTTTTTACAGAAGGATAAGGCATCGGCTGGCTGTCGTTACTGCCATAGATGATCTTGCCACCGGCATATTTAAAGGTGTTGTTTTGAACAACTACGTCGCTTACATGGTCTGCAGGTGTGCCCCATTGGCGGATGATAAACATCGCGGCACTATCGCCTGCTGCAGTACCTTCGTTCGGGCAGTCAATACCCTCTACGTAGTTGTGTTCAAAAAGCAGGTTGCGCAGGTGCCCCGACAGAAAAAATACATAACCCGTGTTAAACACTTTATTGTTGGCTACGATAGAGTCTTGCCATGCGCCATTCATCACCATACTCGTATTCTGGATAAAGTTGTTCGTGATATTGGCCGAACTATTTGATGAGACAAACGTAATCCAGTTATCCTTGAAAGTATTCGCATCTATGATGATGTGATTTTTAAAGAAACGTCTGTCGGTTTCGGTTACATGCACCCCCCAGACTTTATCTTCATTAACGAAGTAACATTCTAAGGTTTCAACCGCCGCGCCACCATTGAATGAGGCCTCGGAATTGGTGACAGAGCCGCCCATTAAGCGCTCGAAACGGAAGCCGGTACCTTTATTGTAATTGGCACGGCATTGGTTGAAATGAATCTCCTTACAATAACGTTGCGGCGTATCGTCGCTACCAAATGGTTCGATATCCACACCTGAGAAAGTTGCGGTACCGTTAAACGTGGCTGTATAATTGAAGTCGCTGTTGTTGATGGACAGGTAGTCTCCTTTCTCGACGGCGAAGCCCGTGCGGCGGTTGTACAAGCATTTGACCTGATTCCAGGTGTGTTTTTCCTGTTTGTTTTTATCGGTAAGGCTGTAATACCTTCTCCAGGAATAATAGATACCGTCGCCCCAGCCCTGCTCGAAAGTCAGGTCTTCAAGATGCATGTTTACTGTAGAATTGACCTGCAGACACATGCCTGCTTCTCCGCCAGTGCCTTGGTGTTCCGGCAGATCACCGACTAGTTTTCCCGAACCGCAAAGGGTTATGTTATCACATTCGGCTACCAGCAGCACATTATAGTTGTTGTGCTTGTTGGGGATCATTTTCAGTATCCCTTCAATTTCCAAGGTGAGGCCTTTCTTGCCAAACCAGGTTAATTGATTGGCAACGTGTTCTCCTGTACCACCCAGACTATCCACCATGTATACCCCTTCGGTAATAATAGTGTGCAAGGCGCCGATATTCAGGAGCTGCTGCAGCATAAAGCGATCATTGTTAAATGTTGCACCGCAGAGCTCTCCGGCATTAAAAGTGGTACCGGCATATTTGTATTGATAGGTGCCCGTCCCGGCATTATAAGTAAAGGTCGCCGGGTCGATATAGTACCCGTCTTTGTAGCAATCGAACCAATCGGAGTAGGCACGGTCAACTTTCCAGGTGCCTGTAGGCTCAATAGCAAGGTTCTTGCCAAATATCCGGGCTCTTGGGGCCTCGATAATGGTATCGGTACCGATTAGCATACCGTTGTCCAGACTACCGCCTTTAAAGCGGAGCGTAACATTGGCGGGCAGCGTGATAGCGGCTGTTTGTAAATCGTGGTTGTTAAGGAATTCATAGACGTTGCCGGCGGCAAAATAAGCGGTGTTGAGGGTAGCGGATGCGCTTACAATAATTACGGACATGATGTTTGGATTTTAAGGTTTATAATGGTTGGAAACGGAAATACAATGCCCTGCCGGTGCCTGTACGACCGGTCTAATAAATACGACAATGGCAGGGCGATTCAGAAAGGCATTTTCTTACAAGGTACAATGGTGATGAGGGTGTTTTGTCCTGTTTAAGAAAGATGCAATTTCAGATTATTGTGCTCCGTTTCTATAATGTAAAAGTAGCACGAGCTTACGCCATTATACGACGTAGTGCATAAATTTCAGGTATTTTTTTTAGTTAGCTGCCGGGCAAAAAAGAAGAAAAAGATGTTTATTATAACTAAGAAATTTGTTAGTCTTTATGCACTGATTTTTGGTACTTGAGTAGGGTTGTATCCGCAAAAATTTGGCCTGATTGTATAGGAGCAAAGAAGAAGAGGGATTGTCTTCGGGGAGTGCTTCTTTATCCTCTTTTCAAATATATTGAAAGCATACAGGTGCTTACTATCGGGTACACTTGATATATGTAAAAAGAGCAAGCTACCCATAGTGAGTAGCTTGCTCTTTTTACATAAGATGTTATGATTGATGTCTTTTTCTAATCTTTAATAATTTTCTCCACAATAATGTAATCTTTGCCCTGATACTTTACCAGAACTTTTACATAGTAAATGCCCGATGCAAAACGGGACAAATTCACTACCTGCTTTTGATTGGTTATGGTTTGTTCTATCTGCTGGGTTTGACTTATCGTATTAATTAATTGCACGGATTTTAATTCGCCTTGATTCACCGCAACCGTCAATTGATTCAAAACAGGATTTGGATAAAATCTTAATCCTACCTCAGCACTAAGCTTAGGAATACCGGTGGCAGAAGACACCACTACTTTATTAGATTGATAAACGGAATCGGTAAAACATCCATTTACTTTTAATACAGCATAAACGGTATCGGGTACTGCCGCTGCAGTGCTTGTAAAAGTATGATCAGGGCTTTGCTGTTGTTGGATCAGTTGTCCGTTCACATACCATTCTAAGCGGTAAACGGTTGTACCAGACACATTAGCCGTATAAACAATCGGCGTACCGGGAACGGCATTGCTTGAAGGATTGGCGGTCACATTGATCGCCGCGGTAATAATGCTGCTTACATTTGCGGTGATGGTGTTACTGAGCACAGGTATATTGGTGGTCAAACAAGGGGCATTGCTCGTTAATTCGCAGGAGATTAAATCGCCATTAGCGGGTGTATAATCAAAGCTTGGGCTATTGCTTCCCATATTAGCACCATTTACCTTCCATTGATAGACCGGACTTGTACCGCCATTGCTCGGTGTAGCTGTATAGCTTACCGGTGCACCCGAACAGGAAGTGGGGTTGCTGGTCGAGATCACAATACCTGGCGTTACAGTGGCGTTTACCTGCATCGTAATAACATTGCTGGTTGCTGTGGTCGGATTAAAACAGTTTGTATTGGTCAGGATACACCTTACAATATCGCCGTTTGCAGGCGTATAGCTGTATGATATGCCCGTAGCAACGTTCGTGCCATTCACCTGCCATTGATAGCCCGGAGCCGTGCCTTGATTGGTTACTACCGCAGAAAAACTTACGGTTGTGCCGGAACAAATATTGTTGATACTCTCCGTAATGCTGATCGTTGGTGTGGCACAAGGCGCAAAATTATTTCCATGTGCATAGAAAGTAGAGAGATTATTAAAGCCATTCACCGTTAGACTCACCTTCCAGTATCCGTTTTGAAAACGTACCGAATCGGGTGTGAGTAATACCCCATTGCCCGTTCCCAGATCATTAACATTGGTCAGTTTGGAGAAATATAAGTTCCCTAATGTTTGCGCGGTTTGGTTGACCACTATCTGCTGCGCAACCGGGGCAGATTGATTGTAGGCGATCCAGTCCTGCGGACTGAAATAAAGGCTTAGGGCTACATTACCCGTTGGCGGGGTAGCGGCGTTAAGATTGTAATAACGCCCCACATACCAGGGGCCATTGGTTCCTGCTTGTTGCGGAGCCCCTGCTGTAACGGTAACCGTAGTGTTACCCAAAGTATTGTTGAGTGCCTTAATCATCGCTAATCTGCCACAACTGCCGTTGTTGGCGATAACCGGAAAATAACTCCCGGAGCTCAAAAATCGCAAGCCGCTTACCGTGGTGTTATTGGGTATCGTACCAGGGTTCACCACTATGACTGCATTGTTCGTCGTATCGGCACAGGCTCCATTGGTCAGCGCTACGCTGTAGTTTCCTGCATCGCTTGGCAAAGCCGCAGATAGGTTGTAAGAGTTTGTCCATGAATTGTTGGCTACGGGACTACCGTTGTATAACCACTGAAATGTTTGTGCATTGGTACTTTGCATTTCGAAGTTAACGATAGCGCCCTCGCACACCGTAAAGCCGGAGGGCTGCAAGGATATAGATATGGCGGGATCTATCACTATTGGGCCAGCTGTGTTTTGACTGATGCTGCCCGTTGCTACCACACGGATACGGTAATTGCTGCCTGCTGCTGTTCCGGCCGGAATTGTGGCGGCTATGGGCGATGCCGTACCACTGCCGATCACGACAGGTGCAGCAAAACTACCCGATGCATCGGAGCGCTCAGCGGTGTAAGTAGTAGGGATGGTGGCGGTGGTATTGAAAGATACCGAAAAGCTATTGGCAGCTGCATTACAAAATGACGAGTCATTGGTCGCTACATTGGTAATTTGGGAGGTAGTGACCGTAGAGATGCCGGTAATAAGGATGTTGTCGAAGCGGGAATTACCTGCCGGAGCGACTAAACCGCCGGGTGACACGCTTGCCAGCGAAGTCGTAGACAGCCTGATATAGGCATTGGCCATATTGTTTAAAGCAGCGGGGAGGTTAAAACTTTTAGTAAATCCTTGTACATAATTCGCAGCAGTCCAGTCGCCGGTTAAAGAAGCGGTTTGTTGAAAACTGCCTGCGGGCAGATCGGTGAAGGTGATACCGTCTGTACTGTAGGATACCTTAAAATCGCTCGGGCCATTTGCGCTGGCACTTCCTTGTTCAAATGCGATGCGAATAGTTGATTTGCCGGTAGTATTTACTTTAAATTGAATATAATCGCCAATGGTGGTCCACCGGTTAATGTTTAAAGACTTGGGTGTGCCGTTTCCGGGATTAGCGAAAGTGGCGGCATAGGCACCATTTTGATGCAAGCTTGTTAAGGTACCAATACCTTGTTCCGGGCTTAAAGGCCCATAGATATTGGGTGGTGTAATTAATTGCTGCCCTGACTGGCTTTCGAAAGTCCAGAAGGCAATGGTGTCTGTTTGTCCTTGAGCAAGAAAAGGTATCAGACTGAATAGGAAGAATAGAATTTTATAATATTTGATCATTTTTTTATGATTTTGAAATCTCTTTACTTAAATTTTATCTCTTTGGGTAAGCAAAACGGAAAGGAAAATTGATGCACGTAAAAAGATTACACAACCTCTGGAAAGAGGTTGTGTAATCAGATAAAACAATATGGTTTTTATGTTCCTTATTGTTTAGAGAATTTTAAAGTTTTAATTAAAGTATTCGTTGCTGCGCTGCGTACCTGAACCATATATGTTCCGGCTGCCAGGCGGCTTACATCAACCGATGTCGCCTTCGCTGCATTCATCAATTGTTTTCCTTCAATGCTGAAGATGGTTACATTCACCGCTTCCTGAGCTGTAATGTTCAATACATTAGTAGCCGGATTAGGATAAATAGTTACTGCATCACCTGCCAGGATACTAAGCGGTATTTTCTTAGATAAATATACCGAAGAACCACTGGCTGTAATATCAATTGCATTGATTTGTAAAGTACCACCATTAGCAATTGGGCCATAACCATAAATAGCAAATTCAACTTGATTAGAATTGATCAGGCCAGTAAGGAAGGACAAATCTGAATGAGACAGTACTGCAGAACTATAACCACAATCATCAGCCAATACATTTAATTCACCACCGTCAAACCAGAAGCTACCATCTAAATTATAAGCCAGGCGTGCTTTAGCTATACCAGAGTTTGAGCGACGCAGGGTAGCGTAGAAACCGGTAATGTCAATAGGTGTGCTGCTGCCGATATTTAATGTGAAAGATACATGAGGCCCTAAGTCAGAATAGGTCATCAAACCATCTTTTTTCAAACCACTTAATCCTCCGTTGGTACATTTCTGTGTGGTATCAAATCCTGCATTTACCAATGCGGTAGCGGTATAACCGCTTGCAGTGGTTACGACAGTGCTTTTTCCGTTTTTACCAATGTATGCAGCGATTGTATTAGGATAGATCACATTTACGGTATCTCTGCTGCGCGCAGTACATCCGTTAGTTGTTTTGCTGTAGGTAAATACGGCATCACCAGGGATGTGTGGTGTCGCAACACCGCTAAGGCTGTCAATAGTAGCTACACTCATATCATTGCTGCTCCATTTACCACCGCTAACGGGTGCTGTAATGGTAACCGGTGTTCCGATATGCAGATAGTCAGGAGCGGTAAAGGCACCCAGGCTTCCTGTAGTGTTTACATTTACAGTATCAGCAGGAGAGAATGATGATAAACCAGAACCTGAGCAGATTGTTTTTACACGGTAATAGTTAATTGCCGGTGCAACACCTGCAATCAAATTACCTGTATTGTAAGTAGCGGCAGTAGCACCGGAAATATCCGTGAAGTTTACATTATCTGTAGATTTCTGCCATTGGTACGTAATACCTGAACCTGCATCTCCTGCAAAGTTCAACCAACGGGAACCACTATCACAAATGTTCACTGCAGCAGGTGTAACTGCACCTGCACCTGGAGTACCTGCACAAACAGCGGCAGTGGTGATCGTACCATATACCTCAAGGTTGTTTAATTGGAAAGTACCATATTTGGTAGCGGTTGCATAAGGGAATACAGCAACTTCCAATGTACCGGTAATGCCATTTACTGTAGGGTTAGCACCATTCAAAGTGAAATCCCATACATTAGAGTTAGCACCACAGTTACCACCTCTGCTTTGTGTCACATCGCGGTTCTCGTCTATCCAAGCTCCACCGTTAACACGGTAAGCAATACGTGCTTTTAATGCAGAGGAATCAGATTCGCGTGTTTTAGCAGTAATACGGGTAATGTTTAATGCTTTACCGGCATCAGGCGTCAATACATAGGAAACGTAAGGTCCTGTAGCGCTGTTGAAAGCCGTTACTGAAGGCAGTATATTCAAACCACTTAATCCACCGGAAGCACAAGGTGTAGATGGGGTGTCTAATACCGTAAAATTATGTGCGGTTAAAGCACCTGAAGTTTCACCGGCAATAGTGATTACATTGGTATTGCTGCCGTTGTAGCCGGCATACAAGGCCAAAGTATTAGGCCATACAACATTTACATTAGTTGTAGCTGCATTTTCACAACCAGAAGCTTCAACAGTGTACTTAATGACTGCGGTACCGCCGCTTACTGTTGTTACTAAACCGGATGTATTAACAGTCGCTACAGAAGTATTGCTGCTGCTCCATACACCACCGGCTGTCGTGTTAGATAGACTAACAGTTTGGCCAATTAATAAAGGTGAGCTGCTGCCGCCTGTGATAGGATTTACCGAAGGAAGTGCATTTACCGTTACTAGTTGTGCATTAGAATTGGCAGATAAGCCAGAACCGGCACAAGTTGTTACCGCACGGTAGTAAGTTGATGCAGATACAAAACCTTTGTAGGTAAGTGCAGTAGCACCCGCAATGTTGCTCCAGCTGCTATTATTCGGAGATGATTGCCATTGGTAACTGATACTTGTACCACTTGCAGCACCACCAAGGGTGAACAATACAGAATCAGCACCGCAGATAGCCGTTTTGTTGCTACTCACTGTACCGCTTGTAGGGGTTCCTGAACAGCCGCTTGTATTCGTTCCGTCAAATACACCATTAGACGGAACACGATTGGTGCCGCCCGCTGCCGAGGCATTGATCATCTTCAATTTGATTTGCAAATTGGCTTTATTATTACAAGCCGTAGGAAGGGTAAATGTCTTTAGTGCACAGCTTGTGTTTACCGAATAGCTATCCACCAGTACATCACTTGCACCAATGTTATAATAAACATAGCCTTTAGTTGGCCCGGTACCAGATGAGCTGGTATTAAAATTCATGGTGATGCCTGTAAACCCTGTAGTGTTCAGCGCGTACGTCCAGTTTCCGTTGTTAGAGTTCCAGCCGCTTGCATAAAAACCATTTACGCAAGATGTGGTAGCAGTGGTGGTCTGTGTACAGGTGACTGTACTGTTAATGAGCGTCGCAGAGGCGGTTAAAGACGATGTCAGCATCATGAATGCTACTCCGGCAATAACTTTCAGTTTCGACAAGCGTGAGCTTGTCTTTCGAGTTTCGGCAGTGCTTTTTGAAGGCACTGAGGGAGATGTTGTAATCGATCCCGTGTGGAATTTCATCATGTTGAGAAATGTTTTAGGCATTGCAAATATTGTTCATATATGTTATGTGCTTGTTAAACCTAAATGAATAAAAAATTAACTCAATGTTTTATGAATTAAATATCAACACTATCGGGATGGTTGCCCACTTTAGATACTCATATGTCGAGCGGGTGCTATATTGTTTTATCGACTGCTTTATGACATCACTACTTGTTGAGGTAGTGTTTGTTTCGATTTTTTAGCGAGCAATTCGAATTTCCATGTAGGAAATCGCTGCATATTTTTCTTCGTCTGATTGAAGTGTAAAAATTTGAATTTGGTAACAATACCTATTCATGTGATTTAATAAAAGATAATATAAAGGACATGTTCCGGTAATGCTTGACGTTTACCTTAGCCGACAAACTATTTTGTAATTATTATAATAGCGATTTTATGAAGTATATACTACTTTTTTTTAGCCTGTTTCTTATGGGTTTTAGCACATTCATTTATGCGCAAACACCATTGTCTGCTACTACCTGGAGTGGTTATGTTGATGCCTCACCGCATGGAAATTTTGCCAGTCTTCCAGCCGGTACAGGGCTTACTTTTTCTCAGTGGAGAAGGTATAGTAACAGTACTTATCAAAGTGCAAGTGACGGGTACAATTCTCAGAATCTAAATGGCAATCCACTTGGATATATATCTTCCTATATCAAAACAGATGCCACTACTTCCTTAAATATTACCCAGTTTTCGTTTGTCGCCCGTAGAAGTAATACCGGACCGACCTATTTTAAGGCCTATCTTCTGTTTCCGGCTACCGGGGTAAACAGCCTTATTGGTACGGGATATCTTAACAGCACCAATAATGAGACGATAACCTTTCAAACAGATTTTTGTATCCCTGCAAACGATAGTGTTGTGCTCCGGCTTGTATTGGGCGGTGCCACACACGCCGGCGGTACGTTTAGGGTTCTTAACGGGACTTCCATTTTAGGCAGTAGTAAATCGTCGTGTTCTGTTCAAAGCGTTTTGATCAATCCTCCAGCTACTGTTTGTATGGGTGATGATGCCGTCATTGCTTTAACTTCAGCGCCCGGTACTTCGGTAGTGTACAATGTTAATAATCAAAGTGCACTGGGTCAGTTATTGCTTGATACCGTTGTGACCAACGGTTCCGGTACAGCAACGATAAATATCAATAATGTGACCGGAGATTCCACTGTAAGGATTATCAGTGCCTTTACAAATCCTTGTTGTGCCATAAATATTATGCAGGAAGTTTTCATTTCACCGCAACCCATAGCTACACCTTTATTCACCCAAATTGCGCCTTATTGCAGTGGTGCGACCATGATGGCTTTACCCTCGACTTCCAATAACGGTATAACGGGTAGCTGGAGTCCTGCCATTAACAATACAGCGACGACTACCTATACCTTCACTCCGGCCGCGGGGCAATGCGCGCTCGGTACACAGACCATGACGGTACACATAAATCCTGCGCCGGCAGGAATACAAACGGCAACGGTTTGTTATGGACAATCCTATACTTTTAACGGGATCACGTACACCGCAAGCAATTACACTGCTACGGATACCCTGGCAGGATCCGGCGGTTGCGACAGCATCGTCACCTTAAACTTAACTGTACGCAATGCACCTCAAATATCGATAACGCATTTAGATTCCTGTAAACAGCTTACGTACAACAATCGGGTTTATACACAAAGCACTACATTGTATGATACATTGTACGCTGTAGGGGGTTGTGATAGCCTTTATAAAGAAATCAGAATTACCATCCACAATAATGCGCGTCTGGTTCAGATAGATACGTCAGGCTGTGATGCGGTTTGGCTGAATGGCATACGATACACAACATCAACCGTTGAAACAGATACCTTATACAATACGCTCGGCTGCGACAGCGTGTATAGACAATTTAATATTACGGTGAATCGATTTAATCTGCTTTATACTGTAGATCCAGAAGACCCTTATGAAATGGAGCGTTTTAATATAGCGGTATCCGATGAGTTTGACGGTAATTTTGAAGTGCTGAGTTGGCACCCGGCAAACCTTTTTCCGGTACAAACAGCCAAACAGCAATACCTGTCGGCCACACAGCCGCAAAACCTTAAAGTTTTCGGACGTTCCATAGAAGGTTGCGCAGACAGCGTGATGATTCCGATTAAGTTGAAAGCTTATAGCAAAGAGGTGATGATGCCGAATGCCTTTACGCCGAATGGTGATGGCAGGAATGATGTGTTTGTGCCAAAATTGAAATTAGAACGCGCCTATAACACGGCTGAATTCAGGGTGTATAACCGGTATGGACAAATTGTACATTCAACGGCTAATCTGAATAGCGGATGGGATGGGACCTCTGTTATAAATGGAAAACCACTTGATCAGGGCGTTTATTTTTACAGTATATCCATTTTATTTTTGGATGGGACGGTGAACAATTTTAAAGGGGAAATTACCTTGCTTCGATAATAAGGTAAATCGGCCGGAAAGAAAAAATGAATTGGTGTTTTACGATATATTTTCTGTCTTATAAACGGTGCCCGGTAGCTGCTCGCGATGCGGTATCGAATGCTCTTTTTTAGCAGATTGGATACTCATACTTCTTCCCTATACTATTAAAAGAGCCATACACCGTATGGCTCTTTTAATAGTATAGCAATCCGGTTTCTAGCGACTTTCCCAGTAACCAAAATCATATTTATTCTCATAAGCCGATGCGTTGAGTACCAAGCTTGCAACACTGTTGCTGACAAATGGAAACGGAAGGCTATACAGGTTGCCCCCGTCGCGTGCAATATAAAAAGTCCCATTGCCATAAGTGGTGTTCAGGTTGCCGGTCTGCGCGCCTGGTATGCCTGAAGTAGGGAAGATATAAGAGGCTGCAATACTCATTGTTGTTCCCGAAATATTATATACCCACATCGTCAGCCCGTTTGCCGTATATACCCCTGACTCATGGGTAAATGCCATATTGTAACCACCATTGCCATCAGGCACAAAAGCAATAGAGCCGGATTTGTACCTATTCTTGTAAGCACTGTTAAACAAGGTGCCCACTAGGGTAGCGTCTCCAGTATTGTGATTAAGATGGTATAGTTCTACATTTGAAAAGTTGACGACTACGGCATAAGTCTCTCCGGTTGCCGGGTTTATTTCGACCTCATCTATTGGTCTGTTAAATAGCGTGCCTGTTCCGGCATTTACAAGCAGGTGCTCACCCCAGAAGCTATGATTTATAAACCATCCGCCGTTTGAATTCTGATAAACAAAAACTTTATATTTCTTGGTAGCACCAAATGCTTTGGGACTGCTTGCAGATACATCATAACTACTGGTCGAACCCGTAAAACCTATGCCTGTGGAAAGACCGTAAAACTGGTAATAAGGGAACTCCACCGTCTGGGAACTCGCAACATACCGCCAGGACATGATACCTGCCATGTAAACAGGTGTCAGCTGAGTACTGGATGCCTCGTCTTTACTTTTTGCAGGCACCGGGCTTGCTGCTTTTTTACAGGAAATAATGCCTGTACCTAATAGGGCGATCGCCAATAGAGTGGTGGCCTTGGATTTTGTGTTTTTCATAAATTTCTATTGTTTTAAGGATTATCAATACCACAAAAATGAGCTTATTGGGCAGAAAAAAAATCCCTAAAAATAGGGATTTCGGGTATCTGAGAAAGTGGGGGAATATGTTCAGATAAGCACTGCTGCTTATGAGCAGCATATTTTTATGAGGCTTTATTGATACGACTATAAGCGCTTTTATATACAGCTTTCAAAACAGTGCTTACTGCAGGTGTTTATAATAATAGGCAATAGCCTCACCAATTGAAGAGATATGTAGTTTTTCGTAAATTCGTTTGGTATGCGTATTGATGGTTGTATAGCTCACACCCAGTTTGTCGGCAACCATTTTATAGCTTAAACCCTCAGCCAGTAAAGATAAAACTTCATTTTCTTTAGGGCTTAATGATGTAGTACGTTGAGCAGGTTTAAAGTAATCTAATACCTTTTGCGCAATGGCAGGATTCAAAGCGGCTCCTCCTTTAAAAACCTCATCAATCGCTTGAAGAATACGTTGGGGTTTGTCATTTTTTAAAATATAACCGCTCGCGCCATTTTTTAAACTTGTAAATATTTTTTCGCTGTCATCGTAAGCTGTCTGCATTAAAACCTTAACCTCCGGAAATTTATTTTTGATTCGTTTTAGACCTTCCAGGCCGTCCACTTCGGGCATGTTGATATCCATAAGTACTACATCAGGAAAATAATTTTCTATATCTTGTATTGCATGGATGCAATTAGGCGCTTCTGCGACAACGACAAGCTGTTCATCGAGGCTTAAGAGCGCCTTTAAACTGTCTCTTCGTTCAGTACTGTCATCATATATAAAGATCCGGATACTCATTTCATAAATATAGGAATAATATAAGCAATTCCATGTCCTTAAATTAAGGGACAAGTGGAATGGTCACCAAAATAACCGTTCCTTTTTTCGGAGCAGACTCAATAGTAAACAAGCCATTCAGCTCTTCTGTTCTGATCCGCATATTTGCCAGGCCATTTCCTTTTTGGTCACAAACATCAAATCCATTTCCGTTATCCCGGATCAACAATTCGATTTGCGTGCCTTTGATTTCGATACAGACAAATGCTTCGGAAGCATCGCTATATTTTGCGATGTTGTTGAGGGCTTCCTTTGTAATCAGTACGATGTTTTTTCGCGTCGTAATGTCTTGTATTGTTTTGTTGATATTAGGGTCTATGATTATTTTATAATCCATATTACCGGAACCTAAAATGTCATTGGCAAAGTTTTTGATGCGACTGCCTATCGTCATGAACTCATCTTTTCCGGGCTTCATGCTCCAGATAATATCACCAATTTTATCAGCGAGACTTTGAGATTGATCTTCAATTTTATGTAAGATGTCTTTGGTTCGGTTGGTATCCGTATGAATCAATTGGTTTGCTACGGCACTGTTCAGTTGCAAACTGCTTAAGGTAGCCCCGATATCATCGTGTAAATCGGCAGTTATTTTTTTTCTTTGCAATTCTAAAGCTAATTTCTGCTCGTAAATAGCCTTCTGTTTTTCTAGCCTCCGCCAGTTAAACCACCTTAAAACACTTGCCGTTATAACACTTGCGATCAGGATCCAAAACCATATAGCCTGGTAAAATGGGGTCTTAATAGAGAAATGGAGTTGCAGTATCTGTTTGCTAACCTGATTGTTGGCATCAATTGCCCGGATGTAAATCGTGTGATGCCCGCTGTTTAATTGAATGTTTAAGGTGTTTCCATCCAAGGTACCCCATTTTGTATCCTCATTCAAACGATACTGAATAGCTTTGAAATGCCCGCTCAGCTCAATGCCGGCAAATTGAAGGGTAATGTTGTTCTGATTACTTTCCAGCTTGTAATTTTGTGCGATTGGGATACTAACCTGATTTATTTTAATGCCCGTCAATTCGGGTCTAATTTCAAATTTTGGGTTTTGATAATTTGCCGGAATGAGCGCAATACCATTTTCTGTTGCGGCATAAACAGTGTCATTTTGGGCCACCAGAGCATTAATAGTATTAGAGGGTAAACCATCATTCTTCGAAATTGTATTTATCGTATAGTGAAGTTTATTGTCCACAAAGTAATATGCTAAAACGGCAATACCTTTTTTGCTTCCAATCCATATTTTCTGTTGATGCGCGAGCATGCAGGTAATGTTTTCAGGAAGGGTTGCATTCTCTTTTATGATGGCGTATACCGTATCGTGTTTGAAAATCAATAAATCCCCTCTGCGTGAGCTCGCCCACAAGGTATGGTCCGCAGCAGCAGCTAAAACGGATAAATTTTCATTGATACATGAAGGGGGCAGCGGAATGAAAATGGAGGTATCTTTTGCGATATTATACCTATACAATCCTTTCGTTCCGATATAATAAATCAAATTCCCATCTGTGGTTACCAAATTCAGCGCGCGGTCCCGATCACTATCTAAACTTTTGGTTTTACCGGTGTTTAAGTTCAAGGCGATCAAACCGGAAATCGTGCCCAAAACAATTGTACTATCATTAATCGATACTGCGTCCTTTAAGACTGTGGGAGTGTTTTGTGCATTTAGAATCTGTTTGTTCTGATTGAAATTAATGTTGTAGCCTCTATCATTAACCGTTACAATATCATTGTTGATACAGATTAATTTTCTGATCCAGGTTTGATAATTTTCATATTGATTTTCGTATCTGCTAAATTGGCCGCCTTTTACTTTTAAGACCTGTCCGTAATAGTTTCCTGCAAATAATTCCTTGTTATTGTTGATGGAGATGCTTAAAAAATTTGGCCGGACATAATTTGGCGGAATCGCAATTGTCCTGATTTTATTGTTGTCGTAGTAGACCAGTCCCTCATCTAATGTACCGACCCAAATCTTTTTAAATTTATCGACATAAGCGCAATTGGCCTTAACATCGCCTTCTAATTTGGTGATAAAAGAAAAATTATTTTTATTGTAGATATATACATTGCCTCCCAGGCTCGTAATAATCATATTATGTGCCACAAACTTATACCAGGTAATGTTTTCGGGAATATTCAGCGAATCCAATTGATAAGAAAGAGGCCGTATATTTATTTTGTAGATTTTGTAGATTTTATTTTTCCTGGTGAATTGAAAAATCTCATTTTCGTGAAAGTGTGTCTTTATGAAGAAGTTTTTTGATTTCAGTACAATACTATCCAGTAGTTGATTGTTTGCATAAAGGTAGCTACAATAAGCTCCGTTGTTGTAATGTTTCAACCTTAGATCTATAGATTCATTTTTAATGATTATTCTATCTTGTACCATGAATTGATAATCGGTTATTTGCTTGTTTTTAAAAGTGACATAACCGATGTAGTTGTAAAATTTTACAGAACCATCCGCTAAATGGGTTGCAACGAGTAAGGATTTAGCAATAATGTCCAGGCTGGAGTGGTTCTTAATGGGTACAAAACGACCGTTAATTTCATCAAAATAAGCAGGGACTTGTTTAAAACAATTGATCCAGATATGACCATCGCCGTCTTTTAAAACCTGTAATACTTCGTTTGAGGGAAGACCCTCCCTCACCGAGAAATTCTGAAAGTATTTGCCATCGAAACGCGAAACCCCATTGTCAGTTGCGATCCATAAAAAACCTTTATTGTCTTCGGTAATATCATAAATATGATTGCTGGGCAAACCTTCATTTGTTGTAAACGTATTTCGTTTTACATAAGATTGGGCTTGTGCACAGGGGTATAAACCCAGCAAAAGAATTGATATGAACAGTATGTTTTTGATACTTAGGTTTGATTGTAGTTAAATAAAGATAGGTAAAAAAAAGCAACGTCATTTTAGTTTATTGGGTCTGGTGAAAATGTATTGAAAGGGTTCAATACAAGGGCTTTAAATGGCAATTTAAGGCTTACGCAAAAGGACGAAAATTAATGCCAATAGGGCTTAAGAAAGGACTTATTGGTTCATAGGAGTATTTTTTTATATCTTTATCCCACCTTATAGAAATAGCGTTATGCTATAGTATTATATGATTACCTCAAAATCTTTATGCTCAAAATCTAATTATGAAATACATTATATTGCTTATAAGTATGCTTTGCTCCCTGGCGCATGCCCGCGGGCAATATATCCCTACAGATTTAAATCCTAAATACAATACTAAAATCAATCCGAAGTATAATGCAAAGTTGAATCCGGATTATACCTCCAGTATCAATCCGAAATATAATACGCGAATTAATCCGACTTATACGTCAACGCTTAATCCGAAATTTAATGCAGCGATCAATCCGACCTATACCTCGGCGATTAATCCAAAATATAACTCCGACATCAATCCCAAATACAATGCTGACCTGAATCCTAAATACAACTGGCGGATTAATCCGAACTATGGAGGTGCCGCGAATACCGGCAAAGATGCTTGGGCCGGGAAGTATGTATTTGACAAGAACGAAGATGCAATAGGTTTTCTGATTAGTGCCAATGATATGGTATACCTGTATTTTTCTATGAAGCGGGAGTGGATCGGATACTTCGTAAAGGCAAATGATAATTTCAACTTCTTCTCGATAGATGGAAACTGGAGTGGGGAATATCTCTGTTCAGATTCAGAACAGGGCTTCAATTGGTTTGATGCAAATGCGGATTGGAAAAAGATATACGTGAAGTAGCCCTTATAAGCTTTTAAGCCTTGCGGAACATTAGGTAATGCAACACATAAAAACACCCTAAGGAGTCAATAAGAATTCTTAGGGTGTTTTTATGTCGGTTCAACGATTATACTGCCGTATAACCGCCATCAATCAGATAATATCCTCCGGTCATGAACGAAGACTTCTCCGAACTAAGGAATACGACCAGTTCCGCCACCTCTTCTGCTTTGCCCAGCCTGCCCATAGGGTGCTTGCTGATCAAAGCCTGTATGTGGTCTGGACTGAGTTTAGCCAGTAGTGGCGTGTCAATATAACCCGGACCAACGGCATTACAACGAATGTTTTTTGCGCCATATTCTGCCCCAATATTTCTAGTGAGCCCAACCACTGCATGTTTAGAAGAGGTATAAGCCGGAGACATAGGGGCTGCTACCATACCGTGTATCGAAGCCATATTTACAATAGCACCTCCTCCGTTTTTTTCCATGGCCAGCAATTGATATTTGCATCCGTAGAAGACTCCGTTAAAATTAATATCAATTACCTTTTTCCAACCATCAAGGCTATAGTCCCCGCTCAGCGCAGCTTCTCCACCGATTCCGGCATTATTACAAGCAATATCTAAGCGGCCAAATTGTGCAACCGTTGCCTGAACCAGGGCTTCATTATCTTCCGGAAGCGCACTGTCCGCTTTAAAGAAAGCGGCGGTACCACCTGCAGCTTCAATTTGGTTCACCGCTTCCTGCCCCGCCGATTCATTAATATCAGATATCATCACTTTTGCACCTTCTTTTGCATAAGCCAGCGCTACGGCAAGCCCTATGCCGGAACCGGCTCCGGTTACTAAGGCTACTTTATGCTCTAATATTTTCATAATCACATATTTAAAGAGTGAACTACTAAATTACGACATCTGCTTTATTTTTTTTGCTGCCGGAGGCGTATCCATTCCTAAAGTATTGCTAATTAAATGTACACAATATTCGAAAGGCTATAAATGATATAGAGTGCTTATTGTTAAAGTGTTAGAAGCGTCATTTTGGGTTTGTTTGCAGTCCTTATGGCCTCATCTTTAATTCTTTTACATAAGGTGTTTGCTGATCTGTTTTTTATACACTATTTATGGATTCGGAAGGTGTACATAGGTATATATACCTACGATATTTGATGAGATCACCCTATTGTCAGGATTTTGAATCTTTATAATTTTGTTATTGATAAAAAACGATAAAGTATGAAGAAAGCCGCATTCGATAGCTATACTTATGTATTAGCCTTTTATTCTTTTTGCTGTCGGAAAAAAGCATGGAAAGAATGCTAGAACATCAACTATTGAAACCGTTGCGCCGGAAAATGAATAAAAGAAAACCATTATTATTTGCGATAGCTAATTATAGGAAAAATGAATCCCTTTCTACTATTATTTGTCGGGCATAGCTGATTAGGTCAAAGCCGTAAATTGTAAATGCGTTTGCTGATAAGTCTTGTAAGTGCTTATTAATAAATATAACTACGGGATGATAATTTTTTTAATGTATTAAGAAAGAGCTTGTATTTTTGAATATAAACATCACAGAATCATGATCCGTACACAAATGAAAAAACGAAACAATCTGCTGGTGCTGTTTTGTTGTATCCTAAGCCAAGGCTTATTTGCACAAAAAGACCGGGCCATAAAAACAGGCATCGATTCTGCTGTTTATGCACAGGAGGTATCGCATGCCGGAAACCGCTATTTTGAAACGGGCAACTTTGAAATGGCGGCCAAATCTTTCTTTGCTTCTCTTGCGGTGGCAGAGCGGAGGGGCTATGCTTCCATTGCCGCAACCAATTACAATAACCTTTCGGCTACCTATCATGAAACCGAAAATTATCCGCAGGCGATTGTATACGCAGAAAAAGCGATAACGAGTTTCCAAAATCTGGGGGATAAAAAAGGGCTTGCTGATGCCTATAACTCATTGGCGAATGTGTATTATATGCAAGAGCGCGATTCGCTCTGCCTGCACTTCTTCACCGAGTCGATCAAAAACAGGCTGCTTATCAATGATTCTATCGGTCTTTTTAAAGGATATAAAAATCTGGGAGCCATTTATTTTGAAATCGGTGATGCCGAAAAAGGGATTCAATACATGTTGCAGGGTATTCGTTATATCGGCGCCAAAAGTGATACGAAAAACTGGTTCACTTCTTATATTACCCTGAGTGGAGCCTATCTCAACAGCGGTCAGTCAGATAAGGCTAAGGCCTATCTGGACAGCTGTGCGGCCTTATTGCCGCTCGTTGAAGATAACAGTAAGATCGAAGATTATTACTACGCCAGGTATCAGTACTATGCTAAAACTGGAAATTTAAAAGAGGCATTGACGAGTTACGAGCGATACGGTAATTACCGCGATTCGGTCATCAATGTCACACGCAACAATCAGCTGTCTGAGCTGAATGTAAAATATGAAACGGAGAAAAAACAAAAACTCATCCAGCAACAAGGATTTGCCATTGCAAAGCGAAACACTTGGTTGCTTATGGCTTGCCTGGCCTTTGTATTATTGGTGATCGCAGTTTATCTTTTCTATCGCAATATCAGGTATAAACAGGCGCAAAAGAGACAACAGGATATATTCCTGCAACAAGAAATTGCTTCCAGAGCCCTGTTTGAAGGAGAGCAGCAAGAGCGGATCCGCATCGCCCGCGATCTGCATGATGGTGTGGGGCAGATGCTTTCATTAGTAAAGATGAATTTATCTACGATAAGCCTGGATGTTCCGCAGCTGCAAAAAACGCAAGATATGGTTGATAAAACCATTGAAGAAGTCAGAAACGTATCGCATAACCTCATCCCGGAAGCCCTGCATTTTGGCATTGTTCCGGCATTGGAAAGCCTTTCGGATGAAATAAATGCATTGGGTGAGACGAAAATGGATACGGACATTCCCGAAGAGATACGCAATATCGTTTTTAGCAAACAGAACGAATTGTCGATTTATCGTATTGTACAGGAAGTCGTGCATAATATGACTAAACATGCACAGGCAAGCCAGATTCATTTGTCGGCCAGAAAAGCAGAACAAAGCCTGATGATCACGATTAAAGATAATGGTCGTGGATTGGAGGAAGGTGCGATAGAAAAGGCTAAAGGGATTGGCTGGAAAAATATAAATGCCCGTGTGCACCTTATGGACGGAAAAATGTTGGTGCAATCCGGGCATTTATCCGGAACACAAATAGAATTAACCCTGCCACAAAATGGAAAGTAAAAATAGGGATACATGCTTTTGTAAATAATCGCCAATTGCGGATAGCCGGTCTTAAAGACATGCAGAGTTAAGCCGGTATTGTTCCTTGCCTGCTTCGCTTGGTTTTGTATCCTCCCGGCAATCCTATGGAAAAAGCGCAGCATAAGGGAATATTTATGCTGCGCTTTTTCTATAAAAATAGTGTTAAGTAAGGTGTCTATCCGGGAAAGGTGTTGAACAAACTTACAAAACGGTATACGTCTTCAAAGCTGTTATACATTGGTACCGGAGCAATGCGGATTACATTTGGTTCGCGCCAGTCTGCTACCACACCGTTTTCTGTAAGGTAATCAAAAACAACTCTTCCTTTGTCTTTAAACAATAAAGACAATTGTGCCCCTCTGCGCTGTGGTTCTTCAGGAGTAATGATCTCAAAATCAAGATTTTTTACTTCTTTAAGGAGGTATTCTGTATAGGCGGTAAGCAATAGACTTTTTTCTCTTAAAGTATCTATCGAGGTCTTGTCAAAAATATCCAGGGATGATTTGTGGGCGATCATATTGAAGACCGGTGCATTACTCATCTGCCAGCTGGCCGCTCCCTTGGCAGGTACAAATCCTTTCTTCATCTTAAAGCGGGTCGTTTCTTCATTACCCCACCAACCGGCCAGGCGAAAGGTTTCCGGATTGTCTCCATGCTTCTGGTGCACAAAGATACCGGCCACGCCACCCGGGCCTGAATTCAAATATTTATAAGAACACCAGCAGGCAAAGTCTACGTCCCAGTCATGTAAATGCATAGGCACATTACCCATCGCATGCGCCAGGTCAAAACCACATAAGGCACCTACTGCATGTGCTGCTTTGGTAATCTCCGGCATATTAAACCATTGCCCGGTATAATAATTCACCGCACCCATCATCACACAGGCCAGGCTGTCTCCGGCATCTGCAATCGCCTGCAGGATATCTTCATCCCTGAGACAATGTTCCCCGGCTCTTGGAGTCAATTCTATAATAGCCTCATTGGGATTGAAGCCATGCATAACCACCTGTGTTTCTATTGCGTACTGATCAGAAGGGAAGGCACCGGCCTCCATAATGATTTTATAACGTGTTGCAGTAGGACGGTAAAAAGAGATCATTAATAAATGTAAGTTTACCGTAAGCGTGTTCATCGCAACCACCTCAGATACATCTGCCCCTACGATTCGGGCTAAAGATTCGCTGAACTGGCTGTGATAGTACATCCATGGGTTTTCGGCCTGAAAATGCCCTTCCACGCCATATTTTGCCCAATCGGCCAGTTCCTTTTGGAAAAGCCAGGAAGCACTTCTGGGTTGCAGGCCCAGAGAGTTGCCACAAAAATAAAGGACATCTTCTCCTTCATGCTGCGGAAAGTGAAAGCGTTCTCTGTAGGAATGTAAAATATCCATATCGTCCAGAGATAATGCGTATTCTAAGTTGTTCTCAAATGTATAAGACATTAGTATAAATTCAGTATGATAAATCAATATTGTACGGGAAGGGTTACGCTTAAGCAGGATCGCTCAGGGTAGGGGTTTCCGTTTTCTTGTTCAGTTCGCCTTTCTGGGATTTTTGCTGAAATAACAGCAGGATGATTACGCCTAAGGAAATAGAGGCATCTGCAAAGTTGAAGATCGGGTCAAAAAACGTGAATCGCTTGCCGCCCAGACCAGGTATCCATTGAGGCCATTGTGTATCAATGACGGGGAAATAAAACATATCGACAACGCTACCGTGTAATAAGCCGGAATAGCCCTTGCCAAACTGTGCCTGTCCCAGATAACTTACGTAATCTTTTATAGCGGGATCATAAGCCAAACCTTTATCAAAGATCAGTCCGTAAAACATACTGTCGATCAGATTGCCGGCAGCACCTGCGAGAATCATGGCAGCACATATTTTTACACCATTACTTACGCCGCGTTTCACCAGGTTTTTGACCCAATAAAAACCAAAACCAACTGCAAATAAACGGAACAGGGTAAGAATCACTTTACCCATTGTAGAGTCCATGATCTTCATGCCAAAGGCCATGCCCGAATTCTCGATGAAATAGAGTTGGAACCATTTTAATCCCATTACGTTGATGCTGTCACCGTAATGAAAATTAAGTTTTACATATATTTTGATCAACTGATCTATGAGTATGATAAGAAATACAAGGAACAGAATATGTTTATACTTCATTGAATTTAAGATGTGGTACCCCTAAAGCAGGGAACGGCTGAAAAATCGGTTTAAAAAATCGAAACAAAAGTAGGCATTACTTATAAAGACACCAATTTAATAAGCACAAAAAAAGCAGCCTGTCAAAGGCTGCTTTGTACTGATGATTTTGAGGGGGCAATTAAGAAATTGAAATTGGGTGTAATCCTTCGGGTCTTAACCGGGAATGCGGGCAATTTGCTTGTTCATTTCTTTTAATTGTTCCAGTATCTCTGCATTTTTAGGTTTGGCCGCTTTGGCTTTAGCAAAATAAAATTTACAACCTCTGTAATCGCGGCGTTGCGCGCAGATTGAAGAGAGTTGCATATATGCCCTGGCAGAGGTATCACCATCAGGCAATCCTAATTGCACCGCTTTTCTTAACTGCTCATATGAATCTTTTAAATTTCCTTTTTGTGCCGAAATAAAGCCCAGTTGTAGTAAGGCCATTCCTTCCGCATCTTTATCGTTTTTGCCGGAAGCCAGTCCTTTTCTGAGTTCTGCTTCTGCAGCATCCAGGTCATTGTTCATTGTAGACAGGTTGGCTTTCAGCATATAAAAACCACTGCGTACCTGGCTAAACAACCATTCCGGTTTTTTTACAGAATTAATCAATTTTTGTGCCTCATCTACATCGCCGTTTTCAATATAGCGGGGCAGAATGGTCATAGGGCCGATTAAAAAATGCGCGACCACGGTTAACAGACCGATTAAAATAGGCAGCCAGCCCAGCCACCAGGTTACTTTTATACCCAAAAAGATACCTAAGGCGATTAATAGAACTGCAACAAGCAATCTATTCATTACTAAAAATCTACGTAATGCAAACATTTTTCCTATCAAATTTAGGGGGCAAAGGTAATTGAAAATATTCTTTTTAAGGCACATTTATAGGGGAACATTCTATTTGCTTTTGGCCAAAGAACCCTTGTTTCGTTGTACATACATCTATATTATTAACATTGTATTGATGGATAGCTGGCATTATTTGACTAATATTGGGTGAACAAAAACAAATAATTATGAAGAGATTAGCATCAGTAACCGTCGCCCTTGCTGTATTTGGAAGCGCCTTAGCCTTTGCCACCTCGTGTAATAAACCAAAAGATTGGAATTGTGAGTGTACGGTGAATGGGAATAAAAACACCTCTATCATAAGGGACAAAACGTACAAAGAAGCCAAAGCCGAGTGTAATAAATCGGGTAGTGCATTTGGGATAGACTATAAATGTAATATTACAGTCTTCTAAATACCAAAATAGCGTACATGAAAAAACGGTTGTGCAAAATGCACAACCGTTTTTTTTATGGATACAAAGCAATCGCCGGTTTGCCCTTTTGCTCCCAGTCATATACATTTCTGGCGATCTGGCGGTAACTGCGGATACCTTGTTTCAAACCCCTGTTTTGTAAATACCAGTTGTAGAAATCAAGCGAGAGACCCCGAAAGATACTTCTATATTGTTGCCGCATATTTTTGAGGGTTTGGATATCGGCCCGGGTTGAAGGATTTAGAGCCTCATATTTGGCCAAAGCCAATGCCGAATCGGTTTCGGCCAACTCTCGGTTTGCATATAAAAATAAATTGAAATAACCGGAGTATTGCGTAGGCGCCAAACTATCCTGAACACAAACCACATAGGCCAGAAAATTGGCTTCCCCTTCAGAGGCGATACCTGCCTGATGGGCCATTTCATGAGCGATCACAAAACCCCACATAAATTGAGGGAGTGACGCCGCAAATTGTCCCTCACCACTCAAAGGGTTATAATAACCTTGAATGCCAAAATAGTGCAGCATATTGCCGAACACAGTCGGTTTGACCATCAGTTCCGGTACTTTGGGGCCAAACAAAAGGCTATAGTCTTTTGAGAGTTGTTTATTCAGCTCAGATAATACCAAAGGCTGCTCATGCGGGTTTAGGGTATTGAGTTTGTGTACCAGGCTGTCATTCAGGGCAATCAATGCATTTTTATCTAAAGATTCTGTATCGTGATCTGAGATGAGTTTGGGCCGATTGTAATTGGCCCCCCACAGGATAATGAAACTGGCATATAAGAAAACCAAGGTCATACTAATCCTGCCAAACTTCAGGAGGAGGTTCTTTTTGTTTTTGCGCCAGGTAAATAAAAATTGTATCAGTTTAAATAAGGTGTATAGCAGCCAGGCCAGCAAGATGATATAAACGATATCCCCGATACTGAAACGGAACATATGAAACAGCGTATTTCTGATTCTTTGTAAGGGCAGATAGACATAAGGAATGTAAAACTGGATTCCCTTGGCCGATTGCAGCCATAAGGCACTGATCAGGTATAATGACAGCAGTACGATAAGGCTATATTGTACTGTTTTTTTGTTGCGTTTTGCCATGTCTACGCTAAAGTACAATTTTTGTAAAAAAATTAAAGGTTAAATCAGAAAAATAATTTTAGGGGCTTGTCGCCAGGTTTATTTGATTGATTAACCGTTTTTTATAAGCATATATAGGCGATTGCGGTGCATCGCAATTTTGGTACGTTCCGTGCATTGATTTTTAGCCAAGGATTGATATAGCCTTTATTTTTTGGCGGTACTTTTTGCATCAAGGCAAATGGTAGCAATACCGATAAATTGAAACAAGAAGAAGAAAGTAGGCCTCTGTTTCCTGAAAGCAATACTCAATAAAATAAAAATGGCCGGTCTGCGGGAAGCAGACCGACCATTTACAATCATTCAATTCAAAAAATGAACTTTATTTTTTGGTAAATTTAAGATGATATTGATTGCGCTCGTTGCTAACGGTAATATGGTAAATACCTGCAGGTAAGCTGGAAATATCCAGCTGGCTCTCTGTATCTTTTGCTTTCAGGCTCATTTGTTCCTTACCCAGTACATCATACACTTTGATCAGGGCATCTTTAGCCATTTTAGCGCTGATTTTTATTGTGAGCAGGTTACTGGCCGGATTTGGATAAGCGCTAATTGGGTTAGCATTGTCAATAGAGGACATTGCATCTGCCATGCCGGCTGTAGCGGAGCCGCTGGAAACCCTAAGCGTGTAGCAATTATTCGCATTAAAGCCTGAATATGGGTATACTTTGATATAATAGATACCGCCGGAAAAAGTAGCTGAGATCTGCTCACTTGCACTGCCGCCATTTTCCGAAACCGCCAGATTCTGACCGGCGCTGCTTTGTATGGCTAAATCTACATCATGCGTCAGATTAGTCAGGCTCACCGTATTTATACTGTTGGTAGGAACGGTGATTTTATAATAGTCTACATCTCCGCTGGTTGCGATTGCCGCCTGGTAATCCGTATTAAGCGTAATGTCATAGGCAGCGGCTATCGTTGCATTGGGCTCAAAGGCCTGGGCACAAGAAGTAGTCGGTGCTGCTGCCGTCGTCAGGTTACCGGTTGCATCACTGCTGGTGGAGCTGGCGCTACAATTGGTACGCACTCTGTAATTGTAGGCTGTAGCAGCACTCAGGCTAGATAAGGAAATGTTTGTTGCGGTAGTCGTTCCTGCACTAATCCATTGTGTGGCAGTTGCTGCTTTATATTCTACGGTATAACCTGTATTGGCAGTAGTAGAGGCCGTCCAGGATATTGTGGCGCCACTCGAAGTAATATTGCTGCTTGCGAGGTTAGTAGGTGCATTACAAGCTGCTCCTCCTGTTGTGGTGAAGCTGGCATCGGCATACGCACTACTTTCTGTTGCAGAACAATTTGTTTTGACCCTCCAGTTGTAATTGGTAGCTGTTGCAAGCCCGGTCAAGGGAGTACTGGTATTTGTACCCGTGTAGACAACAATCCATTGCGTTGCCGCCGCTGCTTTGTATTCTACGGTATAACCGGTATTGGCAGAAGCAGAAGCTACCCAGTTTAAAGTGGCACTGCCAGTCGTGATATCTGCCGTACTTAAATTATTCGGTGCATTACATGCCGCTACATTATTGCTTCTGCCGGTAACGATAAGGGTATAGTTTTGGCTACCACCGGTAAGGGATCCTTTATGGCTTACAGCAATTGTATATTGGCCGGCCGGTACGATGCCAAGGTCTACTCTTTCAAAATTGTCCGTATTATTATCCTGTTTGGCATTAGTTGATCGGGACGTCAGTACCCAAGGCATACTGGTGGTGTTGGTGCTAACGGCACTAACCCTTAGATCCAGGTCGTTTACCAATCTTTTAGTGGTCGTATTATTAAGTTGAGAAGAGGTTTGCGTTGTTCCTCCGCGGTCATACCAGGAGATAGAGACCGTTAAAGGGCTTACACCATCAGCATTGACCGTTACATTATCTGTTGCATTATTGTTCAGGGTTTTGTCCGAGATCAGGGAAGTCGTATTCCTTGTATTGATCACTTCTGCCATTCTCTTGGCATTAAGCAAGCCCCATCCGAAGTTTACATCAGGACCATTGGCACCGGCATCATCTGCAGTATGCAGTGCGAGCCCTCTTAAAGCGGCACCCCGCATATAAGCGCCCGTTACATTTTTAAAGTGTTGCTGTACCAGCGTGATACTGCCGGCTACATTTGGCGAGGCCATAGAGGTACCGGTCATGGTACCATAAGCAGTATTGGAAGAAGAAACAGACGAATAAAGCGTTGTTCCGTTGCCCGCGATATCCGGCTTGATGCGCAGGTCATCAGTAGGCCCCTGGCTACTGCTGGAATTAATCAGTACACTGTTCAGGTCGCCATTATTACTGACCGAGGCATCCTGTGCATTGGCGACTACAATTACATTTTTAGAAGTTGCCGCACCGGAAAGCTTGTCATAAGCACTTGAACTTCCTCCCAAAGGACTTGAATTGGTAAAGGTCCCGTCATTGCCGGCTGCTTTACAAATGGTATAATAAGGCGCATTAAATAAAAGGTCATCCCATGCTTTAGATTCTGAGATATAAGCGCCGAAATACCAAGCGGGAAGTTGATCGGATCTGTAGCCGTAAGAGTGGTTTGAGACCAAAAGACCTGCGGCGGCCTCTGTGGTCATCTCAGACACGTCTGAGTCCCATTGATAAGAATATATTTTTGCAGCGCTGGCCATTCCCTTTGCGCTGGCTGTGACACCACTGGCGGCAATTGTTCCGCCCACATGCGTTGCATGAGGATCGCCGGTGGTAGTCGCATTGTCTTTTACGGTTACGCGCCCGTTAAGTTCCTGGTGGGTCGTTCGAACACCGCCACCGTCCCAAACGCCGACGATCATATTTTGTCCGTCAAGGTTCAGGCCCAGAGAGCCTCCTGTATTCAGGTGATTGACCCGCGTAGACCGGGCCGCATTTACATTATTATTGGTATAGTAGATGGGTACGTTATGTTCATCAATACGCATCAATTCTGAAGTAGAACCATCTTTATGCTTGATGATAACGGGGATGTTATTTTTTTTGGCGTAGGTAATAGCTGCGGCCTTTTCAGCTTTCGCTTTGATCTCGCTTTGTCTCGCCATTTCGGTGAGCAAGCCTTTGTCATAGTTTTTGATAATTTGGGCACGTTCTTGTGCCGTTTGCGCATAAGTGGTGAGGATACCCGATGCGAATACAATTCCCGTAAGGATGAGATTTTTTTTCATAAACGTATTTTATTTGCCGTTAAAAAATACTATTTACACAACAATAAATGCTAAAAATGATTTAGCTGTGTGTGGTTCTGTTGTTGGGGCTCTTTTCTGGGATTTGGGGTGGTCAATTTGGCCAAAAGACAAGACTAAGATAGGGAAATAATATAGAAATAAAAAAATATTTAAAAAAAACTACAAATCCTGTAAGCCGGATTTTGTACTTCTCCGAAGAGAAGCCGCTACCATTTATCTACGCCTTACATCGCTGCAAGACTGTATCTGCCTACCCGCAAGCATTGGACGTGCAGTCCTAAGCGCTTGCCTATTGGGCATTTCAGCACGCAAGGTTTACCCATAATATTAGTTGCCTGATACTATCGTGCGCTTTTACCGCACATTTTCACCCTTACTATCTGCAAGCAGAAGCGGTTATTTTCTGTGGCACTGGCTGTTATGCGTTGCCGCATACCCACCCGTTAGGTGGTGCGTTGCACTGTGCTGTCCGGACTTTCCTCCCGAGCCTGAGCTCCAGCGGTAGCGCGGATTTGTAGTCTTTGCAAAAGTATGGTTTATTTAAAGGATTCTGGTGTATTATTCCTTTAAACAGGAAGCCTTAATCTACTTTCTTCTTCCGGGGCTGCGGTTTCTTAGCCTCTACGGTAATCCATTCTTCCAGAGTGACACTAAAAGGCATATGTCCTATACGGATTACGGCTTTTTTGCCTTTGACTTCCATCAGCCTTCCGATCTGGTGGTTGTCTTTGTTGCGCATCAAATCACCGATCTGCGGTTCTTTAGCAGTGATGATATAATTTTTATCGGCCTTGGTCGCCGCAACCTGATTTTGGATAATATGTTTTTTCTTGAACAGGATTTTCTCGGCAGCTTCTATAACTTCCTGTTTATTCTCCGCACGCTTCCAGTCAAAAACAATTTGCTTGAATTTGCGTTCGGTATCTCTTAAATAATCAAGTTCTTCTTTCTTAATTTTGTTTTGGAGCTTCAGGGTCTGGTAATGTTGTTCTAAACGCTCTTTGTCAATCAACTCTTCATACTTAGACTTCAACTTTTCATTTTCCTTAATCAGTTGGTCCAGGCTTCTTTCCTTACCGGTAAGCCTTACGGATTGCTGCTCGGTCTGATGCAGCATTTTATCCAGTTTAAAATGCCCCTTATCTGTGATTTGCCGGGCGCGGTTAATGACAGGTTCGGGCAGGCCACTTCTTTGTGCAATAGAGAAGGTATAAGAACTTCCCGGTTTTCCGAGTACTAACTGGTATAAAGGCAATAAATTTTCTTCATCAAAGGCCATGGCACCGTTAAAGATACCGGGTACTTTTCCGGCCATTACTTTCAGGTTAAGGTAGTGGGTAGTAATGATACCCATGGCCTTTTTATTGGACAGTTGCTCTACAATAGCTTCAGCAAAAGCACCGCCAAGATTAGGGTCAGATCCGCTACCCAATTCATCTACAAAAAATAAGGTTTTGCTATTGGCATGTTCCAGGAAATATTTCATATCCCTTAAGTGTGCACTATAGGTACTCAGTTCATTCTCGATACTTTGGGTATCGCCGATATGAATCATGATTTGTTTAAAAATGCCCACTTCAGAAGTGTCATCTGCGGGAATAAGCATTCCGGCCTGACACATGGCTTGTAATAAGCCGATTGTTTTCATCGAAACGGTCTTCCCTCCGGCATTCGGGCCGCTGATCATTAAAATGCGGTTGTCCTTATCTATAGAAATGGTTAGGGGATGCGTGATCTTGCCCGCTTCTTTATTGTGTAATAATAATAAAGGGTGGTATGCTTTGATCAGGTGTGTGCCGGGATGGGGACTGATCCTTGGCATAAAGGCGTTCAGGTCCTTAGCCAGGATGGCTTTGGCACGGATAAAGTCATATACCCCGCACAATTTAAAATAAGACTCGAAATGCGGATGGTATACACTGAGCTGTGCGGTCAGCTCTTTTAAAATGCGGTATACTTCCCGGCCTTCTTCTCTTTCCAGGCTGTTGAGGTCATTATTCAGCTCAATCGTTTCTTCGGGTTCTATAAAAACAGTTTTACCCGATTCGCTTTCGCCATGCATGATTCCTTTTACGATGCGTTTTTGTTCGGCAACCACGGCAACCGTTCTGCGGCCATTCATAAAACTTTCTGAAATATCTGCCAGATAACCTTGTTTATTCAGTTTTCTCAAGATGCCTTCAAATGCTTTACGTAATTGTTGCCGCTTCTTTTCAATATCAGACCGTATCTGCATCAGTTCCGTAGAGGCGGTATCCCTTACCACGCCCGCATCATCAATCATTTCATTGATGATTTTCGGGATCTCTTTTTGATACACCACGGAGATTGCGATTGTTTCCAGGCTTGGATAAAGGTTGTTTTGGCGTTTGAGCCATAACAAAATATCCCTTATCGTAATCGTAAGCTGATTTAAAGCGAGGATATCGTCGCCATTTAATACGGCGCCGGGAATGCGCAGCAATTTTAATTCACTGCTGATGTCCTTGGTAAAATCGTTGGGGAAATAATCATTCCCGCCCAGGGTTTGTTTGTATTCGTGTACCTGTAATAAGGCTAATTCAAGGTATTCTTTTTTTGTATGAAATTTCAAATGCTGTACCGTATTTTTTGCATAGGTAGTCCTGCATTTGGATAATAATAGTTGTCTTATTTTCTCAAATTCCAATCGCTCTAAAGCCTGCTCTGGATAAAACTGTAACATATTGTCTAAATCAAAAATCAATATTTAAAACAGACCAGGAGCTGCTTAAAGCATGCACTTGAGCCTGTTTTGTGGATATGGGTTGTGTTGGATACGCCCACAAAAATAAACAATCGTACTGGTATCCTATGCTTATTTTGCGCGGAAAGGGGTATTGCTCCTCTTTCCCTTATGGGTTGGTACCGGGCGTTACATTATTTATTTCTGTCGTTTCAATAGTGGCCTGGGTGGGGTAGGGGAAGCCGGCACCGTATTGATACATGATCTCGTAAATGTCAAAATTAATGGCTTCTTTGATTTTATCAAAGGGTGTTTCGGTATGGACTTTTACAAAATAAGATACATTAATATTAAGTGCGGAATCACCAAAACTATCCAGAAATACGTTTGGATTGTCTACCGTCTCCGGGTGTTGCCTGATATGGCTTGCTATTTGTTCCAGTATGGTTTGCAATTGCTGTTTAGACAATCCGTACGTTGCACCAACCACCATTTTTACCCTTCTTGCGCCCCGTTCGGAGAAGTTCTCCAGGCTATTACTGATCAGGTTACGGTTGGGCAGCGACACTAATGTTTTTTCTGCGGTTCTGATATGCGTGCTCCGGAAGCCTATCTTTTCTACATTTCCTTCTACACCGTCAATCTTGATGAGGTCTCCGATGATAAATGGTTTATCCAGCATGATCATAAAAGAGGAAAGCAGGTTTTCTAAACTGTCCTTTAAGGCAAAGGCTACGGCAATTCCACCCATGCCCAAACCGGCAATCAGGGTTACTACATTGACATTGAAAACCACGCCCAGGATCACGAAAAACATAAATCCCCATATCACTACACGGAGTACATCACGTAGGAGGGGCAATAATTGCTGTCTTTCTTTATCCCCGTTTTTTATAGCTTTATCGATCAATACACGGAACAAGAATCTTACGATTTTGACAATAAGACTGGTTGCGGTAATGATGATGATGAAGAAGAAAATCCTATCGGTAAGATCCATCAAGGTAAAAGCCTTAACAGCGATGATATTTTTAGTATCGGCGGCAAGTGCATTACTACTACCTCTTTTGAACAGCCAAATCCGTTCCAGTAATGGCGCAATCTGATTGATGCTAATGTAGGCAAAAATAGCAAAGATCAGGTTCCCAAATGGTTTATTGATGTGATCTACAAAGCGATCATAATAAATATCGCCATCATTTTTTTTGAACAGGCGATAGGCAAGCCTGGAAATGATTTTGGACAAAAAACCTTTGAGTAACCATGCAAACAATATAATGATCCCGAATCTGAGGTAAGCAAATAAAGGAAGTCCTAAGAATGTTTGTGCTAATAGCTCCATCATCGTTTAATTTTTGATATCAAAGATAAGGTCATTAAGACTAATGATTTTGCCCTCAAAGGAACATTTGATATCGGTGAATAAGAGCATCTGGCCCTGTCTGAGTTGTTTCAATGCGGCCATTACGTCCTCATCGAATACGGTTCCGTTTATTTTACGGGTAAAAATGCTTTCTTCCTTATCCAGAACCATTACCTGAAAAGAAACGAGTTTTACTTTACCTGCAGCAACGCCTTCTGTTTTCTCGAGCACCAGGCTATTTTGCCGGAGCACAAGCATTTTTCGGAGATCGCCCCCGTTTTTATCTGCAAATAAAATTTTGGGTTTTACAACCGGTACTTCAACTTCCTTTTTGCGCGAGGCCGTTGCGCCATTCTGGTGATTTCCACCCGATTTTTCCGATACCGATTTAAAGGTCTTTACGCCGATCTCTACAAGCTCATTACCCATCATCCTGCTTACAGAAATATTACATTCGCCGATCCTCAATGGAATAAGTATATAGGTACACTCGCCGATTTTTTTCAGTTTTCCATTGTCGGACCGTACCTGTATATTACCACAGGCAACATTGTCTACCCTTACCTGGATCAGGTTCTCGGTAGTGGCAACGACATAATTTTTAGGACAGGTTACTTTGAAATCCTGGGCAAACACCGCTGTCGCAAATGTCACCAGGATAAGAACACTTAAAACGTATTTGAGCATTATGATAAAAAAGCCTTAGGAAATAATGAGGGTGAAAACACCTATGTATTGCCTAAGGCCCATTTTATAGTTAAACAAAAATTATACGGCTACGTTGAAATCTCTCAAGGCATCGTTTAAAGAAGTCTTAAGATCGGTACTTTCTTTGCGTTGACCAATAATTAAGGCACAGCTTACCTGATAGTCCCCTGCAGGAAACGATTTGGTATAGCTCCCCGGAATCACCACGCTACGGGCGGGCACACGACCTTTATATTCAATCGGCTCAGCACCGCTTACATCAATTATTTTTGTACTCTTGGTCAACACAACGTTCGCTCCGAGTACGGCTTCTTTTTCTACATGTACGCCTTCTACCACAATACAACGTGATCCGATAAAGCAACCATCTTCAATGATTACCGGAGAAGCTTGTAAGGGCTCTAACACCCCGCCAATACCAACTCCGCCGGAAAGGTGTACGCCTTTGCCGATCTGGGCACAGCTACCTACAGTCGCCCAGGTATCGACCATTGTTCCTTCATCTACATAAGCACCTATGTTTACATAGCTAGGCATCAGCACGACATTTTTGGCAATATAGGCACCATAACGCGCTACTGCATGTGGCACGGCACGTACTCCTAAGGCTTCATAGCCTTTCTTTAATTCCATTTTGTCATAAAACTCAAAGGGTTCCAGCGTCCAGGTTTTCATTTTCTGAATGCCAAAATACATCAGTATTGCCTGCTTTACCCATTCGTTTACTTTCCATCCGTCTGCACTTGGTTCTGCTACACGCAGTGTTCCTTTATCTACCGATTCGATAACCGTTCTAACGGCTTGTTCATATACTGCTTGTTGTAATAAAGTCCGGTCTGCAAAAGCCTGTTCTATTAATTGTTGCATGTTTTATATTGTTTATTTCAATGTAAATTTAATGGGTGCGCTAAAATATACCCTTATCGGAAGATTGTGTATCCTTCCGGGTTTCCATAGGCTGCTCGTAGCTGCTACCACCCTTAAGGCTTCTTCATCTAATAAGGGATGTACCGAATTGATAACCTTAAGTTGCCCGACTGAACCGTCTTTTTCAACTACAAAGGCCACGATTACCCGTCCTTCTATTTTCTTCCTTCTGGCCTCTTTGGGATATTTAATGGCTTTAGATAAGTATGACGTATAATTTCCCTGAAAAGAAGGCATGGCTGCCGTAGATTCTTTTTCATGGTCATAATAAACGACTTGCCCGGAAGGGTCAAAGAAGTTTGCCGATACAAAATGCCCTTTTTCATACAGCTCCTCTGAAGCCGTTTTTCCATTGGGGTAATAATAATAACTTTTACCATCCAGAAAACCATGGCAGTCATTTTCCGCTAATTTTTGCCAACTGGTATCACTGGCAAAAATGGTACGCACAGCATCAGGGTCATCCAGGAATCTTTCCTTGGATAGTAGTACACCTAAAGTGTCATAGGAATTTCGGTATCCTGTCTGGAAATTTTCATTATAGCTTACTTCATAAGCAATCGTACCATTGGGATAGTAATCCAGGTTTTTTCCTTGCCTTTTGCCTTTGATATAAGGCATCTCGCTGGAAAGCCTTCCTTGTTCATCGTAATATTTATATATACCGGTTTTTAGGCTATCCTTGAGTGTGATTTGGCCCGTCATTTGCAGCGTATCGTTGATGTAAAAGTCGTTTACTTCAATGAGGTTCGTTTTGGGGGTATAGATTCTATAAAAGGATGCCGTATCCTTCTGAGGGATAACGGCCCACTTTTGATTAAAGTAAATGGCATGATTGTCTTGCGCTTGCAGGGAAGCGGATACACACAAAAAGAATATGCTACAAAAAGCCCATATTGTTTTTATCATGATCAGTATACTGTTTTATGTTTTTTCAGATGGCTATTGCAAATTAAATATGATGGGTGCAATAAAGGGTTTAGTCATCGGAATATTATGGTACTTGCCGGGGCTCCATTTTTTGTAAGTGCTTTTTATCACCCTCAAGGCCTCATTATCCAGCAATGGATGCACCGATTTTAAGATCCAGACATCCGTCATTTTGCCATCTTGTGCTATATTGAAGCCGATCACCACAGTACCTGTGATTCTTTCTTCCAGCGCCTTATTCGGATAACGTATGTTATTGCTTAAGTAGTTAATGTAATTGCCTTTATAGCTTGGCATTTTGTCCAGGTTCCATGGGTTTTTTTCTGTCTTTACCAAACTGCCCAGCGTATCGTAAAATAAGGCTTTGATCAGCTTTCCCTGTTGAAAGGTCTCTTCGCTGGCTACCGTGCCCGATTCATAATAATAGGTACAGGCACCATCATAAATGCCCTCTATTTTATACATCTTTTCTTTTAAAGATAAGGTGTCACTCCTGCCATTCTGTAGCAAATAATTGACCGCAGCAGTATCCTGATTAATAACCCTGATGATCTGATCCGTATTCGATAAATAATTCTTTTTTGCCTTCAATTTGCCAGATACATAAAATTCCTCTACCGTTCCTTTAATGAACTGCTCAGAAAAAGGATAAGTAGCCGTTTTATGATCGTTCGTGTACTCGCTTGCCATACCCTCACGGATACCATTTACAAAAGTAATTTCTTTCACAAGTTGCTTCTCGCTATTGTAATATTTAAAGACACCCTGATTCAGACTGTCTTTCTTCGTAACCATACCGGTATTATACTCTTTTGTATATAGATTGATCTCTTTCACCGATACCAGGTTAGGATCAGTCGCATCTTCTACAAAAACTTTATAGGAGTTTGCCGTATTTTTTGAAACAGTTCTTTCGTTGTGCTGATCAAAGAAAACAACGCTTGTTTCCTGTGAGGAGGCCACAATACTACCGGTAAAAAGCAAGTATAAAGCAGGGATTAATTTTTTCATTTCGGATTTAGTGCTCTAAAAGTTGATTGCCTTGTGATTTATATTGTTGATTTAGTTCTTCTACATAGGCCAGAATTTCTTTTCTGCCACTGCGTTTTACGGTAGAAGTCACAAAGGTTTTAGGAATATACTCCCAATCTTCCCTCATCTTACCAATGAAGGTTTTGGTATTTTTTGAAGTATCGGCCTGGCTGTTCTTATCTGCTTTGGTAAAGACGATATTAAACGGCACCCCGATTTCACCCAAGTGACCCAAAAACTCCAGATCAATTGCCTGAGGAGACAAACGACTATCCACCAACACAAAAATCGTCACCAGATTTTCACGTTTTTCGAAATAATCGGTCATTACTTTCTTCCATTGTTCCCTTTGTGCTTTGGAACGTTTGGCATAGCCATATCCGGGTAGATCGACCAGGTACCAACCACCTTCATCATGTGCATTGCCATTGATGAGGAAGTGATTGATCATTACCGTCTTTCCGGGACTGGAAGATACTTTTGCCAGACTATTCTGATTGGTCAATAGGTTGATCAATGATGATTTGCCTACATTAGAGCGGCCGATAAAGGCGTACTCCGGGCGATCAGGTGCCGGGCATTTCGAAATGCTCGGACTACTGATTATATATTTTGCTTTATTTACTTCCAAAATTTAAAATGCTTTTTAGCGTTCTTTTGCAATATGATTTCTTTTTAGCGGATTGGCGGTATAGGCCGCATACGCTTCTCTTTGTTGCAAGATACTGATGGCCTGGTATATCGCTTCTCTCAAACTATCAGGACTGGCGATGCCCTTGCCTGCAATATCAAATGCAGTACCATGGTCGGGCGAGGTGCGTACGATCGGAAGACCGCAGGTATAATTGACACCTTCGCTGCCTGCCAGGGATTTGAATGGAATCAGACCCTGGTCATGATACATGGCCACCACCACATCAAACTTTTGCTGCTGTGCATGGGCAAAGAAGCCATCAGCACTATAAGGGCCAAAGACATGAACGCCTTTTTGCTGCAAACGATCCATGGCCGGTTTGATGATTTGTTCCTCTTCCTTGCCGATCAGTCCATTGTCTCCTGCATGCGGATTGAGGCCCAGTACGGCTATTTTCGGGATATCAATACCAAAATCCTTTTGTAAAGACTCTTTAATAATATTAATTCTGCTGACAATCAGCTCTTGTGTCAACTGCTTACTGACTTCTGCAATAGGGAGATGCTCCGTAATCAAAGCAACCCTAAAGTCTTCTGCATACAACATCATCACCACATCTTTTGCCTCAAAGGTCTCTTTGAAGAAAGGTGTATGGCCGGTGAAATTAAAATCTGCAGATTGGGTATTCTTTTTATGTATCGGCGCCGTAACAATACCTTGTATCAATCCTTCCTTCAAACACTGTGTCGCTACCTGGAGCGAACGTACGGCATACTTGCCTGCAAGATCAGTCAGTTCACCGGGATTAATGGCCACTTCTTCTTCCCAGCAATTAAATATATTGACCAGCTTTGGATTGATTGCCTCAAAGCTTTTAATGCTCGCGAATTTCAATTCATGATCCGGAAGCAATTTTCTATAAAAATTTATGGCCTTATTGGAACCGAATACAACCGGGGTACAGAATTCCAGCATTCTGTTATCCGAAAGTACTTTTATGATCGTCTCTAATCCCACACCATTCAAATCTCCTGTGGTAATACCAATAATGGGTTTTTCCATTTTATAAACTTATGTTTTCAATAATGTTGCAAGTTAATAAATGATTTTGGATTAATAAGGATAAGCAATTAAACATTACCTTTGCGGACTTATGTTCTCATCAGTGTATTAAAAAAATAAGCATACAATGAACGCATCTAAAAGAGTATATGACAATATATTAGAGACCATTGGAAATACTCCTTTGGTGAAATTGCACAAAACAGTAGCAGACCTGCCTTGTGAAGTATATGCCAAGGTAGAATTCTTTAATCCCGGCAACAGTATTAAGGATAGAATGGCCTTAAAAATGCTGGAAGTGGCCGAGCAGGAAGGTAAGATCAAACCGGGCGGAACGATTATTGAAGGGACTAGCGGTAATACGGGTATGGGTTTGGCTCTGGCAGCTATTCAGAAGGGTTATCGTTGTATTTTTACGACAACGGATAAACAATCTAAAGAAAAGGCCGATATTCTTAAAGCCCTGGGCGCCGAAGTGATTATTTGTCCTACCAACGTAGAACCGGAAGATCCGCAATCGTATTATTCTGTATCCAAAAGATTAGCGACCGAAGTGCCGAACAGTTGGTATGTAAACCAATATGATAATTTGGCGAATCGCCTGGCGCATTACGAGCAAACCGGACCGGAGATCTGGGCGCAAACCGAAGGTAAAATTACCCATTTGGTCGTAGCGACCGGTACCGGAGGCACTATTTCCGGAACGGGTAAGTATTTAAAAGAAATGAATCCTGATATTCAGGTTTGGGCAATCGATAGCTATGGCTCTCTGCTCACTAAATGGTTTAATACCGGCGAGCTGGATATGGATCAGGTGCATCCTTACATTACAGAGGGTATCGGAGAAGATTTTCTGCCGGAAAACTACCAGAGAGAAAACATTGACCATTTCGAACAGGTAACGGATAAAGACGGTGCAGTAATGGCCCGTCGTATTGCAAAAGAAGAAGGTATTTTTGTAGGCTATTCTGCAGGTTCAGCAGTGGCGGGTTTAAAACAAAACAAAGCGAAATTAAAGAAAGGCGACCTTGTTGTGGTCATCTTCCATGATCATGGTAGCCGTTACGTAGGTAAGGTGTACAATGATGAATGGATGCTGGACAGAGGTTTTCTGGATGTGAATACTGTTCAGGATTTAATCGGAGGCTTGGGTACCCGTAAATTAGTAAGTATCAAAGCAGAAGAACCCGTTCAAAAGGCAATGGAATTGATGCAGAAATATGACATTGAGCAGATTCCGGTCACACAAAACAATGAGATTGTAGCTTCTGTTTCTCAAAGTGGCTTATTTAAAAAGCTTATGACGGATATTAACGTTAAGGATCAGCCTATTGCTTCCGTACAAGAGCCTGCCATTCCATTGGTGGCCATGACGACACCATTGGAGCGCCTGACGGGCTATATCAATAAGGAAAACAACGCCGTATTGGCAAAAGATGAGAGCGGCAATTATCATATTATCACCCAATATGATGTACTGAACGCCTTGTCTAAAGGGTAAAATAAGCAAGGGATAAATATTATTGTTATTTAAAATAAATATGCTACCTTTGCAAACCAATTTGTAAAAAAAATTATAAATAATTAGTATAAAATGGCTAACGCAACTATTGACGCTAAAAAAGCAAACATTTTTAAAACTTACGGTGGTTCTGAAACGAACACTGGTTCTGCAGAAGCTCAAGTAGCTTTATTGACAGAGCGTATCAATCACATTTCTGCTCATATTAAAGGTGGTAATAAAAAAGACCATTCCAGCAACCTGAGCTTAATCAAAATGGTAGGGCAACGTAAACGCTTATTGCAATACATGAGCCGTACTAACCTGAATGGCTATCGTGAGTTGATCGCGAAATTAGGCTTACGTAAATAATTTAAGCAAAACACCTGCTTTTAGCATATTGAAAACTATTCTCTTTAGGGGAATAGTTTTTTGTGTGTTTATGATCTATGGCGTTGCACTTGAAATGGGTCACTAGGAGACTTTTTTTATACAGCCCGTAATCAATCAGCTTGTCAGGAATCTTGATATCATGATAAAAGCCGCGAACGTACAACGTTCGCGGCTTTTATGCTATGTATAGTGGGACTTTATTTCTTTAACTGATTGATCAGGATATTTTTAAATTCAGACTCAGCCAGATACAAGCTGTTCAGTTGTGCCGCAGAAATGATATTTAAAAATTCATTTTTATATTTTGCCTTAATACTGACGGTACGCTCGTCTAATTTTTGTCTTTCATCAATAATCTCTTCTGCCGTCATACCTCTTTCGTTTTTTAAAGCGCCTTTAGCCTTCCAGATAACGCGCATTTCGCTTTCATACTGGTTGTATACCGGCCAGAATTTAGTGGCCTGATCGGCATTTAATTTCATCTTATCAGTGATGAGGGAAATCTTTATGGCACGGATCTTCGCGTCACTTGTATTCTGGGCATAGCTGCCAAAGCTGAGGAATAACAGTCCAAGAAGAATCAAATAAGGTTTCATAATATCAAATTTAAGGCATAATAATTATTGTTCATTATAATCATCATGAATCTAGTAAGTGTTCAAATATGCTTCAATGTCTTCGTCTGAAATATTTTGTAAAGACGATTCAAGGTTCTTCGTTTGTGTTGCAGCAGGTACATTGGCCAGGTTCGCTTCTAAAGTAAACTCATCAAACTCATCTGAATGCTGCTCTACATAGCTTGCTATATCCCGTTCCGGAATGCTCGCCAGCAATTTCATGGTATTTGTGTTCGCATTGGTAGCCGATAAAGTATTGGGCGATGTATTGTCCATCTTATCTACTTGCAACCAGGTAGCTCCTAATATAAAAAAGATAGCGATAGAAGCTGCGGCAGACCATTGTGCCCATTGTAAGCGTTTTTTTACCGTCATCGGAACAACCGGGGCAACTTTTGCCGGTGTTACATCTGCAATTACCTTCGGCGCGGTTACAGGCATCGTAAGGACAATCTCCGGAGTGCTAAACGGATTGCTTTTTTTCAAAGAAGACAATAGGGGAGTCGCGTTGAGCTCCTCATCAATATTGGTTTCCTCATTTATTTTGTTCCAAACCGTTTCCGGGAACTGATCAAAATAGTGATCCGGTAGTATAAAGGGGTTTGCCTGGGATAATCCGGCGATGGAAGTAGTATGTATAAGCTGTTCAAATTCCTGCACCTTTAAGAGGAGGCCTGTACTCAAATCATTAAAATAATCGGGAGGGATAGAAAATGGATTCTCCTTCGATGCTGCTAATGGTTGGTCTTCTTTCAATAAGACGATAGAGCACATTTCATTAGGGAAATTGTCAAAATAATTGTCTGGAATCTTGAAAGATGGCAAGGCAATATCACTATCGAACCTTGCGCCGATAGCTTCCCACTCTTTTTGTATGTCAATATTCCTTTTCATAATACCCTTATAGACCTGTAGTGATACTTAAAGTTTAATCTTGCTTTAAAAATTCTTCTACCTTTTTAACTGCATGATGGTAAGAAGCCTTCAGGGCACCCGTAGAGGTTTCGAGCACTTTTGACATTTCCTCGTAAGGCATTTCTTCATAATAGCGTAAAAGGAAAACAGCTTTCTGTTTTGTAGGAAGGGATTGGATCGCCTGTTGCAGGCGCCATTCTAATTTATTGGCATCAAAGCCTTTTTCAGCATGTAATTTATTGGATAGGCCGCTCTCATGATCGCTAAAGGATAGGGAAGCGCGTTTCTTTTCTTTTTCCAAGAAGGTTAAGGTCTCGTTTGTAGCGATCCGGTACATCCAGGTATACAGATTGGATTCTTCTCTGAAATTTTCCAGGTACGTCCATACTTTAATGAATACATTCTGTAAGACATCGTTGGCATCCTCATGGTTGATTACCATTCTTCGGACATGCCAGTACAAGCGTTCCTGATATTTTTTTACGATCTTGGTATAAGCACGCTCCCGCGTAGCATCTTCTCTAAATGCCGCTAATAGTTCTTTGTCATCTTCTTGAGGAATGTGCTCAGCCATATCTGTTCGTGAAAAATAGGTTTGTAACGAACAAAAATAGCCATATTAACTGTAAACATCAAAAGTAAAATCCCAACAATGATTTACTGCTTTCGATATCCTCTATTCACTAAATACACACCCAAAGCAATGCTGATAAAGGATAACAAAGTATATATATTTAAAGGTTCATTGGCGAGCTGCCAGCCCAACAATACCGCGACCAGCGGGTTGATATAGGCATACACCATAACGATACCTACCGGTAAATGTTTTAAGGCATACATGTAGGCGGTATAGGCCAATACTGAACCAACAATAATAAGGTACACAATTGCCAGTAATGCTTGCGTGTTTTGTAAATTGATTTTATGATAATCATCTACCAAAGGACTGAATAATAATAAGAATACTCCACCGCTAAACACCTGCAGGGCACTATTAAATACCGGGTTTCCTGTACTCTTATTTTTCTTGCCCATGATGCTGCCATAAGCCCAGCTGGTAGTGGCGATCAGGGTGGCACCAATCCCCATCAGGTAGCTCGTATTAGATAAATCATTGAAGCTGTCTTTAAAATTGAGTGCGACACCGGCAAATCCCAGGAACATTCCTACCACAATAAGCGTGTTTATCTTTTCGCTTTTATGGATCATCACATTGATCAGTACAGAGACCAAAGGCATGGTCGCGCAAACTAATGCGGCCACACCGCTGGGAATATAAGCCTCAGCCCAGCTGACTAATCCATTGCCCAAGGTGATCAACAGGAAGCCGATTAAAGCCTGACGGCGGATATTCCCCCAGGACCAGTCATTTGCTTTTTTATTACTGAATGCGATCAGACCGATGATGATACCGGCTGATGCCTGCCTGAAGCCGGCCATTAGAAATGGCGGCAGGGCTTCCAGCCCCATTTTGATGCCGAGGTAAGTAGTACCCCAGGCGATACAAATAAAGATGAGGGAGATCCAGGCTTTGCTTTGTATACTCATATACTTATAATGGGGTTTAAAACACATGAACGCGCCATAAGGCGCGTTCATGTGTTATTTATATATTGTTGGTAGCTCATTTCTGCTTACGCGCTAAGACTTTTTCTACCGCTTCGATAATATTAGACTGGCCAAGACCATACTTTTCCAAAAGTTGTAATGGTTTACCACTTTCTCCGAAGGTATCGTTTACCGCTACATATTCGTGAGGCACCGGGCAGTTACGCGCGGCTACATTGGCAATGCTGTCTCCTAAACCGCCATTGATCTGATGCTCTTCTGCAGTCACGACACAACCGGTTTTGGTCAGTGATTTAATTACAGCTGCTTCATCCAGTGGTTTAATGGTATGCATATTGATGACTTCCACACTGTGTCCTTTTGCTTCAAGGGCTCTTGCCGCCTCTAAAGCCGTCCATACCAGGTGGCCACAGGCGATAATGGTTACATCTGTACCTTCATTCAGTACCTGCGCCTTGCCAATCACAAAATCAGAACCATCTTCTTTTGTGAAATTAGCCCATTTTACCCTTCCGAATCGTAAATATACCGGCGATTCAATCTGACTAATGGCAATGGTAGCCGCTTTGGTCTGGTTATAATCACAAGGTACAATCACCGTCATCCCGGGTAGCATCTTCATCATCCCGATATCTTCCAGTATCTGGTGTGTAGCACCATCTTCACCTAAGGTAAGTCCTGCATGGGAAGCACATATCTTTACATTTTTATGGCTATATGCTACAGACTGACGGATCTGGTCATAGACACGGGAAGTAGAAAAGTTGGCAAAAGTTGTTGTGTATGGAATTTTACCAGCTGTTGCCAAACCTGCGGCAACCCCAATCATATTTGCTTCAGCGATACCACATTGTACAAATCTTTCCGGAAAATCCTTAATGAAATTGTTAAGTTTTAAAGAACCGGCAAGGTCGGCAGTTAAGGCCACAACATTAGGGTTTGTTTTGCCCAGTTCGTAAATGCCGTCTCCGAAACCTGCACGGGTTTCTTTTTCGTTTGATGCGGTATAATCCTGCAACATAATGATGTTTATTGAAATGCTTGAGAAATGTTAATAATACGATTGCAAAAGTATTATTATTTGGGAAGCTTTCAAAAAGCATTTTTGGGATAAAAATACTTTTCCACAAAAACACATATTTCAAAGGAGATATTGATTTTTTATAGAAATTTGCGCAGAGTATCAAACAAAAAATATGAAAACGGTTTTAAAAATCATTACCAACAAATATGTCCTGGCTATTGTCGTCTTTGCATTGTTGATGTTGTTTTTTAGCCCGTATGACCTCTTTACCATCCGCGACAGTCAGCGGGAATTGGATGATCTGGATAACAAGATCGAGTATCTCAATACCCAGTCAGATAGTATGGATGCCTCCTTACAGCATATCAAGGCCGACCCTCAGGCACTAGAGCAATATGCCCGCGAAAATTACCATCATAAAAAAGAAGGGGAAGATGTTTATGTGATCACCAAGTAGATCAGAAAGGCAGGCCTGCTTATAGCATTGATGATGTAGTAACCCATTGTACGCAATGTGGCGTATGCTTTTTTGTTAAAAACGTTAAGCTTAACAAAATACCTGAACTCTTCCTTATACTGCACACAATATAAGCTCCTTTTGGTTCGTTATTAAGGGGAACACACTAAAAATATTAAATGGGATTACTTTTACATCACACCACTTCTAATAATGCCCATACGCCCCATACGACGATCGAGCTGATTGCCGATTTGGATTTATATGAGCAATATTCCAGAGAACTGAATATACTGCATAAAATCAATTATGAACCGAGTTTGGAATCGGTTCACGATCTGATGGAAAAAATCAGGAAAGTGAGTAAAGACTTGAAATAGCTTTATACTTTTGAGATCACCAAGGCAGAACAGTTTCCACCAAAACCAAAGGAATTAGAGAGTACATTTCTGATTTCCTTAGCCACGCTTTGTGTATTCGGTTGCCAATTAAGACCGGATATAGGCGTTTTCATCCTCAAATGAGGCCATGTTTTGCTGCCCATAATCGCCAATACAGAAAATACGGCTTCTACCGATCCGGCAGCACCAAGGGTATGCCCCGTATACGCTTTGGTAGAACTGGCATCTGGAACCGGGATGCCGGAAAAAATCTTTTCTATGGCAATGCCTTCCGAAGAATCATTATTGGCCGTACCCGTACCATGAAGATTTATGTAATCAATTGCTTCCAGGGCAATGCCGGATTGCTTGATGGCAGTAAGCATCGCCAACTGATTGCCGGTTCCGTCCGGAGAGGAAGCGGTTTGGTGATGAGCATCATTAGCATTGGCATAACCCGACAGGATTGCTAATTTTGCGGCATTCGTTTGTGTCACGGCTTTCTCACTCATTAAAACGACATAGGCTGCAGCCTCACCGAGGTTGAGTCCTTGCCGGTTTTCATCAAAAGGCCGGCATAACTCCTTATCTAAAATCATTAGAGAGTTAAAACCGTTTAAGGTAAATTTAGAAAGACTATCAGCTCCGCCGGCAATCACAATATCCATTTTGCCCTGTTCTATCAATTGTGCGCCGAGCATAATGGTATTGGCAGAAGAAGAGCAGGCCGTACTGATAGAAGTAGACCAGCAATCTTCCAGGCCTAAGGCATGTGCCGTTAGGTCCGTAATAGAGCCACATTCGTGGTACCATAATTTTCTTTTATCAAAAGTACCTCGCTCCGCCACCGCTTCGAATAAAGTCTCAGAAAGATCCATGCCGCCTACCGTGTTGGCAGAGATGAGGCCGATATTTAAGCCTTCTGTTTTGCCCATAAAAGGGGCAAACGCTTCTTTTGCTGCTTTTATACTCAATAAAGCTGTTCTGGGAAAAGTGTCCAGGCAACCGATCATTTCCGCCAGCTCCTTATTGGAATATTTAATTTCTCCCACGGGAAAGGGGTGGATGCTTTTAAGATGAGTAGCCGGACCAATACCAGCCTGTCCTTGTTCCAAAGCAGCACGGTTTTCGGATACATTGGCGCCGATGGCACTAATAATCCCTAATCCGGTAATATATGCAGGTGAACTCTTTTCCATAATGTAATCAATTGCCGACAAGGGAGCAAAAATAAGTAAAATAGCAAAGGTGAAAGTGATTTTATTCCCAGACTTCCAGTGCTTGTAACACTTTATTGACCGGGAGGCCAATCACATTGTAAATGTCGCCAGAAATATGAGCGACACCGACCAGGCCGATCCATTCCTGTATGGCATAAGCTCCTGCCTTGTCAAAAGGCTTATAATGCTTGATATAATAATCAATTTGTGCAGAATTCAGGGGATTGAAGGTAACCTCTGTAGTACTGGAAAAACTTTTGTATGCGGTACCTTTGATCAGGTATACGCCCGTAATGACCTGATGTGTTCTGCCTGATAATTTCTGTAAAATATGTTGGGCATCTGCTGCATCTTTCGGTTTGCCAATAATTTCCTGGTCTAACACAACAACGGTATCTGCGGCAATAATAATAGGTTCTTCCTTTTTTTGCGCAGCAGATAATTGCGCCCATACTGCCAGTGCTTTTTCCCTGGCAATATACTCCGGCACCTGTGCTATTGCCAAATCTTCAGGATAGAGCTCCTTCGTATCGGCTACGATAATGTCGAAGCTAAGACGGGCATCTTCTAATAATTGTTTTCTTCTGGGAGAGGCCGAAGCAAGGATGATAGACATTTATGAACAGTAAAATTGTAAAAAATAAAATAAGATTAAGGTGGAGATCCCTAAGAGCATCAATACTTTCAGGTATTTGCTGTATCGGGCAAAATGGGTTTGGGTCATAGACTGACCAATCTTGATAAAAAGATACCCGATCGGAATGATGAGCGCCACAATAATATATATGCCCAGTATCCTCCAGTGATGCGACATCAGGTAGCCCGCGGCAAGTGCCAGTAGGATGACCGATACGATGGTTAGTAATTTAATAAAACGGATGGTCTTGCGCAGGCCGATTTTAATAGGCATCGTGACACAGCCATCTTCCGCATCTCCTTTAAAATCTTCCAGGTCTTTGATGATTTCCCTGATCCAGGTAAGGCTAAAGGCAAAAAAGCAATAGACAAATAAAATCCATACCGGATTAACCACCGTTTCCTGATTGCTGTTATAAAGGAATGGATGGCTGAGGTATTGCTGACTTAGGGGCTCATAAGGAATAAAAATGCCGATAGACATAGCTGTGAGCAAGGCCACGACCACATTTCCGCTTATATATTGCCTTTTGAAATGGGTGGAATAAAACCATAAGAGTATGGTCGATATAAAGGGAATGGAGAAGGCCACAATACTCTTTAACTGATAGGCCAGAATCGCGGCAATAATCAAGCCTGCTACATTGCAGAAATTGTGCAATAAAATCGCAAACTTAGGGTTGATATCTTTGCCGATCAGTGACTTTTCCGGTCGGTTAATGGCATCAATCTTTACATCAAAATAATCATTGATAATATATCCCCCTGCGGCAATGAGGACGGTAGACAAGCTCAGCAGCAAGGCATTGGGCCAGTCTAAAAAAAGAGTGCCTTCTGTCAATTGGGGTAGGGGCCTGATCAGGCAAAACCAAATGAGCATTTGTGTGGCAAATACGATGGTCAGGTTAGAAAGGCGAACAAGTTTGGATAGCTCTGAAAAGGTCATTATACTTAATTTCTTGCTTTATGTAACATCATTAAATCTACTAGTACCAATGCAGCCATGGCTTCTACAATAACCGGAGCCCTTAGCGCTACGCAAAGGTCATGTCTTCCTTTAACGGAGTAAGGAGCTACTTGTCCGGTCTCCCGGTTGTACGATTGTTGTTCTTTTGGGGTGGAGGCCGTTGGTTTGAGCGCAATGCGAAAGACAATATCATTACCATTGGTAATGCCGCCGATCACACCACCGGCATGATTAGTGGCCGTGCGACCCTGCGCGCCGATATATACATCATTATGTTCCGTACCAAACATCCTGGCTGCGGCAAAGCCGGCACCGAATTCCACGCCTTTTACCGCCGGAATGGAAAACATGGCCTGGGCCATTCTGCTTTCGACACTATCCCAGAACGGTTCCCCCCAGCCAATCGGCACATGTTGAATCGTGCAGGAGATCAGGCCGCCGGCACTGTCTTTGGCCGTAATTGCTTTTTGTAACCCTTTTTCAATATCCTTTTCTCCACCTACTTCCGTTACCAACGCCTCAATCGTAATCTGCGGTAATATTTTTTTTGCGATGACTCCCGCCGCGACAATGCCTGTAGTCAGGCGTGCGCTGAAATGCCCTCCTCCTCTAAAATCTTCAAATCCTTTAAATTTTTCCTGAGCGACAAAATCGGCATGTCCCGGACGGAAAAAAGCCCTTTGTTTTTGATAATCTTCGGAACGGATGTTCTGGTTTTCAAACAGGATGGTCAGTGGTGCCCCCGTTGTATATCCGTTAAAATGACCGGAAACAATTTGGGGTATATCGGCTTCCACCCTTGGCGTGCCTCCTTTTTGGCCTCCCTTACGCCGTTCCAGGTCTGGTAAGAAATCTGCGGTCTCTAAAGGAATGCCTGCAGGAACATGGTCAAGCGTAATGCCTACCACCGGCCCGTGAGAGGCACCAAAAATCTGTATGTTGAAAATAGTATTGAAACTATTCATGATAATCGATTGAAATTAATAGTAGATGGTCTCTTTATGCTTCCTTGCGTTCTTCTTCCAAGTGTGCTTTTAGCAGTAAACGGTCGCTATACTCTGCATAGGCCGTAGGTTTGATCTTTTCTCCGCCTTCTTCCACAAAGGCGCGGGTAAACTCGGCTCCGAAATAAAGGATTAAAGCAGAATAATAGATCCATAAAAGTAAGATAATAATTGAGCCTGCGGCACCATAAAGACTGGCTACAGTACTGCTGCTGATATATAATCCGATTAAATATTTTCCTAAAAAGAACAATAGCGTGGTCACAATCGCGCCCGGTAATACCTGCAGCCATCGGATCTTCACATCCGGTAACATTTTAAAGATCACCATAAACAGAAAGGTCAGGATGAGGAATACAAATGTCGTATTAACAGAGCTGACCAGCTCTACAGGAATAAAGGGTAATTTGGTTATGATGAAATGGCTAAATCCTAAAAGCACGGCATTAAGGACCAGAGAGACCAGTAAGAGAAACCCAAGGCCAATAATCATGGTAAAGGAAACCGCCCGGCTGATTAATAATTTGATAAATCCCTTTTTTGCTTTGGCCCGCACGCCCCATATCAGGTTGAGCGAGTCTTGGATTTCCACAAAAATACCGGTAGCGCCGATTAACAGTACAATAATACTGATGACGGTGGCGATGCCGCTGTTTTTCTGAAAGTTAATTTTAGACATCACTTCCTGTATCTGAAAAGCAGTCGAAGAGCCGATATAATGTTGCAATTCGGCAAAAAGCTTGCCTTCCAATGCCTGTTGCCCGTAAAATGTACCCCCGATGATAATGATCAGCAAGAGCATAGGCGGTAATGAGAAAATGGTATTGTAGGCTAAGGCTGCACTAAGTTTGCTGGCCCGGTCATCAGCAAAGCCAATGCCTGCATTGAGGAGTATACGCCAATATTTTTTCAGGGTAGCTGTAGCTTTTCTGCTCATTAAAAGTAAAATTATGTTATTAATGCCAAAATGTAATAATTTTGCCGGGTATATCTTAATGTTTATTAAAATATGGCCAGCCGCCAAAACTATGAGGCTAGAGGATGTGTTAAAGACACAAAAAATAAAGGATAATTATCATAAGGTCTGCCTGAATACAATATTTTCGGGTATTTGGGTAGAAAAAATGATTACCCCGGTGTTTAAAGCACATGGGGTAACAAGTGCTCAGTATAATGTACTCAGGATTTTGAATGGCAGCGCCAATGCATTGACGGTTGCGGCTGTACAGCAGCGGATGCTTTTTAAAGCATCTAACGTGACGCGTATTATTGACAAGTTGCTGGATAAGCATTATATTGATAAAAAAATAAGCAGTACCGACAAAAGGGTGATCTACATTACCATTTCGGAAAAAGGGAAGGCCTTACTTGCCGCGATGACACCAAAAGTGTTGGAAAAAGAGCGGGAGATGATGTCTAAAAACCTGACCGAGCAGGAAGCGGAGATGCTATCTGACCTAATGGATAAAATGAGAACCTAAATGCCAAGCGGAGACTATGTAAAAGGATACAAATCATATCTGCAACTGGAGAAATCTTTGTCAGAAAATTCTGTAGAAGCTTATCTGCATGATAGCAACATGTTCTTGCTTTTTTTAGACCAACAGTATGCGGGTATAAGGTTTGAGGCTATAGAACTGCATCACTTTATTTCTTTCCTGGAGTCGATCAATGAGGTAGAGATGGCGGCTTCTTCACAAGCAAGGATTGTATCCGGACTCAAATCCTTCTTTAATTATTTAGTGCTGGAGCAAGTCATCAGCCAAAATCCAACTACTTTTTTAGAAACACCAAAGATCCAACGAAAATTACCGGATGTGCTCAGTCTGGAAGAAATCAATCTCTTGTTCTCGCATATTGACCATAGTACCTTTGACGGGCAACGCAATCGTGCAATCCTCGAAACGATGTATAGCTGTGGACTAAGGGTGTCTGAATTGATAGCGGTGAAGATCTCTGATCTATATCTCGATGTTGGCTTTATCAGGGTGATCGGAAAGGGAAATAAAGAACGCCTGATTCCGATCGGGGATGAGGCTGCCAAATATATACTTATTTATAAAGAGACCATTCGTCAGCAAGGAAAAATTATAAAGGGCCAGGAAGATATATTGTTTCTGAATAAGCAGGGCAAAGGCCTAAGCAGGGTTATGATCTATCTGATCATTAAAAAGATAGCCCTTGCGGCAGGGATCGCTAAAAATATTTATCCACATACACTCCGGCATAGTTTTGCGACCCATCTTGTGGAAAACGGCGCCGACCTAAGGGCGGTGCAGGAAATGTTGGGGCATGAAAGCATTACGACCACTGAGATCTATACCCATCTGGACCGGAATTTTTTACAACAAACCTTGCAAAAATTTCATCCCAGGTTCTAAAATCAAAGTTCATAAAAGGATTAAATAGTAATTTTGTCCTCTTATTCCCTTTTGGGAAGTACAGATTATACAAATTAGTAACATTCATGGCGGTATTTAAAACATCAAAGGCAAAGGAAAATATCCTGAAAAGGGTACGCGCTGCCTTACAGGAAGAAAGTGTGCGTAAACCTTTCCCGGAATTGGATCAGGTAGCCCCGGTTAATGTGTATGTTCCGATGGAGCAGGCGACTGCAGAAGAAAATTTTGCTTACGAGTTTTCTAAATCGGGTGGAAACTTTATTTTCTGTAATGATGAGGATGATTTCAGTGTACAATTGCAGGAATTGGCTTTGGCCAAACAATGGAAAGAAGTTGTTTGCGCCCCGGCACATATTTTTACCTTATTGGTACATAAACAGTTGAATTTTATCAGGGATTTTAACCTTAGAAATGGACAGGCAGATGCCTGTATCACCGAATGTGAAGCGGCCATTGCCCGTACGGGCAGCTTATTATTCAGTAGTAAGCAGCATTTCGGCAGAACGGCCCCCATTTATTTCCCGGTGCATATTGCTATTGTTTATGCTCATAATATTGTAGATGATGTGGACATTGCATTGAAAATGATGCAGAATAAATATGGGGTGCATAATATGCCTTCCATGATCAATTTAAATACCGGCCCGAGCCGTACCGCAGATATCGAAAAAACACTAGTCACCGGAGTCCATGGCCCTAAAGAAGTATATTGTTTTTTCATCAATCAATAATGCATGCATCCTAAAGCGCTTAGCATCGCGGCTTATCGTTACAATCTGCCCGATGCCCGAATCGCCAAATATCCTTTGGCACAAAGAGATACCTCAAAGCTCCTTATTTATAAAGACCATACCATTACGGAAGATCATTTTGGCCGGTTGGCAGAACACCTTCCGGCGCAGAGCATGATGGTTTTTAACCAGACCAAAGTTGTCCATGCACGCTTGCCATTTCAAAAGCCTACGGGAGGTAAGATTGAGGTCTTTTGCCTGGAACCGGACGGCCGCTATGCGGATGTGCAGACCGCAATGACTGAAAAAGGGGAAGTCTACTGGACCTGTTTTTTAGGAGGTGCCGGAAAGTGGAAAGAGGGGCAGATTTTATTATTAGAAGTTAATGAGACCCTTACCGTTCATGCGGCACTCATCCATAAAAATACGGGTTCTTACACCCTTCGGATTTTTTGGAATATGCCGGAACTCAGTTTTGCAGAGATATTACATTTGGCCGGAAAAGTGCCCTTGCCACCTTACCTGAACAGGGAAGCAGAACAGGAAGATGAAACCAGCTATCAAACGATTTTTGCTAAAGAAGAAGGCAGCGTGGCCGCGCCGACAGCCGCACTCCATTTTACAGAAGCAATTTTGGATCAATTAGCAGCAAAGAGTATCGCCACAGGTTTTGTGACCTTACATGTGGGTGCCGGTACGTTTAAACCGGTAAAAAGCGACACCATGGAGGGGCATGAAATGCATGCCGAATGGATTGATGTTTCCCTTGCTTTTATAAAAGGATTAATACTACAAATACAAACCGGCAAGCCCTTGGTTGCCGTAGGGACAACCTCCTGCAGAACGCTGGAAAGCCTCTATTGGATAGGGGTGCAGCTTCAGGAAGGCCGCCCTGTATTGGGACAGGATATTGCCGTGTCTCAATGGGTGCCTTATGAAACCAATACTAGCCTTAGTGCGACAGAAGCCTTGCACATATTAATGCAATACTTATCAGATCAGGGATTGGATCGCCTGGTGACCAAGACACAGATTATTATTGCGCCGGGCTATCAATTTAAGCTCGTAGATGCCTTGGTTACCAATTTTCATCAGCCGGAAAGTACCTTATTGTTACTCGTTTCTGCTTTAATCGGCGGCGATTGGCAGAAGGTATACGACCATGCCTTGGATCATGATTTTAGGTTTTTGAGCTATGGGGACAGTAGTTTGTTGTGGAAAACAAGCTAGGCAAAGCGGCATATACATTTTTTGTTAAAGTTTGCTTTTTTGAATAATTTATCACTTAATTTTGCCGTATTAATTCATATTAAAATTCAAGCGAGATGGTAATATCTTCATTTAATCCGGCCTTATTAATATCTATGCCAAGTGGTGGAGAATGGTTGTGGATTGTATTGGTTGTCGTAATATTGTTCGGTGGCAAAAAAATCCCTGAGTTGGCCAAAGGCATTGGTAAAGGGATTAGAGAATTCAATGACGCTAAAGAAGGAGTGAAGAAAGAGATTGAAAGCGGTATTAACGAAACGCCGAATAGCAATCAAACCAAATAAGGTACTTCGCAAAACATTATTTTACTGGAATCGAATAGATCTTCTGTTAAGGAAAGGTTTATTCGATTTTAAGTTTTTATTACTTTTTTCACAAAATATTTGCTATTATTGTATTAGCGTTTGGAGGACTGCATTAAACAAAAGCCGCAGTTTCCATTCTAATTATGGTTCACATTTTAGGTTGGTTTATACTAGAGAACAATAGACTTACTGAAATTGTAATTTTTTAACCTCAAAAAACAGTAAAATGCCTTGGAAAAAGATTTTTTGTGCGGTGATGATGTACGTGCCAAGTGTAACTTTTGCACAGAAAAAGGTAAAAGAAGACAATAAACCCATTGCTGAAAATGCAATACCCATGAAGACTGCCGCTCCAAAACCATTGGAGAAAACGGCTTTACCTGCAACAGTTACCCCCTCTGGTGCAAAAATCACAACAACGCCGGTTGCGGCTACCGCTCATAAACTAACAGAGCGCAGCCGTAAAGAGAAAGGAGATCAATATGTTCCGATCGCCGGTGAGATGGCCTATTTTGGAAAGAATAACGAGTACGTACTGAATTATGTAAAGAATTATTATCAATCCAATATCAAACACTTTAATACGATTAAACAAAGGAGTAATCGTTACTTTAAAATTATTGACAGAACATTTGACCGCAGGGAAGTACCGCTGGAACTTAAATACCTGTGTGTGATTGAATCGGCCTTTAATAATAATGCCGAATCTCCTGTAGGTGCCGTAGGCCCATGGCAGTTTATGCCCACAACCGGTCAGTTTATGGGACTGGTGGTGAATGGCAAAGTAGATGAACGCAGGGATTGGGGCAAATCAACCAATGCCGCTGCCAAATATGTAAACTATCTTTATGATCAGTTGCAGGATTGGTTGTTGGTGGTTGCGGCTTATAACAGCGGTCCCAGACCCGTTATCAATGCAATCAAAAAAACAGGTAAATCCGATTTTTTTGCGATTAAAAAATACTTACCTGCAGAGACACAAAACCATGTTATGGCATTTATTGCTACAGCAACGGTTATGGAACGTATGGATAATTATATCGGTGGTAGCCTTCCGGATAACTTTAACTGGAAATGGCTTAATGTCGGTACAGACAAACCGGGAGGAGCAGTAGAAGCCGTTCCTGAAAAACCTAAGAATCCATTGCTCTTGCGCTTTTCGGAAGCTGAGTTGAAAACGATGTCTATCGTAGAAATCAAAAAACCTATTGATATGGATGTATTGGCCTCTGTATTGCAGGTAGACAGAAGATTGTTGGGCAGATGGAATTATGACTTCTACAGTTTTGTAGATGATTTTAATGCCGGTGAAAAAGTGAATTTTAACTTGAGAATCCCGAAAGATAAACTGGATGTCTTCTTAGAGAAAAAAGACTATATAGAAAGACAAAAAGTAGATTTGAATACTTTCTAGCCTGTTGTAAATAAAGCATAAAAAAGACAATGCCCGCTGATGCGGGCATTGTCTTTTTTATTAACCTGTATAAGGAGATTTTCTTAGAATCTTAAGGTAATACCGGCATTCAATACGCTTAAATTGTCATATCCCGCTTCTGCATAAACAGAGAACTTAGGATTGAAATAATATCTTGCACCAGCTTTACCTAAGCCAATAACACTAGTATTATTGTAGTTGCTATAATTATCATCTCTGATGTTCAGACCAATACCCGCACCCAGATATACATCCAATTTAGAAACCGGGATTAATTTATTAAAGTGATAATAACCTAAAGCACCTATTGTGGTTTCTAAGTAGTTATACCTGTTTCCGCCAGATTTGTAGTTGCTCATGCCTAAGCCACCTAAAAGGCCGATACCGATTTCATCCGTAATGCCATGTTCATATTTTACATAAACAGGAGGTAAGGAGACCTTGTAATTGCCATAATTATCGGGTACTCCGATACCAATAGATAGCAAGCTGGTACTTTTGTTGAAAGATCCACTATTCCTGGTTTTGTACGGCTGGCTATAGAAACCGCCTTTTTTTTGTGCGTTAGCATTTACCGATCCGCTTAATACAAGCGCTAAGGCTGTCATTGATAAAACTATTCTTTTCATAATTATGATGTTTATTCGCTGCAAATCTACAACATCAATCGACAACATCAATACAAATAGGTGCGGAAATGACCTCTATTTTCATAATAATTTCCTAATAACAAAAGGGTGCTTTTCCTGATTGGTGATAGGAAAAGCACCCTTTCGCGTCGTTTTGTTCCGTTTATAGTTTGATATTCAGTTCTATCGAAACAGAATGCGCTTTAAAGCCATCTGTTCTGCTGGAATAGGCATAGCGCAAGCCAATGGACGCAATTCCGGTGAAATATTCCCGGTTGCTGGTGCCAAAAATGCCATTTAAAGGAGCGACTCTTATTGCAGCACCTATTTTATGAAATGTAAATGAAGAGAGGTCATAATCGCTGGTATAATAACTGCCTGGACGATATACCTGCGCGCCATAAGCAGCAAAATAACGGCTGCCTTTTTGAACGGATATCCGATAAAAGGGATTGATCGAAAAGGCGGTTCCGATCTTAATCGGTAGCTCGATATTAGCAGTATAGCCCTGGATACCCCAATTGTCCCTATAATACCGCAGCATAGTGCGGATGCCAACCACATCTGTTAGTTGATAATTTAACCGGTTGTATATCGCCGCCCGGTATCGTACACGAGGAAGCCGCTCAATACGGACTTCTTTATCCAGTTCATTGAGCACCCCGTCATTAAAATAAACCCGGTAAAATGGGGTAGAGAGTAAACCTGATTGAAAAGTAAAATCCAGGCCTACGGCACCATTTACTCTGGGATGAAGTACATAGTTAAGTTTATGGGTCATATTGACGGAATAACGCCAGTCGATGGGATATGTTTTCCCGTTTTTTGTAGCAGTAGGACTATTGGCTATGTCAATAGGCGTCGCATAGCCGACGGGAACCTGAGTTGTATCTACGCTGGCACCGCTTTGCCCATGGCTTCCGCCCCCACTACCATTACTCCCTCCGCTGCCGCCACTTCCACTTCCGCCACCACTGCCGTTACCGCTTCCGCCACTTCCATTGCTTCCGCCATTACTATTAGCATAGCCCATTGTTTGATTTCTGAATTCTCCCGGATAGATCACCAGCCAGCGATCAGCTAATGCACTGAGTCCAAATTGGTATAATAAGTTAGCAGCCGGCATTTCCTTACTCCAACCCAGGTTCAGGCTAAGTGAGCGTACGTCGTATTCCTGGGAATACCCAAAGCCTAAAGAGGAAATTGTTTTTGCTTTTTTGTTTTCATATTCATAACCCAGGCTGCCGAACACGCGGGTTTCTTTACCGCTTACATCTCCGAGTGCAGCACTGGCCGATGTTTTATACTTATCGATTAATCGTAAAGAGGCAGAGGTGAAATGATCGATGCCGGCACTGAGTTTTAAGCTTGCCGGACGGTCCTGCGCCGGAAGGTATATATGTGCCTCCTGTGTAAAACTTTCTAATTTTTGAGACCCGATACCACCATTTACCGCACCATGATCTCCGTCCTGATCGTAATAGTTGGTGAGCAAACTTACCGTTGGCCTGTTTTTATCTTCCTCTTCCGGTTGGGCTGCAGCAAGTGCAGACGATTGTCCAACGGTAAAAAAGACGCAACATAAGAGTAAAAATGTAATAATAATTCCCATAAATATTTTTATAAAAGAGCCTGATGTTTAGTGAATGAAATTTAATTGCAACCGCAGCCGCCACCGGATTTTCCGTCCGTGCCCCCCGTCATGCCTTCTCTGTAGCCATCGGCTTCACTTTCCATTTTTTCGATCGGGAGGGCATTAGATTGCATATAGTGGTCTTTTAAATGCTGTTGCTGGTATGGTTTTACGCTACTGCAGGCGCTGTTGCATAAAGCAAAAGCAGTGAGTAATAATATCCCTTTGATCCAAAGGGGAATATGGTGATGCATGAAAGTGATTTTATGCGTTGAAATAAACTTGTTTGAGATTGTCTGAATAATGATATACCTGTTGCTCATCGACAATAAAGCATTGCAGGTCGTTGAATTGGTTTATAAAAGCCAGGCCTTCTTCAATACCTAATAAAAAGAGGGCAGTTGCCAGGGCGTCGCACAGTTCAATATCGGGACTGATAACCGTAACGCTGAGCAGGCCTTTTACCGGCATGCCCGTTTTTGGGTGAATGATATGCGAATATTTTTTGCCCTCAATCAAAGCGTATCTTTCATAGCTTCCTGAAGTGGCAATACCCGAATCTTGTATGGGTAGCCAGGCAATAAAATCTCTTTTTTGCTCCGGGTCCGCAATCGAAATGCGCCAGGTCTCTCCCGATTCACTTTTCCCCCAGGCCGTCAGGTCGCCCCCGGCATTAACCATGCCATTGTGTATCCCCAGCGCTTGTAATCTGCTTTTCATCTTATTGGCGATAAAACCTTTCCCGATAGCGCCCAATTCTATTTTCGTACCCTTGTTTCGGATAAAAATCGTTTTGTCCGCTTCGTTGAGTTCGATAAAACGATAGTCGATATGCCGGACGGAAGCCGCTACCGCCTCTTTAGTGGGCAAAGCATTCATCGGCTTGTCAAAGAACCATACTTTATCAATAGAGGCGAAGGTGATGTCAAAAAGCCCCTTGGTCCATTCCGAAATTTTAAGGCTTCGCTTAATCAGGTAGAACAGTTCATCACATACTTTTACCGCTTGTATACCCGCTTGCTGATTGACTGCATACAGTTCAGTACCTTCCTGCCAGGCAGAAATAATATTGATCAACCGATTGGCTTCTGCATATGCAGCCTCCATTAATTGTTCCACCACGGCCTCTTTGCCGGCTTCATAAACGATTGTAACATCCAGGTGAGAAGTCATGGAGGCAATACTCTTGTGGTATGCTTGTAATTTCATTTAGGGTTCCGGCGTTTCAAAGGTTTTCAGGCTTTCGACCACTTTCTCGAGTGTATTGCCTTTATAAATTTTGGTCTTTACCGTAAACGTCTTATCCACGATCACCAATAAAGGAAAAACGCCTTCCGGATTAAGCTTTTCAGCCAGTGCTTCATTTGTTTTTCGTTCTGCTTCCGGTAGTTTTTTTCTTTGCGGGAAATCAGCAATATAGAAGATATACTTTTGATCAAGTGTTGCCTTGACGGCTTCCTGATTTAGTATTTTATTCTTGAAATAATGGCAATTGCTACACCAGTCAGAGCCGGAAAAGTAAACCGCTATATTCTGGTTTTTTTCCTGCGCTTCACTCTGAAATTGCGCTAAATAATCATTGTCTTTATTGATCGTGCCGGCAAGCAAGAGCAGGCTTAATAAAAGGGATTTCATCTTTTTCTATTTTTGTAAAGTAACAAACGAATACGGAAATAAGTTCATTTATTGTTTGGTTACACTTAAGGTGGAAGACTGCATTCCGTTAAAAACTTTTACCAGAAAGATACCTGTTTGCCAATTACTGGTATTAATCAGAATCTCTGGATTTGCCGCACTCGCCTGGCCGGTATAGATTGTTCTTCCGCTGATATCGGTGATGTGGATGCTTATCGGAAGATGGTGTTTTAGTGCTTGTTCCTCCAGTGTGATCGTGAGCTGATGCTGAACCGGGTTCGGGAAAATCGCGACACCTTTTAAACTGTTTTGGCTAACCGGCACTATGGCCGTGGTGTTACCGCCACCGCCATTACCATTAGATTTCAAAACCGTACCATCTTTGCCCACAGCATATCCCGTTGTTGCAGAAGGGAAATGAAGCGATTTAAGCTCCGTACTTACGTTTTGGATACTTTGAGAAGTCCAGGATCCGCCGCTGTTTTCGGTATATAAGATCCTGCCGCTTTTTCCGACAACCCAACCTTTGCTGGCACTTACAAAATAGATGGCTTTGAAATCCTGGGAAGAAGAGGTGGTACTATTGGTAAAGGTTCCGGTACCATTGGTCTTCTTTACGCCTCCGGAACTATAACAGATATAACCGGTATTATCCGATACAAAGTGCATACCTTCTATATCCTGGCTTGTTCCCGGGTTTTGGGTGGTCCAGGTGCTGCCGCCGTTTGTAGACAGAGCAAAGGCTCCATCGTCTCCGCAGACATATATTTTCGTAGCGCTCAACATCTGGACTTTATTGTAATGCATTTCGTCATCATCACTTCCAGAGTGGTTACCGCCGGAACGGAGTACCCAGGTACTGCCGCCATTTGTTGTGGTTAGGATAAGGTTGTCTTCCCCTACGGCCACGCCATTTTGTGCATCATAGAAATGCAGGCTGGTAAGGGTGTGAGAGGTTCCGGAAACCTGACTTGTCCAAGTGCTGCCGCCATTAGTTGTTTTCTTGATAATGCCTTCCTTACCGGCAAACCAACCCGTGTTTTCGTCCAGGAAAAACAAGGTATTGAGCTCTTTTGAAGTGCCGGCGTTAAGTGTTGTCCAGGAATTGCCTCCATTGGTCGTTTTAAATAATTTACCATCCTCACCTGCGGTCCATCCGATTTGTTCTGTCGCAAAGTATACGGCATTCAGGTCTTCAGAAGTTGGTGCTGTAAGTTTGGTCCATTGAGCAAAAAGCATAGCCGGTGTGAGCAGGCATAAGGATAGAAAAGTACATTTACGGATCATATCGTTCGTGTTGTGTTTAAAAGGGTAAAATATTATTGTTTTATAAATCGAATTGTTTCAGGCGCGGTATCGGTATGCAGGGTTATGAAATAGATGCCTGCGGGTAATGTCTGTATATCTACCGTTCCTTTTCCCTGGCTTAAGACAAGGCTTGTATGGCGCATTGTAAGCCCTATTGCATTGTATATTGAAATGTCTATTGATGTGATCGGATCTTCTGTATATATATGCAGCACCGATGTTACCGGATTGGGATAGACTTGCGTATAGGAGGTGCCCTTCTTTTTGTTTATCTGATCGCAATCACAACCGTATTGCAATAATTCTTTGCGGAGCCTTAACCTTCTTTGTTCAAAATAGGGTACAACTCCGGGAAGGGCTACCTCCTTTAATACATTACTGCGAAGCATTTTTACTATTACTTCATTGTCCCGGTTGCGGAAAAAGTCATCATTGCTGTAAAACTTAAAGCTGTCTGCGATGACTGCTTCTTTGATCAAATTGAATGCAGCAGTTGTTTTGGCTGCGATAGGATATACGGCTGCGTCCTGATCAAGCAGTTGACAAAGGGTTTTGAAATAAGCGTTTTTGAGATAAGGGGTATTGACAATCCTGGCGATCAGCGGCCTGTAGCTGCCATCGCTTTTTTTTGGAAAAGGGGATAGGTTTTTATACCAGAAAGACAGGTTATAATCCCATGGAATCCAGTGTATCTGATGGTTAGGAGAATTATCATATAAAAAGAAATTCCGGCTGTTGGCGGCATAGGAGTCCCAATTATCCATGAGTACATCGGCCGATAAAGTTTTTAAATAAGAACTGGTATGGAAGGATGCCGAAAACTGTTGCTGGAAATCAAAAGCATGGTAATTGTTGAACAGGTCCAGCCAGTGAATCAGGGCATCCCATGAATCGTTTTTTTCTTTAGTTTGCAAACCCAATTCCGGATAAGACGCTGCCTGATTGTTAACCCATTTTAATTCTGTATTGTCTTTAGCATCAAAAAGATTGCCCTTGTCGTTCTGAAAATGACGGTTTAGAAATACTTTATCCTCAGGTTCCTCCACAATAAGGTAGCAGCCAAAATAAGTATTGTTGATATACAAACGGGTAAACGCCGTACGGGAAGCCGGAAGGCCAATTGTGTTTAAAAAATCATAAGCCACAAACTCCCTCAAAAAAGACGGATCCCCTGCTAAATTGTGTAAGTTTATTTTTTTGATGCCTTCATAATCCTGGTCGCTATTGAACTTGCCAAAATGTAAACGGAAGGGCTTTTTCTTTCCCGGAAATCCGTAATTAGAATATTGCCCTTTAAACCTTATCGCTATATCATGAGCCAGTTTATGCCCGTCAATAACAATACGGGCCGGAAGCACTTTTTTATCGCTGCCATTCAGTCCTTCATCATAATATTGCTGAAGGGTATCGAACCATTGTGCGGTAGGGATAGCGATATGAATTTCATGTAGTTTTGTTGCCTCAAAGATCGATTGCGCCTGTACCGATTTCTTTGGGAAAAAGAATGCCAGGATCGAAAAAAGGATGATATAATGCTTGTATGAATAAAAATTCATCTTATGATTTTGTGCGCAAATGTATAAGAGAGTATTGTCATTTTTCTGTCGTAAACCATATATGACAATACTTTTACGTATTCGTGACATTCTTATATGACTCTTGAAGTTTATGGGTATTGAGCTTGCCTTTGCGTCAAATCATTATCTTGAAATTACCTTGTATATTTGAGGCAGTAAAAGTGTATCCTTTGAAGTGTGGATATACTTTGCCATAAGTAAATCGTGTTCGGTCTGCTCTGAATGAGACATATCGGATTGACCCTTAACCGGAAAATTATACATAAAATCTATGCTGCAATCCGAACAAGAAAAGTATAAAGCCCTTGAAGAAAAGGGTATCAAATTAGACGCATTTATTCGTCTTCTGGAAGAAGATAGAAAAATTGAAGCCATTAAGATGCTGATCGAATCGACCGGTATGGGCCTTAAAGAAGCGAAGGATTTTGTAGATCAGCTCACACAAAACGGAAGTACAGATCATACAGCCTCCTATCGGCAACGATCGTCTGAGTCTGTAAAGATGCAATCCAATAAAGGTAAAACCGTTATAACCTATACCAACACGGAAGGACAAGTGAAAATTGTCAATCCCGATAGCCCGGAATGGCCTGATGTCAGGCGGTTGATGGGGGATCATAAAATGCTGCAAAGCTATGAGGCGGCATATAGCAGGCAGGTCTCCGATGCGGAGACAACCGATATTGACAGGCTCCTGTTAGCGCAGGGTCCCAAGAGGTCGGTTTGGCCGCGTTATCTGGTGATGATCCTTATCCTACTGCTTTTCGCCTATTTCTTTTTTGTAAAATAAAAACAGATGATGATACCACAGGAAACCTACACATTTTTGCAGATCAAACCCTTCAGGGGCCTGGTTTTTACGGTTGTGTACCTCGTCGTGGCCATTTCCCTGCTGGCGATGGCCATGGGAGGCTTTGACCGGCTGGCCGCTTTTGTCCATAATTTTGGCAGCAATTTCGGTATTGGTTTACTCGGCGCTGTAGTGCTGTTGGTGCCGGCCTTCTTGCTCATCCGCTTGATCTATCCCAAGATCACGGTACGCCTGGATGGGGATAGCCTGTCCATAACAAAGCACCGTAAAGAAACCCAGGTGATCCGGTATGATGCGGTTTGGAAAATTACTTTGAATGTGCGCCAGCTGAATGTGCTGGAATTATGGGATCAGCAAGACCGGCTGCTAGGGCATTTTAAACCACTGAATAATTCGGAGGTACTGAGAAAAATGATCGATGCTATTACCGGATCGGCCCGATTTGTGAAAAGCAGACAGGAGAAACGGATATTCAAAAGTAGTTATGAAGCCCTGACCTATGTCCGTAGTCACTCCTGAGCCGCTACAGATACCCGAAAGGATATCCGGTAGGGTCATATAAGAAACATTTTTTAACTTTGCGTAATAATTACGCTTAGATTAAGATATGGAACTGATTCAGGATATAAAGATTGCGGTAGATGCAATAGTGTTCGGGTACAAACAAAACGAACTGCATGTACTGCTGGTGCAGCAGAAATACGGACGACTAAAAGACTCCTGGGCTTTAGTAGGGGGCTTTGTTAAAAACGGAGAGCCCTTGCAAGATGCCGTACACCGGGAATTGCTTGAAGAAACCGGAATCAAAGTCAATTATCTGGAGCAGCTCTATACTTTTGGCGATGATATCGATCGTGACCCGCGCTTCAGGGTCATCTCGGTGGCCTATTTTTCCCTCGTCAATTCTACGAAACTACAGCTGGTTGCCGATACTGATGCCGCCGCAGCAGAATGGTTTCCGATTAATAATGTGCCACAGCTTGCTTATGACCATAGTAAAATATTGAAACTCGCCTGTGAAAGGCTTAAAAGCAAACTGAAATACCAACCGATCGGTTTTGATCTTCTACCTAAAGAATTTATCTTCTCCGACCTGGAAAATCTCTATTGTGCCATATTGGAAAAAGAGATAGACCGCAGAAACTTTCGTAAAAAATTCCTTAGCTTCGGTTTGTTGGAAGAAACCGGTAAAACCATTGCACAGCCTGCGGGCCGCCCTGCACGCTCTTTTCGCTTTAACCGCCAGAAATATAAGACCCTTATTAAAGAAGGTTTCCACTTTGAAATTTAGTTAGTGTAAAAAATACACAAATATTTTTTGGTGATTTCGTTTTTATAAATAACTTTGCGTTATAATTACGCAAAATAAAAACGTCATGATCCTTAACTTAGATAGAAATTTCAGCCCGGTTGCCGGTACACCTATTGCTTTTGAATCATTCATCTTTTCGGGTGGCGAGCCACATATCCGCATACAAGCTGATTTTGACATAAGCGAACCGGTTATCATTACCCACCGTTTTAATACCTTCCAGGATATAGGCCTGCTCTGCCTGGCGGTAGATGCGTTGCGTCGTTTAGGCGTAGCGCAGATCAGTTTATTTATCCCATATTTTCCGGCTGCCCGGCAGGATCGCGTGATGGTGCCCGGAGAACCTTTGTCGGTAAAAGTAAATGCCGATATCATCAATAGTCTTGGTTTGCATCAGGTATGGGTTTATGATCCGCATTCCGAGGTCACTCCGGCTTTGCTGAATCGCGTGACTGTAATGACCAACCACAAATTTATCCGGAATGTAGCCGCTGCCATTGGTGGGGATCTCGTACTGATTTCACCTGATGGGGGGGCGCTTAAAAAAATATACAAAGTCGCAGAAGCTTTGGGAGGAGTACCCGTTATTGAATGTAGTAAAGTACGGGATGTGGCTACAGGGAAACTAAAATCTTTTAGTGTATATGCTGATGACCTTGCCGGTAAGACTTGCTTGTTGGTAGATGATATCTGTGATGGGGGTGGAACCTTTATCGGTTTGGCGGAAGCCCTGAAACAAAAGAATGCGGGATCGTTATACGTAGCGGTTAGTCATGGCATTTTCAGTAAAGGATTTGATGGTCTGAACCAGTGGTTTGAACGAATATACACGACCAATTCTATCCGGGATTGGGAAGAGCAGGAAGTTATGGTGGAAAAAATAACATTAGACTAATGAAAAATGCCGCTTTTTTAAACCCATTAAGTGGAGGCGGGCTTGGAGATCCTTATGTAATCGCACTTTAGGGGATTGCTGCCCTTGCATTATTCGCGTGCCATTGAGGCGATGAGGTCCTTAAGGAAGTGAAATGTCTTTTGCGTAACGATATTAAGTTTAAAAAAAATAAAATAACAGAGCATGAAATATACAATAGAGCAATTGATGCAGGCAGGACAAGCGCAGCAGTATTTGTACTTCTGGGGACACCGACCGGCTAAAGACGGAATCATTACCAAAAGCTGTTTTAGTCAATGGTGGCCTGCAACCTTTACGGTAGATGGGAAAAACTACGCCACAGCGGAGCATTGGATGATGGAGCAGAAAGCGCTGTTGTTTGGGGATGAAGCCATAGCGCTAGCAGTACTGGCAGCGAAAACGCCTGCCGAAGCAAAAAAATTAGGAAGGGAAGTGAAAAATTATGATGAGGCGATATGGCTGGCACATCGTTATGAGATTGTGGTGCATGGCAATTATCACAAGTTCAGCCAACATGCAGCCTTAAAGGAATTTCTGTGCAATACCAAAGACCGGGTGCTGGTAGAGGCCAGTCCTGTAGATGCCATCTGGGGCATTGGTATGGCAGAAGACCATCCCGAAATACTGCAGCCGAAACAGTGGCGCGGATTGAATCTTTTGGGATTTGCACTAATGGAAGTGCGGGATAAAATACAACAACAATGAAAACGCCTTTAAAAATATTATGAAATCCGCAATAGGCCACTATTTTGTTCGTCCTTTTATGGCAACAAAAGGACGAAAAATGCCTGTTTTCATCAAGGCGATTGCTGTGATGAAAACAATAAACAATCGGTACAGAACAGATCGCTTAAGACCGGCCTTATAAATCCGGCCTTAAGAAAATCGTTGGCTCGGTCGCTAAAGGCGCAAACCACTGTCTGAGCGCAGCTAGTTTGGTTTGCTACCGACCGACACAATGATTTTTAGCCAATGATTTATAGAGCCTTGATTTTTTGGCGGTACCTTTTGCATCAAGGCAAAAGGTAGCAACAGCTATAAATAGTAACCAAAATAATAATTAAGTCCTTGTTTCCGAAAAGCGGATACTCAATTAAAATATAATGAACGATAAACATAAAAAATCAGTAAGTAAATACCTGAGTTATCTGCTCCGGCATCATCCCGAAACGATAGGTTTGGAACTGGATGAAAATGGTTGGGTAGCGGTAGCCGAACTGATGCAGAAGAATACACATGCATTTTTGCAGTTTACGATGGAAGATCTTGAAGACATCGTAGCAACAAATGAGAAAAAACGATTTGCTTTTAATGAAGATCATACCCGAATCAGAGCCAGCCAAGGGCATTCTATTAGTATTGATATTGGCTTACAAGCACAGGATCCACCGGAATACCTCTATCATGGTACCGGCTCCAAATCGGTATCGGCTATCCGGGAACAGGGCATTGAGAAGAGAAGCCGGCATCATGTACATTTAAGTGTAGATCGCGCTACTGCCCTTGCTGTCGGGTCAAGACATGGCAGTCCGGAGGTATTGACGATTTGTGCGCAAAAAATGCAGGAAGACGGTGTCGTCTTTTATCTTTCAGAGAATGGCGTTTGGCTCACTGATTATGTCGCGATCCAGTATATTCTAAAATAAGTATTATGGAGAAGTATCCTTATAGTGATGACCTGTTTGTAATCCGGCATTTCCTGGATGAAGCCGACTGTGCTGCGCTCATCAGGAAAGCGGAAATGATCGGCTTTAAAGAAGCTGAGGTGGATTTTGGGAATGGCGTTCAACGGAAGTTCACCGGGATACGAAATAACGAGCGTATTATGTATGATGACCCTGGGCTGGCGGCAAAGCTCTGGGAAAAAGCCAAAGCATTTATCCCTGCATCTATAAACGGTGGCATGGCCAGGGGTTTTAATGAGATGTTCCGGTTTTATAAATACAGCGAGAGGCAGCGATTTAAACAGCACCGGGACGGCAGCTTTAAGCGAAATGAGCGGGAGCGTAGTTGTTTAACCTTCTTGATTTACCTGAATGAAGGTTTTGAAGGCGGCGCTACTATATTCGAAGACGGTACTGAGATTGCGCCGGTAACCGGCCAGGCCCTTGTCTTTCTTCATCCTTTAAAACACCAAGGAAGTATGGTTTCATCGGGTTGTAAATATGTATTAAGAACCGATGTGCTGTACCTGTTTCCTAATGAATGCGAACATATATGAACAGGACATTAGTTATAGGAGATATTCACGGAGGATTAAAAGCCTTACAACAAGTGCTGGAACGTGCCGGAGTAACTACTAAAGACACCCTGATTTTTTTGGGTGATTATGTGGACGGCTGGAGTGAATCGGCAGGGGTTATTGATTTCCTGATGTTACTGGAATCACAATACAAATGCATTTTTATCAAAGGAAATCATGATGTCTATGCGTACAATTGGCTGGCAGAAGGTAAAGCCACAGATAACTGGCTGAGACATGGAGGTGTAGCAACAATCAACAGCTATAAACAGGTACCGGAACAAGCGCTTATCACCCATATTGATTTTTATGAACGCCTGCGTAATTATTATGTAGATGTGCAGAACAGGTTGTTCATTCATGCCGGCTTTACCTCAATGCACGGGCCCGATCAGGAATTTCATCATTCCATGTATAATTGGGACAGGACGCTTTGGGAACTGGCGTTGACAATGGATAATCGTATAGAGCAGCATTCAGCGCTATACCTGAAAAGACTGCTCTTGTTTAAGGAGATTTATATTGGCCATACGCCGACTTTGAATTATAAACAAGGCACTCCGATGAATGGCTGTAATGTATGGAATATCGATACCGGCGCTGGTTTTACCGGTAGACTGAGTATAATGGATATCGATACAAAAACGTTTTGGCAAAGTGATCCCTTACCGGAATTATATCCTCAGGAAAAAGGCCGGAGCTAAAATAAATCTTTTAAAATATCCATAAAATTATACACGCTACAATAATAAATGTATATTTGTGTATAATTTACGCAAAATAGAAATCTTATGAATCCTTTACTCCTTACAGACGGCTACAAAGCAGATCACAGAAGACAATATCCCGAAGGAACCAGCTTGGTTTACTCCAACTGGACCCCGCGCAAAAGCAGAATGGATGGAATTGAAGAGATCATTTTTTTCGGGCTGCAGTATTTTATCAAAAAATATATTATCCAGGATTTTGATACTTTTTTCTTTAAACAACCCAAAGAGGAGGTAGTGGCAGCCTATGCAAGACGTATTAATTGCTATTTGGGCGAAAATCAGGTAGGTACAGCGCACATTGCTGCCTTGCATGACCTTGGTTATATCCCGATGGTGTTTAAAGCCTTGCCGGAAGGTGCAAAAGTGCCGCTGAGGGTGCCGATGTTTACGATGTACAATACGCGCCCGGAGTTTTTCTGGCTCACCAATTATTTTGAAACCCTGCTTTCTGCAGTCATATGGTTGCCCTGTACCTCTGCGACAATCGCCCTGCAATACCGGAAAATACTGGATCGCTATGCGGTAGAAACCGCTTCTGCACCGGGCTTCGTAGATTGGCAGGCACATGACTTCTCCATGAGGGGAATGGCAGGTATAGAAGCCGCCACAACCTCTGCGGCCGGTCATTTGCTGAGTTTTACCGGAACCGATACCATCCCTGCCATAGACTTCCTGGAGACCTATTACAATGCAGATGCAGAACGGGAGCTGATCGGTGGTTCAGTAGCCGCAACAGAGCATTCTGTGATGTGTATGGGTACGACAGAAGGGGAGTTAGCAACGTTCCGGAGACTGATCACTGCGGTTTACCCAAAAGGAATTGTTTCAATTGTATCCGATACCTGGGATCTCTGGAAAGTGCTGACCGATTATCTCCCCCGTTTAAAGAAAGAAATTACAGAACGGGACGGAAAGGTAGTGATCCGCCCGGACAGTGGCGATCCGGTAGCCATTATTTGCGGCGATCCCGAAGCGGCAACTGCAGTAGAGAGAAAAGGGGTTATCGAATTATTATGGGATGTATTCGGAGGGAGCATTAATGAGAAGGGATACAAAGAGCTGATCCCGCAGATCGGTGCCATTTATGGCGACAGTATTACCCTGGAAAGAGCGGAGCAGATTTGTGCAAGGCTTAAAACTAAAGGTTTTGCGTCTACCAATATTGTTTTGGGTATTGGCTCTTTTACTTATCAGTACAATACGAGGGATACCTTCGGTTTTGCGATGAAAGCGACGTATGGCGAGGTAAACGGGGAAGGAAGAGCTATCTATAAGGATCCGATAACCGATGATGGTACCAAAAAATCGGCCAAGGGTTTAATGAACATTTCCCTTAAAGAGGGTAGTTATACCCTAACCGATCAGGTAAGCTGGGAGGAGGAACAAAAAGGAGCACTTAAAGAAGTATTCCGGGATGGGAAGCTACTGATTGATCAAAGTCTTTCTGAGATCAGGAGTAGGCTGCGATAACAGAAAGACTTTTTTAATGCGCTAAATATTGTATTTTTAATATTGTGTGGGCACCATGAAAAGTACCCCCGACTTTGTTTGTGAAAATTAGATACTACATGAAAGCCCTGATTGTTTATTCCTTATATTGTTGTTTCCTGTTGGTTATGGGAGCGACAGGCTATGCAAAAGCATCAGCCGCACCGCACGTTAAAGATGCACGCCGGGATAAGAAAATTACCTACAGAGGCAGTCGTGAGCTTTCCGTTGCCTGGGACGATTATCAGGGCTATACACTATTGCTGCTACATCGCGAACAGCAAGAAGATTCTGTCATTGTTTCCGGCAAGGTAAATACTGCCTTTACCTGCAGAAGAGGAGGTAAAGTAAGCAGCGAAGTCATGAAATACATGGAACAGGATATAGTGTATACAGATAGCATTGACCTATCGGGGCCAAGCCGGAAACAAAGATATTATTATTCCTTTATGTATTCCAGCGATAAAGTGTACCTGCGCCAAAATACACAAAACGGTAGCAAGCTGTACTACGCCATAGGCGGCACTGATTCGGTACGTATAGATTATTATCTGAAAGATGGTCCGGTACACACTTATACCACATTCAACAACCGCGGCGATTCTACATTAAAGATATACACACAGAGCGGAACACTCGAGGCCTTTTCTTTTGATACGTTGATCAAAAAGCTGACGATCCACTGTACAAAGATGTACCATGCTAATGGCCGTATAAAGAGCCTTTGCTACTATTACCGTGATAAGCCCTGCCTTACCTGGTCGTTTTATTCAGAAAAAGGCAGCCTGCTTAAAAAGCAGCAACATGCCTCCTATGCTACTTTATTAAAAGAATCGGGCGAAGGCTTCGGTCTGTTGCCACCGCCTGTTGAGGTCTTTCGTTCTGTAGAACAGGGGCCAGAGTTTCCTAAAGGATATGATGCTTTTGTGACGGAAATACGTTCCGTGCTGCGCGATGTGGTCTACAATTTGCAATATGACCTGAACGGGACCTATAACATAGTTTATAAAATTACGAGGGAAGGTGGAACTGAACTGATTAATATAGAAGGACAATTCAACCAAGTGTTGATGCCCATGTATAAAGAACGTCTGGCTCGTTTGCCGTTGTGGCGGCCGGGAAAGCTTAACGGTAGGCCTGTGGAAATTACAAATAGTATGCGCATAAGTGTGGAATAGTTTCCTTTTGTCTTTTGGAAGTGCAGTAAGGACTTCAGCGCATTATACTGATTCCTCCTTAGGTTGGAATGACAAAATGAGGTGCTCGCATTTCCCTGTCTTCCGGGCGTATTGAGTAATAAAAAACATAAAGAGAAGAGGGTGCTAACCTTTATACCAAACAGTAAGGTTCATTCGTTTTTTAAGCAACAGAAAAGCATTCATGCAGAGAAGAAAATTTATTAAAGGTGCTTTGGGCCTGGCAGGCGTGACTATGCTCACCGGATTATACGCCTGGCAAATCGAACCCAAATGGATGGAGTTTGTTCATGTAAAAATGCCGGTAAAAAACCTGCCGGAACAGCTGATTGGAAAAACATTAATGCAGATCAGTGATATGCATATTGGTAATCGCTTCGACTGGCAGTATATTATCGATTCCTTTAAAGCGGCACAAGCCTATAAACCGGACTTTGCAGTGTATACGGGTGATTTTGTGAGTTGGGAAAATGAAACACAACTGGAGCAATTGGAAACCGTAATGCAACATATCGTTACCGGTACTTTGGGTACTGTAGGTATTTTGGGTAATCATGATTATGGCCGTGCCTGGAAAGAGCTTCCGGTAGCGGATCGCGTCTCCGATGTACTCCGGCAAAGTGGTATGCTTTTGTTACGTAACCAGCAAGTTTTACTGCATGGGCTTACAATCATTGGACTGGATGACTATTGGAGTCCTTGTTTTCATCCGGAACGGGTAATGCCCGCATACGATGCCCAAAAGGCAACCATTGTACTGTGTCATAATCCGGATGCCTGTGATGAACAAATCTGGAATGGCTATCAAGGTTGGATTCTTGCCGGGCATACTCATGGTGGGCAATGTAAGCCTCCTTTTTTACCGCCGCCGGTTATCCCGGTGCAAAATAAAAAGTATACAGCCGGTTTGATCGATCTGGAAGACGGCCGAACCTTATACATTAACCGTGCCTTAGGCCATTCCTTTCAGGTGCGCTTTAATGTACGGCCGGAAATTACCCTGTTTACCTTACGCAAAGCATAAAATCCATAAGATGACGCGACCTGGAAATTTACTCCTGATTATTTTATTACTCTTCAATAGCCCGATTGTATTTGCACAAATGATTGACCGGACAACTTATTGCGGAAGGGATACCTATGAAGTCAATAACCAAAACAGTTTAAAGCATTTGGGAGATACCACATTTGTTCCGTACCAGGTGGTTTCCTGTCGTAAGGTGGGTCGTTTGGGCCTGAGATTAGAGGTAGGATACCTGCACCAGCAATATCAAGGCAGCACCAAAAACTGGTTAGGAACCCGTAGTGAAGGCCTCGGTGGTGGTGCTGCAATTGTATATAATCATTGGAACATAGGGGTGAAATTCAGAACAGCAACGACGATTAATCGGCAAACGATGACTATCGGAGACCGGCTTGTGGAAAAAGACACTACCGTCAATATGAACCATATTGATTATTTTGTCGGCTATGGATTCAATATACCGGGCAATTTTTCGGTAGAACCGTTTATTGCTTTAGGGCTTAATGAAACGCTTGCCTTACACTACGATGCTTCCAAACCGGGAACAGTGAGCCATAATCTGGGTAAATTAAGCAGTTTCGTGAGTGGCATAACCATCAATAAGTATTTCCGGGTTGAGAGCGATAATCATTTTTTGGCGCTATTTGCCACTGTAGAATACAACCATGCTCATTATAAAAAATTAAACAGTTATCTGAGTACCGGCAATACGGCGTTTAATGTCGGTATTGCCTATAAAATATTTGGTATCAACAGCCACTATCGAAGACTGTAACAAGTTAGAAAAGCATCTACTTCAGAAAGGGATAATCTTTATATTTGAATCCTGATTGAAAATAAAAAAAATAAGATGATATGTTTACGATAGATGCTATTGAAAAAGCACATGAAAAAGTACGTTCCGGAGCTGATTTTCCCGGCTACATTCAAGAAATTAAGGCTATGGGAGTTATCGGCTTTGAAACTTTTGTAGCAGATAGCCACACCCGTTATTACGGTGCCCCGCATTTTGAACGAACCTCTTCACCCCAATACGAGGCACTGACGATCGCCTCGGAAAGCAATAAAGAACAATTTGTACAATACCTTAAGACGCACCAGCAGGGACAGACAGACTACAATACGTTCTGCAGGCATTGCGCAGAGACAGGCATTGAGAAATGGATAGTATCGCTCGATGCCATGACCTGTATTTATTATGACCTTCAGGGTAGGGAAATACTCGTTGAGACCATTCCCGGCTAAGTACTCTTAATTTGTTTTATATACAAGAAGGGCCGCAATATGCGGCCCTTCTTGTATATAAATAGTAAAGTGTTATTTTGATTTTTCCCTTCTGGCCAGCAGGCTCACAAAGAAACCAACGATCATAATGATGATACCCAGCCATAAAAGCCAGATCATCGGGAAGACCAGAGCCTTCATAACGATATAATCATCTTGTTGGGCTCTTTGTTTAATGCCCAAGGTAACCGTTTCTGTTTCCGGATTGATTTTATCTACTTTTATAAAAGTACCCAAGGCACTTAAAGAGTCATAAACAGTGCCTGATTGGCTACCCCTGATGTAGAATACCGGTTGAATATTACCAATACTACCGTTCACATCAAAACCCTTAAGATTTACACCCACCGGTACATCACCGGCTTCTTTTTTGTAATTCTTATTCGTGATGGTCGGGTTAAATCCTTCAAAAACAAAATAACCGTTACTGACAAATACACTATCACCCTTCTTAATTTCCAGAGGATGATAAGCACTCGTGTCCGTTTTGTCTTTAGGATTTGGCGCAGAGGTAATGTAGACAAAGATATCTTTGTTCCAATAATGGCGTGCATCAGGATTAGAACTCATTCCATCCTGCCCTTTAGCATTTATGAAAGCGTCGGGGTAGAGGTTAAAGGATTCAATAGTTTCCCCGGTTTTCTTATCCGTTTTGTCAAAGCGTAACCTGAAATAGGTAATCGGCGGATCATTCTTGTTGTCTGTACTGTCTCCCAGATAGCGCACCATATATTCACCCATTGGCACGGCTGTATTCCGGTAGATCATTACATTGTTACGGCTTTCCTGAGCATTCTCTTCAAAGGTTTCCTTGCCAAAGTTCATCACTTTGCCACTGATATCTTTAGAGATTACCTCTTTTTTATAAGCGGAAAATAAGATACCCAAAAGCATCATACCGAAACCGATATGGGTAATCGACCCACCGGCTTTTTTTAGATTGCCTTTTTGTGCGGTAATTAAGTAAAAAGTGTTGGCCAGCAGTGCATATAAAGACACACATAAGAAGACCATATACTGCAGATGCGCAATTTTTTGCCAGTTGATAATCCACACACTTAAGGCCAGAGAAGCCAGCAGTATAATGCTGTTAATCTTCCAGAAAGGTTTCAGGTTGCCCGATTTTTTATACTTCAGGTATTGTGTTGCTGCGGTCAACATGGCCACGATAATGGCAAACCACACCTGGATATTATTGTAATAAGCTTCCCTGTTCGTTGGCGGCGCAACATCGCTGCCAAAAATACTTTTGTATAAAGGTGCCCAAACCGGAAGCGAGGTGGCAAAAATGATCTGCATAGAGCTGATAAGGAGTACGATAGACCCAATCAGCATCCAAAACTCACGACTGCTGGTTTCCTCTTCACCGGCAATACGCGGCATTTTACGCCATTGTTTCGCCAATAAGATAATACCCCAAAGCAGTAGCAAAATAATGGCGATCAGTAAATGCCATTTCATGGAAGCCCCTTCGCCGGTAAAAGCATGTACCGAGGTATCGCCCAAAATGCCCGTACGGGTCAGGAAGGTCGAATACCAGATCAAAATATATTGCAGGATAAAGAATACCAGCGTGATCTTTAAAGAGCGCCCTGTACTTTTATAAATAATCAGGGTATGGATTGCCGAAATAACGATCAACCAAGGTACTAGAGAAGCATTCTCTACAGGATCCCATGCCCAATAACCACCGAAAGTCAAACTCTCGTAGGCCCAGGCACCACCCATCATAATACCGGTTCCTAAAATAGCCCCCGTAGCCAATGTCCAGCGTAAAGCGGGATTGACCCAGGTTTTATACTCGCCTTTCCATAAAGCCGCAATGGCATATGCAAAAGGAAATAAGGTTAAGGCAAAACCCAGGAAAAGTATCGGCGGGTGAATCACCATCCAATAGTTCTGTAATAAAGGATTTAAGCCACTACCATCTTTAATAAATTCGAGATAATTGGCTTGTTGGAAGATGGGTGCACCTTGCATCTCATTACGCAATAAAGTAAAGGCAGAGGCACCTATTTTAGTGTCTCCAAAATAAATACCCAACTGAAGCGTGCATAAGATCGCTTGTACAAATAAGACCACTACCATCACACGGCTTTCCCATTGGCGGCCTTTGGCAATTACGAAAAAGCCCAATATTGCATGCCAGAAAGTCCATAGCAGGAAACTACCTTCGGAACCTTCCCAGAAACAGGCCAGCAGGTATTTGGCTTTAAGCCCAGTGGAACTGTGTTTCCAGGCATAATGGTACTCAAATAAATGGCTTTGGATAATATAAAATAAGGTAACGAAAATACCGATGATGGCAAAAGCATGTAAGACAAAACCAAGGCGGGATAGTTTGAGCCAGCTCAGGCTCAGGTCAGGTTTGGTAGTTTCGAATTTAGCTACTTGCAGATAACTAAATAAAGAGAATAGGGACGCAATAAATGAAAAAACTAACAAGAATTGCCCGATCTGACCAGGCAATAAATGCTCTCCAGTAAATGTTTGTTCCAAAACGAATGGTTGTATAGTAAGAGAAAAAGGTTAGGCTTGTTTTTTATCGGCCACTACGATTTGATCATTTTCGTATTTGGACGGACATTTCATCTGTATTTTTTCACAGTGAAATTCATTGTCTTTTACAAAACCTGTCATCACTAATTGTTCCGATCTTTCAAAATCCTGCGGTTTTGTGCCATTAAAGACCACACGCAAAGGAGCTCCTTTTTGATCTTTAGCATAGAATATAAAGCGATTGGCATCTGCTTTTGGATTGTATTCCATGTCTTTACTTTTGTCTAAAGTGCCCATAACCACAAAGGTATTGCCGGGCTTCTCTGCGGCGGATGCGAACGTCTCGTAGGTACTGAAACTGCCAAAAGAAGAAACAATCACTCCGATGGCAACCGCAATCAATACTAAAACAATAATGCTTGACTTTTTCATTATAAAACCTGAGTTAATAAATTTCTGCAAAATTAACTCAATTCAGGTAGTCTTTAGCATTTTCTATTGATTTCTGCTCCGCTTGATTTTACATGACAATATTATGACAAATGGCTGCTTAAGTTATTGTTTTTGTATGTTAAACGCCTCTTTTGCCTTGCCGACTTTAAGGTCATTGAAGCTGAAATCTGCTCCTAAGAGCTCTTTAAGTTCTGTTAAAGTTTTATAGGGATGTGCTGCGATTATCTCCATAACGATATTTAATTTCTTTTCCGGGATAAGTTTTGAGGCATCCAGGCTGCCGGCGGCTACAGCATCTGCAAGGTGGGCAAATATTGTATTGACACTCATATTGCGGGTTTCTGCGATTTTCTCGATCGACATACCCTGGCCAAATAATTCCAGGCTAATGATCTTAGACTGTCCTTTTTCTGGTTTAGGCTCCTTGTCGGCCTGTTTGTCTTCCGCTTCGCTGAGCACGATCGGTACCGGGGCAAACATTTTATTGACTTCTTGCATCACCATATGCATATCGATCCGGGCAGATAAGCCCATAGCGACTGCTGCCGCTTGTTCTATCTGTATTTTTTTGCGTTCTAAGCCCTGCAGTTGTTCCTTTACTTCTCCGATATATTTTTTGGTCTTCTGCTTAATCCTATAGGTTTCGATATGGTTTTGGATTTCTGTATTGACTTGTGTCAGTATATTCAGGTACCAGGAAGAGCCGGCCTGTACCCGCTCATTTAAGGTATTGTATTTTTCGGGGTCACTTTGGTTGAGAATAGAAAGGATCAGCGGCTCAAATTTCTTGCCCGTTTGCTCCATAGCTTTGATCTGTTCCAAACTTTGTACGGCAAAGGCAGAGGCGGCTTCTTTTTCAGGGATCGATCTTTTGAGCATATCTTTGGTAAAGTCCAGCCACAAATCATATACTTCTGCAAAGTCGAATGCCTGTGCAATGGCTTGTTCCGCAAAAATCTGCTGGCTCATCAGTAGCTGGTTTTCCAGCGCCTGCTCCGAACTTTCATTTTTCGCAAAGTCAATAATTCTGGGGTCAGTATTGATACTGGCCGGGGTGATTTTCGATTTTAAGACCAATCCATCCAGCTTCGTCAGCCGGCTGAGCGCCACATATACCTGTCCTGCAGCAAAAGATTGGCCGGCATCCACGATTGCCTTTTCAAAAGTAAGCCCCTGGCTTTTGTGGATGGTTACAGCCCAGGCTAAACGCACCGGGTATTGGGTATAGGTTCCCAATTCTAATTCTTTGATCTCATCATTATCTTTATCGAAATCATATTTTATATTTTTCCAGGTCTCAGCTTCCAGCACGAGCGGATCGGGCTCACTGGCAAACCGCACGGTGATCTGTTTTTCTATAGGGTTTATCGCTTCGATCGTGCCAATCTTACCATTGTAATAGCGCCTGCTTTCCCCTTTGTCATTCTTGATGAACATGATCTGGGCACCCGTTTTGAGCACCAGTTGCTCCTCTACAGGATAGGCATTCGGTGGAAACTCTCCACTTATTTTCGCTTCAAAAACCACCGGCTCGGACATTAATTGTTCCAAAGCATTCTGATTGATCTCATCTGCTTTGTAATTATGCGTTGTCAGGGTAATATATTCAGAATGCGCATCCGGAATAAAATACGGATCATAATGTTCATTCAGGATTTCTAAGTCTTCTTCATTACAAGTATTGTTCCGTACATTATTCAATATCTTGATAAACATATCGTCGCGCTGACGATATATTTTCTTTAGTTCGATATAGACCGGTTCTGCTTCCTGCATCACTTGTGCATCGAAAAAGAAGGGTGAGTTATACACTTCTTTTAATTGTTCCCAATCCTCATCTTTCACTACCGGAGGCAGTTGAAACATATCTCCGATAAAGATCATCTGTACGCCGCCAAAAGGCGTATTGGGTTTGTAGCGCACCATTCTGAGCAAAGCATCAATGGCGTCCAGCGTATCGGCGCGCACCATCGAGATTTCATCGATTATCAGGGTGTCCAACCCTTTGATCACATCTCTTTTAATACTGTTCAGCTTTGCTTTGGCAAATAACTGGTGCTTATTGTAGACATTGGCATAAGCACCGCCCCAAACCGTTTTGGTAGTGGGGATGTACGTACCGAAAGGCAGGTTGAAAAAGGAGTGAATGGTAGTGCCACCCGCATTGATGGCTGCCACGCCCGTTGGCGCGATGACGGCCATGCGTTTATGGCTATGGGATTTGATGTGCCGCAGAAACGTTGTTTTACCCGTTCCTGCCTTCCCGGTTAAGAAAATCGGTTGGTTGGTCTGGTTCACAAACGATACGGCCTTCTCAAAAATACTATTTACCTCCATCATGTATATGTAGCTTGTCTGTCGATACGAAAAAAGATGTCAGTGTACCTTTAATTGTACCCTGACATCTAAACTGATTTTAATACTGAAAATGTTATTGTCCGGCGTCTTTACTCACCGCTCCTCTGAACAGCAGAATGTCTTTGTCAAAAAGATAGATACCACCTTTGTCATCACCGACCAATTCCAATTTATCGTTCAGGGTACGTGCCAAAGCTTCTTCTTCCAGTTGCTCGGTTACATACCATTGTAAGAAATTATGCGTAGAGAAATCTCTTTCCTGTAGGGCAAGGCCAACCAGGTCATTAATGCTTTCCGATACGGCTATTTCGTGTTTCAGGAAATCCTCAAATACCCTTTGTAATGATTGGAAGGTAATGTTAGGCTGGTCCAAATGCGGTACGATTGCAAAACCGCCACGTTCATTGATAAAACGGATCAGTTTCAACATGTGTACCCGCTCTTCATCGCTTTGCTGATAGAAAAAATTGGTGACACCATCTAAGCCCGGTTGGATCTCTGCCCAGCTGGCCATGGCTAAATATGCTTGAGAAGAAGCTGCTTCCATAGCAACTTGCTTGTTAAGTGCGTCTTGTATTACTTGTGATAACATAAGTTTCTTTGTTTTTTGTTTCCTACAAAATTACAGCATTTCTAATCGTAAAAATGTTTAAAAATGGTCAAAATGTAATTTACTTTATTTTTAAGGTTTTGAGGACTTTTTCCAACCGCTTAGTTTTTGGAGGCCAATCCGAAATCTCCGGTAGCCTGGCAGTAATGATTGCCGAAAGCTGTTGCGCATCCTCCTTTTCAATCGCTTTTGCCGCTGTTTCTGCATAACTGGGCAATTGGTTGAGCGGGCTTTTCAGGACCTCATCCAGCAGTAGGGGTATACAAGTTTCTTTATAATTGCTGAAGGCAGACAAATAGGCTAGTATTTTTACATAATGATCTCTGGCAATTACGGATTCACCATCCGCGACTTCCGCTAGTAAACCCAATTGTTCAAAAACCGTTTCAGGCGCGAGCTGTACCGTCATACTGATCAGTATCGTAACACCCCATTTAAGTTTGGGCTTATCAGACCGGAGTAGTTCAAATAGCTCGGGGTAGTGGGCCACGATGATTTCAGGTTCGGACAGGGCTACGGCTTCCAGCTGTTTGATCGCTTCGATTTTTAGGGAAAAGCTTTTTTGTTTTAAATCGTTGAATAATTCCTGATGTGTTTTCATAGCTATCAGTCAAAGGTTTGATGGAAAAGTTGTTTATAATATTCGTTTAGTTTCTGAATCAGGTCAAAATGCGCCCGCTTTTTGCGTTGGCTAACAGCCGATTGTTTGATTTGCAGCCAATCAGCGATCTCTTGTTGGTTTTTTTCCGGGAAGACGATGCAGAGTTCGGCCATCTCCGCTTCGGCCATCGACCAGCTGTTCATATTAATCAGGGCAAACTCCAGTAAGAGGTTCAGTTGCCGGTCAAAGGGTTCAGAAGGGGAGCTTAAAGTAAATAGAGCTTGTTTGGGAATAGGATCTTCCGTTTCCCAGTGGGTTTGGCTATAAATGTTTCCCGTACTTGTTCTCAGGGTTTTACCCTCGGTGTCTTCTGTACCGATGGTGACAGAGAGTGATATATCCAGCAAAGGGATTTGCCTGAAAATAGCCTTGATACAAAATGCAATCCACAAGGCTTCTGCCGGATTGCGCACCTTTAATAAAAAAGCATTTCCGCCAAATATCTCCCAGGTTACCGGGGCCGCGCCAAAACTATTAAAGTATTGTTTTAGCTTGAACAGCCATGTATTCGGGTTTACCTGCCAGGCATGTACGATTTTACCACTGATGATTGCGATCACAAAATGAAAATAGACTTATTTCGGTTAAAAGTAACAGAAATTCTTTTGCGGAATGGGATTTTTGAAATATCTTTATAGATTACCCTCATTCTTCCCCTTTTTTATTGCTTTTTTAAAAGAAATATATGTACCTTCGCACTCGATTTTCATAAAAAATTGAAGCAATGCAATCATCAGTAAAAATCTTTTCGGGTACAGTATCTAATTATCTGGCTCTGGCAATAGCAAAAGCAGCGGGAAAGAAACTTAGCGAAGTAAGTATTCAAAAGTTCAGTGATGGCGAGTTTCAGCCTGTATTCAAAGAGTCTGTACGTGGAGACCATGTTTTTTTAGTACAATCTACCTGTGCGCCTACGGACAACTTAATGGAACTGTTGATGATGATCGATGCAGCACGCCGTGCTTCTGCCGGTTACATTACTGCGGTGATTCCTTATTATGGGTTTGCCAGACAGGATCGTAAAGACAGACCACGTGTGTCTATCGCATCTAAGCTTATTGCTAACCTGCTTACTGAAGCAGGAGCGGATCGTGTAATGACTATGGACCTGCACGCACCGCAAATTCAAGGATTTTTTGATATTCCGGTAGATCACTTAGATAGCTCTGCAATCTTTATCCCTTATATCGAAAACCTGAAGTTAGAAAACTTTATCTTTGCGGCGCCTGATGTAGGCAGTACCAATCGCGTAAGAGAGGTAGCCAGCTATTTCGGTGCAGAAATGGTTATTTGTGATAAATACCGTAAGAAGGCCAATGAAGTAGGTTCTATGACGGTAATCGGAGATGTGAAAGGAAAGAACGTGATTCTTATAGATGATATCTGCGATACAGCAGGTACTTTATGTAAGGCGGCCAGCATCCTGATGGAGAAAGGGGCTTTAAGTGTTCGCGCCTTCTGTACGCATCCTGTATTAAGCGGTAAGGCTTATGAAAATGTAGAAAATTCTGTTTTAGAGAAATTGGTCGTTTGTGATACAATGCCCTTGAAACAGCAATCAGATAAAATTGAAGTCTTAACTACAGCACAATTATTTGCAGTAGCGATCAAAAATACTTTTGAAAACAAATCCATTACAAGTTTGTTTTCGCATAAACCAAAATTGGTTTAAACGATTTTAAACAAGGTGTTTAACAACAAAATCTGGTAAAGCCTGAGGGCAAAAAACTAAATTTTATTTTAAAAATCACGATTCAATTTTAAGCGTTCACCAGAATATCGTTTACCGTTGAAAAGTACAATTAAACAAATTATGAATACAGTTGTTATCGAAGGACAATTGAGAACAGACTCAGGTAAAAAAGCAGCACGCGATTTACGCAGTCAAGGAAACGTATTATGTGTCATCTATGGCGGTAAAGAAGAAGTTCACTTCTATGCTCCTGCTTTGGCTTTCCGTTCATTGGTGTACACACCGGCATTTCAGATTGCTGAATTGAAAGTTGATGGTAAAAGCTATAAAGCGATTTTGAAAGACATCCAGTTTGATGTTGTAACAGATCGTTTGAACCACATCGATTTCTTGGAATTAGTAGAAGATAAAAAAGTAATTGCCAACTTACCTTTCGTATTTGAAGGACAACCTGTAGGGGTAAAAGAAGGTGGACGTTTACAATTACGTTTGAAAAAAGTAAAAGTACGTACACTTCCTAAATTTTTAGCAGAAGGAATCAAAGTAGACTTAACAAACCTTGAGTTGAATGGTAATTTACGTGTTGAAGATATTAAGGCAGACAATATGGAGATTATGATGTCTGGTCGTCAACCGGTAGCTTCTGTAGTAATGACCCGTGCATTGCGTCAGGCAGAAACCGAAGCGGCAAAAACAGGTAAAAAATAATTATTTCAGATTAATGAAATCAGAAAGGCACCGAATCCGGTGCCTTTTTTTCATGAGAGATTCTCTATGTAACCCTCTGCGCGTCTGTTCAATATAGAAAAGTATTGAATAAGTTAAAAATCATCAAAAAAATATATACTTTTAGGGGTATATATTGTACCATGAAGAAGTTGTTTTTTTCGCTCACTCTTTTACTTATTAGTATTGTAGCGTATTGCCAACCCGTGTGTAACGGGTACTGGGGGCAATACCTAGTTAATCAAACTTTCGGAACCGGCAATGCCACTGATACTTGGTATGGCCCTCTGGCCACTTATGCACCCGGTGCCAGTACTTCTACTACCTTTGTCGGGGTTGCGGGCCCGCCCGGAGGAAGCCTAAGTGATGGGTATTCTGGTTTGGCTAAGAATCCCAATGTAAGCGGACAAGGTGCCAACTGGATCAGTAAAACCGATCATACCGGTAATACAAACGGGCTGATGCTCCTGGTTAATGCACCATCAACGGCGGCGACTGTTTTTTTTGAATATACCATGAACGATCTGTGTCCTAATACGACATTGAAGCTTTCTGTATGGGTACTGAATGTAAACTCCGGGCTGGTATTAACCAGCACCTGTGGCGCCAGTACACAATATCCCAATATTACACTCAGGGTAGTAGATCCGGTGACCAATGCTATCATCAGTACTTCTAATACCGGTAATGTGCCTTTGGATAGCGCCTGGCATGAATATTCTATTGTGTTCAGTAATGCGGCCAATCCTTCTGTAAAACTGCAACTGATCAATAATTCTGTCGGTTCGGGATGTGGTAATGATCTCGCGCTTGACGATATTACAGTGCAGCCCTGTGTGCCTATATCGCAAGTATTGCCCAAGCTGGATACCCTTACCTGTTCTAATACGAATGTAAACATGCACGCCAATGTGATTAACAGTCCCTATAATCCAGCGGAATACCAGTGGCAATATAGTAATGACGGTGGGGTGACCTGGATCAATGCCGGAGCGGCCTCTCCAAGCCCGAATTATACTTTTAGTACCAATGGTATGGCTTTGGGTCAATACCTGATCCGTTACCTGACGGGTGGTACCGGTACTACCGCTAATTCAAATTGTATCGGGATCAGTGATACCTCAAAAATATATATTGATTCCATACCCAAGGTCTTCTTGTATGAGACCATCTGCTCTGGCACTACATTCGATTTCTACGGCAGGATACTGAATACTACCGGTATCTATGATACGATTATTGCGGCAACGGGCAGAACCTGTGATACACTGGTAACACTTGACCTTACGGTAGCACAGAGCCCCGGGCAGATCCTGATGCACGATACGATCATCGCCTGCCAGTATGATACCGTAGCGCTGGAATCGAATACGCTGCCCTATAGCAATAACTATACCTACAACTGGTATCCGGCGACTAATCTGAACAGTACTACAGATCCCAATGTATGGTTTGTAGCCGATTTGAGCCGGAGCTATGTACTTACGGTAACCAATACGGTGAATAATGTATCCTGTAACCTCTCCGATACGGTAAATGTCATTGTCAATCCCGGAGATTTCCTGCAGGTACCTATTATCGATTCGGGTATCTGTCCCGGCGATACCATACAGCTGTCTGCCAGTGGTGCCAGCACTTATCATTGGTCCCCGGAATTATACTTAAGCGATGCGCATATTGCCAATCCAGTGGCCAGGACTGAAGTCAGCACTGTATATACCCTGATTGGCACCAGCAATAAAGGTTGTACCGATACACAGGTAGTCGATATTACAGTCCATCCTGCTGCTGTACTGGAACTGCCGGATTTTGTAAACCTCTATCCCGGTGAAACTTATTATATGCAACCGGGTACGAATGCTACTTATTTTCAGTGGTTCCCTAACTCGGGTCTGAGTAATAATCTGATTAGTAATCCTATGGTAAAACCAGAGGTGGATACCCGTTATTTTGTAACCGCCCGTACCGAATATGGTTGTTCTGTTACTGATTCCGTCGATTTTCTGGTGAAAGAGACCGTACTGGATATGCCTAATGCATTTAATCCAAACAATGCTCAATTTAAGGTCAGTATTAGGGGCCTGGCGGCACTGGAAACATTTGCAGTGTATAATCGCTGGGGACAGAAGGTATTTGAGACTAGCGATATCTATCGCGGCTGGGATGGTACTTTCAAGGGTACGGCACAAGCCGCCGGTGTATATGTGTACCAGATCATGGCTATTACGCATGAAGGTAAGCGATTCTCCAAAACCGGGAATGTGACCCTGGTCAGATAGGCTAAGCTCATGTAAAAGGATCGTCATTAATTATAAAATCAGGACAGCTTGAGTGTTTGCTCAAGCTGTTTTTTTATGTACTTTTTGTCTTTTAAGGATAACTTTTAGAGTAATAAAGGCGGGCTGGACAATAAAGTTTTGACTCATTTGCGTGCTTGTAAGGTACATGTTATATTGCTGTTTATCATTAATTTAAGTATAATATTGGCGGTTTATCTGCTTCTTGTTTTAGGGTGCTTTGAAAGAAGAAAAAATATTTTTTTTGGAAATGTAAAATTTATCACATTATCTTTGCATCAGTTCTTTAAAACGATTACTTATTCAGAAAGGTAGAGGGATATGGCCCGACGACACCTTGACAACCTGCTTCGCGAAAGTGAAGTAAGGTGCCAACTCCAACTTGCAGGAATGCAAGAACGATAAGTTCAGAAACAACAAGCCAACGATATAACGTACGATATTGAAAAGCTCTTCTGACTATCAGGGGAGCTTTTTTTATTAAAGCGAACCTGTGAGTACACTGCATAAGTGATTTAATTTTTTTTAAACTTAAAAAATAAATCACAATGGGTATTAACACCACAAAAATCATTCATTCTCTTCCCGTCGATCCTTTAACCGGCTCTATCTCGGTGCCTATTTATCAAACGGCTACTTTTGTGCAGGACGCGCCTGGTGTGCATAAAGGTTATGACTATGCCCGTTCTAACAACCCGACCCGTGCTGCATTGGAAAGCTTAGTGGCTACCTTGGAAGGCGGCACCCATGCTTATGCGTTCGCAACAGGTCTTGCGGCTATTGATGCCGTACTTAAATTGCTGACCGCTGGGGATGAGATCATTGCAGTAGATGATATTTACGGAGGGGCCTATCGCTTGTTTACGCATGTGTATGCAAAATTCGGAATCAAGGTGCATTATGTAGATACTACCGATGCCGAAAATGTAATTGAACTGATCAATGAAAAAACAAGGTTTATCTGGTTGGAATCTCCTACCAATCCTACACTAAAGGTCTCGGATATTCAAAGAATTGCCGATATCGCTAAGCCTTTTAATGCTTTAGTTGTGGTGGACAATACCTTTGCCTCTCCTGTTGCACAACAACCCTTTACTCTGGGTGCGGATATCATTATCCACAGTGGTACCAAATATTTAGGTGGTCATTCTGACCTGGTGGCAGGGCTGGTGGTCGTCAACGATAATGAATTGGCTGAAAAAGTAAAATTCATTCAAAATGCTTCCGGGGGCATCTTAGGCCCTAATGATTGCTGGCTCTTGATCAGAGGTATTGAAACCCTGACATTAAGGGTACAGCGCCAATGCGAAACCGCACAAAAAGTAGCCGAATTCTTAGCCGAAAATGAAGCGGTGGATAAGGTATATTATCCGGGCTTGGCCTCACATAAAAACCACGAAATCGCAAAAGTACAGCAGAATGGTTTGTATGGCGGTGTCATCTCTTTTACCTTAAAAGAAGATACAGAAGCAGCGGCCAATGTTTTGGTTACGAACACACAGTATTTCAAACTGGCAGAAAGTTTGGGTGGCGTTAAAAGCCTGATCTGTTCTCCGCCACAGATGACCCATAAATCTATCCCGCGTGAAAAGCGTTTACAGTCAGGTGTGGTCGATTCTTTAATTCGGATCAGCTGTGGTATTGAAGATGCCGAAGACTTGATCGATGACCTGAAAACTGCGATAGACCAGGTTGTTGCGGCTACTGCAACTAATTTAGTAGGGCAGGGTGCTGTATAAGGCACTAGTCCTGCAGCAGTAGGTCTACCCCCAATATATGAATGCGTCGTTCTGAATGATGACATTCTTTTTCAATCATAAAATTTATTTGAATAGATCATGAGTAATCCAAAATTAACCATAGGACTCTTTGGCTTTGGCGTCGTCGGAGAGGGGATATATAAAGTGTTGCAGGATACCAAATCACTGAATGCCACGGTAAAAAAGATTTGTATCAAGCATATTGATAAAGTGCGTAATGCACCTGCGGAGCTGTTTACTACGGAAGCCGATGAGCTGCTGGCCGATGAAGAGATCAATGTAATCGTGGAATTGATTGATGATGCGGAAGCCGCCTATCATATTGTAACGAAAGCATTAAAGCAAAAAAAATCGGTAGTTTCTGCTAATAAAAAATTATTAGCCAATCATTTGGAAGAATTGGTGGCCCTGCGGGACGAACACGGGGTTTCTTTATTATACGAAGCAGCGGTCTGTGGTAGTGTGCCTATCATTAGGAATTTAGAAGAGTATTATGATAATGATCTTTTGTCTTCTGTCTCCGGTATTATTAATGGCTCTACCAATTATATTCTTACCAAGATGAAAGAAGAGCAGCTCTCTTATGAGCTTGCGTTGCAACAGGCTCAGGAGTTAGGCTTCGCGGAAAGTGACCCTACTTTAGATGTGGAGGGTATTGATGCGGTGAATAAATTGACAATTATCCTGAAGCATGCTTATGGGATTAATGAGATTCCGGAAGATATTTTATATAATGGCATCACTCATATCAACGAGCGGGACATTCAATTTGCCAATGAGAAAGGTTATCAGATCAAACTGGTAGCGCAATCGGTGCAGGTAGACCAGGGTAAGGTTGCAGCCTTTGTGTTACCCACTTTTGTAGCAAAGGATAGCCAACTATATAATGTACGTAATGAGTTTAACGGGGTATTGATCGGTAGTAAACTGGCAGATGAGCAGTTCCTATATGGTAAAGGTGCGGGTCGTTATCCGACTTCCTCTGCCGTATTGAGTGATATTGCGGCCTTACGTTATGAGTACAGATATGAGTATAAGAAATCGGAACTGGGTATTGCAAATGTGTTAACTAACGAGATTTTTCTAAAAGTATATGTCAGTTTTGAATCCTGGGATACGATAGATAAAGAGGAGTTTGCAGAAATTGAGCAGGTCTTTAAAAGCAATACCCGCAATTATATAGTGGGTATTATTAACCTGGATGTATTACACAATGCAGAATGGTTTTATGATAAGAGTATTTCGGTAATCGCGATTGGTGAAGAAGTATTGTACAACCCTGAATTGGTATGGGATCAATCGGCTTCTGTACTCGAAAAGCTATAGGTTGAGGATACCACAGATACCTTATCAAAAGCAAAAAAATACGCTACCCAAAAGGGCAGCGTATTTTTTTATAATAAGAAGGCTAAGATTAATCTTCAGAAGAAGTCTTACGGCCTTTTGCTTTTGCTACAACTTCTTCTTCTACGTTTCTAGGCGCTTGCGCATAGTGGCTGAACTCCATTGTTGAAGAGGCACGACCAGAAGACAAAGAACGTAATTGTGTTACATAACCAAACATTTCGCTCAATGGAACTTTTGCTTTGATTACTTGTAAGTTATTACGGGTATCCATACCTTCTAACATAGCACGACGACGGTTCAAATCACCTGTTACATCACCCATGTATTGGTCTGGAGTTAATACTTCTACTTTCATGATTGGCTCCAGTACGATTGGTTTTGCCATACGGCCCGCTTCACGGTAACCTTGCTTAGCACACAATTCGAAAGACATAGAGTCAGAATCCACTTGGTGGAAAGATCCGTCAAAGATTCTTACACGCATGTGTTCTACCGGGAAACCAGCTAATACACCAGAAGTCATACAAGATTCAAAACCTTTTTGAATCGCAGGTATAAATTCTTTTGGAATAGATCCACCAAAGATATCATTGATAAATTGGAAACGACCTTTTCCTTCTGCTAAGAAAGCTTCTTCAGCAGGTCCGATTTCGAATTGAATATCGGCAAATTTACCACGACCACCAGATTGTTTTTTGAATACTTCACGGTGAGAAAGTTGCATGGTAAATGCTTCTTTATAAGCTACCTGAGGTGCACCTTGGTTTACTTCCACTTTAAACTCGCGACGCATACGGTCAACGATGATTTCCAAGTGTAATTCACCCATACCACTCAATACTGTTTGACCAGTATCTTCGTCTGTTTTTACACGAAGTGTAGGATCTTCTTCTACTAATTTAGCGATTGCCATACCCATTTTATCTACATCGGCCTGAGTTTTAGGCTCAATAGCGATAGAGATAACAGATTCAGGGATAAACATGTTTTCTAATACAATAGGGTGTTTTTCATCACACAAAGTATCACCTGTTTTGATATCCTTAAATCCTACAGCTGCCCCAATATCACCTGCTTCGATAAAATCGATTGGGTTTTGTTTATTGGCATGCATTTGCATGATACGGGAGATACGCTCATTTTTACCGGAACGTACATTTAATACGTAAGAACCTGCATCCAAATGACCGGAATATACGCGGAAGAACGCTAAACGACCTACGAATGGATCGGTCATGATCTTGAACGCCAAAGCTGCAAATGGTTCTTTCGCATCAGGCTTACGTACTAAAACGTTTTCAGCGTCATCAGGATCAGTACCCGTTACCGCGTCTACATCCAATGGAGAGGGCAGGTAGCGAATAACGCAATCCAACATTTTTTGAACACCTTTGTTTTTATAAGAAGAACCACAAAGCATTGGAATGATACTTAAATCAAGCGTAGCTTTACGAACGGCTTCATGAATTTCGTCTTCTGTAATAGAGTTAGGATCTTCAAAGAATTTTTCTAATAATTTCTCATCATAATCGGCAACTGCTTCTACTAATTCAGCACGATATTGTTGTGCTTCTTCTTGCATATCAGCAGGAATTTCGCCTTCAACATAAGTCATACCTTGAGTAGAATCATCCCATACAAGAGATTTCATGGTAATCAAATCAATAACACCTTTGAAATCATCTTCAGCGCCAATAGGTAATTGCAATGGAACAGCTTTTGCACCAAGCATATCACGAACTTGTTGAACAACCATCAGGAAGTCCGCACCAATACGATCCATTTTGTTTACAAACCCTACACGTGGTACTTTGTAACGGTTTGCTTGACGCCATACAGTTTCAGATTGAGGCTCTACACCATCAACCGCAGAAAATAAAGCTACCAGGCCATCCAGTACGCGCATAGAACGCTCTACCTCGATGGTGAAATCCACGTGACCCGGAGTATCAATAATGTTGAATTTGTATTTTTTAGATTCAGGAATCGCTTTACCTTGAATGGTAGGAAAGTTCCAGAAACAAGTCGTAGCAGCTGATGTAATCGTAATACCACGCTCTTGTTCTTGTGCCATCCAGTCCATGGTTGCACCACCTTCGTGTACTTCACCAATTTTGTGGTTTACACCAGTGTAATATAAAATACGTTCTGTAGTTGTGGTTTTACCGGCATCAATGTGTGCGGCAATACCAAAGTTGCGCTGTAAGCGTAAATCTGCCATAACAGTTTAAATTAATAATTTATTTGATATAATTTTGGCTGCAAAGGTACTATTTACTATTTATATGAGAAAATATTATTTTATTATGCGATTTGGGCTCGGGCTGCCCATTACATACGACAAAAGCGGCCGGATATTGGCCGCTTTTGTCTTGCTGAAATTGTATTGATGTTTATTTTTTTGCAATCTTAAAGCTAAGTGTTTCTCCTTGTTGATTAATGTAATGCAGTAGATAGTTTCCCGCTGGTAAATGGCCAATATTAATGGCTGTCGTGGCCCTAAGGGATTGATTGAAGACTTGCTTGCCCGTCACATCATACAAAGCCACACGGCCATCCGATACCCTTTTACCATCAATCGTTAGTATAAATTGCTGCGCTACAGGATTGGGGTACACCTGTAAGGATTGGTCTCGGGTTACCTCTTTGATCCTGCTCGGGATTTCGATGGTTGTAATCGCAGTATTCGTGGTAATGGGACTGTTGTAGTCGAAATAAATATGGGCGGTATTTTTAATCGTTGCTCCGGCAGCCAGATTGCCAGATTGTTTGATCCGGTAAGTAACATATCCATGACTCATCGGTTCGTTGCTAAAACTATCCGGTAGATGGATGGCATTGAAGCCAAAACGTACGGCTCTGTTCGGAACGCTGACTTCGACCACAGGTTTGAAGCTAAAATCCAGTACTTCCAGTGTATTAATATCCACATTAGTAGAAATAGTATCCTTAATATTGATATTTCTGGCCGGAGCATTGCCGGTATTCTGAAACCGGATGGTATATACCAGCCATTGGTTATCGGGGCTTACATTGCCTTTTGGCTGTACATTTTTGTCATTCGGGTCATGTGAATTGACAACATTATAGCAGGAATTGAAGATATTATTGCTGTAGCTGGTTTCCGGCAACGTTGTACTGACCTGTGTCTGGTAGCATACCTGTGTTCCTATACCGGCATTGGTGTTTGTACGCGCCAATACTTTAAAGGCTGTTGAGAAATCAATGGTATTAAAATCGGGAACATTCCATATGACGCTATCGTTGTTGATGAATGCCGGTGTGAGGGCAGTAGGTGCAATCCCCAGGATTTGGGCACTGCCGCTTTTGATCAATTTTACGATTCCGCCAGTATTAGGATTGCAAAGACCAAGCTGACCGATCAATGCTTTTACCGAAATGGTATCGCCCGGAAAATGAACCCCGTTTACAGCTGTTCCGTAACTTATTTTATCATTGGTGTTCCCATTACAACGTAATCCGAAATTCATATTTATGTCGATAGAATCCGCAGCAGAAATAATGGAGCTTAGCGATTGATATGCCGCACAACTGGTGCCGATCGCTAAAGCGGCAGTATCTACTCTTAAGGTATAGGTGCCATAAGCGGTTGTATTAAACATATATTGGCCCTGCGTATTGGTAAATGTATAGTTCAGTACATTGCCGGCTGCATCCAGCAATAATACTTTAGCATTGGCAATAACACCATCGCTATTGTCGAAAGTGCAGAGATTCGTGCTATCATAAAACACCGCTCCCACGATATTGAATCCTACTGGGCATTGCGTGTAGGTACCTGTGCCGCAATAGGGAAAGGTGGGTACAAATATATTGGTACTGCCGCTAAAAATGTTATAATCGGCCATGGGCTTACAATGAATGATACTGGTGTCGCAAATAATCTGTGTCGCATTAGGCTGAGTAAGGGAAAGCCTTAGCGGCAGACAGCTGACATTTGTATTATACACATCTAAATAGGACGTACCACCCGGTAGATCCGGAATGCTGCTGATATTGGTATTCCGGCAGGATAAATGGTTCATCGTGCCGGGCATATTGGGGATAACGGCTATTGTCGTGCTGTCACACCTTAAGATGCCCAGACTGTTGGGTAATGCCGGTAAGGTGCTGATAGCTGTATTTTTAATAACCAATGCCTGCAGGGAAGGGGGCAAAGGATTGGGTAAAACGGCTACATTAGTATGTTCCAGCCCTAATGTCACTAAGCTGTTGCTTAATACCGGTAGATTAACTATAGGGTTGTAATCAAGATGTAATATTTGCAGGCTGTCCGGTAAGGTGCCCACACTGCTTAGGTTATTATAAGTGGCATCTAAACCCATTAAATCCGGACTATTTAAGACCGGTATGTTGCTTAAATTGTTATGGGAAACATTCAGGAAAATAAGATTTTCAAATGCTTGTATTCCGGCTAAATTACTGATATTGGCATTGCTTAAATTCAACTCAACTGTATTCTGAATATTGATGCAATTGCTGTTAAGAGAATCCATAGCGGTATTAAAGCAACTACTATATCCCAGCGCAATAAGTTTTGTTTTGAAATTTGGATCGGGCACAGCATACATTTGTGCGTAGCTACTGTTTGCCAGGAAGCAGGAGAGTACTACCAATAAAATGTTACATAGATTCTTTTTCATAGGGATAATTTTTTGAATTAGATTGGTTTATATCTGTATGTGCTCTTAAATAAGACCTCCGTTTTTATTGCTTGGTTGGTAATCATTTATTTTTTCTATGACAAATTAAAATTGTTTTGTCGGCGCATTGCAGTATTTTTGAAGCGATAAAATAACCATACATTGAGCACCAGAGAGAATATTTCCGTTTTTGATATGTTTAAAATCGGTGTTGGCCCGAGTTCATCCCATACTTTGGGTCCTTGGCGTGCAGCACTGCAATTTTTAGATAAGATCAAGGAACGGTATCCCATTACCGAGGTGGTTGCCTTGAAGGTACTCCTATACGGTTCTTTAGCAAAAACCGGAATTGGTCATGGTACAGATGTTGCGGTTATTCTAGGCTTATGCGGTGCCGATCCGGTTACCTTTGATGTGAACCTGATTGACAGCACCATCGCCACTATCGGCCTATCGGGTAAAATGAAGATCGACCATACCGTTGAGATTCCTTTTCAGCCCAAGGAAGATGTGGTTTTCTTAATGAATGAGAGTCTTCCTTTTCATCCTAATGCACTCACCTTTTTGTGTACTTTAAAAGATGGTACACAGTTGGCAGAAACTTATTATTCCATCGGAGGGGGCTTTGTGGTCCAGGAAGGGGTGAGTAATAACTCGGCTAATGAGGTGGAGCTCCCTTTTACAATTGATAAAGCACAGGATCTCTTACACTGGTGTATTAAAACGGGTTTGAGCATTTCTGAAATCGTACAGGAAAATGAACATGCCTGGCGCTCAGAAGAAGAGACCAAAGCCGGCGTATTAAGGATATGGGAAACGATGAAGTCTTGTATTTATCGGGGTTGTCATATAGATGGAAAATTACCCGGGGGGCTTAATGTAAGCCGCAGAGCGGCAAAACTGAATGCCCGTCTGATGAAGAATGTTCCTTACCATAATTATGAAGAGTGGCTGCAGGGCATCCGGTCGCAACCGGCTACCTTTCAATACACCCTTGATTGGGTGAGTTGTTTTGCTTTGGCGGTAAATGAAGAAAATGCCTCCTTTAGTAGGGTAGTGACTGCCCCGACCAATGGCGCAGCAGGGGTGATACCCGCAGTATTGATGTACTACATCGCTTTTTGTGATGGTAATGTGGAAGATAAAATTTATCATTTCCTGTTATGTGCCAGCGAAATCGGCTCAATCTTTAAGAAAGGCGCTACGATTTCTGCGGCTATGGGTGGTTGTCAGGCCGAAATAGGCGTTTCTTCTGCTATGGCTGCCGGAGCCCTGACTGAAATGTTGGGAGGCAGTGCACGTCAGTGTATGATGGCAGCGGAGATAGCGATGGAGCATCACCTGGGGCTGACCTGCGATCCGGTGGGCGGATTAGTACAGGTACCTTGTATCGAACGCAATACAATGGGAGCTATTAAGGCCATCACCGCCTCACAACTAGCGTTACAAAGTAATCCGGATAATGCCCGTGTATCACTCGATGCAGTTGTGAAAACCATGTGGGAAACGGCTTTAGATATGAATACCAAATACAAAGAGACGGCAGATGGTGGTTTGGCAACGAATATTACCCTTGCCTTGCCGGAATGTTAGCCGCAAGTATTTTTTAGCATAAAATATCAGTATCCATTAGCAAAAAAAAGGTAATGGATATTTTTATTTTGTATTATTACGAAATGTTCGTAGTTTTACGAAAAGATTGTAATTATGGAAAAACTAACAATACAGGAAGAAGAGGCGATGCTGGCCATCTGGAAATTGAATGGGGGCTTTGTGAAAGAAATCTTACAGGCCATTCCTCATCAGGATATTCCGTATACCACTCTGGCTTCTACGGTTAAGAATCTGGAAAAAAAGGAATTTGTAAAAGGCCTGAAATACGCCAATGCCCTGCGTTACGAACCGATTGTTTCTGAAGTGGATTATAAAAAAGTCCACATGGGCAATATTGTACAGGATTATTTTCAAAACTCTTACAAAGCACTGGTCAATTTCTTTGTGGAAGAAAATAATCTTTCTGCAAAGGAGTTAAAGGAAATTATAGCACTCATTGAACAAAGTAAAAAATAAAGTTTTATGAAAGACATGTTATTTCAATTACTGATTGCGAATGTTTGCCTTATAGTGGTATACACCGTCTACAAAGGTTTACTCGCCAAAGTGACTTTTTATAAATGGAACCGATGGTTTTTATTGGGGGCTATGGTCATTGCCTTTACGGCACCCTTCATAAAGTTGGCCATCCTGCCGCCAAGCCCGGAGTTGGTTATAGAAGTTACGGAGACGGCATCTCCAATGGTCTATAGTGCGCCTCTTAGAGAAGTTTCCTTCTGGCAAACCTATGCCTATCCTATGCTTCTTAGCCTGATAGTGGTAGGTGCGTTCGTTTTTTTGCTTCGGTTTGTTATACGCCTGCTTAGCCTTTATAAAGTGCACCGGAACAGTGAAGTGCAATACTGGAAAGGGATTGCTTATCGCAGGCTTAACGAAGAGGTCGGTCCTTTTTCTTTTGCCGGTAACATTTATCTTAACCCGGATCTGTATACAGACGCACAAATAACTGCTATCATCACACATGAATATATTCATGTAAAAGGAGGGCACTCTTTTGATGTCCTGTTTGCCGAGCTGCTTAGTATTCTTTTCTGGTATAACCCTTTATTGTACAAATTAAAGGATGTGGTAAATCAAAACTTGGAATATATCGCAGATCAGGAAATGATTGAAAAAAGAATGGATAAGAAACAGTATCAGTACAGTCTTTTACATGTTTCCGCTCAAAATAAATACTTATACCTCACCAACTCTTTTAATATTCATAACCTTAAAAATCGAATCATTATGATGAATCAAAACCAAACTTCAAAAAGCCGGTTGTTCAAGTATGCATTGGCTATTCCGGTGATTATTGCTGTAGGATTCAGCTTTTCGCTGACGCAGGCACAAAGCAAAACCGAGAAATTGTCAAACGCCATGCAGTATAATCAGGTTGCAGTTACGGATGTAAATACGGGGACGGCTGCAATCGTAAACAGAAAAGATGCATCAGATAAAAAGATGTCTGCAATAAAGGGAATTGACTATGTGGATGGTCAGGCTTATACGGTAGAGGTAAGCGCAAAAGACGCATCGGGTGCGGCAAAAGGAAGGCACAATTTGGAGGATCAGATGAATGCTGCTTATGCGGTGGAGGCTGTAGCGGTAAACGATCAGGAGTCATCTGGTCAAAAGGCATCTGTAGCAATAGAAAATAAAAAGAAAAAAAATGATGCTGCTGCCGACTATGAAAAAGAAGCAGTCAATATTTATATTGATCAGCAAAATGAACAGGTTGTTGTAGCAAACGAAGATGGTCGTATTTCTGCGCGGAAAATTTCTTACACGCAAGTAAGCAAAGCCGAAGGTAAAAAGGGGATAAAGCAAAAAATAAAGATCGAATCAAGCGATGACAGCACACCTTTAATTATTGTGAATGGGGTGGAGAAGAATAAAATGAAACTGACTGAAATCAAGGCAGATGATGTGATGACCATGACGGTACTTAAAGATAAAACGGCTACTGAAAAGTATGGCGAAAAAGGTAAAAACGGCGTTATCCTGATTGAAACAAAATAGGTTTATCAATAAAGCCATTGATGAAACATCAATGGCTTTATTATTTATAGACGGTATTGCTCCGGCAATATTTTAATGATCTGGGCCTGGAAGGCTTTCTGAAATAAAATATCAATTGCCTTTTTGCCTTCTGTTCCTAAGGAAGCAGAGTATTCATTTACATATAAGTTGATGTGTTTGCGCATCACCTCTTCTGACATTTCCTGAGCATGTTCCTGTACAAAACCGGATAGGTCCGGATATTGATCCCAGCTTTTGCGGAGGCTCTCCCCAATCATTTGCTGTACCTGCTGCTTTACTGCTTCCGGCAATGATTTCTTAATAATAATTCCGCCTAAAGGAATGGCCGCTCCGGTTTCCTGTTCCCACCATTCCCCGCAATCCATGATCTTAGCCAGGCCGCGGTCGGCATAGGTAAAGCGGTTCTCATGAATGATTAAACCCGCATCGAAAGTGCCTTGCAGTACTGCTTGTTCGATCTCGCTGAATAGTACTTCTGTTTTTTGCTGCGCTTCCGGAAAAGCTAAACTCAATAATAAGTTTGCTGTTGTATGGATGCCCGGAATGGCAATTTTAGCCTGTTTTAAAAAGCTGCTGACATCGCTAATTGAATTGAACGTTTCTTTGGTCGTGATCAACAAAGGACCAACTCCCCGGCCCAGCGCACTGCCAGTATCCAATAAGGCATAGGTATCGGTCAGGTGTAAAAAGGCATTATAGCTTACCTTGGTAATGTCCAGCTTACCTTCAATGGCCCATTGATTAAGCGTCTCCACGTCTTCCATTACATATTGGAAGGACAAGCCTTGCTCCGGATGCGGTTGGTTAACCATATCGTCAAAAATAAATGTGTCGTTAGGGCAGGGGCTAAAACCAAGGCTCAGTTGCATAAAAAAGGCATAATTTTTTCGCATTCAAAGGTAATGCATTATTTACTTGCTATCTTTGTAAAGTATTCCCAAAACAAATGAGCAAAAAAATTATTATAGCGATCGATGGCTTTTCGTCCTGTGGAAAAAGTACCATGGCAAAGGCACTGGCCAAAAAATTGAACTACAATTTTATTGATACGGGAGCAATGTATCGGGCGATTACTTTGTATTTCATCCGCAATAACGTGCGCTTAGACGAAGCGGCAAGTGTGGTGAATGCGCTGGAAAATATTCATTTGCATTTTGAATTAGATCCCGCTACCGAAAAGTCGGATATCTTTTTGAACAATGAGAATGTAGCGCAATATATACGGGAAATGACGATTGCCCAAAAAGTGAGTGAGGTCGCTGCAATAAAAGCTGTACGGGTATTTGCCGTAAAGCAACAACAGCAGATGGGCAAGAAAAAAGGCATCGTGATGGATGGCCGTGATATCGGTACGGTAGTATTCCCTAATGCAGAACTGAAGATTTTTATGACTGCAGATATTGCGGTGCGCGTGAAAAGGCGCTTCTTGGAAATGGAGGCACAAAACCAGCATATTAATATTGAGGATGTGATGCATAATTTGCAAATGCGTGATTATATTGACAGTAACAGGGAAGAAAGCCCGCTCAGAAGAGCAGATGATGCCCGAATGCTTGATAACAGTGATCTTACTCCGGACAAGCAATTAGAGCTGGCCTTGAAATGGGTAGAGGAAGTGCTGGAGCATACATACAGCAGTAGTAAATAATTTTAAACAGAATATTAATAAGTAAAGGCAGCACAATTTGTGCTGCCTTTACTGTTGTTCCTTAAATCTGTGAGCCCGTTTGTATTTAACGGATCACCTCAAATTTTCGGATGACTAATCCTTTGTTTGTTTCTGCTTTTAAAATATATATACCTGCCGGTAGCTGATGAATATCGACCTGCTCCGTTATTGTTTTTTGTGCTTTCTGTTCCAGTATTTTCTGTCCTACAACTGTATATATTATAATATTGTTGATAAATGCCTGATCGTCTGTTAATTGCAGGGTCAATGTGGCTTTTGCCGGATTCGGATACAGATTTAAGCTCACCTCGTTTCTGTACACACCTGATGTACCCGTAGTAAAGCCGATATGCACCCACAGTTTCTTTACAGTATCCTTACAGGCATTGGTGGTTGTCAGAGATACCTCATAATCACCTTTCGCAGCATAGGTATGTGTTGGTGTGGCAAGCGTGCTGGTTTGCCCATCTCCAAAATTCCAGCTGTATGTGTAGCTGCTATGATGAACAGCGATGGGTTCAAAACGCACTTTGCCAATCGCCTCATTAAATAAGGGAATAAAATTGAAGCCGAGATTAATCGGATCGGGCATTACGGTAATTGCAATGCTATCTGTACCTACGCAATGATACATATTGGTTGTTGCTACAGAATAGGTATCTGCTGTTTGTACGGTAATGGTTTGGCTTGTCGCACCCGTATTCCATAAATAGGTATTACCCGGATTGGCGGCATCTAAGGTGATGCTCACTCCGGTACAAATGGTCGTATCATTACCCAGGTGTACAACAGGTAAGGCGCTTACAGCTACCTGGATCGTGTCTCTTTTAACGCAACCGGAATTGTTCGTTACCCTGACCCAGTAACTCGCTGCCGTAGTCGCTGTAATGTTTTGTGTTGTGGCGCCGGTGCTCCATAAATAGCTTGCTCCGGGATTACCTGCGCTGAGTGTGATACTGCCATCAGCACATATGGTCGTGTCGTTGCCCAAGGCAACAACGGGTAAAGCGCTTACGGCAATTTGTACGGTATCTCTTTTGGCGCAACCTGCTGCATTGGTCACCCTTACCCAATAGCTGCCTGCGGTCGTTACCGTAATGCTTTGGGTCGTTTGGCCCGTATTCCATAAATAAGCGGCTCCGGGATTGCCTGCATTTAAAGTTGTATTACTACCGGCACATAGGATCAGGTCATTGCCTAAGTTGACTATAGGTAAGGGATTGAGGGTTAGTTGAATTGTATCTCTTTTTTGACAACCTGCTGCATTGGTCACCCTTACCCAATAGCTGCCTGCTGTAGTTGCCGCAATCGTTTGTGTTGTTGCACCGGTGCTCCAAAGATAAGATGAGCCAGAGTTAGCAGCATTTAAAGTAATATTACTACCTGCGCATATTGCGGTATCATTCCCTAAGAACACGGTCGGTATAGGGCTGACTGCGACATTGATCGTATCGCTGTAAAAGCATCCGGAAGTATTGTTGGTTACCTTCACGGAATAAGTACCCGCAGTGGCGGTGGTTATTGTTTGTGTTGTCGCCCCGGTACTCCAGTTATAAGATGACCCTGTATTGCCCGCATTCAGGCTAAGGCTATTACCCAGGCACAGTGTCGTATCATTACCCAAGGCAACGGTAGGCACCGGACTTACCGTGAAAGAAAATTCCGTACACCCGGTAGCGGATCCGCCTAGGTTTTTCGGAATTATTTTCCAGTAATAGGTGCCCGCATTGAGTACTGCCGCTGTCGTGTACGTATTGGTACTTACTGTAGCAACCAGTATAGGGGTCGGAGATACTCCATTAGACAAGTAGACATCATAATTTGCTGCTGTTGCCACTGCGGGCCAGCTAAGCGTCGTTCCGGTAGTTGTTTTACATAAGCTTGTATTATGTGCCGGAGCAGTAGGTGCAGTTACACAAGGTGGAGGTGGGGAAGGAATAAACAGATTAACAGTATAGTCTTCAAACTCTGTGTAGTCATTCGATAGGCATGGGGATGTGGTAGCGATATTGTGGCTGCCGGGATACCCTAAAGTCCCATAAGTTTCCCTTACCCGCATCCTGGTTGTGCCGGGTAAGGCTGTGGCCGGAACAGTAATATCTCCGGTTGTGATTGTATTGAAGGTGCCACTTCCCGTTATTAGCGGTAAGATTGTACATTCTCCTGCTTCAAAATTACCATTTTTATTGAAATCTATCCACACAGCTGCACCACCAGCAGCATTGGCCTTGATCCCCACACTAATTGGGGTAGTAGCACCGATTGGTATGTTGGGTGCCGCAACAGTAGTTGTGTAGTCCGAATAGCCTCCGGTACCTGCACAAGCATCAGAAGTATTGTTTAAAGTGCCAAAAGTGACGTTAGTAACGCCTTCGCCGCTGCATTGATTGTTAGTAGGGGTACAATAACCGGTAAAGAAGTTACTCATTGCAGACCAAATACTGATATCAGTGGTACTACATTTTGAACGCACCCAAAAATAGTAGGTAGTATTGGCTGTTAAGCTGGATATTGATGCTGTGGTGATCCCTGCTGCAGTACTGCCTGAAGGAATCGTTGCGCTACCAGGAGCCGTATTGCTGGTACTATAATAATAATCATAACCGTTGCTCGCCGGGAGTGTAGCGGCAGACCAGTTGAGGGTTGCGGTATTGAACGTGGCCGTGGCATTTAATCCGGTGGGTGGCAGGCAGCTTGGGTTGACTTTAAGCGCATAATCATCTAAAGTCAGGTACCAGGGATTACCGTCAGCGGTACATTTGATTGCCATGTAATAATTGTCGCTTGTGGCCGGTGTAAAGGTGCCTGATAGGGTCTGGAATTGGGCATTGGTAATATTGGCCGGGACCGACGTAAGTGTATTGGTTTGTGTGGCTGCATTCGCGGCGGTACCATAAGTCAATGCTAATGGTCCGAAGCCGGTATCTCCATCTGCTTTGTATAATACTGAAGCGGTGTAGGAGGTGCCGGCAGTGAGGGTAAATGGCCCTACAAAGAAATAACGTGTGCCGGCAATGTAACTAAATGCGATATATTTTGTGTCTCCATTCCCCGACCTGTTAAAAATCTGATTGGCGATATACGTGGGTTGTGCGAAAGCTGTGCCCGATCTGGTCCATGCTCCTCCTGTAACCGTTGGAAAGCCGTTGGCTGTAGCGATAGAGGCAAATGTTTCTGTATAGGGTAGAGCTATTTGTGCCCGTGTAGCGGTATAAGCCATCGCCGCAAAGGCAAGGGCAAGCAGTAACTTTTTTTTCATGTATTGGTGTGTTTATTATTAGTTATTTTTTTAGATTTTAGGTATGCTTCGGTTTGTATGGTATTAGCTCTATTGCTATTTTGTTACCGAATATAATAAATTAAATAATTATTTGTTTATATTAAATAAAATAATTATTTACTTAATACTTATATATTTATAATGCAATATGTTGTGGTATTTTGTTTATCTGTATCTAGGATGTCAAGGGATAACAAACTTCATTTAGATCATAATCGGCCTATCATTTAAAGTACAGGTCTAAAAAAGGCCGGCCCTCAATTAAGAAGGCCGGCCTTTTCAGACGCTGTATGATCGCGGTTATTTAATGATCTCAAATTTACGCATCACCATTCCTTTATCGGTCTCTGCTTTTAAAATATACATACCGGCAGGGAGCTGCTGAGTACTGATTTTTTCTGCAGTGGTTTTGTTTGTTTTTTGATCGAGTACTTTTTGTCCGATTACATTGTACACTATAATATTTCTAAAGAAAATATGATCGCCTATCAGCTCAAGGTTCAACTGATCCTGAGCAGGATTTGGATATAATTTCATATTGATATTGTTTTTACTTACGGTAACAGTTCCTAAAGTAAAGTCAACACGAATAGGCAAGGTTACCGTGGTATCGGTACAACCATTAGAGATAAACATCGATACTAAGTAATCACCTGCTGTTGTATACACATGGGTTGGGGTCATCTGGTTGCTGGTACCGCCATCTCCAAAGTTCCATGTGTATGTATACGTACTATTGGCATCGATGGGTTCAAAACGAACTTTGCCTTGTGCTTCGTTAAATAAAGGCACAAAGTTAAATCCATCATTTATCGGATCTGGTATTGTGGTTATAACGATAGCATCATTTCCGGTACAATTGCTGGTATTGGTTACACTAACCGAATAAGTACCTGCCTGGTTTACACTGATGGTTTGTGTACTGGCACCGGTACTCCATACATAAGCACTACCCGGGTTTTGTGCATTTAAAGTTAGAGGTTGTACACGGCAGATCATGGTATCGTTACCCAGGTTCACCACAGGAACCGGTAAGTGTGCGATATTGATTGTATCAGAAGTTGCACAGTTAAAGGTATTGGTTACTTTAACACGGTATTGCCCTGCATTCACTGCTGCTAAAGTACTGTTGGTACTGTTATCATTCCACAGATAAGCTGCGCCGGGATTACCCGCATTTAAAGTAAGGGTTACATTAGCACATACAGCGGTATCGTTACCCAGATTAACCACAGGTTTAGGATTAACCGTAACATTGGCCGCTACAGAAGTATCGCTACAACCACCTACGGGATTGGTGACCACAATCTTATACGCACCTGTTTGGTTGGCACTATAGGTATTCGTCGTTTGTCCCGGGATAATTGCATTGTTTTTCAACCAGGAATAGTTTCCGGTACCGGCACCTGTTAAGGTTTGTGCTGCACCCTGACACAAGTTGATCGTGCCATTTGGTGTTAAAGTTGCTGTCGGTTTCGGATTTATAGTTGCGGTAACTTGTTGTCTTGCACCTTCACATAAAGTGTTATAGAAGAAGACTGTATTCAAGCGTTTATTACTAGTTGTTGCTGTAGTACTACTATTATAAGAAAAGCCCAGCATGTTATTGGTCGTTGTCGTATAATAGGTTTGTGCATTATAAAGGGCATCAATGCCATCATGTGTCACCTCAACCACAACATTGGAGGTTCCATCCCATGGATATGGCGTGCTGAAAGTGATTGTATTATTACCCACTACATGCGTATAAGTCGCCGGTCCGTATGCGGTGTTCAAACCAGTGGTGATGTAGTTGGTGAAGGTGCCTTGGGTAGTCGCCCCCATTTTTACGGTAAAGTTATTATTGGATGCCGCATCGCCGATGGTGGTAGTTACAAATGAAATGCCCGTGATATTACCGGCACCCATCCCTAAAGCATTCAATTCTGCAGCCGTAAAGATCATTTGCATTTTATAATTCTGTCTGCGGTTACAAAATGCCGTTAATTCCTCTGTTGTGGTCGTGAGGCTGTTGCCGGTACCGACTATCGCACTGCCTGCTCCTGTTCCTATGGTACGTGCCGCTACCCAGTAGTTGGTTGTAGCGCTGATGCTTGGTGTGGTGTAACTATTACCTGTAGCTACCGATGTGCCTCCGGTTGCCGCGGTATACCATACCGGCGTGGCTCCTGCATTAGCGGTTGCATTTAAGGTTACCGTTCCCGGTCCGCATCTTTGTGCCGGAGTGGTTGTTAAAAGCAGTGGGTTGTTGATCACAACCGTATCTGATACAGAATTAAAACATACCGCGCCATCGCTGTTTTTGATAGTCGCTCTATAATATTGTGTTGCAGTAAGGGTAGGCGTCGTATACGTCGCATTGGTTCCTGCAGTTGTAATGTCGGTAAAGGCAACATTATTCGCAGAATTTTGCCATTGATAAGCTAATCCCGTTTGTGTAATGGCCGGTGTCAGACTCAAGGTTGTGGCACCGGATTGACAATAGGTACCCAATGCTGCAATAGCTGTTGCAGTAGCCGGTAAAGTCTGGATTTTTACAGTATCTACGTTGGTACATTGGCTTGTTGTATTCAAAGCATTGGCCGTGTACATTACGGTACCCACAGTGGTATTTTTATAATATACAGTACTGGCATTTGCATTCGCTACATAAGCAGTTGTTGCGGCAGCATTGGTATATAAATTCGTAATCGGAGACCAGGTCACCGTATTAAAGTTGGCCGCAGGTGAATTTACGGTAAGGGTAGTAACTGCATTATTACAAACCGTTTTATCATTGGTTACATCAAATGCCGGTGGTGGCGTAACCGTTGCGGTCACTTGTTGTCTAGGGCTTTCACAAACGTTTGCAAATACGAATGTTGTGTTTGGGCGTTTTATTGAAGTAGTTGCTGTTGTGGCAGTTCCGTAAGAATAGCCGGTCATATTGCTGCTCGTTGTTGTACAATACGTTTGCGCATTGTAAAGTGCATCCACACCATTATGCGTTATGTCTACAACAACATTCGATGCACCATCCCATATATATGGTGCTGTAAAGGTAATGAGATTGTTACCAACAGCATGGGTATAGGTTGACGGCCCGTACACAGTGTTCAGACCAGTTGCGATATAGGTGGAAAAGGTACTTTGTGTTGTAGATCCGATATTAACGGTATAAGCTGCATTGGTAGCTCCATCTCCTATAGAAGTGATGTCAAAACCAATACCGGTAATGTTACCCCCGAAAAAGCCCATTGCATTCAACTCGGCCTGGGTAAAGATCATTTGCATTTTATAGCTTGGTCTGCGATTACAGAATGCCGTCAATTCTTCCGTTGTCGTAGTCAGATCGGTACCTGTACCTACTTTATTGGTTACACTACCACCCGTACCTGCTGCTTTTGCCGCAACCCAGTAATTGGTTGTGCTGGCGATAGATGGTGTGATAAAGGGACTTCCTGTAGCAAGCGGTGCACCACCGGTAGCTGCATTGTACCATACCAGAGTACTATTGGTATTCGTTGTTGCAGCCAAAGTCACGGGGCCGAAACCACAACGGCTGGCCGGCGTGGTGGTCAATACTTGTGGATTGCTCACTAAAACGGTATCTGATACGGAATTGAAGCATACAATACCATCACTGTTTTTAATTACAGCACGGTAATATTGTGTTGCAGTCAGGGTTGGCGTTGTATAGGTTGCTCCTGTTCCATTAGTAGTAATATCTGTAAAGGCAGTATTGTTAGTAGAATTTTGCCATTGGTATTGCAAACCTGTTTGTGTGATCGCCGGGGACAAAGTGATTAAACTTGTACCGGTAATACATAAGGTACCGGTACCTGCAATAGCAGTAGTTGCCGCAGGAAGGGTTTGCATTTTTACGGTATCTACGGCACCACATAGCGTGGTGGTATTGTTTGCGCTGGCCACATAAGTAGTTAATCCTGCCGTTGTATTTTTGTAATAAACAGTGCTGGCATTTGCATTGGCCACATAAGCAACCGTAGCGGCCGCATCGGTATACAGATTCGTGATTGGGCTCCAGGTTACACTATTGTAGTTGGTAGCGGGAGAGTTAACGGTTAGCGTGGTAATCGCGGTATTACAAACTGTTTTGTCATTGGTTACATCAAATGCAGGAGCCGTGTTAATGGTTGCTGTAACTGGTTTTCTGGCGCTTCTGCATACAAAAGGTGTTCCGTTCAAGATTACTTTTGGTCTGTTCTGAGTTCTATCGAAGGTAGATGTTCCGGAACCTGTTGCACCGGTAAAACTGAGCATATTTACCGCAGTTTCGTTGTCTTTCCTGTAAGATTGGGACATATAGCCGGTATTCGCATCATACTTAATTGTAGAAGTAGAATTACTGCTATTATTATTACTCCAGCTCAAGGACACAATAATGTTGGAGACGCCATCCCAGTTATATGGAGAAGAGAATACAAAAGTATTGATACCAACTATTGGTGTAAAACTAGTTGCGGTATATACTGTATTACTTGTCGCTTGAATGGTTATCGGCGTGATGAATGCTGTGGCCGTTGTTGTGCCAATTTGCATCGTAAATCCACTCAGAGCAGAACCTACAGTAGTAAATTCCAGACCCAGAGAAGTAATGTTCCCTGCGGTAAGACCTAGCGTCTGCAGTTCTGATGCAGTGAAAATATATTGGCTTTTCATACCACCGTAGGTGCCATTCGTTGGATTGTAGGCCACATCGGTACCGGTACTGGCACCGGCACCAATCGTTAATAGGGTGCCTTGTATCGTCTGAGCAGCCTCTGCATAATAATTAGTGGTTGTGTTTATAGATGGGGTTGTAAAAGGGCTACCTGTGCCAAGGCTGGTGCCTCCCGTTGGTACATTATACCAGTTGATCGTAGTGCCTGTATTCGCAGTAGCTGTTAGACTTACTGTTCCCGCACCGCAACGTTGTGCACCAGTACTCGTTAATATATTATTTATATAAGTTAGCTGTACCGGGGTAGAATAAACCGTATCCGGACCGCCCGAGCAAACTACACGGCAACGGTAATAATTATCTGTAGCGCCTGTACTCAATGTATTTGCGGTAGCACTGGCAATATTAGTAAAGGTGATGCCATCGGCAGATGATTGCCAGGCATAAGAAACACCCGGACCTGCGGTTTGGTTAGTTAAAGAAAAGGTAACGAGCGCACCGGTACATAAATTGGTATTTGGGCTGGCAAGCGTTGCACCCGGAGCGGGTGTCGCACATAAGGTCGTAAAAGTTGTAGCAGAGGTCCAGGCACTTTTATCTGTCGTGCTACAAATAGAACGCACCCATACATAATGTAAGGTTGCTGAAGGTAAGCCTGTTAAAACTTTAAAGGTGTCCGTTGTGCTGCCCGTAGCGGTGGAAGTTGCGGTGGGTGCAGTGCTGGAGGTGCTTAAGTAATACTCATATCCATTAGCGGGTACGGGGCTTGCCTTCTTCCAGGAAACGGTTGCTCCGGAACGGGTTACAGCCGCATTACTGATAGTGGCAGGTGGAAAACAAGTTGGTGTTACGGTAAGGCTATAATCGTCCAGGGTAAGGTACCAGGGATTGCCGTCGGCAGTACACTTGATCGCCATGAAATAGCTGCCACTTGTAGCGGGTGTAAAGGCACCGGATAAGGGCGCAAATGCTGCATTAGTGATGTTCGCCGGGACAGACACAATTGTATTGGTTTGTGTGGCTGCTGTAGCAGCGGTACCATAAGTCAATGCTAATGGTCCGAAGCCGGTAAGCCCGTCTGCTTTGTATAATACTGAAGCAGTATAGGATGTGCCGGCAGTAAGGGTAAATGGCCCTACAAAGAAATAACGTGTACTGGCGTCATAACGGAAGGCGATAAATTTCGCATCTCCATTGCCGGATCTGTTATAATCAACTTGATTGGCGATATACGTGGGTTGTGCGGCAGCTGTGCCCGATCTGGTCCATGCTCCTCCTGTAACCGTTGGAAAACCATTGGCTGCTGTGATGGAGGAAAAGGCCTCTGTATATGGAATCGCAATTTGCGCCTGTAGGGCGTTAAAGGCTATCCATATAAGGGTAATGGTAAGGAGTAAAATTTTTTTCATGCATTCGTTTTTATAGTTGTTTATAATTTATTTGGATGGTATACATTGGAATTTTTTGCTAATCGTAGACTCTTCTGATTTTATATTTGTTATACTTAATTAACCCTTTGATTATGATATATATAGCTAAGGGTTATTTGTTTCTTTAACGAATGTAATACATTAAATAAATATCTATTTCTATATTTTCAAATAAATATTTTTTTAATATTTATATTACATTATTACAGATTGTTATGTGATTTATTCGCCGTACTAATTATTGAAAATGAAGTGATTATAGGGGGTATTCTTTTGTCAATACCTGATGTATTATCGAGTATATGACTTAATCTAAAAAAGGCCGGCCCTCAATTAAGAGGGCCGGCCTTTTCAGACGCTGTATGATCGCGGTTATTTAATGATCTCAAATTTACGCATCACCATTCCTTTATCGGTCTCTGCTTTTAAAATATACATACCGGCAGGGAGCTGCTGAGTACTGATTTTTTCTGCAGTGGTTTTGTTTGTTTTTTGATCGAGTACTTTTTGTCCGATTACATTGTACACTATAATATTTCTAAAGAAAATATGATCGCCTATCAGCTCAAGGTTCAACTGATCCTGAGCAGGATTTGGATATAATTTCATATTGATATTGTTTTTACTTACGGTAACAGTTCCTAAAGTAAAGTCAACACGAATAGGCAAGGTTACCGTGGTATCGGTACAACCATTAGAGATGTCCATAGATACTAAGTAATCACCTGCTGCTGCATAAACATGGGTTGGAGTCATCTGGGTGCTCGTGCCGCCATCTCCAAAGTTCCATGCATAAGTATACGTGTTATTGGCATCAATCGGCTCGAAGCGTACCTTACCTTGTGCTTCGTTGAATAAAGGCACAAAGTTAAATCCATCATTAATCGGATCAGGCATTGAGGTTACAATAATTGCATCGTTTCCGGTACAATTGCTGGTATTGGTTACATTAACCGAATAAGTACCTGCTTGATTTACACTAATGGTTTGTGTACTGGCACCGGTACTCCATACATAAGTACTGCCCGGGTTTTGTGCATTTAAGATTAAGGGTTGTACATGACAAATCATGGTATCATTACCCAGGTTCACCACAGGAACCGCTAAGTGTGCAATATTGATTGTATCAGAAGTTGCACAGTTAAAGGTATTGGTTACTTTAACGCGGTATTGCCCTGCATTCACTGCTGCTAAAGTACTGTTGGTACTATTGTCATTCCACAGATAAGCTGCGCCGGGATTACCCGCATTTAAGGTCAGGGTTACATTACCACATACAGCAGTATCGTTACCCAGATTAACCACAGGTTTAGGATTAACCGTAACATTGGCTGCTACTGAAGTATCACTACATCCTACCGTATTAGTGACGACAATTTTGTAGGCACCTGTTTGGTTGGCACTATAGGTATTCGTTGTTTGTCCCGGGATGACTGCATTGTTTTTCAACCAGGAATAGTTTCCGGTACCGGCACCTGTTAAGGTTTGTGCTGCACCCTGACACAAATTGATCGTGCCATTTGGTGTTAAGGTTGCTGTTGGTTTTACTTTAACCGTAGCGGTAACCATAACCCTTGGGGTAGAGGCGCATGAAGTCGTTCCGCTAAACGTAAACTTAGGTCTGATCGAATAAGTAGTAAGGTTCGTCAATATATCGGTACAAGTCGCAGAACCTGCAGAAGAGGTGCTTTTGTGTACGTGTATGGTAGATACATAAGCGGTATTGTCTACATCGGCACTACTGCTCATTGTTGTACTACTCGCACTGTTACCATGACACACTTCAATCACGATGTTGGACGTACCGTTCCAGTTGAACGGCGTACTAAAGTTGATTGTATTAACACCAACAACCGGAGTTAAAGAAGTGGCTGCATAGACAGGGGTGAAAGTAGGGGCAACGAATGCAGACATATTAGTAGCCGTAGTATGCGCCATTTTCAATGAAAAATCTTGCATAGTCATGGTACCACTATTGATCTTTATAGCCAGGCTGTTAATGTTACCTGCCATTAATCCTGCTGCCTGTAATTCTGCTGCCGTAATCAGGTACTGATTATGTGTATTAGACCATAAGCTATAAAAAGGATTCGGATAGGTAGTACTGGTCGCTGCTCCGGTTCCTACAGTTCCGGTAACGGGACTGTTGATTTCTGCTGCTACATAATAGTTTGTAGTAGCCGTCAGTGCAGGTGTTGTAAAGTTTGTACCGGTACCTAAAGCAGTACCGCCGGTCAGCGCACTGTACCATACCGGTGCAGCACCCGCATTAGCAGTTGCATTTAATATTACCGTTCCCGGTCCGCATCTTTCACCTGGAGTCGTTGTTAATAACAGCGGATTGTTTACCACAACCGTATCTGATACGGAGTTGAAACATGCCGCACCATCACTATTTTTGATGGTGGCTCTGTAATATTGCGTTGTTGTGATCGTAGGCGTAGTATAAGTGGCACTTGTTCCTGCGGTTGTAATGTCAGTAAAGGCAACATTATTCGCAGAATTTTGCCATTGATAGGTAAATCCTGTTTGTGTAATCGCCGGCACTAAACTTAAAGTAGAACTACCTGTTTGACAAAGCGTACCTACCAAAGCAACTGCAGTAGTCGTAGCCGGTAAGGTCTGGATTTTTACGGTATCTAAATTGGCACACTGTGTAGTCGTGTTTAGGGCATTGGCCGTATACATTACCGTACCTGCTGTCGTGTTTTTATAATATACGGTACTGGCATTTGCATTCGCTACATAAGCAGTCGTTGCGGCAGCATTGGTATATAAGTTTGTTATCGGAGACCAGGTCACCGTATTGAAGTTTGCTGCCGGGGAATTGACCGTTAAGGTCGTAATCCCGTTATTACAAACCGTCTTATCATTGGTCACATCAAATGTTGGTGCGGGTGTTACCGTAGCTGCTACAGAAACCCTTGGTCCTTTACAGGATTGACCGATAACCCAATCATAGAAAAAGTAGAACGTTCCTGTTGTGGTTCCTCCCCATTCGGAATTGGTAAGCGAAATCGGGCAGCCAGCTGTCGTATATGGGAAGCCACCACCTGGAGGTGTTTCTCTATGTAAACCACTTAAGCCGGTAGATGATTGTACAATCATTTTATACCCTGTTCCCGCTGTTGGAACAGTGATATTTATGGGTAATACAACTCTGGTGCCTATTTGTGCAGCAGTAAAGGTAGCGGTATATGTTCCAAAAACAGTAGGAGAAGTCATTGAATTTTGCACTGCAATTGTCATTGTACCTGCACTACCAGGATATACTGCGACGGACTGAATTACAGTTGGAGCAGTACAATCAAATGTTATTCCCCAGTTTGGAGTAACAAAATAGCTTAAAGTAGTTGCATTATTTACAGGGCCAACATTTACAGGGCTTGAACCGATACTTGGTTCTGCAAAATAGTTAGTCGTAGCGCTGATGGAAGGAGTGGTAAAACTATTACCCGTTCCCACAGGCGTACCACCTGTAGCGGCAGTATACCAGTTAATGGTCGCTCCGGTGCTTGGGGTTGCGCCTAAGATCACAGGACCTATTCCGCAACGGGTACCCGGAGCCGTAGTGGCTACTTGTGGATTGTTGACTAAAACAGTATCCGATACAGAGTTGAAACATACGATACCATCACTGTTTTTAATAGTTGCTCTATAGTATTGCGTAGCGGTTATGCTTGGCGTTGTATAAGTTGCGCCTGTTCCACTGGTTGTAATGTCCGCAAAAGTTGTATTGTCTGCAGAACTTTGCCATTGATAACTCAACCCTGTTTGTGTAATAGCAGGTGTAAGGTTAATAATACTGGTTCCGGAAATACATAATGTCCCTGTAGCGGCAATAGCCGTGGTGGTAGCCGGTAAGGTTTGTAATTTAACTGTATCTACCGCACCACACTGTGTCGTCGTATTATTTGCAGTCGCCACATAAGTGTTTAGTCCTGCAGTAGTATTTTTATAGTAAACGGTGCTGGCGTTTGCATTAGCTGCATAAGCAACCGTAGCAGCAGCATCGGTAAATAAATTCGTCACCGGACTCCAGGTTACATTATTATAATTTGTAGCCGGAGAGTTTACTGTTAAAGTCGTAATAGCAGTATTACAAACTGTTTTATTATTCGTTACATCAAATGCCGGAGCGGTATTGATAGTTGCGGTAGCCGCAACACGAGGACTGCGACAGATAACCTGGCCATTTAGGATCAATTTAGGCCTGTTTTGAGATCGGTCAAAGGTATTGGTTCCCGATCCGGTTGGCCCTGTGAACGCAAGCATATTTGCAGCTGTTTCATTGTCCTTTCTATAGGTTAGTGAAGCATAGTTAGTCGTTGCATCATATTTTACGGTAGAAGAGGTATTGCTTGAATTGGCATTACTCCAGCTGATCGAAATAAGAATGTTGGAGGTACCATCCCAGTTGTATGGTGTTGCCAGTGTAAATGTATTTACCCCTACTGTAGGAACGAAGGAGGCAGAAGGATAAACCGTAGTCGTAACCGCCTGTATATCGGTAGCCGCAAATGAAGTTAATGCCGTAGGCCCCATTTGGATGGTAAAGCCATTTAAAGTTGCTCCAGCAGTCGTTAATTCAAGCGCCAGGCTGGAGATGTTACCTGCGGTAAGGCCTGCGCTTTGTAATTCAGCGGCAGTAAGCAGGTACTGACCTTTAAGGCCTCCATAACCGCCGTTCGTAGGGTTATAAGCAACGCCCGTGCCTGTTGACGCTCCGGCTCCTATTGGCAACAATCCGGCAGTAATTTGACTAGCCTCTGCATAGAAGGTTGATGTAGCTGCAACGGGAGGCGTTGTAAACGGACTTCCTGTTCCAAGACTCGCTCCTCCTGTTATTGCGGCATACCAGTTAATCGTTGCACCGCTATTGGCAGTTGCGGTTAAGGCAACGGTTCCCGCACCACAACGTTGCGCGCCGGTTGCGGTCAGAACGTTATTAATATAGTTTATCTGTACGGGAGTGGAGTAAACGGTATCCGGTCCACCGGAACAAATCACTCTGCAACGATAATAATTATCAATAGCCGCTGTGCTCAGTGTATTTGCGGTTGCACCGGCAATATTAGTAAAGGTGATGCCATCGGTAGAAGATTGCCATGCATAAGAAACAACAGGACCAGCAGTTTGGTTAGTGAAAGACAATGCAATAGTAGCACCGGCACATAAATTAGTGCTTGGTGTAGCAAGGGTTGCTCCGGGAGCAGGTGTCGCACAAAGTGTTGTAAATGATGTGGTCGTAGTCGTAGCAGTCCAGGCACTTTTGTCCGTGCTACTACAATTGGAACGTACCCATACATAATGCAGGGTTGCAGGGGGTAGACCAGTTATAACTTTAAAGGTATCGGTGGCTACAGTGCCTGTTGGCGTTGTAGACGCCGTAGGAGCAGTGTTCGTTGTACTTACATAGTAGTCGTAACCATTTGCCGGTAATTGGTTTGGCGGGCTCCATCGAATGGTTGCGCCTACTCTTGTTACCGTATTGTTGATCAGGTTAGTTGGGACCATACAAGTTGGCGTAGTGGTGAGGGTGCCTGTAGTGGTATATCCGTTACCCGTACCCGCCTGATTGGGAATATGTGACCATATAGAGTAATTCGTTCCACTTTTACTTCTTACCATTACTTGATAAGTCGTGACCGGAAGCAGGCCGGTAATGGTAGCTGTATTGGTCGATACAGGGTTACCTGAGAAATTGGTCCAGGCACAGGTGCCGGGAATGCGATAGGCTACCTCATATTCTGTTGCACCGGTAGGCGCAGTCCAGTTGATTTTTGCACTTGTAGCAAAAAGATTGGTTACAGCAGCAAATGTTCTTACCGGCGCGGGATTAGCCGCTGGCGTCCATGTGTACGTCAAGCCGGCAATGGGTGCTATACTATTGTTCGTTGTATTTAAATACATTGTCGAACCATTATCATAGCCTGTTACGGCGTCAGCCCAACTACAAGTAGTTGCAGTCGGTACATTACCAGTCATCAGGTTGTTAACATTGCTGGCGTAGGTTATGCTGTTCCCTCTCAAGCCTACCTGTATAGAACTGGTAGAAGAGCCACCGACGATCGGGCCACCATATACTATTTTAATCTCTCCATTAGCAGTATTCAATCTAATCTGGAAAGACGTTCTTTCTGCAGTAGAACCCCAACGTCTGGCATCTGTAAATTGGATAACATATTCTGTACCAACTAATTGATGACGTATCTCCGGGCTTGCTCCGGCACTGACGGTACCAACGGTATAGCCCAAATCAGCAGCATACGCAGCAACAGCCCCGGTTGTTGACCCGAGGGTCGATAATGGGGTGTAATTGGTGCCCGCAGGAGCAGCGCCAAAGGTGATAAAACCATTAGCGGAAATATAAAGTGATGTTTGGGCAGCACCTCCAAAGGTAAAAGAAGGGATGTTGATCGCAGCGGAGATATCTTCATCATACGCTACACCACTTGCAACGAACGCAGTTCCGCCGGTGATCGGGGTATAGGTCCCGGTGCTTTTTGTAAACGCGTAATTCGAAATGTTCGTTTGTGCGTGACTTTCAGTAGATTGGCAAAGTAAGAGCATCAGCCCGGCAAATAATTTAAGCCGTAGCGACTTAAGCCTGAACAGATCGGTTTTCAACCATTTTGGTTTTTCTTGTAGTAGTCTAAGCATACTTCTAGAATTTGTGGGGGGGTTATATATTGAATTTGTGGCTCAAATGTATGATTATTTCTAAAATTTATAAAGCATTTTATTAACAAAAGTTAAAAAAATGACAGTTTTTAGTCATTATATGCGCAAAAAAAGAGGCAGCATTATTTTCTAATGCTACCTCTTCTGTTTTAGAAAAATATATTACAAGTGGATCGCTTCACCTAAAGCAACCTCAATCGCATCTTTTACGGCTTCACTCATTGTTGGGTGAGGGAAGATCGTATCTAATTGCTCATGATAAGTTGTCTCTAATTTACGTGCGGTTACGGTTTCTGCAATAATCTCAGTTACATTTGCACCGATCATATGCGTTCCTAACCATTCGCCGTATTTCGCGTCGATAATTACTTTTACAAAACCTTCTGTTGCACCGGCAGCACTAGCTTTTCCGGATGCAGAGAATGGGAATTTACCTACTTTGATTTCATATCCGGCTTCTTTCGCTGCTTTTTCGGTCAAACCTACAGAAGCAATTTCCGGAGTGCAATAAGTACAACCTGGTACGTTACCGTAATCTAATACAGCTGGTTGGTGTGCAAATTTGCCTTCTTTATGAGCGATCGCTTCGATACAGATTACCGCTTCTTTCATCGCAACGTGTGCTAAGGCTTGTCCCGGTACGATATCGCCAATGGCATATATACCGTCTACGTTTGTTTTGTAGTATGGGTCTACGATTACTTTACCTTTTTCGGTAGTGATGTTTAAGGCTTCTAAACCGATGTTTTCGATATTTGTTGCCACACCGGCAGCAGATAATAAGATGTCCGCTTCCAAAGTGATTTCACCGGTAGCCGTTTTTACGGTTGCTTTTACGCCGTTACCACTGATATCCGCTTTCTCTACAGAAGAAGAAGTCATTACTTCAATACCTTTCTTCTTGAATGATTTTTCCAATTCTTTAGAAATGTCTGCATCTTCAACCGGTACGATTCTGTCCATAAATTCTACAATCGTTACTTTGGTACCCAAAGCGCTGTAGAAATAAGCAAACTCAACCCCGATTGCGCCCGAACCGACTACAATCATCGATTTTGGTTGTGCAGGTAAAGTCAAGGCCTCTCTGTAACCAATGATTTTTTTGCCATCGATTGGTAAAGACGGTAACTCACGGCTGCGTGCACCGGTAGCCAATATAATATGTTTTGCGGTATGTTTTGTAACACTACCATCGGCAGCAGTTACTTCCAACTCTTTACTCGCATTTAATTTACCGAAGCCGGCTAAAACATCAATTTTATTTTTCTTCATCAGGAACTGGATTCCTTTACTCATCTTATCGGCAACACCACGGCTACGTTTAATGATGGCATCAAAATCGTGTTTTGCTCCTTCTACAGATACACCATAATCCTGTGCATGACTGATATATTCAAAAACCTGAGCTGATTTCAATAAAGCTTTGGTAGGGATACAACCCCAGTTTAAGCAGATACCACCCAAACTTTCACGTTCAACGATTGCTGTTTTAAATCCTAATTGAGCAGCACGGATGGCGGCTACATAACCACCGGGACCGCTACCTACTACGATTACATCGTATGCCATAATATAAAATTGTGTTTTTTGTATGTAAAATAAAGTTCTCTATCAAAAGTTATCGTACAAAAGTAATTAATTCGATGTAAACCAACAATAATTTTACCGCTCCGGTTTTCTCAACTTACTATAAATGGTTAGGTTTGCAATACTTTTAAATGAGGGATGCAAGTATTGGATATGGAAACAGAAAAAGAGCAGCGTTATTGGAAAAGATGGTATACCTTTTTGGTCTTATGGCTGGTAGTACTCATTATATTGTTCACGCTATTTACCCAATATTATAAATGAGTAGTATAGACTGGATGATCATGATCGGCAGCCTTGCTGCGATCATCATTTACGGATTATATCAGAGCAGGGGAACGGGTAGGGAATCGTATATTATGGCTGGCCGTCAAATGCCCTGGTACACCGTGCTTCTGGGTATTATGGCGACACAGGCCAGTGCCATCACTTTCCTGTCTGGCCCCGGACAAGCCTATACCGATGGTATGCGTTTTGTGCAGTACTATTTTGGTCTTCCGATTGCCATGATCGTGATTGCGGCCGTCTTCGTTCCGATATTTAGAAAACTAAGGGTAAGCACCGCTTATGAATACCTCGAGCAGCGCTTCGACCGGAATACCCGTCTACTGACCGGTATCCTGTTCCTGTTCTCCCGCGGCGTATCTACGGGAATCAGTGTCTATGCGCCTTCCATTATCTTATCCTCCATTTTAGATATTAATATATACATCACCAATGTTCTGGTAGGAGGTTTATTAATCATCTATACCTATACCGGGGGAGCTAAGGCGATCGCCCAAACCCAAAAAATTCAGTTTATCATTATCCTGACCTCTATGGCCTTTGCCGGAGTACTATTGGTAAGGGCAATGCCTAAAGGCATTGATTTCTCAGATGCCTTGTACCTGGCAGGAAAATCGGGTAAATTAAATGTGATCACTACTAATTTCAATATTAAAGATAAGTATAACATCTGGAGTGGGGTGATTGGGGGCTTCTTTTTAGCACTTTCCTATTTTGGTACTGATCAAAGCCAGGTAGGTCGTTATATTTCGGCAAAGAGCATCCGCGAAAGCCGTCTGGGATTACTAATGAATGGCCTGGTCAAAATTCCGATGCAATTCCTGATCCTGCTCTTAGGCGCTTTGCTGTTCTCTTTTTATGCAATTCAAAAAGCACCCATCTCTTTTAATGATAAAGCGATCGGTCTGACGGCAAAAGCGGCTCCCACGCAATATGCCGATCTGGCTATTCAATATAATATGTTATCCGAGCAGCAGGCATTTCTGGCGACAACCCTTGTCGGGTTGCGGCATACAGATAATCCGAATGCCACGCAACAGAACCTCCATTTACTCCGCCAGACCCAAAAGCAGATCGTGCAGAGCCGGGATTCCTTTCAGCACCTGGTCACCAATTATAAGGTACCCGCAGAAGCCAATGATACCAATTATATCTTTCTGCACTTTGTACGCAACTACTTGCCTGTAGGTATGATCGGGCTGTTATTTGCCGTGGTCTTTCTGGCCAGTTGGGGATCTATCTCGGCTGCTTTACACGCTTTGGCTTCCAGTACCCTTTTGGACTTTCATAAACTGATTTCTAAAAAAGAGATTGATGAAAAGCAAGAGTTACGCTGGGCAAGGATTTATACCTTGTTATGGGGCATCTTTAGTATCATCGTGGCCATGTTTGCAACCCGTATGGGCTCTCTTATTGAGGCCGTAAATGAGTTGGGTAGCTTGTTCTATGGTGTTATCCTGGGCATTTTCTTAACTGCATTTTTTATTAAGCGCGTATCGGGTAAGGCCGTCTTTGTGGCCGCCATCGCTTCAGAAATCCTTATCTTTATTATATACAAATTAAACGTTGTCGGGTTTTTATGGTTTAATGTCATCGGTTCTTTACTGGTAATTGTCATTGCCCTCCTGGTACAACAGCAATTGAACAGCAAAAATATCAATCGTACCCCTTAATCTATTTGATCCCTAAAATAATGAAATCATTCTTATTTATATCTGTATTGTCTACACTGGCATTAGCCTGCAACGGACAGTCAACGAAAACAACTGAAAAGAAAAAAACCAGTGTCTCGCAAGTCATTGCCGTATCGGATAATATTGCTAACCGGTATTTTAATGCGGATAAACAACTGGACAAAAGTGTGGATGACCTGTATCTTAAAATGAGCAATCAGGAACGGGCAGCACAAATGATCATGGTGGCTTCCAGCGAAGTTTTAGGTTTTCCATACGCGACAACCGTGAAGCCTAATGTGAGTAAGAATGAAGCAGCTAATGTGCTGTTTCTGAAAGGAAATAAACAGGAGTTTATCAACCAGCATAACCAATTGGCACAATATACCATCGCAGGGCTCAGCCCGTTGTTTGCCTGTGACTGCGAGCCCACTTTACTGCATAATAAATTTGTCGGCAATCCGAAAATGACGGCGACCGGCAATTTGAAAACAGAAGATGCCGTCAAGTCTTCGGTAGATACCATCAATAACCTGATGGATGAGATGGGCATCAAGATCAATTTTGCTCCTATCGTGGATATTGCCAAAAATAAATCGATCATTAATAACCGCTCTTTCGGTAATGATCCGGAAGTGATCATAAAACAATCCGGTATATTTATTAAAGAAACACAGGATGATGGGAAAGCCGCTACGATAAAGCATTTCCCCGGTCATGGCGCCGTTACCGGAGATACCCATAAGCAGTCCGTATTTATTAACGGGAAAATGTCCGAGCTGTCGACCTTTGAAGCAGTCATCGCTTCGTCCAATCCGATATTCGTTATGGTAGGGCATATAGCAGTAAAGAACAATCCCGAAGGATTTAATACCGAAAGCGAGCGTCCTGCCACCACTTCAAGAAAGATTGTGACCGATCTGCTCCGTAATAAAATGGGGTTTAAAGGTTTGATCACTACCGATGCCATGAACATGCAGGCCTCCAAAAACTTTCCTGATGCGGATTGGGAAGCGGCAAAAGCGGGAGTGGACTTAGTGTTGATGCCCTTAGATGCAGCGAAACTTAATAAAAAGATTGTTGCCGAATTGGATAAAAAGTCTGAATTGGGCAAACAATTTGAAGCTTCTGTGAAACGCATTATTCGACTTAAAATCTTAATGCAATAAGGAAAGCTGTTTTGATCCTTAATGAGGAACAATGCATAAGATATTTGAATATATTACAGAAGTTATAGGATGGTTGCGTATTGTGGCCTCGCCCCTGCTCATCGGTTCAGGTATCGGTGCGCTGATTTATATTCCACAGCCCTCGGTAAAAAGCCTTACTATTGGTTGCTCCATTGCTTTTGTCGGCTTGATTGTGGGTATATTATGGGCTGTAAAGGTTTGGCAGAAAAAAGGAACCATTCAATTTCTTTCTTCTGTGATGCATATCCCCGAATTAGATAAGGAAGGGGAGGAAGAACCTGCGGATAAAAAATAGATTTACCGTAAATGTGTTACAGCATATTTTACATTTACATAATTATCGCTTTGTACTATGGACAGTCCTCAAATTTGTCAGTATACCGAAAAGACTTATGACCGCTTTAAGTGGATTGATATTAAAGATCCGCAAAAAGAGGATATAGAGGGTATTGCTAAAAAATATGACCTGGATTTTTATCAGATAAAAGATAGTCTGGAGCCCGGGCATTTACCCAAATTCGAAAAAGGAGATGAGTATAATTTTATCATTCTAAGGGCCTATACCCATACCATCAGGGATAAATCCAGTTCCATTAACGAGATTACCAATAAGATCGCCTTTTTCTATAACAGCCGTTCGGTGATCACGATACACAGAGCCGATTTTGATTTTATCAACAATGTGCGCCCGCAATTTGCGAGTTCCGAATTGCTCGTTATTTACCTGATCAGCAAAATGCTGAAGACCTATGAACGGCCCACGCTGGTATTGTCTGAGAAAAATGAACAGCTGGAGAAAACGATTTTTTTGAAGACGAGGACAAAAGTGTCTTTGGAGGAATTGTATTATCAGAAAGCACATACCCGTATTGTAAAAAAATTACTGATTATTACCCAGAATGTGTTGAACCAAGTGGAGGTACAGAAAGCCTCCCGCGTGGCGATGCAGGATATCAAAGATACGATGCTGAACCTTGTTTTGGGTTTTGATGAAGAGTGGGAAAATGCCAACAACCTGCTTAATTCCTACCTGAACCTGGATGCACAGAAGACCAATGGCGTCATGAAACTGCTAACGGTATTTTCTGCCTTCTTTTTACCGCTTACATTTATCGCCGGTATTTATGGGATGAATTTTGAGTTTATGCCCGAACTGAAAACTAAATATGGTTATTTTGCCGTATTGGGTTTAATGGCGTTAATCTGTATAGCTATTTTTACCTGGTTTAAAAGGAAAAGAATTTTATAATCTTATCATACATCAAGCAAGGATAACATCAGTCGTGCTATTTTTGCCCTGAATGTCAAACAATAATTATTTAAATTCAATCATCCGCTTATGGAAATGCTGCAATTTAACAATGAAACGAAAGGCTCCTTTCAAGCCATGATTGATGGGGCAAAAGCCGGAACCATGACCTATTCCTGGGCAGGAACCGACAAGATTATTATTGATCACACCGAAGTAGATCCCGCATATAAGGGAAAAGGTGTGGGCAATGAACTGCTTAATGCTGCCGTTGACTTTGCCCGCGCGCAACAGATAAAGATCATGCCGCTTTGTCCCTTTGCCAAAAGTGTTTTTGATAAAACACCATCTATTCACGACGTACTTTTATAAATTATACCAATATGCCGAAAAAAATACTTGCCTTTGCGGGGAGCAATAGCTCCACTTCAATTAATAAGCAACTGACTCAATTTGCCTTGAGCTATTTTGAAGGAGCGGAAATCAACCTGCTTGATCTGAACGATTTTGAGATGCCTTTGTTCTCTGTAGACCGGGAACAAAAAGAGGGTTATCCCGAGCAGGCGCATAGTTTCCTGGAAGCGATCGGTGCGGCGGATATAATTATCTGTTCTCTGGCAGAACATAATCGTTCCTACACTACCGCTTTTAAAAATATTTTTGACTGGTGCAGCCGTATTGAAGTAAAACTATTTCAGGACAAACCGATGTTGCTGATGAGTACCTCGCCCGGTGGTTATGGCGGCGGTAATGTAATGCATACCGCCAGTACTTTCTTTCCACAGTTTGCGGCTCAGGTTTTGGAGACCTTCTCCCTGCCTTCTTTTAATAAGAATTTCGCGAATGGTACCATCACAGATGAAGCATTGAAAACCGCTTTAGAAGAAAAAATTACCGCCTTTAAGCAGCAGATTGCCGCGATGAAGTAGGGACATAAGTTATAAAGGAAAGAGGGTTGCGNNCGCAACCCTCTTTCCTTTATAATAGTACTGCTATAAAACTTATGGATTATGCAGGTACTTTGTGTAATTCTTCTCTTTGTGCTTTTACGCGATCATCAGAAATATACTCATCAAAGCTCATGTCTTTGTCTAACATGCCATTTGGAGAGATCTCGATAATACGATCTGCTACCGTTTGGGTCAGTTCATGATCTCGTGACGTAAAGATAGCGGTACCTCTGAAGTCTTTCATACCATTATTCAATGCTGTGATCGATTCCAGATCCAAGTGGTTGGTCGGCTCATCAAACATTAATACATTTCCTTTCTGCATCATCATGCGACTCAGCATACAACGTACTTTTTCTCCTCCTGATAATACCGTACATTTCTTCAGCGTTTCCTCGCCGCTAAATAACATACGACCTAAGAAACCGCGAATAAAGGTTTCGTCTTTTTCTTCAGAATACTGGCGCAACCAATCAATAAGGTTTAAATCCAGGCCTTCAAAATAAGGCGTATTGTCGCCCGGTAAGTAAGCAGGGGTAATGGTCACTCCCCATTTGAATTCCCCTTCAAAATCGGTATCTTCTCCACTTAATATTTTATAAAATGCTGCCGTTGCTAAGGAGTTTTCAGATAAAACAGACAGTTTTTGTCCGCGTTTCATATCAAAGCTTACATCTTTAAATAATACCTCTCCGTTTTGCACCTTGGTCAGTCCTTTTACTTCAAGGATCTGATCACCTGCATCACGTACCTGGTTGTTAAATAAGATGGCCGGGTATTTACGCGTAGAAGCCGTCATGTCTTCCAGTTTGATCTTATCTAAAGCTTTCTTACGGCTGGTGGCTTGTTTAGATTTAGAGGCATTCGCAGAGAAACGCGCGATAAACTCTTTTAATTCAGCGATCTTATCTTCAGATTTTCTGTTTTGTTCGCTGCGTTGTTTTAATAACAATTGGCTTGATTCATACCAGAAAGAATAGTTACCCGTAAAGATGGTGATCTTTCCAAAATCGATATCAGCAACGTGGGTACAGACCGTATCCAAGAAGTGACGGTCATGCGATACCACCAATACAATCTTATCATAATCGGCTAAGAAATTCTCTAACCAACCGATGGTTTGCAGATCAAGGTCATTCGTAGGTTCATCCAATAAAAGGATATCTGGATTACCAAATAAAGCCTGTGCCAGCAATACCCTTACCTTTTCGTTACCGTCCAGGTCTTGAACATTTGAATTATGCTTGCTTTCGTTTACACCTAAGTTGCTTAATAGGGTAGCCGCATCATTTTCTGCATTCCAGCCATCCATTTCTGCAAAGATTCCTTCCAGTTCACCTGCTCTTAAGCCATCTTCTTCGGTGAAGTCTTCTTTGGCATAAATAGCATCTTTCTCCTGCATGATTTTGTATAACTCCGTATTACCCATCATTACGGTTTGTAATACAGGGATATCGTTATATTTATGGTGATCTTGTTTTAATACGCTCATGCGCATTCCCTTAGATATATCCACGCGGCCACCGGTAGGATCAATTTCCCCCGATAAGATTTTTATGAAAGTAGATTTGCCCGCTCCGTTCGCACCAATGATACCATAACAGTTTCCTTCTGTAAACTTTAGGTTTACATCTTCAAAAAGCACACGTTTCCCATAGCGAAGGGAGAGATTATTTACATTAATCATTTTTACTCAAAATTTTGGTTGCAAAGGTACGATTATAATCTGCCATTAGAAAATTTATATATACTATTAACAATAAGCTGTAACTTTGATTTACGGGGCTTGGGTGCCCCGGTTTTTATATTTTTTATTCCCCTATGACCAGTCCATATACACGAACGGAACTTGCTGATATTATATTAAAAAGACTTCTTGAAGAACAAACTAAGCTCCGTGATGCCTTTAAACAATCGGGGCAGATCAATTCCTGTACCGTAGACAAGCTGCTGCCGGAAGACATAGCGTTGCAGATCTATCGTGCCTTTCCTAAACCGGAGCAAATGGGAGAGCATCGCTCCATCAGGGAATATAAAAAGGTAGCTGCACAGATGAACCTGTACCATCCTTTACTCGAAGAGATTATTTATGCTTTTCAGGATGAGCGGGTTGTGCGCCTGGTTGAAGAGATTACTGGTATTCCGGAGATGAATCCCGACGAGCATTTATATGCCGGAGGGATCAGTCTGATGACCAAAGGGAATTTCTTAAATCCCCACTTGGACAACTCTCATGATAATGACCGGAAATTATACCGGGTACTTAATTTATTATATTACGTATCGCCCGACTGGACGGTAGAAAATGGCGGCAATCTGGAACTTTGGGATAAGGGCATTGATCAGGAACAAAGAACCATTGTATCGGCCTTTAACCGTTTAGTTTTAATGATCACCAACAAATCTTCGCTGCATTCGGTGAGCAAGGTGACCGCAGAAGCCAGTCGTTGTTGCGTGTCCAATTACTATTTTTCTCCTCATTCTTTAGAGGATAGCAATTACTTTCATGTAACCAGTTTTTACGGCAGACCGGAAGAGCCCTTGAAAAAGGTGATACTCGCCATAGACCGGAAACTGCGGAATTTTATCCGTAAAATTACCGGTAAAAGCATTGTGGAAACAAAGCATATTTACAAAAAAGACCAATAATCAGGAAGCAACTCTTGCCTGTTCAATTCGGGCGATCTGTTGAAAATGCCGGATATTGTGATTGATAAAAAACCTGAAAGTATCTCCCAGTCTTAGCGTAATCATACTGGAAATGCTGATGCTGGTTTTGGTCTTTATGATATTGATATGCCCTGCCGCTTCCAGCAGATTAAGGATTTGCTGCTGCTGCGCGATAAACACCTCAATAATTTTCTTATCCAGCGCACTATTGATCGGATTCATATTTTTGAACGTCTTCATTTTATTCAGCTTTTCCTTAGGTAGCATACTTTGTGCAAAGTAATTGCCCAGCACACCGCTTTTGAAGGTGGCTACGGGTTGGCGATGCCGGCTTTGGCGAATGCGCTTATCGATTTCGGGGAGATAAAAGTTACCATACAGATTTAGGTGTTGCAAACATTCCAGGGTACTCCAGCTATCCTTATCGGGCCGCCAGTTGAGGCTTTGTTCTGTTTGGCTTGCTAAAACATTGGCTTTCGCGATAAGGTTTAAAGTGCTTTCTTTTAATTGGCTCAGCAAAGTATTTGTGTCGATGTGCATTGGAGGTTAATTTTGAGCAAAGCTCCTGTTCTTTGCCTAATAAAATATTGATTGAAGTCAAGACTTTTTTAGCCGCGATAAGGTCTCCGGGCTCATCCGGAGATAATTGGCAATATATTTATGGGGTATTTCCTGAAACAGTTGCGGGCTTCGTTGTAAAACCCTTTCATATCGTTCCTTCGGAGCCGTGGTAAGGATGTCGATCTCCCGTTCGATTTGCTGTAAGACGAGGTCTTCCAGCAGGCCGGCCCATAGTTTCAGATGATCTGTATGGGCCTGGATAAAGGCCATGAAGTGTTCCTTTTGAATCACTTTGGCTGTCGTTTTTTTAAGGGCTTGCATATAAAACGAAGACGGCGCGCCCGATAAAAAAGAATCCAGGGCCACAATAATATTATCTTTATACCCGAAGCGAATGATCTGTTCTTCTTCATTTTCCAGCACATAGGCCTGTACACTGCCTTCGGTCAGGTAATAAATATCTGTCGATACCATACCGGCATGGCATAAATAGGCACCTCTTTCTATGGTCATTGTTTTAGAAACGAGCTGATGTGTTTCCAGTAAATCGATGAGTCGTGTAGGATTCATATTGGTTCATTAATTAGGCGTACTGATGAACAGTGACAGGCTTTATGCTTGCTGTTGCTCGAACGAGGTAATCGTTGATGACAATGTTTGTTGTTCCAACAAAGAGATCACTGTATCCATTTCGGTATCATACATCGACCGTTTCTTCCTGCAAAAAAACAATTGATTTTCCGCCGATTTGGGTGTTTCAATGATCTTTATACCCTGATTATACTTCTGATTAAGACATAAGTAATCCGGTAAAATCGAAAAGCCCCCACCTTCTGCAAGGCAACGGATAATCGAGAATTTATTGGGTACAATATAATTGGGCAGAAAATGTGGCGTCTCACCAAAAAGCGCTTCCCAAAAGCGATGGATCTGCTCCGTATCGGCAGCTGTGCCGTACCAGACCTGTTCTTCCAGCCAATGTTTGGCGGCATCCAATTGGTTATGCTGCAGGTATTGTTCCAGCACAGCGGTGTCTGTGTCTTTCCCCGAAACCAGTACCAGCTTTTCTGTCCGGAAAAAATGATAAGAAACCTCTTTCTCATTTCCTTTTTTATGCACTAATGCCAGGTCTAAAATGCCCAAGTCAAATAATTGTTTTAATTGCTCGCTGTTTTCAAAACGCATAATAAGGTTGAAAGGCAAGGTGGGCACGAACTGCTCAAGATCATGCTCAAAAGTTTCAATACACATTCCTACGCTCAAAGTCGCCCTGTTTTTTCCCGATTTCTTGTGCAGTAAATCCTCTACGTTTTCCAGGCAACCCAATAGATGCGCTACCTGACTGTACAAAATAGTACCCTTTTCTGTCGGAAGCATTTTTTTTGCTTTTCGTTCAAACAAAGGATAACCGGTATAAACCTCTAAAGAGTTCAAATGCAGGCTCACACCGGGTTGCGACATCGATAAGGACTTAGAGGCACCCGTCAGCGTTCCCGTTTCATAGATCGCTTTAAAGGTTCTGAACCATTCCAGATTTGTTTTCATCTATAATTATTATGATACAAGTGCAAATTTAAATAATTTTTATAATAGTTTAAAGCGAATTAATTTTGCTTAAAAATAAAGATATGAAACATATATTGGTCATTAACGGAGGACAGCATTTTGCGCATTCCGGTGGAAAGTTTAATAAAACCTTGCTGGATATCGATAAAACACTGTTTACACCTGAAAATGGATTTGAACTAAAATACACCGACATCAATGAACCTTATGATGCGGCGGCAGAAGTCGATAAATTCGTTTGGGCAGATGTCGTGCTCTATCATACGCCCATTTGGTGGTTTTCTATGCCCTATCAATTAAAAGCCTATTTCGATATTGTATTCACCGCCGGTCACCGTAAAGGCATTTATTACAGCGATGGCCGTAAAAGCGATCAGCCCGATCTGAATTACGGAACGGGTGGTATGATGCAGGGAAAGCAGTACATGCTCAGCACAACCTGGAATGCTCCGGAAACGGCCTTTACCTTACCCGGTGAATTTTTTCAGGAAAAATCGGTTGACGAAGGCGTTATGTTTGGCTTTCATAGAATGAATGCATTCGTGGGTATGAGCCCTTTGGAGAGCATACACTTTCATGATATGGAAAAAAATGTGACGGAACAGAAAATAGCTGCCTATACCAGCCGCTACAAACAGCATATACAGACACAATTGGTAGATTGTATGGAAACGGTTTCCGCCTGCAGATAAGAAAGAAAGGCGATTCAATAGTGCTTTTGGCTTTATTTTATCTGCCGCAAGATTTTGGATTAACCTACTTTTGTATTCTGAATATTATCTATTGCAGATGTGTTCCGGACGACTACTCCCTTACCCTTGATGATTTCCTATAACAATCGTATGCTGGCTATCTATTTCCAGCCTGGTTAATTATGGTGTGACAGACAGCCTGCCGGTCGCCGGGAATTATAAAAAGAACATAAAAATATAAGATCATGATGCATAACGTAAATTTAGGACCCTCAAACCTTTCTATCGCGCCGTTGATTTTCGGAGGTAATGTATTTGGCTGGACAGTAGACGAGCAGTCCTCTTTTGCCCTTTTAGACGCTTTTGTAGCGGCCGGATTTAATAGTATTGATACTGCAGATGTTTATTCCAGTTGGGTGCCGGGCAATACGGGTGGAGAGTCGGAAACGATTATTGGAAAGTGGCTGAAACAAAGGGGTAAACGAGACGATTTAGTCATTGCCACAAAATTAGGTGCGCACAATGCCGGCCTGTCCGCAGCCTATATGAAAACCGCTGTGGAAGCATCACTGAAGCGTCTACAAACCGATTATATCGATCTGTATATTGCCCATTACGATGATCCCGCGACACCGGTTGCCGAAACGATGGATGCTTTTAATGCATTGATTAAAGAAGGTAAGGTGCGTTATATCGGGGCATCAAATCTTTCTGCAGCGCGGATAAAAGCTGCTAATCAATACGCCCGTGAAAATGGTCTTGAACCGTATATCAGCATACAGCCCCAATATAATTTGTATGACCGGAAACCCTTTGAAACGGAATATCTACCCCTGGTAGAGCAGGAACATTTAGGGGTGACGAGTTATTATGCCCTGGCCAGCGGTTTCTTATCTGGGAAATACAGAACGGCTGCCGATTTGGATAAAAGCGCCAGAGGGAATGGCATCAAGCAATACCTTAATGACCGCGGTATGCGTATCCTGAATGCACTGGATGAAGTATCTGAAATGATTTATGCGCCCATCTCTCAAATCGCGATTGCCTGGCAGTTGCATAAACCGTATATCACCGCGCCCATTGCGAGTGCAACCTCTTTAGTACAACTCAATGACCTGATGGCGGCGGCTCAGTTAAAACTCAGTTCTGAACACCTGGCTTTGCTGGATGATGCCAGTGATACGGAACAATAAGCAAAAGCCCTACAGATTCATACATTCAACCATTCATTTTTAATAAGCATAATGACACAAAAAAGTCTCCTTGCACTGGCCTTTGGTGCTTTTGCAATCGGTATGACCGAATTTACGATGATGGGCATTTTGCCCGATATTGCCAAAGACCTTCACATAGATATCCCTACTGCCGGCCATCTGATCGCTTTATACGCGTTAGGAGTAGTGGTTGGCGCACCCATACTGGTCTTGTTCACCGCAAAGTTTCCACCTAAGAAAGTATTGTTTTATTTAATGTTGCTGTTTGTGGTCTTTAACGGATTGTTTGCCCTTGCGCCGTACTATCCGCTTTTACTCATCACCCGCTTTTTATCCGGATTGCCACATGGTGCCTTTTTTGGGATCGGTGCTGTTGTGGCCTCTAAGATTTCAGGAGAAGGGAAAGCGGCAAGGGCGATTGCCGTAATGTTTACCGGTATGACCGTGGCCAACCTGATCGGAGTGCCGATCGGTACGTACATCGGGCATCATTTTTCCTGGCGGTACACCTATCTGTTTATCAGCCTTTTTGGGGTGGTTACGATGTTGGCCATAAGGTACTGGCTACCTGTGATGGCAGCCTTTTCGGATCAAAAAGTATTTAAGCAACTGGCCTATTTTAAAACTAAAACGGCCTGGGCCATGATCGGAATGATTGCGATTGGTACCGGGGGTATGTTTGCCTGGCTCAGTTACATTGCCCCTTTAATGACTTCTATTGCGGGGGTTGCGGAAAACAGCATTCCCTTAGTAATGGTTTTGGTCGGTCTGGGCATGTTAGTCGGCAATCTTTTGGGTGGCCGTCTGGCCGATGCCTTAACACCGGCGAGAGCGGCCACGATCTCCTTTTCGGCCATGGGCTTATGTTTGCTCCTTATTTATTTTACAGCTCAATATACGCCGATGGCTTATGCAATGTCGTTTATTACGGGATTAGCGGCTTTTAGCAATAGTGCCCCTTTGCAAATGATGCTGATCAATTCAGCCAATGGTTCAGAAACCCTTGCCGCTGCGGCAGGACAGGCCAGTTTTAACCTGGGTAATACGTTTGGGGCTTTCTTCGGAGGCTTGCCGATTACTTACGGTCTTGCCTATAATGCTCCGGTACTGTTCGGTGTGGGTATGGCAGGAATTGGCGTGCTGTTTGCCGCCTCCTTTTTAATCACGCAAAAACGATATAAAGCCCTAGCCGCATAAGCTTGCGCTTTTTATAAATATAAATGCCTTCTTATAAGCAATAGGGAGGCATCTTTTTTATTATGATCCTTAGCGCCGGTGGATGAGTACCTTTGTTTTTCTGATTTGCCGGATAGCGCTTTGCCGCAATTTTTCATGGTAGATCACCCATCCGCCAATAGCGCCGATCATACTGCCTACGATAATATCCGTCACGCGGGCGGCAAGCAGGTGATTGGGATCTTGTATTAAAGGGTTACCGGCTTCGGCCAATAAGATGGTCATCGGTGTAATAAAAATAACGGCAAGGGCGTAGTGGCGCACAATCAAGGATTCTACAATAAATTGCAGCAGGATAATGCTGATACAAATACTAAGGGGTGTTTTGCTGATCGATAAGGCCAGCCAGCATAAACACAAACCGACAAAAGTACCAACAATGCGGTGTACCACCCTTTGCCATATATGCAGGCGCGATACCCCTTGCATCACGGCAAGACAGGAAATAGGGATCCAGTACGGATTCTTAAAAGCCAGCAAATGTCCTATAAGGAGTGCAGAAAACATAAAGAACCCCATAATGCCCGACTCTACTAAAGATGTATATTCATTTTTGACAATCGTAACTGATAGCTTATTATTATGGGGCGATGGGGTTTGCTTGTGCAGCGTGAGGAGGCCATAAACCAAAGCCAGCATACAGGCCCACATAGTACCCAGGCCCATCAGGCCTATTTTCTGAGGAATATGATGCAGGTCAAATGGCTGACAGCTCGCCATGGAAGCCATCATGATAAAGAAGAAATTGCCCGGTGCTCTCGTCTTAAAGAAAGAAACAATCCAGTGGACAGCCATTGCCCATAATCCGAAGACGATGGCCGAGGCATAAGGATTAAAGCTAAAACAATGGCCAATCGTATAGGACAGCATAAACCCGAAAGAGCAGGCCAGTAAGGTGATCATCCTGCCGGCCAGTGGAATAGAGGGTGCATAATATAAGATCACTAAACCACCGAGACTTGCCGTGAGGCTGGCTTTCAGATTGCCCAAAAGCAATCCTGCAATCAGCGGCATACCTACCGAAAGGGCCGCCAAAAGGGGAATATGCCATACCCTGTTACTTTTGTTGAGGGTAAAAAATGCATTTGTCTCCTTTTGTAAAACCTGTTTGAATGTTGTCGCCATGATTGCAATAATTGACCGGAATCGCTTAAAGGGCAAAATTACAATTTTTATAGCAGGAGCATGGTAAACACAAGCTTTTGCTTATTATTTAAAAGCGCATGCTTTGTATCCGTACTGCATTTAAAATGGCGAGCAAAGCAACACCTACATCTGCAAACACCGCTTCCCACATGGTTGCCAAGCCACCGGCACCTAAAACGAGTACGACCGCTTTGACGGCAAAAGCCAGGGTAATATTTTGCCAGACAATCTTTTTAGTTTGCTTTCCGATATGGATAGCCATGGGGATTTTTTCCGGTCTGTCATCCTGGATCACCACATCGGCCGTTTCGATGGTTGCATCGCTGCCCAGGCCACCCATCGCAATGCCGGCATCACTGAGGGCCACTACCGGAGCATCATTAACCCCGTCGCCTACGAAAGCGACGGTCTGACCATTAGCTTTCAAAGCCTTTACTTTATCGACTTTGTCTTCGGGCAGGAGATCGCCAAAAGCATTGTCGATGCTTAAGGAGCGGGCTACATATTGTACCACGGTGTTTTTATCACCACTCAACATGGTGGTGTGTACGTTTAAGGCTTTAAGCTTATCAATAGCAACCTGTGCATCTGTTTTAATGCTGTCGGCAATGGTCAGGTAACCGGCAAATTTATGATCATAGGCAATGGCAATCACGGTATACACAATTGTAGCAGGATCTATAGGGTAGGGTATGGAAAACTTATCCATCAGTTTGAAATTACCCACCAGCAGTTCTTTACCGCCTACACTTGCTTTCAGGCCATGACCGGCAATTTCTTCAACCTCACTTAAGGTAATCGCTGGATCAACGGCACCTACAAATTGATGAATTGCGGTTGCTACCGGATGGGTACTATTATTTTCCAAGGCATTCACCATTTGTAGGATCGAATCCCGGTCTACGCCTGGTTGCAGGATTACTTCCTGTACCTGAAAGACACCTTCTGTGAGGGTACCGGTTTTGTCCATTACGACATGCTGTATACCGGCCATAATATCGAGGAAATTGCTGCCCTTAAATAAAATACCGTTTTTGCTGGCCGCACCAATGCCTCCGAAATAGCCCAGGGGAATGGAGATTACAAGGGCGCAGGGGCAGGAGATCACCAGGAAGACTAAAGCACGGTACAGCCAGTCTCTGAATTGATAATCGGAAACAAAGAGCATGGGTAATATACAGATCAGAATGGCCAGCACGACTACAATAGGCGTGTATATCCGGGCGAATTTTCTGATGAATAGTTCTGTGGGGGCTTTTTGTGCTGTGGCATTTTGCACCAACGTTAAGATCTTGCTGAGTTTACTATCGGTATAGGCAGTTGTCACGCTTACCTGAGCCACTGTATTAAGGTTAATCATCCCGGCTAAAACCGTTGCCCCTTTTGTTTTGGTGTCCGGTTTGCTCTCTCCAGTTAAGGCGGCAGTGTTAAAAGAAGCCGTTTCGGATAGTAAGGTGCCATCCAAGCCCAGCTTTTCTCCGGGTTTCAGCTGGATAATGGCGCCTATGGGTGCGCTTTCTGCCTTGATCGTTTGCGTTTGTCCGTTTGTAATAATCGTTACTTCATCTGGTCTTTGATCCAGTAAGGATTTAATATTAGCTTTCGCCCGGCTCACCGCTAAAGTCTGGAAGACCTCGCCTACCGCATAAAATAACATAACGGCCACCGCTTCGGGATATTCGCCGATGGCAAAGGCACCAATTGTTGCAATCGACATGAGCAGGAATTCAGAAAAAACGGCACCTTTTGCAATGCTCTGTACGGCTTCTTTAAGTACCGGAATACCTACGGGCGCATAAGCGGCAATATACCATACGATGCGTATCCAGCCTTTAAACCAGGATTGCGGCATCCAGTTGTCCAAAGCGATCGCGAGTAATAAAAGGGCTAAGGAGATAATTGCGGGGGTAAACAGTTTTAAGGTACTGTCGCTTGTGGCGGAATGATCGTGCCCGTCTTCTTCATTATGTGCGGTGCCGGCCGGTTTGTGTCCTGTTTTTTCTGCTGTGGCGCAGCAGTGATCGGCTGTTTGATGCGTATGGCTCATATCGTTTTGTATTCTTTAATGTTTATGATAAGAAGCAATATTTCTGATGTTTGGAAAATTGTTCCTGATTTAGAATACAAAGATAAAGCGGTAGGACTGCAATCCTATTGCATTGTTTGGCGGCTGCATTTATTACAAACACCTTTGGCAAAAAAACGGATTTGCTGTACTTCGAAATTCGGGGGGAGCATGACAGGAGAAAGGTCTACGTGTTCCAGGCACACAGTCTCCTTACATTGAACACAATAAAAGTGCAGGTGATTGTCGTTATGCGTACCTTCTCCGCAGCTGTCTTTACATAAAGAATATTTAGTCGTATTGGTTTCCTGTATACTATGGATCAGTCCTTTTTGTTCAAAGGTTTTGAGGGTTCGGTACAGCGTAATCCTGTCCGACCGGAAGAAGTGATTTTCAATATCTGTAAGGGATACGGCTGCAGATTGTTCCAGTAAAAACTCCAGCGTAAGGATACGCATGGCAGTAGGCGTAATTTTTTTACGCATCAAAATTTGTTCGCATTGCTCGTTTTTCACCTTGTCTTAATTTGTCTGTTCGGTATGTATGCCAGGGAATAAATCGGATAACACAAAGATACAAAAGACGAGGCGCTTTTGTACTTATTAAGGCTTTAGATGCTGCTCTGTTGAGGGCAACATCTAAAGTGATTAAAATTTATAGTTGTAGCCTATACGAAATACCTGTGTTTCATAATAGTCTGTACTGAGGTACTGAAAGCCATTGCCGTAAATACGCTTTTTACTGACCATTGTATTCAGGAGATCACTTGCATTGATAAATATACTGCCTTTGCCTTTTTGAATTTGCTGCTGTATACCCATATCGATAGAAAACCGGGCATACATTTTTCCCTGAGGGATAATATCCGGAGCCCAGTATACGGCTGTCAGCTGAGCTTTAAGATTCTTACCTAACTGAAACATATTATTGAGCTTTACATTGCCAGAAATAATTTCTTGTTGTGCTGCCGTAAAGGAATTGGGTACCGGATACAGATTGCTTACCGTGAAGGCATCAATCTGGTTTCGATAGACCGTGGCATTCAAATTGAAGCGATAGGCTTTGGCTATTTTTTGATCCCAAATAGCTTCTATTCCTGTATTATAACTTTTGCCGGCATTCTGGAAGATCGCATAAATCAATTCGCTGCCCGGAACGGTACTGGCAATACGCGTAATGGTACCTAAAGCCATCCGGTGGTATAATGCCGCATAAACATAACCGTCGTGACTACCGTTTTTATAACCCAATTCCAGGCTATTCGTGAATTGGGGTCTCAAGGCCGGATTGCCCACTTTAATGATCTCGGCATCATCATATTTTGGAAAAATACGGATATCCACCTCATTCGGACGATCTACCCTGCGGTTGTAGAAGAAGGAAAGCCTGTTGTGTTCATCAAATTTATAAGCGAAGCGTAGGTTAGGAAAAGGCTGGGTGTAATGATAGCCATCACTTTTATAGGTGTTGTGGCCCGGGTTAACATCATATTGTAAGCCCACATATTCTATGCGTAGGCCGATCTCAGCTTCTATTTTAGGGTTTTCAAAAATATAGTTTCCATATACGGTAGGGATCGTTTCGGTATATTTTGCCCATCCGCCGGCATTGGTATCCAGTGGGGAGTTCCGTCCCGGGATAAACAACATATTGGTTGGAATAGTCCGGTATCTGAATTTGAACCCACCTTCGAGCCGTCCGTAAGCCAGGGGTTTTATATAATCAAGATTCAAATCGGCTACATGCTCATCTGAAAGTAATTTGAAGGCATCTTTTCCGGTATAGGTGGGCATAATATTGTCAAAAAAGTATTGCTCATTCTCGCGGTGAAAAGTATAATTGATCCCGGCGTTCACGACATGGCCCGGTTGCTTGAATTTGTGCTGGTAAACGGCAGTTGCCATCACCGTGGTTTTTAATTCATCTTCCAGAAACTGCCATAGTCTTTTTCTTTGGCTAAGGTCTGCATTAAAGAAAGGTTCATCACCACGATCTATGATCTTTTCACTGCCAAACATGGTGGATACCGTGAGCGTATTGCGGGCATTCAGATACCAGTCCAGCCCTGCTTTAGCGGTGAGGTAATTTGTGTTCCGGTTGCGTTTGGTTTGTTGTTGTATAATGCTGCCGTCATCATAAGTTCGGGTGACAAACTCATTTTTATTCAGGCTTTGGTTGTACAGATTATCTGCCTGGAAAAAAACATTGATCTTATTTTTTCGGTAATTAAAAGATAAGGATGGGTTTAGTTTTGGGGTAAATTGGTATTGCGGACGAATGCCCGGTAGGTTGCTTCTGCGTTGCCAAAGCGACCCCAGTCCGCCGGTAAAGCCGATCTTACCATTAAACCCTTCTTGTTTTTCCTTTTTCATGATGATGTTAATAATCCCTGCATTGCCATTTGCATCATATTTAGCGGAAGGGTTGTTGATGATCTCTATTTTGTCGATCGCCGATGCCGGTATATTATCCAAACCCGTCTGGCTGCCAAAACCGGTCATGGCGGTTTGTTTGCCATCGATCAGTACCGTGACTTTATCATTGCCGCGCAGTTGTACTTTACCCTCCTGTACGGTAATACCGGGAAGGTTTTGCATCGATTGTAATACGGAGCCTCCGGCCTGACTGATGTTATCGGCTATTGAAAATGTCTTTTTATCCAATTTTGCACTGAGATCATCTTGCCGGACCGTAACGACTACATCTGTTAAAGTCGTACTGAGGGGCGTTAATTCAATGTGGGCGATATCGAGGAACTCAGAAAGATTGCCTACATACAGCGGAGTGTACTGTGGCGTGTAGCCCAGATAGGCAGTTTCCAGAATATAGTTTTCAGGAGGAATACTGTTAAGGGAAAAGCGGCCTTCTTCATTAGTTACGGTACCGGTAATGAAGGTGCTGTCTTTTGCAGCTTTGAGGACTACATTTACATAGGGCAGGTTTTCTTTAGTTGCTTTATCTTTCACCAGCCCGGATAAGGTTACAGACTTTTGCTGGGCATAAGTTTGGGTCACAAAAAGGAATGTGAGGCTGAAAAAAAAGGTTAGTGCCCGTGTCAAATGGTTCTTTTGCATGATGCTGTTGATTGTATTATGATAATGCAAAGCTCCGTAGCGATTTAGAAGAAATTCTGAAGTGATAGTTCCGGGCATACAAAAAGACCGGCATTGCAAAAGCAAGTCCGGTCTTTCTTATGGATTATGAAAAATGATCTAAATTTTACCCATTACATACATGTTTTCCATGGTTGGGCTTGGGCTGCCACCGCTTTTTTCGAGGGTAATCGCAAAAGCCTGTGCATTTGCTACGGCATACATTTTTTGTACAGAACCGTCAGATCGCGGATCATACATCCCGGCATCTACCGGTTTGCCATCTACAATAGCCCATAACTGGTATTGCTGGTCTTTCGGTGCCGGAGGCAGGTTTTCTACACTCAGATAAGCCTGATTGGTTTTATGATCCAGGTATACCATGGCTTTCATCCCCGGATGTTTTTCCACACCGGTAAGGGCTATGGTTTTCATCTCCGGATTGCTGCTCATGTCCCATTTTTTCTGCAAGTTGTTATAAGCAAGTTGGGATTGTTGCTGTTCCTGCTGTAAAGCCGTCAATTGTTTTTGCGTCTTTTGTTGCTCCTGATTCAGGTACACTAAACCACCCGCACTCACGATAAATAATATAGAAGCGGCTGCAGCGATTGTTTTAAAAGGCACTTTATTGGCCCTTTGAACCGGCGCATGATTTGGTACAAAAACAGTATTTTCTCTTGTCGGTGTTGGTTCCACAACCGGGATCTCAGCGATAAGAGGTATTTTATTTTCAGGTGCTGCTGTTTCTTCTCTTTCTTCTTCTTCTTGAATTTTTGCCCAGATAGCTGCCTTTAAATGAGTTGGGGGCGCAATCGCTTCTTGCTCAGCAAAACCTGCTAGGGTTTCCTGGGCTTCCATAATGGCCTGTTTTACTGCAGCACTGTTTTTCTGAACACACTCCAGAATCTGAATCTCTTCTTCTGTAGCGAGCCCCATGACATAAGCTTCAATAATGCCGGACGATATGTATGATTGTATATCCAATTTATTTACTGGTAATCTTTTAATAATTCTTTTAAAGCTAATAATGCATTCCGGGTACGGGTTTTAACCGTTCCTATAGGAATGCTTAATTTGTCTGCAATTTCGATTTGGGTGAATCCTTGATAATAAGCTAATTCTATCAGCTCCTGCCACTCTCTCTTCAAACTGTACACAATGCTTTTCATTCCTATAAGGTCTGCACGTTTCATCCCAATGTCGTCAATATGACTATTCTCGAACTGGGAACCGTCTTCATTTACGAAATTTGAAAGCGATTGGTTTTTTTGTTCATTCTGATAGCTTTTGGATTTCAGGTAATCAATAGCGGTATTCCTGGAGATATTAATCATCCAGGTGTATAATCTTCCTTTCGAAACATCATACTGGCCAATATTCTTCCACACTTTCATGAACACATCCTGAATTACTTCTTCTGCATATTCTTTAGAAATAACAATTCTTAAAATCAATCCATAGATCGCCCCCGAGTAATTATCGTAAAGATAATTAAACGCCTTTTCGTCTTTATGTTGTAATAAAGAGATAAGCTCTTCTTCGGAAAGTTTTATAACTGGATTCAAAAAGTTTTTTGCTGTGTCTCACAAAAATATAAAAATAAAGCGGACAAAAAAGTTTTTTATCAAACCATTTTATCAAACTTTTCGTAAATGACAGGGAAAACAACAAACTAGAGACAATGAAAAAGCCAGTTGAATATATAGGTGCCGCTTTAATGACAGTCCTTTTATTGGGAGCTACCGCTTGTAGCGGAAAGGCGCAATCTACTCAGAAACAAAATCCTTATTATTCCAGAACGGATACGAAAAGACTTACCGTTACAAATGCAGAATGGAAGAAAGTATTATCGCCCGAATTATATGCCGTTGCCCGGGAGGGAGAAACAGAATTTGCCTTCACCGGAAAATATTATGAATACGATGTAAAGGGCACCTATTATTGTGCCGCCTGCGGCAATCCTTTATTCCGCTCGACGGCAAAATTTTCCACGACTTGTGGCTGGCCTTCTTTTTATGAGCCACTTCGTGCGAACAGTGTACTTTATAAAGAAGATAATTCGCATAGCATGACCCGTACAGAAGTATTGTGTGGCCGCTGTGATGCACACCTGGGGCACATCTTCGATGATGGACCGAAACCAACCGGAAAACGTTTTTGTATGAACTCTATTTCGCTGGATTTTGAACCCGATACGCAAAAATAAATCGAGATTTTTTTGAAAAATAAATCCAAAAAGAAGCAGGCTTCGTAAATGATTGCAAACGATTCAACACATAATAAATTAATTATTCATCTTACTAAATTCAACAACAATGACAACAACATCAAAAGTAATCGCCTTAAGCATGCTGACGTTCAGCTTTTTATTCGCTGGAAATGTAAATGCTCAAAAAATGAGTGCAGAAAAAACAGTAATGGTAGGTGGTGCACCTATGTATCCCTCAAAAAATATTGTAGAGAATGCTGTAAACTCTAAAGACCATACAACATTGGTTGCGGCAGTAAAAGCGGCAGGATTAGTAGAGACCCTGGCTTCTGCAGGTCCCTTCACCGTGTTTGCACCGACAAATGAAGCATTTAACAAATTACCCAAAGGAACGGTAGAGACTTTGGTAAAACCGGAAAATAAAGCTCAGTTGACCCAGATTCTTACGTATCACGTAATACCGGGCAAATATAGTGCGCAAATGGTTTGGGATGCGGTAAAAAAAGGCGGTGGTAAAGCCATGATGAAAACCGTACAGGGAGAAGAACTGACGTTCTGGACTAAAGGTAAAAACCTGTATGTAAGAGATTCAAAAGGTAATGATGCCAAAGTAACGATTGCAGATGTGAACCAGTCTAATGGAGTGATTCACGTGATTGATAAAGTTTTGATGCCTTAAGTAATCTTGGGTATTCATTTTTAGTGTAAGTTTATAAAGCCCGGTAGTCTTACCGGGCTTTTTTATGCCTTATCTTTTGCTAAAATCTACGCTAAAGGTGTGCGTTCCGTTCTGGAATGCGTAGTGTACCGTCCAGCCATGAAACTGGCAGATCTGCTCAATAATGGCCAGTCCTAAACCTGTGCCGCCCGTGTCGTTGCTTTGTCGGGTAAATCTTTGGAATAATTTAGCGGAATCTAGTGCGTTGGTGCCACTGTTGGTAAATATTAATTGTTGCGCGTGGAGTACTATTCTGATGTGGCCCTGTGCGGGGGTATGCCGGATGGCATTGAGCAATAAATTTTGAATCAGTAATTCTACCAGGGTTATATTGCCTTTGACTTGTATATCGGTTCCTATGTTTTGATCGATCTCCAGGCCTTTATGTTCGATATGTTCTCCCAATACCTTAATACTTTGCTCAATAAGTGCACTAATATTCACCTCTTGTGTGGCATCAAATTGCTGGTTCTCTATTTTTGCCAGCAGCAATAAGTTTTTATTAATCCTGGAAATCCGGCTCAGCGATTTGTTGAGGTCTTCTATAATCTGGTATTGCCGATCCGTGAGGGCATCCTTTTGTAACAGCAAATCCAGCTTGTTTTTGATGATGGCTAAAGGCGTTTGTAATTCATGTGCGGCATTTTCGGTAAATTCTTTTTGTATGGCATATGCCGCAATATTATTATGGATCAGTTTGCTCAAGGCTTCGTTCAATTGTTCAAACTCAAGGGTATCCGAAGTTTCGAAATGGATTGATTGCTGTTGGTGCAGGCGGAATGATTTCAATTGTTTTAAGGTAGACTGAAAAGGCTGCCATAATTTTTGGGATAACCTTCTGTTCAGGATCACCAAACCCACCACCAGCACAATAAAAAAAAGCAGGGTCGCGAGCGCAATCACGAGAACAGTCTCCTCTGTTTCTTCAATATTCGTTTCTATAGTTAGTATATAAGATGTTCCATTGACCTTGATATTTTTTCGCAGGCCTCTGAAACGATCAGCTACATGTGCCGGCGTGTATGTATTCATTCGGGTAAGCGTGTAGCTGCTATCCTTTAGTGGAGTATGTTCCTCGGCCTTTTGTAAGGAAGTCTCCGGTTGCATCCGGTTCCATAATACGATACTGCTGTCCAGTTCTTTCTGATTCAGTTGAAGCTGGTTGAGCTGATAAGCAGTTCTGGCGGCTACAATTTGGTTATGCTCATCCAATTCTTTTTGCCAGATATTATCGACCAGCAGGTAGTATACCGGAACGCTTGCCGCCAGCACAAGCAAGGCGTAGATAATAAAAGGCTTTAGTGATTTTTGTAATAGGTTTTTCATGCTTCCCATTTATATCCTGTGCCGTAAATTGTTTTCAGATAAGGGCTGCAATGCGCCTCGTTGAGTTTCTTTTTGAGGTTCTTAATATGTGCATATACAAAATCATGGTTATCGAGCATATCGGCAAAGTCGCCGGAAAGGTGCTCCGCAAGCGTACTTTTGGAAATCACCCTGTTTTTGTTCCCGATAAAATAGACCAGCAGATCAAATTCTTTTTTGGTGAGTACCACATGCTGATCGTGTACCGAAACGGTCTTCGCCCGCAGATCTATACTCAGTTCCTGTTGTTGTATGATATTATGATTCCCGAATTGTTTCCTTCTGATGATAGAATACACGCGGGCCGCTAATTCTGAAAGATGAAAGGGTTTAGTGAGGTAGTCGTCGGCACCGATCTCTAATCCTTTTATTTTATCTTCCAAAGCATCTTTGGCCGAAATGATGATAACCCCTTCCTGCTTTTGCTCCTGTTTCAATAGTTCCAGCAGTTTGATGCCATTGCCATCCGGCAACATCACGTCCAACAGGATGCAATCATATTCATAAGTTTCTATTTTGTCCAAGGCCTGCTTAAAAGTGGACGCCAGTTCACACAAATACTGAGCATCGGAGAGATACTCGGCAATACTTTGCGCCAAATCCGGCTCGTCTTCTATAATCAGGATTTTCATGATACAAATGTAAAAGCCAATTTTGAATTAATTTAGTATTATATGGGAAGTCCTGTTTTTAAAATAAATTGCTTACCGGCTTTTTGGAAACAATGAGTTTCTTTGTTTTTTTGATTTCCATTTATTGGTATTGCTACCTTTTGCCTTGATGTAAAAGGTGCCGCTAAAAAATCAAGGCTGTATAAACCCTTGACGAAAAAAATAGGTGTGTATAGGCAGATTTCATACTGAATAATATGGCTATCAGAAAGTCTTGCCGGAAAAGTAAAGAGGCGGCGTGATAGGGGCGGTATTCGGATGGCGATGATAACTTGCTAAAAGCGGAGCCTGTTAGGGGCTCCGCTTTGGTTAGCTGTGCTTTTGAGGGCTATTTTACTGTCTTATAGAATAATAAAGCTGCTTGCAGTATTTCTTTGATCGTATCCAGCGGAAGGTCGCGTTCCGGATCAAATAACATGATCTTCATTCTGGATCGCTGCTCCATAAGCAGTTCAGGATGCTGGATACGATGCCCTTCTACAATGCCTAAATAAGGTTTTTTGTATTTCTTATGGATCCATAAATAGCAAAACATTTTTTCCCGGTAGCAGAAAAAAGGCATGCCATATTTCCAGGAAGCCTTAATGCCGGGATCCTGGTCCAGGATGATGGCCCTCAATGCTACCAAGCAACTTTTGACGGGCTCCTCTTGCCGGGCGAAAAACTGATCGGCTGCATTCATAATTTAGGGAATAGAAAGGTAAATATCGACTACGGCTGCTTCGGGATTTTGTGCTGCTGCGCCATAAACCTCAAAATCGGCCGTGTACTTGCGCTCCATCCCCGAATTCCATATTTCGGACCATTTATGAAACACAATTTGGTCGGCCAGTTTTCCCTTTGCCGTAAACAGTTGGTAAGTCGCTTCCGGAATTAAATATCCCGTCATTCCCTCCGGTATTTGGTCTAAAGAAGATACTTTACAACCGAGTACTGTTGTATAAGGTCGGGTATAATCTTTTTCATAGTCTGTATAGATACAATAAAGGTCTTCGCTGATCTTATTGGGAATTTTGGCGGCGAGCCCCTCGCTCATAAAACGTTGCCACAAGGCCGGAATGTCCTGTGCGGCCTGTTGGTTTTCATTGCTGGTTTTGATACTAATACCGATAATAAAAAAAGAAGGAATGTGCATATACTTTATAGTTTAGATAAGGATCAAAAATAACATGGACAGATGACAACCCTATGTCAGTAGTATCTTGTACCCCCATATTTAGAGGTAGCCTTTATTCTGATCATTGCAAAGGTATGCTGATGCTTTTGAGATTAAAGCTTGGCAGTTATTTCTTGAATCCATAGTTGTATAAGGGCTTGCAGGTCTTTTGCTTTTTCCTGCAGCTCCTGCATATTATGTATGGTGATCATTCTGCGTCCATCGGTATAATTTCCTTCCAGTATGCCCCTGCTATCCGGTATGCGGTCGCCCGTTGGGAAAATTAGTAAGGCTATATCCTTTTGGGTATGAATGACCAATAAATCTCTTTGGTATGTTTTAGCATCGAAGGCGGGGAGTGCTCCTATATAAAAGAAACTCGGTGCATTCCATTTTATATGTTCCCCAATACGGGGATCAGCATTTAAAATCGTTTGTCTTACCGCTGTAATCAGCAGGGCAAATTCAGGGGCTAAATTTTGGATAAACGCAGTTACGCTTTCCGGATTATGTATGTGTTTTGACAGGGCCATACGTTTTGTAAAAAGGATACATAAACATAAGCTTTTTATTTTGTTTTGGGTTTATTCACCATGATAACTGAGAAGAGAATCAGCCCGATACCCGTCCATTGCATTAAAGCCACGTGTTCTCCCAGTACTAAATGTGCAGAAAGCACCGATACGGGTATTTCTACCGCGATCAGGATGCCGCCCAAACCAATACCGATCATAGGAATGCCTTTAGTAAAAAGGAGTGGGGGGAGTATGGTGCCGAAAACAGCCAGTAACAGGCCCCAGGGCAAAGCGCGTAATGTGGTGAAATCGCTGATAATGGCACTGTTCCAGAACATCATAACCGCCAACAGGCTACCGGATACAAGATAGAGGCTTCTGATATGGCTGGGCTGCGTCTTTTCTATGGTACTGGAGGCATATAGCGAAATAGTATAAGAAAGGGCAGCACCCAAACCCAGCGCAATACCTTTCCAGGCCAATGCGGTTTCCTGAAACAAAATATTCGTCGCAAGAATGGTGCCGGCTATTGTCGTCAGCGCACCGATGATTTTGAGCTTGCCTATAGGTTTTCGATACAGGATGTATTCCAGTAGGAGGCTCATCCAGATGGATTGCATTAACAGTACAATGCCTAATGATACGGGAATGTATTGTATGGATAAATAATATAGTGAGCTGGTAATGCCCAGGGAAGTGCCAAATAAAAGAAGCTTTAAGCGGGCACGATGGGTTAAGGGTAGATGATGGGCTTGCTTTTTTTGTTTTGCATAAGCATATGCCATCAGGAATAATACGCCGATCAGGGATTGCAGGAAGGTTAATACGCTTACCGGTATACCCTTATGGTTGGCATATTTAACGATGGTTGCGAGGATGCCATAGCTGATGGCGCCGAGCAGGACAAGGACCACGCCTTTTAGATTCGTTTTCATTTATGGATGCAAAATTCGGCAAATAACCGCAATGCACCCTATACATATGTTGAGGGAATTAAAGTAATAATGATTTTTTGATCCGGCTCAGCTGTGTTGGGGTGATGCCGAGAAAAGAAGCAATATGGTGCTGTTTCAGCCTCGGAATTATGTTGGCTTGGGTATTTAAGAATTGTACATAACGCTCCTTTGCCGTTTCATATTTCAATGTGATTTCTAAATGCTCTTTTTCAACGATCCAGTTTTTTTCTAGATAATTAATATGGAAGAGTGCCAGGTCATGATATTGTTCAAACAAAGCCCTGAAAGGCGCTGCCGAAAATTGGATATAACGGGCATCTTCCAAAGCAACGATTGCAAATAAACCGGGCTCCTGTTGGATTAGAGCGGCTGTGGAAGACATGAAATTATGTTCTGCAAAAAATCTTTTGATGATCATATCCCCGTTGTCTGCAAGGTAGTAATAGGCAAACAGTCCCTTTTCAATATAGTAATACCACTTGGGAACCGTGCCAATAGTGAGCAGTAGCTCATTTTTGGCAATGGTCTTTTGTTGGAATAAGGGAATGAGTGCCTGCTTACAATCTGCCGTTAAGGGATGATAAGCATCCATGTCTGTTAATAGCCTTGTCATATGCATACCGGTAAACCTCAAATATAGCAAAGAAATTTATCCGATTTTTAACCTCTTTTACAACACATCCTGTGGTACACCGTTACCAGGCTACATTTCTGTTTAAAAAAGTAAGGATTTGTTCTTTTATCTGATAGTCAAACAGCAACTGTACCTGCGCTGTTTTGACTTTCATGATTGCATTACTATTGGATGCTCTTACCATTTGCGCATCTTCATAGCTGAGTGCATCGCCGTTGCCGGTATAGGTTGCGGTAACATGTTTTACAAGATCAGAAGAGGCAATATTCATATTGTCCATCACATTGCCGTTCTTTGTGTCAATAATTGATACTTTAAAACGGGAAGAAAGCGGTATGGTCTCTGTGGTATAATGAACGGTTGCGGTTACTTCTTGCTTGTTGACCGTTGCGCGTCGTTCATAGCTAGTCCTTAAAAAAGTACTATTGCCAAAATCAATACTCGTCCATTCGCAAACTATTTCATAATCTGCTTTGGCCGCGGTACTGGTAACGAGTGTGTAACCGAGTGCATTTTGTGTTGCTTGTACCAGTTGCTCATTCATATAATCGCCGAGCGGCGCATTGCCTTTACCCTGTATTTGTATGTAATTGCCCTGATTGCCCATTTGTACAGGACGTATATATACCGTTTTTATACCCTGCACTTTGATCTGCTCCAGCATCGCGGTGCTGTTTTTGTAACCCGGACTTAAAGACGTCACTAATGTAAGTGCCCGGTACGCAATAGAAAACCGATGTGGCATTGAGGTACTTCCAAGTGCCTTCTGTGCCCTGGCATATAAAGAGGCCAAAGCAACACTTTCTGTACTATCTAGTGTTTGGGTATAATCGTGATAAGTAATTTGATTCTGGGATAAGACCGACGCTGTAGTCTGATAAATATATTGTAAGGACCGCAAACTGTTGATCAAAGAGAGCCAGTCTTTCTGTTCCGTTTCCACTTCTTTTTGTATAGGATCTACAACAGACTGATGAAAAGATACCCTTTCCTGAAAAGAGGCTAAAAAATCCTTTTGCAACTTTTCTTTGCCGGGTTTTTTACTATATTTCTGGTACTGCCTCAGGAGCGTACGCTCATTTTCTTCTATATTGTCTTTGGTCCATATTTTATCTTGGGCAGAAACTTTAAAAGATAACAATAGTGTAGCCGCTATTACAAGGAATAGCCGTATGCGTTGAAATGCCATAATAGGTTGTGGTGTTTAGTGGCCGCAAACTAAACAATAAATGGCAATATGTAAAATAAAACATATAGAATATTAAAGGCTACCGTCTTCTTCTTATGCCGGAGTTTTTGGTCCATCCGTTAGGGAACATCACAGATAAAGTGACCACAATCAGTAATAGGTTGAATTCTATACCATTACGTCCGCCGCCGACCACATACCAGCCCTCTTTTAAATGTATCATGAATATACCGGTTATTAAAATGAAAATAGTCGCAATTCCGGCTATGGTGATATACCGGTTGCATAAAAAGCAAAGCGCGCATACCACATGGGATAGTTTGATTGCCCAGGCAAGTGGTACACCCAAAGGTGCAAATCCGGCATGGTTCAGGTATAAATTGCCAAAATCATTGATTCCGTTATTAAAGATACCGGGTATGCTGTGCATTAATAAAATCACAACAAGGGCCAGGCGTAAGAGAAGGGTGTGCTTGTGTTTCTTCATCGGATTTGGATTGTATGTTTTTACTGATCCCGATCGGGACATATAGTTAAATATACAAAAAATGTGAAAACCGGCAATGGCAGGGCCTCTTAAAGCTCATTTTGTGGAAGGGATATCATTGTTTTATGAAGATATATTTTGTATCTGCGCTGAGATTGAGAGAAATAAAAATACGTGCTAAAAAAACCATTCTTCATATTCGCTCGTATATGTGATAGAACTTAAATAAAAAATGATTATGAAAAAGCAAATGCTTTCCCTGATGTTGGGCACATCTTTCTTCGCCATGGCATCTTGTACGTCTTCAACAGAACCCGCTAAAGAGGCAGCGTCTTCAACTGAAATGTCAAAAGAAACACCAGCAACACCAGTAGAAGCACCTAAAGAAACTGGTGTGGAAGTAGGTGGTGCTATGATGGTGCCTTCTAAAAATATTGTAGAAAACGCATTAGGTTCCAAAGACCATACCACTTTAGTGTCTGCAGTAAAAGCTGCGGGTTTAGTAGAGACGTTGAGCGGAGCAGGTCCTTTCACGGTTTTTGCTCCTACAAATGAGGCTTTCGCAAAAGTGCCTAAAGCAACTTTAGACAATTTAATGAAACCGGCAATGAAAGCTGATTTGACTAAAGTGTTGACCTACCACGTAGTGGCCGGTGCTTATAAATCAAGCGATCTGAAAGATGGTATGGAATTAACAACCGTTCAAGGTGGAAAGATCAAATTAATGAAAAAAGATGGTGCATGGTGGGTAAATGGTGCCAAAATTACCATTCCTGATGTAATCAGCAGCAATGGTGTTACTTATGTAATTGACGGTGTTTTAATGCCGAAATAAACTAAGTTTTTTTGTTTGATTGTAGTTTTAAAGTTGAAAGGGTCTGCTATAAGCAGACCCTTTTTAGTATTATAGTGTAATTGCTCAAAGAGATGAGATTTACCCCGCCGAATTGATCCTTCTTTGGGGGAATGTCTTTCAAAGCAAACAGTAGTCATAGATGTTATGACTACTGTTTGGCCTATTTTATTAAATTGCTTACTGCGGGCTTTTATTCAATAATTAAAGCAATTTGATAATAATTATTGACTGCTCCCAGAAGCCTGGTTTTTACGTAGAAGGACTCAGTGAATATTTTAAATGCGAGAAACTCATGATTAGGTACATTAAATTCATCAAACATTAGGATGTCTCCCTTTTTCAGATAGGGTGCCAGACTTGTTAAAGTATATAGTGTTGAAGAGAATAAATCTGCATCAAGGTGCACAACCTTCCGTTTACCACTATTTAAATCATTGTTTACAATAAAGTCTGGTAAAGTGTCCTGAAATAAGCCTTTAAGAAAATGTGCTCTGGAATCATTTACTACCGGAATGTTAGCAGACATATCTCCCTTCCTGAATGTCCCCCAATCCTCCGGGAGTCCTTCAAAAGTATCAAAGCCGTAAAATCGGCTGTTTTGATTATCTATGTGATGCAACCACCATTTAAAGGAACCTGCTCCAGATACTCCAAACTCAAGATAGTCAATAGGTTCAGCGTTTAAATTTAATTTTTCAATTATATAAGTGTATAGTTGCTGCCTTTTCGCGTACTCTCTTTTCGGAGTATAAAAATCATTCAGGATTGACTTCTTATCCTGAGCAGCTATCCATTTTGCGAGGCTCAGGGTATTTGCAGTTGTGGCGAGGGGATGTCGAAGCCAACCCATAAAAAGATGGGGTTTCATTGCAAGCACTAATCCTTTTGCGAATGCATTAACTTTTATGATTGATTGTTTCATTTATCTTTTTTAAGAATAAGTGTGTTTATTCGATAAGTTATGTTCAGGCACTTTTTTACCTGTTTTTTGGTTTTGCCAAATATATTGTAAAAAAATGAAACGCTACAATTCTCCGGATATTTTGAGAATAAGTGTTATCAATTATAATGTTTTATAATCCTCTGATCAACTGGTGGATTGCATTGGGGGAAGTCTTAAAAGTAAAGTGCAGCACCGAAATCTCGATGCTGCACTTTGCTTTATTAAATATATTATACCGAAACAACTTAGTTCATTGCGGCAAATGCTTTTAAGATTGCTTGTCCGTCTATATTGTTCAATTGCGGGCTACAGGCACGCTCAGGGTGTGGCATCATTCCGAATACATTTCTGCCTTCGTTACAGATACCGGCGATATTTAAAGTCGTTCCGTTTGGATTAACGGTATCGGAGATCTGTCCTTCTGCATCACAATATTTAAAAATAATCTGGTTGTTGTCTTCCAGTTGTTTGATGGTTTCCGCATCCGCATGATAGCGGCCTTCGCCATGGGCAACCGGTATTTTCAGGGCAGTAGCGCTTACTACATCAGACACCATATTGTCTTTGCCGGTATTGATAATATAGGTATTCTTACAGGTGAATTTCTGATGATCGTTTTGCAACAATACACCCGGTAATAACCCCGCTTCACATAAAATCTGAAAACCATTACAAACCCCCAAAACCTTTCCGCCTTTATTGGCAAAAGCGATTACCTGCTCCATCATCGGGCTAAAGCGTGCCAAAGCACCACATCTTAAGTAATCTCCGTAAGAGAAACCTCCGGGAAGTACGATGCAATCTTCTGTTGTGAAATCACTCAGGTCATTGTCTTTATGCCAAAGCATTTTTACCTCTTGTTTAAGGTCGTCTTGTAATGCATTTTGCATATCTCTGTCGCAGTTAGAGCCGGGAAATACAACGATACCAAATTTCATATTTTTATATATTTCTAAAATGTAAAAAATTAATAATAAAACCACTGTAAATAGATCGCAGTAGCTAAAAGCAACATATTCATGGTCTCTGCAAACCATTTCGGTTTTTGCACAAACCAGACATTCATAATGAACAGGGAAGCCGGTAGCAAAGTTACAATCCAAATTTCATTACCCAAAGTAAAAATCGGAATTGTGCTCAAAATACTGATGAAAAGGAAGATGATATTGATCCACCAGAGCTTTTTGATCTGGAAAAGCATCCGGTTCATCTGTTGGTTCAGGAGTACAAAACCAATAATGGACAGCAGACCGAGTGCACTTAATGCGATAACGGTTTGGCTATTAAGTAATTTGGGCAAGGTAAACTGTACCGAAAAAATGTCAGAAAAAATATACAGGCTATCCGTCAGGTAGGCCAGCCCACCTAAGATATACACCGGGGTGATCATGCCTAATAAAGTAACCATCCATTCCACAAGCTTGAAGGGACGCAGAATCAATAAAGCGATGGTGATAAAAAAGATGAACAGTACATTAGGGAAGCTCAGCAACATCAGGAGGCTGTAAAGACAGCCGATATTGAACAGCGACTTTCGGGCATTTTGGTCTGCATAAGTGGAATAAACTAGGTTCAGCAACCATAAAAACAGCCAGTTATTGATCATTTCTACCGAGAAGGTACCCCATTCCTTCAGTAAGCACGTAAGTAATATATAGGTATACGCGGGTAGATAGGTACGCTTGCTGAAAAAATGATATTTATTGACGACATAATTCAGGTACAAACCCTGGGCTACAATACTTAAGGTTGCCAGAAAAGTATAAAAGAAACCGCTCTTCCCAAAAATAGCGATCAGCTTTTTGATCACAATAGACCATAGCACCTGGTGCTGGTCTAACTGCGGCATACTCGAATGAGATAATACATTGAACTTTAGCACTAAAGCCAAAATGAACAACAGTATAATCGCATAGGGGTTTTGATTTTTAAAAAGCTTGAGCACGAAATACGGGGTGTTTTCAGATGTTATCGTTATAACTGCGAATATCGTAAAACTAATTTAATTATGATTTTAATAATTGATATTTATGTTTTTTCCTACCTTTGCATCCGCTATGCAAATTCAGTTATTAAAATCCAAGATTCACAGAGTTACGGTTACGGAAGCGAACCTGAATTATATTGGAAGTATCACCATCGATCAGGATCTGATGGAAGCCGCAAATATTATTGAAAACGAGAAAGTACAAATCGTTAACATCAATAATGGAGAGCGTTTAGAGACCTATGTGATCAAAGGACAAAGAGGAAGTGGCCAAATCTGTTTAAATGGTCCGGCTGCCCGTAAGGTCACTCCGGGAGATATGATTATCATCATTTCTTACTGTATTATGGATTTTGAAGCCGCTAAGGTTTATGAACCTTCAATAATCTTCCCTAAAGAGGACAATAAACTGTAAAATTTGATTTACATAAAATAATTGGAAAGCGTACTTTTAGGTACGCTTTTTGCATCCTAAGCCTTTTAGGCATGTGTAATTGAATTTTTTGAAACGATAATCATGAAGACAAAATCAGCCTTTTTTTGCCAGAATTGTGGATTTGAAAGCTCTAAATGGGCGGGTAAGTGTCCCAGTTGTAATGAATGGAACACTTTTGTAGAAGAGGTAAAAGAAAAACCTTCTGCAAAAGCAGATATTAAAGAACTGTGGACTGAAGAGGTGAATAAAGCCAATAATAAGGCGAAAAACATTGCTGACATACAATCGGAAGAAGAAATTCGCTATGTTTTACCCGACGATGAGCTAAACCGTACTTTAGGCGGTGGGCTGGTACAAGGCTCGGTAACCCTGATTGCCGGAGATCCGGGAATCGGGAAATCTACTTTGTTCTTGCAATGTGCCCTGCAAGCGATCAATCTAAGGGTGCTGTACGTTTCTGGAGAGGAAAGTATGCACCAGATCAAAATGCGGGCCGATAGGATTGGTATTGTACATCCGCACCTCTACCTGCTGACGGCAACCAATACGCAGACCATTTTTCAGGAAATCAAAAAAATACAGCCCAATTGGGTTATAATAGATTCGATACAAACACTGGAATCGCCTTACATTGAAAGTGCGCCGGGAAGTGTATCGCAAGTAAGGGAATGTGCCGCCGAGTTACAACGCTTTGCCAAACAAACAGGCACGCCGGTATCTATCATTGGCCACATTACCAAAGAGGGGAGTATCGCCGGCCCTAAAATACTGGAGCATATGGTCGATACCGTATTGCAGTTTGAGGGCGACCGGCATTATGCCTATCGGATTTTGCGCACGCTGAAAAACCGCTTTGGCTCTACAGCCGAATTGGGGATCTATGAAATGGTTCATAATGGGATGCGTGGGGTAAGTAATCCCTCCGAGATCCTTATTACCCAACATGAAGAGCCTTTAAGCGGGATTGCCCTTGCGGCAGCTATTGAAGGCATGCGTCCACTGATGATCGAAACCCAGGCTTTGGTCTCGCAGGCGGTATATGGCACGCCGCAGCGTACCGTCAATGGCTTTGACCTGCGCCGCTTACAATTATTGTTGGCCGTGCTGGAGAAAAGAGGCGGGTTCCATTTTGGGATGAAGGACGTCTTTCTGAATATTGCCGGTGGCTTACGTATTGAAGACCCTTCTATCGACCTTGCGATTGTTTGTGCGCTATTGTCTTCCTATGAAGATAAAGCCCTGCCCGCTAATGTCTGCTTTATCGGAGAAGTAGGATTATCCGGTGAGATCCGTGCGGTAAACCGTATTGAACAACGCATTGCCGAGGCAGACAAAATGGGGATGGATGCTGTATTTATTCCTAAAGCCAATACCAAAGGCCTGGATACGGGTAAATTTAAGATCGAGATCAGATCGGTCAATAAAGTAGCCGATATATATCAGTTATTATTTTAATGCCATTCCTCAAAAAACAATTAATTTCGCGTCACTTAAAATAAAAACGAAAAAATAAAACACCCGATGGAACATTTATTAACCTTTGACAGTATCCTGAGTTTTGTAATCCTGGTCGTATTAGAAGTCGTACTGGGTATTGATAATGTTATTTTTGTAAGCATCATCCTGAACCGCTTACCCGAAAACCTGCGTAAAAAAGGCCGTACCATCTGGATGTTTACCGGTATCGGTGTACGTTGCTTATTACTGCTGGCCCTAAGCTGGTTGTTGTCTCAAAAAGGAAAGCCTCTCTTTACCATAATGGATAAAGGCTTTGACCTGGCCAGTCTGGTCATGCTTTTAGGTGGAACCTTCCTGATTTATAAAACGGTAAAAGAGATCCATGCGAAAATGGAAGGGGAGGAGCACCATGAGTCCGGCAAAAAGACCATGCTCACCTTGCCTAAGGCCGTGTCGCAGATTATCCTGATCGATATGATCTTTAGTTTTGACAGTATCATTACTGCGGGCGGTACCGCGAAACATATAGAAATTATGGTGGCTGCAGTAGTCGTGGCTATGTTTGTGATGTTCCGCTTCAGCCCGAACATTGCCGGGTTTATTGAAAAACATCCGACCATCAAAATGCTGGCTTTGTCCTTCTTGGTAATGATTGGGTTTATCTTATTAGTTGAGGGCTGGAATGCGGAAAAAGCGCATGAATTGCACTTGAAAAACTATGCTTATTTTGCTATGGCCTTCTCTGTTATCGTAGAGATGATCAATCTCCGGGCAGTGCGCAGGAGCAAAGAGCGCAGCGATAGAATGGCAGAGATGGCAGATGAGGTAGATAAGTTGTAATTCGTTAGGCCGTAAGGCGATACTTCCTGTAAATTTAATATTCGAGATGGACATTATTCCCGCGAAACAGAACCGTTTGCACTATTTAGACTCCGCCAGGGGTATTGCAGCCATGATGGTGCTGGTGGGGCATTATATCAATTGGAAATTTGAGCAGAACATCGGCATCAAATGGGTGTCGGTTTTTATCAATGAAAACGATGCGGTGTCCTTCTTTTTTGTATTAAGCGGCTTTGTATTGGCTTATCCCTTTCTTATCCTGGACAAAAAGTTGGATATCGGTAAGTTTTATGTCAACAGGGTTTTTAGGTTGTATCCGGGGTTTCTGGTGGCCTTTTTAATGAATTTTATCTATTCCATGCGTCATGAAATGAACTGGACGCAATGGAGCAATGTATTCCGGCACAGTTATAAGGACTTCTGGCAGGAGCTGTTTCTGATCAGGGGATTCAATAACCATTTCTTGCCGGGATGGACCCTGGGCATAGAGTTGGCAGCCTCTTTTTTGATTCCCTTTTTTATTCTTGCGGCCAAATACAACAAAAAACTAGTTTATTGGTTGTTAGCCGCCGTGTTTCTGGGCAATTTGGTGATCGGTTCTTTAATGATCCACTTTCTGCTGGGTATGGTGGTCGCCATCAATTTTAAATACCTTTCGGGGCCGCAATTTAAAACCACAACCCTATACCGGTATCGAGTGCCCGTTATCCTGATCGCCATCGTTTTGTTTTCCTTAAGGAAAATCGATAAGCTATCGCCTTTCGGACCGTTTTTTAAGACCTTTTCGGATTATACCAGGATGGATTTCTTTTTTTATTCGGGTATCGCCTCTTTTATCTTCCTCATCGCCTGTATCCGGTTTGCCTCCATACAACGTATTTTGGAGCACCGTATATTGTTATTTTATGGCAAGATTTCTTATGGTATTTATCTGGTGCACTGGGTGCTGGTACGCTTTATATATGAATACTGGGATCGTCTAAATGCCTTGCTGGGCGGCCATGAAAAGAGAACATTTATCATTTTGCTTTTTGCACTTATAGCAGTTGCTACGGTATTGGCAACCATGGTTTATCACTGGGTCGAAATGCCTTTTATGCGATGGGGTAAGAAAATAGCCGGTAAAATGAAAGCCAGCGTTGAAATTTAAACGGCAAATAGGTCTATTTAGATTTGGAATAATAAGTAACGAGGTGTACCTTTGCACCCAAAATTAACATATCATAATTTTATAATAAATATATGTCAGGGCAACTTAAAGAAGTAAGATTACGGATACAATCAGTTACCTCAACGCAACAGATTACCAAAGCCATGAAAATGGTGAGTGCGGCAAAACTACGTCGTGCACAGGATGCAATATTACAAATGCGTCCTTACACGCAAAAGATGCAGGAAATGTTGAGCAACATTGTAAGCAGCCTTAACGATAATATGGTACTGGAGCTGGCAGAAGAGCGTGCGGTTGAACGCGTGTTGATCATCCCGATTACTTCTGATAGAGGAACTTGTGGTGCTTATAACACGAATGTAATCAAAGCTGCGAAGCAATTGATCGCGGATAAATATGCGAAACAAGATGTAACGATGTTGCCAATCGGTAAAAAAGGATATGAATATTTCCTGAAACACGGGTATAAATTAAATGCAGATTATTGGGCAACCTTCTCTGATTTAAGCTTTGAAAATGTGAAAAAAGCAGCCGTTTATGCGCAGGAAGCATTTTTGAACAAAACATATGATAAAGTAGAACTGGTTTACAGCCAGTTTAAAAACGCAGCGACTCAGGCTTTTGTAACAGAAGAATATTTACCGATTCCAAAAGTAGAAAAAGCGGAGAATCAAAAAGAAACGGACTTTATTTTTGAACCTTCTAAGGATATCCTGATCGCGGAATTAATGCCGAGAATCCTGAACACGCAAGTGTATAAAGCGGTATTGGATGCAAATGCTTCTGAGCATGGTGCCCGTATGACCGCAATGGATAAAGCAACAGAAAATGCGAATGAGATTTTGAAAAACCTGAAAGTGTCCTACAACAGAGCCCGTCAGGCAGCGATTACCACCGAGCTTACGGAGATCGTAAGTGGTGCCGCGGCTTTGCAAGGATAAGGTCTAAAACGAATTATAATAAAGAGAGCGCCCAAATTGTTGGCGCTCTTTTTATTGCACTTGATGGCCGGAATCTTTTAGAAATATGGGCTAATCCCTTTTTCGAATGTATATTTTGATATAAATTGCAAACTATGTCCAAAATTTTGAGTCTTGTTCCTTATAAATTCCTGCCGCCCACCTCGGGAGGGCATTGGGGTATTTTGTTTGTGGAAAAACTACTCAGCACCTATAATAAAGTGACCACCGTTACGGTAGCGGCCAATGAAGTAAAGCCGGGACAATGGCCCTTTACCCTGAAAAATGTCTTGACCAATAGCCGTAGCCGATATATCCCTTATTGGCTTACGCGACAATTACGGCAGCTTAGCCAATCAGAACGGCCCGATTATTTGTTTTGTCATCATCATTACCTTTTCCCTGCAGTGCATTATGTGGCCCGTAAGCAAAAGGTACCCTTATACATCCGTTCTCATAATATAGAATCCGAACGTTTTCGTACCGTAGGTAAATGGTGGTGGAAACTCATGTGGCATTTTGAAAAAAGAGCTTACCGGCATGCCGATCAGGTGTTTTTTGTGACCGAAGATGATGCAGCCTGGGCAGTGGCTCATTACGGGCTGCCCAAAGATAAAGCAGTGGTCATGCCTTTCCTATGCGACTTTGATCAGGTGCAAACAACAGATAAGGATAAACTTGCGGTTGCCCGGGAACATGGACTAAACCCGGATGTTCCCTGGTTTTTATTTATGGGAGTGCTTAATTATTATCCTAATGAAGCGGCCGTTAAGGTAATTGTCGAGGCGCTTTATCCTCTATTCAAAGCCCAATTGCCCGACTTTGAAATCATCATTTGTGGAAAACATTTAAACGAAACATTACAAGAACAAATTGCCGCCATACCACAGATTAAATACCTGGGTTTTGTACCCGATCTTAACCCGATTTTACAACATTCCAGCGTCATGATCAATCCTGTTACTGCAGGGGGTGGTGTTAAAACGAAGGTGATTGAAAGTTTGTCCTGGGACCTGACAGTGGTGTCTGCAGCCACCGGTGCAGTCGGGATTGAAAAGCAATATTGCGGGCAGAAATTAAAAATTGTCCCCGATACCGATTGGGAGGGCTTTGCGCGCGCAGCCATTCATGCAGCAAGTGTGGAGGCTCATATCCCGGATGCTTTTTTTGAATACTATTATTTGAAAAACGTGGCTAATCGTTTACAAAAATATTTTGTTTAATATGACGATGAACGCAGTAGTAAACCGCGCTATAGAAGTCTTATCAGCCGGAGGGCTTATCTTATATCCCACCGATACGGTTTGGGGTATTGGTTGTGATGCGACAAATGAAGCGGCCGTTCAGAAAATATTTGCACTCAAGCAGCGGGCCGATAGCAAAAGCCTGATCATATTACTTCCCGATGTGAAATCGGTATTTAATTATGTGGCGAATCCTTTGCCGGACCTGGTAGGCTTGCTCAATACTTTTGACCGCCCCACAACCGTTATTTACCCACAGGCTGTAGGTTTGGCCGGTAATGCCATACATAGCGACGGTACGGTGGCCATACGGGTGACGGCTGATGCTTTTTGTAAGACCTTGCTGAAGCGCTATAAGAAACCAATCGTCTCCACCTCTGCTAATGTGAGTGGAAAGCCTACGCCACAAGTATTTACCGATATTGAGGAGCATATAAAAAAAGGAGTGGATTATATTGCCGAGTATCGCCAGGAGGAGACTACGATACATGCCCCTTCCAGAATCATTAGATGGCTTGAAGATGGCAGCATTGTGGTGATTCGCCCCTAAATCCTTTCACCATACGGCTTCCGTATACTTTAACAGATCAACAAGATGAAAAAATGTACGCTTATCCTTATCGCCTTATTGCTGTTGTTGGGTAGCTGTGCCCCTTTTGGTAAAAAAGGGCAGGGCCATCAGGCCATCACGGCCAATAAAGTACATTTGCTAAATGGTAGCTATGCCATTAAGGGGCTGAAAAGTGAAGGTGTTCCCCTCAATAGTTATTATGCTAATGAACATTTTTACCGAAATTTTAAAAGAGATGCCTCGATGATGGATACCCTTAAATGGGATAGTGTAGGCCTCGCTTATTTTACCCTCAATATTATAGATCAGCAGACTTTATCCGTTTCTTTTTATAAAGGCAGGGAGGAAATACGGACGCAAACATTGCGATACAAGCTTAAAGACGGTGATGGTTTTATCTACCTGAAGCATAAGAATGTCCACATCAAAGGGCTGCCGCATATAGCGGGTAGTATAGACATTAAGAAAGTGCGGATTGGACTGAATGCCGATAACAACCTTATGATTAATGATACCTATTATCGCACCTGGGTATTTATGGTTTTATTTGGGGCTTCTTCCAGGGGAGCGTTTCTGTTGGAATATCCAAGAATATCCCAACAATAAGTCCCTGACAGTGTTGTTATGCATTTGCTTCTACACGCTTCGTTCCTCTGTATAATTCAAATTCAAACAAGCGGCATTCAATCTTACTATTGTAAAACGGAATCCTGCGTTGCGCTTTCAAACCGATCTTACGCGCAAGATCCATATTGCCGGTAAAAATATAACCAGTATATCCCGAACATTTTTTCTTGAAGAAATCACCAATACGGGCATAGGTGTGTTCCAGCTCTTCCAGTTCGCCCAGGCGATCTCCGTATTCCGGGTTCATAAACACAATACCGGCTTCATCTTTAGGCACCGTAGTTGTTTCAAAATCGCCCACTTCGAAGGTGATCAGGTCTTTTACGCCTGCAGCAATCGCATTCTTTTGGGCATTAATGATGGCATCATGGCTGATGTCCGAGGCAATGATTTTTAATTCCGGTTTATCAATGATCTGCGCTTCCAGTAAATTGTCTTCTTCATGATACACTTGTTCATCATAACCCTTTACATGCATAAAAGCATAGTTTGTACGGAACAATCCGGGCTTACGATTAGTAGCAATCAGTACGGCTTCAATCGCTAAAGTACCGGAGCCACACATTGGGTTGAGGAAAGGCGTATTTTTATTCCAGTTGGTCGACAGTACGGTTGCTGCAGCCAGTGCTTCCAGCATAGGGGCTCTGCCCGGGATTTTCCGGTATCCGTGTCGTCCTATAGAATTACCGGTGGTATCTAAAAATAATTCGGCATCTTCATTCTTCCAGAAAAGGTGAATCACAATCCCGCTCAGCTCTGCGCCGGTATTAGGTCGTTTGCCGCTCCTTTGCCTGATCTGATCTACAATCGCATCCTTTACCCGGAGATTGGCAAACATATTGTTATTGATTGTGGGATGCAATACATTGCTGGTAATGGAAAAATAATCCTCGTCTTCCATAATTCCGCTCCAGTCTATAGAGGCAGTATGTTCATATACATCATCCGCATTGTTGGCGGTAAATTTTTTGAGACTATATAATACCTGGCTGGCACAATGCAGGTTCATGTTTAACTTAATGCAGTCATTTAAACTCCCTTCCAGCGTAACGCCGGTAGGGAAAGTATGGCCCACTTCAAAGCCCAAAGCTTTTACTTCTTTAGTTAAGGCTTCCGATAAAAATTTATGGCAGGTAATGGTAATCGTACTTTTGTCCTGAAATGATAGCATAAGAATAGCGTTTCTTTATGAAAAGAAAATTGAGATTGCAAAATTTGTGAAAAATATCCGGTATTACAAATGCTATTTTGCGGAGGAGTGATATTCTTTTAATCCGTCGATAGGACTTTTCATCACAGAACCCACTTCCAGCCCGTATTGCTCCGTAACAGTATACAATACATCTTTGAAGGTATAGGCTACCGAACCGATAAAGTGAATAGGATATTTCCAGCTTTCACGGTATTTAAGCAGGTTTTTGGTAAAGAATTCCAATAAGGTATCTTCAATAATGTTTTCGATCATATAATGACCACGGTGGTCGTTCAGAAATTCGGTAAAGCCAGCCAGATAACGATTGGCCAGAGGTTCTTTATATACCTTTTCCAAAACGCCGGGTAAGTCATTGCCATATTTATTGATAAAGGCCTCATGGAGGTCTCCGTCAAATGTTTTGTAGAAGAAATACTGAAGTACCTTCCGGCCCATATGAGTGCCACTCCCTTCATCGCCTAATATATAGCCTAAGGAAGGGTGTTGCTTGCTGATCTTGCTGCCGTCATAATAACAGGAATTGCTACCCGTACCCAGGATTGCAGTAACGCCTTTTTCGCTGCCACAAGTGGCCCGTGCTGCGCCCAGCATATCGGTATGCACATTGATGTTTTTAATATCAAAATGCGTTTTTAAAATCTTGGAGACTGCTTTTTGATTTTGCGGTGCTTTGACCCCCGCACTGTAAAAGTGGATGTCTGCAATGTCGTCTTTAGCCTTGCCCAGTTTTAGCTCTTTTTTTAACATAGAGAGACATTCTTCTTCCGAAATAAAATAGGGATTGATACCTCCGGTAGTGATTTTTTTTGCTTTTTTTCCATCAAGCAAACACCATTCTGTTTTGGTAGAGCCACTATCGGCAATCAAGATATGAGACATAACAGCAGATTTGAAAATGAGTACAAATGCACCCTTATTTAGGTGCTAGCGTATCAGTGCCTAAAGATAGCTAAGAAATCATTCCTACCAAATTAAATATGCCATTTACCAAAGGCTTTTAGTAAATTTTAAAATTTGCCCAATCTAAAACCCCAAGTAGGATAAAATTGTATATTTGTGCACCATTAAATCGAATAATAATTTTTTATGTCTAATACAGCGAAAAGAGTAATAAAATCACCTACCGGAAACACCTTGCATTGTAAAAACTGGGTAACAGAAGCGGCTTACAGAATGTTGCAAAACAACCTTGACCCTGAAGTGGCAGAACGTCCGGAAGACCTGGTTGTTTATGGTGGTATCGGTAAAGCAGCCCGTAACTGGGAGAGTTTTGATAAGATCTTGGAATGTCTGGAAAACCTGGAAGAAGACCAGACCCTGATGGTGCAAAGTGGTAAACCCGTAGGCGTTTTACGCTCGCATAAAGATGCGCCCCGTGTCTTGATCGCCAATTCCAACCTGGTGGGTAAATGGGCTACCTGGGAGCATTTCCGGGAGCTGGAAGCTAAAGGACTGATGATGTACGGGCAAATGACCGCAGGGAGCTGGATTTATATCGGTTCGCAAGGTATCGTACAAGGGACTTATGAAACATATTTGTCTTTGGCGAACAAGCATTATAATGGTACTTTAAAAGGAACCTTGAATGTGACCGCAGGTTTAGGCGGTATGGGCGGCGCTCAGCCGCTGGCCATCATTATGAATGAAGGCGTGTGCTTGGCTGCAGAGATAGAGCAATGGCGGATGGATAAACGTATTGAAACACGTTACCTGGACGAAAGTTATACTGATATCGACGAGGCCATTGACAGAGCGATTCAGGCTAAAGAAAATAAAGAAGCAGTTTCCATCGGCGTATGCTGTAATGTGGTGGACCTGTTGCAGCGTTTGCTGGATAGAAATATCACACCGGATACCTTAACGGATCAGACTTCTGCACATGATGAACTGATTGGTTATTTCCCGGAAAATATGAGTGTGGCAGAAGCCAATGCTTTAAGAGAAAGCGATCCTGAGGAATACCAAAAATTATCCTTAGATACGATGGCGCATCATGTGCGCCTGATGTTGGAATTACAGAAACGCGGTGCCATTACCTTTGATTACGGTAATAATCTACGGGGTCAGGCCAAAGACAAGCGCGGGGTAGAAAATGCATTTGACTTCCCCGGATTTGTACCAGCCTATATCCGTCCCTTATTCTGTGAAGGAAAAGGGCCGTTCCGTTGGGTAGCTTTAAGCGGTGATCCGGAAGATATTTATACTACAGATAAGGCCTTGGCGGAATTGTTCCCGGAGAATGCCGGTTTACAACGCTGGCTGACGATGGCAAGAGAAAAAATTGCATTTCAGGGTTTACCGTCCCGCATTTGCTGGTTAGGTATGGGTGAGCGTGAAAAAGCCGGTTTATTATTCAATAAATTGGTGAGAGAAGGTAAAGTAAAAGCACCAATAGTGATCGGAAGAGATCACCTGGATTGTGGTTCGGTAGCCTCTCCTAACAGAGAAACGGAAGCCATGAAAGATGGTTCTGATGCGGTTGCGGATTGGGCGATCTTAAATGCCCTGATCAATACCGCCGGTGGCGCCAGTTGGGTAAGCTTTCACCATGGTGGTGGCGTCGGTATGGGCTATTCTTTACACGCCGGTATGGTGATTGTTGCAGATGGCACGCAGGATGCAGAAGAGCGCCTGAAAAGAGTATTACATAATGATCCGGCTATGGGTGTTTTGCGTCATCATGATGCAGGATATGAAACGGCTACAGAGAATGCGGATGCTTTTGGATTGAATATCTGGTAATCCGTTATTCTTTCTAATCCTGATACAAAAAAATCCCCCGTGTATGTACACGGGGGATTTTTTTGTGTCTAATGTTGTATATTTAATTGGTCAAAAATAACACCCACGATCACATGGATAAGTATACCGAAACTTTTGAAACCTGGAACCGTAATGCCGGTTTGTATGCCGATAAGTTTATGGAGCTGCATTTATATGATGATACCTACGATGCTTTTATGGCCAGCCTCCCAATAAAAGATGCCCGTATTCTGGAACTGGGTTGTGGCCCGGGCAATATTACGCGGTATTTGTGCGCTCAGAACCCCGAACTGAAGATTGAGGCTATAGACATTGCCGCTAATATGATTGCCCTGGCGCAAACATTCAATCAGGCCGCGCATTTTCAGGTGATGGATGTACGGGATATTCGCCGGCACTGGTCCAAAAGTACTTTTAACGGAATTGTCATGGGTTTTTGTTTGCCTTATCTTGATGAACCCGATATGCTGCAATTACTCAGGGATGCTTATGATTTATTAACTCCCGAAGGGGTTTTGTATTTTAGTTTTGTACCGGGAGACTATGACGATTCGGGATTGTTAACCGGAAGTAGTGGTGATCGGGTGCATTTTTATTATTATCAGACGGCTGATTTGGTTACCGTCTTAAAGCAACTGTCCTTTGAACTTATAAACATGGGCAGTAAGGCCTATATAAATAATGACGAAAGTATTGCAACCCATACGATCATCATTGCCCGGAAAGCGTAAATACAATAGCATGTATTGATTGTGATTGGAAGGGGATAGGGTATAATGCCAATGATGACTCCCACAGGAATAAGTAAAAATTATACATTATTAGTAAAATAAAGATATCATGAAGGTATTCGAAAATGTAGATGCTTATATTGAATCATTTCCGGTAACAGTGCAACGTAAATTGCAGGAGATTCGGAAAATCATTAAAACGGCTGCGCCCGAAGCGCTGGAAAGCATTAGTTATGGCATGCCGGCCTATAAGCTGAGCGGTAAACCATTGGTGTACTTTGCAGGCTATAAACAGCATATTGGTTTTTATGCGACGCCTACGGGTCATACCGCTTTTGCCAAAGAATTATCAAAGTACAAACAGGGTAAGGGTTCTGTGCAATTCCCGCTGACCGAACCGATACCTTTAACCTTAATCGCGAAGATTGTACAGTTTAGAGTACAGGAGCAACTTAATAATAAATAACGATGAGGTGTCGCATGTTTAAAATATGCTTGTGTTTTAGTTTGTTTTCTTTTTCCTTGAAAGGACAAGGAAATGAGGCTTCAAAATACCAATTTTCCCGTGATGAATTTAAGCGGCATTATAAAAGAACAGAATATCCGAGATTTACAGGACTTATTCAGGAGGTAGATGCTACAACGATAAGATTTGATGATAAAGTGCTCACGATTCGTATAGACGATATAAATAAGCAGATTTTTCTAAAGGGAATCTTTTATCCTAACGTTTTTAAAGGAGAAGAAACTATTGTAGCCAAAACCGACAAAGAATTGGCAACCATGTCTGAAAATGAACAAATATTTCATAATGGCTTGCGTAACGATAGCCTGACTATTGGTGCATTTGATGCTTTAGAAGACCTTAATCCAGATTATAAAACTAAACGATACAGATTTTGGCTGTTTGGCAAGGGTATAATGAATCCTACCGAATGCTATTTTGAATTGTATAATAAAGATGCTACTCCTGAGTATGAAGATAAAGAGTTTATCAATGGTGCTGTATTAACCTTTTTTCGTAGAGGGACACTCATAATTTAATTGCGTTTTCATACGGAGACAAGGTGTATCAATGAGTATATTACGCAATAAAAAAGGTTGCTTTTAGCAACCTCCTTCGTCCATATAAACACTTATTTCTACGACTACATTATTCACCAGTTTGAAGGATAATGCTGTACTCGCATCCAAATCTTTTAATACAAAATAGCTGATTGTTTTAGAGCGACCTTCTCCATTTTCCTCCCAGGCGGCAAATACTTCAAAATTGCTGAAATCTTTATAGGTATTGAGCAATTCGCTACGGGTACTGCCAATGCCCATACCACTTTTGGTTCTGAATTTATTACTGGTGGTCGATAAATTGGTGACAGTTTCTTTTTCCGGTTTATTCTCCCCGTTATATTGTAAGTTGATGGTCACTTTCAATAATTCATTATTATACTTAACGACCGTTTCGCCATTGTATTGATTACTTTCTTTAGCTGTCAGTAGCGGTTTATGGGCATTGCTTTCGGCCTCCGCTTTATCCATATTTATTTTAAAAGGTCCGATGCGCAGGGTGCTGACTTCCATATTGGCTTGTTGCGCAAAAGTGTTTACCGTAAAGAAGAGGCATACTAAGGAAAATATATACTTCATGATCTGTTTTTTTTGCAGCAAAAATAATTGAAAAAATTAGAATGGCCGCACACTACCAACCACTTACAATAAGTTTTTTCGCAGCGGGCAGGCTGCATTTCTGATATTTACTATAGGCCGCTGCTGCTTTATGGTTGATTTGTTCGTGGGTAGCTCCCTGAATAAATCCGGTTAGGGCATCATGCAAGGTATAGGCTTCGGGGCTCATCAGGTGGGTCGACCATAAAAGAGGATCTATATTCGCCTCTTTCAGTAGCGCACTAAAGTATTTTTTACTAAAACAGGCAAGAATAATGGTCCTTCTTTTTTGGCCATCTTCGTTTTGATATACCGGATCCAAAGCGAAATCCATTAATCCATCATGGCCGATATAAGCAGTCAGTACCGCATTGCCGGCAATGCCTATAGTTTTGTCATTAAGGCGCAGGGTATCTTTATATTGGCCCGAACTGCTTCTTAAGAAATCTATGGTGCAGGGTTTGATATGCCGGCCGTTATAGGCATCTGCCACAAGATAATAGGGCTTGGTTTTATATTTGAATACGAGCCGCTCCAAAAGGGTATCGTTATCTGCAGTCGTCTGTATCAAAGTCCATTCTGCACTGTTTTTGAAGAATGTTTTTATACCAAAGGCACAGCCCCAGTACAAATTGTTTTTAGGATCTTGTCCGTTACCGATCTTATCCGGTACCGGTACAATACCCTGATAAGTATTGTCACAAAGGGCTACAAAAACATGAATGACTTTGCATGTGGTGTCAAAGGGGCGTATGGTTTCCGCTTTTTCTTTATGAATGTCTGTTTGCAGTGCCGTTTGTGCCGTACAGGCATTAAGCCAAAGGCATACTATTGAAGTATATAGAAGGAAAAGGACTGGCTTCATATTAAAGAACAAGGCTGTTTATCCCTACTAGACAAAAAAAGAACCGCATTCCATAAAATAACATAAATCTTTAGGCAATAATGACTGATATTTGAACGGTATTTTTGAAAACATATAATTGTTATGAAGAAATTTTTGCTCCCTGTTTTTCTATTGACCGGTACTGTATCTTTTGCGCAAAAGAAAGAAGTACTCCTTAAGCAAATAAAGGAAAACATTACACAGATAGACCAACTGATGAAACTTTCCAATACAAGAATCTCTTTTGCGACACCCGATACCAAGTTTAATCCTTCAGATCAAAGTCATTTTGAACATTATGATACCTATTCGGAAGAAAAAGTCGGGCGTTTTTTTGACTCTTTAAGCTTTGGCGTAAAACTAGTGCATCCCTACAGTTTTATGAGTATTGACAATGATCATTTTGATTTGCTTAAACTCATGGGGAAAAGCAGTTCTTATCATATGGATCATCCGGAGGAGAAACCCCGGTATACTCCCAAACAGATTACCTTCCTCGACGGGACAGTGGTGAATGCAGCGGGTTTGTATTGTAGTCCTTACACGATCAGGCAACAGGCTATCGCAAAAAATCCGAACCTGGAGGAGGAGCCGGACGTAGATACGGAGAAACTATCTGAGCTTGAAAAAGCGGTCTGGGAAGCAAAGAGCAGTTTTTCGGAAACCTTTGCGGTATATAGTCCCAAGCCGATTAAAAAGGTTGTCTTTACTGTTGCACTGCCTTTAAGAAAGAGTTCGGCAGATACCCTGGATAACCTGCATCGAAAAGCAGGAACAGCCTGGGGAGATATTACCCTTGATACCATTAAGGGCAATCAGGTATCTTGTACCATACCGGATGACATGAGTGAGCGGCTGCAGATACTAGCCTTGTATAAAGATGGCAGAGTATTGTCTCAGAAGAGTTATAGCGGTTATACTGCTTTCAGTGAAAAAAAGAAGGAATCGCTTGGGCAGATCCGCACTGCACTGGAGGAAGCTAAAAAGAAGGTAAATAATAATGAAATAACGGATCAAAAGGCGCTTGAAGCATTTGTGCAGGCACATGTACCTGCCGAAGAAACGGATGCTGCACTACAGTATAAATCCTGCTTATATACCTTTGCCGGTCCGGTGAGCCGTGTGGTGTTTGTGCTAAGCGATACCGTGTTGCAGACCCGAACCCAAGAAGTTGTGTATACGGTTAATTATGATAAAGATGAAGAACAGTATCAGGCGGCGGCTGATTTTAAAACGGGTAAAACAGGGATTGTCAATGTCAAAGGAAATTGGGTCGTCCAACCGGAGTTCGGTCCCTACTTCAGAAGGCAGAACGCCTATTTTTACTGGGATCAGATAAATGATTATGAAGCGACCTATTGGTTAGATCAAAAAACGGAAACGCTGCATAAAGTACCCTATAGGGTAGATGATCAGGAAGTGTATGCCGGTAAATATGTAAAGATAGAACCAGAGATTAATGGTAAAATAGGGTTGATCGATGGCCGTACCGGTAAGCAGGTATTGCCCATGCAGCATGATTATCTGCGTCTGGTAGAAAATAAGTATTGGCATGCCCGCACCGGCAGTGGGGAAGGGGTGTATGATGCTAATATGAATACCCTGATCCCATTTGAATTTAGTGATGTCACTATTCATAATGGGTTTTTCTATACCCGTACTGAAAATGATATAGAAGATGTGTACAACAGCAAAGGAGAAAACCTGACCCAAGGTAAATATAAAGAAATTGACGGTTATTTTAACAGCGGGTTACTGTTGGTGGAAAGGTATACGATTGGGGCAGACCGGGTGGCACGCGATAGCAAAAAGTTTTTTATTGATACGACCGGTAAGGTGAAAATTGCCCTGGAGGGTATCGGGTTTAAGGATGCGGAACCTTTTCGTAGTGGGCTCTCCATGGTCCGGCATGCAGGCACAGATAAATATGGTTATATTGATAATGCCGGAAAACTGCTCCTGCCTTGTATCTATAACAGTGGGCATGATTTTTTTGAACATTCTGAATATGCATTAGTCGAACAGCCGGGTGGCGTGCAAATGCTGATCGACAAAAAAGGGCGCACCATTAAAAAGTTTGAAGAACATTACCAGTTTATATCCCGCGACAAAGAGAGTGGTTTATTTCACATCGGGTTATTTAACGGAAAAGTCTATGATGAATATGGCAAGCTTGTAGAGAAGCAATAAGGAAACGCATCTTTTATCTATGACATAAAAAAGAGTGTGGCGCNNGCGCCACACTCTTTTTTATGTCTTTTGGTTATCCTTAAGAAGCCAATACTTTCTCGATCGCAGTATCGTATGCCTCTTTCCAAGAAGCTACGGTACCCCAGTCTTCTGTACCCACTTTAAGGGTACCGGCAGTTACGGTACCCAGTTTTTCAACCGGATGGCCACCTAACAAGGCTTCAAAAGCTGCTGCTTTGTCGGATGCTACACTCACTACTACGCGGCTTTGTGCTTCTCCAAACAGATAAGCATCTTTTCTGATCCCTTCTTTATATACCAGTTCAAAACCAAGATCTTTAGGCATAGCACTTTCCAACAGACAAGTGAATAAACCACCTTCTGTAATATCGTGTGCCGAAAGAATGGCTTTCGCTTGGATCAACTCTGCTATTTTATTTTGCAATACCGTTTCTTCCTGAAGGTCGAAATGAGGCGCGGGGCTATGCGTTACATTATTTAATTTGAATAAATACTCAGAACCATTTAAGTCGTTGCGGCTTTCTCCCAAAAGATAAATCACATCTCCTTCATTCTTGAAGTTTAAGGTCATGGCATGATCCATGTGCTCCAATAAACCCACCATTCCGATCGTTGGCGTAGGGTATACCGGGCCATCTTCACTTTGGTTGTAGAAACTTACGTTACCACCAGTTACCGGCGTGTCAAACTGAATACAGGCATCACTCATACCTTTTAAGGCATGTACAAACTGATAGTATACTTCCGGATTGTAGGGATTACCAAAGTTTAAACAGTTCGTGATCGCCAAAGGCTGGCCACCACTACAAACGATATTTCTTGCCGCTTCGCTCACCGCGATCATACCGCCTACATAAGGATTTAAGAATACATAACGGCTGTTACAGTCTACCGTTACGGCCAGCGCCTTATCGGTACCGTGCAAGCGTACTAAACCTGCATCAGATGGATTGTTTGTGCTGGCATTAGCCGTACCCACCATGCTGTCATATTGCTCATACACCCAACGCTTAGACGCGATATTCGGTTGTGTCACGATTTGTTGTGCTACCGATTTTAAATCAGTCGGTTCGGCGATACTGTTCTGATCAAATGCATTTACCTGCTCAAAATATTTAGGTTCGGTAAATTCACGGTCATACTGAGGGGCTCCGCCGCCTAATACCAGGCTTTCACCCGGCAAGTCTGCTACAAGTTCCCCATCAATATAATATTTCAAATTAGGTCCTTCTGTAACCTGACCAATCAGCTCACAGTGGATATCCCATTTGTCAAATATTTCTTTCATTTCTTCTTCACGACCCTTATTCACTACGATCAGCATACGTTCCTGGCTTTCGCTCAACAACATTTCCCATGCTTTCATATTGGCCTGGCGGGTTGGTACTTTGCTTAAATCGATGTCCATACCAAAACCTTCTTTGGCACTCATTTCTGAGGTAGAACAACTAATTCCGGCAGCACCCATATCCTGCATACCGACTACAATACCGGTACCCACTAATTCCATACAGGCTTCTAATAATTTCTTTTCTTCAAACGGATCACCTACCTGAACCGCAGGTAACTGTTCTGCACTATCTTCTGTAATATCGGCCGAAGCAAAACTCGCACCACCAATACCGTCTTTACCGGTAGCAGCGCCCACGATAAATACCGGGTTGCCGATACCATATGACGTAGCAGAGAAGGTTTGACCTACATTCACAATGCCTACACTCATGGCATTCACCAAAGGATTGGTTTGATAACAATCTTCAAAATATACTTCACCGGCTACTGTTGGTACCCCAAAACAGTTACCATAGTGGCCGATACCTTTTACCACGCCTTTTAATAAATGTTGGGTTTTCTTATTGTTCAGGTTTCCGAAACGCAAAGAGTTTAAGGCTGCAATAGGTCTTGCACCCATCGTGAAAATATCTCTGTGAATACCACCGACACCTGTAGCCGCTCCCTGGAAAGGTTCGATTGCAGAAGGGTGGTTGTGGCTTTCAATTTTAAATACTACTGCTAAACCATCTCCAATATCAATCAAACCGGCATTTTCTTCTCCAGCAGCTACCATTACGCGTTTACCTTCTTTAGGTAATTTTTTCAAGTATTTGATAGAGTTTTTATAACTACAGTGCTCACTCCACATAACAGAGTACATTGCTGTTTCGTTGAAATTTGGGGTGCGGCCCAATACCTGTTTAATGGCTTCAAATTCTTGTTCTTGAAGACCCAATTGCTTGGCTTGTTCTAAAGTAGCTTCCATATTGATATTTGACAAAGCAGTGTTGTATTACCGCTTAAAACGATTAGAAAGAGCAAAGATAATTCAGTTTTTGCTGAAAAAGAAGCAGGATTTTGGCAAAAGCGACTGTTTTTGCCGGGTTTTTAAGGTATCTTTATTTGTGTTATTTGATTTACCCTTTTTGAGCAGTAAAAACGCTGTTTCGCCTGATGCATTTATAAGATTACAGGGCATCTTTAATCATATTACCCAGTTTTTTTAACTGGAAATCCAGGTGATTATTCCATTTCATCCCGAAACTGATGCGCATACAATTATGAAACTGATCGTGCAGGGTAAACATCCTGCCGGGTACAAAACTCACCCCTTGCTTGATCGCAAGATCAAAAAGATGAGCGGTATCTATTCTTTTATCCAGTTCCAACCACAATACAAATCCCCCGTTGGGTTGTGTGACCTTGGTACATTCGGGGAAATAAGCCGTGATGGCTCTTTGGAAAAGTAAGCTGTTAGAATGCAGGGCATACCGCAGCGTACGCATATGATGATCATAGCGGCCATGCTCCATAAAATCGGCAACTACTTCCTGGTATAAAGGAGGCATGGCCAGGGTATGTAATAATTTCTGGCGAATGATCTTTTCTTTGAACTTGCCGGGAGCCACCCAGCCCACACGATAGCCCGGTGCTAATGTTTTAGAAACGGAACCACACCAAAGCACCATACCGGCCTCATCATAAGCCTTACAAGGTACCGGGCGTTGCTCCCCAAAAAAAATATCGCCATACAAGTCATCTTCTATAAGCGGTATATTATGGGCGGTCAGCATCCTGACCACTTCTTTTTTGTGCTCATCGGGCATACAGCTGCCCAAAGGATTATTAAAATTGCTGATCAGAAAGCAGGCCTTTATTTTAGGCAGTACTTTTTTGAGGGCATCTATTTCGATACCGGTTTGAGGATGGGTGGGTAGTTCGATTACATTTAGCCCTAATGACTTGGCTACCTGTAAAACGCCAAAATATAAAGGACTTTCCACTGCGATGCTGTCTCCGGGCTGGGTTACCGCCATCATACAATGAAAGATCGCATTCGTAGCCCCTGAAGTCGTTACAATATCCTCTTCCTGCAATTGTCCACCCCAGACAAAAGACCATTTAGACACATTACGGCGTAGATTCAGGCTTCCCTGAGCCGGCTCGTATCCGGTACCGCTATCGGGTAGGGTGCTCAAAGCTTTAATGATTCCCTTATTCAGTTTGGCTATCGGCAACAGCTCCTGGTCGGGTAAACCCAGTGAAAATTGTGCGATAGAGCGATCGTTCAGTATATTGAATAATTTGCCAACCAAATCTTCTGAGGGGCGTTCGTTTTGAGCCGCTTTGGGCATACTCACGGAAGGAATCGCCAAATGACGTTTAAACGATTTGGCTACATAGTATCCCGATTTTGGCCGCGAGCAAATCAGCGATTTTTTTTCCAATTCCAGAAAAGCCTGTTTTACGGTATTCAGGCTCACCTGATAGATCTGTTGCACCGTACGGATAGACGGTAATTTGTCGCCTACCTGCAAGGTTTCTGTAGCAATCTGCTGCTCTATGATCCGGGCGATTTTCTGATAGATGACTTCTCTGGGCATGGGAAACGAATTATGATAAGCGCATTAAAAATAAGGAATATAAACGCATCTCTTAATTAAAGGAGACATTGTTGAGCCATTGGCAGAGTTGCCGAACAGCTCTTTGGAAATGTGGTATATCCGCAAAACCATATGCTGCACAAATGAGTGTACTGTTTTCCTGCGGCGTCATCATATTTTGGCTATTGAGCGAATCTTTTACCTGATCAAAAAGCATTTGTTGCAGGATCTTATCCAGACCCTTGTCTTTTGCCGCTGCAGTAGTGCAAACATAAGTTTGCATCTGGTCCGGTGCAGCGGCACTCAGCTTAAGCGCGGCATAGCCTACCAGTATATTATCTGCCAGCGCCACAAATACCGGTAATCCGAAATCGCTATCCAGGAGTTGGGCATGGCCTGCTTCTTGTTTGTAAAGCTGTAGTATTGATTTAAGATCGGAGGTGTATACGCCCCGAAACTGAAAGGTTTCCTTATGATCTATCAGGGTATGCGCACTGTGTTTTTGCGTAGTCATAATACTTGATTTTGTAAGGTTGGCTAATCGCTCCCTCTAGAAGCATTTACTACACAAAATTATGCTCCAATAAAAAATGAATACAGATACAAAAATAGATATTTTAATGGATACAGATTGTTTTAACAAAGCATTGTACCCTTGTCGATCTTGTGCTGCTGGCGGAATAAAAAAAGGCTGCTCCCCTCGGAGCAACCTTTTTAGCGTTATTTGTTTACTATACTTATTTATTTAACCTCGACCCTGATGCCTTCGCTATGGCTACTGAATTCCGGTGCGTACATGCACTGTGCAGTCGTAATGCCATTTGAGAAATTACCTTTTTGGTTTACCATAACCGGGTATTCAAATACGTAAGTACCTTTTGGTAAATGGTCAAAGAAGAAATGGGTGGCCACGTCTTTTGTTGCCTCGTAATAACCCAAACCACCTTGATAGCGATAACCACTCAGTACATTTACGGGTTCAAAACCTGCTGCACGCATGTCTTTCATATGTACATAGTCCATCGTTCTATCTACTTTCAGGATGATTCTTACCTTAACTTTATCGCCAATTTTTAAGCTATTACCTTCTTTTATCGCGGTCAGGCTAGGCCCATTATCTGTATTTCGTTCAATAAACAATTGCTTTTCGATATGTAAAGGCACATCATTTTGAGCACCGGAGATTTTATCCAGGTCTTCAAAATATTGCCAATATGCGGCCCCCCAGCTGGTCCCTGTATTTTGCCCTGTTTTGTTATCGACAGTTACTGAGATATTACCCATGTTCGGTTTTACTTCCTCACCGGCAATGTATTGTTTGAAGTATCCGGTACCAGCCTGTGTTTTTACCTGATCCGAAACAATGGTTTTATCCCCCAGTTGGATGGTCACACTTGGCGTGTATTGCAACCAGTCTGTGCCACTTTCCAGTAAAGCATAACAGGCATCTGCAGTAGCCGTAGTGGTTGTCCAGTGTTGGGTTTGTTTTTGTTTTAATAACCAAATCTTCATTTCATCTACCGATTTCGTATCGTTTAAGATCTCTTTGTACACACCGATCAGTAAAGACTGGGTTTCTACCGGTGCTTCGTACCACCAGTAGCCCGGTGTGTTTTTCCAGTACATACCCATTTCTTTGTTTTGGATGGCGCGTTCCGATAATGATGCGGTGATGGTTTTGGCAGCAGATACTTCTTTTATTCTGAATAAAGAAAGTGCGATCATACCTTGCATATAATTATTATGCTTTGCCCAAAACTGCTTACTTTGATTGATGTAATAATCAAAAGCGGTTCTGCTGTCAGGTGCTACCGCAATTTGAGGATTCAGGAAGCTGCGCAAGTACAAGTACTGGATTTGCAATTGACCCAGATTGTGCTCTTTTAGTTGTGTTGTGTTGATCGCCTTATAGTCTTTTTGGATTTCCTTATCCAGATAAACCAATCCTTTTTTGATCATATTGTCCACAGTACTATTCGTGGCCGCTGCTACATTCAGGTGTTTGAGCTTGGCTAATCCTGTCAGTACATATTGGGTAATATATCGGTTATCATACATACCTTCAAACCAGGGAAAAGCACCATTGTCCTTTTGCATCTTCTCCAGTTTTTGCAGCGATTGTTTTAAAGATTTAACCATTTGATGGGTTTCAAACAGACGGGCGATGTTTTTCTTTTGGGTTTGCTCGTCTTTTGCTTCCAGTACCCATGGCGTTTCTTCCAGCAAGGCTGTTTTTAATTCCTGGTTTTTCTCCAGGTTAGATAATAAGGCAGCGGAGTCTTCATTCTTCCAGGAATTGAAGATAGCAGCTACTTTAGGTGATTGGGCTACGATATGTGCAGCCAATGCATTGGCATAAAAACGATTAAATGTTTGTTCGGCACATTCATAAGGATAATCCATCAGGTAAGGTAATGCCTGTACTGCATACCATGCCGGATTGCCAGTGTATTCTACAGTTAATCCTTTATTCAGTAAACTTTTGCTTTGACCCGATTGTAATAATTTGTCAAAGGTAAAGGTTGCTGTTTGGTTACCTTTTACCGGTAAAGGCAAGGTTTCCGTTACGAGCGTGCGATTGGTGATCACTGGAATGGTATGTTCCTCTCCATCACTAAAATTACCGGCACTGGCTACGATACGCACGATGACCGGTTCGTAAATCGCTTGCGGTACTTTAATGCTGAAATTCGTATTTGTGCTTTGGTTCGGGGCAACGCTGAATTTTTGCTCATTGGTGCGGAAACCGAAAGGCAGGTTGAGCGGCTGCAGCGTTTGTGCATTTAAAATCTCTATAGAAGCCGTACCGTTAAGGGCCTTGCTACTAAGGTTACTGATTTTTGCAGCAATCGTCATATCATCTCCCTGTCTGAAAAAACGGGGCATATTAGGCGTGACCATCAGTTCCTTTTGGGTCTTGATTGATCCGCTGAGGTACCCTGTTTTCCAGTCTTGCGTATGGGCAAAGGCCATTAATTTCCATTCTGTCAGTGCCTCAGGCATAGTGAACTTTAAGACCACATTTCCTTTATCATCTGTCCGTACTTGCGGGATGAAGAAGGCGGTTTCTTTCAGGTTCGTACGGGGGCTTACAGAAGGTGTTTTTGGTTCTTTGGTGCTACTTTCCTCTTGTTGTGCTACAGATTTGTTTTTAGGACTGCGTGCTTCGCTGGATGCAGCTACTCCTGGTGCCGCTTGTACATCTGCTGATCTTTCTATGGATGCGAGACTGCCCGTATACGTTCTTTTGTCAATTTTTGTGGTGTAGAAGTTCTTAGGCCCGGAACCTCTACGCGGCATTTCATTTGTAAGGAGATCATAATATTCACCATCGGGGTCTATGCCTAAAGTGGAAAAATTAGGGTAAACCTTTTCATAGTTGATCCAAGGTTTATCTTTGCCCTGTTCTTGCCCGCTGCTAGTATTAAACGTAAAACCCTGCCAGTTATAATACTCATTCCGGTTGCGATACAGGCTTTCCCAATTCCAGTTATGCGGTTGCAGTGCATCTAATGAGGCATCATACAGGCCGGCAACTAATTCGGCTGCTACTTTCTCTTTTTTATCTCCGGCAATGGTAATGGTCCACTCTTCTTTGGCATTGGGTTCCAGTTTGTCTCTGTGGGTTGCCCAGGTTAGGTTCAGGTCTTTATTACTCCATGGGATCATTACCTGGTTGGTCGTTTGGTATATCCTGTTATTATAGACATACATCCAGTTTAACGTAGCACCTCCTCTGTCTGCTTCTGTAATTGCCTGTTTTACCAGGTTGTTTTGCTGCCAGTCGTAGGTTTTCTGCCAGGTGTTTTTCTGAAATAAGTTTGCTTTATGATAAGCAGGGCTTACCCACAATTCCATGGTTTCATTAGGCTGATAGCTCGTAGCTTTTTGGGCTGTGAATAAGGCAATGTCATATTGAACCGGAGCGGCAGGTACCAATACAAATACATATTTTTTCTCCTGTACCGGTTTGCCGTTTTTGTCTTTCCCGGAAATTTCTATTTCATAATAACCCGTTTTAGACCATATCTTTTCATCCAGCGTTAAGGCATCATCCTCTTTAGTTGTATAGGATTGTTCCCAAACCGTGGCCAGTGCTTTCCTGTTTTCCGGTTTCCATTCTTCTTTGTATTCATCATTCGGGAATGCTTGTTTAAAGGCCTCTTCCGATAAGACAAAGTCTGAAGGGACTTCCCATAGGCGGTTACGGTACAAACGGTCTGCAGCTTGTAATTGTTTGATTTTTACAGCAACCGTTGTAGGGGTAAAAATGCCATTCAGGTTTTCGGTACGGATATTTAATTTTTTGAAGCTTGTCGCAATAGCCTGTTCCGGGGTAATGGCGCTAATAACCAGGCTGCTGTAGCCTACAGACAAATTGGTATTATTACTTCTGGTTTCTCCGTTAATATCCGTAATGTCTGTTGTGATTTCATATTGAAATACCGGTAAGGCTTCCGGATTAATGGTTTCGTCCGGCAGGGCCTTAAAGGATACGCTAAAGTTGCCGTTCGCATCTGTTTCCGTCGTCCCATTGGCCATTTCCTGCTCATTGGTATTCATCGGGATACCCCAGCGGTAAGAAAGCCACCAGTAAGGAAATCTTGTATTGCGTACTACGCGATATTTAACCTGTGCTGCGCCAATGGTATTGCCGGCATAAGCCTTAGCCGTTCCTTTGATCGTGATCTGATCGTTAAGCGCATAATTATTTTTCAGCGTATCATATGAGACAAAGAATTTTGGTCTTTTGTATTCCTCTACACTGATCCAGGCGCCGCCATAAGGTGTCGTCAGCTGCATTTGGCCGGTCAGCCCGCTTTCGGGTGCTGTAAAGCTTCCGGTAAAAGAACCAAAGTCATTGGTGGTGAAGCTTACCTCTTTTATGGTTTGTGCATTTACATCTTTAAAGGTAATGCTTACCTTTTCATTTTTAACGACATTGTTTTGGGTTTGCTCTTTATTGGTTCTAATGACAATACCCTTGAAGTAAATAGTTTGTCCGGGACGATAGATACTTCTGTCGGTAAATACAAAAGCATGCGTTTGTTCCATGCTTTTGTAATTAGTATTGCTTTCATAATCGATAAAGCCATAGTTTTCTGCATAGCGCATCAATAAACTGTCTTTGCCTTTATGCAGCAGGAGCATTGTATTGTAGTCGATTTGGTTCCTTCCTATGTTTGCATTAATGACGCCATCTTTATCGCCACTGCCTAAGGCGGTCCATTTATTGCCTTTGATGTCCTCTTTTTTATAGGCCAGGCTGGTACCCGGAATCATGAACCCTGTCTTTCTATTAATAATATAAGCGCCTTTTGTACGCTCGCTATTCGCTCCGTAATGCTGGTATTTTACAGCACTTAGTTCGCTTACCTGGAAATATTGGTATAATGGCGATACGATATTGTCCTTATCTTTTATCACAAGGGCATATTGTCCTGCGGCTACAGCATCGATTTTGATTTCGGTGCTATGATCATTTAAATCTTCACTATTGATAAGGTTTTGTTGCCATACGCGTACTGGTTGGCTAAGTTGGGTTTCCTTATTGATGAAGGCGGTGGTGCTGATTTTGAAAAGGGAAAGCTCAATGCCTTTTACGTTTTTATAAGAAATTAAGGCACGAATGTTTTCATTAGGAATATTTACGGCTTCAATATCAATCTTTATGGTTCGTTGACCCAGCGTATTTAAAAGATTCTGCGCATTGATGCCTCCTTCCGTATTGGGATATTGTTTGGCAATTCCTTCCAATGTGGTTTGTAAGGCCCTAAGGTCTGTTTTCTTTGTTGGTTGTACCGCGCCTCTTTTACCGCGGCCCATATTTGTACTTTGATTGTTACTATAGCTGCTTTGTGCCAACAGGTATTTTATTTGTGCTACTGAAGGGCTATTGGGGTACTGTTGTTTTAATTGTTCCATTGCGGCAGTATACAGTTGCTCTTTGTTTTTAAGCGTGCTGTTCTCTTTTGCAAAGCTTAATCGCAGCAGATCAGCATCGATCAATGCTTCGGTATTTTTATCATTAAGGTGTACGGCGATAAGTTCCTGATACAATTTTAAAGCTTGTATGTGTAGCGCATTGCTGTCTTTGCTGTTTATCTTAAGGTGTACAAATACTGCGGCAGGAGCAAAATATTGTTCCTCATCTATCTTAAATGCATAGGCCGGTTGTGTAATGTAGCGGTCATTTTCAGAAAAGTAAGCGATCGCATCGAAGACCAAGACATCATAAAGGCTAGGGCGCAGCTTTGCAGTATTTTTACCTTTATTGATGATTGCACTATAGTCGCTGGTTGGTATCTGTAATAAGGCATTCCTGTTCAGGATAGAAGCCTGATACAGCTGACCGATCTTTTGATGGAACGCATTAATGTCCCAGGTGCTGATATCATCACTTGTTGTTTCAGCCAGTTGCGTACGGCTGTATAATTGATAGCGGTTATTGTCCAGATAGCTTTGGTATTGTTTTGCGGTAAGGTTATACCAAATCGCTTTTTCTGTATTGTTTTTAGCTTTGGCGATCTCGCTTTCAATAGCTTTGATTGTATTTAGCTCGGCATTTTCCTGGTATTTATTTAAGGCCAGGAGCCAGGTTTTTGCCTTGATGATTTGTGGTTCATCATTGAGCCCGGTAGCCTTTTTAAGGATTTCGGCGACTTCTTTTTTGGCAGACTCCGGTTTGAGTTTTTCATTTAAAGAGTCTACCTTTTTCCAGGCGGTTTCAAAATCATACATTCTTATGGGGCTTTGTTTTTGAGCAAAGGCATGGCTGCTGAGTAGGAGCAGACAGGCCAAAAGGACGCGAATATTCTTATGCATAATTGTGTTTTATTATCAAAAAAGCGATTTTTACAAAAGTAGGATGTTTTTTTTCGGCAGATTCCATAAAATAATTACTTAATCTTTATTAATTGACTATTGGTGTGGCTGCCAAATTCGGGTGCGTACATGCATTGTATCGTAGTGATACCGGTGGTGAAAGAGCCTTTCTGGTTTACGATTACAGGGTAGCTTAATACCCAAGTGCCTTTGGGTATTCTGTCAAAAAAGAAATTTGTAGAAGCATCTCTGGTATTTTCATAATAGCCAAGACCTCCCTGATATTTATATGTGCTTAGGATACTTAAGGGTTCAAATCCGGAAGCACGCATATCCTTTAAGTGGATATATTCCATGTCACGATCGGCATGTATGATCAGGCGAATCATGATTTTATCGCCTATGTTCAGTTCCTGCTGTTCTTCAATTGGGGATAATTCAGCTTCCTCAATAGTATTGCTGAGTAGATATAGTTTCCTTTCTATTTGAAGAGGATTTGTCTCTTGAGTGGCTTTTATAGAATTAAGATTGTCATAGTACTGCCAATATATTGCCCCCCAACTGATAATCCCTTTATAGTCCTTCTGATGATTAAGAAGGTTTACTTTTATATGACCCATCTCTGGTTTTATAGCGCTGCCGTCGATACTTGTTTTTAAATAACCGAAAGGATTTTCTGCCGGACTTTGAATAATCGTATCCCCTAAACTGATTTTTACCCTTACCTGATTTTCGGTCCAATCACTACCCGATTTAAGTAATGCATAACAAGCTTCCGCAGTAGCGGTTGTTGTACCCCAATGCTGTGCTTGCTTTTGTTTAAAAAGCCAGGTTTTAAGTTGGCTGACTGTTTCTGTATCTTGCTTTATTTCGGTATAGGCATTGATTAGTAGTGCTTGTGTGGCTATTGGATCTTCATACCAATAGTAACCTTGCTTTTTAGGCCAATACATGCCCATGTCTTCATTTTTGACCGCTCTTTCCGACAAGGATTCCAATAGAAGATGAGCTGTGGTCTGCTCCTGCATTTTGTTGAAGGTTAGGGCCATCATTCCTTGCAAATAATTGGTATAAGTAGGCCATTGTGTCTTAGCAATATTAAGGAAGTAATTAGTAATCAGTTTGACACTATCTTTCATCTTTACTTCAGGATATAAGCTCCTCACATATAAATATTGAATGATTTGAGCATCCAAATGTGGGGTTTTGTTTTTTTGCTGCTGTATATATGTTTTATTGATCATTTCATCTAAAAAGGAAATGCCTCTTTTTATGATCAGATGCAGGGCTTGTGTATCCGGAAGTTGGATATTTAGCTCCTTTAGCCTGGCGATGCCGGTTAACAGGTATTGGGTAATGTATAGGTTCTCTGGCATACCAGAGAACCAGGAAAAGGCTCCATTGGCTTGCTGTAAATCTTTAAGTTCCTTTAATAATTTTCTTATCTCTCCTTTGGTTCTTTTCGTATCCAATAATCTAGCTAACTGCTTTTGTTGCTCTTGTTCATTTTGGGCTTCCAGTACCCAGGGTGTTTCTGTTAATAAAGTGGTTTTGAGTTCATTGTTTTGCGCTAAAACTGAATGTTGTATGTCTGCGGCTTTTATCCATTGGTGCAGTATAGAATCTACTGCAGGTGTATTTTCAACTATATTTAAAGCCAGCGCATTTGAAAAGAGTTTATTAAACTTCTGCTCAGTACATTCATAGGGATATTCTATCAAGTATGGTAGTGCTGTTAGAACATACCAGGAAGGGTTTGTTGTGTACTCGATCATGAGCCTTTTAGAGGTGATTTGCGAACTATCTGTATATCTTATTAGATGATCAAAATTGAATTCGCCACTTTTTTTATGAGCAGGTATAGACATTGGTAATGCTTCCGTAACTAAGATGCGGTTGCTAAATACCGGGATCACATGACGCTCCCCGTCACTAAAATCACCTGCAGTTGCTGTTATCTGAACGGATACATGAGTGTAAATAGATTGTGGTATTTTTATATTGAAAGAGACGTTGGTACTCTGCTTAGCTGGAATTATAACGTCTTTGGCATTTGTTTGAATGCTAAAGGGTAGGTTCAATAGTTGTTGCGTTTGGGCGTCCCGGATTTCTATAGATACCTTACCATGCATTACAACATTTGTCTGGTTACTTATTTTGGCGGCAATCACCATTTCGTCTCCCTGCCGGAATAGCCGCGGCATATTAGGGGAGACCATCAATTCTTTTTGTGTTTGTATTTTTTGCTCTGAGTAGCCTGTACCCCAATCTTTGGTATGGGCAAATACCATAAGGCGCCATTCTGTTAGTGACTCGGGCACAGTGAACTTTAACACTGCTTTTCCCGTTGTATCTGTTTGTAACTGGGGAATGAAAAATGCGGTCTCCTTAAAATTTGATCTTGGGTTTACTTCTTTGGATACTTTATTACTGTCATTGAATAATAGTGCCGGTGCAGGAAGGTATTCTTCCGAGTGGACTGTATTTATAGAACCGGTATATGTTCTTTTGTCTAATTTTGCTGCGTTGACAAATACATCTTTTAACATAGTACTATTCATCTCATCAAATAGGATGACCTCGTAATGGTTAGGGTCATTAATAAGATACCGGAACTGTGGATATACCTTTTGATATATTATCTTATTACGGACATTGATATACCGCTTATGCTGCTCTTTTTGAATCAAGGCAGCTCCCCAATAATAATTGGAATGCACTGATTGGAACATTTTTTCGTACGCCCAGTTATGCTCCTTCAATTCGTCTAAAGACGCATCATACATACTGGCTAATACTTCGGTCTTTACTCTTTTATTATTGTAATCTTCTACAGTAATTGTCCATTCTTCCTTTGTATTAGGATATAGTTTATCTCTTTGGGTTTTAATGGAGATGTTTAGATTTTTATTAGACCAAGGAATGAATAAGTAATCCGTAGTCGCATATATTCTTCCATTGTAAATGTACATCCAGTTGAGTGATCCCGTACCACGGTCTCTTTCGCTAATCTTTTGTGTGATTGTATGCCCATTTTTCCAGTTGTAGGTTTTGTTCCACGAATTGTTTTGGAATAGTGATATATCTGTAACTGCCGGATATACAAAGCTGTAAACCGTATCCCCCGGTTGGTATTTATATTTATTATGATAGGTTACGATAGGAATGTCATATTGTTGTGGATTAGCCGGATCAAGTACAAATACATATTTTTTATCGATAAGCTTTTTACCCAGATTGTCCTGTGCACGTGTTTCGATCAGATAGTAACCGGAAGACGAGGGCCAAATTGCAGTATCGAGTATTAAAAACTGTTGTTCTCCGGTTGTATATGTAGTGTCCCATACGGTAGCGGTTATTTCACGATTCTGTAGCTCCCCCTCTAATCCATATGCGTCATTAGGGAAGTGTTTTTGGAAATCCGTTCTGCTCATCAGCGTATCTGTGGGGGCATCCCATAGCCTATATCGGTATAGGCGGTCTGCTTTTTTTAATTGTTTTATGGTAACCTTAACCTGTGTTGGGGTAAAGGTCTCATTGATATTATAAGAGCCGACATGCATCTTTTGCGGCTGGTCAGTACGTATAGTCCCCGGCACATTATTATAGATATAACGATCCACATAAGCTGCCTTAACGTAGGCTGTTTTACTTCGTGTTTCGCCATTAATATCGGTTATTTCAGCGTTGATCTCATAAGCAAATACGAAGGTGCTTTCCTGCTCGTCGTTTTTGTCACCCATTGTTATAAATCGAATGTTGAAATAACCAGCACTATCTGTTTTTGCTACACTGTCAAATATTTCATAATATCTATTCTGGTTGTAATATTTGCTATATCCATCACATCTGCCTACAGTATAGGTTACTTCAGCGTTGCTTATAGGGTTTCCCGCATAAGCCTTAGCTTGTCCTCTAAGGCTTACCCATGTATTCATACCTATATGTTGTCTGATCGTATCAAACTCAATATAAAATTTGGGCCTCTTGTATTCTTCTACACTAATCTCATGATCTGTTTCTTCCGTACTAATCTCCATCTCACCCAGTAAACCAGTTTCGGGAGCAATAAACGTACCCGCGAAGGAACCGAATTCGTTGGTGATCGCTGTTTGTGTTGCTATCGTTTGTCCATTGACATCGTTAAATTCAACGGTTACCTTTTTTTTGCTAAGTACTTTGGCATCAGTAAGGTTGTATTTTGACTGTATTACGATTCCTTTGTAATGTATCGATTGTCCGGGGCGATATATGCTTCTATCTGTAAACAGGAAATGGGTTACTTTTTGCCCATTTTGCTCATGATTTTCTCTAGGTTGCTTATATTGTTTCGTATAGGCGAAATCATATTGGTTATCATCGTCTAATAATAAGGTGTCCCTATTTTGTGTGAAAATTAAATGACCTTTTTTTGTGTAATTGTTTAGATTACCCTTTTGGGCTCTCAGTATCGTATGGCCGGATGGGTTACTGATCCCCAGGTATTGATAGGCGATTTTTGGCGTATTAATGCGGTACCATACGGTAACTTGTTGTTCCGGAAATCCCGTTTTTCTGTTGACAATGTAATGCTTTGATCTGTTGATTGATACCGGGAGCAGATGACTTACCTGGAAAAAATGAAATAATTTTTGGGTATCACTGCTTAATACGACTGCATAAAAACCAATGGGGTAGGCGCCTAGATTGATTTCAATGCTATGAGATTCAAAGTCTTCGGAATGGACTAGCTGTTGGATTGTTGATTGTACGATTTGGTTTACTGTAGTGTCTTTTTGTGAAAATTGACTGGCGTTAATACGGTGTATCTCGATTCTTATATCCTTACGGTTTGTATAAGAAATTAAGGCTTTTATATTTTCCATTGGGATATTCACCATTTCTGTTGTAATCCCAATATGTTGTTTTTCGATTTGATAGAGGAGATTCTGTGCATTAGTTACCCTTCACCATTTGGATATTGCTCTACCAGTTGACGCAGGCTGTCATGTATGTCCTTTAGGGTATATTTGGGTTTGTAGTCTTTATAGTGTTGGTATATATGGTTTAATATAAGATATTTAGCTTGCCCTGCGTAGGCATTACCCGGATATTGCCGGACGATATAGTCTAATGCATCTATATACAGAGAATCGAGATTCGGCAAGTTTGCTTTACTATAGATGTAGGCAATCCTAGATATATCCGCATCAATCAATGCATCCGTTTGTTGTTGGCTGATATGATGGCTTAAGATGTTTTGATACAGCCACATTGTTTGAAAGCCTGCATTATTGCTGTCTCTTGAAGGCAGTGGTCTTTCAATGAATTTTTTAACCGGAGCGAAATACCGAGCATCATTTATTTTAAAGGGATCAATAGCATTGGTGCTATATTGGTTACTTCTGGAAAGAAATTGAATCGCATCAGCTGCCAATAGGTCATATAAACTATTTCTAAGCTTTTCAGTATGTACTTCTTGTGTGACAATTGGTAGATATGCTCGATAGTCTGTGCTTTGCAGTTCATTTTTATTTTGAATAGAAGCCAGATACAGATAGCGCATTCTTTTTTCTATAGTATTTATATCCCAAGTGCTGATATCTTCCTTTATGGTATCTTTTAACCTTGCTCTGTCATATAATATATACCCGTTTTCTGAAATGTATATTTCGTAAGTTTTGGCAGCAATATTGCACCAGATTGCTCTGTCGATAGAATTGTCTGCCGAGAGGACTTCCTTCTCTGTTTTTTTGATGATGTCTGTAGGATCTTTGTCCTGGATCTTTTCGAAGGTATAGATCCAGCATTTTGTTTTGATCACTTGTGGGCGATCGCCTAGACTGTCGGCAATCCTCAAAATCTTTAGTGCTGCTTTCTTGGCAGACTCAGGTTTCGCCTGCTTGCCAAAAGAATCTACCTCTTGCCATGCTTTCTTGTAATTGAAAGAGGATGGACCGTCCATGTTTTGGGAGAACAAAAGAGAAGATGTTGTCAACAGGAATATAAACAGGAGTAGTCTTATCATGAATCGAATGATTAGGTTATTGAGGTAAACCCAAATTGCTTTTACGGAACTTTCGAAATATTTTTATACTTTCAGCTACTCGTTTTAAGGAAATGTTTATTTCCTTAAATGGGATACCACAAAATACAAATTATGTTTGAAAAACTACTTAGGAAAAAAACGATTGCCCAACTGCAGGAAACAGCTGATCTGATGGCTACTCAGGAACAGCACAGCATGAAGAAGACATTGAAGGCGAGAGACCTGACGATGATGGGGATTGCTGCCGTTATTGGTGCCGGGATCTTCAGTACCATCGGAGATGCCGCCTTTAAAGGAGGACCCGGGGTTATTTTTCTATTTATCATTACTGCCGTTACCTGTGGCTTTACGGCTTTATGTTATGCCGAGTTTTCAGCGCGCATTCCCTTATCGGGCAGTGCCTATACTTATTCTTATGTGGCCTTTGGCGAACTCTTTGCCTGGATCATTGGCTGGGCGCTTATCCTGGAGTATGCGATTGGAAATATTGTGGTCGCGATCAGCTGGAGCGGTTACTTTAATAATATGCTGCATGCCGTCAATATCCACCTCCCGGAATGGTTGATTGCCGATGTGAAAACGGCGAAGGCTGCCTTTGCCGCCGGTTTGGATAACATCCCGGCCAGAGCCTGGAAAACGGCACCGATGCTGGGAGATATGCGGATTATTATGAATCTGCCGGCCTTTGTTATTGTGGTTATTGTGACCATACTGGCTTATATTGGTATCCGGGAAAGTAAAAAAAGTGCCAATGCAATGGTGATCGTAAAATTATTAATCCTGGTAGTGGTGATCGCTGTCGGCTTTTTCTATATCAATACCGATAATTATACACCTTTTATGCCTAATGGTTTCAAAGGTGTTTTGTCCGGGGTTTCTGCTGTCTTTTATGCTTATATTGGTTTTGATGCCATCTCTACCACGGCAGAAGAGTGTGAAAATCCCCAAAGGGATATGCCCAGGGGCATGATTTATTCATTGATCATTTGTACTGTTATTTATGTGGTTACGGCTTTGGTGATTACCGGTATGGTACATTATAGTAAGTTTCAACACATCACCGATCCCCTGGCTTTCGTGTTTGAGGAAATTAATAAACCTGTTTTGGGCAAGATCATTTCCTTTAGTGCCGTTGTTGCAGCGACCAGCGTAATGTTGGTTTTCCAGATCGGGCAACCCCGTATCTGGATGAGCATGAGCCGTGACGGCTTGTTGCCGAAGCGCTTTGGGAAATTACATCCTAAGTACAAAACGCCTGCGTTTTCAACTGTAATCACCGGCTTGTTGGTTGCGGTACCGGCCTTGTTTATCGATGCCAGTATCGTTACCGATCTTACGAGCATCGGTACCTTATTTGCCTTTGTATTGGTTTGTGGTGGGGTATTGCGTTTACCTAAAGCGGGCCCGCAGCAAAGATTTAAACTCCCTTATGTAAACTCCCGTTATATTATTCCGGTTTTATTAGCCGTGTTCTTGTTTTTCTCCTGGAGTAAATTCAGCTTGATTTATCAGCATATTTATGATGCCAGTTATCATGATGTTTTATTTGTCTTGTTTGTGATCATCGCTACCGCGATCTCAGTATATGCAACTTGGAAACAATACACCATTATCCCTGTTTTAGGGCTTTTGTGCTGTCTTTATTTAATGATCGAGATTCCTAAAGACAGTTGGATTGTATTCCTTTGCTGGATGGGATTCGGATTGTTGATTTATAGTCTGTACGGCTACCGCAGAAGTAAGTTGAAAGCTGCTAATGCAGAATAGCCTGAAGCACTTCCAGCGATTTTAAGGGTTTGAAATTATTATCATGTATTTGCAGGAAATGCAGGTAACCTTCCAATAAATACCTCCTGTCTAAAGCCGGCAGCGAAAGGGCAGCAAAAGTATCTGTGGAATGGGGGACTAAACATTGGCTTGCGGCTAAGGAAAGCTCCTTGTCGAAAATGGGCAAAGCATTGCCCATGGCCATTTCAAAGCGCCCCTCATAGGTATTCAGATAACAATGGCTGGAGCTATAGTTATTTTGAATGCCATAACCCATGATTTGTGCCGTTTGGATTACAAAATACAGCGGTAGGTTCGCAATTTTTTTAGGATCTGCTGCATCAAGGTAATGCAGAAAGTCTATGGCAAAGTCATAAAGATCACATTGCTCGTCTTCTGTAATCAGAAAATTAGACAGCACTTCCACACAAAAAAGCAGGATGCTGTTTTTGATAATGTCTTCCCCAATATGTTTGTAGAAACAGGCCAGCTGAAATTCCTTAAGGTATTGCAGGTTCTTTGCCGGTTGATGGTATACCTGTAAGTCAAGAATATTACCCGGCCTCAGGATGTTACCTTTTTTACTTTGTTTTTTATCGGTCCTTACCCCTTTTACCAGATAAGATTGCAATCCGTAGACTTCTGTAAAAATACTACAGATCACACTTGTCTCGCCATACTTAATCGTACGCAAGACAATACCACTGGTCGATGAAATCATGTATTTTATTCGTGAATGATGAATTTGCCACTTGCTTTCTGTGTGCCGTCTTTACTCACTACAAAAACAAGGTATACACCCGATTGTACTTTACGTCCGGTATAGTCCATGCCATTCCAGGCAACCTGGCCGCCCGTTGAAGTCGTCTGATACACCAACTGTCCGTTTATGTCTGTAATTTTCACATTAGAAACAGCAGTCATTCCTCTTATGGCAATCATCCCGTTATAACCGGAAGGCACCGGGTTGGGGTATACATATAAGGGTTTCGCAATTTCGCCCCCCGCTTCCGTTGCCGCTCCTCCAAAAGAACATAAACCCTTATCGGTACTGACAAATACGACACCGGAAACAGGGTCTATATCAATACTGATGATTGTATTGGACAATAAGGGGCTATTGGCTTCGGTATATTGGGCAATAATATTTTCTGCATCATCTGACAAAAGGAATAAACCTACATCGGTGCCGATCCATTTCCGATTGCCGCCGTCTATGGCGATGCTATTGACACTAATTCCTTCAAACATATAGTTGGCAAAGTTATAGCCTGCTGTCTGTAAGGGCTTGAGATAGGCATCACAAAGGCCATTCCTGATATCCAGATCGCAGTTGTAAATGGCAATACCACTTGCGGTACCCACCCACATGGCACCGTCTTTGTCTTTTGCCAGACTAAGTACTTTATTGTTGGGCAGGTTACCCGATCCCGATCCGCTTCGGAGTACCATACTCCGGTCATCATTTGGATTGTCGATTGTACCATTATCATTATAGACGGCAAGGCCGCCGCCATTAATGCCCGCTGCAAACCATTTCTGGCCGATGTCATCAATAACCAATGCGGCACCATGGTTCACACCATTAATCCTAAAGCTATACCAATTGCCTTCTTTAGTCTTTACTTTTAAGACATTTTGTACTGTGCTTTGTGTGATCCAAAGATTGTTGTCTTTATCCAAGGCCACATCGGTACAGCGGTAACTTCCGGTATCGCCGCTTATGTTTGATTCCAGGAAACCACTTTTATATACCGTTATTTTATAGTCCTTATCTACTTTTGCAATCCCTCCGTTATACAAAGCAGCATACACATCATTACTGCTTTTATCTTTAACCACACTCAATACATCGGTAAAGGCATAGGGCTGTGGCGTAGCCGCAAGCATATCCCACTTAAAAAGTTTCCAGTCCCCATTGAAGTATTTAGACATATAATCCTGGTTCTGCTTGATAAACCAGTCCGAAAGTCCTCTGGCACCATGTGCCAGCCAGAATTCACCATTGTATGCCCACACTTTAAAAGCGCTATTGGAGTAAGGTCCGGCAGGGTAGATACTGTTCCAGTCATTACCGGGGCCGCTTTTGCTGCGTGTTTTCAATCCTGCATACTGATCAGATGACCAGTATTTACCATCACCCATATCGACAAAAGTATTCGCAAGGGTATTGGGCAGGGAATCTATAGTATTACCATCTGCATCTATTTTAAGGGCAAAATTGGATGATCCATTCTGTCCTTGGGTGAGTACCCACATATTATTATCGCTACTGGCACATAATCTTTTGATGGTATTGTTCGTATTGATCACTTTTACGGGGCTTGGAACATTGTTTTTAAGCACATAAACCGTATCTCCCGAAGAGGCAAAAAGATTATTGTTATTCTGGCTGAGTAATTCGAAACTTTTGGGGCTCAATTGCAGCCAGTTGGCATAATTGATCAGGAACGGGTTGTCCGTTGACGATTTAAAAAGTCCTACAGAAGTGGCTGCATATATGGTTTTATCTTTACCCGTCGCCGCGCGGTTCAAGCCTTGATTTACGCCTTCAAAAAAAGGAATGGTCTCTTTCACTTCTCTTTTTTTGATATTCACTACGAGCAGTCCTATACCTGTACTGATATAGGCGTAACCCTCATTGCAATATAAATGGTAAATAGTTTTGTCGCCCGATACAGTGGTAATCTTGAAATCGGGTATATTGGTAAAATGCCCGTCCTTAAAAAGGTCGATATTGCCATTCTGATAGATGAGTACCGCACTTTGTGTGCTGGCATCATAGCCTACCTTTACCATATCTACATCGCTCATGCCATTGGCTTTGCTATAAGCCGTTATTTCGCCGTTCTTCTCATTATACGTAAAGAAAGAAGAAGTAGATACGCAGAAAAAAGTGCTTCCGTCTGTGTCGAAATCAATTACAGTACCATAAGGCAAATAGGTATTCCATTGTCCTACAGGTGGTCTTAGCCTTTGCGCCTTGGCCTCAAAGGTCGTTGTAAAAGATAATAATACTGCAAAAGCGCTAGTATAGAGTAAAGAAGACTTAATCATATGCTCAAAAATACGTTTTTCTGTGAAATCGGACTTGAATTAATAACGTACAGAGCATGCTTTGTGGTATAAAGAGCTGTGGCTGAATTGTACTTGGTAAACCGGGTATGTTTTGCCTTTTTGGCCTGCATGAGCACATTAACGAAACGATAATATTTTCCGTTTAAATTTTTCGACAAAAAAGGACTCTAAGCACGGTATTGCTTATTTTTGCCTTATATTTATGATTCGGGTTAATGATAGTGCATTTTCGGATATTTAAACTTACACAACTAAAAACAAAAAATATGAATAAATTAAAAACAGGTTTGAGTATCGTCTTCGTTACGATGATGAGCCTACAGGCGGTTGCACAACACCCAAAGGGGCATTCTTCCAAAAATAGCCTTGACTGGCGCGGTATTTACAGCACGGGAAAAGACTTACAGCTTATTTTGAATGATGATAATACTTATAGTTTAACACAGAATGGCAAGATAAGTACGGGTAAGGTTAAATGGAATAAAGCCGGCAGCATGATTACCCTGCCGCATAACAATATGCAGTTCAAAGTAGGAGAGCGCCAATTGACCGGCTTGCGTTATGGCACCTTGTTGTTAAAACAGGAAACGGCGGTCGTTGATGTAGCAGGGCCATCTACAGCCATCGACAATACGGATGCAGATGCTTTGTATGGCGGTAAATGGGTACTGATCGAATTGCAGGGCAAGGAAGTGAGTGAATATAGTGAAAATGCGAAAAAAGCATTTATCAGCTTTGATGCTGCTGAAAAGCGTTTTGGCGGTAGTGGCGGTTGTAATTCTTTTGGAGGCAACTTTGAAGTACCCGGGCATAACCGCATTAAATTCGGACAAACAATCTCTACGATGAAGGCTTGCATTGGTAAAGGCGTAGAAGCGGAGCCAATTTTATTAAATGTGCTGAGAACTGCCGATAATTTTACGGTGAGTAATGGCGTGCTTTCTTTAAATAAAGCCCGTATGGCATCTCTTGCGAGATTCAGAATGGTAGTGAAATAATTATATTCTACATACAAGCACATGCCGGCCGGGATTTCTGGCCGGCATTTCTATATCAGTTGCTTCAGGGCGGCCGAAAGGTCTGGATAGTTAAAAGAAAAGCCATACTGCTGTAGGCGCTCCGGTAATACATTCCTGCTTTTGAGCATCAATTCCGTCTCCGTACCTATCAGCATAGCGGCCAATTCCAGTAATGCCGCCGGGCTGGGAATGCCGAAGGGTATACCCATGCGTTTTTGCAAGTGCTGCATAAAGCTGCGGTTGGGGATGGGATTTGGAGCCGTCACATTAATTGCACCGCTGATTTCTTCATGTTGCATGATAAAGTCTACCGCACGGCAGAAATCCTCGATATGAATCCAGCTCATCATCTGTTGCCCACGACCCTGTTGCCCGCCAAGCCCAAACCGTGTAATCTGTTTAAATTTTGGAAAAGCGCCGCCCTCATTACCCAGCACGATAGCGGTACGCAAGGCTACCTTACGCACAGGTACACTTGTCTCTTTGAAAAACGAAGCTTCCCAGCTTTTACAAATATTCATAGAGAAATCATCACCGATAATGCCTGAGCCCTCTGTCATTTGTTGTGTTTCTGCATGTACGTAAATGGTGGCCGAGCTGGCATTCAGCCATACTTTAGGCGGCTGGGTACAGGTTTCGATACTTTGCTGCAAGAGGGTAGTGCTGTCTATTCTGGACTGATAAATGGCGTGTTTATTGACCTCCGTATATCGGCAATCGACCGACTTTCCGGTCATGTTGATCAGTACATCGGCTTGCTCCAGGGTTTGTTGCCATGCTCCCGGATTTTTAGCATCCCAGTACACATCGCCACTTTTTTGTGGTGTTCTCGTCAGGATAAAAACCTGTGCTCCTTTTTGGGTGAAGTAGGATTTGAGTGCCTGTCCCAGAAATCCGGAGCCTCCGGCAATAACTATTTTCATATGATTTGTTTTTTCGTTTTAACAGCAATCTCAGAGCCTTCCGCCAGCATAACCGATACCGGTGTTTGTTGGTTCAGGCATTCAAAAGGCGTGCCATAGCTTGCGCCGAAGTCAATATTGAGTTCATAATGCAATACGGGGTACTGTTGCCATCTTGGATGTACAACCTCATAAGCAGATGTTTTAAGTGTATTGATGCCGGTATATCCCCAATAATGTTCGGTGATAAATTCGGCTTCACTGCCGGGCAGAATGTCTGTCAATTCATTTTTCGCGACTACGGAAATCTGTTGCCAGCGTTTCTGCTGCCATGCATAAGAAACCGATAAGTCCTGTATACTATATTGGATTTCATGTTTCATTTTTACGGTCTCATAATGCTCTTTATAAAAAGTGTTGGCGACAAAGCTTAGCGTCGCTTTGGGAACCATTTCTTTAAGAAAAACAACTCCTCTTTTCCATTTGTTTTCTTCCCATCTCTTTACATAAAACCTAAGGTTTACTTCTTCAAAATTGCAATGAAAGGGAATGGGAATGCTGCATAGCCGGGTATTTAAAAACATAAAGCCGACCACACTAAGGTAACATTGCCCCTGCCACAGATCAAGTACTGTTCCTGCAGGTAAGTAAGGCAATAAAATTTCAGGGTCTACGGTATAATTGATCAGGATCAGCTTACGCCATTCGGCAGTTAGGAAATTCATATGCTTTGGTTTTGAAGGTGCTCAGCCCGTTTTTTAAGGAGTTTGTTTCTTTTTATCAGAAACCCTTTTAAGTAATGGGTAAGGAACAAACGGTCGGCTGCTTTGCCGAGCCATCCTAGAGGGGAGGTAAATATAAACTGGTCTGTCATCAAAGTGCCCGAATCTTTTTCTTCAAATAAATGGATATGGTGTAAGCGTTTAAAGATACCTTTTTCCATCACATCTTCAAAGCGCTCCGGTACTTGCATTAGTGTGATTCTTGTGGTCAGCTCCTGATAAAATCCTAAATGCTTGGCGCGCCAGGTAACGGTTTCGTTTAATCCGATCAGACCCGAAGTACGGCCGGCAATCGCTTTTTCATTCGTCTCCCGGGCGGATTCCTGGTGCAGGTCTATACTTCTGGCCAGGTCAAAAACCAGTTGTCTCGGCGCATTGATCCAGGTCTCTAAATATATACTTGCCATAACTATCCGATTAAGAAGATGATACCGAGCGCGACGAGTCTAAAAGCCACCCAGCTGATGCTGGGCAGGATACCCAGATTTAATAGGGTCATTCTCCGGTAATGTTCTGCAAGCATGATTCCCGCTACAACGAGGAAGTAAGCCAGAGAGAATAGGGCGCTGGTCTGGATAAATAGTAAGGGCAGGAGTAATAAAGTTCCTATAAGGGAAACCGTCATCATATTGCCGATATAATCCCAATATTCCTTTCCCAGCCTGCGTTTTAGCCATAAGGTTTGCCAGGCGATTTGCCCGGTACAGATCAGCAGTTCTCTGGTAAAATGAGCTTGTTGTGGTAAAAAGTTACCGAGTTTTGGGCTGTATAAACTGAGTATAATGCTGGAAAAGAGCATGACAAAAAGAATATAGCTTATTCTATAACGCAAGTTGAAATCGGGCGTACAAGCGATCTCATTTTCCTTAATACGGCTGGGCATGATTTGTTTCCGGTTATAAGAGATAAATGCATAGCATTTATTAAACAACCAATACAAGGGCGCAATCCTTGCCATTTTTGCCAATAGCGGAAAGCGGTTGCCGATAATCAAGAGCAGGCTATCGAGGCCATAAAGCACCTGATTATTTTGGGTATTGACCAGTGCAATTTCATTGCGCGCCCTGTTGCGGTCCAGCCCGCAGTAGCTATCTTCTTTTATAGCAGCATATGGTTTTCGGCCTTGGGCATCTAACATACCGCAGCTGATGAAGGCCTGTGAATAGAGCGTACACATCGGGCAATCCTTATCATATATCAATGTATGGTGTTGTAGCGTTTTCATAAATCCTAATTGCTAAGGTTAAGGAATTTTTGTATTCTGAAAGTTAGTCTTCTATAGGTGGCACGGCAATCCATTATATAGGATATAGCCATTAAAGGGCTGTAAAATAAGGCTGCAATCAAGCAATATAGGAAGAGCTTTCTGCTTGCTCCGTCATTGATCCCATCGAGCAGGAACAGCATAATAATCAACCATACCGGTAAGATCATAAATCCATATACTATGTAATGGACAGACTTTTTGTAGGGCATACATAATCTTATCAAAAAGCTGAGCAGTTGTGCGCCACCGATGAAGACATAGAGGGCGCCGGAATAAGCAAGGCCTGTGAAAAGCAGTTCCGTGAGAATTAGTCCGATGCCGGCCAGCAACAGGAATAGTTGGAAGTAATAATCATATTTTAGAAACGTTTTCATAAAATATCGGTTGAGGTGTTTATAAATTTATTTTTTTGGAGAGAGATCGGAGGCGTCGTTTGGTGCATCAGCACCTTCTTTTGTACCCGAAGGGCCATACTGCCGGTATGTTGTATAGGTGTGGAAGACATAAAGCCCTCTTCCTATAAACCATAAAATAACCAGCAGGATTAAAACAGGAATGGCAAACAGGCCTGCCTTATAGATAAAAATAAAGCCGAAAATGATCCATATGGGTGCGGTTAGCTGTAGGAAGACAATTATGCCGCTTAATTTGAAGATATAGTCTTTGGGATAGGCTTGTCGGCAGCGAATAATATAACTGATGGCAGGAACGAGGTAAAGGACGGTTAAAAGGCTACCGCTACTCGTGAACATTTTATACTGTAATCCAGGTGCCAGAAAATGTAAACAGAGCATGGCTACACTCAAAAGGAACAGACCTAGTTGGATGTAAAAATCATATTGATAGAACCTTTTCATAAAAAGATGTTTTAAAACCCTGCAAACCTTATCCGGGCACGCAGGGTTTCCGGTGATTATTCAAAATCTATACTACGATTGTTTTGTATTGCGATGTTGCGTTGTGCCCGGCGGGCTTGTTTTCTGCCGCGCATGAATAAAAGGAGGTTAAGCATCATTATAATGCCCAGATAAATAGCGAAGCCGCCGATTTTAGTACTTAGTCTTACAATCAATTCTTCTGCACTCATGATGGTATAAATTCTGATGATGAGCAGGGCAAAACCGATATTGAGCAAATAGAAACCCATTTTAAACAAAGCATTCGTGGCATAGGCGATGTCTTCTTTCTGGTGAAAAATATCCAGCATAAATATACGGCCGTTTTTGAACAGTTGGTTGGCGACGGCAATAGTCATGACAATGGCTACCGGAAGGTAAACGATGTAGGCGATGAGATTGAAGGGCGTGTTCATATAGAAGTGTTTTTGAGGGTGAACTGTTTTTTACTTAAAAAATAGAGGACACTAAGATTGATATAATGCAGACCGCTGAGGACAAGTATGATGATTCCTGTCTTTATAGATACAAAGGCGATGAGTTGCGAGCATTGCTCTATGTCTTCCCAATCGCTCAGGCAATAGGCGGCATAGCCCATATTTACCAGATAATAGCAGGTCAGCAAGGTCTTATTGATGGCACGGCATATTTTCTCTTCTTTAAGCAGGTATTGTAAATACACTGCTCCTAAACTGTAAAACCGCCAACCAACATAAAGGGTGATATAGCAACTGATGCTTAAGTAAATACCGTATGATAATATATTGAACATCTTGTAATAAATATATTTTCAGAAAATATTGAAAACTAATGCTAAATAAAAAACCTTATTTGATAAGGTTGGTTATTTTCCCCAAGAGCCAGTGTTCATCACTTTTGATCGCCAGGTCCATAATATTGTTGATTTTAGATGTTACATTGAGCATATCACTCATCAGTTTTATAAACTCATCGGTTTCGGGTCCTTTTTCATCGATAGTTCTCAACTCTTCAATACTCGAAATCACCGGCTCAATCTCTCTTTTTCTTCTTTCTTTTAAGATCTGTTTAAACAAAAACCAGATATCCTTTTCGGCCACAAAATATTCTTTACGTTCGCCTCTGATAATTTCTTTACGGATAATGCCCCAGCCAATCAGATCCCTCAGGTTCATATTTGCATTTCCTCTCGAAATCATTAAGGCCTCCATGATCTCATCGGTAGATAGCGGTTTGCCGCTCGCCAGCAATAAGGCATGTACCATAGCCATGGTGCGGTTAATACCCCAGTTAGAGGCTAACATTCCCCAGGTTTGTACATATTTCTCTTTGGCTTCTGCTAATTTCATGATCGTTTTTTCTGATACAAAGATACACATCTTATTTAACTTTCAAAATTTATTGAAAATTAAATAAGATATTTTTTTGACGCTTCCTTTTTATCGATTTTTTGTTGGAAAATACCTTTAAAAAGTAAAAAGCGATGCTGTCTTAAGCCGCGCTTCGTAATAGAGCTATTGTATAAAAGGAAAGCGCGGTGTTTGTTTAGTCGAGGCTACAAAGCAAATCATATTTTGTGTGCGCAGCGAGGAAGGAGAGCAGTTCCGCTAGTGGCCGGTTTAAACTGTTTTTTTTGAGTCGATAGCGTAGAAATCCCTCATTCTTCTTGGGTTGATCATCAGCACCATAGGTTGGTTTGATATCGGGAAAACCCATCCAGAAGCGCATGCTTTGCCATAAAGATAAATGAGGCATCTTCAGTTGATGCCTGTTTTTGAGCACAATGTCTATATAAAAGAATTCAAGAGTATTTAAAACATCAGGCGCCATCAAGTCTTTACCCTCGAACGTTTGCCAAGTGCCTTGTGTTTCCTTTACCGAAGGTGTAGGAGAAATAAAGGCGATATTTTCCCAGGGAATAAAAAGGGGGAGTTTTGATAACCTCGGCTTAATCGCTATGCCCTCAACACCATATTGAATAAGGCCGAAGTCATATTTATGGGTGTAGGATAGATTCATTATTACCTGAAATTAATCTGGGATCGTATTAAAATATCAAGGGGATCATAATAGCCATAGCAGCCGGCTACAGCGCTGCTGTCTTTATGAGGGTTGTTGCAATTTGATAATAGGTTTGTGTGTTACTTTAAACCGTACCGAACGGGCAATAAAGCAATACGCGGCTGCTTGTTGGTGCAATTCCGCTGCCTTTGTCAACATGTGTTCCTCACTAACCGTTACTACCGGATGTAAAATAACCTCTTTAAAAGCGCCCATTCCATTGGTTTCCTCTGTCATAAAGCCCTGTGCCTCGTCCTGATAAGCGACTACCGTCACCTGATGGGTCGCACAGAAATGCAGGTACCATAACATATGGCAAGAAGCAAGTGCCGAAACCAGCAGCTCTTCCGGATTATGTTTGGTCTTGTCTCCCCGGAATGCGGGGTCGGAAGAACCTTCGATTACCGGTTTCTGTTCGATAATAATCTTATGGCTTCTTTCATAGTGTGTATAATGGTCTGTGCCCGAGCCATTATTACCTGTCCATTCAATAGTCGCGGTATAGGAATGTTCTTTCATGATTTTTTATTGAATGATTATTAGGCTGAGACGACAACGCTTTGATGTCAATTATGATATAATTTTTACACTAGAGATTGTTCCTCACGTCGGAAGTGAAGATGGCGCATGCTTTTCGAGGGTAGTTGAAGCTAAGCAAGCAAGTGAAAAGAATATGATCACCAATTCAGATCATTAATTTTTTAAGGGTTATGTATAAACATGCTGCGTCTTTATGGTTGCCCGGTCAGGGAATAAAAATCTTTGTATGTTATATAGGCGTTCCGGCTGATGATATAAAGAGGTTGTTTATTGTCAAGGGTTATGATGGCTTTACCGGCCTCTTTCGCAAGGGGGAAAGTGATGGTAAACATTCTTCCGTCGGCCAGCGTAATCCCATAACTTTTAACCGAATTCTGAATCTTAATCTTATTTTGGGTATACGCATAGGTGGCGATCTTGCCATTTGTTTCTTTAATCGTAAATTGCTTAGGGGCAAAATTTATTTCAAATTTATTTCCGCTCATATCGGTTGCTTTCCAATTGCCCTGATACACATCCGAGCCGCTACAGCTTATAAGGAGCAGCATCGATACACATAAAAGCAGGCTAAGGTAATTTTTCATGAGTTATGGGTTTTATGGTATAAATATAAAAAATGTTTTCGTGTTTGTTGCTTTTAGCCTGACACAAATGATGCTATACTTTTACAAAGATATAATTGTCGCTATACCACTTCACATTTATGGAGACGCGCTTGATAACAATATGATTATATGTTGAATCATTGTTTTTGTCCTTTACGATATTCAAGCCTACTTTCATTATAGAGGCGAAACAGTAATCTATATAGCGCTATAAACACCACATGTCCTATCGCTGTATTATCTTTGCCACATGCCCAAGGTATTACTGACGACATTAAATGCAAAATATATACATCTGAATCTTGCGATCCGCATCCTCTACGATCTGAATAAAGATAAAGGAGCGTTGGATATGCATGAATTTACGATTAAGAACGATCCGCAGGATATTGCCCAATATTGTGCCGATTATGAGGTGGTCTGTTTTAGCTGTTATATCTGGAACATCACCCAGACCATCACTGCGGCTAAAGCAATTAAGGCGATCAGCCCGGAGACGAAAATTCTTCTGGGTGGACCGGAAGTTAGTTATGAGTGGGAAACGGTTATTGCCGAAGATTGTGTGGATTACCTGATTGTAGGGGAGGGGGAGATTCCTTTTGAACGTTTTATCAGCAACTATCCGCAGCTTTCTTTTGTACCCAACCTGATCTACAAAGAAGAGGGGCACATTCATTATAATAAAGAATCGGTGCAGTTTGATGTAAAACAACTGGAAGACCGGAATCCTTACCAGTACGATACTGCAGAGGAATTACATAATAAAGTCTGCTATATCGAAACCAGCCGCGGCTGCCCTTATAAATGTGAGTTCTGCCTGGCCAGCCTGGATAATAAGGTACGGTACCTGCCGATGCAGACCATCAAGGATAATCTCCTGTACCTGATGCAACGCGGACGGACTATTAAATTCCTGGACCGGACTTTTAATATCAAAAAAGATTTTACCCTGGACTTGTTCCAGTTTATCCTCGACCATCATCGGCCCGAAAACGTATTCCAGTTTGAGATTACAGCCGATATTGTACATCCCGATATCATTGCTTTTGTCAATGAGAAAGTACCCAAGGGATTGTTCCGTTTTGAAATAGGGATTCAAACGGTGAACCAGCAGAGCAACTTGGAGGTGAGCCGCAAACAAAACTTCGATAAAACCGCCAAGGTCATTAAATCTTTGGAAGAGCGTATCGAAATGCACCTGGATCTGATTGTGGGGCTGCCCCTGGAATATATGGCTGACCTGAAATACAGTTTTGAGGAAACCTTCAAACTGTATCCACCGGAACTGCAACTTGGATTCCTGAAATTCCTGAAAGGCACACCGGTACGGGAAAAATATGCCCAATACGGCTATGAATTTGATCCGGAGCCACCGTATCAGATCATCCGCAGTAATTTCTTAAGTGAAGGAGAACTATACCAGGTCACCCTTTTAGAGAATGCTTTAGAGATTTACTGGAATAAAAAACGCGCTTGTCATGCCCTGAAATACATCGCAGAACGGTACAGTATTTTTGATTGCCTGATGGGCTTAGGCGAAGCCTTTGTGGCGCAGCATGAATTTCACCATCATACCCTTAAGCAGGTATACGAAGTGATAGAGGCCTTCTTTAAGCAGCAATATCCGGGAGATGAAGTGTTGCGGCAATTACTGGCAATAGACTATTATACGTTCTATAAAATCAAGCCACAAGACTTGTACGAAATGGAGCTGGATAAGGCGGCACAATTCAATATCATCCGGGAGCAGGGTTTAAATCATCATAAATACCGTTTCTGTATCTTCCCTGTGGACTTTGATGCCACGGCTTATGTGCAAGATCAGTTACTGTTACCCAAAGAAGATTATCTCATCATCCAGTTTGACGGGCAGAACAAGGGCCAGGTGCTGTGTGATGACCTGCAATACAGTTAATATTTTGTCAGAATGCAGGCCTGAGGCGCATTTATAGATGAAAAAAATGTAAATTATCCTTTAAACATAGGTAATAAACAAATTTGACCTTATTTTTGTGAGGATACGCAAATGAAAAAAGTCCTAAAAGTTATACTATACGTCATATTAGCCATTATTCTTATTGTGGTAGGGGTCGTTGTGGCCATCAATACGCCATGGGGGAAAGAACAGATTCGAAAATACGCGGTCTCCTACCTTCAAAAAAAGCTGGATACCAAAGTTGAGATCGGGAAAATTGACTTCAGTATACCCTCTGCGGTCAACCTCAGTAAAGTACTGGTACTGGATAAAAGACAGGATACCATGGTTTGGGTCAATCAGCTGGATATTAGTATCAATATGCTGAAATTGATTGAGGGAAAAATCTCAGTAAGTAAATTGGGTTTGGAAGGTGCCGATATTAATATGTACCGTACCGCAACAGACACGAATTTTAACTACCAGTTTGTTGTGGATTCCTTTGTGGGCAAGAAAGAAGCCACCTCAAAAGAAGTGGTGGATACAGCCAAAGCTTCTCCGATATACATTGATGCCGGGCTGATTGAAATAAAGAATACACGCTATCGCTTTAACGATACCATTGGTGGTGCTCTTTTCGGTATCCGGGTCAATAGTCTGGTCTTGAAACCAAGACAAATCGACCTGAACAATATGCGTTTTGAAGTGGCCGATTTCAAAGGTGACAATATTAATTCCTATTTCTATGCCAGGCCATCTTCCTTACCGCCGCCTCCGGAAGATACTTCCGCACCGATAGAAGTGGTATTAGTGGTGGATAAGCTGCGATTGAATAAAGCCGATTTTGCGTTTAAGGACGAAGAATCTGCAATGGATTTTAGTATACAGGCTAAATCTTTAGAGGCAGCGATGCCTTGGTTCAGTTTGTTGCAACAGCAGATTAAGATTAATTATTTAAACCTGGATCAAACGAATTCCAGTGTCGTTTTCCATAAAAATACCCAAAAAGCAAAAAAAGAAACACCGAAACCCCTAGCGGCAAACGATACCACCGGTGGTAGCTGGCGGGTATGGGTCAATGACCTCTTGTTTAAAGATGTAGCCTTTGCCTTTGATGATGATAATACACCCAAGCTGAAATCGGGTATGGATTATTCTCATTTGGGCTTTCAGCATTTCTACCTTACGGGTAGCGAGCTGATGTATAGTGCCGATACCATAATGGGCAATGTCAAAAATCTTTCTTTAAATGAAAAAAGCGGCTTGGATATTCAAACCTTCCGCACTAAATTTATTTATCATCAACGAGGGGCTATATTGGATGAGTTGTATCTGAAAACCCCGCAAACCCTGATACAGGATAAGATTGCGGTCAGCTATCGCTCTCTAGAATCTTTGAGCAAAGAATTATCGGCCATGAAGCTGAACCTGGCGCTGAAACAGTCCGTGTTGAGCTTTAAAGACCTCTTTATCTTTTTGCCGGAGGCACAGAAACAGCAATTAAGAGACTATAAGAACCAAAAAGTCAACTTTACCTTACTGGCCGATGGTACGGTGGGCAACCTGAATATACAGAAACTGCTCTTACAAGGATTACAACAAACACAGGTAGATCTGAGCGGGCAGCTCTTTGGCTTACCCGATGCTGATAAATTGCGCTATGCGCTGAATATTAAAAACCTGAAAAGTTCGGAAAAAGACATTCATTCTTTCGTGCCTGCCTCGGTGCGCCAGCAGATTGATATTCCGGCCTGGTTTGCCCTGTCGGGAAAAATTAACGGGACAACAACGATGTATAATCCCGATCTCCTGATCCGGACTTCCGATGGTAATGCGAGTCTTAAAGGCGTTTTTGCAATGAATAAACCGGGTAAGGAATCTTATGACCTATACCTGAACGCACAGACCTTTAATATTGGTAAAATCCTCCGGATGCAGGATCAGTTGGGGACCATTACGCTTTCCGGGAAAGTGAAAGGAACCGGTTTCGATCCCAAACATATGAATGCCGATATTGATGCAACGATCTTACAGGCTTTTTATCATGGATATAATTATACCAATATTACCGCATTGGGCTTTCTCAAAAACCAGGAAGGCCAGTTAGACCTGAAGTCGAAAGATCCGAATGCATACCTGAACCTGCAATCGGTATTTAACTTTAAAAGTAAATATCCTGCTGTTACGGCCAATATGGCTATCGACCTCTTAGATCTGCAGGCCCTTAAATTCATGGATAATGAATTTAAATTTACCGGAGATGTGTATGCCAATGTATTGTCCACCAATCCCGATTTTCCTAACGCGGAGCTGAGTGTGCGCAGTCCCTTCGTAACTTCCAATGGAAAAACATATATGTTTGACAGTGTGTATGTATTGTCCCACCCGGACAATGACAGCATGCAGGATATCGATATTAATGTGGCCAATATTATTAATGCGAAGCTAACCGGTAAAATTCCATTGACCAAAATGGGCGATGCTTTACTGGCGCATATCAATAAATACTATCACATTTCGGATACCGTAGGGAATGCTCCTTTGGCTTATGATATGAACCTCTCTGGCACCTTGGCGTACCACCGCCTGTTCCGGCAAGTGGTACCGGAACTGCGGCCTTTCGATACGATCCGTTTCTTTTCGATCATCAATCCTTTATCTTTAAACATCGGTGTGGCTGCACAAAGAGTGCGCTATGCAGATATGTATCTGGATACTTTCTCTTTCTCTGCCGTAGAGCAGGACAGCAGCCTGATGTATGTAGCCGGGCTTAATAAATTTTCTAAAGGCAATATCCAGTTTTATAATTCCTCCCTGTCTGGCTATTTAAGACACGATAGTATCAGTTCTTTCCTTAACCTAACCGATAATCAAAGTGTTGATCAATTTAGTTTGGGCGTAACCACCTCTATTAATCAGGATAATGATCTTGTGTTTAACCTGCAAAGAGGGCTGAAACTTAACTATGATGACTGGACGGTCAATCCTTTAAACAGGATTGTATTTGGCGGCGACAAAGGTATTTACATCAATGACCTGGCCTTGAATCAGGGCAATCAGCTGATCAGTGTGAAGAGTAAAGATACCATGTTTAATAGTCCTTTAAATATCAATATTCAGAATTTTGCCATCCTGAACCTCACCAAAATGATCAGTAAGGATACGGTCTTGGCAGATGGTAAGCTGTTTGTGAATGCCGACCTGGATATGCGGGACAGTTTCCCTAAAGTGGCGGGAGATGTTAAAATTGATTCTTTATTTGTCATGGGCTCTACTTTGGGCAACCTGAGCGCTCATGTGAAAAATGAAAATGCCTATAGCTATTTTGCTGATGCCCGACTGACCGGTTATGATAATGATATTTCGATTGTAGGGAATTATAACCTGAAACCGATTGATAATAATGAACTGGATTTTAAAGCCAATTTCAAAACCTTTAGCCTCAAAAGTATGGAGGGACTTACTTTCGGGAATTTAAAAAATAGCAGCGGTAGCATCACCGGCGATCTTGATATTAAAGGAACAGTAGCCAATCCTTTGATTGAAGGAACGCTGAAGACGAACCAACTGAAGACAACCTTGTCGATGTTCAATACCTATATGAGCATGCCGGAGGAAACGATCCGATTTGACCGGAACAGAGGTCTGTACTTCGATCGATTTAAAATTTACGATCAATATAATAAACTGGCCACCTTATCCGGAAGATTGAATACCAAGAATTTTACCGAATATAGCCTGGATATGACCTTTGCTGCTAATAACTGGCAGGCGATGAATTCTACTTCAAAAGATAATGAGTCCATTTACGGAAAATTATTTTTGAGTGCGAATATTGGCTTGCATGGCAATATGACTTCGCCTGCGGTTGATGGTAATATTACGATTCATGACAGCACCGATTTTAGTTACGCGATGTTGGATAATCCTGCTTTAGTGGCTAATGACGGTATTGTGATGTTCTACGATGGCAGAGACAGCGGATGGGTAGACTCTACGGAAATGAACCTGGAAAAAGCAAAATACCTTTTGTCTCAAAGTTCTTCACTGAATGTAAATGTAGATATCCAGAAGAACGCGCAGTTTACCGTATTGATTGATCCCGAAACGGGCGATCGCCTGAATGTAAAAGGGACTTCTTTCTTAAATGCTAATTTAGGTTCGGATGGAAGTATGACCCTGACCGGTTCTTATGAACTGGAAGATGGTTACTATGAATTGAACTATAACCTGCTTAAAAAGAAATTTAAGATACAGAAAGGAAGCATGATCATGCTGGCCGGCGATCCCTTAGACGCTGAGGTCAACATTACAGCAGTCTATAAAGCCGATGCTGCCCCTTATGACCTTGTACAGAAACAAGGTCAGGATGCTGCAGACCTGAACCAGTACCGCCAACGTATGCCATTCCAGGTATTGTTGAAAATGAGCGGAAAAGTGTTGAAGCCAACCATCAATTTTGATATTATCGTACAAGAAGGCGGCTTAAATACCGTTAATGAAAGTGTGAAGTCCTTTGTGGAAAGTAAGTTGAGCGATATGCGCAACAATCCTTCCGATATGAACAAGCAAGTCGTCTCTTTACTCTTACTGGGCCGTTTCATTGCAGAAGATCCGTTCAGCTCCAGTGGTGGTGGATTGGGCATTGAGAATGCAGTAAGACAAAGTGCCAGCCGTTTCTTAAGCGAGCAGATGAATCGTATGGCCGGCGACCTGATCAAGGGTATTGAGCTTGATTTTGGCGTGAACACTTCCGAAGATTTCTCTACGGGATCGAAAGTAAACCGTACTGATTTTAATATTACAGCTTCTAAAAGATTATTCAACGATAGGCTTAAGGTGACTATAGGAAATGATTTTGCTTTGGAAGGACAAACGGCAGGCGTCACAAACCCGAGCTATCTGCCCGGAAACCTGTCGGCCGATTATTTGCTTACTCCCGATGGGAAATACATATTAAGAGGATATCGTAAGAGCGAATTGCAGAATATTATCAACGGCTACCTGATCGAGACCGGTTTGAGTTTCCGTTTTTCTTTAGAATACAACCGCTTCCGCTCCCTGTTGATGGGGCAGGAACGATACCGTGCCTTTATGCGTAAAAAGAGGGAAGCAGAGGCCAAAAAATTACAGGAGCGAAAAGACAGAGCAGCCCTAAGCATCACTAACACCCCGAGCAAACCTTAACGTGAATAGAAACCAGCAGCATATATTATCCGGACTAGTGACATTGCTTGTGATTGCAATGTTAGGTACCTCTTGTTCCAATACAAAGTATTTGGCCAAGGGGCAGACTTTATATTTGGGCAGTACGGTAAAAGTCATCGACAGTGCCAATAAAGAAAAAGCTTATTTAGAGGAAATACTTTCAGAAGCCATCCGCCCAAAACGGAATAAAAAGATATTTGGCGTACGGTTTAAACTGACTATGTATAACCTCGCCGGAGAGCCCAAATCGGAAAAGGGACTGCGGAAATATGTACGGGACAAAATTGGAGAAGCGCCTGTTTTAGGAGAGAGTTTTAACCTAAAACGTAATGAGCAGATCATCATCAACATGCTGCAAAATAATGGCTATTTCGGCCCGCAGATTGTGTCCACACGCATCGATGATACACTGAAAAAGACAACCACCGGCAAGTTTGAAGTCCGGGCCGGTAAACGCTATTATTTTAGAAAAGTAGAGTACCTAACCGGGGATACGGTATTAGTTGCCAAAGAGATACAAGGTATTGCGGCGCAATCGCTCCTGAAAAGAGGCAATCCTTATTTGCTGGATGCAATCATGGCAGATCGTGATCGCATAGATGATCACCTGAAGAACATGGGTTATTATTACTTTTCACCTGATTTTCTTATTGCAAAGATCGATACAGGTACGGGTACCGATTCGATTGATTTAAGAATGGAATTGAAATATGATGTGATGCAGCCCAAAACCTATCAGCAGTACCGCATCAAAGATGTTTACCTTAATACCAATTATATCGCCCAAACCACTAATGATACTACCCGGAGAAGAAGAACGAACCTGGATACGGTGACTTATGAACATTACCATGTGATCAGAAGAAGAGAAAATTTTAAGCCGGTCATTTTTAAAACGGCGATACACCTGAAGCCAGGCGACCTGTACAGTAAGAAAAAGCAAAACCTTTCTTTAAACCGTCTGGTGAGCCTTAATGCCTTTAAATTTATTAAGAGTGACCTGACTGATATTTATGACAGCACGGGGCAGCCCTTACTTACGGCTTTATATAATCTTACGCCCTATCCTTCCAAATCGCTGAATTTTGAAGCGGCCGGTTTCTCGCAGAATGACAGCAGGGTAGGTTCCCGCTTGTCTGTTGGCTGGAAACATAAAAATATCTTCAAGGGAGCGGAACAACTGGAGATCAAAGTATCCGGTGGATTTGAAATACAGTATGGAGGTAGCCAGAAGTTGCCCAATCTCTACCAGACCGGTATTGAGACAAACCTTTCGGTGCCACGTCTGCTCTTTGGCCGTACCTTTAACCTGTCGACCAACAGTGCCTTTATTCCCCGGAGCTATGTGAAATTGGCTTATAATTATTACCTGAGACAAACAGCCTATCGCCTTAATACCTTCAATTTTAGCTTAGGGTATCAATGGAAAGAATCAATCAATAAAGACCATAAACTCTATCCGATCAATATTACTTATGTTAAGACAGATACGTTTAAGGATGCCTCTAATTTCTATATTGACAATATCTTGTTCAATGGTATTATCATAGGACCTACGTATCAGTTCACCTACAATTCCCAGATCGGTGGCCGTAAAGATGTCAATTTCTTTTTTGACGGCTTGGTGGATTTATCTGCAAATATTTTAGGCCTGGCACAGAAAACATCTTTGAGCAAACCGCCCGAAAAAATACTCGGTACGCAGTACGCTCAATATATAAAAATGCAAACCGATTTCCGGGTATACAAGACTTTTGGGAAAGAAAATATGTGGGCCAACCGTCTATTTCTGGGCGCAGGATATGCCTATGGTAATTCGTACAAAATGCCCAATATCAAACAATTCTTTGTGGGTGGTGCGAACAGTCTGAGAGGCTTTCGTTCGCGGTTTTTAGGTCCCGGTTCTTTCCATGGTAGCAGTACGGGTACCAACTACCTGGAATTGCTTGGCGACATCAAGATAGAAGCCAATACCGAATTCAGGGTGCCGCTATATTCTACCTGGTTAAAAGGGGCAGCCTTTATAGACGCAGGGAATGTATGGATGCTGCGGGATGATCCTAATTTTCCCGGAGGTATGTTTTCCAAAAATTTTATAAAAGATATTGCCGTTAGTGGCGGTTTGGGTTTAAGAATGGATTTCTCTATCCTCGTATTACGCTTTGATTTTGGGATGCCTATGCGCAAGCCCTGGTTGGCCGATGGCGATAAGTGGGTGCTGAACCAGATCGATTTTACCTCCAAAGCATGGCGTAAAGACAATCTTATTTTCAACCTGGCTATAGGATATCCATTCTAGGTACCTCGGATTTTAAAGACACTTTATTTGTCGCTTGATTATCATTTTTATAACCTTTTAGTATTTGAATATCATAATATAATGCAAACACCCTACCTTTGCATTTCATGAAAAAAGGCATCATTATTTTACTGTTCTTATCAACGCTGCTACAGGCGCTCAGTAAAGTAGTGATCTATATAGATTACAAGATCAATCAGGATTATATTGCGCAAAACCTTTGTGAGAATAAAGCAAAACCCCAATTACATTGTAATGGTAAATGTCAGTTGTCCAAACAGCTGAAGAAAGACGATGACAATAGTAAAGAAGGGAAGAAGAGTATTCAGGAGGCCGTTTATTATTGTAATAAAGCCAGCTTTATCCTGCCTGAATGGAGCAGCTTTGCGCTAGCACCTACCTACAATATTCACCCGCAAACTGCGGTAAAAGAATACCACAATACCATTTTTCATCCACCCAATTTTATCATTTAGTTTTTATTGCATAGCACAAGCCTGATGGTTTGTGGTTCTTTGGTATACCTATCGGTACAATTTGATTTGTATCGCTTGCGTCTGCGTACGCTAGGGTATTCCTCCTCTTTACATAAACTCAATTTTAAAATTAAATGAAAAAGATATTCTCCCTTTTATTCATAGCGGCAGCATTATGCACCTACACTTCCTGTAAAACGAAAGATACCCCAAAACCTGCTGTAGAAAGCCTGACCAAAAAGCAAATCGGTACAGCCCGCACAGCTGATAGTTATACCGTAACCTTATATGCCGACTCAAACCTGCTTTTCTCCGGGTATAATAGAGTATATGTAACCGTACAAGACCCCGCCGGGGCCGCCACTAATACCGCTACGGTTTCGATAAGCCCCGTAATGACCATGACTTCTATGACGCATTCCGCTCCCTTTGAGCAAGTTGTGTATGCCGAGGCAGAAAAAAGCTATGCAGGTGCGGTAATCTTTAATATGCCGAGTACGGCAGATGGTTCCTGGGCGATTAATGTAACGGTTAACGGCCGTTCGGTAAGTATTCCGGTAAGCGTTACTTCCTTCCCGACAAAAATAATGAGTTCCGGTGTGGGTACAGACAATAATACCTATATCGTTTCTTTGGTTAGACCCCTGGTCTGGAAAGTAGGGATGAATGATATTGAACTGACCATTCATAAAAAAGTATCCATGATGGATTTTCCGGGAGTAGACCATCTTTCCTTAGAAATGACACCCGAAATGCCTTCTATGGGGCATGGCTCTCCAAACAACATTAGTCCTGTAAGTGTAGGCAACGGACATTATAAGGGAAAAGTAAATTATACGATGACCGGCGATTGGCGCCTGCATCTGAAATTGTCAGACGGAAATACCGTGCTGCTTGCAGATGCCTATATCGATATTTTATTCTAACCGATCGGCACTACTTCACCATGCCTATATTTTCGGGATGATGAAGTGGTGCCGGTTTTAACCTTAAAGATGGCTTTATGCGTACTTTTATATACACGATGCTGTGTAGTGCAGGCCTATGCACAACACAGGCACAACAGATGCCCGATACGACTAAGCAGGCTACGCTGCTTACGGATGTACAGGTAACGGCCTGGCGCAATGATGCAATACAAAAACAATATAAGACAAATGACCTGCAATTGCCTGTAGATCGTTTACTGGAGCGGATCAAAGGCGTATCTATGATTCGCAGGGGTAATTTTGCAATGGAACCCACCCTTAGGGGCCTGAGCGCCGCTCAGATCAATACAACGATAGACGGGATGCAGGTGTTCGGGGCTTGCACCGATCGCATGGATCCGGTCAGTTCCTATGTGGAACCCAATAATTTAGAGAGTATCCAGGTCAGTTTTGGTCCTAATGAAGCGCAATATGGCACCAGCGTAGGCGGAGGCCTGAATTTCAGCTTGCAAAAAGCCAAGCCTAATAATGCCGTATCCTGGACCGGATTGGCAGGTGCCGGATATGAAACCAATGCCCAAGCCATGCAAACCATTGCCGCGCTCCAATATTCCGGCAAGCGACTGGCATTGGGGGCCAATGCTGTGTTTCGCCGTGCCGGTAATTATACCGCAGGTAAAGGACAAGAGATTCTTTTCTCCCAATATAACAAATGGAACCTGGGGTTGAATGGGGCCTATCTGCTCAGTCAAAAACACCAATTGCATTTTGATTACTTACAAGACGAAGGGTATAATATAGGCTACCCGGCCTTGACGATGGATGTTTCTTTTGCCAAAGCCAAAATCGGCTCGATCAGTCATGTATATGAATCGGCTGCACAGAAATTATATCGCTGGGAGACAAAATTTTACTACAATTTTATCGATCATGCGATGGATGATACCAAACGGCCTTCCTGGCAGGTACCCATTCATATGGATATGCCGGGTACGTCACAGACCATGGGTTTTTATTCCAAAGCCAATTGGAAACTAAGCAACAGGCATAGTTTTGGGGCACAGCTCAACGCGTATGATAATAAGCTGCATGCTGAAATGACCATGTATCCCGAACATGCCGCAGAAATGTTTATGCTTACCTTACCTGATGTGCGTAGGACCGTTGCGGGTTTAGAGTTGAGCGATAAGGTGTGGCTGACCGATCGGTTTCGTCTAAGTACGGGGGCAACCCTCAATTATGTGCGGTCCGATATCTATTCTGAAATGGGCCGGCAAACCTTGTCCAGCATTTTTACCGGAACATTGGCACAAATGCATATCCTGTTTAACGCCTTTGTACGGGCCGACTACCAATTCAATACACATTGGTCGCTACAAGCGGGGCTGGCCAGGGGCGAGCGTAATGCCTCGTCTCAGGAGTTATATGCGTTTTATCTATTCAACAGGCTCGATAATTTTGACTATATCGGTAATAAAGACCTGAAAACGGAGCGCTCCTGGAATGCTAATCTTGGTTTTTCTTTTCATCACGACGGATTGTCTATCGCACCGCAACTATTTATGTACCGCTTTGAAGACTACATAGTGGGTCAGCGTATACAAGGTTACAGTACGATGACCATTGGTGCGAGCGGCGTAAAGCAATATCGTAATATACCCAACGCCCTTTTATATGGCGGGGAGCTGCTGGCAAGCTATCAACTCCTGCCGGAATTGAAAATCCAATCCACCAATACAATCAGCATCGGTCAGGATAATGAAGGCAGGCCTTTACCTTTAATGCCTCCGTTCAAATCGGTAAACCGACTTGAATATGGTCTAAAAGGGTATGGTATATATGTAGAATCTATTACACAAGCCAAGCAAGACAGGGTGAGTACGGCACAGTATGGCGAGCGGGTTTCCAATGGATTTAGTATTTTGAATGCAGGCCTGGGTAAGACCTTTGGCTTAGGTCATACAAAAGTAAATGCGAATGTATCGGTACAAAATATATTTGATAAGCAGTATTATGAGCATCTGGATATCCTGAAGTTGTACCGGCCGGGCCGTAATCTGGTCTTGAACCTTACCGTACTCTTTTAAGACGGAGTGCTGTCTTTTCAGGAAAAATAGTGCTGCAATGTTGCAGCACTATTTTTTTTATTCATTATTTCTAAGATGGCTAAACGATTGTGCGTCTATGTAGGTATAAGCGCCTTACGCTATGTTGGCGCTTAGGAGTAAACCATTAAAAATCAAAGCTATGCGTACTAATTTGATCATTTGTTTTGCCTTTATTTCTCTGCTTTTGTCCGGCTGTCAAAAAAAAGGACAAAGCTACCGGATGACTGTAGTTAAAGATTGTACAGGTACCTACCTGCGCTATGATCATAAAGATTATCTGGTCTGTAATTATGCCGCACTACGCAATTATGCGCATGCTGCAGCCCTTACCGTAACCTATAATCGAATTGACAATTGTACCCAAAGAGACCCCGACCTGGCTTTCTGTGAAATGTTGCATGCTCATGAGGGATGGATTAAGGTAGCATCTGTACAACCATAAAAAATAAGCAGTCATACAAGGGTTAACCTGATCACCTATAAACCATAAAGAAAGCATGAAAATATTAGTACTGTTGTGCTCCCTGTTTGCCATAACTGCCCTTGGTAGCTGTCAAAAGATTGAGCGGTCAACCGCCGATAATACCCAAACCAAGCGTGTACGTTTCACTGAAGAAAATAAAAAGTGCGTGGATGAACGGCTGCTGGCTTTTCAGCAACAGGAATCCTGCGACGATGCAACCATAAAATCGTATACTTTTCAGGGACAGTTAGTGTATGTGCTGGATTATGGCGATTGTATTGCAGATGTGACTTCAGAAGTTGTTTCGGAAGACTGCAAAGTGTTAGGCTACCTGGGTGGCCTCGCCGGAAGCAGCACGCTTAATGGAACTGAATTTTGGTCAAATGCCATATTTGTAACCACCGTATGGCATAAGTTAGTACTTTATAATTGAAAAAGCCCTATAAACCCCTTATATATTTTTCAAAAACCCATTAATTTTTAACCATGAAAGCGTACCTAACCATTCTAGCAGTCCTGCTCATCGGATTGAGCTCCTGCTCCAAAAAATGTAAAACGGCCGGTGGTGCCTGTAATGACACCGTTCCGACAAATGAGGCTTGCCTGGCTTACTTCCAGCGTTGGTTTTATAATCCACAAACCAATACCTGTGAGTTAAAGGCCTACAGCGGTTGCTCTGCCAAAGGTTTTGCCACAGAAGCCGAATGTAATACCTGTAAATGTAAAAAGTAATCAATAGGCTAGCCCTGTAAATTCAATCCATAAAATTTAATTTAGCCATGAAAGCGTACTTAACTATTTTAGCAGTCATGCTCATAGGATTGAGCTCCTGCTCTAAAAAATGCGAAACGGCGGGTGGTGCCTGTAATGACACCGTTCCGACAAATGAGCTTTGTCAGGCTTATTTCCAGCGTTGGTTTTATAATGCACAAACCAATACCTGCGAGTTAAAAGCATATGGCGGTTGCTCTGCCAAAGGCTTTGCTACAGAAGCAGAATGTAATACTTGTAAATGTAAAAAATAGTCCCCACGGTAGCCCTGTAAACCTTATCTGTAAATTTATTTTAGCCCATGAAAATTTATCTGATTATTTTAGCATGTGTACTAATAGGACTGAGTGCCTGTTCTAAAAAGTGCGCAACTGAAGGGGCTGCCTGCGAAGACACCGTTCCGACAAATGAACTGTGTAAGGCTTATTTTCAACGTTGGTTTTATAACCCACAGACCAATAGCTGCGAATTAAAGGGATATAGCGGCTGCTCTGCCAAAGGCTTCGCCAGCGAAGCAGCTTGTAGTACCTGTGCTTGTAAAAAATGATTAATACAGGAATCCTGTAAATGGACATTATAGACGAAAAGCTTCAATATCTGATTAATGGCTGTACTCAAGGCGTTGCCCTGGTGCAGAGGGAATTTTATTATACTTACTATAGCACCTTAATGAAAGTAAGCATCCGTTATGCACCCACTACCGAAGATGCGGAACAGTGGGTGCATGACGGTTTTATGAAAATATACAATAACCTTGGCCAATATAAATCTGAAGGTTCCTTCGAAGGTTGGATTAAGAAAATCATGAGCCGAGTCTGTTTAGATCACTTGAGGGCCAGCAATGCGATGAAGAACGAAGTAGACAAAAACACCGTTTACAGTGCAGATGAGCAATTGATGAAAGACACACCTGTCGAAAATGAGATACACCAGAAATTATCCGCCGCAGATATCCTACTACTATTAAAAAAATTACCCGAAAAGCAGAAGATAGTCTTTAACCTCTTTGTCTTTGAAGGGTATAATCATAAAGAAATTGCCGAAGTGTTGACCGTAACCGAAAACCATTCTTATTGGTTGTTGCACCAGGCGAGAAAAGCATTAAAAAGTATATTGACCAAAGCACACAATTTTCAAATATGAGTAAGGGGAAGATCGATAATGAGCTGCAGGAGATTTGGGAAAATCAAACCTTTCAACCAAGCGAAAAAGGCTGGTTGGCGATGGAGCGCGCATTAGCAGCTAAGCCAGAACAAGCTCCGAAAAAAGTGCCCTTTTGGGGAGTCTATAAAAAAGCCGCCGCGGCCATATTGGTTTTGGGGCTGGGCACATTTAGCGTTTGGTTCATCAATCAGGAAGAATCAGTCCAAAGGGTATCACATACAGCCCAAGCAGAAAATAAGCAGGTGCCGGAGCCTGCTACACCAGTAGCAGTTGCTACAGAAGGTGTGGCAGATCATGAAGTGCCCGTGGTGGGCAGCACGGTTTCTGTAGAAAAGCCGGCAAAGGGGCATCCGTATTTTGTTCCCGCAATGCCCAAAAAAGAAGCACTTATCAAACCGGTAGCGCCGGTAGCAGTTGTGCCTAAGGAAACGATAATTCCTGAGGTATTGGTAACAGACAGTCCGGTACAAACCGCAATCGTACATAACAAAGAGGCCGGCAAAACAACAACAGAACGTAAATCGGCGTTTGAGCCAATCATTAATCCGGAAATCGATCGGAAGCGCAATGGTAATAAGCCTTTAGAGGTGGGCGTACTGGCCAATATCGGGAAACCGAGTTTAGGTAATATTCAGTATAATGTAGGGGTTGTGCTGAGAAAAGAATGGGATAATTTCTTTTCAGAAGCTTCGGTCAGCATGGCTTCAACCGATATTCGCTTTTCTGAAAATATGCGGTATGGCGTTGCATACGGCAGTGGGGATATGACCAATTCGGAAGGTACTAATGCGATAGCTGCCAATACTATTGGAGAAACACAGATGGTCTACGGCAACAATATCTTCGGCTTGGGTATCGCGCCGTCCATAGGCTATAAGATTGGTAAATATGTGTCTCTGGCCGTGGGGATGGATGTATATCACAATTTTAATAATAACCTCAACCTGCAGTATAACAACCAGGTTACACAAAAGAAAATCAGGAATGTGATCGGGGTGAAAAACGTGACGAACTGGGATTCGGGCCTTAAAGGGCAATTGGGCATTCATCTCAATAAAGCAATATCCATACAAACGCAATATCGCCAGGGGCTTTCCAACTATATTATTTCAGAAAGCAAGTCTTATAAAAATTCCATCATTAATGTGGGCTTTATCTATCGTTTTCAACAATAATCAAATAATACCTTAAATACAGCAAAGCGGCTTGCCCNNGGGCAAGCCGCTTTGCTGTATTATAACCGAACAATTTATTCCTTGATCAGCTTTTTGATGGCTAAACCTTGTTCGGTCTTTATCTTTAGGATATATATACCACTCGGATAAGTGCTCATGTCAATTTGCCCCTGATACTGCTGTGCTTTAGGAACATCTTTAGTCCATAAAACACGGCCATCCACGCTTTGCACGACCATCATTTCCAGTGCATCGGTGGCATTGGCGGTAATACTCAGGTGTACGATATCCTTAGCCGGATTGGGATACACATCAATATAGGTATTCGTTGTGTTGATCGTAGCGACACTAGTCGGGGCGCAATTGGTATTGCCCCAGATACAGTCTACATATTCGGGATGATCGATGTAGGGATTACGGTTGCCCTGATAATTATAGGCGGCATTATTCCGGTCTTTTTCCCTTTGACTTACCGGATCCTGCTGGTGCCATTGCAACAACAGGTCCACCTGCCATTGTAATAAACCCCTTGTAGCTGTTCCATCCATTATATTGCCCGAAGAAAAGCTGGGAACACTGTTTTGGTAACGGGTTACAAAGTAAAACAAGGTACGGGCCACATCTCCTTTAAATTCATCAATCGGTTCAAATACCGTACCGGAATATCCTGCGGATGCATTTGGGCCTAATTTAGAACCATTCGTCGAGGTCCAGGTAGGATTATTCACCTTTCCATAAGGGAAATTATCCCTTACGCCATTCACTTTTCCATCTGTAGGCACCACAAACTGTATGTCATTTTTCATTGGGGAAGCGCTGTTAAACAAGCTTTGCGGCATCATGTGCTCCCTGTTAAAACAATCTCCTTCTGTACTGTAATTGCCACAGCGGTTAGCCGGAACTGTATAGCTGTAAGTATAGGCATCCACACTACTTGGTTTTTCAGAATAGATATCCAGTACCGTACCATCATTCTCATAATAGCGGTCTACATCAGTATTCGGATAGCCATTATACAGACCATTATAACCGTGATCGACATGACCCAGGGTAATAATGTTGCACAATTTTGTTTTTAACGCATAGCCCGTATAGCCGGTTGCATTATCATAATACCCTGCGGGAATCTGGGCAAAACCAGATAGACTTGTTGCGGTAAGTATTACAGAAAATAGAATATTTTTCTTCATGTTTCTTTTAAATATCCGCCAAAGTTAGTCCGATTACTTAATATATAGTGTTTTAACCACCTGTTTTTCTTGGAATTTACCTTAGCTTAACATTAAAAACCGGCCTACAATTATTGGTATCGGAATGGGCTGATGCGTAAAATATACTACCTTTGGCCAAATTTTTGAATTCATGCATTTCGATCATAAAAAATTCGATAAAGACCAACTCATACAATTATATGCCGGGCTCTTGAAACCCCGGATGATAGAAGAAAAAATGCTGATTTTACTGCGTCAGGGCAGGGTAAGCAAGTGGTTTAGCGGCATTGGCCAGGAAGCCATTGCAGTAGGTGCCACAATGGCCTTGGACGCAGATGAATATATTATGCCCCTGCACCGCAACCTTGGTGTATTTACGGCAAGAAAAATGCCTTTCTCTAAACTGTTTTTACAATGGCAGGGTAAGAAAGAAGGGTATAGCAAAGGTAGAGAACGTTCCTTCCACTTTGGAAGTAACGAACACCAAATTTGTGGTATGATCTCGCATTTGGGTCCACAATTAGCTATTGCAGATGGTATTGCCTTAGCACACAAACTAAAAAAGGAGCAAAAAGTTTCTTTGGCTTTTTCAGGTGATGGCGGTACGAGTGAAGGGGATTTTCACGAAGCACTTAATACCGCTGCGGTATGGGGACTTCCTGTTATCTTTTTGATCGAAAATAACGGTTATGGCCTGAGCACACCAAGCAGTGAGCAGTTTATATGTAAGCAATTGGCCGATAAAGCAATTGGTTATGGCATGGCTTCTAAAATTATAGATGGTAACAATATCCTTGAGGTATATAATACTATTAAAGAAGCGCGTGAATATTGTATTACAGAACAGAAACCTATTCTGATCGAAGCCATGACCTTCCGTATGCGTGGGCATGAAGAAGCGAGTGGGGTAAAATATGTACCTAAAGAATTGTTTGAAGAATGGGGTAAGAAAGATCCGGTACAAAACTTTGAAGACTTCCTGAAGAAAGAAAAGATTATTAACGAGGGGACTATTGAGGCCCTGAGAGCCGAAATTCAAAAAGAAATTGAAGCAGGTCTGGAAATTGGTTTTGCCGCAGAGGCCATCAAACCGAATACCGCAGAAGAGGTAGCAGACGTATTTGTTCCTTACAAAGCGGTGAATACCGTAATCAGCGATACCTGTGCGAAAACAGAAAAGAAATTTATACAGGCAGTAAGCGACGCCATCAGACAGTCTATGGAAAAACATCCTGAACTGATTTTGATGGGACAAGATATTGCCGAGTATGGCGGCGCCTTTAAAGTAACCGAAGGAATGGTTGAGCTGTTTGGCAAAGAGCGCGTACGCAATACGCCTTTATGTGAAAGTGCGATCATCGGTACGGCTTTAGGTTTGTCGATCAAAGGATTTAAATCGATGATGGAAATGCAGTTTGCCGATTTTGCGACGGTAGGCTTTAACCAGATCATTAATAACCTCGCCAAAATTCATTATCGCTGGGGTCAAAACGCCGATGTGGTGGTGCGTATGCCCACAGGGGCAGGGGTAGGCGCCGGTCCGTTCCACTCCCAAAGCAATGAAGCCTGGTTTACCCATACCCCCGGTTTAAAAGTAGTGTATCCGGCTACACCGGAAGATGCAAAAGGATTATTGCTGGCCGCCTTTGAAGACCCTAACCCGGTGCTGTTCTTCGAGCATAAAGCTTTATATCGTAGTGTCAGCGGATTGGTGCCCGACGATTATTATACTATTGAAATTGGGAAAGCCCGCCTCGTACAGGAAGGAAGCGATATATCTATCATCACCTATGGTAGTGGTGTACATTGGGCTACTGATTATGCAAAACAACATCCCGAAATATCTATCGATATCCTGGATTTGAGAACCTTATCTCCTTTGGATTATGAGGCGATTGAGGCAAGCGTAAAGCGTACAGGTAAAGTATTGCTCTTGCATGAAGATAGTTTGCTCGGTGGTATCGGAGGCGAAATTTCTGCCTGGATTTCCGAAAACTGTTTTGCTTATTTAGATGCACCGATTATTCGCTGTGCGAGTTTAGATACCCCGATCCCATTCGCGATAGAATTGGAGCAGAATTTCTTAGCGAAAGGCAGACTGGATGAATCTGTTCAGAAATTAATGCAGTTTTAAGCATAAAGAGCACAAAAAAATATAAGACAAAGAGCATCGGATTAATACAACCCGGTGCTCTTTTGCTTTATAGACGGTAATCATGCACATTATCCATCAGCGCTATTTTTTTCTGCTACCGTAATCAGAAGACCGCTAATTATAATCTTTCTTTTGAAGACCTTCTAGCGAATAATTTACTAATTTGCAGCTATGAAATTGGTACATATTGTAGTGGGTGATTTTGCCGCACAAACCTTGCACAATGCATTTAATCAGGCGGAAATACAAGACGAAACAGTATTGGTGATTAAAGATGTCTTTAATGTTGGACCCTTACGTTCCGAAGAGCTTAAATTCTCCGAATTACGGGCGCAATTCTGGCAAGAGGTAAGTGGCCAGGAAAAAGAAATCGTTGTTGATGACCTGGACCGGTTAATGCAGCTATCCACACAATTGACCAATGAAGAAGTAGACCAGGCCTGGTTTTGGATGTCTCCTATTCCTGCAGATGTCTGTACCTATTTCTGGCTCTTGCATTTCCTGAAAAAGCACATGGGAAAGCTACATGTAATCAACATTAATGGGTTGCCGTTTTTAGATGAAGAGGGTAAGTTATTTTACCCTGAGAGCATTTCGGCCTTGCCTCAAAGACAAGTATTAAAAGCCAAAAAGCTCGCGCGCCCGATTACGCCATCAGAATGGGAGACGGAAGGGGATGAATGGAAGCGCCTGATTCATGAAGAGCAGGTGGGGATCAGGATCAATGAAGGTGGCAGGAAGATTGTAGGCAAAGCGATAGACTTTTATGACAAAGCTTTATTGGAAGCCTGTACCGCACAAAACCAAAAAATAACAAAGCTCCTCGCTCAGGTTATGGCCAAACATAAGGTCTATACCGGTGATACTTTTCTGTTGTGGCGTTTACGCACACTCGCCCGGCAGCATGCTATAACGATTACCAAAGACAGCGTAAAACTATTTGACGGCAATGCCGAGTTGAGCGATATAAATGAAGCTTCTTAAAATGAATACTATGGTACGCATTACGCCTTTAGATCCCGTCGGCAATGACGAACGTGGATACACCTGCGAATATTTTCATGAGCGAATGGGTAGGCACCTGGTAATCTTTCGCAAAGCAGGAACCATCAGCGGTAATCATTATCACAAGGGGCTTTCGCTGACGAAAAGCCCGGAGATACTCATATTGCTTTCCGGGCAGGCTACTTTAAGATATGGAAATATACAGGAACCCAAAATAGCCAGCATTGATATCATAGTGCCTAGCAAAATTGAAATAGATGCCTATGTCTGGCATGAAATCGTAACCATTACCGATTGTACGTTTATTGAACTGGGTTCGCTTTCAGAACATGCTGCAGATACCTTTAGGGTATAATATAAACCACATCTTAAGCTGTGATATGTGGTTTATCACAGCTTCTCATCTTCTTGCTTGTTGCGGCAGGAAATTACGATGCTTTCCGGAATAAGGCGACAAACATACTGTCTGCGCGGTCTTCAATACCGTTGCGTAATTGTGACTGGATCAGGGATAGCTCTGGATGATGGGCTAATAGTTTGGTCACGACGGCCTCATTTTCTGCTGCAAATACAGAGCAGGTAATATATAAAAAATAACCGCCCGGTTTTACCTTAGTACAGGCATTGTCAGCAATACTAAATTGCAGGGCTGCAAAGTCCGCTAAACGTTTGGGGTCAAAGAAATGAAACTGTTCCGGTGTTCTGGCCCAGGTTCCGCTGCCGGAGCAAGGTACGTCACACAGCACCAGATCAAAGTCGGTATCCATCATTTGGCTTACCTCCAAAGCGCTACTGCTGTCAACGATCTTTGTCGCTATTTTTTTATGGCCATACAGCCTTGCCCTTTCTTTCAGGTTATGCAAGATACTCTCTCGGATATCGGTAGAAAGTATAGCGGCTTCGGGCAATAGGTCTTTAAGCAAGAGTATTTTACCCCCTGCTCCGGAGCAAGTATCCCAAACGCGTAATTCTTTCTGTTTATCTGGTACTGCAGTTTGCAGGAACAGATCCAGGCTGCGTTGTGAAGACCAGTCCTGTACCACATAGTCCGATGGTTTGAGGATCTTATCGATCTGTGCCCCATTGGTAATCGACAAAGCCTGATTCCCCAATTGTTGGAAAACAATTGCCTGCTCCTGCAAGCGTTGGATGATGCCCGGAATATGCTTGCGCATACGAATAAAAAGCAGGGGCTGTGTTGCAATAGATGCGTGCCATACAGCGGCATCCATTCCTTCCGAAAAGGCTAAAGCCTCGAAAGGTTTTTCGCTTACCTGCGCTATGGTTTGCGTGGCGCTCGCCGCCAATGCTTTTTCTAAAAAAGGATTTTGCAACTTACCCGAGCTTAGCCCGTGTTGAATGATATCCCACAAAGTATATTGCGCAGCCGGGTAAAATCGGGCTACCCTGTAATAAGTATATACGGCATCGGAAATGGCCCTGCGGTCGCGGGAACCCAATTTGGGATGTGCTTTAAAATATTGTTTCAGGAAATGAGTAAGGGGCACAGTGCCATCATAAGGGATAATGATCTCCTCAATGGCTTGCTTGATAAAGTACATTGTACAGTGGGTTATTTGCCGGTTCCGGCTTTGAAATTGATGATAATAGTTCCGTTTTGCTCCACCGGAGCATTTGCTAATTTGTTAAAACGGATTGCTTTTATTTTTTGTTCGGCAATAGCACGAATGGTGCCATTGGCTGCCGACAGGATGTTATAACGGGTTATGGTACCTTCTCTGTTTACCCAGACCTTCACACTTACTTTGCCTCCTTCTCTGAACTCGGCTCTTTTGTCTGGTCCGGCAACGATACTTCTGCCATTGACCCCTCCGCTGTAGCTTAAGCCATTCGGGTCGCCACCGGGACGTCCTTTTAAGCCCGTACCAGTCCCGTCACCACGACTACTGGCCCCCGGAGCATTTTCACTGGCACCATTACCACCCGGACCATTGCTGCCCGTGTAGGAATATTTAGGTGCTGTATTTTGTCGGGAATTCGTATTTGCGGTAGCTGTATTGGTTCGGTTACTGCTTTGTGCCGGGGTTTGTTGCGTATTCGTTCTGCTATTGGTATTGGCCGGCGTTGTGTTGGGATTAGGGGTTTTATTGACCGTAACGGTGCGTCTTAAGACCGGTGCCGCATCAGTATGATCGGTAGCCGCTACATCATCATTGGTCTCGGCATTGTTTAAGGTTTGGTCGCTGCTGGCGGCCGGATTGGTGTTGCCCCCTTCTGTTTGTGCGCCCGCATCTGCCGTGGCTGCCGGTGGGGCGGGTGCACCCATAACCAATTCCGGAGGGTCAATGCCCAGGCCATTATCGGAAGTGCCCAAAGCCGCGGTCAGTTCCACATCAAAAGTAGGAACAGCTAGTGGGGCTACCGCCTTATACTTCACAAAGAAAAAAAGCAAGAGTAACAATAGGTGTATACCTATGGTAAAGGAGAGTGCTTTGGTATTTTTTACGCTTTCGAAAGTCAATGTAATCCTGTTTTTGCTATGCAATAATACTCCTTTTTTGCAAGACTTCGGGTTAACGAAATACTTAAATTTAAATTTATGTGAATTGCTTGCTGCAAAGAGGATAAGCTTATATTTGCTAGAATAAAAACAGATGCAGATGACCGCTCCAGAATTCATACAATTGGCCCTCGAAGAAGATGTACGCAGTGGCGATTATTCCACGCTGGCAAGTATCCCGAAAGAAGCCAGGGGTAAGGCTATTCTTAAGATAAAGGAAAATGGTATCCTGGCCGGAATGCAATGGGCACAGGATATTTTTCATTTCCTGGAACCGGAAGCGGAATTCGAGTTGTTTTTAAAAGATAAAGATGCCATACAATATGGTGATATCGCCTTTGAAGTGGCTGCGGGCGTACACACGATCTTAAAAGCAGAAAGATTAGTGCTGAATACCATGCAACGCATGAGCGGTATTGCCACTATGACGCGTCGCTATGTAGATAAAATTAAAGACTATAATACCAAAATATTGGATACCCGCAAGACAACCCCTTTGTTCCGCATGCAGGAAAAACAGGCCGTTGTGCTTGGTGGTGGTGTAAACCATCGCTTCGGGCTGTACGATATGGTGATGTTGAAAGATAACCATATCGACTTCTGCGGTGGGATCGAAAAAGCCATTTTACAAACGCAGGCCTACCTGAAAGCCCATAACCTGGATTTGAAAATAGAGGTAGAAACCCGTACGCTTGAAGATGTAAAAAAGATATTGGCAACGGGTGGGGTAGACCGTATCATGCTGGATAACTATGCACCCGAAAATATTGTGACCGCTGTAAAAATGATTGATGGCGCTGCGGAAACGGAAGCTTCCGGCGGGATCAATTATGATAACCTGGAGCTATATGCCGCCACAGGCGTAGATTTTATCTCTGTCGGGGCCTTAACGCATCATGCCGTAAGCCTGGATATCAGCCTGAAAGCAGAAATTTAAGCCCATGTCCGCTCAAAAATCCATTCTATTTATCATCAACCCCAAAGCCGGTGTAGACCGGGTGAAAGCCATACAGGATGCTATTGACAAGCATCTTGATAAAACTTTGTTCGAAGTTGCGTATGCTTATACCGAATACCCCAATCATGGAATAGCGCTTGCCCGGAATGCCGCAGCAGCCAATACTGATATTGTGGTTTCTGTGGGTGGAGATGGTTCCCTGAATGATGTAGTGACAGGCTTGCAAGGCACGAAGACCATATTGGGCATTCTGCCCAAAGGCTCAGGCAATGGCCTGGCCCGTGCAGCAGGTATTCCGTTGAAGTTAGAAAAAGCCTTACAGGTCATCAATAAGATGAATGTACATGCACTGGATTTAGGCGTGGCTAATGGCCATTATTTTATCAGTAATGCCGGTGTGGGTTTTGATGCGGTCATTACAAAAGCCTTTACCGGGAATAAAACAAGGGGTTTTAAAACTTACCTTAAACTCATTCATCAATACATCTGGCGTTTTAAAACAAGAGAATGGTTGATCGAAATTGATGGACAGCAAATCCGGGAGCAGGCCTTTATGATTACGGTGGCCAATGCCACACAGTTGGGATACAATTTCTTTGTGGCACCGGAAGCCAAACTGAATGATGGTATTCTGGATGTGGTCATCATAAAAGAACATCCGCGTATTTTAAGTGGTATGATCGGCCTGCAGGCCTTTATGGGGGCTTTACAGCAGAGCCGTTATGTAACTCAGTATTCCGGCAAGCAGATTAAACTGACCAACCCCGGTAACCGTATGATGCAGGTAGATGGCGATGCTTTAGCCTGTGAGGAGACCATAGAAATTAATGTTTTACATAAAGCTATTAACGTTTTGGTCCCATAATTGCTTTAGTGCCAAAAAAAGAGAAATTTTTTGCGTACTTACATTAATATTCGATTAATTTTGCATACTCATTTCAAGTTATGTCTGACCGGTTGCCTAGGCTTCGCACCAAAAATATATGGATTCCCTTATTACTTGCTATCGTCCTGATCGGAGGGATGGTTATTGGTTTTTATCTGAATAAATATTTAGGGAATAAACGCGATTTTGCCACGATCTTAGATCGTAACGACCGGCTTGAGGAAATGATTGACATCATCCATGAAAAATATGTGGACTCTGTAAGTTCAGACTCTCTCTATAACGATGCGATTTCGGGTATTTTAAGCCACCTGGATCCGCATACTTCCTATATTCCTGCTAAGGATTTTGAATCGGTAAATGCCAATCTGGAAGGCAATTTCAAGGGTATCGGTATGGAATACCAGATTGTGCGCGATACGCCTATGGTTTCTATGATCGCATTGAATAGTCCTGCCTTTTTTGCGGGTATCGAAACGGGCGATCTACTACTGAAAGTAAATGATACTTTAGTGGCCGGGGTCAACGTATCGAAAGCAGAATTGGTGAAAAAGGTGCGTAAAAACGCAGCTGCCTTTGTCAATGTCACTTTATTCCGGCCTATTGAACAAAGAACCCTTACCCTGAAAGTACAGAAAGGTGAGGTGCCGGTAGGCAGTATTGATGCGGGGTATATGCTCGACAAAGAAACCGGCTATATCAAAATCAAACGTTTTTCGGCCAATACTTATGATGAATTCCTGAAATCCATTACTTACCTGAAGGAAAGTGGTATGAAAAAGCTGATCGTGGATGTAAGGCAAAATGGAGGCGGTTATCTGGAAGCAGCTACGGAGATCGCAGATGAATTTATTAACGGAAACAAGCTCCTGGTCTATACTTACGGCTCTAAAATAGGCCGCGAAAATTATAATGCTTACCGCAACGGGATCTTTGAAACCGGACGTTTAATGGTTATGGTGGATGAGGCGAGTGCCTCGGCAAGCGAGATACTGGCGGGTGCTATTCAGGATTGGGACAGAGGCGTTATTATCGGTAGAAATACCTATGGAAAGGGGCTGGTTCAGGAGCAATTTGAGATGGGTGATGGCGCCGCAATGAGAATTACCGTAGCCCGTTATTACACACCGGTAGGCAGAAGCATCCAGCGCTCTTATGAAGAGGGCAGGGATAAGTATTTCTGGGAACAACAGCAGTCCAACAGAGATTTGTTTGACAGCATGGCACTGAAAACAGGCCCTAAATTCTATACCAGCGAAAACAACAGGGTAGTATATGGCGGTGGCGGTATTCAACCCGATGTGGCTGTGACTAAAGATGAAGAATCGTATTCTCCGATCTTAGCTAAGATTATCAATGATCCCAGGTTGGATCAGTTTATATACCAGTATTTTTTAAGTAATTACAAGGTCTTTAAAAGCCTGCAATCCTTTAAAGACTTAGATGCGCGCGTCGATTTTACCGGTGACCTTGCGCGTCAGCTCGATGGCGTATGTACGACCATAACACCGCAATACCGTATTGTTGTAAAGCTCAAACCAATTGAATTGCGGCTGTTGCAAAACTATGTAAAAGCCACCTGGGCAAGGATTTTGTATAATAATGAGGGCTATTATAAGATCATGAACCGTAGTGATAAAATGCTGATGGAAGCACAGCAGATTATTAACTCAGAGGCCTATTCAAAAATTATAAACGGGCAGCGCATCAAGCCATTGCACTGATCCGTTCTTATTTTCTGCACAAAACGTTTGCTGTCCGTTACTGATCATAAAATACGGACATTGCAACATCTTATAATAATTCAAGGTTTGGCTTAAGGTCTGGTCACTGAGGTCAATAACCGCTGCCTTAAATTCAATGAGCATCCAGGGGTTGCGGTTGTGGTCAAAAATAACAGCATCATAGCGCTTCCTGATCTGGTTAACCAGCAACATTTTTTCTACAGAGATCAGTCCCTGAGGATAGCCTGCACTGGCAACCAAAGCGGCCAATACATTCTGCCGCACCCATTCTTCGGGTGTTAATACCACAAATTTTTTCCGGAATACATCAAATATATGCTGCTTACCCGCTTCCGACTTGATATTAAACCCCGGTTCGTTAAAAGGAAGTGTGATCATGGAGGGCAAAGATGGAGAAAAAAAACGGATTGTCTGTAAAGTGGAGAAAGGTTTAAGGTTTTATTAAATCAATCGGTTGTGTTTTAAGCTCTTAAAAAAAATAATTATCTTGCCATATGAAAACGAAAAGCGAAATTGTAAACGACTGGTTGCCTCGCTATACAGGAGAGGCTTTAGAGAATTTTGGACAGTATATCTTATTATGCAATTTTCAGAACTATGTGGATCTTTTTGCAGAAATGCACCAGGTGCCCGTAGTAGGTTTAGATAAACCCATGTCTTGTGCAACGGCAGAGGGGATAACCATTATCAACTTTGGTATGGGCAGTCCTACGGCGGCTACCGTCATGGATCTTTTATCGGCCATTGCGCCAAAGGCAGTACTCTTTTTGGGTAAATGTGGCGGCGTGAAAAATAAAACAGCGGTAGGCGATTTGATTTTACCCATTGCAGCAATCAGGGGCGAAGGAACCAGCAATGATTACTTTCCTCCGGAAGTGCCTGCCTTACCCGCCTTTGCCTTACAAAAAGCAATTTCTACTACAATAAGGGATCATCATAAAGATTATTGGACGGGTACTTGTTATACCACCAACAGAAGGGTTTGGGAGCATGATGAGAAGTTTAAAGAATACCTGCGGTCTATCCGCGCCATGGCGGTCGATATGGAAACCGCAACAATATTCACTACGGGCTTTGCCAATAAGATTCCCACAGGGGCATTATTATTAGTATCAGACCAACCCATGACACCAGATGGGGTTAAGACCTCAAAAAGTGATACCACCGTGACCAAGACTTATGTAAACTTACATTTACAAATCGGTATTGAATCCCTTAAGCAACTCATCAATAACGGGCATACGGTAAAGCACTTGTTGTTTTAACGTATATCCTTTGTAATATAGAAATCGGGGCTTACGCCAATCGATTTAATCTTATTTTGTTTATAGACTTGTACCGTAGTGGAAGGATTGATCCACTGCGGTTTTCTATTGATATAAACCAGTACCGGCATATCAAAACCATCAATGCAATTGCGCCATTGGTAACTAAACCCGGTTTTGTTTTTTTCAATCTGTAATTCGGGTACACTGGTTTGCCTCAGGTACTGCTCAAAGAAATGACGCAGGTCCATTTTTGTTTCCTGTTCAATAAATGTTTCCATCTCCTTTCCCGACACCGTCTGGTGCCGAAAACTAAGGTTCATCTGGCGCAGCAAGGCTTGGAACTTGTTTTCATCGCGCATCATCATGCGGATCATATGGATCATGGCACTGCCTTTTACATAATGATCTCCGCTGCCGCCGTCGCATAAACCGGGTTTACCTTCCATCGGGCGGTCATTTTTGATGAGTGCCCAGCAGCCCCGCTGGTATTCAAAAGCTTTCTTTCTGCCAAAAAGCGCCTCTGTCAATATAGTTTCTGTATAAGTGGTAAAACCCTCATGAATCCAGGAATAAGCAACATCGTTTGCCGAAATATTATTGCCATACCATTCATGTCCGCTTTCATGCACAATGATAAAGTCAAACAATAAACCTACACCTGTTTTACTTCTATCCTTACCGAGGTAACCCATCTTATATTGATTGCCGTAAGCCACGGCACTCTGATGCTCCATGCCCAAATAGGGTGCCTCAATTAGTTTATAGCCGTCTTTATAAAAAGGATAGGGTCCCATCCAATGCTCAAAGGCATGCAACATCGGTTTGACCACCGAAAACTGTTTCCGGGCTTTCGCCTCATTTCCGTTTAAGACAAAATAATCTATATCCAACGAGCCTTCCAAGCCTTTAAGCGTGTCTTTCCAGTGTATATAGTCACCAATGTAAAAGGTTATATCATATAAATTAATAGGGTTGCTAACGCGCCAGTGCCATTCCTGCATGCCGGGCTGTACCATGGTTTTGCTGATTAGCCGGCCATTACCTAAAGCACTTAAATCCTTATCTGTAGTATAATGCATATCGACGCCCAGTTCCGGTTCGTCGCCCGGGAAATCTTTGCAGGGAAACCAGATACTGGCACCGTCACCCTGGCAGGCGACCGCGATCCAGGGTTTATGGCCTTGGTCTGTGGTTCGGATAAGGCCTCCATCCCAGGGTGCTTTTTTGGCAATCTGTGGGCTTCCGCTGTAGTTTACTAAGATACTCAGCGTATCGCCGGGGGCGAAGGAATCAGAGAGCGTGATCTGGTACGATTTGCCGGTTTTTATATAATCCTTATGTGCCGTGCCATTGATCGCAATCGACTGTATGGATAAAGGATCTTGTAAATCGATCTGTAGCATTCCGTTACTTTGCTTCATCGCTTTTGCCCGTATAGTGACTGTTCCGGAAATATAATTAGTATCTGCGGGCAGGTTTAGTTTAAGGTCATAATGCACTACATTCCACCAGTCCCTATTGGGGTTGTCGCTACAATACCCCTCTTGCTGGGCCTGCATCTTGAAGCAGATGGAACACATCAGGAGTAGGGAAAATAAATATTTATTCCTCATAGTTTGAAAGAAAAGGGTGTAAAATGCTACAAGCCGGTATCAAATTTATACCTGTCTTGCAAAATCCTTAAGCCGGTAATATACATTTAACGATGTTGGTCCAGCAGAATGATGTTTCCGTCCGGATCCGTTATCATAAAGCCTGCCGGCCCGGAACCTTGCTCATCCACTTCATTGGGGACACTGATGCCCTTACTTTTAAGCTGTTGCTGAAGGCTCCTGATATCCTCAAACTCGGCAAGGTTCTGGGCATTTTCATCCCATCCCGGATTAAAGGTTAGAATGTTATGTTCAAACATACCCTGGAAAAGACCAATAAGCGCCTGATCATTTTTCATAATCAGGTAATGCTGCGCCATACTACCGGCAAATGCGCTAAAGCCGAGGTTTTCGTAAAATTGTTTTGAAGTGCTGAGGTCTTTGACACTAAGACTTACTGAAAATGCTCCTAATTTCATATGTTTTATTTTTCGTAAAATTCTTTAAGGGAAAAATGCCTGTTTTGCTTTCGTTTTTTGATCTGATCCAGCAGATAATATCTGTGGTAATAACCCGTCAACACGATAACTTTTTTATTTGGGTTCTGGTCCATGACCTGTATAATGTTTTGGGCCATCGTTTGGTTGCGTAAGTCCCAGAAATCACAAAAACGGTTATAGCCTTCTGCTAAGCTAATGGATACACCGGCTGAAGTGTTTACAAACCGGCTTGCAAATTCGGTTCTTTGGTTGATGACTTGTCTGACTTTGACATGTTGGTAGTATTGCCTCCTTTCAGCAATGCGATCGGTCTGCGTATTGTTGAAAAAATAGGCGCTTTTAAATCCAAAGGAATTTAAAGAATCGGATAGTTTTCGGTATGTGGTAATGATCTGCCTTTGTTTTTTAGTCAATTGCTTTGTTTCAAATAAACTATCTAATAAATGCATTGCCGGTGCTTCCGATTGCTTAATGCCCTGTGCTCTTCTGTATTCATTCCTGCCTTCAAATTCAAATGGGCCAATGTGTACCTGAGGGTGGTGTGATAAGAATTGAGTAGTAGCCATTTGTTCATTTTCGGTACCGGGATGTTTAAATGCACGGTTACCTGCAAAGTAACTGCTGTCTATTTCTAATAATATAATGTCGGGCTTTAAGGCCTCCAGTATGGCATAAAGACTATCTGCATTATAATGCGCCATGGGCTTATGTACATTCCCGATGATGATTAATTCGCTTTTTTGTCCAAAGGCCTTGCTGAATAATCCGAATATTATTAGAAGGATGAGTCGTGTGGTTTTATACATACGGTTATTGATGCTGCTTTTGTGTTTTTATAAAATATTGATGGGATTAAAATAGATTAATCCTATTTACCGGCCTCAGTTTTTATTTTTGTTTCAATGTCTATTATTTTTTTGCCATAGTCTCCCAGATAATGATTGATTAAGGGTTCATATACCTTGTAACCATCATCTACATTGGTAAAAATAAGGAGCCCTTGCTTTGTTTTAGGAAGTAAGAACACGAGTGTTTGACAACCCTCATCCGCACCCCCGTGCGATAAAGCATAGTCCCCCTTTCCGATGTTATAAATTTCAAACCCGAGCCCGAAGTATTTATCTCTTTTTGAGACGACCTGGCGGGTACACATCTCCTCAAACACTTTTGGGGATAAGCCATCGCCCTGTAATACGCTGCATAGAAAAGTGCCATAATCTTCAATCGTAGTCAGTAAGTCATCTGCTGCATTGGCAGTTTTGTTTTTGACTGTTTTATAGGCAATCCCTTCGGGGTTGTAGCCTGGTGCAACCCTCAGACTGTCTGTCTTTGTATCCCAAAAATACCGGGTATCCTGCATGTTTAAAGGTTTAAAGATCAGATCGCCTGCTAGTTGGTCAAGGGTGGTATGGAATTTATGCTCCAATGCTTTACGTAAATATTCGAAGCCCTCTCCGGAATATTGAAATTTGGTACCGGGTGTAAACTCAAAATGTAGTTTTCCATCTTTGTTATTATGGCGCCAATTGCTGAAGCCCGTTTGGTGGCTTAAGATATGCCTTGTGGTGAGTAGTTTATGATTGGGGTCTTTTGCGACATCCGGGTCGATCCAAAAATGATCAAGCGGTTCATCCAAATCCCACTTTCCCTGGCTGACTAATTTTAAGGTAAGCATTGCGGTGATGGGTTTGGTGAGGGAAGCCACATTAAAGATCGTATTGTACGGTGCGGTAACACCTTTTTTGAGTTCCCCGAAGACCTTTATCTGTTGCAGTTTTCCATCTTTGATCAAGCCAATGCCCAAAGTGGGTATTTTGAGTCCGGCGAGCCATGCTTCCATGGTGGCATCGTTGTCAAACATCGAAGAGTGAGGTGTGGAATCTTGCGCGCCCTGGTGGTCATAGCTCAGGCTTTTCGTTAACTTCCATACCTGATTTTCTAAAAGCCATACATTAGTAAATTTGGCGATACCCACATAGGTCTCTGGTTTGGCCGCAAGTGTTTCATAGAATTTATGGACACCAGTTTGGATCGCGCCATACAAAACATTGTTTTTGTACAAAGGGTAGATTTCGGTGCTTTCAGCCACCAGCACTCTTCTTACCTTGTACGTTGCCGGTGATTTGCACAATCCATTTTTAAAATTATGAATAAAATCCTTTTTGTTAGAAATGCCATCTTTATCATGAAAAAAGGTGAATTTTTCGCTCAATAGCTGTTCATATTGGCTGGGGTCGCAGGTGTTGAAACCTACCATAAAGAGAAGGCTGTCCTGTCTCAGGATTGTCTTATACAGTTCCGAGTGCTTGTCAACCTGTGCAAAACTCAAAAGGCTTGCGAGCAGGGCGAAAAGAGCTATCAGGTATTTTTTCATATCTTGCTTATCTTTTGTACTGTTTTTGTGATGATCAAATTTATTGCTCTTATTTTAAGGCAATGAGGAGCATAATTTTTTTCTGATTATGAAAACAAATAGCAGGGAATAAAGATAGTGATTTCTTTTAGCAGCAAGGTGCAGTTACCTTATGGAATCTAAGCGATTATTAAACACCGTATACCCTGATTGGTCTCTTCAATCATTAGCCGCCGGTTTGGGAAAACGCAAAAAAATCAACCAAAAATGAAAAAAATACTTTTAATAATTTTTGTGTTTACACAACTTACCGTTTATGCACAAAAAATAAAGGATAATTTCAATGTTGTTATTAGAACCGAAAACGGTGACTTGAATAAAGACGGTTTGATCGATAAAGTTGTCGTAACCATGGATACGATTAATAAATCGCAACCGTTGAGACTGCAAATATTTTTCTTACAACCAAATGGGAAATATGTACTGAAGGTATCTACAGAAAAATTAATAGAACCACAATACCCGAATGGACAGTATTGCGGCAATCAAATACCCGATTTTGAGATTGAGAAAGGTTGCTTAAATATGATCTCAACGATAAAAGAAAATCACTTTATACATAAGTTTAAATTCAATAAGCAAACCTTTGAATTGCAAAGTATATCAAAGGTCGTCTGGGATGGTGACAATCTGACTACGGAGACAGAATTTAATCTTTTGACAGGAAAAAAAACCGAAACGGTAAAGGCATTGGGCTCGGAAAAAATTGTAAAAAGGATCATAACAAAAATCGTAGTAAAACCATTACCCAGAATTGATCATTTTAGCGCCTATGACAGTAAGCTGAATTAAAACGGAAGGACTTAACAGGGGATTTTATTCAGGCAAGTCGGATGGCGGAATACACAGTCGCCTTTTGATTTTTCATGCTATTGTAAAACCATAGCGGTTATACTTAGAAAAGGAATCTATATAGATAACAGATGTGGCGCGNNCGCGCCACATCTGTTATCTATAGTCTTTTAAATTGAGGTTTATTCTGCTTTCAATAAGCTCATGTCAAAAATCAAAACGCTGTTTTCTTTAATGGGGCTACCCGGCATGGCACGCTCTCCATAAGCTAAAGAAGAAGGAAGGATCGTCGTCAGTTTATCGCCTATTTTCATTTTAGCCACGATAATATCCCATCCTTTAATCATTTGTCCTTGGCCTACAGTAAACTCGATCGGTTGCATGTGGTTGAATTGTGCATCTTCATTAGAGTCAAATACAACACCATCCATTAATTTTCCGGTATAGTTTACAGATGCTTTTTTACCGTTTCCGATAACCGCACCGGTACCTGTTTTTTGTACGATATAATAAATGCCAGAAGCATCTTTATACGCTACTTTTGGATTAGCAGTTACGGCTGTTTTCGGTAATGCTTTAATCGCGATTTTATTATCTTTCAAATATTTAACGATTACCGCTTCGTCAATACCATTTTGCTTGGCTGCTTTCGCTGCATTTTCCTTATCAATCACTTCTTTGCTTTTAACAGAAAGCATTTCTACATTCCATGAAGCATATCCATCACCCTTAACCCATTCCGGCATCGGTTGTTTTACCGATTCGAAATATTGTTTTACCGGCATTCTGAAGGTCATTTTATCACCATCTTTCATCATCAACAGACCTTCAAAAACATCTCCCGGGAAGGAAGGTTTCTGTAAAGGCTGATCTACCGGTTGATCATTATTCATTTTATGTGAATCGAAGAATGTACTGTCACTTAATTTGTATACAATATGCATTTTCGCCAGATCTCCGGGTTTACTCACATAAGTACCCGTTCCTTTGTGCTCATAACGATACTCCAGGCCACTTATTGTTTTTTCATAAGATTGTCCTTTACAAGACATTGCAGTCCCTAATAACATGGTGCTGCCTAAGATCAATGTGTTTAATTTCATGATATGAATTTATAATAATTAATTGGTTATGGTATAATGTTATCTATAAGTGATTTTACTTTTGCAACTGTAGCCTCAAAACCGGTATCAGATTTGCCACCTGCGGCATTAAAATGTCCCCCACCGTTGAAATAAGTCCTTGCAAATGTACTAACATCTATGTTTCCTTTACTTCTGAACGACATTTTTATTTCCCCGCTTTTTTCCGTGATCAGCACTGCTACCTGTACACCCGCAATACTCAAAGGATAGTTGACCAGTCCCTCTGTATCGCCCGAAGTCAGATGAAACGGTTCCATATCTTTAGTCGATAACGCAATAATACCATATTTTCCCGATGCGGCAATATCCATTTTTTCATACAGGGCAAATCCCAAAAACTTCATGCGATTGGCACTCCAGCTATCATATACATATTGGTGGATAATGCTATGTTCTAAACCCCGGTTTTTGAAAAAAGCAATCATTTCATGAACGCTTCCGGTTGTCGCCGGAAAACGGAAGGAGCCCGTGTCGGTCATCGCACCTGTGTACAGGCACTGCGCAATGGCATCATTAATAAGTTCCGCATCGCCACATTGCAGGATAAAATCATACACCATTTCACTGGCACTGCTTTTATCCGGATTGCTGGTGCCGCAGTAAAAAACATCGGCTTCGGGCTGTAAGTGGTGATCGATCAATATTCTGGGCTGTGTCGCATTCCTCAGAGGTTGTTCCAGGCCTTTGATGCGGCTCAGGTGGTTGAAGTCCAGGCAAAAGATAAGATCACTCTCCGCCAATACCTGCTCACAAAGCTTAGATTCCGAGTCGTAATTCAATACCGTATCAATTGCAGGCATCCAGTGCAGGAAATCAGGCAGCTCATTAGGAATCACAACGGTAGGCGTATGCCCTTTCTGAAGCAGATAATGATAGAGGCCTAGCGTAGAACCTAAAGCATCGGCATCCGGTTTCTGATGTGTGGTGATAAATATCTTTTTGGGTTCGGACAAGGCCGGGAAAATGTGATCAATGGGTAGCATAGTTGTATATAGACGCTTTAGAGATAATGTATGTCGTTAAAATAGGACTGCAATTTACGGAATATCATTTTAAAGAAGAAACGGCCGTCAGAATGGGTACTGACAGGCCGTTAATCACAAAAATATGGCATCTTTAAAAGGTCTTCGCCACAAATACCGGATCTCTGGGGTTAGTAATGTCATAAACCACCATACCTCCTTCTACCATACAAACCAATACATCATTATAAGGGATACAGTCATAAAATTTATAACCTGTTTTTACCCCTATACTATTCGTCGCTTGAGGACTGCTGATATCAAATATTTTTAAACCTTTGTTTGCATCACAGACATATAAGGTGTTGTGAGAAATACCTAATCCATAAGGCTGCTCAAGGTCTATCGTTTTATGCAATATGGGCTGCTCCATATTATTACCCACCTCATATACCATCAAGGCATTTACGACACCGCCACAGGTGCTGCCCGAGCGCACGGTTACATAAGCATAATTATCTTTGGCCACTACCGGATCGCAGGCGCGCACATGAGAAACATTGCTCTCAAAAACCGGTATTGCCGGATTGCTTAGGCTGTAGATATACATCGCACTTTGAGAACCAATAAACAGTTTATCCCGATAAGGATAAATCGTCTCAATATCATTATTTAAATATTGGGTTGAGGAGCGTACCGGATTATTTGGATTGGTGATGTTGTATGTTTTCAGTGAAGTATGATCTACGATATACAGGTAATTGCCAGAGATGGTAAACCGTGCTAAAGAGCCACCGGTTCCCGTGCCCGAATTGCCGGTATTGAGATTGCTTTTTTCGCAAGCCTGCAGGCTCAGCAGCAGTATGGCACAAAAGGCTAGTGCCGTATAGTATAATATTTTTTTCATGAGGTTTAGTATTTACAAGTTGCTTCAATATTACTTTCCTTTTTCCAACCGGTAACGATACCTTTAGTGGTATCGACACATTGGAAATACCCTCTTTCAGGCGGGAGGTTGTCTTGTCCTATAGAAAAGGCTTTTGGGATGCGTGCCTTAACTGTAATCTGGTCAAAATTGCTCAGGTCCAAGCTCACCATATCGCTATAGTTGTTGGTGTACAGGTTGCCATCTTTTATGGATATCTCTTGAGCACCATATACCTGTATAAACTTATAAGGTTGTGGGGTCTTGTTCTCCATCTGGTATACATGAATGCCCGCATTGGGTTCCAGTTGAAATACATAATTGCCCCAGGCATAGATTTTGCCGGCAGTGATTAAGGCTTTGGCGGGCAAAGCCTTAATCACTGTGGCCTCTGCTTTGCTTTGGTAGGTGGGTACCCAAACGGCATCCCGTTTAGGGGCCATACGATCGCAGGAGATCCCTCCAAGCATTAAGGCGATCAGTGCCGGATAATACACTTTTTTCATACTAATAGTTTTTATATGGAATGATATTGATGGATTTTGTACAGGGTGCGATAAGATCAATTAAAACGCATGTCTACTTAAAGACGGGATTTTATAACAAAATCTTAGGACTCATAAAAAAAGTGTTGCCCCTAAGGACAACACTTTTCTCTTTAATATGATTATTGCTATCGGAATTACAATTCCAATAAAGCTTGTGTCGGACTTTTACCGATCAGCATCAATTCCGGGTTTTCCAGTAATTCTTTTACCCTAACCAGGAATCCAACTGATTCACGGCCATCGATAATTCTGTGGTCATAGCTTAAAGCAAGATACATCATTGGACGAATCTCTACTTTACCATTGATCGCCATAGGACGATCCTGGATTTTGTGCATACCCAAAATAGCAGACTGTGGAATATTGATAATCGGAGTAGACATCAACGAGCCGAATACACCACCATTGGTGATGGTAAAGGTACCACCCGTCATCTCTTCGATCGTTAATTTATTATCTCTTGCTTTACCCGCCAATTCACCCACTTTCGCTTCGATCTCAGCCATGCTCAGGCTTTCCGCATTACGGATTACCGGTACCACCAGGCCTTTAGGGGCAGATACCGCAATCGATACATCACAGTATTCATGATAGATCAGCGTATCACCGTCGATATAAGCATTCACCGCAGGCCATTCCAATAAGGCAATGGTACAGGCTTTAGTAAAGAAAGACATAAATCCAAGGTTTACACCATGTGCCTCTTTGAACTTATCCTTATATTGTTTACGAATACCCATGATGTTAGTCATATCCACTTCGTTGAAAGTGGTCAACATCGCTGTAGTGTTTTTGGCTTCTACCAAACGACGGGAAACCGTTTTGCGAAGATTGCTCATTTTCTGAACTTTATCTTCACGGCTAAATAATGCTTTTCCGGCAGGGCGTCCCGGGTTTTCCAAAGCGGCTAAAACATCGCTTTTGAAAATACGGCCATTCGCACCGGTACCTTTTACGGCATTGGCACTTACATTTTTATCCGCCATCATGCTTTTCGCAACCGGCGTTGCTTTTACATCGCTTGGAATACTTGCTTTTGCCTCAGCAACAGTAGCGGCCGCTTTTGGCGCTTCTGCCGCTGCCGGGCTTGGAGCCGCCTCTGGAGCAACAGCTGCTCCGGCAGGACGTTCGGCCGTTTCGTCAATTTTACACGCAATATCACCGATATTAATCGTGTCTCCCTCTTGTGCTACGTGGTGTAAGATACCCGCTTGCTCTGCATTCAACTCAAAAGTTGCCTTTTCAGATTCTAATTCGCAGATCACTTCGTCACGCTCTACCCATTCCCCGTCTTTTTTGTTCCAGGTCACAAGGGTTACTTCACTGATTGATTCGCCAACAGGGGGCACTTTAATGTCTATCATAATATTGCTGTATTGCAGAATAATGTATTAATAACGAAGAAAATCAAAACTGATTTTTATTTCGCGTGTAAAATTAAGAAAGCGTAATGATTTTAACAACCCTAAATAAATGAAATATAATATTTATCGATCCAGCCATCGATCAATCACCTCGCGGAAAGCCGGCATATTGTCTGCTGCGCCTTGTACATCGTAGGGTTGATGCCATAAAAGAGGGAGCACTTTCCCTAACTCTATGGTGGCTTGCGGCTCGCTGTAATAGTTTCCCGAAGCATGCAAATGCCCGGCCAGGTATTCCTGTTCCGTTTGTCCGGGGGTGGGAATAAGGATGGCTTTTTTCTGTAAAAAGGCCAGATCCATAAGACTGGAGTAGCCGCTTCTGCATACCACAAGAGCTGCTTCTGCCATTGAGGTATGCAGCGCCACCCCACCAAGGTAGGGGTGGTAATGGATATGTGGCGGAACGGTCTCTCTTGCAGTGCCACCGGGCTTTCCTGCCACAAAAATAAACTTGTATTGGGGAAGGGCAACACATTGTGCCCAAAGCAACGCTTCTAATTGCGTACGCATCGGCTCAGGGCCTGACAATAAGACCAAACAATGTTTTTCCGCTTTTTCAATAGCCGGCAAAAGCATAAACTGAGATAACAAACCGATATAAGTACTTTGCTTAGGCTTGGTTTCCGGATGGGCAAGCCGGCCGGATAAGCCTTGGGTTTCGGTGTCAACTACCCAGCAATCCTCAAATTGCTCCAGTAAACGCCGATGCCATTGCAATAGTTTTCGGTCGGCCCAGGCGCCCTTTCCACTCATGATCTGCACCTGATGCGTCATGATCACACAGGGGCAATCAGGAGTATAAAGGCCATAACGGTTATCGGAGATCACCGCATCGAAATGATAGCGTTTTTGTTGTTTTTGAAGCCACCGGTGCTCTTCCTTTATGCGTCGGAGTATTTTAGGTACCTGCGCCAGGAGCTTAAAGGTAAAGTTTCCGGGCTTATGGCTGTATTGGATACCATATCCTTTTAAAGGCAGCACAGGAAGTGCGGGGAAGTAGGCTTTTAGAATAGCCGCCGAGGCGCCTTCTGCCGCAAGATATACATCACAACCCTTTTCTACAAGATGATGAATAAGGGGCAAACACCTGGTGGTGTGTCCTAATCCCCAGTCTAAAGGAGCGACCAATATTCTTTTCGGGTGTTGCAAATCTGAAAGGGCTTAAAAAACGAAATTGTTTTTTGTGTGGTTATTTTATAATTTTGGATAAGCTAATCGTCGTGTTCCGGTTTTTGTCAGGATACAAAGGAAAGGAAATATTTACGATTACAAAAATCTGAACGTTTATTAAATGTATATGTCGATGAAGTGGAGTAAAATGGTATGGGCCTTATTAGTTGCCACCGGTTTGATGATCATGTTATCCGGTTGTGGTACCAGTAAGAAGGGTTGTGGTTGTGGCAATGACATTAATAGAATGTACCAAAAGAAAAGATAGGATTCTTACCTTCCCTCATTTTTAATATTTGCTTTTAGCTCCTGAAGTCAATTTGGGAGAGGCAATATTATTTGTTAAATTTTCGTTTACTTTGACAGATCATTATGCAACATAAAAAAACGCTTCTTCTGTTCATAAGCTGCCTTTGTAGTGGCTTTTTGACACTGGCACAAAATAGTATTTTGTCCGGTAAAATACTAGATCATGATGGCAAACCGGTATCCGATGTGCAAATCCAAATGCTCAAAGCTGATTTGGTCACTTTCTCCGATTCGCTTGGGAATTACACCTTAGAAGTGCCCTCGGGCAAAAAAATATTCTTTAAAGCATCCGTAGTCGGTTATGAAACAGAACCGTTTAACGTGACCCTGCAGCCGGGAGAACATCTGGTGCGCAATGTATTTATAGAACAAAATAATACGATGCTGGGCGTCGTTGAGGTGAAAGACGAACGCATTAGAGGGGAAGTAGGAACAATAGGTGTAAACACCGAAAATGTAGATCAGCTGCCCAGTACCGTTGGTGGAATAGAAGGACAGCTTAAAGTGTTGGTCGGTAGCCGTAATGAACTGACCTCCCAATATACGGTAAGAGGGGGTAATTTTGATGAGAACCTGGTTTATGTAAACGATTTCGAGATCAACCGGCCGTTTTTGGTGCGCAGCGGACAACAGGAAGGACTGAGTTTTGTCAATTCCGATTTGGTAAGCAGTGTAAATTTTTCTGTAGGTGGTTTTCAGGCACGGTATGGCGATAAAATGTCTTCTGTATTGGATGTAACCTACAAAAAACCGAAATCATTCTCCGGTTCTGCTATGGCCAGCCTTTTGGGTTTTCAGGCACACCTTGCCGGCGCTTCAAAAAATAAAAAATTAAGTTATTTGGTTGGATTTAGACAAAAATCAAACCGTTACCTCCTGCAGTCGCAAGTCACGAAAGGGCAATACAATCCTTCCTTCAGCGATTTTCAGGCTTTACTGAATTATAAAATATCCCGGAAATTTGAAATAGAATTCATCGGCAACTATGCCCTGAACCGGTTTCGCTTTGAACCCGAAAGTTCCCGTACCGCTTTTGGTTCGGTGACCCAGGCTTTGGCTTTTAATGTCCGCTACGAGGGTTCCGAGATCGATCAGTTCGATAATGCTTTTGGTGGGATTTCCTTAACCTTTAAGCCTAATAAAAGGTGGCGCTTAAAACTATTAGGAAGTGTGTTCCAATCTAATGAACAGGAAACTTTTGACATCATGAGTGAGTACCAGTTGTCTTTGGTTGAACTCGATCTGGGCAGTGCCAACCTGGGGAAAGATAAGATCAGCCTTGGTTCAGGGGCAATCCATCGTTTTGCCCGTAATTTCTTAAACGCCAATGTGGCTAATGTTGGTTTAAAAGGTGCGTACGACGGGGGCAACCACTATCTTTCTTTTGGTGCGGATATGACGCATGTAGCCATCAATGACCGTTTGATGGAATGGGAGCGTCGGGACAGTGCCGGTTTCTCAATTCCTTACGATCCTTACCAGGTCAATATGTACCAAAGCTACCGTGCCAACAATAAATTGGAATACAATAAGGCGAGTGCTTATGTACAGGATAATATTTTACTGAATAAGCAGCGGGATATGATCCTAAGTCTGGGGCTCCGTGCGACCTATACCTTTCTGAATAAGGAAATGATCCTGAGCCCGAGGGCAAACTTTAGTTTCAAACCGGACTGGGAAGAAAATATTATTTTTAAAATAGCAGGGGGTATTTATGCGCAACCTCCGTTCTACCGGGAAATGCGTGCTTTGGATGGTACCCTAAATACGGACCTGAAAGCACAGAAATCGGCGCATTTCGCGGCGGGGACCGACTATAACTTTATTGCTTTAGGCAATCGTCCGTTCAAACTGACTGCAGAGGTGTATTATAAATCGCTCTGGGATCTGGTACCTTATGAGTATGATAATGTACGGATTCGTTATGCTGCCAATAACAATGGCAAGGGTTATGCTTATGGTGGAGAAGTACGTCTTTTTGGTGATCTGGTTAAAGATGCCGAATCCTGGGTGAGCCTTGGATACCTGAAAACCATGGAACGAATCTTAGATCCGGCAACGAATACTTACGGCGACTATAAGCCCCGTCCTACAGATGGGCGGGTGACCTTCGGGGTCTTTTTCTCCGATTATCTACCGCAAAACCATAATTTTAAAGTCTACCTGAACATGATGTATGCTACCGGATTGCCGGTACCGCCTCCGGGTTTTACGTTTAACAAAGTAGAAAGCTTCCGCCTGCCGGATTACAAACGAGTTGATATTGGCTTCTCCGCTTTATTGCTGGATGGCGTTAAAAACCCCGCCAGGGCTTACAGCATTTTCAAAGGCGTGAAATCGGTTTGGGCCAGCCTTGAAGTGTTTAATCTCCTGGGTATTTCCAATACCCTTTCTTATGAGTACATTCAATCTCTGAATACCGATATGAATTTTTATATTCCTAACCGGCTTACCTCAAGATTGATCAACTTTAAGATTGCCGCTAAATTTTAAAATAATATAATCCTTTTATAAAAGCATGATAGCCAGACAATTTTGTCTGGCTATCATGCTTTTTGTACAACAAGAGTTGGCTGCAAATGCCTGTTTGGCTTTGTGGAATGCTTGCCCGGCAATAATTGCTTTTTGTTTTTGTTGGTTAAATATTATTTTCGTTGTTCAATTTAAGTCCATGCGTCAACTATATCCTCTATTATTATTACTCTGCGTACTTGCCGGTTGTACCTCTGTAGCAAAGTTTAACAAACACCGTTCTGCGCCTATTTCGGTGAAAAAGCTACACAAGGATATTGACTTTGTGCAGCACAAGCTGAAACAAAAGCACCCCAATTATGACCTTTATACGAACAAAGCGCAATTTGAGCATAAGTTTGACAGCATCAGGCAAGTAGTGAATCATCCAATGACGGCCAATGAATTCTTTTTGGTGATCAGTCCGGTTGTTGCTGCAGTAAGACAAGGGCATATGACCATGCTTCCCCTGGCAGAGCGCTATACTAAAACACAGCAAAAAGCCATGAAGGCAGCCGGTAAAGGCCCCGTATCTCAGTTTGATTACTTTTGGGAAAACCAGAAACTCTATGTGTTGAATAATCATTCCGACCATAAAGAAATAGCCCGTGGGGCAGAAGTAATGTCCATAAAAGGACTTGTACCGAAGGCGGTCTTTGATAAATACAAGCACACCTTTACTTCCGATGGCTACAACCAGACCTTTTTGCGTAAGATTTTTGCCCGCAGATTTCCCGTCTATCTGGTCGAAGAGATTGGGGTAAATGATAGCCTGTCTTTTGTCTTCAAGCAAAATGATTCAGTATTGACAAAAGTTATTCGTCGTCAGAAAGAAGAAATAAAGCCAGAAGCCGGAAAGGAAAAGAAATCCGATCCCAAAATCGTTAAGGCACCTGCGGTGGCAATAATCAAGGATTCCGTAAAAGCAGATACGACTAAAACGCTTGTGCAAACTAAAGAACAAAAGCAACAAGAAGAAAAAAATAAAAGCATTTACGGTTACGACAAAACGACCAAAAAATATACCCGTAGCTTGAAATTTATGGGTAAAGACAGTAGCGTAGCCGTACTGACGATAAGACAGTTTATGACCGGGCAATTCCGGAAAGCCTATGCCAATATTTTTGACTCTATTGAAAAGCAGGGGAGCAAAACGCTGATATTGGATATAAGAGATAATCCGGGTGGCAGCGCCAAAGAGATTGTGAAATTGTATGCCTATTTTGCAGATACCGCTTACACCTTTTATAAGCCTACAGAAGTGGTTTCTAAGACCAGCATGTTCCGGGCCGGTTTGTTTCAGCGGGTGCCTAAGTTCGCCTATCCTTTTCTTGGATTATACTATCCTTTTTATGTAGGAGACCGTTTCTTCGGTACCAAAAAGAAAGCAGGACATTATTACTATTATAACCTTTATGGTACACAAGAGAAAGCTGCAAATGAAAAGCGCTTCAAAGGAAAGGTATATGTACTCATCAACGGCGGATGTTTTTCTGCAGCCTGTTTGTTGTCTTCCGAACTCAAAGCGATCAGTGATATTACTTTTGTCGGAGAAGAAACCGGCGGAGACTTTAACGGTACCGTAGCAGGCGTGATGCCTCTATTCAAATTGCCTCATTCCCGTTTACCCTGGCGTTTGGGACTGATGCATATTCAACCGAAAAACCAAACCTCAAAGGACGGAAGAGGAATCTTCCCCGATAAAGAGATTATTCAGACCTATGAGGATAAGAAAAATGATAAAGACCCGGAAATGGATTGGGTAATGAAACAAATAGAACCATAATACGACAAATGACCGGGCCTCCGGTCATTTGTCGTATTTGCTATATAAGGTGAAGTCGAACACGAGCACCCAGGCGCAATCCGGAGTTCTGGTAAGGATGATTTGTAAACGGCTGTTTGCCGAGATATACTATTTTACTTATAAGATAGTGTTGGACTTTACTTATGAGCGCTCTAGAAAAGAGAAAACCTTTTGATTGAAAATTTCCGGTTGTTCTACATTCACCACATGGCCACAATCAGGGATAATAAACAATTCTGCATTTGTATGGTGCTGAGTCAGCTTTTTGATTGCAGGCAAAAACATATAGTCTTCTGCGCCCATAACATACAAAGTCTTTGCTGCGCTTTCCTTAATTCTGAAAAAGGCTACTAAGGGATTCAGGGTAGTAAAGAGTGTGACCCATTTTTTAAATTCCTTCTGGTATAGTTTTTTGGCTTCATTAATAAAGAGAAGCCTCGATTCTTTATGGTTTTTCTTTGGCATTACGATAAAGGCGAAGAAACTATATAAGAACATATAAGGGACAATAGATTTACTGAAGCGCGCAATATTCATCAGAAAGCGGGAGCGTAAATTTAGTTTCATAACCGCACCACCCATAATTAAGCGGATGACCTTTTCTGGATAACGCTCCGCCAGATCGCGGATAATAACAGTACCCAAAGAAATGCCGATAAAATGGCTTTTTTCAATCTGCAGATGTTGTAATACCTCAATAATGTCGTCGCCGATCTCTGCAAAATTATACCGGCGGCTTTGCTGTGTTTTATGGTGTTTGGAACCGCCATGACCTCTGAGGTCGACCATCAACAGGTTGTAGTGGCTGGCAAATGTTTTAATTTGCTTAAACCAAATGGTACTACTGCCACCCGCACCATGTACAAAAGTGATCCAGGGGGCTTCCGGATGATGAAGAAACGTTTTATAATTAAGCAAGACGGATAGGGACTATTTGAGCGGCGAAATTACAACTTTAAAGGACACCCGAACACATTGTCTCCTCTTTTGAAAAGCCTTTCTCGCATTTTTAACAGTTAATCATCTTATCTTTGCAGCCGAATTATGAAATATCAAAGCGAAATCAATCGTCGGAAAACATTTGCCATTATCTCTCACCCCGATGCGGGTAAAACAACGCTTACAGAAAAATTCCTTCTTTTCGGGGGAGCGATTCAGGTAGCGGGTGCCGTGAAAAGTAATAAAATCAAGAAAGGAGCCACCTCCGATTTTATGGAGATCGAGCGTCAGCGTGGTATCTCGGTAGCGACTTCTGTAATGACTTTTGAGTATAAAGATATGCTCATTAACCTGTTGGATACACCAGGTCACAAGGACTTTGCGGAAGATACCTACCGTACATTGACCGCGGTGGACAGTGTTATCCTGGTGATTGATGGGGTGAATGGGGTAGAGGAGCAGACCCGCCGCCTGATGGAAGTATGCCGTATGAGAGATACACCGGTGATTGTATTTGTGAACAAGATGGACCGCGATGGTAAATTTCCCTTTGACCTGATCGATGAGATCGAAAAAGAACTGAATATTTCTTTACATCCTTTAACCTGGCCGATCAATATGGGCCGTGAGTTTAAAGGTGTATATAATTTATATGAGAAGAGCCTGAACCTGTTCTCTCCCAGCCAAAAGGCAACGGAAGATAATAGTGTGGCCATTGATGACCTCAGCAATGCTTTGCTGGATGAGAAAGTAGGCGCAAGAGATGCGAATCAGTTAAGGGAAGATGTAGAACTGCTGGAAGGTGTTTATGGCGACCTGGATGCTGATGCATATATGAAAGGACAGGTGGCACCTGTATTCTTCGGTTCGGCAGTGAATAATTTCGGGATCAAGGAAATGCTGGATACTTTTGTGCGTATCGCACCAAATCCTTTATGCCGCCCGACGAATGTACGGGATGTATGCCCCGATGAGCCTAAGTTTAGCGGGTTTATTTTTAAAATACATGCCAACCTGGATCCCCGCCACAGAGATCGGATTGCCTTCTTAAGGGTATGTTCCGGAAAACTGGAACGGAACAAAAGCTATAAGCATGTGCGTTTGGATAAAGATGTGAAATTCAGTAATCCCTATACCTTTATGGCGCGCAGCAAAGAAGTGGTAGATGATGCGTATCCGGGAGATGTAGTCGGTCTGTTTGATACCGGAAACTTTAAGATCGGAGATACGCTGACCGAAGGGGAAAAAATCATGTTTACCGGGATGCCGAATTTCTCTCCTGAATTATTCAGAGAGGTGGTGAATAAGGATCCGATGAAGACCAAACAACTGGAGAAAGGCATCCGTCAGCTGACAGACGAAGGCGTAGCGCAGTTATTTACCCAGCATGGTGGTAACCGTAAGGTGATCGGTTGTGTGGGAGAATTGCAATTTGAAGTAATCCAGTACCGTTTATTACAAGAGTATGGCGCATCGGTAGATTTTGTACCTTTGGCTTTTTACAAGGCGTGTTGGATTACCGGAGAAAAGAAAAAAGTAGAAGAGTTTACGCGCTTTAAGCAAGCGAATACGATGGAAGATAAAGACGGTAACCTGGTTTACCTGGCACAGAGCGAATGGTTTTTAAATACAGAGCGTCAGAATAACCCGGATATCGAATTCCATTTTACCAGCGATTTTCATAAAAACTAATATCAGTGTATATTAGTGATTGTATACTAAACCTAATATTCTCTTGACTTATTCAGAAGCAGTAATAAAAGGCGTATTCTTAGGGCTGTTTATGGCTATTTCGGTAGGCCCTACCTTGTTTGCCATTATCCGCTACAGCATTCACCACAGTTACAGAGCCGGTCTGGTTTTTGTACTGGGGGTAAGCATCAGCGATATACTATATGTGACCCTGGCTAATATTGCCACCCAATGGATGACTTTTCTGGAAGACCATCAGAAAACAGTAGGCTATGTGGGCGGTGCTTTATTCCTCATCATGGGGCTGAATGGCCTGTTGAAAAAATACAAACCCAAGAAACCGAACAGAGATCAGAAATCCGTGAAGATCAGCCGTGGTGCTTATTTTCAGATATGGCTCAGTGGTTTTTTAATGAATACTCTCAATCCCGGAGTAGTGCTGACCTGGGTAGGTGCTGTTGCACTTATCGCCGGGCCTACAGTGGAAGCTTCCCATAAAGTGGTTTTATTCAGTGTCTGTCTGGGGCTGGTTTTGGGGATCGATTTCCTCAAAGTATTCCTGGCCGATAAGATTCGCCACAAACTCAATTTGAGAAAGATTTTGTATATAAACAGGATCAGTGCAGCATGTATCCTTATTTTAGGGCTTATTCTGTTGATAAAAACATATTTTGATTTAGGGCTGTCTCATTAAGACAGCCTCTTTTTTTGATTTCTTTAGCATTGTATTTTCTCCCATATTTCCTTATTAGCCATACTTATAATGCCTCTATCCCTTGTTGTATACAGGGAATCATGGATAAAGAAATTCAATAGACACATAAATATTTTTTACATTTTCGTGACGAGTTTATCAAAGCACTTTTTTTAGTTACGATTATTGATTAAATTTGCAAGCCTTGGGAGCAATAGTGCAAACCCTAATAATAAGTGCGTACAGCTTCTGCAAACATACCATTTGATTGAAATACTAATTTATACAGTTTAACAAAGAAAAAATGGCAGTACCTGAACCTGCCAGCCCATTTTCAAATTATATGAACATTTACCAGGATTACCTTAAAGAGATCGAAGAAAGAAAAGCCCAGGGGCTTCACCCGAAACCCATTGATGGCGCTGATTTGTTAGGAGAAATTATTGCACAGATCAAAGATGCGGACAGTGCGCATCGGGAAGACTCGCTTCAATTTTTTATCTATAACACATTACCGGGTACAACGAGCGCTGCCGTTGTGAAAGCCAGGTTCTTAAAGCAGATTATCTTGGGTGAATCCGTGATCGCAGAAATTACACCTGCTTTTGCTTTCGGATTGTTATCACATATGAAAGGCGGTCCTTCTATTGAAGTATTGCTGGATTTGGTGCTGGGAGCAGATGTTACCATCGCCCAGGCAGCTGCGGAAGTATTGAAAACGCAGGTTTTTCTTTATGACGCCGATACAGACCGTTTAAAAGAAGCCTTTAAAAACGAAAACCCCATTGCTAAAGATATTTTGGAAAGCTACGCGAAAGCGGAGTTTTTTACCAAACTGCCGGAAGTTCCTGAAGAGATCCAGGTAGTTACTTTTATTGCCGGTGAGGGTGATATTTCCACCGATTTGCTGTCTCCGGGTAACCAAGCGCACTCCCGTTCTGACCGTGAATTGCACGGTTTATGTATGATCACTCCTCAGGCTCAAGCCGAGATCAGAGATCTGCAGATACAACATCCGGATAAAAGCGTAATGCTGATTGCGGAAAAAGGGACCATGGGTGTGGGTTCTTCAAGAATGTCGGGCGTAAACAATGTGGCCCTTTGGACAGGTAAACAAGCCAGTCCTTATATTCCCTTTGTGAACATCGCCCCTATTGTAGGCGGTACCAATGGTATTTCCCCGATCTTCTTAACTACAGTTGATGTAACCGGTGGTATCGGTATCGACCTTAAGAACTGGGTGAAGAAAACCGATGCAGAGGGGAATGTGGTTCGCAATGAAAGCGGAGATCCGGTTCTCGAGGAAGTATACTCTGTCGCTACCGGTACGGTATTGACAATTAATACAAAAAAGAAAAAATTATATAACGGGGAGCAAGAGCTGATTGACCTTTCAAAGTCATTTACGCCTCAGAAAATGGAGTTCATCAAAGCAGGTGGTTCTTACGCGATCGTATTCGGTAAGAAAATTCAAACCATTGCCGCAAGTATATTAGGTATTGAGCCTACGCTTGTGTTTGCACCTTCCAAAGAAGTTTTTATCGAAGGGCAAGGCTTGACCGCAGTTGAGAAAATATTCAACAAAAATGCAGTAGGCATTACTCCGGGCAAAATACTACATGCCGGTTCGGATGCACGTGTAGAAGTCAATATCGTAGGTTCTCAGGATACTACCGGTCTGATGACTGCACAGGAACTGGAATCTATGGCTGCTACCGTTATTTCTCCAATCGTTGACGGTGCATACCAATCTGGTTGTCACACCGCTTCCGTTTGGGATAAAAAAGCGCAAGCCAACATTCCTAAACTGATGAAGTTTATGAACGACTTTGGTGTGATCACTGCCCGTGACCCCAAAGGTGCTTATCATTCCATGACCGATGTAATTCATAAAGTATTAAATGATATTACTATCGACGAATGGGCAATCATCATTGGAGGGGACTCCCATACGAGAATGTCTAAAGGGGTCGCTTTCGGAGCCGATTCCGGTACCGTTGCCTTAGCTTTAGCTACTGGTGAGGCTTCTATGCCTATACCGGAATCCGTAAAAGTAACCTTCAAAGGCAGCATGAAAGAACACATGGATTTCCGTGATGTGGTACATGCGACACAATTGCAGATGCTACAGCAATTTGATGGGGAGAATGTATTTCAGGGAAGAATTATAGAGGTACATATTGGTACCTTGCTTGCAGACCAGGCCTTTACCTTTACCGACTGGACTGCAGAGATGAAAGCAAAAGCTTCTATCTGTATTTCGCAGGATGATACTTTAATCGAATCCTTAGAAATCGCCAAAAGCCGTATCCAGATCATGATTGATAAAGGTATGGATAACAGCAGACAAGTACTGCAGGGCTTGATCAATAAAGCAGACAAACGGATTACGGAGATCAAATCGGGTGAAAAACCGGCGCTGACACCAGATGCAAATGCCAAATATTATGCAGAGGTAGTGGTGGATTTAAATGTGATCAATGAACCAATGATTGCCGATCCTGATGTGAATAATGCGGATGTCTCCAGAAGATACACACATGATACTATTCGCGAACTGTCTTACTATGAAGGCGATAAAAAAGTAGATCTTGGTTTTGTAGGTTCTTGTATGGTGCATAAAGGCGATTTGAAAATTGTTTCTCAAATGTTGAAAAACTTAGAGCAACAGCAAGGTGAGGTTAAATTCAAAGCACCTTTAGTGGTAGCGGCGCCCACTTACAATATCATAGACGAATTGAAAGAAGAAGGTGATTGGGAGATGTTGCAAAAATATTCAGGCTTCGAGTTCAGTGACTTGTTGCCTAAAAATGCCGCACGTACGGAATATGAAAACATTATGTATTTAGAACGTCCGGGCTGTAATTTGTGTATGGGTAACCAAGAGAAAGCTGCAAAAGGGGATACCGTATTGGCTACCTCTACCCGCCTGTTCCAAGGAAGAGTGGTAGAAGATACAGACCGCAAAAAAGGCGAGTCTCTGCTGGCTTCTACCCCGGTTGTAGTGCTTTCTGCGATTCTGGGCCGTATTCCTAATATAGAAGAATACAAAGCAGCGGTACAGGGCATTAACCTGACCAAGTTTGCTCCTGCTTCAACGAACTAATATTTTATTCATAAAAAAGCGAGGCTATCTTAATCAGATAGCCTCGCTTTTTTTGTTCTATAGTACGCTGGTAAACATTTATTATTTAGGATACATTATTTTTAGCCGGGATTTATATCGCCTTAATCTTTTTAGCCTTTCCATCAAGGGAAAAGTAAATAGAATTGTCGCTTTATGGCATAATTAAACGCGAATAGTCAAGATTTTGAAGGACATAACTTAAATTTGATTAGTGTGTATTCACATTATTTTTATTAAAAATCATTGTTTAAATTTATTATAGGATGAAGAAAAGTCTAGTAAAACTAATCACGATGATCGCTTTGCTATTATTGGTGCATCGCTTATCGGCACAAGGCATAAATGAATACCAACAATTTGTCAAGGTTAATTTTCCCGAATTCGTACAGCACTTTAGAAATTTAGACTTTAAAAATTTTGATGCCGGCTGTAAAACAGATTTGAATTTTACAGACAATAATTATTCACCGGAAGATTGGAATGTATATACCAAAAAGTATAAAGATTTTCTTATTTACAATTCAGATAAATCATTTGTAGCAGATCTTGTTAGTGCCTACGTAGATATAGAACGTAAGAACGGCGTTTATTATGGAACTTCAGATGTTGATCAGGCCATATTATTAGGCGATGTAAAAAATAAAAAATTAGTGCAAATTGGTTTTTGCGGGCCGTCCTGTAGGGATGAAGAGGCAAAATGGATAAATGACTACCAATTTATTATTGTCGGCTACTATTATAAGGATGATGAACAATATGTTCCGACAATCACCTTAGTTAACCTTAATGACAAAACCAAAGTAACCTACATGAATGAGACCAATACGGCAAAGAGTGCTTATAATGGAAAATTATTCAAAAAAATCAGGTTCTAATAAGATAATGCATATAGGCCACCCTTTTTTTCGAAGCGATTGCTGTGACGAAAACCCTAAGCAATCCGTATAAAACAGATCGCTTAGGATGGATTTATACAGCCTTGATTTTTTGACGGTACCTTTTGCGTCAAGGTAAAAGATAGCATAGCGATAAAGGGAAACCAAAAGAATAAAGAAATTTCTTATGTCCAAAAAGCGGATACTCAATATAATTAATACGGAAAAGGGAGGATTAATTTAGCTTTTTAGAGGGTAAATCCTGCTGTTTTGTAGCTGTTTATCTGTTGCGCTTCATCTTTTTGGCGAATATCCGTACCGCGCTGAAAATCAGATTTCTGGCAATTATCAAAATTTAACAATAAATCAAAAGTGATAGTGCAACTTAATTCGTAAATTGTCATTTATTCCTGACAATTAAGATAAATCAATAAAATTATATGGCTTTCGATTTAGATTTAATCAAAAAAGTGTATGCTGAAATGCCTGCTAAAATAGAAGCGGCACGCAAGCTGATCAACCGTCCGCTGACCTTAACAGAAAAAATTCTTTATACGCACTTAGACAAACCGGCTACACGGGCTTTTGTACGTGGAGAAGATTATGTAGACTTTCGTCCGGACAGGGTAGCGATGCAAGATGCTACCGCGCAGATGGCATTATTACAATTCATGACCTGTGGTAGAGACAAGGTTGCCGTGCCGTCTACGGTGCACTGTGATCACTTGATTCAAGCGAAAGTAGAAGCAAATACAGATTTACAAATTGCAGTTGATACCAATAAAGAAGTGTACGATTTTCTCTCTTCTGTATCGGACCGTTACGGACTGGGATTCTGGAAGGCCGGAGCCGGTATCATTCACCAGGTAGTTCTGGAGAACTATGCCTTTCCCGGCGGTATGATGATCGGTACCGATTCGCACACGCCTAATGCGGGTGGTCTGGGTATGATCGCTATTGGTGTTGGTGGTGCTGATGCCTGTGATGTAATGGCAGGCCTGCCCTGGGAATTAAAAATGCCGAAACTGATCGGGGTAAAACTGACCGGAAAATTAAACGGTTGGGCGACACCAAAAGATATTATCCTGTGGGTTGCAGGAAAGCTGACCGTAAAAGGCGGTACCGGAGCCGTAGTGGAATATTTCGGTGAAGGTGCGGCAAACATCAGCTGTACCGGTAAAGGTACCATCGGCAACATGGGTGCAGAGATCGGCGCCACAACCTCTACTTTTGGTTACGACGAGTCTATGGAGCGCTATTTACGCGCAACAAGCCGTGCCGAGATCGCAGATGCGGCTAATCTGGTAAAAGAACACCTGACGGGCGATGCAGAAGTATATGCAAACCCCGAGCAATATTTTGATCAGGTGATTGAATTAGATCTTTCTACTTTAGAACCTTATATCAACGGGCCCTTCTCTCCCGATCTGGCTACGCCAATTTCCAAAATGAAAGAAGCGGCGGCGGCAAACGGATGGCCTACAAACCTTCAGGTAGGGCTGATCGGCTCCTGTACCAACTCTTCTTATGAAGACATCAGCCGTGCGGCTAACCTGGCACAACAGGCCATAACCAAAAATCTGAAAACAAAAGCAAAATATACCATTACCCCGGGTTCTGAGATGGTACGGTATACCATTGAAAGAGACGGCTTCATTGATACCTTCGAGAAAATCGGCGGTACGGTGTATGCCAATGCCTGTGGGCCTTGTATTGGTATGTGGGCGCGTGAAGGAGCAGAGAAAAAAGAGAAAAATACCATTATCCACTCGTTCAACAGAAACTTTGCGGCACGCCAGGACGGTAATCCGAATACCTACGCCTTCGTCGGTAGCCCGGAAATCGTTACAGCGCTTGCCATTGCAGGTGATTTGACCTTTAACCCGATTACCGATACCCTGACAAACGAAAACGGAGAACAGGTAAAACTGGATCCGCCAACCGGTTGGGAATTACCCATAAAAGGTTTTGCTGTAGAAGATGCCGGTTACCAGGCACCCGCCCTTGACGGTAGTGGTGTTCAGGTTGTCGTATCACCTACTTCTTCCCGTTTGCAATTATTAGAACCTTTTACGCCTTGGGAAGGTACCGATATTATGGGCCTGAAAGTGTTAATCAAAGCCAAAGGTAAATGTACTACGGATCATATTTCTATGGCGGGTCCCTGGTTGAAATTCCGAGGTCATCTGGATAATATTTCTAACAATATGCTGATCGGAGCGACGAACTTCTATAACGAAAAAGTCAATTCGGTTAAAAACCAGCTTACCGGTGAATATGGTGAAGTGCCGGCCGTACAACGTGCTTATAAAGCAGCAGGTATTGGTTCTATCGTAGTCGGAGATGAAAACTATGGGGAAGGTTCCAGCCGCGAACATGCTGCAATGGAACCCCGTCATTTGGGTGTACGTGCGGTATTGGTAAAATCATTTGCCCGTATCCATGAGACCAACCTTAAAAAACAAGGCATGCTGGCCTTGACTTTTGCCGATAAAGCAGATTATGATAAAATCCGTGAAGATGATACAATCGATGTATTAGGTTTAACCACCTTTGCGCCGGAAGTTCCTTTGACGCTGGTGATAAACCATGCTGATGGTACAAAAGAAGAGATCATTGCTAATCAAACCTACAACAAACAGCAGATCGAATGGTTCAAAGAAGGTTCTTGCCTGAATGGTATTCGAAAAGAATTTGGTGTAGCGTAAGATGATTAATATGCTTGCAAACAACTTAAATAAAAATGGGAAANNTTTCCCATTTTTATTTAAGTTGCGGAAGAAATAATACATGCGTTTTTATGATCAATGAAATAGAAATGAATTCTGAGATGAGGACTCAACTCTTCCGGCAATATTATGAAGGAATGCGTCCGCGTCTGATTGGAATGACTATTTTCTTTTGGGCGGTAATTTTAGTGCTTTGGTTGGTTATATATTCAAAAGTGGGGGATGATGGCAATATATGGATGCAAGTTGGCCGGAGATATGCTACAAAAAGAATACAAGTAAGCTTTGTGGGAATTTCCATAATCATGTTGATCGTTTGTGTGCTTTTTTATCTGGGTCTATATTTCGCTATTATACGAGTTGATATTGCTATGCTCAGAGATGCCCGCCTTGGTAAGGTGATTCAGGAGCGCGTTCATATTATCAATGTGATACACCTGCCTTCTGGAATAGATATAAACTACCTCAGTTCTGAAAATATTCTGACAGTATCGGGTCAATATGGGCAGTATAAGATTGGAGATGTATGTTATATTTATTATCTGCAACATTGTAGACAATTATTGGATATTCAGTACTTAAATGACTGATTTTGTAGCTCAAACATAGCAGTTTGTTGTTCCCCTTATATGCTCCGCTCTTCTAAAAGGAACACAGCTAAATGCCAAAAGGTATATCCACTCATTTATAAACAAGCATGGAAAATAAGTGACTTAAACACCCTTTCAAGATCAGTTTCCGGTGATCCTAAAACCGCTAAGCTCTTTTTATGCAAAGGCGTTTCTCTTGCCCTGATAGGAAACGGAGTCGGGTGTTTGTATAAGATCCGGTAAACCCTGTAAATAATAGGCGGAATGCTGTAACACGGCAAGCAGCAGCTTCTCCTAATTTTGCAGGCAACAAAAAAGGATAAGATGAAAGATCAGATATTAGTAGTTGGCGGTTATGGTGCTGTGGGTAGTATCATCAGTGCAGAATTGGCAAAACAGTATCCCCATAAGGTTATTGTGGGAGGAAGGGATATAGAGAAAGCCCTGAAATTATCAGCAGCCTTACAGGACACCGTCACCCCGAAACAATTTGATGTACATCAGTATAAAGCATACACCGGGGTATTAGATGCGGTGCGGCTGGTGGTGATGTGTATTGATCAGGACAATACATACTTTATCGCATGGTGTCTTGAGGCGGGCATAGATTATATAGACATTACCGCCAATCAGCAGTTGATTACACAAATCGAACAGCTTGATGCCTTGGCTCAAGAACGGCAGCGTACGCTTATTTTAAGTGTGGGGCTTGCTCCGGGTATTACCAACCTGTTGGCACAGCATAGCCTGCAAAAAACAGATGCGCCGCAGGAAATTGATATTTTGATTTTATTAGGACTGGGCGAACAACATGGTACGGCCGCTTATCAATGGACGATGGATAACCTCAATACCCGCTACCGGCTGAACGGCGTTGGCGGTACCGTAATGGTAGATAGTTTTACCGATCCCTTAAAAGCAAGGGTGTTGGGCGCACGTACTTTTTATCGCTTCAACTTCTCCGATCAGCATACTTTAGCCAAAACCCTGCCTGTAGCCGCGGTGAATACCCGTATGGCATTTGATTCCCGGTATTTTACCAGACTCGTGGCCTTCATGAGGCGATTGGGAATGACCGGGATCTTTTCCGCTAAAAAAGTGCAGGCATTACTCATCCGTTTATTTAAAAAAGTCCATTTCGGAACCGATGTCTTTGCTGCAAAAGTGATCGGTTCCGCTAAGGGAGCACAAAAAAAAGAAGCTAGTATTCAGGGCTATGGTGAAGGTAAAGTAACGGCTTACATGGCTACGGAGATGGCCTTGCTCCTTTTGCAGCAGGCGCTGCCTCATGGTGTGTTGCACAGCCATCAGGCCGTTAAAGACATTCCCGCTTTTCTAAAACGTTTATCCAAATATGATTCGTCTATTGTGCTGCATTTATGATCGGTATTACCGCTGTATTGAAGCGCTTGCTGAAGAAATAATGTAAATTTGTCCTTCAAATAAATGAAATGAAGTATTTGCTGTTATTGTTGTGCAGTTTTTTGAGTCTCTCTGTTTTTTCGATCAAAAAATCGGAGTTAAGAACGGGTGACCTTTTGTTTCAGAATTTAGACTGCGGCGGTATGTGTGATGCCATAGAAGCGGTTACTGCAGGCTATCAGGATCGCGACTTTTCGCATATGGGCATGGTCTGTATCAAAGACGGGAAGTATTATATAGCCGAGAGTATCGGTAAAGGGGTACAATTGACGCCCATCGAATTTTTTCTTGAACGGACTAAACACGCACACCTCGTAGGAAGGCTTAAGCCTCCGTATAAACAGTATATCCCTAAAGCGGTACAGTTTTGTTATGAACAATTAGGTACGGCCTACGATGAAGCCTTTTTATATGATAATGGTAAATACTACTGTTCCGAACTGATCTATGATGCCTTTAAATACGCTTATAAGGGGAAGCCTTTTTTCACCTTGTATCCTATGACCTATAAAGACCCGGAAACAAAGCAATTCTATCCGGTCTGGGTAGATTATTTTAAAAAGCTACAAATGGATATTCCGGAAGGATTGCCCGGCTGTAATCCTGGCGGTATGTCTACCTCCGATAAATTGCTGATTTTAGGGAATCTTGAATAGTCAACTAGCTTTGCTGTGTGAGTTTTAAGAAATTGCCGGAGAGAATTTTTAGCTCCTCAGAAGCACTCAATTTTAACGCGTATATCTTTTCCAGTTCTACGGCGGGGTGTAGCCAGGGGCCATCCGTGCCAAATAAAATCTTGTCTGCACCAGCCCGATCCAAAGCCATTTGTAATAAATCAAAGCGCCTGACGCCCGAGGTGTCGGTATAGATATTAGGATGCCGTACCAGGTAATCGATAAAACTCAGTTGTGATTTCCAGTCGTCGGCAAAACTGCTCAGGTGCGGAATGATAAAGTTAACTTCAGGATATTGCGTCGCAAACAGTTCTATATGAGTAGGCTCTGAAAAAACATCATATAAGACCGGTAAGCGAAAAACTTTAGCGGTCTCACAGATTTCTCGGCTGATATGGGCATCCGAACGGTGTACCTTGATTCCCCTAAAGCCGTATTCCTGTACACATTTTTTGACCATTTCGTAAATGCGGCCTGCATCGTTGACTGCATGCACAAAAGCAAAACCGGAAAACATCGCATTGGTTTTTACAATATCATATACCTGTTGGTTGCCCTGGCGATAATTGCTTTGCAGCGCGGCAAAAAGATTGATTTTATGGATCCCGGCCGCTTTACTCCATTGTATAAAACGGCTGATGTCCGCTTCCGTATCCCAGGGGCCTTTAAAGCCATCCGCTTTACCGGCATGGCAATGACAGTCTATAATTTCCATGATGCGCTCCTTAGTTTTGTTCCATGATTTCTTTCAAAATACTGCCCTTAAAACCAGCGGGTACAAAAGCATTGACGTGATTCTTTTTTACATAGGCAAGGGTTTCTGCTTTGGCTTTCTGCAAGGCGGCTTTTAATTCCCGCTGAAATGCATTTCTCTTTTCCAGTGTAGGAATCACCAATATGGCATTAGCCAGGCTTTTATTCTTAGGGACGCCATACTTTTCATAGATCGGCCATAAGTGCTTATTGACAATAGCATGGATCTGATCATGCGGTTTTTGCCCCACCAGCACAAGGTTATTGACATGATTAGGATGATGTTTGGAATTGGATTGCGGGTTCAGGTTTTTCTTGAACAGATGGGTGTATTGAAGTGGGATAATATGATGCAACTCACATTTGCCATTTTTCTTTTTACAGTCTTCATACCAGCTCCCAGTGCTCGTTCGATCTCTTCCCGTCTTCATTTGTCCGCGAAAAGCTCTTTTTTCGATAGTCGTAAATTCTTTTTCTAAAAGAGATAAGTCCCATACGGAAAGTGGGCGTACCCGCTCCCGCAGGTTACCATAGATGGTGTTGATTTCATTTTGTAAGGCGGCTATGGTGTTGTGCTGTGGTAAAGCATTAGTAAAACCATTTTGCCGGCAGGTACAGGGCATTTGCTGACACATAATAACAATATTTTTAGCGGTTGGCAATGAGTCCTGAACTCATTGCCACGCTGCTATGATGAAAAAATAAGGCATCCTAATATCTGCGAAAAGTCCTTTGGGGCCTTCTGCCATTATTGATCAGCGTAATCGGTTGGGTTTCCAGCAGACGGGGATCTACCGAAACCATGCTGTTGGTATTGTCGTCTGAAAGATCAATACCCGTCACCACGCGATAAGAGTGTAAGTACTTCTGAATATGCGTTCTGAAGTATTCCAGCCATTGCATGGCGTTCACTTCGGTGATGTTATTGTCATTCCAGTTGCCATAACGGATACTGAGGAGCAAGACTTCGCCCAGTTCTGCAAGGTTGTCAAAATGCTGGAAGCAAGAATCCTGACCCTGTAGGTTGCGCAAAGTGTCTACGCGGTCGATATACCTTGCAGAATACGGTAACATTTGTTTGCCACCCAGGAATTCCCGCATTTCGCTGCGTGATAAGAGGTATTGCTGCATAATGTGTTCTACGCGCAGGTTTACATTCACCTCCTGATAGGCATTGTGGTAGCCGTCCAGTAAAATAAAATTCAGTTCCTTTAAGTGAATATAGATTTTAAAGGCATCCGGTTTGCGCGTCAGGTCATCATTCTCTTTAATGAAAATGGAACACTTATTCAACAAAGCATGAAAAGAAGAAATGAACTTGACACGGTTATCCGGATGGTATGCGCTGGCACTGCCATTAGGATTTAAACTCAGGCCATAGGCATGTAAGATCTCATTCTGTTTTACCTGATTATCGATACTTAGTTTCTTGTCTTGAATAAAACCATAAAGCAGGGTGCTGACGCTGTTTAAAGCATTAATGTCAAAGCGACCCAAGAGTGCACCGTTGCCACTATTGATAAAACGGCTTGCCACCATATTCATACCCTTTTCTAAGCCACCCACGATCATCCAGTAGCAGTAAATCAGTTCTACAAATTGATAATTTTTATAGTTCCCGTGGTTTTTGGTTGTGAATGGAGTACGGGATTCCGTTTTGTTGAAGGCGGTACCCTGTTCGGACACCGTTTCACCCAGCATATCGTTCAGGATACTTACAGCATCGTCGCTTGTCGTCAAACTGCCGGTTATCGTTTCCGCGCCAATGCTGCTCTTTTGTAGCATCGGGGAGTTCGGGCCGCCTTTGAAATAACCGCCTACATCATCATTAAACATCCGTGTCTCGATATATTTCTTGACTGCAATCTTTAAAACCTGGTAGTCCTGTGTGCCATTGTTGGCGTACATCTGAAGGTTAAAACGATCAGCAAGTTTGTCTTTATTGATATATACGGCATCCAGGTATTTGGATAAGTGTTCGTTAAATACAATGGTACTTTTAGTAATGCGTTCCCATAGAATATCCGTTTCTTCTTCCGGCGTTTCTTGCGAGGTATTGTCTAAGGTGACCAGTAGCGGCTGCTTTCCGGCGCTGTGGATATCGGTAATCGCTGCGGGTATTTTTATCGGCAGGGCAGTGAACAGGATATTATCTTTTCCTGATCCTATAGCAGTTAAAGAATAGTCAGCTTCCCAATCCAGTGCTCCGGTAATTTCGATCATGAAGTTGCCCGCTGTGCTTGCCTGATCCATTTGGTTTCTGAAGTGCTTATTATTGATGAGTACTGAGGCACCCTCACTATCGGTAATGGTGAAGCGAGTAATGTGCTCATCCTTAGCCGGAGGGATATCTGTGGTATAGGCAATGTCCAGGAAATGCCTGTTTGCTGAAAGGCTCAGATAATTCAGCAACGTTAAGGTGATATTTGTATGCATTGTGATTATTTTTTAAATGAAATAGATAGAGACTAATTGTGTTCTGCCCTTTGCAGGGCCCAGTGTTTCAGTAGCTTGGTCAGTATTGTGCACTCCTGTTTTACACTGATTTTATGATCCCATTTTGCTTGTCCGATCACGGCAAATACCAGTGATGGTGCTGCTTTAAAGATTAATTGTGGTGATTGCCGCCAGGTCTCCAGGTATTGTTGCAACTGCTGAGGTGATCGTCCGGAATGTTCGAAAATATCCAAGAGTTTATGTCCTTTCAAAGACTCGGATTGATGGTTGCAGACAAGTGTTACAAAAGGAGCGGCCAGCGCCAGCAGGGTATCAGTAAAGGCCTTATGTGTGTCCGGAATATGTGTTGTATCGTAGAGGCTATGCCATAATTGCTTAATGTCGTTCCACTGTTTGTCTGGATATAAATAAGCCCCAAAAGCGATACTCAACATCACCCTGAACCAGGGAAAAGGGTGGGGGTCTTCTCTGTTTACTTTAAACAGGAATATTTCCGGTAGACTCATTACAGCCATAAGCCCTGTTGTGGCACAAATGCCCAGGTGAGCCATGGCCCAAAAATCAGACAGAATCTCAGAGAGGCATCTTTTGTAATAATCCCATGCCTGCCGATGCGCGGCATCCATATTATGTTGCATCAGCTGCTCTATCTCGTTGCCAATAGATTCTTTCAACCCTAGTTCCGTACTGCCCTGATGGCCTACCTCATGGATAATGGAAGCCGCAATGCCGCTGCCGACAAGGCGTTCCCGGGGTATTTGTATCACGGCTACAGGATTGCTAATCCCTCCCGGAAGCTTGGTCCTGGCTTTTCTGATAGCGGCACCATGCCCCCGTTCAGGAAAACAAACGACAGGTGGAACGTCGTATAAAGGTATCGGAATGTTTAAGGCATCTTCTGCCAGAATATCTAAACCGGCAATCAATACACCGGTTTGGAATTCCGTTCGTTGGCTCATTACATCCGAAAAAATATCGAGTTGGTCGAGAATATTGTTAAAGTGCAGCTTTAATAGGGCGAATTGCGCCTGTGCTTCATAAGAGGTAAGGAGATCGGGCTGCTTCATCTTCTTAATAAAGTCGTCAATTCTACACCTCAAATTGTAGCCCTGTATTTTCAAAATACTGTTTATTTTCTTAATGGCACTACCGGAAATACTTGCTGCGGCTACCATAGGCGTACTTAAGGCAAAGGGCTGCAATTCTGTGAGGCGTTGCCGTAAGGCATATGATTCGTTTATTAAGAAGTGACGATGCATGTTGTTTGTATTTTTTAGGATTAATAAACGCCGTAGATTCTGATGCTGTTGCCTACGCGCTCCCATCTGCCCGTCGTTCTTGTTGTCGCACTGTAATCATCAGTTGCGGCTTGTTGGTACTGTTGCGGCATACTGTTGTTATACATCATATTGTTGTTGTTGGCGACTAATAAGCCCGGAGCATATCTTCTGGCGGCATTGGCCACAGAAGTGCGGGCTACAATACGGGGTGCCACTTGTGGGTTTTTACGGTACAAGTTGCTGGCATTGCGGGAGGCATTATTGGCAAAGCGTACATAAGCTCTGGCCATTTCGAACTCACGGTCTTCTGCAGACAAACCTTCCATTTCCAGTCCAAAGAGTTTACCGGCACCACTGGCCAACTGTCCTCCTATTTTGGCACCTATCGGGCCACCGATAAAACCGCCCGCTGCGGTACCTAATATGGGTAAAGCACTTTTAGCAGCTGTTTTTAAAACGCCCCCTAAAGCCTTTCCCACAGGAGATTTTGCAAAATTACTGATGCCTTTTGCGGCTTTAGAAATCAGCTTTCCCAGAAAATAATTCAACTCTTCTTCATTCGCAACACCCATGAGTTCCAGGGCCATTTCATTGGTCAGGACTTCATTATCCGCTTCCTGTGCGAATTCCTGGGCGTATTCCTCTTCACCATTAAATTCGTTATTCATCCCGAATTCATTAGTGTACTCTGATTCGAATTCAAATTCGAAATTGTTTTCCTGGTTGATGCCAAATTCCATATCTGGTCTTACTGAAAAATTGTTTTGCATGATTATTGTTTTTTCTTTCCTACTCTAATGACTTTTCGGATACCGTCTGCCTGCGTTTGGTAAGGGTGCCCGGCGTGTACCCCTTTGCTTTCCGGAAAAGCGGGATGTGATTGGAAAGAAAGCGATGAATGTTATTTCGTTATTCTTTCCGTTCTACAATGCAAAGATGTGCCGAGATGATAGCCCTTTCAAGAGGATAATGACCCATATTGTTTGGGGGAAAAGAAAAATAAAAAGAGGAGAATCGCGGATACTTATAGGGAAAAACCCCCATTTTGTCATGATAACAGAATGTATGCAATTATTTGATTGTCAATTGTTTGTAATTCATAATATCCCTATTGCCATTATGTTATGTTTACCGGCTTCTTTCTTCCATATAATTTAATCTACATTTGTATAAACAAAACATTTCTTCACTACAAAAACAAAAAAATATGCGTTCGAAAACTACTCCGGTTTTACCCACCCTTCTTTTTATTGGCCTTCTTTTTGCCGGGTTTTTCCTGTACAAGCAGCATGAAGAAATTAAAATGCTGAATGCGACAATTAAAGAATTGCAGGCAGGCGGCAATACAAATTGTTGTAGCGATAGCACGGTACCTACTTACTCCAGCATCGGCTATGACGAGTTTGAAGAAAACGTAGCTTACTTTAAAGAGAGTATCGGAAACAGCACCATCAATGCAGAAGATGAAACCAAATCTTTATGGATGAGTGTTGGCGAAATGGAAAACTATTTATGCGTGATCCGTAACCGCACAAAAGCCATGAATATTCCACCTGAAAATTTAGGCCTCAGAATCTATTTTATCCGGTACAAACCGACGCATAGTCAATTTGATAATAAGCTGTCCATAGCCTTTATACCAACTTATAAGTCTGAGCGCGGACAGAACCAGGACTATGAAACCACCCGTTTAAGCAGCGAACTTATTGGTGGTGGCAAAACATTTATCATGAACCGTATCATGCCTTGCCCGGTAAACTGTGACGGTGTTTTATTGAGATAGCAACAATGATCGCCAAAGTATCTTATCTGATTATACTCATCACGATCGTTATTGGTTTTGCCAGCTATCGCAACAGGAGTGGTATCTTAAAATTACTGCCCTGGTATCTTTGCCTTGTCTTTACTTTAGAGATGATTGCCTATGTACTGCTGAAAACAAAAAGGCACAATATGGAGGTGTATGACATCATGACCATTGTTGAGTTCTCCTATTTCAGCGCGTTATTTTACCGCAATGCCCAGTTAGGCTACAGTAAGTATATGATCCTCATTTTTACAGTGCTTTTTGCGGGCTCGCTGGTTTTGTTTTACGGCAATATATACCGCTACACCTTTTACAACCTTATCTCCACCTTTATGTCGATATTGTTTTTGGTTGTTATGTCGGTCGATTACCTGATTGCAGAACTGCGGTCCAATAATATCATTTCCTTTAACAATAATCCGATGATCTGGATCAGCATCGGATTGCTGTTATACATGAGTTGTTCTGCCTTTATCGTGATCAGTAATTATTTGAAAATCGTATATACCAATCATAGCCTAATCCATAACGCTGTTACCTTTGTAAGTATTCTTTCGCTTTATTCCTGTCTGTCCATTTCACTTTTATGTAAGAAAAAATGAGTAGTAATGAGCTCGTCTACATCGCCACTATAATCCCCTTAATACTCGTTATTACGGTCATTATCATCATCGTTCTGTTTATTCGGAAGAAGAATAAATTATTGTTTGAAAAACAGCAGAATGAACTGAATTATTTATCGGAAATCAATAAAGCGAAAATAGAAATTAAGGATACCATCCTGAAACAAGTAGCCAGTGAGCTCCATGATAACATCGGGCAAATCCTGGCGCTAAATTGCATGTATATCAAATCACTGAAGAAAGAATACAGTGAGGAGAAAATGGGCATGGTGGGTGATTTGGCAGAGAAAGCACTAAATGAAGTAAGACAACTAACAAAATTGCTGAATGATGACCTTATCAGGAATTACAGCCTGATAGAAGCCCTCCGGAAACTGAAAGAATATTTGTCGAAATTGTCGACTTTGGAAATTAAGTTATCTATCTTGGGTAATGTAGTCGTATTAGATGCAAATGTTGAACTGATCATCTTCCGGATCTGCCAGGAATTTATTACCAATTCCCTGAAACATGCCAATTGTGATCAAATCGATATGGCGCTTGAATATTCCGAAACCCAGCTTCGCGTCGGGTTGCAGGACAATGGCGACGGATTTGATATAGCACATATCAGCGAAGGTAACGGGATCTTCAATTTTTACAACAGAGCCAAGATGATTAATGCCCAAATTGATGTACGCTCAGAAGAAAGCAAAGGAACTGCACTTAGCCTAATTTATAATTTTCCAAACCATGGATAATATTCAAGTCATCATTGTCGACGATCACGAACTAATGTCAAAAGGAATCAGTTCCTTAGTAAATTCTATCCCCGATTACCAGGTGATCCATGAAGCGAGAAACGGAAAAGAACTGGTGCATTACCTGAGCGATGAACGCACTGCGCTACCCGACATTATACTGCTGGACATTAATATGCCTGTAATGGATGGTTTTAAAACGATGGAATGGATGCAGGAACATCATCCCGAAATTCCGGTGCTGGCATTGACGATCAACGATGATGATGCTTCGGTGATCAATATGTTGCGCTTAGGCGTAAAAGGATACCTGCTCAAAGAGACCGACTCTGAAGAGTTGATCCTAGCGATGCAAACCATATTGAACCGTGGTTTTTACAGCTCCGAAATCGCCAGTGCCAAGCTCCTCAACTCTATTATAAAACCCAAAGGATCCATTGCGATTAAGGTCAATCTCAAAGAAAGAGAGTTGGAATTCCTGCGATTTGCCTGTACGGATATGACTTATATCCAGATCGCAGATAAAATGTGCCTGAGCCCTAAAACGGTAGATCACTACCGGGATGTACTCTTCGAGAAGTTTGATGTGAAATCAAGGGTGGGGCTGGTTATTTTTGCCATTAAAAATCGCCTGGTAAAACTATAAGGATAGCGGCTTATGCTTGCTAAATTAAACCTAATTTTGCCCCAAATATTTTTTGATGAAAGCGATTGCCCTGATTCCGGCCCGACTGGCCTCTACACGATTGTCTGAAAAACTCCTGATTGAGCTGGAGGGCAAAACCGTAATCCAGCGTACCTATGAGGCGACTAAAGCGACCGGCTTGTTTCATGAGGTGATTGTAGTTACGGATAGCGATGCGATCGAAACCATTATCCTGAATTGTGGCGGTAGGGTATTGCGCAGCCAGGCCGAATACGAAAGTGGCACCGATCGGATTGCAGCAGTGGCTAAAGATCTTGATGCCGATGTATTGCTTAATGTGCAGGGAGATGAACCTTTTGTGCAAAAAAAGCCTTTGGAGCAGGTTTTAGCTTTGTTTGAAGGGGTTTCCGGCGCTGCGGTACAAGTAGCCAGCATTCGTAAACCCATAACAGATCCGCAATTGATTCATAGCCCCAATGTAGTGAAAGTCGTCTGCGATCTGCACGATAATTCCTTACTTTTTTCGCGAAGCCCGATTCCTTATATTAGAGATGCTGATGTGCCGCATACATATTACCAGCATATCGGGGTATATGCTTTCCGTAAAGAAGCACTGATGCTGTTTCCCACATTAGCGATGACCCCTTTGGAAAAAGTGGAAAAAATCGAATGTCTGCGTTTTCTGGAAAACGGTATTCCCTTAAAGATGACCACTGTGGCAGAAATGGGGATTGGCATTGATGTAGCAGAAGATATAGAGAGAGCAAAAGCCTATTTAAAGCGTAACTCTTAAAAGAAAAGCGCNNGCGCTTTTCTTTTAAGAGTTACATATTGATATAGTTCATTAATAATTTATATCGGTTGGCCAGATCATCATAAGCAGGCAGGTCGCCATATACTTCTTTGACTGTATATTCAAAGCGCTCAAAGGAAGCCACGACGGTTTGCAGCTCCTGTTTATTCAATTTTAGGGTAACTTCCAGCATCCCCGTTTGCGGATTCGTAAAGACCCGGCTATTCAGGATAATTACATTATCCCCCTCGCAGATGCGTGCGATCTGCCCCAGGCTATATTCGCCCAGCTTCATTTCCAGTACAATAATACCGCCGTTCTCATTAAGGCTGCCATTCTCTCCAAGATAATAAAATAAGGCATCCCGCGATATAGCACCCATATATTGATTGTCTGTGCTCAATACCGGTACGATAGGCAGTTTATTTTGAATCGCCAGTTTTACCGCTTCAAAAGGGTGTAAAGGCTCATAACAGAAATAACGGTTTAATTTTCCTTCAAAAACAGATAATACATCGTCCGGATTTTCCCAATCCAACAGGGTCGACTCTTTCAGTAAGCCCCAGTATTCTGTTTCACTAACCAAGGGTAATTGTTCCAGATGTGTCTCCGCGATCATCCTTAAGGCATCATCTATCGTATCGGTAGGCTTCAGCACAGGGATGGTCGTTTCTAATAAAGCGTCTAGGGGCATATTGTTGTAATTAATCCTTTCGGATATTAATGCAATGATGCAAATGTAGGGAATATGCTAATGCTACCCTGCATTTTAAATCTAAATTATTATTAACGTCACCCTAAGATTTTTACTTTTCCAAACACACAAAAAACATTATTTTTACGATTCAAAACTATTTCCCATTGTCAAATACGATCTATAGAAATTTATTGGACGAAGAACTCTTATACAGGGTTGCTCAAAAAAAAGACCAGGAAGCACTGTCGACTTTGTACAAACGATATGCGCATCTTGCCCTTGGTGTTGGGTTGAAATACTTACCTCAGGAAGAAGCAAAAGATGCGGTACAAACCGTTTTTATCAAAATATGGACCGATGCCGGCCAGTATAAAATAAAGAGCTTTAAGCCCTGGTTGTATACGGTGGTGAAGAACCAATGCCTCATGGAATTGCGTAAAACCAAACCGACGGCAAGCTTTGATACAGAAAATACATTCGATTTTGTGGAATATGAAGACCATTCGCATCATAAGATGGAACAAGAACAGGTTTTGAGAATATTAGAATCTTGTTTGAGTAAATTGCAGGAAGCGCAAAAAGCATGTATTGAGCTCTTTTACTTGCACCAGAAAACCTATGCGGAAATCGCAAATTATCAAAAACTGGATGACAAGCAAGTGAAGAGTTTTTTACAAAACGGAAGACGAAATTTAAAACTTTGTTTTGGTCAACATAAAAACAGCATATCGTAATGGACAGTAGAGCACGACTTATAAAAGCTGTAGATAACAGTGCCTGCCTTACCAGAAGGCAGATTAATGATTATATACTTAATAAATTATTTCCCGAAGAATTGTATGTAGTAGAAATGCATTTGAATGAATGTCCTTTCTGTAACGATGCCATTGAGGGATTTAACCATACGGATAACGCCAATCAGCTCCTCAGTGAAATAGATATTTTACATCTTCCTGCGGTGGCCGCCGTGGCACCGGCAGTAGAAAAGCCGGCGCCCGCTAAAGTGGTTTCCATGCCGCCGGTACAGCCGCCGGTTACACCACCGAAAAGCAGTAGTCATACCAAGCCTTTCACGGAGTCGAATAGGGGGAAAGGCGGTTTCTGGAAAATGGGTATTGCCGCAGCTTTAGTTTTAGGGCTAGGTACCTGGGGGATCACACAATGGACCCAAAAAGGACGCAAAGAGGCACGCCTTTTGGCGGAAAAAACGGAGGCGCAAAAAAATGAACAAGAACGGATGAATGCTCCGGTGAGCCGTACGGAAGACTCTGCAATGAATGCGAAATACGGCTACCTCAATCAAGATGCTGCTCCGGTAGTGGCGAAAGCGGCGCCTAAGGTTATTGATGAGTCTACATCCGATTCGGATGCCGGCGCCATGAATATGGCTGCTGCCGATGCGGTACAAGCCGCTCCGGCCGCAGCTTTGGCAACTGTTCCTGCTCCGGTTATTGCCAAGGCGAATGTGGCCAAAGAAAAGACCCAGCCTAAAGATAATACCCTAGCAAAAGCCTCGGAGGCGAAGAGAATGCCTGAAGCAAAATATGAATACGAACCCACAACGAGTGCTGCAAGCCGGGTAAATTCTGATGCGAATGCCCAATCTAAAATGATGGAGGCTAATTCTAAAGTGTCAACCGGAACAACCGTGGCCAAAGCCAGACCTTCTACGAAAACGGCGGAAGAACGGGCGAAGGAAGCGGCAATAAAGAAAAAAGCAGCGGATCAAAAAGCAGTACAACAGGCCGGAACAGATTATAAGAAAGGATTGGAGCTCTATAATAAAAAACAATATGCCGCGGCACTGCTGTATTTCCAGTCTGTGTCAAAAGTTAGCGCATCGCCCAATCAAAAGCAGGCGGCCAATTACGTAAGTCTTTGTAAGAAGAAGATAGCTGATACAGAACCCGCTAAAAAAACGAAAGACACTAAAGAGACCAAGCAAACTAAAGATAAGAAGGCCACAAAATAGCTTTTGTAACTATTGCCTTGGGACTGCCCATTACTATGCTAAAAGAATACATCAACAGCACAGACCGGTACATCAGAGCCCATTTTCCCTTGGAAATCCGGGAAGTGTCGGTATTGGTCTATAAAGTTTTATCGCTTATAGTCCTTTTCCTGCTTTTGGCTTTTGTCTTAAAAAAGGTTTTTATCCCGATTATTAAGTGGCTTGTATTTAAGTCTAATAAACCTTTTTATGTTGCCTGCTACAATAGGCATGTTTTTAGGTCTTTCCTGAATTTTATCCCACTGCTTTTTTGCTATTGGATTATAGAAGATGTCTTTTACAGAAGCAAGCGGTTTTTGCCTTATATCGATGCCATTTTTAACTGGCTGATCACGAGTGTTATTGCCTTGATTCTGTACCGACTCATCAAAGCGGTGGAAGATTATGCCGACAGCATTCATCTAAACTATAATGCGACCGGCGTTAAGGCCGTAGCACAATCTTTAAGAATTGTCGGTATCGTAGCCTATATCATTATCTCCTTGTCTATCTTTTTGCATGTCTCTCCGGGCAGTATTTTTGCCGGATTGGGTGCTATGACTGCGGTGATGCTCTTGATTTTCAGAGATACTATACTGGGTTTTATTTCCGGTATTCATGTGGCCACTTCCCGCTTGTTTAAAGTGGGCGACTGGATCAATGTGACCAAATATAAGCTAGAAGGGAATGTCGTCGAGATCAACTTGCTCACGACCAAGATCAAAAACTTTGACAATACTATTTCTACCATTCCTACCTATGATCTGATCTCCAGCGAGGTGCGTAATGCGCAAATTCTGATTGATAATAATTCCCGGCGAATAAAGCGATCCATATTTTTTAGTATCAAATCGTTTAAATTTATTGATCTGCATCTTTATGAACGCCTGCAACGGATCGATATTCTTAAGGAGTATTTTGCGACCAAAACGAGTGAAATCCATCGCCTGGAAAATATAGCGAATGAGCTTGCTGACGAATACCTGATCAATGGAAAGCAATTGACGAATATCGGCACCTTCAGGATGTATGTATATCATTATCTTAAAAACCATCCACAGATAGATGAATCGCAACCCATCATGGTGCGCCAGCTGGAAATAAGCCCTAACGGGATGCCTTTAGAAATCTATTGTTTTACCAAGCTGGGTATCTGGAGTGATTTCGAAAACCTGCAATCCGATATCTTCGATCATATACTGGTGGCCTCAAGAGAATTTGAGTTAGATATTGTGCAGACCATAGCCGGCGGTGCTTCGTAAGGTTGTGGCTAGTATGATAAGCGCAGGACAATAATAAACAATCTACAGACAATATGAACTTAGCAAAACTGCAGCAGCAAATTGATTTTATAAAGGAAATAGATAAGGTCAAGTATATCCAGCGTAAGACAAAACTGTTTCATAGCGACAGAAATGAAAATGATGCAGAGCATAGCTGGCACCTCGCCGTAATGGCGATTATGTTGTCAGAGTATTCCAATGAGCCTGTTGATCTACTGAAAGTGGTGAAAATGGTATTGATCCATGACATTGTTGAGATCGATGCCGGAGATACGTTTATTTATGATACACAAAAGAATCATTCCAATACTGATGAAGAGAGGGTAGCAGCAAAAAGGATTTTCGGAATGCTGCCTCAGGCACAGGCTGACGAAATGATCGCGGTTTGGGAAGAGTTTGAGGCCGGGCAAACGATAGAAGCCAAATTTGCGCGGGCAATGGACCGCTTGGAGCCCCTACTGCAGAATACCTCCAATAAGGGTGGTACCTGGCAGGAATTTGATGTAAGCTATCAGAAGGTATATGATAAGAAAAGCGTGATTAAAGAGGGCTCAAAAGACCTTTGGGTCTTTGCAGAGGAGTTGATCAACGAAAGTGTTGTAAATGGTATTTTAAGAAAAGAGGAACCCAATTCAGCTACCTCTGAGTAAGAGTACGAAAAGACATAAATATAAAAAATGAGCCGGTGTACACCGGCTCATTTTTTATATAAAAGATAGTGATATCAGATTAGTTTACTTTAAACAACCAGTTGTTTTTATCTTCAATTCTTCCGTAACGGATATCATCCAATTGTTTTTTGATTTTATTGGCGATAGGATATGTTTCTGCAGGCGGCAAAGTCATCGATTCTCCCTCATAGGTAAGATCCTGAATCAAAGACATTGAAGCCGCAGTACCCGTACCAAATGCTTCCTGGAATGTACCGTCTTTATAAGCCTGTACCAATTCTAAGATGCTGATCGGACGCTCTTCTACCGGAATGCCGTTTTCCTTCAGTAAAGCGATAACACTGTCTCTCGTTACACCGGCCAAAATGGTACCGCTGTTCAGATCAGGTGTAATCGCAACACCGTTTACGATAAAGAATACATTCATCGTACCGATTTCCTGTACAAATTTATGTTCAAATGCATCAGTCCAAAGGATTTGATCATAACCCATTTTTTTGATTTCGCTGGTTGGTAGCATAGAAGCACCATAGTTACCGGCTGCTTTTGTATACCCGATACCACCCGGTACCGCACGTACATATTTTTCCTGAACATAGATTCTGACCGGCTTACTGTAATAAGGTCCGGCAGGACTATTAATGATCATGAATTTATAATCATGAGAACTTCTTACGCCTAAAAACTCATCTGTAGCAATCATGAACGGACGGATGTACAAAGAAGTACCATCTTCATTAGGTACCCATGAATTATCCAATGCGATCAGTTGACGCATCCCTTCCAGGAAAATTTCTTTTGGAATATCAGGCATGTCTAAACGGGCAGCAGATTTGTTTAAACGCTCCCAGTTTTTTTCCGGACGGAATACCGCACTACTACCATCAGGCTGGCGATATGCCTTTACCCCTTCGAAAATAGCTTGTCCGTAATGCAAGGCAGAAGTAGAAGGACTTAAGCTTAAAGGACCGTAAGGTACGATCTCCGGAGTGCCCCATTTACCGTCTTTATAATCACAAACCAACATATGGTCTGCATATTCTTTACCAAAAACAAGTTCATCTTTGCGGAGCTCGCGTGCGCGGCTTTCAGCAACTTTTGAAATTTTAATATCCATATTTTTTAATAAAAGATTTTTAAAATAATGACCCTGCACTAAGGTTGTTAATGACTTACAAAGCCGCGGCAAATCTACGGTTTTTTGAACAATATAATCGGTTATTGCATTTTGTATATAAAAATTTACTTTTGCCCTATATTTAAGCCTATAGTATGCACACAAGCCTTATACAGCAGCTTTTTGCCAAAGAAACAATCGTTTCCGGACTGCCAAACTTTAACACTTTGGCAACAGGAAATGAAGTGCGCGTTTTGGTAATCGTACAGCAATTTCAGCAGGAAGCAGAAGACAAAGAACAGATTACCAAGATCTTCAAAGCCTGTCAGCTAAGTCCGGAACAATTATATATTACCGATCAGAGAACGGCCTGGGCCAATATCAATGCTGTAGACAGTATTAAAGAAGTTTTTCTGTTTAATGTAGATCCAAAAGAATTATCCCTCAATTATAAATTGTTTCCTTACCGGATGCTGTCTATCAATGAGAAAAAAATAATGTTGGTCGACGACCTGCGCAGCATTATGAACAATGCGCAGCTAAAAGCAGACTTCTGGAATAAATCGCTGAAACCTTATTATATCGGACAATAAAATACCCTTTATGAAAATAATCCTTGCTTCTAACAATAAACATAAGATTGCCGAAATAAATGAATTATTGGACAACCGTTTTGAGGTCATCTCTTTAACAGAGGCCGGTATTACAGAAGATATTCCGGAGCCTTATGATACCTTTGAAGAGAATGCCCTGGCGAAGGCGCAATATGCATTCGACAAGACAGGTTTGATCACATTTTCGGAAGACAGTGGTTTAGTGGTGCCGGCCCTCAAGGGTGCACCCGGCGTATTCAGTGCACGCTATGCAGGGGAACCAAGAAGCGATGCGCGTAATACCGCCAAATTATTGCAAGACCTGGAAGGGTATGCCGAAAGGGATGCTTATTATCAGACCACGATATGCCTCGTTTCCGGGGCAAAGCCGATGTACTTCAAAGGTACCTGCGCCGGTACCATTGCCGAAAACGTTCAGGGTGAGGGTGGTTTTGGCTATGATCCCATTTTTATTCCCCAGGGTTATGACCAGACTTTTGGCCAACTGTCGCCTGCGGTTAAGAAAAGCATCAGCCACCGGGCCAAAGCTATGGCTTTGTTTATCACTTATATACAAGAAGGCTTATCCTGATCAGCCCTCTTCCGATAGGCAATCATCAATAGACCCGATCATTTCCTGTATGGTATCCTGCTGTACCGGAGTGAAGCCGGTATGATCCGTTACCTGGTCGGTGGCATACATCATAAGACACATGGCCAGGAAATCCTGCTCATCTTTACCCACGATATCACTTCTTAATTTTGCCAGCCGCTGTTCGGCCACTTTCATTGCCTGTCTGATGGCTTGCTCTTCCTCCGGTTTTACCCTGATTCTGTAGCTACGGCCCGCCAGCCAAAGTGTTATCGGGATCATATTGTCCATTGTAAACGATTTTGCCGCAAAATTAAAATTTTGTATCCTTATATAATAAAGTAATTTTACAGCTTATAATTATAATTAGAGCTCATGGGTTTTTTTGACAAACTATTCAAAAGAAATAAAGATCAGGAAGAACAAAAAGTAGTTTTAGAAGAAGGCTTAAAACAAACCAAAGACAGTTTCTTTAGTAAAATTTCCAAAGCCATTGCAGGTAAGAGTGAAGTGGATGAAGAGGTATTGGATAACCTGGAAGAGGCGCTCATTACCGCAGACGTTGGCCTTGATACAACGGTAGCCATCATCAAAAACATCGAAGCAAGGGTTGCCAAAGATAAATATGTCAATACCGGCGACCTGAACAACATCCTTCAGGAAGAAATTGCCAATATCCTTACCGATGCTTCCAGTCCCGATTACAAAACATACAGTACCCCTTTAGACAAGAAGCCATACGTAATCCTGGTGGTTGGGGTAAACGGGGTCGGAAAAACGACGACCATTGGTAAACTGGCCCATAATTTTAAGAAAAACGGGAAATCAGTGCTTTTGGGTGCCGCCGATACCTTCCGTGCCGCAGCCGTAGATCAATTGACCATCTGGAGTGAAAGAGTAGGCGTGCCTATTGTGAAAAAAGAAATGGGCAGTGATCCCAGTTCAGTGGCTTATGACACGATTGTGAGCGGCGTTGCAAAGGATGTAGACGTGATCATTATTGATACCGCAGGACGTTTACACAATAAAGCCCATCTGATGGAAGAATTGAGTAAGATCAAGCGTTCTATCAGCAAAAACCTGGCCGATGCGCCACATGAAGTAATGTTGGTATTGGATGGCAGCACCGGGCAGAATGCACTGGAGCAGGCCAAACACTTTACTGCAGCAACAGAGGTTACCTCTCTGGCCATTACCAAACTGGACGGAACGGCGAAAGGCGGTGTGGTATTGGCCATTGCCAATCAATTCAAAATACCGGTAAAATATATCGGGGTAGGAGAGAAAATGGAAGACCTGCAAGTATTTAATAAATATGAATTTGTAGACACCTTATTTTCCCTTCAATAGCAGTCCGAAAGACCCAAACAAATAACAATTAATTTATATCGTTTTTTATATTTGCGGCAAAACTATCGTAGTTTTGCCGCTACTTTTTAATATCATTTAAGCTTAAATCAATATATGAAGCAAGTTTTACTGCTGTCAGTTATTTCCTCTTTTTCCGTTATTGCCCAGGCACAACAGGCCTTGGTAAAGGGAGCATTACAAAACAAAGATAACGGAAGACCCTTAACCGAACTTGAGGTAACTATTCCGGAATTGAAGTTGATGAAAGTGACCAATGCTGAAGGTCGGTTTACCTTTAGCCAGGTGCCTTATGGTACGTACAAACTGGTGGTAAACACTTCTGCCAATAAAAAAGAGACAATTGAAATCAATGTAAGCCAAGAGGTTGTTGATTTAGGGCAACTTACTTATGCCATAGATGATGCCGCTATTTCTGCCAGCAGTGGTCAGGCACCCACCATCTCTCTGGAAGAAAATGCATCCAGCTCTGACGATGACGGGATCAGCGATCAAAGTGTTTCCGGTGTATTAACCGCTTCCCGCGATCCTTATTTAGCGGCCGCTTCTTATACCTTCGGACCACAACGCTACCAATTGCGCGGTTATAAAAGAGATCAGCTTGAAGTGTACATGAATGGATTGCCGATGAATGATGCCGAATCCGGTTCCGCATTCTTCGGACAATGGGGTGGATTGAATGATGCCTTCAGAAACCAAACCGTAACTTTTGGTTTAAATCCTTCTGAAGTAGGTTTCGGTGGTTTAGCCGGAAGTACCCAGATCGAGGCGACTGCTGCAGATCAACGCAAACAAACCCGTATTTCTTACGCATCTTCTAACCGTACCTATCGTAATCGTTTAATGATCACGCATAGTTCCGGCTTGAATGAAAAAGGATGGGCCTATTCTGTTTCCGGTTCTAAACGCTGGTCACAGGAAGGATATATTCCCGGTACCTTTTATGATGGGTATTCTGCTTATTTAGCCGTGAGCAAGAAAATAAATAATGCCAACTCTATTCACCTGACGGCTTTTGGTGCACCAACCAGCCGTGGTAAGGCCATGCCCGCCACACAAGAAGCCATGGATTTGGCCGGAAGCAATTTCTACAACCCTAACTGGGGTTATGTAGACGGGGAAAAGAAAAATGCCCGTATCAATAATTCCAACCAGCCTACAGCGATCCTGACCTATAAATATAATCCAAACAGCAATACCCAATGGAATACCTCTTTGGGATTCCAAACAGGTTATAACGGTAATACGGCTATTGACTGGTATAATGCAATGGACCCACGTCCGGATTATTACCGCAACCTGCCGAGCTATTTCTTATATGATCCGAGAGGAGCAGATGCCGATATGGCCGCAGCTCAAAAAGATTATTTGTCTGCTGACCCAAGCAGAATGCAGGTAAACTGGCAGCGTTTGTATGATGCCAACAGAATGAATGTCCGTACGGTAAATGGTGTAACCGGTAAGCGTTCCGTATACCTGATCGGAGAAGACAGAGACGATATCAACAAATATATGTTTAACACTACGCTGCAAAAAGTAGTGGGTAACCATACTAAAATAACAGCCGGTGTTGCAGGGATTCTGCAAAAAACAGAAAGCTACAGAAAAGCGTATGACCTTTTAGGCGGCGATTATTATGTAAACCTGAACCAGTTTGCGGAAAGAACATATATCGGGAACAACGATTATAACCAAAACGATTTGAATAATCCTAACGGGATTGTTTACAAAGGCGATAAATATGGTTATGATTATAAATCAGACTTTATCCGCTCTTATGCCTGGGGACAAGGAGAGTTTACCTATAATAAAGTTGACTTCTTCCTGACCGGTCGTTTAGGAATGGAAAGCTTCCAAAGAACAGGTATCTTTAAAAACGGTTTGTTTGCCGGAGATTCTGAAGGCAAATCAGAGCGTTTTGACTTTGTGACCTATGCCGTAAAAGGAGGGGCAACCTATAAAATAGATGGCCGTAACTACTTATATGTAAGCGGTGGTATGATGACCAATGCACCTACGTTTGACAATACCTTTATCTCGCCACGTACCAGAAACAAGGCTATTGATAATGCAAAAGTAGAAAGGGTAACGACACTTGAAGGGGGCTATTTATTACGTTCTCCTTTCTTGAATGGTCGATTAAGCGGATTTGTAACCGATACCAAAGACATTACCGATATCAAACGTTTTTATCATGAAGATTACCGTACGTTTGTCAACTATGTATTACAAGATGTGAATGTGCGTAACCTGGGGGGAGAATTGGCCTTAAAAGCAAAACTAAGCCCTACCTTCTCTGCTACGGCAGTAGCCAGCTGGACACAGGTATTTTATACCAGCCGTCCGCAAGCCAGCGTATATTTAGATAATGATACGTCTACAAAAGTGGCCAAGCAAACCATTTACATGAAAGACTATTATGTATCTGCAGGTCCACAATCGGCTTATACCTTAGGTTTGAACTATAATTCTCCTAAATACTGGTATGCCAATATTAACGTGAATATGTTTGACCGTAACTTTATCGAGGTGAATCCTGCAAGATTGACTTCCGACGCGGTTGAATTCGTACAAAAAGGTTCTGATCAGTGGAATCAAATTCTGGGACAGGAAAAATTACCGGCTTATTTCACGGTAGATTTATTCTGCGGTACTTCTTTGAAATTGAAAAAATACTTAAAAGGAGCCAGCAACGATATGTATTTGTACCTGAATGTTGGGGTAAACAATTTGTTGAACAATACCAATATCAGAACCGGTGGCTTTGAGCAATTGCGTTTTGATGTAGCGACACAAAATGTGGATCGTTTCCCTGCTAAATATTTCTATGGTTATGGCGCAAACTATTTTGTGAATGTAACCTTCAAATTCTAAGCAGCTGTAGCAATTAAATCATAAAAAGGTTGGCCCCGCATCGCAGATGCGGGGCCAACCTTTTTATAGCCCCGTTAAAATAGTTATCTTTGCTCCATCATTTAATTATCTTTTGTGCAACAATCCGTTTTCCTCGTTACGCCACCCTTTACGCAACTCAACACTCCTTATCCTGCTACGGCGTATTTAAAAGGCTTTTTAAATACAAAAAACATTCCGACGCATCAGGCTGATTTGGGTATCCTGGTTATTAACGAACTGTTTTCCAGGAAAGGATTGATTGCTTTATTTGAGGCCATCGAAAACGGCGCTTTTGTGCTGGACACTAACTGTGCCCGCATCATGGCACTGAAAGAGGAATACAGCAATACTATTGATGCCGTTATCGCTTTTTTACAGGATAAAAACCCGACCCTGGCCTATGCCATCTGCACCGGAAACTATCTGCCCGAAGCACAGCGGTTTGAGCAAATTGCCGACCTGGAATGGGCTTTCGGTTCTTTAGGAATCCGGGATAAGGCAAGGCACTTATCCACCTTATACTTAGAAGATATTTCTGACCTGATTATTGCCACAGTAGATCCTTTATTTGGCTTTAGCCGCTATGGCGAACGATTGGCCAGTAGCGCCCATTCTTTCGATAACCTGTATCAGGCACTGCATGCAGCACCGACCTTTATTGATCAGATTTTGTTTCGCCTGCTGTCCGAAAAACTGCAGGAATACCAGCCGACTTTATTTGGCCTGTCTGTGCCCTTTCCGGGCAATCTATACAGTGCGTTAAGGTGCGGGCAGTATATCAAACAGCATCATCCGCAGATCAAAATATGCCTGGGTGGGGGCTATGCCAATACCGAATTGCGCAGCCTTAAAGATGCCCGTGTATTTGAATTTGTCGATTTCATTACTTTAGATGACGGAGAAGCGACGATCCTGCACCTGATCGAGATGCTGGAAGGGAAAAGAGATATAGATTTTATCAAAAGAACTTTCGCCTTACAAGATGGAAAAGTATCCTATCTGAATGGTACCATTGCCGGCGATTATAAACAAGCCGATGTGGGTACGCCCGATTATACAGACTTACCTTTGGATCGCTACCTGTCCGTTATAGAAGTAGCCAACCCGATGCACCGTCTTTGGAGCGACGGCCGCTGGAATAAACTAACCCTGGCGCATGGCTGCTATTGGGGTAAATGTACTTTTTGTGATATCTCGCTGGACTATATTAAAAACTACGAAGCAACGACGGCCAATGTATTGGTAGATCGTATGGAAGAGCTGATCGCCGCCACCGGACAATCAGGATTTCACTTTGTAGACGAAGCGGCACCACCTGCCTTAATGCGGGAAGTCGCCCTCGAAATTATCAGAAGAAAACTAACGGTAACCTGGTGGACCAATATCCGTTTCGAAAAGAGCTTTACACCCGATTTATGCCGCCTCCTGGCTGCTTCGGGATGTATTGCCGTTTCCGGTGGATTGGAAGTCGCCTCTGACCGTTTATTGCAACTGATTAAGAAAGGGGTTACAGTGGCACAAGTGGCTAAAGTGGCCGATAGTTTTACCGAGGCCGGTATTATGGTGCATGCCTATATGATGTATGGCTTCCCTACCCAAACCGCACAGGAAACGATTGACAGTCTAGAAGTAGTACGACAATTGTTTGAATTGAATGTGGTACAATCAGGTTTCTGGCACCAGTTTGCCATGACGGCACATAGCCCTGTAGGCATGAACCCGGAAGTATTTAAGGTTAAAAATGTGCTGGTGGGTGCCGGTGATTTTGCGAATAATGACTTGCCACATATTGATGAGACCGGTTGTGATCATGACCAGTTTTCTTCAGGATTAAAGAAAGCCTTGTATAACTATATGCACGGCCTTTGCTTTGATTTTCCGTTACAGGACTGGTTTGATTTTAAGATTAAGCCAACGACGGTCGATCCCCATTATATAGAAGACAGCCTCGCGAATGCAGCAGCTACACCTATTCGTCCGACTGCTAAAATGGTTTGGCTCGGGAAAGTACCCGCATTGGCGATCACGCATCAGCATAAGAAAGGAAAACTCATAGAGCGTGCTACACTGACCTTTCATCATAAAAGAAGTTCTTTGGTTTTACCTTTAGCTCCTAAAGAAGCCCGGTTAATGCTGGCACTACTGGCGCTGTGTGCAATCGATCAGCCCGCCATCACCGTAGGGGAAGTACAGAAGCAATTACAGGAAACACAGGGCAGCGATATGATGACGCTGTTAAACAGCGCGCATATAGACAGCTTAAAAGAAATGGGATTATATATTTTATAAAGGTAAAGACTTATTTGCCCTTTCGAACCTAGCAAATGGGCAATATGGGATATCTCCTTACATCGATATGACAAGCCTGTCAAAGGATAAAGCAATATCCTTCATGCTCATTGCACCTCACATCTTAAAATAATGTAACCATTTTGTCTTTTCTAAAGAAGCGAAGCAAGTGAGTAATCTATAAGATGGGATAAGAAGCGATTTTTCCCCAACATCGAAAGGTTAAAGCATTATACAGCTCCTTGTATGTTTACCCGCAGCCGCAGGATCAGGCAGACTGCTATCGGATAGGGTAGTGCCAATTGATATCGGGCTATTTTCATCCATAAAGCGACCTCAACAATAGATAGGGATTTAGTAATCCCTGGTGATCAGGAAAGCCACCAATTCTTCAAAAGCCACTTTTTGTTCCGGCGCTATGTTGATCGCGGCTAAAGCCTCATTAGCTTTGTCGGTATAGGTTTGTATCGCCCTTTTGCAGGAGGCCGCTACGTCCAAAGCATTAAATAAACTAATCGTATCGCTTACTTTGGTTGGGGAATGGCCTTGTGCCAGTGCCTGTAAAGCCGTTCTCTGATGGGTATCGGCGTTTTGCAAAGCAGTAATCGCCAAGAAGGTTTTCTTATTGGCCAGGATATCTCCGCCAATCTGTTTACCGACCAATGCCGGGTTACCAAAAGTGTCGAGATAATCGTCCTGTAACTGAAAGGCGATGCCCAGGTTTTTGCCGAAAGTATAGAGGAGTGCTGCATCGGTTTCATTTACCCCCGATACGATTGCCCCTATCTTCATGCTACACGCCAGTAATACCGCCGTTTTGTGGCCTATCATATGGATATATGCTGCTTCACTCACCAATTCTTTTTGTTCAAAATCCATATCCAATTGCTGTCCTTCGCAGACCTCAATCGCCGTTTGGTTAAATAAGGATAATAAAGGAAGCAAAAACGGTGCTTGTACGTGTTCCAGACATTGATACGCCATGATGTTCATCACATCGCCCGATAAGATACCGGCTGTGGTGCCATATTTTTCATGTACCGTTACCTGTCCCCGGCGCAGCGGTGCCTGATCCATAATATCATCATGAATCAAGGTGAAATTGTGAAATAACTCTACGGTTGCGGCGGCCCATAAGGCATCCTTAGTGACCGTACCAAACATATCTGCAGCCATTAAGCATACTGAAGGTCTGATGCGCTTACCCCCAATCGATAAAATATAAGCACAGGGTTCATAGAGGTTTTCCGGTTTACGGGAAAACAGCTCTTGTTCCTGTAGAAAAGATTCAAAAGTAAGGGCGTGTTCTTTAAAAGATTGCATCATAACAGCGTACAGAAAAATATGAGATTGCGAAAGTAAACAATCTTTCAATAGTATGTTTAGATTTGGACTATATGTTAAAATTTCCCCCGAAAAGGGGGATATATATAATAATTTTCTAACTTTGGGTTATTAATTAACCGTAAACTATTTTTAATGATACATACTAAAAACTGGGTAAAGGCATTTATTCTTTTTTTATCAGTACATATCATTCCAGTGGCGAATGCAAGTGCAGAGGGTTTGATAACACCAAGTTCTTCTAGAATGATAGAAGAAAAAGCGAATACGATTTATAAAGAAATCAACTTTGGTAACTTTAAGAAAATATCAAAAGAAGTATTTATTAAAGGATATCACGGATATTTAAACTTAAGGCAGAGCGGACAATTGGACAATGACAGAGATGTCTTGACGATTTGTGACTTTAGCCTTTCCTCTAACGTGCCCCGTCTATGGGTGATTGATCTGAAAAAGAAGAAAGTATTGTTTAACTCGCTGGTGGCACATGGCCAGGGGAGCGGGGAGGAGTTTGCGACAAGCTTCTCTAACACGGAAAACTCTCATCAGAGCAGCATGGGCTTTTATGTAACGGACAATACCTATTATGGTGATAAAGGTTATTCTTTAAAACTACAGGGTAAAGATGCTGGGTACAACGATCAGGCTTATAACAGAGCGGTGGTGATACATGGTGCCGATTATGTGAGTTATGGCTTTATACAAGGCAATCAGCGCTTAGGACGTAGCTGGGGTTGTCCTGCCTTACCGGTAGAATTGACCCGTCCGATTATTGATAACATTAAAGGGGGAACGGCGTTATTTATTTATGCGCCTAACCGCAAATACCTTGCTAGTTCAAGATGGCTGAATAAATCGCCGAGTATCAATATGGATGATTTGTTATTGCCGAATGAAAACAAAATGATTGCAGAAAATTCGGTGTTGTCGGCGCATATGGATACCGTAAAGCCGGTGATTAAACCAAAAGCAGAAAGGAAACCTGTTCCGGCAGAGGCCTATTTCCAATAAATAAAAAGAGTTACAGAAAATTTCTCGGATAGAGAAACAAGCATGCTCCGATCATTTCGGAGCATGCTTGTTTTTGGTATATCTTTATACCTAAAAGATTATGATCCACGTTTTTAAATGAGACATCTATAAGACCTAAACAGTATATGGAAGATCAGAAGCCCAAGATAAAATTTAAGAAAAATACCTCTTCTTTTTATAAAGAGTTGAATGATTGTGTGCAGCAGCAGTTGACAGAGCAGGTAATGCAACAAGCCTACCGGCTGATAAAATGGAAATGCATTGTTTATTCGGTATTATTCCTATGCTTTTATGCCAACCTGTATAACCCGATGCTGCAACAGCACTTTTGGTTGCTTGCTGCTAATTATACCTTATTGGGATTATCCGGGATCTTACTGGCCTTTAACTGTGCCCATGATGCCGTACATCATACCTTCAGCCATAATAAGCGATTGAACCGTGTGTTGTTTTACCTTATATTTAGTTTGCAGGGGGTGAACGCTGCTTTGTGGCGCAAACGGCATATTGCCTCGCACCATATTTTCCCAAATGTGGATGGCTGTGATGCTGATATAGATAATAATCCTTTTTTAAGGCTGTCGGAAACCCATCCCTTAAAACCACAGCACCGCTACCAGCACCTCTTTGCTCCTTTGTTATATTGCTTATATACCCTGCATTGGATCCTTATTAAGGATATCATTTACTTACGCCGTAAAGAAGTGGCTAACCTGAGAAACCAGACTTTTAGCGGCTCATTTGTAACAACGCTTATCCTTCTGAAATTAGGATATTTTGCCTTTATGATCGGCTTACCTTGTCTGTTCACTCCTTTAACCCTGGGACAGGTACTGCCTGCATTTTTGATTATGCATGGTGTCATTTCCTTGTTTTTTGTCTTTACCCTCATCATTTCTCATTTGAGTATGGAAACCGCTTTTCCTGTGGTGGATCCCGAGGGTAATCTACCTTTTGATTATTATGAACATCAGCTGTCGGTTTCTTTAGATTATCATCCGGAGAGTAAGTTGGCCAATTGGATCTTTGGGGGCTTTAATGCCCATGCGGCACATCATCTGTTTCCCAAATACCCACATACGGTTTATGCCCTTATTACGCCTTCTATTCAAGCTAAAGCGGCGGCGCATGACTTATCTTATCACCGGCTACCGATGCATCGGGCGATCCGTTCCCATTTTAGATACCTTAAACGCATGGGGCAGAAGCACTAGCTGATCTGGTCATCAATTATACAAATGAAGATCTATCGATTGACAGAAACAGGCCTTTCCTGAAATTGGGTGTTTACTCATTTTATATAACGATAGTCATCTCCTAAGGGATGCTAGCATGGTGGCAAAGTGGTTTTGCGCGGCTATCGCCCGGGTAAAACAGTTATTTTAGTTTCTTTATTTGGGAACAGAAAGGAGCAGAAAACGATTAGAGAAATGGGGTCCACAAATACGGATTACCATAACTATTTAGAAAATGAATAGCAAAAAACGTTTACGATAAAAGGATCATCAATTCATAATAAATCAGAAGGGCTATCNNGATAGCCCTTCTGATTTATTATATTGCTTATGGATTAAGCTTTTGTCTTCAAGTTTTTGATACGCTCTTCTTTGTCTTCTTCAACACGTAAAGAATCAGATTTATCCATATCTACCAAGACCGGAGCGGCTAAGAAGATAGATGAATAAGTACCGACCAATACCCCGATTGACATAGCGAAGGCGAACCCTCTCAATACTTCACCACCGAAGATAAACAAGATCACAGCGGTTAAGAATACCGTCAATGAAGTCATAATCGTACGCGATAAGGTATCGTTGATCGCACGGTTGATTACCGTTGTTTTATCGGCATTAGGCGTCTTACGGAAGGTCTCTCTGATACGGTCAAATACAATAACGGTATCATTCATCGAGAACCCGATAACGGTTAGTAAGGCCGCGATAAAGTGCTGATCGATCTCTAAAGCAAATGGTACAAGGTCTTTAGCGAAAGAGAATACCACAAGGGTAACTGCTGCATCGTGTATCAGCGATACGATAGTACCGATAGAATACTGCCATTTTCTGAATCGGATGAAGATATACAGGAAGATGGCAATTACCGCAATAATAGAGGCTTTAATCGCTCCCTTTTTCAGGTCTTCAGAAATGGTTGGAGATACTGCTTGTGTACTTTGTACATATTGTGTTGAGAACGTAGCCAGATCAACATTTGCAGGAACAAATTTCTCTGCTTTCAGTCCATCATACAATTTCGTCAATACTTTATTTTCAGCATCTTTCCCTTGCAGGTTAACCAGGTAATCGGTTGTGATATTCAATTGATTATTGGTACCGATGGTTTTTACTACAGGGTGTTTGCCTAAGTGTGCGGTTAATTTCTCTCTTACCAGCTCTGTTTTATAAGGTTGGTCAAATTTAATCGTATAGCTACGGCCACCGTCAAACTCCACACCATAATCAAATCCGTGGAAGAAAGAAGCAATACCTAAACAGATAATGATTGCAGAAATCACATAAGTGATCTTTCTTTTCTCAATGAATTTGAAGTTCGCTTTATGGAATATTTTCTCCGATAATTTGGTGAAATATTTGAAGTGACGACCTTTTTGAGTATAAGCATCTGTGATCAAACGAGATACCATGATACCGGTAAATAAGGAAAGTACCAGGGCAATGATTTGCGTGAAGGCAAAGAATCTGATGGCACCCATACCGAATACTAATAAGATAACCGCGGTAATCAAACTCGTTACGTGACCATCTAAAATAGGGGCATAAGAACGTTTGTATCCTTTGTCTACGGCTTCTGCATAAGTATCACCTAAGGCCAGTTCATCTTTAATCCGCTCAAATATAATTACGTTAGCATCCACAGCCATACCAATACCGAGTACGATACCGGCAATACCAGCCATGGTTAAGGTTGCTCCAAATTCGGCCAATAAACCAAAAGTGAATAACATGTTCAACAACAATGCGATGTTGGCAATGATACCAGCTGTATTGTAATAGATGATCATTAAAATAAAGATCACTAAGAAAGAGACTGCAAAGGATTTCAAACCACCGTCAATCGATTCAGCACCCAAAGTAGGTCCTACGATTTGCTCTTGCACGATTTTGGCCGGAGCAGGTAATTTACCTGTTTTCAGGATGTTTGCTAATTCTGTACCGGAAGTGGCATCAAAGCTACCTGTGATCGAAGAACGGCCACCGGAAATTTCGTTGATTACGTTTGGTGCAGAATATACATAGTTATCTAAAGTAATCGCGATCGGATGACCTACGTTATCTTTTGTCATTTTAGCCCAAATGGTAGAACCTTGAGGGTCAAATTCTAAAGAAATCTCTGCTTGGCCATTTTGCTGGAAGTCAAATTTCGCATCTTTTACGCGATCTCCCTCCAGTTTTGCATCATCAGTACCCGGTAAGGTCTTGATTGCATAAACACCCAGCGTTTGGTTCTTGTCTTTTTTAGTGCTCGCTTTTGCAAAAGGATTTTCGCCCAATAAGAATTTTACGTTAGCAGGGAATTGGTTTTTCACCACATCCATGTTTAATAATTCTAAGACTTTCTCCTTGTTTTTGCGCTCAATAATACCGATTACGCTCGCATCAGCAGCCTGTCCTTCTTTGGTTACCATTGGGGACATATACGTAAACAAAGAAACCTCTGTTTTAGCATTTGCTTTTGTACCTGCTACTGCTTTACTCGTGTCGTTTAACAAGCTGGTTAAGCTACCGTCTTTTGCCTTGGCTGTATCATTTTTTGCTACAGCTTTAGAAGAATCAGTGCTTGTTTTTGTGGTATCTGTAGTAGTTTTACCACCATTCAGATAGCCTTTTAACGCTTCGTCTGCTTTGAAAACAGATTCAACTAATTCTCTGTTGGTATACACTTCCCAGAATTGCAGTTTTGCGGTAGCCTGAAGGGTATTACGTACCGACTCAGGATTCTTAACACCGGCAAGTTCCACATTGATGATCCCTTTATCTTTATCTAAAGTGATGGTCGGTTGTGTTGCGCCAAATTTATCGATACGTGTTTCCAGTACTTTATAAGTACGCTCAGTTGCCTGAGTCGCCTCTTCTTTGATGTATTTTAATACTTCTTCGTTTGTACTGTTACTCGTAATCTTAGATTGGTTTGGTTTTGCAAACATACCCGCTAAGCGACCACCCGGATTTACCTGGTTGTATGCACGTCCGAAAAGCGTAATATAGTTTTCCGGGTTTTTTTCATGCATCTGATTCGCTACTTCGATTGTTTTTAACAAAGCCGGATCCTTCGGATTCATGGCCATAGATTGTAACAATCCATCTAATCCAACTTCAAGCGTTACGCTCATACCACCTTGTAAATCAAGACCTAAGGCAAGTTCCTTAGACTTTAATTCCTGATAGCTGTATTTAGCGCCTAAGAAGCTGAATGCCGTTTCGTCGCGAAGACTATCGGTGATATGCGCAAACGTTTTGTCAATCAATTCTGCTTTTGCAGTACCGGTTGCTTCCGGGTGCTGTTGCTTAACTTGCTTAACGGCGATTGCGTTGTACTTCGCGTCCACATTGTGGGCGATGAATGTGAATGATAATCTCCATAACGAAAAGATTATCAGGGCTGCGGTAAAAAATTTTACCAATCCTTTTAATTGCATACCAATAGTAGTGTTATGACTTTAATTAACAAAATTTAATAAGTGGGCAAATATAATGGTTTAATTCCAATTTGTTATATATATTTTAGCATTTCAATTCCTTGTTCCTAATTGCTTAGTTCTTATATTGCCTTCCGCAATTTTGAAGCCTATTGGACGTATCTTTGCGCTTTAGCAACAGGTATAAAACGAAAGACATGAAGTTCTCGGTTGGAGATAAGATTCTCTTAAAGCATACAAAAGAAGAAGGCCAGATTACACAAATACTGAACTCGGAAATGGTAGAAGTTGCGGTGCTGAACACACATTTTCCTGCATTTATCGACGAGGTTGAACATCCATATTTAGATTGGTTTACCTCTAAAAAAATGAATGCGCGGAAACGCGCGCTTACTTTAGACGATTTTCCGGCAGAACATAACATTCCCGCAGCACAAGGCGAAAAGATGCATTCGGGGATGGAATCCGGTTTCCACATAGCATTTTTGCCGGTATACCATTTCGACGAAAAAGAAGAAGAGATTGCCAAACTCAAATTATATTTTATCAACCAAACAAATTATACCTTAAAGCTGAAATACGATTGCGTTACCGCTTTGGGTAAGGAGTTTTCTTTTGGGACCACCATCTATCCTTATCAGCATTTATACCTGCATCATATCAAATTTGATTTGATCAATGACCGGTTGCATTTTGATTTTGAAATCAATGGTGTAGGCAAGGAGATTCAGTATAAATCCCTGCAGCATCAGTTGAAGATAAAACCTAAATTGATTTTTCAAAAACTGCAGCAAATAAAAGAGCATAATCAGCCGATGTTCCATTGGAGCATTGCTACGGATTTTCCGGTTATTAATACTGCAGAACTGACCAAAGAGCTGTGGGTACCAAAAGCGAAACCAAGTAATGTATACCAGTTTAAAAAACGCGCAAAGCAATCCAATGCGATTGATCTGCACATTGAACATTTGCTGGATGATTATGATTTCCTGGATAATTTTGAGAAATTAAATGCGCAGTTACAAGCCTGTGAAGACGCTATTCACACGGCTATCCAGCAACAGCAGGCCTCCATTATCCTGATACACGGAGTAGGCTCCGGCAAATTAAGAGAAGAAGTACATGCTTTACTGAAGAAAATGCGTAAAGAAGTGCGGCATTTTGAAAACAAATACAGTAGTAAATATGGTTTTGGGGCTACAGAGGTCTTTTTGAAATATTAAAATGGAGCAATGAGCGAGGATACCCTTTATATAAGTTTGGGCTATGTGCTCAGCTGGGTCAGTATGATTCTGTTATGCTATGGATTATCAAAAGCCGGCTCTTCTAAGAGGTGGCGTTCCTTATTGGTCAACCTTGTGCTGCAGGCACTCTATTCCCTTGGGGCATGGTACCTGCTGAAAGAGGCTTCCGGTGGTGGTTCCGGCTTGCTTTGGTTGTCTCTTTTGCTGATGATGCTGGGCATACATTTTGTCGTCAATATCGGATACAGCCTTATTTGTTATCTGCGTTATGCTCCGCAGAAAAACTGATTATTGATTTTCTCTGTCGCTTATTTGAAATATTAGCGAATAGTTGTTATTATTGTTTTACAAAACAAAAAATTATGCTGGAAATATTAGCACTGGTATTTATTACAAGAAAAATTGGTGCCTTGGCGATCCAAAAAGGGCTTAGCTCCGGGAGATGGAAATTTTATACAGTGCTCACTTGGTTCCTGGCAGAGTTTGCCGGTCTGTTTCTGGGCTTGTTTATTATCGGAATGGAAATGCCTATAGTCGCGGCACTATTGGGTTATGGCCTGGCCATAATAAGTATACTCATCCTCAGAGCGGCGCTTAACAATAAACCGGATGTCGCTTTGGACACCTTTGATTTTGATAAGCAAGATGAAAACAGCCAGTTTGTATCCTGATTAATCCAATAGATCGGGCCTTCTTTCCTTAGTGCGTTGTAGCGACTGGTTATAACGCCATTCATCAATCAGCTTATGATTGCCACTCATCAATTCCTGCGGTACTTTCATGCCGCGGAAATCTGCCGGGCGGGTATATACCGGTGGGGCTAATAAATTGTCCTGAAAGGAATCGGATAGGGCAGAGGTTTCATCGTTGAGTACACCCGGGATCAATCGCCCGATAGCATCCACCACAATTGCGGCAGCCAGTTCCCCGCCACTCAGTACATAATCGCCTACCGATAATTCTAAAGTGATATATTTTTCCCGGATGCGCTGGTCAATACCTTTATAGTGACCACAGAGGATCATCAGGTCGCCGCCTAAAGACAAACGGTTGGCCATGGATTGGTTAAAGGTTTTGCCGTCCGGGGTCATGAAGATAATCGCTGCATAACTGTGCTCTGCCTGTAATTTATCGATTAAAATAGCCAGCGGTTCCGGCATGATGACCATACCTGCACCTCCACCAAATTGATAGTCGTCTACCTGTCCCTGCTTATACGGCGTATAGGCTCTCAGGTCATGGCAATGCACTTCCAGTAAGCCTTTATCCTGTGCACGTTTCATAATAGAATGTGCAAAAGGGCTTTCTAATAATTTAGGGACAACGGAGATAATATCAATACGCATGGGTAGAATAAAAATTAAAGTATTGTTTCTAATAAAACAGCCATTTCTTCCTGATAGGCTTTAGCCGCCTGTGCGGCATCGCTGGCAAAGTTTGTTCCGTTGCTGGCATAAATCACCGCTCTGGATACATTCACCAATAAGCCACAATCCTTGTTCATCGCTACTTTGGCTACGGTTTCCAGATCTCCACCTTGAGTACCTACTCCGGGCACAAGCAGGAAGTGATCGGGAATCAACTGACGTACCCGTTCCAGATAATCAATTCTGGTCGCACCAATGACAAACATTGTATTGTCGATAGTACCCCAGGAGGCTACGGTTTCTAAAACAGCTTCGTATAATTTTCCGCTTTTAAACGGTTGTTGCTGAAAATCGGCACTGCCGGCATTGCTGGTCAGTCCCAAGACGATTGCCCATTTGCCCGGATATTGCAAGAAAGGGCTTACGCTGTCTTTGCCCATATAGGGCGCTACCGTTACACTGTCAAAAGGGTAAGTATTGAAAAAAGTTTTGGCATACTGATCGGCTGTATTGCCGATATCACCGCGTTTCGCATCTGCGATAGTGAAAATGTCTTTGGGAATGTATTGTAAGGTCTTTTCTAAGCTAATCCAGCCTTTAATGCCCATGGCTTCATAAAAAGCAGTATTGATTTTATAAGAAACCGTATACGCTTTGGTGGCATCGATGATCGCTTTGTTAAATTCAAAAACAGGATCTTCTGTCGCTAACAAATGTTCAGGCAATTTAGTGATGTCCGTGTCAAGGCCTACACATAAGAAACTTTTTTTAGCCATAATGGCTTCTTTGATTTGCTGGCGGTTCATAAAACTGTTTTCAAAATTCGGCTGCAATTTACAAATAGATTCTTGCTTAATGGGCGCTTTATCCTTTTTTGTTTTTAGATTTGTCGGGCAATAAATCTAAAATGAATATTATTGATATCATATCATACATCGGGATCTTCGTTTTTGCGATAGCAGGAGCCTTAAAGGCACGTACCAACGAGATGGATATCCTGGGGGGACTGGTCATTGCCTTTGTTACGGCTTATGGAGGCGGAACCATCAGAGATGTCTTGCTGGGAATTGGGCCCGTAAACTGGATTAACAATAATATTTCACTGACCTTGGTGTTAGTGGCCAGTTTTATTGTATTTCTATCCAAAAGGAATATTGATAAATTTAAGAAAACGATTTTTATTTCTGATGCGATTGGTCTAGGCATGTTTACGGTACTCGGTATCGAACGCAGCCTTGCGCATGGCGCCAACAGCATTTACGCGATTTTACTTGGCGTTATTTCGGCTACCTTCGGGGGCTTATTGTCCGATATATTGTGTAACCGCGTGCCTGCTTTGCTGAAAAACGGAGAGATGTATGCCACGGTTTGTGCCATAGGTGCTTTGCTTTATATTATCCTGATGAAGGCCAGAGTAGATGATAATATCTCTATGGTATTGTGTGTGCTGGTCGTTGTGGTGATCCGTATTATGTCTAAACTAAAAAACTGGTCGCTGCCTAATATTTAATGCTGATGAAACAATGGATTGTTCTAATACTATGGATGCTTTCGGGTATTGCCTGCGGCACGGCTAAGCGGGCTTCAAGACCAGGTACAACACCGCCAAACCGTATAGAGGAGCCTGCAAGAAACAAGTTTAAAAACAGGGCGGCTATTGTGACCTATGCCAAAAAATACCTGGGCACACCCTATGTGTATGGCGGTGCTGATCCGGGCAAAGGTTTTGACTGTTCGGGTTTCGTACAGTATGTATTTAAACATTTCAATATTATAGTACCCAGAACGACTAAAGATTACGCTGCTTTTGGAAAAAGAACGAGTTTGAAAAATGCGAAAGTCGCCGATCTTATTTTATTCTCTCTGTATGATGATTACAATACCATAGGGCATATTGGGATTATATGCGCCATAGAGCAGGACAAAGTCTTTTTTATTCATGCCGCTTCCGGTAAATCATCTAAAAAAGTAATGATCAGTGAGCTCACAGGAGTGCACCTTAAGCGGATGCGCTTTATTACAAACGTTATGGAGTAGCTCGAAATAATCTTCTTTTAAAGGTCCCTATGCACAACTATTGACATAGGGGCTTTTTAATATTAATGCAATCCGTCTCTGAACTTAAGGCGTTTAAGAATTTGAGCGCTCCTCCCTTCTGCAGAAATGCCATAACCCGTTACCAGCATACCTTTACGACCGTCTTTGCTTTCTAAAACGTATACAGTAGACAGATCATCGGGATTAGAAAAACCTTCAAACCGGTGAAATTCCACAATTTCAAAATCGGCTACATCGTATTCGGTACCATTACAAATCAGGCAGTTTTCTGATAAATTAAAATCCAGCGTATAGCCCCTTGCCATCAGGTCATTTGTAGCCTGGGATAATGTTTCGTAAGTATTCATTTTTAGCAGTTTAATCAGTAGCTAATATACGAAATAATGTGCTTGAAGGGCCTGGGTTTGTATTACAAGTGTGTTAATTGCAGGGAGATTTGGGCTATGCATTGTGGCTAAAACCTTAGCTGCTTACTGTGCTCAGAACAGACTACCATTGTTCGCCGCCAATATTTTTCATATCAACAACATGCCAGTCCTGCCCAACGGAATACAGTAATACAGTACCGGGAGACAGGGGTTGGCGAAAACTCAGGGTATAAGAACGCCCGTCTGGTTCTACATCAAATTGATACAATTCATTTTCATAATCGGAAGCCCCGATATAGGCGTCCCACCACCAGTTGCCCGATTGATTGAATAAAACCCGTATCGTCTGTGGATCAATGACCACAACATGTGCCCCGTCATACCTGGACAACATATTAAAACCAGCCACATCATATATCCTGCCTTTTTGCGAAACTTGCGTCAATAAGCGCAGGTTCCTTTGGAAATTACCGAACTCATATCGTCCCATGATAGAGACGCCATTTAAGTAATTGGGAATGCTTAAGAGCACCACCTTTGGCGCATCTTTCCATTTATAATTGCGGAGTAAGCCCCATTGTACTGCAGCGGCGCTACGCACTTCTCTTACGAGGTATAAAGTGACGGCCGTATTGCCTAAGAAATACAAAATCAAAACGACCTGGCGGACGATTTTTTTCCTGATGAGCTGTACCAAGGCCAGGACAATCCAGGCATAAATAAAAATGGATCCTAAATAATAATAGCGGAACCCTTCGTATAAAAAAGAAGGATAAAAATACATGGGTAAGGCCACGGCCAAACTAACCAAGTACAGCAGGAAGAGGCTGAAATTCATTTGTACGCGCGGGTTTGCTTTTTTGAACCGATATGCCCCAAAGAGTAGCGCACCAATTACAAGTATCCCCATGACAATAATATAAACGGGGCTTGCGGCCCATTGCAGCCATCGGTCCCTTGCCCATTGGGGCCATAAGTAATCCATGCCGATTACCCGGCCCATGTACAAACTGTATTTCTCCACCAGATTTCCGGGACGAAGCAGGGACAGCATTCCGCTTCCTTCATCTGCGCCGACACGGGCGGCGAAACTACCCAGCAATAATTTTAGAGCAGCAAAATACAACAACATGATGAGTACGCTAGGCAGCAGGATATTTCTTAGCGCCGAGCGATATTGTTGTTTTGAAAGATGGCCCCCATACCATAAAGAAGTGCTGATGATGCAGACGAAAAGGGGTACTGTATAAAAGATTTCTAAAAAGAAAGTGGCAATATAAAACAAGATGCAAATTGCCCAAATGTATTTTTTACCACCCCTTTCCAGATAGGTGAAAAGCCAGCGGAGTATTTGAAGGATAAAATATACACTTAGTAAGTAGTGACTGCATACCTTCCATACAAGGGGTTCTGTGGCCATTGGCCCCAACAGGAACAGCAGGGAGATGAGCAAGTAGGAATACTTTGAATGGTTCGCTTTAATGAGCTGATCATATTGTAACAATATGCGTTGCACCATCATTGCATTCAGGCTGTGCAAGGCCGTAAATGTCAATATCCAGGGTATGGGATGCACCCCGAAAACAGAAAAGAAAATATAGTGCACCAGGTTTACACCATAGTACAGGCTTTGTTCCGGAGAAAACACGAATTGCGTGAATCCAGAATCCTGATATTGCTGTAAAAAGAAGGGATAATCCCTTACAAAACCACCTTTAGCAGCCAGAAGGTATATGCCCGCCGTTATCACCCAGAAGATGAAAAAAAGCGGGAGCGGTTTTATCCATTTGTCAAACTGTTTTAGGATCATTTTCTGAACGGACTTAAATACGCTAACAATAAATATACTTCCGGAAGAGGATTAATACCTGGATCGAAAGACCATGCTTATGCTGGCTGGCTGATACTTGTTTTGTGTTTTCTGAGTAATAAGAATATACCGATTATGATAAAAGCAAAGGAAATGATTTCGGCCTGTGTAGGATGTATAAAGCCCAGGTCGTAGCGTGTATTTACCCGAATTTTCTCTACCAGAAAGCGCTCCAGTCCGTTAAAAATAAGATACACACCAAATAGTTGCAGTGGCTTGCCTAAACGTTTGCGGAGCCCCCATAAAACCGGAAAAATAATTAAGGTACAGGCAAGGAATTCCCATACAGAAGTCGGGAAAACAGCCACCGGCAATACAGAATTGTATTCTTCCTGATCGCCTGCTATCTGCATGCCCTCGTTATTTACATTATGCTTGTAGTTCATGGCGACAAACCATCTTGGTAAGAAGCTCGGTGCTGGATAGTAAATGTGCGGTACTTTCCCCTCAAATTTTTGCATATACTGTCCCTTTTCTATTACCGTTTTATCAAAGTCTGCCGTAGTGGCGGTGGTCAGCGTACCATCTGCTTGTGTCACGTAAGCACTGTTATAAATCCCCCAATCTCCGTCGCCGGAAAAATGACAACCCAGTCTGCCGATGCCATAAGCAAGGATCAAGGCCGGAGCCGCCGCATCGCATAAATGCCTGAAGTCTAATTTTATTTTTTTAGCAAAATAATACAATGCAGCTGTGGCCACAATGAGCCCGCCATAAAAGGTCAAGCCGCTTCTGGAAAACAGGCTGCCGATCGGATCCTGGATAAAATCACTCCATGTTTCCAGGGCATTAAACACCTTTGCACCGATAAAGCCGGCAATGGCAGCCACAAAGATAAAATCGGATATTCTTTGATGCGGATAAATGCTTTCTTTCTGTCCCGTTTTACTGTTAACCTTAATTTGAGGCAAAACAAGGCCCAGCTGTGCTTTTCGCTTTAACTCTTTCTGCCAGGCTATGGCTCCGAATATAAACCCCATGGCGACGAAGAAACCAAATGTTTTTAAAATACCTAAAGCAGGGATGTCGAGGCCTAAAAGGCTTTTTATCAGGTAATGGAAATCTGGATACATATTAGAAATTCAAAGGTTAAAGATACAATACTGTTGTATGGAACGGGCTTCTGTCAAATGAAATGATGCGTTTAAGCCCGGGCAAAAATAACTAACCCAATGTATAGTACAAAGAAAATATACATTGGGTTATGATTATTTGTTACGCTTATATAAAAAGTTTATCCCTGTACCTGGATCGAAAAAGTGATCATTCGGGTATTCATCCGGTCAATGGTATTAGACAGCGGAATGGTATTATCCGGGAAATGTTCATTCAGTAAACCCTGTCCGATTTTGATCTCGGGAGAGAAAATAAAATTGGGGTAGAACAACTCAATACCAAAACCTACTTCTGCAGAAATGTCGATTGGTTTTACCCTCAGCAACTCGTCCGATCTGCGGGAACGGGCATTAGAAGCCATGTCATAATCGAAGCGGCCACCAAGTAAGCCATAGAACCTGAAGTTGTGTATACGGTCACTTTTAAACTTTAACTGAAGCGGTAGCTGGCCGTATATGGATTCGATTTTTTTGTTCTCAATAATATTGCTTTTGCTGATCGTTTGTATGCCTTTTTCGGCAAACACTACAGCGGGTACAAAGCGAAGATCTATGAATTTGCTCACCCTTAAGGTACCCATAAGCCCAATGTGAAAACCCGGTCCCCATTTGGGTTGTACGACTTTAAAGGTATCGGAAGTGCTGAAAAAATCGGTATTCCTGATTTTAAATGCAGAAGCATTGGCCCCAAAGGTTAAGCCGAAGTAATATAATTTACTATCATGCTCCTCCATGTTCATGACCTTACCCTGTGCATGATTGACATAAGGCAAAGCGGCTATGGCTGCGGCAGCCAAGAGCGCCGGCTTTAGAATACGTTTGGTTATAGAACGGATGTTAATATGCATGGTTGAGGTATAATCCTTATTAGAAACGGGTGCCATAAGGGCTTTATTGTGTTGGTGAAAATAAGCCTTTCTTATTTCTCTGCCGTATATAGTGTTGTAATACCAAAGGTTAAAGGCTGTGCTTTCACATTTTTAAAGCCACATTTCAGCAAAATATCTGTAAATGCTTTGCCTTCCGGAAACGCGGCAACACTTTGGGGCAGATAGGTATAAGCGGTAGCATCTTTTGATACCGCTTTTCCTACTGTCGGTAAGATATATTTAAAATAGAGTTTATAAATCTGGCTGAAGGGGAATCGTTTTGGATGTGAAAATTCTAAAATAGCCATCCTCCCCTCAGTTCTTAATACCCGGTGCATTTGGGTTAACCCTTTTTCCAGATGTTCAAAATTGCGTACACCATATGCGCAGGTAATCGCGTCAAAAGCATTATCTTCAAAGGGTAGATTTTCACTATCCCCATACATCAGCTGGATTTTATCGTTAAGCTTTTTGTCCGTCATTTTTTGTTTTCCTACCGCCAGCATACCTTCCGAAATATCAACACCGGTTACTTTATCAGGGTGTATCTCCAGACAAGCGATTGCAAAATCACCCGTACCGGTTGCCACGTCCAGTATTTGCTTAGGTTGTATCGGTTGTATCGATTTAATAGCCTTTCTTCTCCATCCTTTATCAATACCCATAGATAGTAAATGATTCAGGAAGTCATATTTGCCGGCAATCCGGTCAAACATACCGGCAACTTGTTCTTTCTTATTTAAATCCGATTCGGGTAGCGGTACGACCACTTTTCTAGTATTATCCATAATGAAGGCACAAAGATATTATATGAAATATAAATAGTAATAAAAAAATATAGTAAGGTTGTATGTGGAAAATGATTATTCGAAAATTGAATTAATCTCTTCATTCGGAATAACCTCATAATAACATATTGTGCTATGTATGGGAAAATAAATGGTATGTTAATGAATTGATTTAGTTGTATGTACACATTTTTAAATATAGATTGATGCTTTATGGTTTTTTTATTTAAAATAAAATAAATGTTATTGATCATATATATGTAAAGTGATTTGTTCTTTTTGTAACCATTTGATAGACTGATTATTAGCTAATCAATTGTTTTAAGTTGCGCCCAAATTGGAATGAAATCATGAAAAAACGTTTATTAAAATCTTTTTTACCCATTTTACTCCTGAATGGTTTAGGTACGGCCTATAGTCAATGTCCTGCTTCCATAACCGGAGTGAATGTGAGTACGACGGCTGCCAATTGTCCTTCTACGGGCACAGCAACTATTGCCAGCAATTTAAATTCGGTAGTTACGGCAACCTATACCATTACAGCAGGCCCTGTAGGCGCTCCGGTAAATGTACCGCAATCTTCCAGGGTTTTCAACGCCTTACCGGCAGGAAACTACACCGTAAAACTCTCCTGCGATGGTACTTTGCAAAACACAACATTTACGATTGCAGACAACTACCCAAACATTACTGCCGTCAATACAAGTGTAACCACTAATTGTGGTACCGGAAGTTTTGCACCCGGAGGTACGATTTCCGTGAATAACGTTAACGGCGGCTCGGGAACACTCCGTTATAAAATAGTAAAAACAGATGATCAGAATTTCCCTGAATCACAAGGAACCTATGGTACCGTGACCACTTTTAATGTAAGTGCTTACGGAAACTATCAGGTTCGTGTTATTGATCAGTGTAACCAATATTTCACCCAACAGGTGTCTTTACAGCCCGACTTAAGTCCTATTATCATGACATGGGCCGGTGTTGACGGTGATCTGGTCAGCTGTAGCCCCGATAGTGCCCATATTTTTGGATTTGATATTACTACGGTGCCTGCTAATAACATTGCCAATAAGGGTGATTATTTTAATGCAGGAGGTTTTAAACTGGCCGTTTGGGAGCAACCGGCTAATGGTTCCTGCCCTTCCTCATCGGCCGGCCTTGGGGCTCCTTTATACGAAACAACCGTTACCTCAGACAATATTACCTTCCCGATAGTGCCTTCCGGGAAATATGTGCTGCGGTTGATCTCTCCTTGCGGCGATACAACCGTTCGCTGTTCCGACATGGCCTGGCAATTACAGCGGAGCATATGGGGAGCGCCTACTGCCATGGGTTGCGCCGGCAATGCAAGTAATCCTGCTGCTGAATCTATTAGCGGAGAGATGAGCTTTATGAATTATCCGGTCAAAGTATATGTGATCAAAAGCAGTACCGGTGTAAAGATTGATTCACTCATCCGGTATACTGCCGATTATACTTTTAGTAACCTACCCCAGGATGAATACATTATCAGGGCGGTAGATGCCTGCGGTAATATAGTGTCTGCAAATATTCCGAACCCCGTAAATGTAGGCCCTGCAGATATTGACTATATTTATGATATCGCTTATCAGTGTATCAATAATCAGGGTAATACGCAAACGGGTACCCGGCAGATGGAGATTGCATTTAAAGGATTTATTCCCGATATGACCAATGCGGTTGTTACGATTATCAGTGGTCCGAGTAATGTCGGTATAAATGGCTGGGAGCATGCTACCAAGCAAAATACCTTTTACTGGAATAATATGCTGCCCGGCAACTATCTGGTAAAAATCACGACAGGTTGTGCCAATGATACCCTTCCGTTTTCTTTTACGCCCGGCATCACTTTAGCACAAAATATTTCGGTTGTGTCCACATCTTTTTGTAGTGGCGGGGGCAACGTATTTGCTACAACAGACTATAATGGTTCTTATCCGACCTTTTTTGTTTTACAAAACCTGACGACCAATGCACTTGTAGATTCTAACAGTTCCGGTAATTTTACGAATATCCCTCCCGGCAATTACAGAGTGAAATTGAAGGTGCAAAACTATTGTGGTAATGCTTATTATCCGACCGCCAGTGATTTAACCATTACACCTTCTACCGGGCCGGAAATTATCAAAAGAGTAGGGGTCGCTTGTGAAGATGTTTCGGGTAATCCGACAACCGGCTCGGCATACCTGACTTTGGCAGGCCCAACACCCCGGTTAATTGAATATAAGCCAACATCTTCAAGTACCTGGATCACCCTAACCAATAGCAATGTAAGTAATGATACGATGATCGGCAATTTGCTGGTAGGGCAGGCTTACGATGTGCGTGTTACAGCCTGTGGTATTGCCAAAACAACACAGGTCGTGATCGAACAATTGTCGCAAATCAATTTAAATGGTTCTGCTCAGCCTTGTCTTAATACAGCTTATACTTTGTCTTTGCCAGATTATTCGGGTGCTACCTATGAGTGGAGAAATCCTTCCGGTGTTGTGATTACTAACGCGAAAGATTATTTTATTGCCAGTTATAATACTTCGTATGACGGTACCTACACCGCAACCATAAGTTGGAACGGATGTGTAACCCGTACGCTCTCTTACAGCATTTATGGTAATCTTTGCGGTCAAACGACGACTTCTGTAAATGTAAGTGGAAATGTATTTCACGATCCGAATGGTCTGTCTGATAGTATGGTGAATGGCACTGGTATTGGGCTTGCTTCAGGGCAACAGATCTATGCTTCCATGATCAAAAATGGTGTAATTATAGCATCTACACCGGTTGCTGCTAACGGAACATACGATTTTAAAGGCGTTCCTGCCGGAGACTATTCTGTTACTATTTCTACCAATGCCTTAGGTAGTATCACAACCAATTTTCCTACGGCTTTCGGTTGGGTAAATACCGGAGAGCATCTGGGATTGCCAACCCTTAATGGAAATGATGGTACTGTGAATGGTAATCTGGCTTTTACCGTAGCTATGACAAACGTAACGAATGTCAATTTCGCTATCGAACAGAGACCAGTAAGCTATAATGAAGTCAAACATGTAACCGGTGCGCCCATAGCAGTTTCCCTGAATGACGTGCCTCTGGAAGGATCAGATGCAGATGCCATAAATGGCGCTCCTGCAACTCAAGCTAACTGGTCCACATATACCGCTACTATAGAGACGTTACCTACTAACGGGTTTGTATTGACCTATAACGGTGCAACAGTGGTCGCAGGACAAATAATTCAAAATTATAATCCTGCTTTGTTAAGTATTGCGCCAGGTGCGACTACTCCGGGTGGAACGAATAGCACTTCCTTTACCTATACCGTTACCGATCAGGCAGGTGTAAAATCCATACCGACCACATATACCGTAACCTTTACCACACCTTTGCCGGTCGATCTGGCAGATTTTGCGGCAAAAGCGATAAACGATTGCAGTATATCGGTAACATGGAATACTTTGTCGGAGCGTAACGTTAAGCATTTTGTGTTGCAAAGAAGTGCTGATGCGCAAACCTTTGCTAATATAGCAACGATCAATGCCAAGGGCCTCGCATCGAACTATCATTATATGGATCAAAGAGCGATTACCGGCCGTAACTATTACAGAATAAAAATTGTGGATAACGATGCTGCGGTTGCTTATGGTCCTACGGCCAGTGTGGCGACGAGTTGTGATGGAAAAGGAGCAATTAGTGTGTATCCTACCGTAACAGCAAACGAAGTATTTGTGTCCGGATTGGTAAAAGGAAATACCATCAGGGTTTATAATGCGATCGGACAATTGATGATAACCCAATCTGCCGATCAGGAGTTGGAACAAATACACTTAAATACACTTCCTTCCGGTATCTATCATTTCGTGATTTTAAGTGCAAGCGAAGCGATTAAAGTGAAGGTGGTAAAACCGTAAAATAAAATACACTCATACCTATTTATAAAACCAATGATTAAACAGGGTTGCTATTACAGCAGCCCTGTTTTTTTATCGTAAGGATCATTTCAATTTTTTTCCGAGTATCATTAGGCTTCTATTGCCTTGGGGCATATGAGCAATCTCTGGAAATAAGCCCCATGTTTCAAATCCGAAATGCTGAAACAGCCGGATACTGGCTTCGTTATGGGCAAATATGAAGCCCATCAGGTTTTGTATGGCTAAGCCCGGTGCTAGCTCAATAAGCGTTGCTAAAGCCATTTTTCCATAGCCCTTGCCTTGGTGTTTATTACTGATATATAAGCTTATTTCCACCGTATTCCGGTAAGCAGGGCGGCCATAAAAATTACTAAGGCTTAACCAACCTACGGATTGTGCTTCCTCGTTCTTGAGGATCCATACCGGACGGTTGCTTTTTTGATGTTGGGCAAACCATATTTCCCGTTCCTCCATAGGTAAATTTTGGGTGTCTGCAGTGGCTAAACCTGCCGGAATACTCTCATTGTAGGTATCATTGATAAAAGCTAAGTTGTCTTTTTGTGCTTCTTGAAAGGTAATCATGGTTATAAAAATGAAAAATTTAACAATAAATTATATAAAATTTAGTTAAATGATATGTATTTGTGAATTTGTTAACACAATAAAATGTTAAAGTTTTGAAATATTAAAATTTATTGCAAAAAATTGGTGATTTCGGCTTATGGCTGTATCTTTGCAGTCCTTTTTAAACAAAGGGAAACGTACGTGCCGTATCAACTTGATCAAAAAAACTATTAAATTTTTATTGTAAAACCTGTTCAAAGGAGTTTTTTCTTTGGAGAGGATTTTTCTGTTTATATCCATAAATTGGTTTAGATTACTATGTCGAAACAATTAAAACGCACACAATCGGGTCGTGTAAACTTTGCGAAGATACACGATGTAGCGGATACGCCCGATTTGTTGGCTATTCAGCTACAGTCATTCCAGGACTTTTTTCAATTGGAAACCACGCCGGACAAACGTGATAATGAAGGCTTGTTCCGTGTATTTAAGGAAAACTTTCCGATTACAGATACGCGTAACATTTTCGTATTAGAGTTCCTGGATTATTTCATTGATCCGCCACGCTATACGATTGAAGAGTGTATGGACCGTGGGCTTACCTATTCTGTACCTTTAAAAGCTAAATTGCGTCTTAGTTGTAATGACGAAGAGCACGTTGATTTTGAAACCATCGTACAAGATGTGTTTTTGGGTAATATCCCGTATATGACTCCTCAGGGTACTTTCCTGATTAATGGAGCCGAGCGTGTGGTTGTATCTCAATTGCACCGTTCTCCGGGTGTATTCTTCGGACAAAGTACGCACCCTAATGGTACCAAAATATATTCTGCCCGTGTAATTCCTTTCAAAGGCGCATGGATGGAGTTTGCTACCGATATTAATAACGTGATGTATGCCTACATCGATCGTAAGAAGAAATTCCCGGTAACTACTTTATTGCGTTCTATCGGTTTTGAAAACGATAAAGACATCCTGAACTTATTCGGAATGGCTGATGAGGTAAAAGCAGAACGTAAAGCTTTACAGGCCAATATCGGCCGTCGTTTGGCGGAGCGTGTATTGCGTACCTGGACAGAAGATTTCGTAGATGAGGATACAGGTGAAGTAGTGTCTATCGAGCGTAACGAGGTGATCTTGGAGCGTGATAGCATTCTGGATGAAGAGTATATCGATTCTATCCTGGAAATGGGCGTAGAGTCTATTTATATTCAGAAAGAAGAATTAAGCGGTGATTATTCTATCATCTATAATACCTTAAATAAAGATACTTCTAACTCAGAATTAGAAGCGGTTCAACACATCTACCGTCAATTAAGAGGTAGTGATGCACCGGATGATGAAACAGCGCGCGGTATTATCGAAAAATTATTCTTCTCTGACAAGCGTTATGATTTGGGCGAAGTAGGTCGCTACAAAATCAATCGTAAACTGGAGATGGACCTGAGCAATACTAAAAAAGTATTGAGCAAAGAAGATATCATTGCCATCATTAAATATTTAGTACGCTTATCGAATGGTAAAGCAGAGATCGATGATATTGATCACTTGAGCAACCGTCGTGTACGTACCGTAGGAGAGCAATTATATGCACAGTTCGGTGTAGGTTTGAGCCGTATGGCCCGTACCATCCGTGAGCGTATGAATGTTCGGGATAACGAGGTATTCACGCCGATCGATTTGATTAATGCACGGACTTTAAGTTCTGTAATCAACTCTTTCTTCGGTACTTCTCAGTTATCTCAATTCTTAGACCAAACCAATCCATTGTCCGAAATTACGCACAAACGTCGTATTTCCGCGCTCGGACCAGGTGGTCTGTCTCGTGAGAGAGCCGGTTTCGAGGTACGTGATGTTCACTATTCTCACTACGGTCGTCTGTGTACGATTGAAACACCGGAAGGTCCTAACATCGGTTTGATTTCTACTTTGTGTGTACACGCAAAAATCAACGATATGGGCTTTATCGAAACACCTTATCGTAAAGTGGATAATGGTAGAGTAGATTTGAAAAATGAAATTTACCTGAGTGCAGAAGAAGAAGATGATAAGAAAATTGCACAGGCGAATGTGCCTTTGGATGATAAAGGTAATTTCATAGAAGATAAAATTAAATCACGTGAAACGGGTGACTTCCCAATCTTAGACAGAGAAGAAGTACAATTCATGGATGTGGCACCTAACCAAATTGTAGGTTTGTCTGCTTCCCTGATTCCGTTCTTAGAGCATGATGATGCCAACCGTGCCTTGATGGGTTCGAACATGCAACGTCAGGCCGTACCATTGATCCGTCCTCAGGCGCCGATCGTAGGTACTGGTTTGGAAGCAAAAGCAGCTCGTGATGCACGTACACAAATTCATGCAGAAGGTACAGGGGTTATCGAGTATGTTGATGCGAATGAAATTCACGTTCGCTATGACAGAACCGAGAAACAACGTTTGGTATCTTTTGAAGGTGATTTGAAAATATACACCTTAATCAAATACCGTAAAACCAACCAAAGTACTTCTATTACTTTAAAACCCGCAGTACGCAAAGGCCAGAAAGTAGTTTCGGGCGACTTCTTAACAGAAGGATATGCAACACAAAAAGGGGAATTGGCTTTGGGGCGTAACCTGAAAGTGGCGTTCATGCCTTGGAAAGGATACAACTTTGAGGATGCGATTGTGATCAACGAAAAAGTGGTTCGGGAAGATTTATTTACCTCTATTCACGTAGATGAATATGAATTGGAAGTACGGGCAACTAAATTAGGAGAAGAAGAATTAACCGCAGATATTCCGAATATTTCTGAAGAGGCCACTAAAGACCTGGATGAGCATGGTATTATCCGTATTGGTGCGCATGTAAAGGAAGGCGATATCATGATCGGTAAGATTACTCCAAAAGGAGAATCTGATCCTACTCCGGAAGAGAAATTGTTGCGTGCAATCTTCGGTGATAAAGCCGGTGATGCAAAAGATGCTTCTCTGAAAGCGCCACCAAGTACTGATGGGGTGATCATTGGAAAACAATTGTTCCAAAGAGCGAAAAAAGATAAAGCACAGAAATTAAGAGAGAAAACCGATTTGGATAAAATCGAAAAAGTACACCAGGATAATACTGAAGACATCAAGAAATTGTTGTTGGAAAAACTTCAGGTGTTATTGGCCGATAAAGCTTCTGCCGGGGTAACCAATACTTACGGAGAACCCGTAATCAGTAAAGGTGGTAAGTTCTCTTCTAAAGTATTGAACTCTGTAGATTTCCAAAGTGTAAATCCATTAGGATGGACCAATGAGGAAGAAACAGATGACCTGGTAAACCAATTGTTGCATAACTACAACATCAAATACAACGAAGAATTAGGTCGTTACAAACGTGAGAAATTCAACTTGTCTATTGGTGATGAATTACCAACAGGAGTATTGAAACTGGCTAAAGTATACATGGCGATTAAGCGTAAGCTGAAAGTGGGTGATAAAATGGCGGGTCGTCACGGTAACAAAGGTATCGTTTCCAGAATTGTACGTGCAGAAGATATGCCGTTCTTAGAAGACGGTACACCGGTAGATATCGTATTGAATCCACTAGGGGTACCTTCCCGTATGAACTTGGGTCAAATCTATGAAACGATCTTAGGATGGGCCGGAGAGAAATTGGGCTTAAGTTTTGCAACGCCAATCTTTGACGGTGCTTCTCAAGACGAGATTAAAGGATTGATCGAAGAGGCTGGTTTACCGACCTTCGGACATACTTATCTGTATGATGGGGAAACCGGAGAGCGTTTTGACCAAAAAGCAACAGTAGGTATTATCTATATGATCAAACTACACCATATGGTTGATGATAAAATGCACGCGCGTTCTATCGGGCCATACTCTCTGATCACGCAACAACCATTGGGTGGTAAAGCTCAGTTCGGTGGTCAGCGTTTCGGTGAGATGGAGGTTTGGGCATTGGAAGCTTATGGTGCGTCTAACATCTTACAGGAATTATTAACCATCAAATCGGATGATATTGTAGGTCGTGCGAAAACATATGAAGCCATCGTTAAAGGTGATAATATACCTAAAGCAGGTACACCTGAGTCCTTCAATGTATTGATTCACGAGTTAAGAGGTTTAGGTCTCGAACTTACATTTGATACCAATGAAAATAGTAAAAACTAAAAAAACTATTATTCATTAATTATCTCTGATATGTATAAAGGAAAAAAAATTGTTGTGGTTTTACCGGCATATAATGCCGGTAAAACCTTATACAAGACATATAATGAGATTGACTTTGATATTGTAGACGAAGTAATATTAGTCGATGATGCCAGTAAAGACAACACCGTCTCTTTGGCAGAAGAGCTGGGTATTAAGCATATTGTGCGGCATGAACAGAACAAGGGTTATGGTGGAAATCAGAAATCCTGTTACGAAAAAGCGATTGAACTGAATGCTGATATTGTTGTGATGCTACACCCCGACTATCAATATACTCCTTTGCTGTTAAACTCGATCGTATCATTAATTGGGAGTGGACTGTACAAAGTAGTCATGGCCTCCAGGATATTAGGAAAAGGTGCTTTGAATGGCGGTATGCCTTACTACAAGTATTTTTTCAACAGAGCATTGACGAGTGCGCAGAATATCTTGATGAATCAAAAGTTGTCGGAATATCATACAGGATACAGAGCATTTGATATTGAAGTATTGAAGAATATTCCTTTTCAGAAAAACTCAGATGATTTTGTTTTTGACAATGAAATGATCGGGCAAATATTTTTTGCCGGATATGAGATTGCAGAGATTACCTGCCCAACCAAATATTTTGAAGAGGCGTCTTCTATTAACTTTAGCAGAAGCGTGAAGTATGGTCTTGGTGTATTAAGAGTCTCTTTACAGTATAGGTTGCAAAAGTGGGGCTTGGGTAAATTTGACTATTTGAAAAAGTAATTAAAGGAACAACGGAATGGCCGACAAAAACAATAAGAAAAAAGGATCAAAGAATCCTGTGATAAATCCTGTAAAACCGGGTGCTACAACAGGTACCACAGTTGTTGGGCAAGATGTTTCGATCAGAGCTAAAAAAATCACGGCATTTATCGCGAGCATTGTTTTGTTATATATAGCAAAACAAATGAATGCGCCGTTTTTGCCTGAAAGGATAGGGAACTACTGGAATGATTTTAAGGAAGAGCGTTTAGAACTGGATGAGGAGAAAAGGATGCAAATGAGAAACGGAGCGAGTTATGTATTCAGTAAGGATATCGCAACAATGCTCAAAAATGCTCGTGTAGATAGTAATGACGTGATCTTAATGCCTTCAACTTCATATCTTCAGGCGGCAGGTCTGGATTATCATGTACCGGAACCTCCTATTTTTTATTATTTTACCGGAGTTAAAACCACTTGGCATGGTTATGATATGACCATAATGCCTAAATGGTATTGCCGTTACCAAAATAAGAGTTTTTATCTTGATAAAATTCAGGACAAAAAACAGTTGGATTCAATTTTAGCGATTTTAAAACCTTACCCTACTGCACTATAAATGGAATTATTAAAAATTATATCATTCTTGATCCTGCAATTCGTTACAGGTTTTGGTATTTTAAGTTCATTTAAACTGAACGTAAAACCATGGATGGCAATTGCGCTTTCTATATTATTAGGAGTGGCCCTTACGGCTTTAGTATTATTGATTCCTATATTCCTGCGTTTAGATTTAAACGGAGGTGTTTTTGCGGTGGTGCTTACTATTACGGCCCTGTTATCCAATATTACTTCTTTTAGAACCAAGTTTGGAAACTACAAAAATCTGTTTACATCCGGACTCTTTAAGCGCATCAAATTGGCTGAAATACCGGCTATATTATTTATTGCATTCTTGTTTTTTATCAGTGCATGGCGCTGTTATTATTACCCCTCATATTCTAGAGATTTACTCTCCGGGCCAGAGGTTATAGCAGAATATGCGGTAAGAGAACACAAAATTGATAATTCGCTCTTTACCGTAAATATGGAATCGACGAACAATCAATTTAAATCGCCATTTATTATTACCCTGCAGATGCTATACAAATTCGCAGGATTTAAATTTGGTCAGGTTTGGTTGATCTCTATTGTACTGGGCTTTCTGATGTTTTTGTACCAGGCACTTGCCCGAAATATTCATCCGGTCCTGGCTGGTGTTTTGTTGTTTTGGTTTATGTGTATCCCGGAAATGTATGCGTATAGCTTTATGATCTTGTTTGATTACAGTAATGCCGTTTACTTTTCGGTGGCGGTTTACCTCTTACTTGATCATGGAAGAGAAGGCAATAGGTACATATTTTTGTCCGCTATATTCTTTGCCTTGGCCACGTATATTCGTACTGAAACACTTGTATTGATACCATTTTTAGGAGCGTTTTATTTTATTTCTGCGCTATGGTCCAAAAAAGATACTTGGGCTAATGTGTTGAAGCAAGTGGCAATCATTATGGTGCCGTCTGTACTTATTTATTTTATTACCGGATCGTTTTACCTGAACAATTACATTCCGCAGGAGTATGATATATCAGGTTTGATGAACAAAAATCTTGGAGATCTTTCTCCATTCTTTACCAGATTTTCAGAGATTTTTAATGAGATGCTTTTTGGTGAAAAAGGAGCCATGTATTTTGGAAACTTCTTCTATCTGTTTATCATCATTGCTATTGCAGATCTCATTTTATATTTCTACTATAAATCAATAAAAAATGTACCAGACTATAATGGATTTAGATGGGTATTGGCCTCTTTCATGCTGTTAGTCGGGATTGCATTTTTAGGATATATATTACCGTTAATGGATTTAGATCATACAACAAAGAGAGCTTTGTTTAAATTCTTCCCGTTATTGTTATTGTACTTTGGGCACAGTATATTATTAAGAAAAGTGACCCAAAAATTAAGTTATTAAAAAAACATTCTAATTTTTATAAAAATGGCAGTAAAAAAAGATAATCGCCCAAAATCGGGTTTTGATAAGATTACGATCAGCCTGGCTTCTCCGGATGCTATTCTGGATCGTTCTTATGGTGAAGTCTTAAAACCTGAAACGATTAACTATCGTACCTACAAGCCGGAGCGTGATGGCTTGTTTTGTGAAAAAATATTTGGTCCTGTAAAGGACTACGAATGTTATTGTGGAAAGTACAAGCGTATCCGTTATAAAGGAATCGTTTGTGACCGTTGTGGAGTGGAAGTTACAGAGAAGAAAGTACGTCGTGAGCGTATGGGTCACTTGAAATTAGTAGTGCCTATCGTACACATATGGTACTTTAAATCTTTGCCAAACAAAATTGGTTATTTATTAGGCTCCAGCTCTAAGAAATTAGAAAGCATCGTATACTATGAAAGATACGTTGTGGTTCAGGCAGGGGAAGCTGAAGAAATGATCCGCCAGAAATTAAGCTTAAAAGACAGCGAAAAAACATATTTGCAACTCTTGTCTGAAGATGAATACTTAGACATTCAAGATGCATTATCTAAAGAAAATCAATACCTGCCCGAAGAAGATGAAAACAAATTCATCGCTAAAATGGGTGCAGAAGCCGTACACGATTTGTTAGGCCGTTTAGATTTAGACTCTTTATCCTACGAATTACGTGCAGCAGCAGCTAACGAAACTTCTCAGCAACGGAAACAAGAAGCTTTAAAGCGCTTGAGCGTTGTAGAAGCCTTCCGTGATGCAAATACCCGTATCGAAAATAAACCGGAGTGGATGGTAATGCAATATTTACCGATTATTCCACCGGAATTGCGTCCTTTAGTACCTTTGGATGGTGGCCGTTTTGCCTCTTCTGATCTGAATGACTTATATCGTCGGGTAATTATTCGTAACAATCGTTTGAAGCGTTTGTTGGAAATCAAAGCACCGGAAGTAATCTTACGTAATGAAAAACGTATGTTACAGGAAGCTGTGGATTCCTTATTTGACAATAGCCGTAAGTCTAATGCCGTAAAAGCAGAAGGTGGCCGTGCACTGAAATCTTTATCAGATGTATTGAAAGGTAAGCAAGGTCGTTTCCGTCAAAACTTATTGGGTAAACGTGTGGATTATTCCGGTCGTTCTGTTATCGTGGTAGGGCCAGAAATGCAATTGCATGAATGTGGTATTCCTAAAGATATGGCTGCCGAGTTATTCAAACCGTTTATCATTCGTAAATTAATTGAAAGAGGTATTGTAAAAACCGTGAAATCTGCTAAGAAATTGGTAGAGCGTAAAGAAGCGGTGGTTTGGGATATCCTGGAAAATGTATTGAAAGGTCACCCGGTTATGTTAAACCGTGCCCCAACACTACACAGATTGTCTATACAGGCCTTCCAACCAAAAATGATTGAAGGTAAAGCAATCCAGTTGCACCCATTAGTGTGTTCTGCGTTCAATGCGGATTTCGATGGTGACCAAATGGCGGTACACGTACCGTTAAGTAATGCGGCCATCTTAGAAGCGCAAATGCTTATGTTAGCTTCTCATAATATCCTTAACCCTCAGAATGGTACGCCAATTACGCTACCGTCTCAGGATATGGTACTGGGTCTTTATTATATCTCTAAAGGTAAAAAGACCAACGAAGAAGAAACAATCAAAGGAGAAGGAATGACTTTCTACAGTGCAGAAGAGGTAATCATCGCACATAATGAAGGTAAAGTTGCCCTGCATGCCTGGATCAGAGTAAAAGCATATGTACGTACTAAAGACGGACAATTAGAATATAAATTGATCGAAACGACTGTAGGTCGCGTATTGTTCAACCAGGTAGTACCTAAAGAGCATGGTTTTGTAAATGCTTTATTGACTAAGAAATCTTTGCGGGAGATCATTGGTGCGATCCTGAAAAATACCAATATTCCAAAAACGGTTAAGTTCCTGGATGATATTAAACAAATTGGTTACCGTACGGCCTTCCGTGGTGGTTTATCGTTTAACATCAATGACCTTACCATTCCTGATATTAAAGAAAAATTAGTAGAAGCCGCTCAGGTAGAAGTAGATGAGGTTTGGGAAAACTATAACATGGGTCTTATTACAAATAATGAGCGTTATAACCAAATCATCGATATCTGGTCTCGTGTGGATACGAGAGTAACCGAAACACTGATCACAGAAATGGCTAATGATAAACAAGGATTCAACTCTGTTTATATGATGCTGGATTCCGGGGCGCGTGGTAGTAAACAACAGGTAAAACAGTTGGCCGGTTTAAGAGGTCTGATGGCGAAACCACGTCGTAGTGGTTCTTCCGGATCAGAGATTATTGAAAACCCGATCTTGTCTAACTTTAAAACAGGTCTGTCCGTATTAGAGTACTTCATCTCTACCCACGGTGCGCGTAAAGGTCTTGCGGATACCGCCCTTAAAACGGCCGATGCGGGTTACCTGACACGTCGTTTGGTGGATGTTGCACAGGATGTGGTTATCAACACCGCAGATTGTGGTACCTTACGTGGCTTGGCTACCTCTGCATTAAAAGATAATGAAGAGATCGTAGAACCATTGTTTGACCGTATCTTGGGTCGTACTTCATTACATGATGTATACCACCCGCATACCGATGAGTTAATCGTGACTGCAGGTATCGAAATAGATGAAGATATCGCCAATGCCATTGAAGAAGCAGGTATTGAAACAGTAGAAATCCGTTCCGTATTGACTTGTGAGGCGAAACGTGGAGTGTGTGCGAAATGTTATGGTAAGAACCTTGCTACAGGTTACATGACACAAAAAGGTGATGCAGTAGGTATCATCGCAGCACAATCCATTGGTGAGCCGGGTACACAGTTGACACTTCGTACCTTCCACGTGGGTGGTACAGCAAACTCCTCTGCAATTGAGTCTCAATTGTTGGCGAAGTTTGATGGTACCGTGCAATTTGATGGTCTTCGTACCGTTAAAACCATTACTGAAGAAGGAGAAGAAGGTCAAGTGGTTATCGGACGTACCGGTGAATTGCGTGTTGTAGATGTAGAAGAAGATCGCTTGATGAATACGCATAACATCCCTTACGGTTCTATCCTGAAAGTTAAAAATGGCCAGAAAATCAAGAAAGGTGATGTGATCTGTTCATGGGATCCGTTCAATGCCGTTATCATTTCTGAAATTGACGGTACCGTTGATTTTGAAAACGTTATCGAAGGGGTTACTTACCGTGAAGAAGCGGATGAGCAAACAGGTCACCGTGAAAAAGTGGTTATCGAAACAAAAGATAAAAATAAAATCCCGTCGATCATTATCAATGGTAAAGAGGCAAAAACCTATAACTTACCGGTAGGATCGCACATTGGTATCAGCTTAGGCGATAAAGTGAAGAGTGGTCAGGTATTAGTGAAAATACCACGTGTAATGGGTCGTTCTAAGGATATCACAGGGGGTCTTCCTCGTGTAACGGAATTGTTCGAAGCACGTAACCCTAGCAACCCGGCTGTAGTTGCGGAAATTGATGGTGTAGTAAGCTTTGGTAATATCAAACGTGGTAACCGCGAGATCGTGGTAGAAAGCCGCGAAGGTATGGTTAAAAAATACTTAGTACCATTGACCCGTCAGATTACGGTTCAGGATGGTGACTTTATCAAAGCCGGTAATCCATTATCTGATGGTGCGATTACACCAAGCGATATCCTGGCGATTAAAGGACCAAATGCAGTACAAGAATACTTAGTAAATGAAATTCAGGAAGTTTACCGTTTACAAGGGGTAAAAATCAATGATAAACATATCGAGGTAATTGTACGTCAAATGATGCGTAAAGTAGCCGTTCAGGATCCGGGAGATACACGCTTCCTTGAAGATGATACAGTTGATAAAAACGATATCTTAGACGAAAATGACTGGATATTTGACAAAAAAGTAGTGATGGAAGCCGGTAACTCTGATAAATTCAGCGCCGGACAAATTACCACTTTGCGTGAAATCCGTGAGGAAAACAGCTTATTGCGCAGATCAGATAAGAAACTGGTAGAATACCGTGATGCGGTATCTGCAACCTCTTCTCCATTGCTGCAAGGGATTACCAAAGCATCTTTGGGTGTACCAAGCTGGATTTCAGCGGCTTCGTTCCAGGAAACAACTAAAGTATTGTCTACTGCTGCAATCAACGGTAAATCAGATGAATTAACCGGATTGAAAGAAAACGTAATCACTGGTGGATTAATCCCTGCCGGTACCGGTATGCGTGACTTCAATGACATGATTGTGGGTTCTAAAGAAGAATACGAACTGTTGTTAGCGAATAGAGATGTATTAGAGTTTGACGAAGAAGAGTAATTGGATTCGTTTTATAGATGAAAAAGAGCTGTACATTTATTTGTACAGCTCTTTTTTGTTTTTTATACCGGATAAGGAATTTGCGATCTTGGCCTTCCCGCTTTGAAGCATGTCCCTAGTTTTAGGGACATAGAATATTTAATAGGAATCGTAATATTGTTTAAACTAATTAAACAATATTATAATGAAAAAGAAAGCACTTTTAATCCTTTTTGTAGCCTTTTTTGGCTTCGGTAAGCTTTTTGCCCAACTGGGGAATCCGCCAATTCATGTTCCTGATTTGTCATATTCCTTAACCATCTGCCTCGATGCGATGGATGTCTGTAGACAGGTATCTTGTTCCGGTGGCCAATGTGTTACGGTTCCGGCACACAGCCCCGGAATATATTATGCTAATCCCGGTTCAGGTTGCCTGGCTGGCGCCGGCAGGAACTGTCCCGCCTGGAGGATCAGTTTTACACAAGGCCCCGGTGAATATATTGCAAGTGATGAAGCTACGGATTTTGTGTTACCGCAAGCCATAGGTTGGACAAATATTGGCATTATCGGACCCGGTGGACAATTGTCCTTTATGTGGGATGGCAGCAGCTTTTATATTCAAAATTAAGAATGTCGAAACCCTCCATAGCATAAGTATTGGCGTTTTGGAATACTTATGAATACCGCATTTTGTATCCTTTTTTACTTAAAATATGGTATTGGGTGGTCAGCAAGGCCACCCAATACCATTTTAAGTCTTTGTCTGCTTGAATAAATTGATGAATCAACTATTATTAGTCTGGATAATCCTGCATTGCTGCTTTTTTACTTGATTTTGCTTAGGGATACAGGATGTTTAATAAAGATTACAAAACTGTTTAAGCTGATTGAAATAAAATTATGATAAAATGAAAACACTTTAGTTCTTCTTGAAGCCTTTTACGTAAACGCTCTTTATTGCTCCCTTGATTTCAATACATTTTCGATATCCTCCAAACTGATGTTTTTTGCTTTTAGTAGAAGCAAAAAATGATACAACAAATCAGCTGCCTCATTTTTGAATAAGTCATCATTGTTATCTTTGGCTTCTATGACCAATTCCACTGCTTCTTCGCCCACTTTTTGTGCCACCTTGTTGATGCCTTTTCTATATAATTTGTTGGTGTAGGACGTTTCTGAATTTTTGTCAATTCGTTGGTGAATAGTTTGTTCCAATTGGTACAAAAAACCTTTTGACGTTTCTGTATTAAAACACGAAATCATACCCTTATGACAGGTTGGACCTTCTGCTTTTACCTGAATTAGCAAAGTGTCGTTGTCACAATCCAACTGAATATTCTTTACATGCAGATAATCTCCTGAAGATTCACCCTTTGTCCACAATCGATTTTTGGTTCGACTGAAAAATGTTACTTTTTGTTCCGAAATCGTTTTTTGATAGGCTTCTTCATTCATAAATCCAAGCATCAAAACCTGGAGATTTGTTTCATCTTGGATGATAACGGGCACAAGTCCGTTTGCTTTATTATAATCTATATTCATAATCGTATGTCGATATTTTGTTCTTTTAAAAATTGTTTGAGTGACGGAATGGAAATCTGTTCGTAATGGAAAACACTTGCGGCTAAAGCTCCGGTAGCTTTGGTTTGTTTAAATACATCTGCAAAATGTTGCATCGTACCAGCTCCTCCCGAAGCGATAACAGGGACGGAAACATGTTCAGAAATTTGTTGTGTGATGTCTAATGCAAAACCTGATTTAGTGCCGTCATTATTCATAGAAGTCAGCAAAATCTCACCTGCTCCAAGCGAAACACTTTTTTTAGCCCAATCAACTGCGCCGATCCCGGTAGCGATTTTTCCACCACTTCTGAAGACCATCCATTGGTCATTAACGAATTTGGTGTCAATTGCTAAAACAACACATTGATTTCCGAATTCATGGGCAATTTTAGTTATAAGCTCTGGATCTAGTATAGCAGAAGAATTGATGCTTATCTTATCTGCTCCCGCATTTATAATAGTTTTTGCATCTTCCAAGCTGTTAATTCCTCCGCCAACTGTAAATGGAATATTTATTTGCGCAGCGATGCGTGTAACCAATTCCGAAAGCGTTTTCCGCTTTTCCAGAGTTGCTGAAATATCCAAAAATACCAATTCGTCTGCTCCTTCCAGAACATAACGTTGTGCCAATTCTATAGGATCTCCTGCATCCCGAATGCTTTCAAAATTAATACCCTTTACCGTTCGCCCATCTTTGATATCCAAACATGGGACGATTCTTTTCTTTAGCATAGAAATGAAAGTTCTTTTAACTTGATTGTTCCTTCATAAATCGCTTTTCCAATAATTGCGCCCTCACAACCCATTTCTTTTAATTGAACCACATCGTCCATTGTGGTAATGCCTCCGCTGGCAATAAGATTGATTTTTGATTGAGAAAGAATTTGTTTATATAGTTCAAATGATGGCCCAGCCAACATTCCGTCTTTGTCGATATCGGTTACAATACTGTATGTCGCTCCTTCTTTTTCATATTCCTTGATGAAAGATAATATATCTAAATCGCTGCTTTCTGACCAACCATTGGTTGCAATTTTTCGGTTTTTGCAATCTGCACCCAAAATAATTTTATCTGCTCCGAATCGGTTGAGCCATTCCAACATTAATGTAGATTGCAGGGCTGCGATACTTCCAACCGTTATTTGCTTTGCGCCCTTATTGAAGGCGTTTTCCACATCTTGTAAGGATTTAATTCCTCCCCCAAAATCGATATGTAACTTGGTTTTGGTTGTCAACGTTTCCAAAGTTTTGTAATTGATGATTTGTGTAGCTTTTGCGCCGTCCAAATCCACCAAATGCAAGTATTTGATTCCAAAATCTTCAAACATTTTAGCCACTTCCAAGGGGTTTTCGTTATAGATTTTTTGCTGAGTGTAATCACCCTTTGTCAAACGGACACATTTTCCGTCAATAATATCAATTGCTGGTATGATTCTCATAATTCAAGAAAGTTTTTTAAAATTTGCATTCCTGCATTTGCTGACTTTTCAGGATGAAATTGTGTTGCATAAAAATTGTCTTTTTGCAAAGCAGCACTAAAGGGCAAGATGTAATCGGTTGTAGCAACGGTATCTGAACATAATGCTGCATAGTAACTATGTACAAAATAGCAATCATTTTCAATTGAAATATTACGGAATAGATTTCCTTTTACGGAAGTGAAATTATTCCAACCCATATGTGGAATAAGGTTTTTAGGCGGAAGCTTGAGGACTTTTGTTTTGAATATTCCCAAACCGTCTGTGTCTCCCTCTTCGGAAGACTCACATAAAAGTTGCATTCCCAAACAAATCCCCAAAACCGGTTGATTCAAAGATTTTATGACTGTGTCCAAATTTCTTTCATGCAAATAATTCATAGCCGAACGCGCTTGGCCCACTCCCGGAAAAATTACTTTTTCGGCTGATTGTAAAATCGAAACATCGTCTGAAAGAATGGTTGTGTATCCTAAGCTTTTTACCGCGTTTGCTACCGAAGTAGTGTTTCCTGCATTGTATTTCAAAATAGCTATCATAATGTGCCTTTCGTACTTGGAATGTTATAGTTTTCTGTTTTGTTTGCTGCCATCTTTATTGCTTTTGCAAAGGCTTTGAAAATAGATTCGATTTTGTGGTGTTCATTTGCTCCTTCCGACTTGATGTTCAGATTGCATCGGGCCTGGTCGCTAAACGATTTGAAAAAATGGTAAAACATTTCCGTTGGCATATCCCCGATTTTTTCACGTTTGAATTCGGCTTGCCAAACCAACCAGGGACGACCTCCAAAATCAATTGCCACTTGGGCCAGGCAATCATCCATTGGCAATAAAAAACCGTATCGTTCAATTGCCCTTTTACTTCCCAAAGCTTGTAAAAATGCGTCGCCAAAAGCAATGGCAGTATCTTCAATAGTATGGTGTTCGTCGATTTTTAGATCACCTTTTACCTGAATGCTCAAATCCAGATTACTGTGTTTGGAAATCTGCTCCAACATGTGATCGAAAAACGGCAAACCGGTATCAATGCTCGATTTTCCGCATCCATCCAGATTTACTTCTACCAAAATATCTGTTTCCAGTGTTTTGCGTAGGGTCTTACCTATTCTCGGCTGCGCTTTCAGATAGCGATAAATCTCGTTCCAATCACTTGTGATAATCGTTGCATTTACGGAAATGTCATTACTGAGAAAAATCGATTTTGAGCCCAGATTTTCTGCCAGTGCTACATCAGTTTTTCTATCTCCAATTACGTAAGAATTTTCCAGGTCGTAATTACCGTGAATGTATTTGCCCAACATTCCGGTACGGGGTTTTCGGGTATCTTTATCTTCATGTTCAAAAGAAGCGTCGATGTATATATCCCTGAAAAGGACACCTTCATCTTTCAGGGTTTGAATAACAAAATTCTGTACCGGGTGAAATGTGTTTTCTGGAAAAGAATCCGTTCCTAAGCCGTCCTGATTGCTTACCATAACCAAGTCGAAATCCAGTTCGCGAGCGATTTTAGACAAACTACTAATTGCAAAAGGTAAAAATCCCAGCTTCTCAAAACTATCTATTTGAAAATCCCCGGGTTCTTTAATAATCGTGCCATCTCGATCTATAAATAATACTTTTTTAGCCATTGTTTATTAGTTTTAATTCGTTCAATAATCTTAGGTTTTCTTCTCTTGTTCCGACTGTAATGCGCACACAGTTTGGAACAACTGAATTTCTGTTTCGGATGATGATTTGTTTTTCTATCAATCTGTTGTATAATTGGTTGGCATTATCTACTTCTATCAGTAAAAAATTGGCATCTGAGGGATAGATTTTATGAACGGGTTTTGATATTTGTAGTTCGTTAATGAGCTTGTTTTTTTCTGAAAGAATTTCGTTTCGTTTTTCCTCGTATGCATCAATGTTGCGGAGTGTTTCCAATGCTGTTTCTTGATTGATGGAACTTACATTATAAGGAGCTTTTACCTTGTTGTAATAGGATAAGATCTTTTCGTTCATATATGCAATTCCCAAACGAATTCCTGCCAATCCCCAAGCTTTGCTCAATGTTTGGCTCACAATAAGATTGGGATATTTTTCAATTTTCTCGAGAAAAGAAGGTTCATCGCAAAAATCAATATAAGCCTCATCTACAATCACCACGCCCTTGAAATGCTGTAAGACAAATTCGATGTCTTCCCGGTTTAGTAGATTTCCGGTCGGGTTGTTAGGAGAGCAAATGAAGATTAATTTCAAACTCGGATCGGAAAAATAAGGCGTTACTGTTTTTCTCTCAATTTGAAAATCTTGATTCAAAGAAAGTTTGATAAATTCTATAGCATTGATATTTGCAGACACTTCATACATTCCGTATGTTGGCGTAAATGTTAAAGCCTTGTCTTGATTAGGCTCGCAAAAAATTCGAAAAGCAATATCAATCACTTCATCACTTCCGTTTCCAATAAAAATTTGGCTGGATGAAATGTTTTTTATTATCGACAATCGCTGTTTCAGAGCAGATTGGTACGGATCCGGATAGCGATTGTACCTTCCAAACGGATTTTCATTAGCATCTAAAAAAATGCCTTCTTTTCCTGTATATTCTTCTCTTGCACTCGAATAGGGAGAAAGGTTTAATATGTTTTTTCTGATTAGTTGCGCTATATCCTTATCCATTATTTAATTTTTTAAGACGAATAGAAACTGCATTTTTATGAGCCAATAATCCCTCTGCTTCAGCCATTATCTCAATCGTATTCCCGATATTTTGTAAGCCTTTTGCAGTAATGGTTTGAAAAGTAATTTTCTTTACAAAACTATCTAAAGAGACCCCACTATAGCTTCTGGCATAGCCATTTGTAGGCAAAGTGTGGTTGGTTCCACTGGCATAATCTCCGGCACTTTCGCAAGAATAGTTTCCTAGAAAAACAGAACCTGCATTTTGGATTTTATCAATATACCTTTCCGCTTTTTCTACTGCTAAAATCAAATGTTCGGGGGAGTAGATATTGCTAAATTCTATGCATTCTTCAATCGTATGGAACACCACAGAAAAACTATTTTCTAAAGCTTTGGAAACTAATGCAATTCGAGGTAATTCGGATAATTGTCTTGCGATCGCTTGATTTACTTTCTCAATAAAAAACTCGTTATCCGTTACCAGCACCACCTGACTGTCGCTTCCATGTTCCGCTTGAGATAACAAGTCTGAAGCGACAAAATCGGCATCTGCATTTTGGTCGGCAATTACCAAAACTTCGCTTGGTCCGGCTGGTAAGTCGATGGCAATTCCATTTTTCTGAACCAGTTCCTTGGCTTTAGTTACAAACTGATTTCCCGGTCCGAAAATCTTATCTACCTTTGGGATTGTAGCTGTTCCGTATGCCAGAGCAGCTATTGCCTGAGCACCGCCGACCTTGTAAATTTCATCAATTCCTAAAAATGAAGCGGTGTACAAAATCACCGGATTGATCCTACCTTCCGCATCACATGGTGTACACAGTGCGATGCGTTTACAGCCCGCAATTTTCGCTGGAATTGCTAACATTAAAATAGTTGAAAATAGCGGTGCGGAACCTCCTGGTATGTACAAGCCTACATTTTCTATGGCTACATTTTTTCTCCAACAGCTTACACCTTCCATTGTTTCGACAGGCGTTTCCGATATTTTTTGAGCAGTGTGAAACGTACGAATGTTGTTCGATGCGACTGATATAGCTTGTTTCAATTCGTCGGCAATTGTTGATTTCGCAATTTCAATTTCTGTTAACGTAACTTCTAAATTTTCTAAATTGACTTTATCGAATTGCCATGCAAATTGCCGTAGTGCATCATCTCCCTTTTGCTGTACTGCATTTATAATTTTTTGTACCTTTTCGTCTAAATCTTCAGAACGTAAAACAGGCCGTTTACATAATGATTCCCATTCAGAATTTTGTGGATTGTTGTATTGTTTCATTTTTAATTACGAATTTTGAAGCTGTAATTATGAATTTAGCGTTATCAAGTCTATCAATTAGAACTTATAACTTCTAATTGTGTATTGTATCTAAGCGATGAATTTCTCAATAGGAACCACCAAAATTCCTTCTGCTCCCGCTTCCCGAAGTTCATCTATGATATCCCAGAACTTATCTTCGCTAATTACCGAATGCAAGCTACTCCAGCCTTTCTGAGCCAATGGAAGAATAGTTGGGCTGTTTACCCCGGGTAGAATTTGTGTGATTTTTTCTAAACAATTATTGGGCGCGTTGAGCAAGATATATTTGTTTTCTTTTGCTTTGCGAACGGCGTTTATCCGGAACAAAAGTTTATTTAGAAGACTTTGCTTTTCTAAATCTAAATTTTGCGAAGCAATTAAAATCGCTTGACTGCTAAAAATCTTTTCGACTTCTTTTAGTCCATTAGAAAATAAGGTGCTTCCACTACTCACGATATCACAAATTGCGTTAGCCAAACCAATTCCTGGAGCGATCTCAACACTTCCAGAAATGATTTCAATAGTGGCCTCAATGTTGTTTTTTTGAAAATAATCAGAAAGGATATTCGGATATGAAGTGGCTACTTTTTTGCCATTGAAATAACTCAGATCTGTATAGTTGGTTTCCTTGGGAACAGCTAAACTGAGACGGCAGGAAGAAAAGCCCAACTGTTGAACAGGCTTTATTTTCTTCTGACTTTCTATTAATACATTTTCTCCGACGATGCCAATATCTGCAACTTGTTGTTCAACATATTGGGGAATATCATCATCTCTGAGAAATAAAATCTCGATTGGAAAATTGGTGGATGTTGCTACTAATTTTCCACCTCCATTGGGAAATTTAATGCCACATTCTTCTAATAATTGAAGTGATTTTTCGCTAAGTCTGCCCTTTTTTTGTATGGCAATTTTAAGTTTACTCATTTTCATTTTTATTAAAATGTTTGAGTAAATCTTACGACTAGAGAATCTAAAAAAGAATAATCCCGTTTGATTTACTCAAACGGGATTAGATATTTTGATTTTACAACATATCATTCTCTGCTCGCTTGAGTGCAAGTATGAAAATGATGATGATGTAATTGATTAAACATAGTTTGTGCTATTTGACGTTGTAAAGATATAGTTCTTATTTGATTTGCAAAATAAAAAACTATATTTTCAAAATATATGAGTTGTTTTATAATATAACATATTGATAATGTGTTAAATAGGAATTTATTTTTTATAGTAAATCTATCTGCCGGGCAATATACAATTCTTTTTGCGGCACCAATACGCTCTCTTGCGTTATCGCTTCTCATAGAGCATCACATGAATTTACCTCATTTTAAATAGATGCTTAACGGCCGCCATTAGTAGATTTGTAATATTAAGAGCAGCAACCGATTTGTTATGCTTACATGCATTAGCCCAATCAGGAAATGCCTTTATCAGAAACAATTTTAATGATAAACACAACCTCATTGATGAGGCAGACATGCGATCGAAGACCTTAGATAAAACACACGGAGTAAGGGGGATTTTCTATACGTGTTATATCTAAAAATGGGCAAAGCAGTAGTTTATTTTACCCAATAATTTATTTAATTTGCATTGTAAATTTAAGGAGTAATGAAATGAAAATGAGTATAGTAGCATTGTTACTAAATTGTTGCCAATAAATTTTACAATTTTATTAGCTTCTCTTTATAAATTGATTGAGGTTTCACTGGCCTTTTTGCCTTAAAAAACTTTAACTTCGCAAAGTTTAAAACATAAAATATGTCAACTGAAAATACAACTGAACTGATCGATTGTTTAATTATCGGTTCCGGCCCTGCAGGATATACTGCCGCAATATATGCTTCCCGTGCTAATTTAAAACCTGTTTTATACAGTGGTTTACAGCCCGGCGGCCAATTAACCATTACTACCGATGTAGAGAACTATCCCGGCTATCCGGATGGTATCATGGGTCCGCAAATGATGAAAGATTTCGAACACCAGGCAAAGCGCATGGGTGCCGATTTGCGTTGGGGCATGATTTCCAAAGTAGATTTATCAGTACGTCCGTTTAAAGTAGAAGTAGATGAGTCTTCCTGGATAGAAGCCAACAGCATTATTATTGCAACCGGAGCTTCTGCCAAATGGCTGGGTCTGGAAAGTGAGCAACGCCTGAATGGCTATGGCGTTTCTGCCTGTGCCGTTTGTGATGGGTTCTTCTTTAAAGAAAAAGAAGTGGCTATCGTAGGTGCCGGAGATACCGCTTGTGAAGAAGCTTTATACCTCTCTAAGATTTGTAGTAAAGTACACATGTTTATCCGTAAAGAAGAAATGCGTGCTTCTAAAGTAATGCAGGATCGTGTGCTGAAAACGGCGAATATTCAGGTGTACTGGAATACCGAAACAGATGAAGTACTTGGAGAAAAGAAAGTAGAAGCCGTGCGCATCTTAAATAATAAAACAAACGAGAAAACAGAGATTCCGGTAAGTGCTTTCTTTGTAGCCATTGGCCACCAACCCAACAGCGACCTGTTCAAAGGCACTATTGATATGGATGAGCAAGGTTATATCCTTACCGTTCCGGGTACGTCTAAAACTAATATTCAAGGTGTGTTTGCCTGTGGTGATGTTCAGGATAAAATGTACCGCCAGGCGGTAACAGCAGCTGGTAGCGGTTGTATGGCAGCTTTAGATTCAGAGCGCTACTTAGGCGAGCATGTACACAATTAATCTCTTTTTGATCCTTACTTAGATAGTGAGCTGTTGCAAAACGGCTCACTATATTTATCTTCAATACCTCCTTCTTTCTCCCCTTTATATGAAATTTGAATTACAAGCCGTTTGTCCCGATACCGGTGCCCGTGCAGGACTATTACATACCGATCATGGCGTGATTGAAACGCCTATTTTTATGCCTGTAGGTACTGCCGGAAGTGTAAAAGCGGTGATGCAAGACCAATTGCTTCATGATGTGAAAGCGGAAATTATCCTGGGAAATACCTATCATTTGTACCTCAGACCGGGTACAGAGATTTTAGAGGCTGCAGGTGGCTTGCATAAATTCAACGGATGGGATAAACCGATTCTGACCGATAGCGGGGGATACCAGGTATTTTCCTTATCAGCCAATCGGAAACTAAAAGAAGAAGGCGCTATATTTCAATCCCATATTGATGGATCCAAGCATTTGTTCTCTCCGGAGCGCGTTATGGATATACAACGCAGTATTGGTGCTGATATCATCATGGCTTTTGATGAATGTACCCCATACCCATGCGATTATGCCTATGCGCATAAATCTATGGAATTGACCCATCGTTGGTTAGACCGTTGCGTGCAGCGCTTAAGTGAGACCGATCCCAAATATGGGTACAACCAATCCCTCTTCCCGATTGTACAGGGTAGTACCTATAAAGACCTGCGTAAAATATCGGCAGAATATATTGCTTCCAAAGGAGCCGATGGTAACGCCATCGGAGGTTTGTCTGTAGGAGAGCCGGAGCAAGATATGTATGAAATGTGTGGTTTGGTCTGTGATATTTTACCGAAAGATAAACCCCGTTACCTGATGGGTGTGGGAACCCCTTGGAATATTATTGAGAACATCGGTTTAGGGGTTGATATGTTTGATTGCGTAATGCCTACCCGCAACGGAAGAAACGGAATGCTCTTTACCTCAGAAGGTGTGGTGAATATCAAAAATAAAAAATGGGAAAAAGACTTTAGTCCGATAGATGCCGGTATTGACAGCCGTTTCAGTAACTACTATACCAAAGCTTATTTAAGACATTTGTTCCAGGCAAAAGAAATATTAGGATTGCAATTGGCCAGTCTTCAAAACCTGTCCTATTACCTGCATCTGGTAAAAGAAGCCCGTCAACACATTTTAAATGGTACCTTTGCCTCCTGGAAACGTACGGCTTTGGATATTGTAAAAACCAGACTGTAAGCTTCAGCCCTAGACAAACTATGATGAACTTTCTGACCAAGATTGACCGCTATATTTTAGGAAAATTCTTAACGACATTTTTCTTCTTTGTGCTGATGATGGCGGTCATCATCTGTGTCATAGACTATAGTCAAAAGATAGACGACTTTGTAACTAAGCAAGCCCCTGTAGGAGAATTATTTATATATTTCCTAGTTTCCGCGCCTAGTTTTATCACCATCCTTTTTCCTTTATTCGCTTTTTTGCCGACCATTTTCTTTACGTCAAAAATGGCCAATAAAACAGAGATTATTGCCATCCTCGCTACAGGCACTTCTTTTAGGCGTTTTTTAAGGGCTTATATAGTAGGGGGCGTCATGCTGGCTTGTCTTTCTCTGGTCACCAATCACTACCTCATTCCCAAGTCCAACATTGTGATGAATGATTTCCTGCGTAAGTACTTTTTCGATAAGAAGATAGGTACCGATGGAAATGTACACCTGAAGACAGGAGAACATACCTATATCTATGTTGAGAATTTTACCTTCGCCACACAGACCGGCACGCAGTTTACGATAGAAACCATAGAGGGTATTACGCTTAAAGAAAAACTTATTGCAGACCGTATTGTTTATACCGATTCTACCAAAGAATGGACCTTGAAAAATGTGGTAATCATCAAGAACGAAGGCATTAAAGAAACCCTGACCCGGATACCCGAAATCAAAAAGAAGTACAATTTTACCCCTGAAGATCTTTCCGTTGACCGGAATGTAAAGATGGAAATGACCAGCGCACAATTATTAGGCTACATCAACAGGGAAAAAGAACGGGGAACGGAGAACGTATCGGATTTTGAAATAGAACTATACAAGCGTACCGCACAGCCGGTAGCAGGCTTTATTCTGGTTATCATTGCCGCTTGTATAGCCTCCCGTAAAGTAAGGGGTGGAAGTGGATCTCACCTGGCTTTAGGCATCATCATCAGTGCCTTGTATATCCTCATGATGCAGTTAACCTCGACCTTTGCGATCAATAGTGGGTTGCATCCCATCATTGCCGTATGGATTCCCAATATTATTTTCGCGGTACTGGCCTATGTGCTTTATCGCCGTAAGATGACCTGATCAGGTACTATTTTTTAGAGACTACTTAAGATTGTTTGCTTTTTTCAATAATACTGGTGGTAGAAAAATTCGGCACAAGTGGCAGGATCACCGTTTGGCCGCCTATAGACTGTACAAAGTCGTTGCCCACTACCGTTTCCGGAGTATAATCGCCACCCTTGGCTAATACATGCGGTCTTACCGCCTCAATGAGTTTTAAAGGCGTATCCTCATCAAAAATACATACTGCATCTACAAATTGCATAGCAGCCAATACCAAGGCCCGGCTATAGGCATCATTTATGGGTCTTTGTGGCCCTTTAAGCCTGGTTACGGACGCATCAGCATTAATGCCTACCACAAGTCTGTTTCCTAAAGAAGCGGCCTGTGCGAGGCTATTAATATGGCCTTGGTGGATAATATCAAAACAACCGTTCGTAAACACAATGTTCTGGCTGATCAGTCGCCAGCCGGAACAAATGCGTTCAAGGTTAGTAATATCGGTAATTTTATGCGAGATCAGTTGCAGTTTGTCCATTACTTTTTTTATTGATAATAGGTAACAAAATTAAGGAGGCTAAGCCCAATACCAAAACTAGAACAGTTTGTGCAGACCAGCAAATCCAGCCAAAAGCCTGGCCTACGCCCTCGCTGATGCCAAATAATAATAATACTGCTGAGACAATAATAGGGTAGGTGCCAATCCCGCCGGGCGTTACAATCATGCCGATACTGCCAAAAGCAATAATGGCGAGTGCCGAAGCAAAATTAAGGTGTGCGGTATCTGCCAGTGCCTGGTATCCGATATAGACCATTAAGGTGTACATTAACCATATTAAAGCCGTATACAGCAAAAAACGGCCTCTGGCTTTTAAGCGCCATACAGAGGTAATGCCTTCGCCCAGGCTTTTAAACATCTTGCCGATTTTGGTTGTCTTTATTTTCTTAAATAGATAAATAAAAGCAATGATCACCGCCGTTATAATCAGAATGATGAGACCAATACGAAGCCAGTTCGGTTCCGCAGACCCATAAAAATAACGGCCTAAATACTGATTAAGCAAGGTTTTGGCAATATCCCTTTCCATCACTAAGGTAAGCAGCATGACCAGGACCAGAGAGACCATATCAAACGCCCTTTCACCGAATAATGGTGCCTATCGCCTTTTCCGGAGCAGTTTTTTCATATTTAGCCAGAATGGTACACTTGGCCACTTCTCCCAGGCGGGGTACTACCGTGTTGGCCATATAACCGATGAGTACAGCAAAGGTGGTATTAGCCGTACTTGGATTTATATCTACTGTTTTTAATAAAATTTTCCAGCGTAAGGCCCTGAAGTAGTGGGAGAGAAAACCGACAACGGTGATAGGGGCAATAACCCACCATTTTATATTAGCCAGAGAAGCAGTCATGGCTAATTTATTTTCGGGGCTCATTTCCTTATAGCGCCAATAGATCAGGGCAATACCTAATCCCATAAAAATAATAATCTGTAGTAAAGTGTATATATGCTTCTTTTTCATCAATAATAATCTTAAAGGAAAGGATATAATAAAAGCCTGTCGCAGACAGGCTTTTATTATATATAATGTAAAAGTCTATTTTCTCATGGAATTTTTTGCTTCGATACTTAAAGTAGCATGTGGTACCGCTTTCAAACGTGCTTTGTCGATCAGTTTGCCCGTTTCACGACAGATGCCGTATGTTTTATTCTCGATTCTCACCAGGGCCTTTTCCAGGTTGTTGATAAATTGAATCTGGCGGGCTGCCATTAAAGACAATTGTTCTTTTTCCATAGCGCCGCTACCGTCTTCCATGCTGTTCAATTTGTTATCAGCATCATCGCCGGCTTCATCCTTACGGGTGATCAGGTTTTGGTAATAAGTAAAGTTTTCTCTTGCAGTATCAAGTCGTTTTAAGATCAATTCTTTGAATTCATTCAATTCTTCGTCACTATAGCGAAATACTGGGCCGGTTGATTGTTCTGGCATGTCTAATAAAGATCTTGTATGTGGATTATATTCTTTCATTGTCGTAGTTGGAGGCGCTGGTTTTGCGGCTGCTTTTGCTGATTTACGATGGGCAATAATAGGCATTGGTTTAGCATCTGCTTTTTTTGCAGGTGCAGCAGATGGTTTTGCAACCACCGGAGCAGGTCTGCTCAAAGGCTTAATGGTGCTTAATGGTTTAGGCGCAGGCTTTGGTGCTGCTTTAGGAGCGGGCGCTGCCACCACTTTTTTTACGGGAGCAATTGCTTTTTTAGGAGCAGGGGCTACCGCTTTTTTTGCAGGAGTAGCGACTACATTTTTAGGTGCTACAGCCTTCTTTACAGGAGCGGCTGCTTTTGGAGCAGGAACCGCTTTCTGAGGTACTACGGCTTTTTTTACCGGTGCTGCTTTCTTAGGAGCGGCTACTGCTTTGGTAACAGGAGCGGCCTTTTTAGGCGCCGGAGCTGCTTTCTTAGGCACAGCTACGGCTTTTTTTACCGGAGCGGCTTTCTTAGGTGCAGGAGCGGCTTTTTTCGCTGCTACACTTTTGGTCGGGATTGCTGCTTTCTTCGTAGCCACAGTTTTCTTAGGTGTAGCAGCTGCTTTTTTAACAGGAGCCGCCGCCTTTACTGGTTTTTTCGGAGTTGTTTTCTTGGTGGCCATAATTACGAATTTTTAGTAATGGAAACGGCGAGCAGCAAGTCATTTACTTCTATACTGATGCCATCTACAATGTTGTTAACTAACTCTATTTTATCGGCCAATATTTCTGTGGAAATATAAGCCATATTACGATTTACGGCGCCGTTTATAGCATCGTTGTTCTCAATTTGTACTAATATTCTGTCGGTAAGCGCAAATTCTTTGTCTTTTCGGATCTTCTGGATGCGGTTAACGATTTCACGGGCATTTCCTTCTTCTAATAAATCATCGTCAAGAGAAATATCCAAAGCTACGGTAATATTGTCTTTATTTGCAACAGACCAGCCAGGAATATCTTCGGCAATGATATCCACATCTTCTATATCTACAAATACTTCGGTTCCTTCTACATTCACCGCAATATGTTTATGATGCTCTAAAGATGCGATTTGCTCATCGCTCATATCAGTGATATAAGCGGCCACAGCCTTCATTTTAGCACCTACTTTCTTCCCTAAAGTTTTGAAATTAGGTTTAATGCGTTTTTTGATAAAACCATCATCCGAAAGGAATTCCAGTTCTTTCACATTAACTTCTGATAAAATTAAGTCTTTTACTAATGCCAATTGATCTTTATCATGCTGATTAAAAGCAGGAACCATGATTTTATGTAAGGGTTGGCGTACCTTGATATTGACCTTCTTACGAATAGACAATACCAGCGAACAGATATCCTGTGCCTTCTGCATTCTCTCTTCCAGATCGGTATCGATGATAGCCGTATCGGATTTAGGGAATAAAGCATGGTGTACCGAAGCTTCTTTATATTGATGACTCACGCCATTCAGGTTGTTGAATAACCAATCCGCAAAGAAAGGAGAGATCGGGGCAACCAATAAGCTTAGTTTTTCCAGACATTCAAACAAAGTTTGGTAAGCAGCTATTTTGTCAAACTCATACTCGCCCTTCCAGAAACGGCGGCGGCATAAACGTACATACCAGTTACTCAGGTGTTCGTCCACAAAGTTTTCAATAGCACGGCCCGCTTGTGTCGGCTCATATTCATCAAAAGATTTCGTTACCGTAGCGATCAGTGTATTCAGTGAAGACAAGATCCAACGGTCTATCTCAGGTCGTTCTGCTACCGGTATGTAGGCTTCTTCAAAAGCGAAACCATCTACATTGGCATACAGTGCAAAAAACTGATAAGTATTATATAAAGTACCGAAGAATTTACGCTGAATTTCTTCAATACCTTTAACGTCAAATCGTAAACTATCCCATGGAGAAGCATTGGTGATCAGGTACCAACGGGTAGCATCTGCACTATACTTTTCAATAGTAGCGAATGGATCGACCATATTGCCCAGGCGCTTACTCATTTTATTGCCATCTTTGTCTAAGACAAAACCATTGGCAATAACGGTTTTATAAGCCACACCCGGATATTTATCTTCCGTAACCTCGATGCCCGCTTTTCTTAATTCTTCATGCACACTATCTTTCAATAAAGATCCTAAGGCATGTAGGGTATAAAACCAGCCACGGGTTTGGTCTACACCTTCCGCAATAAAGTCGGCCGGGTAGTTTTGGGCAAATATTTCTTTGTTTTCAAAAGGGAAGTGCCATTGTGCATAAGGCATTGCGCCAGAATCGAACCATACATCAATCAGATCTGGTTCACGATACATCGGTTTGTTGTGCTCGTCTATCAGGACAATATCATCCACCACCGGTTTATGCAAATCGGCTAAAGGTAAAGCCACATTTTGGCTAAAGCCTGCAGCTTGTGCTTTCTTGATTTCTGCTTCCAGTTCGGCAACAGAACCAATACACTTTTTAGTACCCTCTTCACTTACCCAGATGGGTAAAGGCGTACCCCAATAACGGCTACGGCTCAGGTTCCAGTCCACCATATTTTCCAGCCAATTACCAAAACGGCCTTCACCGGTAGCTTTAGGCTTCCAGTTGATCGTTTTATTCAGGGCAACCATCTGATCTTTCAATGCAGTGGTTTTGATAAACCAGGCGTCCAGCGGATAATAAATGATTGGTTTGTCTGTTCTCCAGCAATGTGGGTAACTATGTTCGTATTTTTCTACTTTAAAAGCCTGTCCTTTTTGTTTCAGGAAGACCGATATATCTACATTGACGTCCTCATAATTCGGATCGTCTTTATAATTTTTGACAAAGCGTCCGGCATATTCACCGGTATCTTCTACGAATTTTCCTTCGCGATCCACCAGGTTGAATAAACCGATATTGTTTTTCTGACCTACTTTATAGTCATCCGCACCAAAAGCCGGAGCGGTATGCACGATACCCGTACCATCTTCTGTCGTCACAAAGTCACCCAAAATAACGCGGAAAGGATCACCCCCGCTTAATTCAGCTTTGTTGCTTTCAAAAGGAAGCAATTGTTCGTATCGTAAACCTTCCAGTTCTTTACCTTTTACCGTTTTTTCTATGGTCCAGGGCAGTATTTTGGAAGTACCATCCCAGCTTTCTATCGCCTGGTTTTCGCCTTCTGCCTTGAAGTACTTTGCTACTAAAGGCTGTGCGACAATAACCCTTTGTGCCTGATGGGTGTACGGATTAAGGGTGTGTACCACCACATAATCGATATTAGGTCCAACCGTCAGACCCGCATTAGACGGTAAGGTCCATGGGGTAGTGGTCCAGGCCATGAAGTATATTTCATGGTCGCTTTCAGCTAAGCCCAGTTGCGTTCTGGATGCAGTCGTCAGGCGAAACATTACCGTGGCACTCGTATCTTTTACATCTTTATAGGTGCCCGGCTGGTTCAGTTCATGCGAACTTAAACCCGTACCTGCGGCAGGAGAGTAGGGTTGAATGCTCACGCTTTTGTACAACAAACCTTTTTTGTACAATTCGCTTAAGCACCACCATAAACTTTCTATATAATTATTGTCAAAAGTGATATAAGGATCAGACAGGTCTACCCAATAACCCATTTTTTTGGTTATCTCATCCCATTTATCCTTGAATTTCATCACTTCTTTCCGGCAGGCATCATTATAATCCGCTACCGATATCTTTTTACCGATATCTTCTTTAGTAATACCCAACATTTTCTCCACACCAAGCTCTACGGGTAAACCATGCGTATCCCAACCTGCTTTACGCTTTACCTGAAAGCCTTGCATGGTTTTATAACGGCATACTAAATCTTTAAGCGTACGGGAAATAACGTGGTGAATACCGGGCATGCCATTGGCGCTCGGCGGCCCTTCGTAAAAAACAAAGGCAGGGCTTCCTGTTCTCAGGTCCATACTTTTTTGAAAAAACTGGCCTGCGTCCCATTTCTGATGCTGATCCTGCTCGATAGCAGGCATATTTAGTTGCTTATATTCCGGATACTTATTGCTCATTATTGAATCTACACAATTACGCTAAAAAATTGTGTGCAAAGTTATGAATTTTTTTACGATATTTCAAATTAGCATTCGATATAGCATAATGGTAACATAACGAAATGAGGAATCAATATATAGGTGTTTTTTCTGTTCTGATTTTTAAGCTCAAAAAAGTGCCTTCTATGTATTGTTTGTTTTTTTAATATAAAAGCAAACATTTAACAGAAGGCACTGTGCAGACTATTTAACAGCAAGGGTTTTCGCAATTTTTTCGTGATTGTTATATATGCAAATATAATATACACCACTGCTGAGGTCATTGAAATATATGGTGCCGCTGGAGATATTTTTGAGCTGTCTGACCTCCTGGCCCAAACCATTGATAACGGATATATTGGCTACCTCATTTAAAGGGACATCTGCCATTATTCTTATTTCGTTTTGACTTGCGGGATTGGGAAAGACATACAGGTTTAAGGATGGATTATTTCCGTTCATTCTTAAGGTATTGGAATAATCAAAACTACCGTCGGGATTAATCGCCCTTAGCCGGTATAAACAGGTTGCCGGTTCCATATCAGTATAAGCATAATCATCAAATGCAAGGCCTTCGCCACCGGTTTTCATTTTTTCTATACCGGCCTGCTTCCATGTGCTTTGCTCCGGTATTTGTTTCTCAATGGCATATTTTGTGTCGTCATTAGGGACGTGCCAGAATAGGCGTACCCAATTGCCTTCTCTTTTTCCGGTCAGAACCAGATTGTTCAGTGGTAAAGGAGAACTGCAATCAGCTACCGTTGTGGTTAAGATTGTATTACTGTAAGTGGTAGTCGTACTGCTTATAAGATCGGTAACTTTGATATTGCCCAATATGTAGAAGAGGTCGTTATTATTATGGGTTGCGGACCAGGAAAAAGGAATGAATCCACTACTATAGGGCGTTGTAGAGGTAATATCCGGCAGTGAGCTGCTGGGATAACTGGCTACCCGAACGGTATCAATAAACGGATTGAAGTCTTTGCTACTGTCTACATCTGCAAAGATATCAACACTGTAATCTACCAGATAGTTTGGTTGTTGGGCGGATATGGAAAATCTATACTGGCTTTGCTGACCGCTTTTCTGACAAAGCTGTATGCCGTTCAGCGTGGGAATATTGGAGAGATAGGTGAATCCGACCATGCTACACTGTACATTCAGGGAAGCCGCATTGGAAGACCATGCATCTCCTTTGAATTTTATGATCTGGTTGCAGGCTCCGGGATATACCAGAGATACATTTTCGATCTGATAGTAAATATTTCCATTTCCCATATCGGTTACTTTTAAGATCAGCCCGTCACTGGCATCTTTCACCTGGTTTATAGCCGGGAGCGTGTTGTCATCAATGGTAGGATCAGGTGCGTAAGTAGATAACAGGGTTGCCGGATTGGTGTTTCTGTTGATGATGATAGTAGCTAAAGCATTATTAAGTGCGCCATTCCCACCGTTTTGGCTGGACTTTGGTTCGTTGTTAAGCGCATAAGGAAAACTGGGGTTAGGGTAAGTGCTTTCGGGCCATAGATGCAATACGGTATATTTATTACCGTTATTTATATTAATGATGAAACTTAAATTTACATTTACGATACAATCGCCTGCAATGTTACTGTTCGTATAATTAAGCTCTACAGCGGGGCTTACAAAAGTACAGGCGCTGGTTTGTGCAGCTGTATATTTCGGTAATAACATCCATAAGAGTAATACAGATATGGATAGTGTAAACTTTTTCATGATACAATCAATTAAAAGTTAAGGAGAATATGTTTATTTGCTTTAGGAGCAGAAATGGGATATTGTGGAAATAGTAAGGACGTTTTCCGGCAATAATGAGCCACATCATTATTGGTAATAATGCTGTCGGGAAGTACTATTAGAAACGTTCTTTTTTAGAGGCGGTACTATTTTTTCGTGGACTAGATAACAGACCCTAACATAAATTGGCCGAATCAATAATGGCCAAATTATAATGGAGAAGAGGTAAATTATAATTTATGATGTTGTCTGTCAGGTAGATAAAGGATATCGGGGGCTTAGGTACTGTTTACAATGAGGAAACTGTTGTATCAATTCGGGGGGTAAAATGATCATCATTGTCTTAAAAACGATTCATAAAACAATAAGTAGAGAACAGGGTAACGGTGTCTTTTATTTCCACTACTAAGTTACAATAAAACAAGCAGTTATACAGGAAATTTTTATCATTCACATTTCATTAACCAATTTTGGTTTGGGATAGAGATTTGCTCATTCGATATGTTGTAAAAAGAAAATATTTTTGCAGGCTATAGAGCAAAGAATGTTACTAAAGCCGATAAGCCGTCTTTAGCGATGCACCTACACAAGAACAACCATGAATATACGCGAAACCTTATACCACTATTGGAAATACGAGCACTTCCGGCCTTTGCAGGAAGATATTATTACTCAGGTATTGGCGGGTAAGGATGTGTTTGCCATGTTGCCCACCGGCGCGGGAAAATCATTGTGTTATCAGGTGCCGGCGCTCCTGTTTCGGGGCATTACCCTTGTCGTGAGCCCGCTTATTGCGCTGATAGAAGATCAGGTCAATAGTTTGGTGAAACTAGGTATTCCGGCTGTGAGTATCCATTCGGGTTTAGACCGTACACTGCTGGAGCAGCTAATGGATGAAATCGCCGATGGCGCTTATAAACTGGTGTATGTTTCGCCCGAAAGGCTGCAAAATGCGCAGTTTCTGGACCTTATGGCAGGGCTCGATTTGAGTTTTCTGGCGATAGATGAGGCGCATTGTATCTCCCAGTGGGGGCATGATTTTCGTCCGGCTTATCGTAATATTTCGGCCTTTAAAGCATTGTTTCCCAAGACGCCGACACTGGCCATTACGGCTTCGGCGACCCTTGCTGTGAAGCAGGACATAATGCAGCAACTAAGCCTGAAACAACCGGTCGTTTTTGAGCAATCCGTTGTCCGGGCAAATCTGGCGTATCATATCCTTTATACCGAAAATAAACCGCTGTCTTTGACAGAGACCTTGATGGAAGCGGAGGGGAGTGGCATCGTATATTGTAAAACACGTAAACGAACGGTCGAGTGTGCCCAAATAATTAAAGATCGTACGGCCTTGCCGGCTTATCATTATCATGCCGGCATGCGAAAAATGGAGAAAGATTTTTCCTATCATCAATGGCTGAATAGCAGCAATGCCATCATGACGGCCACTACGGCCTTTGGGATGGGCATAGACAAGGCGGATGTTCGGAATGTAATCCATTATGACTTACCCTCAAGTATTGAACAATACTACCAGGAAGTAGGCAGGGCAGGGCGCGATGGGTTGCCGGCGCGGGGTATGCTGCTATACCATATTGCGGATATCAATAATCTGTTGAACTTACCTGAGATACAATTTCCACCCATAGATTTTATAAAAACGGTTTATCAGCATTTGGCCGATTATTTGGGCATCGCAGTCAATAATGGCAATGAGGAAGTATTTGCTTTTGATGTGGCGACTTTTGTCTCCCGGTTTAAATTAGAGATGCTGCCGACCATAAGTGCGGTGAAAATATTGGAAAGACAGGGCTTCCTGGAGTGGAACGAAAATGCACAGACACAGTATACGGTCCGTTTTACTACAAGTCGGGAATCACTTAATTATATAGAAAAGCACTACAAACCGCTACATGAAGTGGTCGAAATGCTGCTGCGTCATTTTGGAAGTATTTTCCATTTTGAAACCCCCATACCGATCTTTAAGGTGGCGCAGGCCTTGAAAATAGATAAAACGGTGTTGGAAGACCGCTTATATCAATTGCAGGATTTTGGCATCTTACAATATAAGCCGGCTATTATAGGCAGTTACATTTTGTGGCAGCACGACCGTTTTACGTTGACCTATCTGCGTTTGGATGAAAAACTGCTGCGGCAAATGAAAAATGCCTTGCAGGAACAGGTGACACAACTTGCCGCATTTATCCATAATGATACGGTATGCAGAAATAAATTATTGTCTGCTTATTTTGGACAGCAACAAGAGGATGCCTGCGGGCAATGTGACAATTGTCTTAAAAGACAGAATGAGATTCAGTATAATACGCCTGAATTGCGCAAGCGGATTGTGGCGGAATTGAAAAATGCAACATCGATGAAGGTCAATGACCTGCTATGGAAATTAAAGGAAGTTCATAAAGAGACCATTCTTGCGGTTTTACAAGGACTTACGGAGGATGGAATCGTTTATTATAATAAAGGAATAATTTCTTTATAGCACTTATTTGATGATATTAACATATTTAATTACTTTTGCAGCCAAATAGAAAACCGAATTAAATGATTATGGCAAACAACAAAATAGTTGAGTTATTAGGCGCCGATGCCGATTCTTTATTGAATCATGAATGTAAGACTATCGATAAGTCTATGTTACATGCTCCATCTCCTTCACATATAGATGACGTATGGGCATTGTCCAATCGTAATATACAAACCTTACGTAGTTTGCAAACCATTATGGGTACCGGTCGTTTGGCTAATAGCGGTTATGTTTCAATCCTTCCTGTAGATCAGGGGATCGAGCATAGTGCCGGGGCTTCATTTGCACCTAATCCTATCTATTTTGATTCTGAGAATATTGTAAAATTAGCGATTGAAGGTGGTTGTAATGCTGTTGCCTCTACTTTTGGCGTATTAGGTTCTGTAGCGCGTAAATATGCACACAAAATCCCGTTTATCGTAAAAATAAACCATAATGAATTCCTGTCTTACCCGGATTCTTACGACCAGATTATGTTTGGTTCTATCAAAGAAGCATGGGAAATGGGAGCAGTAGCAGTAGGTGCTACAATCTATTTCGGTTCTGCAGAAAGCAACCGTCAGATTATTGAAGTTGCTAAAGCATTTGAATATGCGCACTCTTTAGGTATGGCTACCGTATTATGGTGCTACTTAAGAAACAGCGCCTTTAAGGTAGATGGTATAGATTATCACGCTGCTGCAGATTTAACAGCACAGGCAAACCATCTGGGTGTGACTATTCAGGCAGATATCATCAAACAAAAATTACCGACAAATAATGGTGGTTATAATGCCATTAAAGTAGGTAAAACACATAAAGATGTATACAGCAAATTGACAACGGATCACCCGATCGATTTAGCCCGTTACCAGGTAGCGAACTGTTATATGGGTCGTGCAGGTCTGATCAACTCTGGTGGGGAATCTAAAGGAGCTTCTGATTTGGCCGAAGCGGTAACAACTGCCGTAATCAACAAACGTGCCGGTGGTATGGGATTGATCTCTGGCCGTAAAGCATTCCAAAAAGATATGAAAGTAGGGGTTGAATTACTGAATTCAATTCAAGATGTGTATTTGGATAACACCATTACTTTAGCGTAGTCGTAAATACTTTATAGAACAAACCCCTTCAGGTCGTACCTGAAGGGGTTTGTTTATTTCAATAAGCTTATCTTATGAGTGGCTTCTTTCGAGGTAAGATACTTTATGTATCTCATCGTCCCGGGTTGGGAAGTCCGCATTATTCCTTAATTTTAAAGGATGATACTACCCGGTGCATATGATACGCTTTCTCCTTCCGAAGCTATTGCCATCCAGCAGCAGATGCGGGAGCAGATTGACATTCGCCCTTTAGAAAGTCCAATAAAATATATCGGCGGTTCCGATATTTCTTTTAATAAATATGAAGACACCGTATATGCCGGTATTATCGTCTTAACCTATCCGGATATGGTGCCGGTAGAACGGGTAACGGTAATCACCGAAACCAAATTTCCTTATATATCAGGATTGTTAGCCTTCAGAGAAATTCCCGCCCTGCTTTTGGCCTGGGATCAGTTAAAGATTCGACCCGATGTAATGGTTTTGGACGGACAGGGTATTGCACACCAAAGACGCACGGGTATTGCGACACACTTTGGACTGCTTAAAGATGTACCTACTATAGGTTCTGCTAAAAGCCGCTTGACAGGAATCTATACAGAACCCGAAAATGTCGTTTTTGCCCAGGAGCCGCTGATGCATCAAAAAGAACAGATTGGTATTGTCCTTAAAACCAAACTAAATTGTAAACCCATTTTTGTATCTCCCGGTCATAAGGTAGGTATGCAACAGAGTGTCGACATTATTAAAAACTGTAGCCGAAAATACCGCATTCCCGAACCTACGCGGCTGGCACACCTCTTGGTCAATGAAGCGAGGATACGTGCCAAGGAGGGCGATCATAATACTTTGTTCGGGGATTAGATCGGGCTTCTTTGTTTCATAAATACGGTATTGCAGTGTTTTGTGATGCCATCCGGAGCCCTATTCCCTGCTTGTCCTGCGGGATTTACCACATATTGTTTCTTTACTCACTTTTTTTCTTTAAAATTGCATTCTTTTTAAATGTATTATTAGAAAACAGGATTTATCCTATTTGCCCTTATATTTTGTACACAAAACGATCATATTTATTTCTTATTCTTTTACTTTTTGTGCTGCCCGCTGCAGCGCAAAAGTCCGATAAATGGACGGGTATTGGCTTTGAAGCAGATTACTATCACAGTAATATGATGCGGCACAGCAAGAAGATTACCGCACCTTTGGCTCAAAATACAACTACTTTTGACCTGAATTTTGTCCGGAAATATTATGGTAAGAAAGATTGGGAGATCAGGAGACACTATCCTGAAGTCGGTTTAGGTATCATCTACCTGAACTACAATAATCCCAATCTCTACGGTCAGGTATTTGGGATCTTCCCTAATATTCGCTTACGATTGCTTACGCTCGATCGTTTTTCTTGGACTGCGCGGGTAGGGATGGGCATTTGCTATGTGACCAAACCCTATGAGCGCGTACCCAAACCAAATTTGGAGAATGAAACGATTGGCGGCTATGCCAATAATATCAGCCCTTTGCAGACCGACCTTAAATGGAAAATCAATGAACATTGGGAAATACAGGGAGGAGCGCACCTGATTCATGTATCCAATGCTTCTTTCCGCAAACCCAATTTTGGGATCAATATCTGGGGGCTTCAGGCGGGTGTGCGCTATTTTCCCATATCCAATACTCCTGCAAGAATCAGACGGGAAGTGCCTAAGTTATCCAACAGGATTGTGGTATATGCTAAAGGGAGCATTGCCTTTATAGAAAAATATGTACCCGACGGCGGCCTGAACCGCGTGTATAATGCCGGTATATTCGCTACGAAACGCTATTTAGGGAAAAATAAAGCCATTTTAGGGATGGATTATACCTATAACACTGCTGCTTATGCCTTTATGAAGTTTAATGAAAGGCATGCAGGAGAAGAAAACAAATATGCCTACCAGGCCTCCGTATTTATTGGCAATGAATTTACCTTTAGCAGGGTGGGTATTGTCCTTCAGGGTGGGGTATACTTGAAAACACTGGATCAGCAAACAGATAAATTTTATCAGAAACTGGGCGCTAACTATTATATCTGGCAGAAAGAACGGGGCATCCTTAAAGAAATTGTATTATCGGCCTTGTTGAAAACACATCAGAATAACGCAGAACTATTCGAATTAGGTTTGTCTGTCGGGTTTTAATTGCATTTATGGAACATCATTTACCACAACATACTTTTGGAACGGCGCCTTCTTGGGACAATACTTTTTTTGAAGAAGCGCATCAACAAGCACCACCGGTCTCCATCCGGTTGAATCCTTTAAAGGAAACACAGTCCTTTGATTCCCTTGCGCGGGTACCTTGGTGTACAAGGGGACGCTACCTGGAAAGCCGGCCGGTTTTTACCCTAGATCCCTTGTTTCATGCAGGTGCCTATTATGTACAAGAGGCCTCTTCGATGTTTGTAGCGCAGGCATTTGAACAGCATGTAAAAAAACAACAAGCCCTGAAGGTATTGGACCTTTGTGCGGCACCCGGTGGAAAGAGTACCTTGCTTGCTTCTCTATTGGAGCAAGACGATCTCTTGATTTCCAATGAGGTGATCCAAACGCGTGCGTCTATCCTGGTAGAAAATATGACCCGTTGGGGCCAGATGAATACCTGGGTGACGAATAATGATCCTAAAGATTTTGGCCGTGTGGCCGGTTTTTTCGACGCTATTTTGGTCGATGCGCCTTGTAGCGGTTCGGGTTTGTGGCGAAAAGACCCTAAGGCAATAGACGAGTGGAGTACCGAAAATGTGCAGCTCTGTAAGGAGCGCCAGCAGCGGATTCTGGCCGATGTATTGCCCGCTTTGAAGAAAGAGGGTATTTTGATCTACGCCACCTGTTCATATTCTGTAGAAGAGAATGAGCAGATTGTAGACTGGCTGATCCGGGATATGGGTATGGAAAGCCTGCCTATGCAATGTGATCCTGACTGGGGTATTACCGAGACCCTGTCACCCGAACAAAAAGGTTTGGGTTATCGGTTCTATCCATGGAAAACCAGGGGAGAAGGATTTTTTCTTGCCGTGTTCAAAAAGCAAGAGGGTATCGTAACGGATAGCCTGTATCATTCGGTATCCAAACAAAAAAATAATCAGAAAGCCGAACTTGAATTGCATCAGAAAATGAGGCCTTATCTGAATACGGATTTTGAAATATTTACGCATAAAGAATTGATTTACGCCATCAATCCGGTACACATGCCTTATCTGGAACCAATGCGCAATGCATTTTATATAAAAAAAGCGGGTACGGCTATGGGGCAAATTCTTAAGGATCTGGTACCCGAACATGACCTGGCGATGAGCGTACACCTCTCTGATGCCGTCTCCAGGATTGAATTGAGCCATGAAGAAGCCTTACATTATCTTAAAAAAGAATCGGTGAAAACGGCCGATGGTTATAAAGGTTGGCAGGTGGCCACCCATCAGGGCTTAGCTTTAGGTTGGGGGAAATGGATGCCCAACCGGATGAATAATTACCTGCCTAAGCACTACCGGATCAGAATGGACATACCCTAATCCTTTTATTGACGGCTATACCAATACATCAGGAAACAGAGCAGGAGCGCAATACCCAAAATAAACCAACCGGTATATTTGTGATATATATCCCGGTGTTTTCGGCTGTCTTCATAACGTTCTATGCTTTTTAACATGCCTTCGTTATAAGTATTGAGCTTTTTTAAAGAGGCTAAGACCATTGCGGACTGGTGTTGGGGTAAAGTGCGGCATAAGGCTAATACCTGCTCGGTAAACTGCTCATATGCGCTATCGCTCGCCTGCTGCTGGAAGATTGCAATATGATGATCACTCATCATCGAACACAAGTAGTCGGTCAGGTGATTTTCAATTACATGATATTCCTTTTTGACCAGTATCGCCGCCCATACCTGTTGCAATCGGTCCAGCATTAATGCCGGCGTGACCGCTCGTGTATAGTGCAGGGAATTTTTTTGCAGCAACCATAATTCTTTATCATAGTCCTTCCGCTTGTGCGCATCAGACAAGACTTCATAAGCTGCCTTTAAGGCGGTAAAATGCGTATGGGCAAAGGTATTATCGGGATTTTTGTCGGGATGGTATTGATGTGCCAGCCTGCGGAACGATTTTTTGATCGTACCCGCATCCGCATCAGGTGCTACTTCCAGTATTTGATAGTAGTTATTGATGGTTGATCGTTTTATACAATTGCATAATACTGTCCAGGAAATAATCCCAGCTGTATTTTTTCTTTTCCGCTTTTATATGTTCAATAAGCGTTTCTTCCTTTCCTTCTTCATAAAATCTAAGAATATTATCCGCTATAGATGTAGGGTCCACCTCAGCAACATAGCCTATTTTTCCATCAGGAATAGATTCTGCCAGACCACCGACGTTGGTGACCACCATCGGTTTGTTGAAGTGAAAGCAAATCTGCGTAATACCGCTTTGCGTGGCATTACGATAGGGTTGTACCACCACATCTGCCGCAGAAAAGTATAAACCCACTTCCGCATTTGGAATAAAGTCTGTAAATAAGTATAGCTGATCGGCCAAACCCCGTGACTGGATCAGGTTATCGTAGCTTTCTCGCTTTTCATAGAATTCTCCCGCTACCATCAGCTTGATCCCTTTTTGTTTGATGCGCGCATCAGTCATTGCCTCAAGCAGTAGATCAAGGCCTTTATACTTACGAATAAAGCCAAAAAACAAAATCACTTTTTCGTCGGCCGGGATATTTAATTTTTTCCGGGCTTCGGCTTTGGGATAGCTATCTCCAAAATTATCATAAAGCGGATGCGGCGTATATAGCTTAGGTTTTTGTGGCGCAAATTGCTCCAGGTCTTTTAAAACACTTTGGCTCATCGTGAGAAAAGCATGGATTGGCTTTACAAAGTATTTCGTAAACGCCGTATCGCCGGTTCTTTTTTCATGAGGAATGATATTATCGGCAATACAAATGATCTTGGTTTTGCGGTTTTTAGCGGCAGTTCTCAGGATCGTTCCCAGGCTGGGACCAAAATAGGGCATCCAATACCGCACCAGGATCAGGTCTGCATTTTCATTCCTTAATTGGCGGCCTGCTTTGATCCAGTTCAATGGATTGGCCGAATTAATAGCCGGTTTGATATGTATGTTTTCCGGAGCAGGCTCTGTGGAATATTGCGTTTTGCCCGGAAATAAGAAACTAGGATATTGTAAACTGTAGGAATAAATAATAACATCGTGGCCCTGCGCTTGCATAAAAGAGGCAAACCGCTCATTGAACGTAGCAATGCCCCCTCTTAAAGGATAAGCCGAACCAATAATAATGATCTTCATTTATAAATTTTTACGAAAATAAAACATTAAGGCTGCGGAAAAAAATTTGCATTTTGATTTCTCCATTCCGAATATTATCTTTGATGAAATTTGAAAAATTGTCATAATGAAAAAACAATTACTCCGTGCTACTGTTACCCTCTGTGGCTTAGGTCTTCTGAGTTTAGGATTTACTTCTTGTATCAAAGATTATACCTGCCGTTGTGAGGTGGTTTATTCCGGTAAACCAGGGCTTCCTGCTCCTATTACGAAAGAGTATAATGTCAGAGACAATAGCAAAGGAGCCTCTTCAAAATGCAAAGCAGCTTCTCAGACGAAGACTGAAATGGGCATTGTAACGACCGAAACCTGCGATTTGTATTAATACAATCTTATTATATTTTAAAAGGCAAACTTCAGAGAAGTTTGCCTTTTTGTTATTTTAACCGGTTCAATGCCGCTTTTGCCTTCTGCTCCAGCGAATTTTCATAATCATGATTTTTCATGTCCATACAGGTATGATACCATTTGATCGCGGTAGCTTTCTGGCCCTGATCTTCATAGATATTGCCCAGTTCTAATGCAGCTCTGGCTGCATAATGCTCTGTTCTTTCTGCACCTGTTTTAACCGTCTCCTCATAAAAGGCGATGGCCAGGTTTTTTTGTCCTAAAGCATTATAGATTTGCGCGTTTCTGTAGGTAAACTCTAATTGATCAGCCTCCTTGAGAAAGTCTGTTTTCTTGTATTTACTGATCACAGTATTGGCTTTTAGATAATTGCCCCCATCACAAAGCAGGTGTATCTTCAACAGGGTTGCATCCGGATAACTGCTGCTCTTGGCATACCTTAAAGCCTGTTTATCGCCATCTGTAATGGCCGAGCCGTATTGAAGACAGTAATTTTTATACTCATCAGCCTTCGTCTTATTGCCCATCACCCAATAATACTGGCTCATCTTCTGATAGGTTTCTTTAATAAAATAATTGTTTTTTGTGCTATTCAAAAAACGGTTAAAGTAGCGGATACAATCATCATCAAGGCTGAATAAGGCGGCCTGGCCCATTTCAAAGTTAAATGCCGGCACCTCCATATAACCATTGTCTTTATTCAGGTTGTTGAGGATATTTTGTGCCAGTGCCGATTTGTTATTATTCAAAGCAATATTTGCTTTGGTAAAAGCCAGCAGGTAATTATTCCTCACATCAATCTTATTGGCATCAAGGTATTCAAAAGCCAGTTTGGGCTCGCTGTATAAAATCGATTTAAAATAGCAATAGTACACAATGGCTTCTTCTTTCAGCAGCTGCGCATCGGAGCCGGTATTATTAAGGTAGTTAATAATGCGTGTATTGCCGCTTTTTACAGATCCTTTAAAACCCAATAAATTCACCATCCATTTGTAATTGTTGGGAATCGTGCCGATCATGCCCTCTGCAACCCCAAGTAAGATGTCATTTTGCTTGAAATTAGGAAATTTGGATTGGTTTTCTTTCAGGTTGTTGTAAGATTTGCGAAATAGATTTGCTCCGGTAGTCATATCGTTGAAACGGATATTGATTGCCGCCCAGTGAAAGTACAGCGTTGCTTTGGTATAGGCATACCAGGGCGAATTTTTATCACCTTTATCCAATACATTCATGCGGATACTCAGGTTATTTCTTCTTCGTTTCAATTCTGCCGGATCTCCGCGAAACAATAATGTAAACACATCGTCATAGCTATACAGGTATATCGCGATCAGGTTATTAGGGTGGTCTTTAAGTTCCGCTTCCAGCAATTTATTCGCCTCTGCAATCTTAAAAGAAGTATAGGCCTGGTAGGCAGATTGACATCTGGTGTTGAAATCGTAATAATAGCCGGCCAGGCTACGTAAGGTAAAAAATAAGCAAAAGAATATCGCCAGTAAGGCCGCTTTTTTGAACATGGCGCAAAAATAAAAAGCTTTGACGGGAATACACATTTTTAATTTGTTATTAAGCAGTATATAAGCGCCTTTTTGTAAGGAATACGAGGCGCGCAACCACTGTTAATAATTGTTTCGCGATGCCCCTGTATAAGATATTTTATTGTAAATTGCGGGTCTATACTGTACAAATCACTTCAATATGTCTTTAATAAAATTACAGAACTACGCGGGCGGACAGTGGATTCCGGCAACCGATAATGGAGAAACCTTATACAATGCCATTACGGGAGAGGCGCTGTATACCGCTGATAGTAAAAACCTGGATTTTGCTGCCATGATGCAGTATGCCAGAACAACCGGTAGTCCTGCATTAAGAAAAATGACTTTTCACGAACGCGGCAGAATGCTTAAAGCATTGGCCCTGTATCTGATGGAAAGAAAAGAAACATATTATACAATTTCTGCCTTTACCGGAGCGACCCGTGCCGATAGCTGGGTCGATATCGAAGGCGGCATCGGTAATCTATTTGCCAATGCCTCTTTACGCCGTCAATTTCCGGATGAGCCTTTTTATATTGATGGTGATGTAGCCCCTTTGTCAAAAGGCGGTAGTTTCATTGGCCATCATATTATGGTACCCAAACGTGGTGTGGCGATTCACATCAATGCCTTTAACTTCCCGGTTTGGGGTATGTTGGAAAAAGTAGCCGTAAACCTGATGGCAGGCGTGCCCGCTATTGTAAAACCCGCAACCCTCACTTCCTTCCTCACCGAAGCCGTTGTGCAGGATATTATTGCTTCGGGTATTTTGCCGGCAGGTGCATTGCAGTTGATTTGTGGTTCCGCAAGGGGCATCCTGGACTTTGTAGAAAATGGCGATACCGTAACCTTTACAGGTTCTGCCACTACGGGTAAAATGCTGAAATCACATCCGCGTTTGATAGAAGAAGCCGTTCCGTTCAATATGGAGGCCGATTCGCTGAACTGTTCGGTACTCGGAATTGATGTGACCACAGATATGCCGGAATTTGATATTTTCATAAAAGAAATTGCCAGAGAGATAACGACAAAAGCAGGTCAGAAATGTACTGCAGTGCGCAGGATCATTGTGCCTGAAAATATGGTAGAAGACGTTCAGATTGCTTTAGGTAAGCGCTTAGCCAGCTCGACCATCGGCGATCCTTCTGTAGAAGGCGTGCGTATGGGTTCCCTGGCCGGGCAATCCCAGAAAGAAGAAGTATTAGGCAAGATTAAAGAATTGCAACAATCGCAGGAAATCGTGATCGGCGACCTTGATGCTTTTGAGGTAAAAGGTGCTGATAAGGAAAAAGGAGCCTTCCTACCGCCTGTTGTCTTCTTTAATGATAATCCTTTCCAGAAAACAGATGTGCACAATATTGAAGCTTTTGGTCCCGTAAGTACCATTATGCCCTATAAAACGACCGATGAAGCTGCAGCACTCGCCCAAATGGGTAAGGGTTCTTTGGTGAGTTCGATCATTACGGCCGACGATGCCATCGCAAAAGATTATACTTTAGAAGCAGCGACCATGCATGGCCGTATCTTAATCCTGAACAGAGACTGTGCCAAAGAAAGCACAGGCCATGGTTCTCCGATGCCGATGTTGGTACACGGAGGTCCCGGTCGTGCCGGTGGCGGAGAAGAAATGGGCGGTATCAGAGGGGTATTACATTATATGCAACGCACCGCCATTCAAGGCTCTCCTACTACGATCACAGCCATTACCAATGTCTATCAGCAAGGAGCTAAAGGCAATCTGAGTGCGGTACATCCTTTCAAGAAATATTTTGAAGAATTAAAAGTGAGTGATCAATTGATGACCGAAAGCCGGGAGATCACCAGTGAGGATATTGACAAATTTGCAGCGCTGAGTGGCGATAATTTCTATGCCCATAAAGTAGAAACCGATTTTGAAGGCACTATGTTTGACCAACAGGTGGCACATGGCTATTTTATTATGAGCATAGCGGCCGGTTTGTTTGTTGATAGTTATGAATTAAACCCGGTACTGTTGAATTATGGTATTGATGATTTGCGTTTTACCAAACCGGTATATCCCGGGGCAAAAATCAGCATCCGTTTTACCTGCAAGCAGAAACTACCCAATGATACGACACCTTCAGAAGATAATCCGAAGTCCAAGATCAAGCGTGGTATTGTTAAATGGCTCGTCGAAATGCTGGACGATACTGATGAACCTTTAGTGGGTGTGGCTACCATATTGACGATGGTGAAACTGAAAAACCAGGACTAATAAGATTAATTGAGTGATAAATAAAAAATGCGATGCCTTGGGTGTCGCACTTTTTATTCATATCGTTTTGATAACTAGAAACGTTAATCATAATAATAAACTATATTTTATGATAAGTAATACAAAAGTTTACCGATGCACAGTGAGTATAAGCATGCTGTTACTTTTTTCCTGTAGTGCTATTTGGATTGCTTAATCAAAATGTTTCTTTTGCCCTAACCAAGTCCTTTAGGATAGGAGTAGAAGCTGGTATCGGACTTGATGCGCTTTCCTGGAGAAGAAGATCTTACAAGTATGATGAAGTTGTCACTAAGACTGATTGGTATACCGATTTCGGACCCTATGTCCTTGCCGGCTACGCACTTACTTTGAGTTATGATTTTTAATGATTAATTTGGATAAGATAAAAGTCGTGGCTAAAAAAACACTTTGTTATGTGTCCTTTTCGGCACATTAATGCTTTTCTTAAAATAAGAAGTGGGCGACATCCTTATTTTTTGATTGATCAGCTCCCTATATCGGCACACAGAGGTTTATTAAATCTCATTATTATAATTATCTTAGCCGGCAAATCAAAATTAGTATTAAAATACATGAAGAAAATTATTTTATTTTCGGTATCCTGTCTCCTGTTGTTTACCGCTTGCTCGGAGAAAAGGAAACACACCTGCAGCGATAGTATCGTTCGTATTACACCCAGTATAGGGTTTATCGGTTATAGTCAAAGCGAACTGGCCACAGTGGCCATTACTGGTTACCGTGCGGGTTCCGGCTGGGGCGATGTTCGCTTCCGGGATACCTTACACCCGGTGAATATGTACCAAAAGGGAGATACCCTTTCTGCAAGTCCTACTGCCGGCTTTTATGACATCAGGGAGGGTACAGACTACAAGGTCTATATCCCGGCTACCGGACGTACGTATTTGCTGACGGAAGTGAAAAAAGGTGCGGAAACCTATACTTATGAGATCAATCAGCCTTGTAGAAGCGGAAGAACAAAAGTCGAGCCCTATACCGGTTTTATGATTGATGGCCTGCCCGATTTTCCTCGTAATTTAGCAGTGGATCAGGGATATGCTTATCCTCACGCGATGATGGCCTTTTTGCGTCGGTAACCGACTGTTGCCTCATCTCCTTCTTTTTTAGTATCTATGGCGCTATGTGCGCCATTTTTTGTACTTTTGGAGGTTATTATAAGCTAATAAAATTATGTCCTATTCTCCTAAAAATAAAATTCGCATTGTAACGGCTGCTTCTCTTTTTGACGGCCATGATGCTTCTATAAATATTATGCGTCGGGTGATGCAGGCCAATGGTACCGAAGTGATCCACCTCGGCCATGACCGCAGTGTGCAGGAAGTAGTTGATTGTGCCATTCAGGAAGATGCCAATGCTATTGCCATGACCTCTTATCAGGGCGGGCATGTAGAATATTTAAAGTACATGTATGACCTTTTGAAAGAAAAAGGTGCCGGCCATATCAAGATCTTTGCCGGTGGTGGTGGTGTAATTCTTCCGGAAGAAATTAAAGAACTGGAAGCTTATGGGATTGATAAGATTTACTCTCCTGATGATGGCCGTGCAATGGGCTTAGAAGGTATGATCATTGATCTGATGAGCCAATCCGATTATGCTACCGGTAACCAATTAAACGGTGAAGTAGGGCATATTAAAGATAAAAATCCGAAAGACATTGGCCGTATGATCTCCGCTGCGGAAAACTATGGTGATTTGCCGGAAACAAAAGCAATGTTACAAAAAGTAGTCGAACTGGCTAAGGAAAGTAAGACACCTGTATTGGGTATTACCGGTACCGGTGGTTCGGGTAAGTCTTCTTCGGTAGATGAAATTGTACGACGCTATTTATTGGATTTTCCCGAAAAAACAATCGGTATTATATCGGTAGATCCTTCCAAAAGGAAGACTGGCGGAGCTTTACTGGGTGATCGTATCCGGATGAATGCCATTCGCAATGACCGGGTGTATATGCGCTCTATGGCAACCCGTCAAAGCAATCTGGCGGTATCAAAATATATTGAAGATGCCGTAAATATTCTGAAAGCGGCACAATACGATTTAATCGTTTTAGAAACTTCAGGTATCGGGCAAAGTGATACGCAAATCACGGATTACAGTGATGTGAGTATGTACATCATGACCCCGGAATATGGTGCGGCAACACAATTGGAGAAAATCGACATGCTTGATTTTGCCGATATCGTTGTCGTGAATAAATTTGATAAACGTGGTGCTGCAGATGCCCTGCGCGATGTGAAAAAACAATACCAGCGCAACCATAAATTATTTGATCAGGATACGGATGCCATGCCGATATATGGGACCATTGCCTCTCAATTTAACGATCCGGGTACAAACAGTATGTATCGTGCCTTAATGGATAAGATTGTAGAGAAAACAGGTGCTGATCTGCAATCGGATTTTGTGGCTTCGGGCGAGTTAAGTGAGAAAATATTTATTATTCCCCCATCCAGAACCCGTTACCTGAGCGAGATTGCGGAGAACAATCGTGGCTATGATAAGAAGGCGGTGGAGCAGTCGGATGTTGCCCAGAAACTATTCGGGATCAGCAAAACCATTGAAACCTTACAGTCTACACTTGTTGAAGATAAAGATCGTCTGATTAAGGAACTACAGGAAGTGTATCATAAGGTAAGCTTGGAAATGGATCCGAAAAACCTGGAATTGCTAAAAAACTGGGAAGCCAAGAAAGCGAATTATCAAAATGAATTCTACGAATTTAAAGTGCGTGATAAAGTATTAAAAATTAAAACGCATACTGAATCTTTATCCCATTCTCAAATCCCTAAAGTAGCCGTGCCACGCTTCGAAGCCTGGGGCGAAATATTGAAATGGTCCTTGTTGGAAAACTTCCCGGGAGAATTTCCGTATGCTGCAGGGATCTATCCGTTTAAGCGTGAAGGAGAAGATCCAACCCGTATGTTTGCCGGAGAAGGCGGACCGGAAAGAACCAACAAACGATTCCACTATGTAAGTAAAGGCTTACCGGCCGCACGTTTAAGTACTGCTTTTGACTCCGTAACTTTATATGGGCAGGATCCTGATCATCGTCCGGATATCTATGGTAAAATCGGTAACTCCGGTGTGAGCGTACCAACTTTGGATGATGCCAAAAAATTATATTCAGGGTTTAACCTGGCCGATCCGAAAACCTCGGTTTCCATGACCATTAATGGCCCCGCGCCAACGATTACGGCTTTCTTTATGAATGCAGCAATTGATCAGCAATGTGAGTTATATATTAAAGAAAACGGCCTGGAAGCGGAAGTGAATGCCAAGATTGATGCCATTTATAAAGATAAAGGTGTGGCGCGTCCATATTACAGCGCCAATGTAGGTGTAGGTAAAGCCGCAGAAGGTCAATCAGGCGTATTGCCCGAAGGTAATAATGGCTTGGGTCTAATGCTCCTGGGCGTTACCGGAGACATGGTATTGCCAGCCGATGTATATGCATCCATTAAAGAAAGAACGCTGAAATCTGTTAGGGGTACGGTTCAGGCCGATATCCTGAAAGAAGATCAGGCACAAAATACCTGTATCTTTTCTACTGAATTCTCCTTGAGGGTAATGGGAGATGTGCAGCAATATTTTATTAATGAAGGGGTTAGGAATTTCTATTCTGTTTCTATTTCCGGTTATCATATTGCAGAAGCAGGAGCCAATCCGATTTCACAATTAGCCTTTACAATTTCTAATGGCTTCACTTTTGTAGAATACTATTTGAGCCGCGGCATGCATATCGATGATTTTGCGCCGAATTTATCGTTCTTCTTCTCCAATGGTATCGATCCGGAATATTCTGTAATCGGCCGTGTGGCACGCAGAATCTGGTCTAAAGCCATGAAGTATAAATATGGCGGTAATGAGCGCTCACAAATGCTGAAATACCACATTCAGACCTCAGGTCGTTCTTTGCATGCACAGGAAATCGATTTTAATGATATCCGTACGACCTTACAGGCCTTGTATGCCATTTATGATAACTGTAACTCCTTACACACGAATGCCTATGATGAAGCCATCACCACGCCTACCGAAGAGTCGGTGCGCCGTGCAATGGCCATCCAGCTGATCATCAACCGCGAATTAGGTTTGGCGAAAAATGAAAATCCTTTACAAGGATCGTTCATTATCGAAGAACTGACGGATCTGGTGGAAGCAGCAGTACTGGCAGAGTTTGATAAGATCACCGAGCGGGGTGGGGTATTGGGTGCTATGGAAACCATGTATCAGCGTGGAAAAATACAGGAAGAAAGCTTGTATTATGAAACCTTAAAACATACCGGTGAGTTTCCGATTATCGGCGTAAATACCTTCTTAAGTTCAAAAGGTTCTCCAACGGTTGTTCCTGCAGAGGTAATCCGTTCTACAACAGAAGAAAAAGAATTCCAGATTGAAAATATCCAACACCTTTGGGCCCGTAGCGGAGACAAAGGTGAGACGGCATTAAAGCGTCTACAAGAAGTAGCCATAAAGAATGGTAACATCTTTGAAGAATTAATGCATACTGTTAAGTTCTGTTCTTTGGGACAGATTACCCGTGCTTTATTTGAAGTAGGCGGACAATACCGGAGAAATATGTAAGCAATTCCTCCATAGATTTACTTTTTAAGGCTGTAATATTTATTTTACAGCCTTATTTATATCAATTATTTTATAAACCTTAAAAGGATTTCTGCATTTTTATATAAAAACCTATGGGAACACAAACAGTATCCAAGCAAGAAAGGTACCTGAATATAGGATATTTTCTCCTTTCTGTTTTAATCATTGTCTGGCCGGCGCTGTATAATAATTTCCCTTTGGTTACCTCCGATAGTGGTGCTTATATTCATAATGGCTTGCGTCCCTGGGTACCTATAGACCGGCCTTGGGGATACAGCGCTTTTATTCTGTGTACCAGTTTCGGGGTTTCTTTATGGGGTGTTGTCCTGGCGCAGGGAGTGATTGCAGTCTGGTTACTGAAAAGGTTGTGTAAAATACTGCTTGGCGAATTTTACAGCAATCCTTTGTTATTATGTATCCTTATTTTAATCTCCTTCGGTACCTCTGCAGCCTGGTTTATTTCCCAGATCATGCCCGATGCTTTTTCCGGGCTCTTTGTGATCAGTTTGCTCTTGCTCTACCTGCAAAGAGCACAGCCAAAATGGACCTATATTAACCTGGCCATTATAGCCCTGATCTGTCTGATGCATTACAGCCACCTGATGATTCTGTTGTTGTTGATTGTTGTTTTGTTCCTGTTCTTTTTCAGAGCGGCTTCCCGGAAAGATAAATCACTGATCAAAAAAATGACGGTGCTGAGTGTCGCTTGCTACCTGCTGATCTCAACGATTAATGTCGTCAAATACCAGAAGTTTACGCTAAGCCCGGCATCTCACGTATTTCTGATGGCACGATTTGCGGAAAATGGAATCCTCGATAAATATTTGAATGAAAATTGTGCTCAGAAAACATACGAACTATGCAACTGTAAAGATAAGCTTGGGGAACGCCAATGGGAATTTATGTGGAATACCAATGTACCCTTTCCTCATAATAAAGAAAACGGATGGTTGAATAGCCGGAAAGAATATAACAGCATTATACGGGACATCTTTTCAAAACCAAAATATTGGGGACTTTTTGCCCTCAAGTGTGTAGAAGGTACTGCCCGTCAAATGGGACAGATACAGATAGGAGAGGGATTAGACCCTATGACAGAAGGGAGTTCGCCTTATTCTTGTATCAACGAGTTGCTACATCATGAATTAAAAGAATTTCGCAATACACGCCAAGCGGCGGGACAGCTTCCCTTAAGCTCAATGAGCTGGATTATTACTTTATCTGCCGCCATAATCTGCAGCTTTGCCTTAAGCCTTAGAGGCAAGCCTGACCATAAAATGCTTTGGCGTATTATTATTGCCGGTACCCTCATCCTCTTACTGTTTAATGCTTTTGTGACCAGTACATTTTCGACCGTAATTGGCCGTTTACAAAGCCGTATGTTCTGGGTATTGCCTATGTTAGCGATCATTTATATTATCGGCCATAAAAAGCAGAAGGATGTAATGAATGAAGAAAGCCATATACCCGGATAAAAAAGCTGATTATGGAATATTGCAGTGGCAACGTCATGAATAGGAATTATTTTTTATAAATAACCCCGAAAGTATATGAAGAAATATATTGTTATACTAGGATTATTGCTCTGGTCCAGTGGTATTTCCTTTGCTCAGGTTAAGATTTTGGAATCCTATGATTTTACCAAGCCGGGCTATACGCTGGTCGGAGTGGTTAACGATAAAGATACCCTTTCGGGGTTTGATCCGGGCAATTTTTATATTGATGATATCACCGTGCTCAATCGCTTAAAAGATTCCTGGTATTTTGCACCCGGCGCTATTAAGCCAAACTGTGCGCCGGCAATCAACTATTGGTTTTACATCACCAAAGATGGTAAAGAAGAAGCAAGGATGATACTCAATTCCCAGTGTGATATCCTGTTTACAGAAAAAGACCTGTATGCTTTTAATAAATCGACATTATTGGATGTACGTAACAGCCTTAAGCCGGCAGTATTCAGAACCGAGCAGTTTGCCACGATCAGGGAAGCGCGGGCAAGTTGGAAAAAATATAGTAGTCAAAAGAAGTTAGTATATATCGACACGCCCGAATGGAAAAGGTACGAAGGCCAATTCAGGTTTGTATATCCTTGTACAAAAGAAGCCAATTGCCTGCAGCGTTCTGAAACGATAAAGAAGGAACTGATTCAGGCCATACAAAAGGCCTATCCTAAAGAGCCTTTTAAAATTAATATGATTAATGGTATGCAATCGGGTGATCTGGTCATTACCGTTTTTTCTACCCGCGCTTTATCCGATAGATTTAAACTGTATGCTAAAGGAGACATTATATGGAAGCCCTTTGAACTGGAGTTGCGGAGTGCATGGAAGCCATAAAGAAAACTTCCCCTCCATTAAAAAAGCCTGCTATAAAAGATATAGCAGGCTTTTTAATTATAATTGATAAATCCTTATTTGAATGCAGCCAAACCGGTTACATCCTGTCCCGTAATCAATAAATGAATGTCATGTGTTCCTTCATAAGTAATCACAGATTCAAGGTTCATTGAGTGGCGCATAATACTGTACTCACCGGTAATACCCATACCACCTAAGATTTGACGGGCTTCACGGGCAATATTGATCGCCACATCACAGCTGTTACGTTTTGCCATAGAAATTTGTGCAGCGGTCGCGCGGCCTTCATTTCTTAACTGGCCCAGGCGCCATACTAATAATTGACCTTTTGTGATCTCCGTGATCATTTCCGCCAATTTCTTTTGGGTCAATTGGAAGCCACCGATTGGTTTATCGAATTGGATACGTTGTTGAGAATAACGCAATGCGGTATCATAACAATCCATCCCTGCTCCTAAAGCTCCCCAGGCAATACCAAAGCGTGCACTGGATAAACAACCCAAAGGTCCTTTCAATCCTTCTACACCTGGTAAAATATTTTCTTTCGGTACTTTTACATTATCAAAAACCAGTTCACCGGTAGCAGAAGCACGTAAGCTCCATTTACCATGTGTTTCCGGTGTGGTAAACCCTTCCATGCCGCGCTCAACAATCAGCCCCTGGATCTTGCCCTGAGGGTTTCTTGCCCATACCACTGCGATATCTGCAAATGGTGCATTAGAAATCCACATTTTAGAACCATTCAGGATTACGTGGCTGCCCGCATCGGTAAAATTACTCAGCATACCGGCAGGGTTAGAACCAAAATCAGGCTCTGTCAAACCAAAACAACCCATCAGTTCCCCGGTGGCTAATTTGGGTAAATATTTTTTCTTTTGTTCTTCAGAACCATAAGTATAGATAGGGTACATGACCAAAGAACCTTGTACCGATGCAGTAGAGCGAACGCCAGAATCGCCGCGTTCCAATTCCTGCATCATAATACCATAGGTCATATAATCTAAACCAGGACCGCCATATTCTTCCGGTACAAAAGGACCAAAACATCCTTGTTCTCCTAAACCTTTAATGATTTGCTCAGGAAAAGCAGCACGTTGTGCATAATCTTCGATAATAGGGGAAATGTCTTTTTTTACGTATGCTCTTACCGAGTCCCGAATCACCTTTTGTTCGTCTGTTAAGAACTCATCTAATAAATAATAGTCCGGATGTTGATATAGATCCTGTTGCATATTTAGTTGTTGATTTTTTTGAAATTCGCACAAAGTTACTGTTTTGCTTTGAAGTATACGGCTTTTTTTTAGGTATGTATCCTGTATTTTAACCGATGTCAGTTTTTAAGCGTTTTGTAGCTTTTTTAGTAATTATATCGCGTAATTATTGCCGTTTTAGGGCAATGTGACAGCTATTTGTAGAATTGGAATGATTTTTGAGGGATGTAATATACGACAAAAAACAAACATTTAACATATTAATTTCATATAAAAGCTTTGAAATGTATCGTTAGGATTGTAAGTTTACCCTCGGTTACCGGCAAGTGAGCAAGAGGGCGTTTTACAGAAAAAATATCTATTATATTATATGAGACAACTCAAGATTGCAACCCAGATTACCAACAGAGATTCGCAGGCCGTAGAAAAGTACCTTCAGGAGATTAGCCGTATATCGATGATTACACCGGAAGAAGAAACCATCTTGGCACAAAAAATCCACATGGGCGATCAACGCGCATTGGAGAAATTAGTAAAAGCGAACCTCCGTTTCGTAGTATCGGTTGCGAAACAATACCAGCACCAAGGGCTTTCTTTGAGTGATTTGATTAACGAGGGGAATTTAGGTTTGATTAAAGCGGCACAACGTTTTGATGAAACCAAAGGGTTTAAATTCATTTCTTATGCGGTTTGGTGGATTCGTCAAAGTATCCTTCAGGCTTTGGCTGAACAGGGACGTTTGGTGCGTTTGCCACAAAATAAAATTGGTACTTATAATAAGGCCAATAAAGCATATATCGCTTTTGAACAAGAGCATGAGCGCGAGCCCAGCACAGAAGAACTGGCGAGTATCCTGGAAATGAGCGAAACAGAAATTGCAAACATTTTCAGCAGCAACAGCCGCCATACATCTTTGGATGCCCCGGTGCACGAGGCAGAAGATGTGGCAATGGGTGATTTGCTGGAAGGCAGCAGCGATACTGATGACGATGTGATGAAAGACTCTTTAAAAGCAGAGATTCAACGCATCCTGAAATCCTTAAGTGTACGTGAAGCCGAGATTATTTCTTCTTACTTTGGTTTAGAAGGTGATAATGGTCCTACCATTGAAGAAATCGGTAAAAAATACGACCTTACTAAAGAGCGTATCCGCCAGATTAAAGAAAGAGCAATTAAGCGTTTGCAAAAAGCGCGTTATAGCGGTTCTTTAAAATCATATTTAGGATAATCCGGATTGGAGTTCCTTGTTAAAAGTAAAAGCGTAGTATGGTAACATACTACGCTTTTACTTTTATATTCTGTTTCCCAAGGAACAAACGATTATCTTATCAGCTACTTTAAGAATAATTTTGTGCAATTATGCCGCATTTATCGGGATTGAATGTTTACGTTTTAATAGCTATTTTATTACCGGTATTTATTTGAAAAATTCATATTCAATAGTATAGATCGGATATTGCTCACCTGTATTGTTCCGGATAGAATAGGTGTGGTACAAGCCATTGGGTAGCGTGTCAAAGCCATAAGCGTGGCTATTCCTGTATTCCAGCATACTCATCAGCCCGGTGCCGCATATGTAATTGTGGGTAAGGGCCAGAGGCTCTTCAAAAGATGCTCCTTCCTGTACAAAATTGATCACCGGTACAGGCGTATAGGTTTTCCAGAAATTGTTGGTAAACTCCATTGGGCTAGGTTGATAGTCTTTGCCGTTCAGGAGTATATTTAGGCCATATTCCTGTGTCGTGATCATACATAAATAATACTGAACACTGTCATAGTTTTGGGGTAATTTTTTATGAAGATATACTTTGGGCGTGTCCGATCCCGATCCTGGTATTTTGGAAAGATAATTTGGGATAATCAGCTTTTTATCAAAATACTTATGGTTGTAGTATTCATTTTGCGTATTCAACAGTCCTCCTGTTTTATATCTGTTTGCAATTACTTTTATAAAGGATCGGGTAGTGTCCTTTTTGCTTTGTGTAATGTAGTGGTAAGAGATGCTGTCTATCATAACCGTACGCCCGTTAATCGAGTAGTTCTCGATTCTGAGGCTCAGTTTTCCATAAGTATTATAGACATAATGAATCTCAAGTTCCGCTCCGCTTAGCGGGTAGGCTTCATAGATGCATTTTCCGGAAGGGTCTATGTTGGCTTTATAGATGTATGGTCTGGATGGATCTGTAAGCGCATTAGAGCTTGTAGTGTTGTTCGCATCCCTTACGATGATACTTTTTACTTTGTTTGTAACATACAAATCGGTGCCCGCTATATAAATCCTTTTATTACCTGCGGGTTTTAAATAGTCATTAAACTGCTTAGACTTCGAAATCGTGATGATCCGGTCATCCTGCTCGATCATGAGTTGGGTATTGTTTTTTTCTTTCGGCCTATATACTTTGCTGGTTTGGCCAGAGACCGGTAGCGTATAGCATAAGCTTAAGATGAACAAATGAAGAATATATTTCATATCTAAAAATAAAGGTATTATTTCAATTGAGTATCCGCTTTTAAGACACAAAGACTTAATTATTATTTTGATTTCTATTTATCACTATTGCTACCTTTTGCCTTGATGCAAAAGGTAGCACCAAAAAATCAAGGCTGTATAAATCTCTTAGTCGATCCGGCGACTAAAGATTTAGTACTGAGCCTCATTAAAGACGAAAAACAGGATACTTTGCATAAAGCATAAAGTTATCCTGTTTCTTTTGTATCGTGTACAGCTTGTGGCTGTTTTGTTTTTTAGCGTGTAGGACGGTAATTGTTGATATAGTCCCATACTTTATCCTTGCTGGTGCCAAAGTTTAAGGTATTAACGGCTTTGAAGTATACCCCTTTGTCTACACAATTTTGATAAGCATTTTTAAGCAACTCTATTTTGGCATCTTCAAAGCTAAAACGCTCTGCCAGCTGGGTAACTTGTGCAGAAGATAGAAAGTTATTCCCAATAATGAATTGCGCCATGCGCAAACGGTCTTTATCAAAAGACTGTTTATTGATTTCGAGAAGTGCATCTCTGAAATCGGCATCGTTCATTACTCTCTGATAGGCACTGTAGGGTTGTCCGCCACAAAGACAATTGCCATTACAGCCGCGTACCCCGTTTTGGGTTTCCCATGAATAGCGATCGTTGTTCTGATTATTTTGCGGAGGACGATTATTATTGTTGCGGTCATTTTGGTTTTCTCTATAACCGCGATCACCGGTTTGGTTGCTTTGCGGAGGACGATTATTGTTGTTGTTTTGTCCGCTTTGCGCCATAAGGCTGCAAGAATAAAGAAGCAAGGTTGCCAGGGTCAGTAGGGTTCTCTTCATAAAATTAATTTTTCCGAAAATAAATAATTTGCTTTTTTTTTGTGCAATAATAAGACATACGGGTGGCTTAAAAGTTTATTTCGTCCTCTTTATTTTTTAAATTTTTAATATTTATATATAGATAGTCTATTGCATTTTAGGTAATAATCGACCAAAAGCACATGATCAGCATACAAAGAAAATACAATGCATAAAAAGGGCCGGAAGACATAATCTTCCGGCCCTTTTATATGTTTTATGTAGATTAACCTACATTAGGTATTATGGGTTCGTCCACTGGAGGTGTAGGCTCTACCGGAAACACATTGGCTTCCTGAGCATCTTCATAAGGACGTTTACCAATCAGTCGTTCCAAATCATCTTTAAACAATACCTCTTTCTTCAGCAATTCTTCCGCAATCAATTGTACTTCTGCACGCTTCGATTCCAGTAAGGCTTTTGCTCTTTGGTAGGCTTTGTCTGATAATATCTTCACTTCCTGATCAATGATTTTACCTGTTTCCTCACTATACGGCTTTTGGAAACTACCTTCACTTTGCGGATCGTAAAACGAGATATTACCGATTTTGTCGTTCATCCCGTATATACTCACCATAGCATAAGCAGTACGCGTTACCTGTTGCAGGTCGCTTAATGCTCCGGTAGAGATTTTGCCAAAGAAGATCTCTTCGCTGGCTCTTCCGCCCAAAGTCATACACATATCATCTTCCAGTTCCTGGGTAAGGGTAAGGTATTTTTCTCTGGGTAAGTATTGCGCAAAACCTAAAGCTGCAGTACCTCTAGGTACGATTGTTACTTTCACCAAAGGATGGGCATGTTCCAGGAACCAACCGGCTACGGCATGTCCTGCTTCATGATAGGCAATTACTTTTTTCTCGTCCGGTAAGATGATCTTATTTTTCTTTTCCAAACCACCGATAATACGGTCAATCGCATCATTGAAGTCCTGCATATCCACCTCTGTTTTGCCATTACGGGCAGCGATCAGGGCGGCTTCGTTACAGACATTAGCAATATCCGCACCGGCAAAACCCGGGGTTTGTAAGGCTAATTTCTTCACATCAAGATTTTTAGATTTCTTGATTGGGGTTAAATGCACATCAAATATTTTTTCGCGTCCTTTCGCATCCGGAAGGTCAATAGAAATCTGACGGTCAAAACGACCCGGACGCAATAAAGCTGCATCCAATACATCAGGTCTGTTGGTTGCCGCAAGGATAATGATACCACTGTCCCCACTAAAACCATCCATTTCTACTAACATCTGGTTTAGGGTATTCTCGCGCTCATCGTTACTCATTACCGCATTCTTACCTCTGGCGCGTCCAATCGCATCGATCTCATCAATAAAGACGATACATGGTGCTTTTTCACGTGCTTGTTTAAACAAGTCTCTTACGCGGCTAGCACCTACACCCACAAACATTTCTACGAAATCGGAACCCGACATAGAGAAGAATGGTACTTGTGCTTCACCGGCAACTGCTTTGGCCAATAAGGTTTTACCGGTACCCGGAGGGCCTACCAATAAGGCTCCTTTAGGAATCTTGCCGCCTAAGGCGGTGTATTTTTTGGGATTTTTAAGGAAATCTACAATCTCCATAACCTCCACTTTTGCTTCATCTAATCCGGCCACATCGTTAAAGGTGATGTTGACCATCGTACCTTTTTCAAATAACTGTGCTTTTGATTTTCCGATATTGAAAATGCCACCACCGGCACCGCCGCCGGCACCATTGCCCATTTTACGGAATACCAATACCCAAAGACCCACCAATACTACTGCAGGTAAAATCAATTGGGTTAAAAAGCTGAAAGGATTGGAGCGGTCCTCTAAAAATACAGGAACTTCCGGTTTGCCTTCTGCTTTCAATTGCTTCATTACTTCCTGGTAGTTGTCGTTAAAGACTTCATACTTGCCAATATTGAATGCAAAATCATATTTGTTTTCTTTGCCTAAAATGCCCATTGGCCCTTTGTCCTGAGCAGGTTTGGCCTCTTTTTTTAAAAATACTTCGGCCAGTTGATTGTTTACAATAACAACTTTATCTACTTTCTCCTGAAGTAAAAATTGGTTTTGGAATTGGAGGAACGAAATTTCTTTGCTTTCCCCGCCACCGAAATTGATAAATTGCATTCCGATGATTATGGCTAAAATAAGTCCATAAATCCAGAAGAACGTCGGTTTCGGTTTTTTGCCCGGGGTATTATTCATACCCTGAGGTGTTTTCTTTTTATTATAATCTTCCATGTCTATGCTAAAATTAATAGAGGGGGATTTTGTACGATAGGGTATCTTCTCTTATTGATGCTCTTGTTTGTCGGCATCTAACCACAAGCTTTCGATGTCGTAAAATTTACGTTCTTCCGTTTGGAAAACATGCACGACTACATTTACATAATCCACTAAAGTCCATTGCTGGCCGGGTTCTGCATGGTACGGCTTTTCTCCGAGGACATTGCGTACTTCCTCTTCGATATGACTGGCTATGGCTTTAACCTGAATGTGGCTTTGCGCATCGCAAACAATAAAAAAGTCGGCCACCGCTTCATCGATCTTACTCAGATCTAATGAGATGATGCGTTCGCCTTTTTTGTCTTGAATTGCAGAAATGATGGTTTTGAAAATTTCGCTGTCTCTAGTTACCCTCTGTTGAGCTTTTCTTATCACAGCTTTTTTAGCTGCACCTGATTGATTGTCCAATACGATTATTTATAATTGAAAATTAAGAATCAAATTTTTATATTGCGTCCAAAATTAAGAAATCTTTTGTCAATAAACACTGTTAAAGCTTATCCAAATTGGTTGCACTATCTTTCTACAGTAGATAGTACCAATATTTATGCCACCGCACTTCTTGAAGACGGATTGGCACAACATGGTGATGTCGTTTGGGCCTTAGACCAAACCGCCGGAAGAGGGCAGCGGGGTAAAAAATGGGAAACAAAGCCGGGCGATAATATTATGATGAGTCTGATAGTACACCCTAATAAAGCTCTTGCCGAATTTCCCGCACACCTCAACATTATTGTAGCGGCAACACTGGTGCGTTATTTTAACACACTCTATCCCTATTGGAAAGTTTCTGTTAAATGGCCTAATGACATATATATCAATGACAAAAAGGCAGTAGGGGTGCTTGTGGAAAATGTATTCAGGGGTATGAACTGGATGCATGCCATTATTGGTATCGGGATTAATGTAAATCAATCCGGATTTCCTGCGGAATTGCCCAATGCAACCTCCCTTAAAGTGGCTTCCGGACAGTCTTTCGATCTGTTCGAGCTGATTAATGACATTCGTACCGGTATGCTAAACGAACTGATCTATTACAGCCCCGCTCGGTTTTTAAATACCTTGCAAACCTATAATGAGTATTTGTACCTAAGGGGCGAGCGGATACTGTTTACCCATCTGAAAGACCAAAAAGACTTTTATGCCCTGGTTAAAGCCGTAAGTGCCGATGGCATGCTGGTGCTGGAGACCGCCGATGGGCAAGAATCGACTTATGCCTTTGGTACCTTACAATGGCATTTGCCGGCTCAATAACCCTAATAGATAAGCAATCATTTGATGTGGACATAGTATTCAAGCCGGGAAACCAAATAATTTAATACTTTTGCAGAAAGCAGCAAACTCTTCAATGAAAAATATATGCTTAGTTATTCTTGCTTGCATCCTTTGGACAGGTTGTAAGGTCTATTCCTTTACCGGTGCGAGTATTGCCGGTAAGACCATGAATATACAAAACTTACAGAATACGTCTATCAATGTGGTGCCCACCTTAAGTCCTACGCTGACCCAAAAGATCAGAAGCAGGATTTTGTCTCAAACCGGCTTAGCCCCCATACAGGGGACGGATGCCGATTATGATATCAGTGGTGCGATAACGGGGTATAATGTGAGTATTTCCGGTTTGGGAGATGCACAGCAGGCACAGGCCTCGCAAAACAGGCTGACCATTACGGTACAGATCGAATTTAAAAACAAACTGGATCCAAAGGCAAATTTTAAGCAATCCTTTAGCCGCTTTGCGGACTTTAGTGCCAATCAGCAATTACAGTCGGTAGAAAATAAACTTATAGAAGATATCGGCAACCAGCTCGCAGATGATATCTTTAATAAAGCTTTTGTAAACTGGTAAAAAATAGTTCATTTTGATTTCAGGTATTCAAATACATAATTGGTTGCAGGAACCACAAAAACTGCTGCCCGAAGATGAGGTCCGGCTCAGGATAATACAAGAGGCCTATCCTTACTTTTCCATTGCACAACTGCTGTCCCATTTCCGGCAATCGGGTAATATTGTGAACCGCGATTTATTGGAGATGTACGGGTACAATCCCGTAGTGTATCATTATTGGAAAGATGCACTATCCTGGAGCGCGCCCGCACCTATGGCCACTGTCGTGAATGTTGCCGTAGAGCAGCCTGTCGCGGCACCGGAGGAGTTAACCTTCGATCTGGGTGCCGTGGACTATTTTACAAAACAGGGCATAGCAGTATCTTCTGATCTGCCGGAGATAGAAACGGCTACGGTAGCAGCCAAAGAAGAAGATACGGATAAGTCACTGTTGGTGGTGATGAGTTTTACAGAATGGTTACAGTTTTTGCAACATAAAACCCATAAAGAGCAGGAAGAAGAAGAAGAAAAAAGAGCATTGAAAGCCTTATGGCAGAAGCAAAAGATGGCAGAAGCGATTGAGGAAGAAAACGATGAAATTCCGGCTTCTGTATTCGAGATGGCGGTCAATTCTATATCAAGAGAAGAGGCAGTTGTAAGTGAAACAATGGCCATTGTTTATGCCAAACAAGGGAAGATACAGGAGGCAATTGCCATATATAAAAAATTAAGTTTGAAAAATCCGGAGAAAAGTATTTATTTTGCTGAAAAAATAGAAAGTTTACAAAAAGAAATATAACCAATGACAAGCCTTTATATCATATTAATTATTCTTGCCTGCGCTATTTTAGCCTTTTTTATTTTAGTTCAAAAGCCAAAGGGCGGTGGTCTTTCCGGTTCTTTCGGAAGTATGGGTAATCAGGTAATGGGTGTTCAGAAATCCGGCGACGTGATGGAAAAAGGTACCTGGTATACCGCAGCGGTTATCCTGGTATTGTGTGTATTGTCTACCTTCTCTTTAGGTATTAACCAAAACAAACCACAAGAAGCACCAAAACAAGAGCAACAAAAACAACAACCACAACAACAAGCTCCTGCAAAATAGGAGATAAGTATACTATATTCTTGAAAAGAGGCTACATTTTGTGGCCTCTTTTCTTTTGTTATAACGGTATATTTATCATGAGGAAATTAAGACAAAATAATTATCTTTGTCCCGTCAAAAAGTGACGCAATTAAATTTAAACAAAAATACTTTATGAATTTTCAGTTTACAGAAGAGCAGTTAATGATCCAAAAAGCCGCTCGTGATTTCGCCCAAACAGAATTGTTGCCCGGCGTAATAGAACGTGATGAGCTACAAAAGTTCCCAACCGAACAAATCAAAAAATTAGGGGAGTTAGGCTTTATGGGAATGATGGTGAACCCGAAATATGGTGGAGCTGGTATGGATGCCGTTTCTTATGTATTGGCTATGGAAGAGATTTCTAAAGTAGATGCTTCTGCTTCTGTATGTATGAGTGTAAACAACTCTTTAGTATGCTGGGGTATTGAAGAATTCTGTAACGAAGAGCAAAAACAAAAATATTTAGTGCCTTTGGCCAGCGGAGAAGCAATCGGTGCATTCTTGCTGAGTGAGCCCGAAGCGGGTTCCGATGCCACTTCTCAGCGTACAACTGCAGAAGATAAAGGAGATCATTATATCCTGAATGGTGTGAAAAACTGGATTACCAATGGTAATTCTGCTTCCTATTATTTGGTAATTGCACAAACCCATATTGAAAAAGGACATAAAGGCATCAATGCCTTTATCGTAGAAAAATCATGGGAAGGTGTAACCGTAGGTGCAAAAGAAAATAAAATGGGTATTCGTGGAAGCGATACACATACGATCATGTTCCAGGATGTGAAAGTGCCAAAAGAAAACCGTATTGGTGAAGATGGTTTCGGATTCACCTTTGCGATGAAAGTGTTGAGTGGCGGCCGTATCGGTATTGCCTCTCAGGCACTGGGTATCGCCAGCGGTGCATTAGAATTAGCTACTAAATATTCTAAAGAGCGTAAAGCATTCGGAAAAGAGATCATGTACCATCAGGCGATTGCCTTTAAATTGGCTGATATGGCTACTGATGTAGAAGCGGCTCGTTTATTGTGTATCAAAGCAGCCTGGTTGAAAGATCAGCATGAGAACTATGATGTTGCTTCTGCAACGGCAAAATTATTTGCCTCTCAAATCGCACAAACGGTAACTAATGAAGCCGTTCAGATTCACGGTGGATACGGTTATGTAAAAGAATTCCATGTAGAACGTTTAATGCGTGATGCAAAAATCACACAGATATATGAAGGTACCAGTGAAGTACAGAAAATCGTGATCAGCAGAAATTTATTAAGATAATTCTGCCCAAAAGAAACCAATGAATATAAATACTATCTGCTTTGGTGGATAGTATTTATGTTTTACCTCATTTCCCAATTAGAATTTTGTTACAGAGATGAAAGCGTTTATAAAAGCTATTATTAAAAAAATACCCATCGCATTTACCAAGAATCAGCAGTACGATAACCAGACGCTTGCGATCATTCAAAAAGTATGTAAACCCGATAGCAATACCCTGGATGTAGGTTGCCATAAGGGTGAGATACTGACCCTGATCTGTAAATATGCACCGAAAGGGACGCACTATGGTTTTGAGCCGATTCCGGACCTGTTTAACAACCTTTCCACCATCCTTGCCGGTAAGCATTGCCGTTTGGAAAATGTAGCCCTGACAGATAAAAAAGGTACAGCCAATTTTAACTACGTGATCAGCAATCCCGCTTATAGCGGACTGGTGAAAAGACAGTATGACAAAAAGAACGAAGAAGATACAACGATAGAAGTACAAACCGATCTGTTGGATAATATCGTACCGCAAGACTTGAAAATAGACTTAATCAAAATCGATGTGGAAGGGGGAGAATTAGGCGTCCTTAAAGGGGGCGTAAATACGATCAAACGCCATAAACCCGTCATTATATTTGAACATGGCCTGGGCGCTTCTGATTTTTATAATACCAAGCCGGAAGATATTTACAGCCTGCTGACCGATTGTGGCCTGAAGATTTCAACCATGAAAAACTGGTTGCAACAAAACGGAAAATCATTTACGCTCGAGGCGTTTAAAGAACAATATTATAAGAAATTGAATTACTATTTTATTGCTTATCCTTAAGCAAAATCAACTGACCATCAGATAAGCATTTTGATAGTTTTTTGGCGTAATGCCTTCAAAATGCTTAAAGGTCTTTGTGAAATAATTCGTATCAGCAAAGCCGGTTTGATACGCCACCTCTTTTATACTATTGTTATAGCGAAGCAGATTCTTCGCTCTGGCAATACGCTCCTGTAAAATATATTCATTGGGCGAAATGCCTAATTCCTGTTTGAATAATTTAAAGAAATTAGATTTACTGACATAAGCCAGTTTCGCAATATTATCGATCGATAGCTTTTGGTGCAAATTGTTTTTGATATATTCAATCACAAAAGCCAGACGACTCGTCGATTGCTTGCGCTCCTGATTGTTCTCTACCAGCTTACGGGCTTGTGTCTGCATTAAGCGCACTAATAATTCCTTTAAGGCAAAATCAGCCATAATATCTTTTTGCAGATTATCCTCCATCGCAATACGCATAATGTTATTAGTCGCAGAAGCCAATGCAGTACTGTTAAACAGATAAAAGTCTTCCTGATCAATCTTCCAGGAGCTTTGCTCCTCTATTTTGGCTTCCCTCAGATTAAGGTATTGCAAGGTCTGTGCCACAAATTCGGGACTTAAACTCAGGGCAATGCATTGCGAAGGTTGCGCATCCGATTCCGGAAAATCAATCACCATCGTTTCTCCGGGCGCCACCAATACACTTTCTCCCGGCAGGTATTCAAAATAAGCCGATTTATTGTCCAGTTTCATCACCTTCTTACCCCTCAGCATAGCCGTAAAGGCCAAATTATTAAACTGTAGTTTGATGTCTTTGGCGACCTGGTGGGTTTCGTAAATTGAAAACTCACAATCGCGCATCGTATAGGTAGTACTATGTTCTACAAGCGTATGCATATTTGCTTCAGAACGAAGATCCGGTGTGTGTAACAAAATACGTTGCTGTGTCATAAGATTGATCGGAATTTAAAGGAGTAGCCTGCTAGTCTTCTCAAATATAAGCAGAATTATGGCGTAAAACATCTTTGTCTGCAAACCATAATTCAATTTTAACAGATCACAATTGCATACTATTTTACCATCCGAAAACACGATTTTACTATTGTTCTGGATTTATTAAAGATAATTTTAGGAGGAAATTTAAAACGAAAACTATTATGTCAACAGTAATCAATCGTCCCGATTTTAAGGGTAAGTACGAGAATTATATTAATGGTCAGTGGACAGCACCGGTCAATGGCAATTACTTCGATGTGGTTTCCCCTATAGATGGTAAAGTATTTACCAAAGCAGCACACTCCTCCAAAGAAGATTTAGAACTGGCCGTAAATGCGGCGCATACTGCTTTCCAGAGCTGGGGTAAGACCTCTGCTACAGAAAGAAGTATTATGTTGAATAAGATTGCAGACCGTATCGAAGCAAACCTGGAATATATTGCGGCAGTAGAAACCGTAGATAACGGAAAAGCAGTGCGGGAAACCCTGGCTGCAGATATTCCTTTGGCTATTGATCACTTTCGCTATTTCGCAGGCGTAATCCGTGCAGAAGAGGGCTCTCATGTAGAACTGGACCAATACACCGTTTCCTTAATTGTAAATGAACCTTTGGGCGTTATTGCCCAAATCATCCCCTGGAATTTCCCGATACTGATGGCTGTGTGGAAGCTGGCTCCGGCCTTGGCTGCGGGAAACTGTGTGGTATTAAAACCGGCCGAAAGCACGCCCATCTCTATTATGGTGTTGATGGAATTGATCGGCGACCTGATCCCTGCCGGTGTGGTGAATATCGTTAATGGATTCGGAGCAGAACTGGGCCGTGCTTTAGTGACTAATCCAAAAGTATCCAAAGCCGCTTTTACCGGTTCTACCGCTACCGGGCGCTTAGTCATGCAATATGCCACCGAAAATATTATTCCCGTAACCCTGGAACTTGGCGGCAAGTCACCTAATGTCTTCTTTAGCTCTGTGATGGATGCCGATGATGCATTTTTGGATAAAGCCATAGAAGGTGCGGTGTTGTTCGCTTTAAATCAGGGAGAGATCTGTACCTGTCCTTCCCGTCTACTGATACAGGAAGATATCTACGACAGATTTATTGAGAAAGTAATCGCAAGGGTAAATGCAATCAAAACAGGCAATCCGCTTGATCCTACCGTTATGATGGGTGCACAGGCCTCCCAAATCCAAAAAGATAAGATCACTTCTTATATAAAATTGGGTAAGGAAGAAGGTGCCGAAGTATTGACCGGTGGCGATGTGAACGATTTGGGCGGTGATCTGGAAAACGGGTATTATATCAAACCGACTTTATTTAAAGGAAATAATAAAATGCGCATCTTCCAGGAAGAGATCTTCGGACCTGTACTGGCCGTAACGACCTTCAAAACGGTAGAGGAGGCCATCGAAATAGCAAACGATACGATTTATGGCTTAGGTGCAGGTGTATGGACCAGAGATGCCCATGAATTATATATGGTGCCAAGAGCGATTCAGGCAGGCCGTGTTTGGGTAAACCAATACCACTCCTATCCTGCAGGTGCCCCATTCGGAGGGTATAAACAATCGGGCATTGGCAGAGAAAATCATAAAATGATGTTGGCGCATTATCGCCAGGAGAAAAATATGCTGATCTCTTACAATAAAAACAAATTAGGATTCTTTTAATTAACACGTAGTTCCCTTTCCTCTTATACATTAACCAGGCGCTCCATTTTATTCTATAGAAGGAGCGTTTGTGTTGAAATGCGTTTGTTGGAAACAAAACATGAGGGAAACCTGACTTTGGCGAAACAAAAGAGCAGGAACCTTTCCTTTTCAATACCTTTTAAAAGCTTTAATTTTATAGATATGATACAGAGACTCGCCGTTACCGATAAGGCCATGGAATTGATCCAAATCCTGAAAGAAAAGCATGGAGACCTGATGTTTTATCAGGCCGGGGGCTGTTGTGAAGGCACGCAACCACAATGTTTTGAGAAGGGTGGCTTTTTTCCCCGAATGAATGATGTACTGATTGGTCTGGTCGATGGTTTTGAATTTTGGATCGACCGGGATTTGTTTGAATACTGGCAATATTCCCATTTTACTTTGGATGTATTAGAGGGTTTTGGGCCCGGAGGCTTTTCTTTAGAAAGCCCATTGGGTAAGACTTTTAAAGTGCATTACCGCTTGTTTACAGAAGAAGAATTAAAAGACCTGGAGCCGTTACAGCGTATGGCATAAAATGCAAAAGAATCATGTATGATGCATGATTCTTTTTATTTTATTAGATTGTTATCTGGGTTTAATTATATAAGGAGTAGGCTTCCTTCTTTTGAAACAAAATATATTACAGTGCTAATGGCCCAATATTATTAGAATCATTAGATGATGAAAATATGTTATGGGGGTCAAAATTTACTTTTATTGTATTGTCTTCATAGCGAAACACAGCAAAATCAATCTTTTCTAAATGTTCATTAGTTCTTTGTTCTGTTTTAGACGTATGTGATAAACCTACACCATAGAAAATTTCAGAATAATTATAGCCTTCAAGAAATTTAGTAATTGAAACTTCATAGTTGGTTGTACTCTTAAGCATTTGGATTTTTTGAAAGTCAGAAAGAACAAATCTATCTTTATTTTCAAAGAAAATCACGACGCCATTTTTTATTGCAACAATATCGGGAATAAACAAACCTTTATTCTTTGTTGTTCTCAGTTCTTGATTAAGATGGAGGGGAACTCCTGTTCCGCTTTGAGGGAAATCGTAACAAATGATTTCCCAACCATTTGTTTCAAGCCAATCAATAATGGCTTTCGTTACTTGTTCTTCTGTTATGCGTCTCTCCATAGGGCTCCATCTGGAAATAAAATTGCATCAGCAAAATAGGAAAATACTCTTATGTGCTTTACTTTTGAGAACATAGAACCATAACGAACTTGCATGTAATATCTTGGAATTTCGCTACTGGGAATGTTGTCATAGTCTTTTGTTAAGATGTTTTTCCCTTCACTTGCTTTTACTGCACTTACAAAATCGTGAATTGTGCTTTTTTGACTATCAATTGCAAATGTTTTTGCATTGTCATCGATTGTTAGATTACCCCAACACATTACAAGGTTATATTTTCTTTCTTCAAAAGATTTTCCTTCTCTACAAAGTAAGTAGTCAATTGCAGCTAATGCACCTGGATATGGATCTCCTCTAAATGCAGCGTCTACTTTGTATATTATTGTTTCTTCTCTACTTCTTAATAGCTCACCAATCTTATAATTAGCGTTTTCGTATTTTGATAAATAGTTTAATAGAAATTCAGTTGGAATTTTTTCAGTTGCTGTAAGTGGGGACATATTGCTATTGCCTCCTTTGGTAGCATACTCTTGTAGCATAAAAGTTTTCCTATCACTTAAAATTCGCTTTCCTAATAATTTTTCTCTCCCGTTAATCACACCTGACTTTTCAACAACTGAAATGATTTCATTTATTGCTGCAAACATCAAAATCATTTCGTTATCAGTACTATCGGGGCAACCAGCAAAATTTCTGTTACTATCATATCTTAATCCCTTATGTCGAAGGTGTGGGGATGTTCCTGCAACCGAGTGATCCTGATAGTCTGATGGGAAATAATATAACAAAGCTGGAATTTTATAAATGGTCATTACGTCATCCAAAGCTTTGAAAACAAGTGGATTAATTTTGTCCCATTTAGGTTGTGTATTTTGTCTTGTTATAATTGCAGCTTCAGGATAAATATAAAATGCAGGTACATTATTCTCGACAGATGCAGCTAGTCTTGCAAATCTCTGAAAAGCATTATGGCCTGTGCCTGCTTCAGTTGAAACTTCAATTGAGAAAATCGGCTCCGTATCAATTTCAACAATCAAATCTGGTGCGTCTAAATATAAAATCTTTTTAATGTGGTCTGGCATTGAGTGAAAGTTCTTTGCATTGTTTGCATCACTTTCAAACATTTTCTTTTTAACAACATTCTTCTTGCTTAGTTCAGTATTTGCAATAATGTAGTCTGCAAAACTCTCCGTGCTATACCATATTCTGTAGTTCATAAATATCTTTTGATTGCTAATGCTATTGCTTTTGCCAGTAACGGCGGAACCGCGTTTCCTGTTTGAACTCTTCCTTGAACTATACCTCCGCTTACTTCAAAGTTATCTGGAAAGCTTTGTAATCTGCAACGTTCTCGAATTGAAAGCCCTCTATTGTCTTCCGGGTGGCCAAACTGGAATTGTGGTCTAATCCCTCCTGAAACTTGTGTAGGGCTTTGGATACCCCAACTTAATCGAATACGTTGTTTGAATTTTGGATACATGGGAGTTCCGGGAGTAGTTGCTTTTATTCTTTCTATAACTTCTTTCGGATGATTAGGCGCTTTATGATTGGTCAGTTTAGTATCTTTAATGTTTTTGCGCATCAATTTTTGATACTCACTAAACGCTTCACTATAATACTCTTCAACCTTCTGATCGGGTTGTAAGCTTGGTAAATCTCCAATTGCATCCTTAATTGTAACATAAGGTTTTTTTGTTGTAGGGCCGTGTGTTTTAATTATAGAATTAAAGTCGAATTCTTCCCCCCCACGAATGCCCACAAAGACAAGCCTTGTTCTTGTTTGTGGTACTCCATAATCCGGGGCAAAAAGGAGCTTACTTTTAACTTTCATATTCCCTGCTGCGCTAATCTCATTTTCAATTTCTTCGACAATATTTCCAGTACTCTTCATTCCTGAGACATTTTCCAGTACTACCACTTTAGGTTTTAGTGCTTTGACGAAGCGGATGAATTCTTTGTACAATAAATTTCGTTCATCAGCTTCGTGTCGCTTCCTATTGTTTAGAGAAAATCCCTGACAAGGTACACCTCCAATCAAGACATCAACCTCTCTTCCATCCAATAATTCTGTAAAAGATGTGGGCTTGATTCTTTTAACATCACCTAAAATAGTAGAAACATTATGATGATTATTTTTAAAAGTTGCTATAGAAGGTTGGTGAATGTCACAGCCAATTGCAATTTGGTAGCCTGCCATTTCAAAACCTAACGATGTTCCTCCGCAGCCACAAAATAGCTCTACCACTAAAGGTTTATCATTTGTAATTGGCTTCCCTTTAGTGATTAATGGATCTTTTCTCCAATAGTATCCATTTTCTTCTGCTTTTATACTTGTATCCCAAATGCTTTTCTTCGCATTTGCAAGTATAATTTCGTTGTCTTCGTATAAAGAAAGTTGAGGTTCTTCAACATTTGCCAAAGCTTCATATCCCTCAAATTCCTGTTCATTGCCGGTCTTTGATTCTCTTTTCATTTATTAGAATATTGTATATTTTGTCTGATGACAAATTTACATTAAATTGAAATTATTTAATTAGTTTGATTCGCAGCAACTAGCTACTTTTATCTAGGCCGTCTTTAGGGAAGTAGTCAGGAGCGTTTATTAGATGTCGTTTCATGTCTTTTTTTACTTCTCCATCAACTTCTCCAACCTCCCCATCATTTCATCCTTCTATTTAAGCATCCTTTCATACAATGCCATCTTTTCATCATGCATTTTTAAAACGACCTCAACAGTTTGAATACAGGATGAATATTAATTGCAGAAGCCCCATCTTTAAAATCAGTAAACGTATTAGAAATGACATTCACCGCCTGCTCCTCATCAAAATTCTGAATGGCTTCTACCGGTATGTTTAAGATGGCGGAAACTTCTTGCAGTATCGGCAGCTCTATACTTTCCTTCGCTTCCAGCAGCGAGATCTTTTTCTGGGTCCAGTCCTGGCCCAGTTCTTTGGCCAGGACTTCTTGTTTGATGCCCAGCATCTCGCGGAAGCGTTTGAGGTTGCGGCCTTCGTGTATGTGCTTGTGGGGTATTGTGTTTGTCATAGGAATACAAATGTACGGTTTTGTGAGAAAAACGGACAGGATAAAGATAGCTAAATTATGTGGCGGAACGCATAAGTTATGCAGGCCAGAATAGGATATGCCGGCAGGATTATGTTTGTTTTGGTATCAACTAAAATTTTATATGATGAAAAAGCAAATCAAATCAAGCATCGCCGTGCAGAAAATAAAAGTAGGCCGAAGCCGGGACTTAAAAGACATAGGCCTGCACCAAATACCCCATATATCGCTTAAAGGCCAGTGGCTGGCCGATAGTGGTTTCCGGCCGGGGCAGTACGTGTCGGTGATTACCGGACTGCACCGGATCATTATATGCCTGGAAGGGGAGCAGCCTCTGTTAGAGAGCTGGATCGATGCGGATGCCTTTGTACGGATTCCCGGTGGTCAAATCCTGCGCTTGCTACCGCCACTGCTGGATGAGGAACCCAGCTAAGAGATGGCGACAAGATCTGGTTTAAGGTCTTGCAGGTACTAACATTGTAGCTGTAAGTAGCTTAAAACACTTCTTGCATGACCGAAAATGCTTCTTACATGACTTAAAACACTTCTTGCATAACCGAAAGTGCTTCTCGCATGACCGAAAATGCTTCTTGCATAATCGAAAGTGCTGCTCGCATAACTTAAAACGCTTCTTGCATGACCGAAAATGCTGCTTACATTCCGGAACATGCCGTGCTCAGGACAGCATGTGTCTGGTATCCGGGAAAAAATTGTTAGTCCCTGGATAATTGGAGTAAAAGCCCAAAATGCTGAGTGTCAATATGCTGTAAATTATTCGCTAGAAACCTTGTGGGTATTGGTTTTTGTTCCATTTTTTGTATTTACATTTGGTACAGAAACACACCTTTTTAATAATACTAAAATACTACATTATGAACCAAAGAGATGTCAATTTTGTATCCATTTGCCGCACCCTGCGCCGGGTGCTGTCCACCTACCAACCGGTATGGTCTACCATGTCGGCCTTTAGCGACCAGGCCGAGCAGTTCGAACAATTGATTGACGCCCTCTCAATAGCCACCGAGCGCACCGAAGTGGTTACCACAGGTACTACCGGGCAGAAAGCAGAGACAGAGCTGAAAGCCATTCGCCTGGCGGTAAACCTGGCCAAGCGCGCGAGCGTTTATGCCTTGCAGCAGCATAATCTTGAGCTGCATGAGCAGTTGCGCATCTCCAAATCATCGCTGCTGAACCGGCCCGATAACCTTACGTTGGCCCGGCTGCGCGATATACACAGCCGCTTGTTGCCCCTGGCCAGCCAGCTTAGTGAGTATGCGGTATTGCCGGCAGATATTACCCTGCTGGACAGCCTGAACAATGATTTTGAGCGGCTGATCAGTACGCTGCGTGCGGCCATCGTAAACCGGAAAGGCTATAACCAGGACCGGATACCGGAGCTGCTGGCCGATACACGCCTGTGTCTGTATAAAATGGATAGCTTGGTCAATGTATTTGCCGGTACGGCAAGAGTATAAGCATGCCCGCATTACGGTAGATGCAGGTACGCGTCATGAGCCGCCGCCACCTCAAAGCTGATTGCAGAAAATCCGGATTATGTTTATACGCGAAAGGCTTCCTATAGAGGAAGCCTTTCGCGCTATATTGTTCTCCCGACGCAGGAGAGATCTCTTTTGACTTTCTACTTTTTAATTTTGACTTCTTTTCTCCTTTTTCTTTTGCATCAAGGCAAAAGAAACAAAAGATCAAGGCTGTATAAATCCATGGCTAAAAATCCTGTTGTCGGGGCGTACGCGAAAAGAAACGCTGC
>NZ_QAJI01000001.1:0-9732 GCF_003852495.1 Taibaiella sp. KBW10 | reverse complement strand
AGTTTTCGCGCCTGATCGCCCCAAGCCCATGATTTTCTTAAGACCCGGATTTATAAGGCAGGAGAGGAATATCTTTTTACTTTTTACTTCTACCTTCTTACTTTTTACTGCTCGCCCCCTTAAAACTGCTCATCCGCACCTAAATAGCGCCACTGTCCCGGAGGTAATTTTCCCAAGACGACATTGCCTATACGAATGCGTTTTAACCCCACTACCTTCAGGCCGACCAATTCACACATCCTGCGGATTTGTCTTTTCTTACCTTGCTTCAAAATAAAGCGTAATTGGTCTTCATTCTGCCAACTCACCTTTGCCGGACGTAATAGTTCTCCGTCGAGGCTGAGGCCGTGATTCAGGAGTTTTAATCCATTATCATCTATCTTTCCCGTTACCCGCACCAGGTATTCCTTTTCCACCCCGCTATTATCACCGATTAGTTGCTTGGCAACACGGCCATCCTGTGTCAGCACCAAAAGCCCTACGGAATCAATATCCAGACGGCCGGCTGGTGCAAGGCCATAAGGGTGTCTCTCGCTATAGCGGATGCCACTCTTATCTTCACTCCAGTGGTTTTGCAGTGTGATCAGCTCCGCAGCGGCTTTATATCCTTTTTCCGGTTGTGCACTCACATAACCCATAGGCTTATGCAGAATAATGGTGACCCGGTTGGATTGCTGTTGTTGTGCCTGACTATTGATGGTGATCACATCGGTTTCTTTGATGCGTTGCCCTTTTTCGGTAATGGTTATGCCATTCACTTTTACCCAGCCTTTAGTAATGTACACATCGGCTTCCCGCCTAGAGCAGAAACCCAAATGTGCCATACGTTTGGCTAAGCGCATATTGTCGGCATCAGAAGAAGGGAGAGAATTATTATGAGGCAAAGTGCGATATTTTTTAAGCGGTAAAAATAGGCTAAAATATGAACATAGGCTTCCGGCAAGCCAACATAATTTATATTGCTATTTAAATTTCGTTTCTTTGCAGCTTATGAAAAAGATGGCGATTATAGGGGGCGGTAATTTAGGACAGGCGATAGCAGAAGGACTTATTTCCAGCAGCTTTATCGCACCGGAGCAGATTACCATTTCCCGGAGAAATGTTGCGGCGCTTTCCGCCCTGGCTGCAAAAGGGGTGCAGGTGACCAGCGACAATGTAGCCGCAATTGACGGCGCAGACTGGATTATACTCGCGGTGAAACCATTTCAGGTTAAAGAAATCCTGAGCGGGCTCCTGCCGCACATGAATGCCGCTACGCAAGCCCTGATCAGTGTCATGACCGGGGTCAGTTTAAGTGACCTTACCGAAATGACCGGGCCGGATTTTACCATCTTTCGGGCAATGCCTAACACCGCTATTGCGATTAAAGAAAGCATTACTTGTTTGTGTGCGCTTAATGCAAGCACGGAACAACATAATTTTGTTACCGATATTTTCAATAAGCTCGGACTGACGGTGGCTATTGAAGAATCGATGATGGATGCGGCTACCGTTTTGGGCGCTTGTGGCACCGCCTTTGCCATGCGTTTTATCCGGGCTAATATACAAGGAGGGATTGAGATCGGTTTTGATGCGAAAACGGCAGCATTGATTGCCGCGCAGACCGTTAAAGGAGCTGCAGAATTACTGCTGCAACGCAATACCCATCCCGAACAGGAAATCGATAAGGTAACTACACCAAAAGGCTGTACCATTGCCGGTTTAAACGAAATGGAGCACCAGGGCTTTAGCTCTTCTTTGATTAAAGGAATTGTAACCAGTTATAAAAAAATAAAAAATGATATGTAAGCCATATCTGTGATCGTATTATGAATCTACAACAACTACAGGAACGCAGCCATAACCAATGTGAATTATGTGACGCAAAAGGAGGATTATCTATTTATGAAGTGCCCCCGACTGCCGGCAACGTATCTGACCGGGAAATCTATATTTGTGAGCCCTGCCTGACGCAAGTCGATAAGAAAGCAGAATTAACACCGGCGCATTGGCAGCAATGCCTGGGTACCGCAATGTGGAATGAAGCACCTGCAGTACAGGTTGTGGCCTGGCGTATGCTGAACCGTTTTCGCCAGGAGAGCTGGGCGGCAGATCTGTTAGATATGATGTACCTGGATGAAGAACATATGGAATGGGCAAAGGCAACCGGCGATCATGAAAGTGACGGAAGTGTAGATTTGCATCGGGATAGCAATGGACATCAGTTGGAAAACGGCGATAGCGTTGTGCTGATCAAATCATTGGATGTAAAGGGATCTACGGTGAATGCAAGCCTGGGTACGGTGGTGAAAAACATTAAGCTCGATCCCAATGATACCGCTTATGTGGAAGGAAAGATAGAAGGACAGTCGATCATGATCAAAACAATATTTGTGCGCAAACAAGGGGCACAGATTATTACTTAATCTATTTTATAACCCGTTATAATGAGCTACCAATTACTTATTTTATTACTGGCAGTTGTGATTGGTCTATACCTCTTCCGCATATACAGAAAAGCGGCTAAGGTAGATCAGAAACTGATTCCGGAAGAGGAGACTACGGAACAAGTGCTTGCCAAGCAAGTACCTTTTTACCAGAAGCTTTCCGCCCCCGAGCAACAGGTGTTTGAAGAAAGGGTACAGCTTTTTCTGCACAAGATAAAAATCACGCCAATCAATAATGCAGCGGTGACGATGCAGGATAGGGTATTGATAGCTGCAGCGGGGATTATTCCTTTATTTCGTTTTAAGAACTGGATGTATAATAACCTGAACGAGGTGCTTGTCTACCCTGATCGCTTTAATAAAGACTATGAACTGGAGGGCAATGAGCGGGATGTAGTGGGTATGGTAGGAGATGGGGCAATGCACCGCACCATGATTTTATCCCTGCCTTACCTTAGGGCCGGTTTTGCTAACGATACGGATTCCAATACCGCTATTCATGAGTTTGTACATTTATTAGATAAGTCGGACGGGGCTACAGACGGCATTCCGGAGGCTATTTTGCAGGATGATAATGTGAAGCCCTGGATAAGCTTAATGCATGAATATATAAAGGAAATAAGACAACATGATATTACCGATATCAATCCTTACGGTGCGACTAATGAAGCAGAGTTTTTTGCGGTGGTCTCTGAATATTTCTTTCAACAACCGGAACGCCTGCAAGAGCATCATCCAGAACTCTATACCTTACTCAATGCTGCCTTCAACAGAACGGCGGATACGGAGTAAGCATATAAATGTGGTGTAAGCATATAACAAAAAAGGTATCTGAAAACAGATACCTTTTTTGTTATATAAAATGTGTTTAAGATAATTTTTCTACCTGAGTAAAGTTTAACTCTACGATTTGTGCACGTCCGAAGATCTTAACGCTTACTTTCAGTTTGCGTTTTTCTTCGCTTACCTCTTCAATAGTACCATTAAATTCGTTGAACGGACCGTCAATAACTTTGATGGTTTCTCCAAGGATAAACGGCTCGGCCATCAATACCCCTTGTTCCATCACTTCATCAAGATTACCGAACATTTTGTTCACTTCAGATTTACGAAGTGGGGTAGGGTTTTCTTTTCCTAAAAAGTGGATTACACCGGTAACCGAAACGATTGTTTGTAACATGGTATCGTTAAATTTACCTGCTACTGCTTCGATCATCAGATAGCCCGGAAAAAGGATTTTTTCTCTTAAAGCTTTCTTGCCATTCGTTACTTTAAATACTTTTTCTACCGGACACAAGACTTGGATAATCGCATTGCTCCATCCGCTAAGGCGAACTTCCTTATCCAGGTGTTCTTTTATTTTTCTTTCTTTACCACTCACCACACGCAGTACATACCATTTGGTATCCTGAACGGGTTGGGCCGGGGTTTCTATAATATCACTCATTGTAAGGTTTTCGTTTAGGCAAGACTGTATACGAATTTCATCAGGGCTTCGCAAACAGCGTCCAAGCCAAAGATAACGAGTGTCGTAATTACTAACGCCAATAATACAACCGCAGTTGTAGATTGTAACGCACTCCAAGAAGGCCAGCTCACTTTGTGAACCAACTCTTCGTATGCTTCTTGTATGTATGAACCGAATTTAGCCATAGTTTGTATAAATTAAAAAAGCCCGAAGGCTTCAGTGTTTGCACGGGCACTAGGATTCGAACCCAGATCAAAGGTTTTGGAGACCCGTATGCTACCATTGCACCATGCCCGTATTAAGTATTTCAAATAAAAAGTCAAAAGAATTCTTTTGACCTTTAACCCTTGAAAGGAATGCAAAGATAACGGCTCGTTTTTATAAAAACAAATTTTTTATCCATTAATCATGCATTTTATTTTTCTTGTTTCTTCATCGATAACTTCCAGTGCTACAAACAAAGTATTAGGAGGCAGGAGTTCCGGTGCGCGTTCCCACCATTCCACAATACAAAGGTTGTTTCCGGTATGCAACATATCCTCCACACCGGCATTAATCGCTTCTTCTTCATCGGCTAGGCGGTACCAGTCGCTATGGAAAAGCTGTTTTGTAATTCCCGTAGCATCGGTGTATTCATAATGATTGATAATCGAAAAAGTAGGGCTGCTTACCGCATCTTCTACACCCAATAAACTACAGACGGCACTGGTAAAGGTTGTCTTGCCTGCGCCCAATTGTCCGCTCAATGCCCATACGGTATAAGGTTGTGCGATGGCGTAAAAGGTTTGTGCCATTTGGGACAGTGTGCTCAGCGTAAATGTTTGCTCAAGTAAAAGGGTCATAGAAAGCAATAAATAAATACAAAAATGTCTGGACTATATTGATTTTAAAGTAACAGAAAATGAGCGCTTAACTTTCTCTCAGGTCTTTTCCGGTCAGGTTAAGGAAAACATCTTCAAGATTTGCTTCCTTTGTTTTCTTTAGCCTTTGGAATCCGCTGGCCAATAATTGATCAATGAGCTTATCGGGTGTATCCTGCTGAATGATGGTTCCGGCATCCACAATCGCGACCCGGTCACATAATTCCTCTGCTTCATCCATATAATGCGTGGTGATCACGATAGTCGTTCCGTTTTGCTTCAATTGTTTGATCAGGTCCCATAGGTTACGGCGCGCCTGTGGATCAAGCCCGGTCGTGGGTTCATCCAGGAAAATGATTTTGGGATGATTAATCAAAGTCGTGGCAATCGAAAAACGTTGTTTTTGTCCGCCCGACAACTGCTTAAATTTATTTTTGGCTTTATCCTCCAGGTTTACACTGCGTAAAAGCGCCATAGGATCTACGGTTTCGTTATACAAACCCGCAAATAGCTCAATCAATTCCTTCAGGTTCAGATTTGGATAAAAACCCGAGGACTGCAATTGTACGCCGATTATTTTTTTGATTTCCTGAGGAGCTTTATCCAGATCGATGCCATCCACCCAGACCTTGCCCGAGGTTTTCGCTCTTAAGGTTTCGATAATCTCTAGAGTGGTTGTCTTACCGGCACCATTCGGTCCCAGCAATCCAAAGATCTCTCCTTGGGCCACTTCGAAACTTATCCCGTTTACCGCGGTAAACTGTTCGTATCGTTTTACTAAATTTTCTACTTTAATAATGGCCATTGCCCGAATCTTCTTTACAGATTATAACTAACAATTGCCCCATTAAGGAGCAATTGTTTTATTTCTTTTTGGCTACTGCTTTTGTCGCGGCGGGTTTCTTTGCCGCCGTTTTTTTAGTAGCGGCTTTTTTAGGGGCAGCAGCTTTTTTGGTAGCCGCCTTTTTAGTTTTCTTTTCGAATGCCTGTGGATTAATGGCAATGATCATTTTCTTCACTTCCTCTAAGGAAATATCTGTCATGTCTTCGGCCACATACTTTTCTCCGTCTGCTTTCCGGCCAAGTTTCAGCATGTCTTTGCCAAACCGGATAAAAGGACCCCAACGCCCATTCTCAATGGCGATCTTTTCTTCCGGCCATTGCTGGATAAAGCGGTTTGCTTCCTTCTCCAGTTTTTTAGAGACCAATTCGTCAATATCTTTTTGGGACAGCTGCTCAAAATTATAAGCTCTGGGTACATTGATATAAATATCCTGATACTTGATAAAAGGACCGAAACGGCCGGTACCCTTCGTAATCGGATTGCCTTTGTAATGACCAATAGGGGCATCTGCCGCCTGTTTTTCTTTAATGATGTCAATCGCCCTATCCATATCAACCATCAGCGGATCTTCGCCTTTAGGCATAGAAATAAAGCTCTCTCCCCATTTTATGTAAGGACCAAAACGGCCTACACCCACCATGACTTCCTGTGCCTGATAATCGCCCAGTATTAATGGTAGTTTAAACAGGTCCAGCGCCTCTTCAAAGCTAATCGTCTCGATACTTTGCGTGCGTTTTAAGGTTGCAAATTTTGGTTTCTCCTCATCATCGCTGGCACCGATCTGCACCATAGGGCCAAAACGACCCAAACGGGCAATCACGACCTTGCCACTTTGCGGATCATTACCTAAAATGCGCTCGCCCACAGCCCTTCCTGCATTTTCAAGCGTATCGGCTACCTTATTGTGGAACGGTTGGTAGAAATTCCCGATCATTTGATTCCATTGCTTTTTACCTGCAGCAATTTCATCAAATTCATGCTCTATACTGGCCGTAAAGCTGTACGTCATGATCTCCGGGAAGTGCTCTGTTAAAAAGTCCGTTACCACCATACCCAAATCCGTTGGGAACATTTTATTCTTCTCTGCACCCGTAATCTCTGCATCCACCCGTTCTACGATGCTGTTATTTTTTAGAGACAGTACATTGTAATTCCGTTGTATGCCTTCTTTATTATTTTTCTCTACATAATTTCTTTGCTGTATCGTGCTGATGGTAGGGGCATAAGTAGAGGGACGGCCAATGCCTAATTCTTCTAATTTCTTTACCAGGCTCGCCTCCGTATATCGTGGAGCCGGACGGCTGAAACGCTCTGTAGCCTTCATTTCCTGCAAAGGTAATTGCTGTCCTTTATTCAATGGGGGCAATAGACCTTCTTGTGCATCATCATCTTCATCATCCTTACCTTCAAAATATACTTTCAGAAAACCATCAAACTTGATAACTTCTCCTGTTGCCACCAATTTATCCTGGGGCAGGGTCGAGATGTCAATTGTCGCTACTGTTTTTTCGGTAATGGCATCTTCCATCTGACTGGCAATCGTTCTTTTCCAGATCAGGTCATATAACCGTTGGCCATCCATTTCCCCAATATGAGCTACCATCATCTCTGTCGGACGAATGGCCTCATGCGCTTCCTGTGCTGATTGGTTTTTGGTCTGGTATTGTCTTCTTTTATGGTATTGTTTTCCGTATTGCTTTTCTATTGCATGCGCTGCGTTTGCCAAAGCAGTTTCGCTGAGGTTTACACTGTCGGTACGCATATAGGTAATATAACCATTTTCGTACAAAGTCTGCGCCAGGCGCATCGTACGGCTTACAGAGTAGCCCAGTTTTCTACTGGCCTCCTGTTGTAAAGTTGAAGTGGTAAAGGGGGCTGAAGGTGTTTTTTTACCTGGTTTTACTTCAACATTGTTTACCGTAAAGGCAGCGCCGATACATTTTTCCAGAAACTGCTTTGCATATTTCTGCTGGCTGATCCGGGCACCTTCCGCCTTAAACGTGACCAGTCTTTTATTGATGTCCTGTGCTTCAAACAGCGCCTCAACTTTATAACTACTTTCCGTTTTAAATTGATTGATCTCCCTTTCCCGTTCTACAATCAGCTTTACCGCAACCGATTGTACACGGCCTGCCGAAAGGCTTTTGCCGCTAAGCTTGCGCCACAATACGGGAGAGATTTCGAAACCCACAATACGGTCCAAAACCCTTCTGGCCTGTTGTGCATTCACCAGGTCCATATTTACGGTTCTGGGATTTTGTACCGCCTTTTGAATGGCAGGTTTGGTGATCTCGTGAAACACAATGCGTTTTGTCGTGTACGGATTCAAGCCTAGTTCCTCGCAAAGGTGCCAGGATATGGCTTCTCCTTCACGATCCTCATCCGTTGCGAGCCATACTTCATCCGCTTTTTTTGCTAATGATTTGAGTTCTTTAACCACTCGGGCTTTATCATCCGATACAATATATTTGGGGGCAAAACCATTCTCAATATCAATACCCATTCCCTCTTTTTCGAGGTCTCTGATATGTCCAAAACTTGATTTTACCTCAAAGTCTTTCCCTAAAATTTTTTCGATCGTTTTGGCCTTTGCCGGCGACTCCACTATGAGTAAATTCTTTGCCATGCTGTTCAATAATAATTTGGCAAAGGTATATTTAAAATCGAAAAACGTACATATTTCTATAAATGGCGACTGTTATCCGCAGAAAATAAATTTTGAAATTATTTTAAAATGATATAATTTTGATATCATAACAATATAAAAATATTTTTATGGAAAAATTAATTAAACCCGTATCCGGCTATATAGCCCTAGTCATTTCCCTGGTATGTATGGGGATTGCCGTTTTTTGTTTTACCCTTTTCGAAACAAGTCCCGTCTTTGTTGTTTTGGGTGTATTGCTGATGCTGGCCTCCTTCTTTATTTTAAAAGGATTGATGATTATTAATCCCAATCACTCCAGGGTGTTGAATTTCTTTGGTAAATATGTGGGTAGTGTAAAGGATAACGGATTGTTCTTCGTAAATCCTCTGTATTCTTCTCTTAAAGTGAGCTTACGTTCCGATAACTTACAAGGACAGAATCTTAAGGTTAATGATAAGATGGGTAATCCGATCGAGATTGCTGCAGTAATCGTTTGGCAGGTAGGGGATACCTATAAAGCGGCTTATGAAGTGAGCAATTATGCTTCCTATGTAAAAATACAAAGTGAAGCAGCGGTGCGTCATTTGGCCAATAGCTTTCCTTACGATAATCTGGAAGCAGAAGAGAAAGAAATGACGATTACCTTGAGAGAGGGTGGGGATGCCGTAAATCATATCTTGGAAAAAGAACTGACAGATCGTTTGGCTCCTGCAGGTATTGTGATCAAAGAAGCAAGGATCAGTCATCTGGCCTATGCCTCTGAGATTGCCGGTGCTATGTTACAGCGGCAGCAAGCGACTGCTATTGTTGCAGCACGGGCCAAAATTGTAGAAGGCGCGGTGGGTATGGTTGAGATGGCTTTACAGAAATTATCAGAAAAAGATATTGTAGAACTGGATAACGAGAAGAAGGCTGCTATGGTCAGCAACCTGATGGTAGTACTTTGCGGGGAGAAGGCTGCTGCACCGGTATTGAATACCGGTACTTTATATCAATAATATCAACTTAATATATTATGCCGGATAAAAAGAACTTTATGCTTAGAATGGATGCCGATATTTATAAGGCATTGGAGAAATGGTCGGCAGATGAGTTTCGCAGTGTGAACGGACAGATCGAGTATCTATTGAATAAAGCGTTGAAAGAAAACAATCGGTTGCCTAAAGAGATAGGGAAAACAACTAAAAAGACATAAACCTATCGATTTATGATGGGATATAATAACAGCGGCCGGTATTGATACGGGCCGCTGTTATTATATATAGTATAAGCACTGTTGGTATAGCGTATTGATTATCGTAGCCGTCTGCGTGTTATAATAGTATGATCGTGTTTGTATCATGCATATATAATATATAGTGCCTTAAGGACAGGGCAGCGGTATTAGGGGAACGACTGTTTATGATACATTTCCGAGCGTGCGTTTAGCTGTTTTGACCTTTATGGCGCATCATTAAGTTACTTTAGCGCCTACCAACACGATAGAC